>NZ_JAPDSH010000001.1 GCF_029143285.1 Vagococcus proximus
TATTATATAGTGTCTTTTTTTATCTAAAAATAAGTATTATTAAAAAAAGGAAGAGCTTAAGCTCTTCCTTTTTTTTAAAAGCCACTTGCCGGATTTGAACCGGCGACCCCTACCTTACCATGGTAGTGCTCTACCTACTGAGCTAAGGTGGCTTATGTAATTACTATTAATATATAGGCGGATTAGAAATTTGTCAAGGTAAAGGAAGTGTTATTAGTGGAGTCTGATAATTAAAAGGGGTAAAATGAATTTGTACTATTATTATGGATCAATGAAAGGGAGTTTTAATGTGAGTAAAGAGATTGAATTTAATAAGATTGAAGAATTTGCTTCAGATTTTGGTAAATGTAAAAAACGTCTAAACAGTCAACGAGCAGTTATAAAAAATGGTATTTTAGAACCGTCAGAAAATCACTATTCAAAAGTGTTAAATACCCCTGTATTTTCGATTGATTTAGAGACAGGAAATGTGTCGAATCAAAAGCAAAGTGGTCGTTGTTGGATGTTTGCAGCATTAAATACTTTCCGTCATGATATTGCAATGAAATTTAAGATGAAGGATTTTGAATTATCTCAAAATTACACATTCTTTTGGGATAAATTTGAAAAAGCAAATTATTTTTATGAAAATATTTTAGGTACAGCTGGTGAAGAACTGACAAGCCGTAAAGTTTCATTTCTTCTTCAAACACCACAACAAGATGGTGGGCAATGGGATATGCTAGTTGCACTTATACAAAAATATGGTATTGTACCAAAAGAAGTAATGCCAGAAACACATAGTAGCTCTGCTTCAGGAGTATTAAATACCTATTTAAATAAAAAAATGAGAAAAGATGCTATTAGATTAAGACAGCTAGTTTCAGAAAATGCTAATGAAGAACAACTTCAAGAAGAAAAAAAAAAGATGTTAGCAGGGATATACTCCATTTTAGCAACTTCTTTAGGAACACCCCCTACAGAATTTGATTATGAGTATCGAGATGCAGATAATGAGTACCATATAGAGAAAGGATTAACGCCTCGATCATTTTATGATAAATTCATTGGAGAAGATTTAAATGAGTATATTAGTGTCATCAATGCACCGACAGCCGATAAGCCATATAATCAAATGTATACTGTAGAAATGTTAGGTAATGTTGTTGGAGGGAAAGAAGTTCGTCATTTAAATGTTGATATGCCAACGTTTAAGGAGTTAGCTATTACTCAATTAAAAGCAGGGGAGTCCGTTTGGTATGGTTGTGATGTAGGTCAATCTTCAACACGAGATACGGGTATTATGGCAACCGATATTTATGATGTGGACAGTACATTGAGTGTTGATTTTTCAATGACAAAGGCCGAACGATTAGATTATGGTGAAAGTTTAATGACACATGCTATGGTATTAACAGGTGTGAATATTGTAGATAATCACCCCACTAAATGGAAAGTTGAAAATAGTTGGGGAGATAAAGTCGGAACAAAAGGTTATTTTGTAATGAGTGACAGTTGGATGGATGAATATACGTATCAAATTGTAGTTAGAAAAGAATTTTTATCCGAAGAATTAAAAAAAGTTGTTCAAGATGATCATGTTACCCTACTAGATCCATGGGATCCTATGGGAGCTTTAGCATAAAAAAAAGTAAGATTACTTTATAATTTAAAGTAATCTTACTTTTTTTTTAAAAGATTTTAATTTAGAGTGTAATCGTGTATAATAGTCTAAGTTATGGAACATAAGTTTTAGATTAAGGAGGTTGCATTTTGGATAAAAAAGAAAGTTTAAACCAAAATGAAAAAGCTGATGAAATCAAAGAGCCTAGTATACGTGATCAAGTATTAGGTGCGATGTCACAACATAGATATGACCAGCCAACTGTTTCAGAAGAAGTTAAAGATGAAGATATTGAAATAGATGAAAATGAGTTAGAAGTGGATAAAACTAAAGAGGGCACTTTAGTTGTTCCTGACGTGAGTGTAGAAGAGGTTGAAGAAGTAGAAGAGTTTGAAGAGCCTATAGAGCAGAATGAGGTATCTGATAAGAAAGTAGAAGTTGAAACTATTCCTTCTATAGCTGAAACAAATAATAATGTTGAAAATAAAGAAGTGACAGTGCCTTATACCGATGAAAAATTATCAACAACACTTCATGAGAGTATTAAACCTAATGAGTATGTCATTCCTCCAACAAGTAATTTTAAGGATGTCGATGAGATTCTTGGAGAATATGAAAGTGAAGAACAAGGTTTTGATAAAGATAATTCTGAAATCGGTCAGGATGATTTAGTTTTAGAGAGTCAAAAGAGAAAAGAAGCGAGAGAGAAGGAATCGTCACTGGTTAAAAAAATTGTATTTATGGTTATTTCTGCCTTGGTCGTCATTTTAATGGTATTTGGCTTAGTCTTCTACCGTTATTGGCAAGCGGGTCTTAAACCTTTAGATAAGGACAATAAAGAGCTTGTTCAAGTTGAAATACCTATTGGAACTAGTAATAAAGGGATAGGCTCTATATTAGAAAAGAAAAAAGTTATTAAGAGTGGTTTAGTGTTTAATTATTTTGTAAAAACAAATAATTTAACAGATTTTAAAGGCGGCTATTATCAAATGTCACCGGATATGGAATTGAATGAAATTGCTGAATTACTAAAACAAGGTGGTTCGGATGAAGCTGAAAATTTAGCAGATGCAAGAATTACAGTTCCAGAAGGCGACTCGTTGTACCAAATTGCTGAGAAATTTGAAGAAAAAACTAAAATTCCTAAAGAAGACTTTATAAAAGTAGCAAAAGATGAAAAATTATTTGAAAAACTGTATAAGAAATATCCTGATTTATTAGAAAGTGTCAAAAAATCAAAGGGTGTTCGATATCGTTTAGAGGGCTATTTATTCCCTGCAACATATAATTATTACCAAGAGAATGGTATTGAAGATCTAATCACCCAAATGGTTGGTAAGACAGCTTCTGTTATGGCTACTAAGAAAGCAAAACAAGAAGAGAGTCATTTATCAACACAAGAGTTATTGACTCTTGCTTCATTAGTTGAAAAAGAAGGGGTAGAAGAATCAGATAGACGTAAGATTGCTAAAGTATTCTTAAACCGTATAGAAGAGGGAATGCCTCTACAATCTGATATTTCAATTATTTATGCGATGGATGTTCATAAGGTTCATTTATCAAATAAGGATACACAGGTTGATTCCCCATATAATTTATATGTGAATAAAGGATTTGGACCGGGACCGTTTAATAACCCTAGTGAGCAAGCAATTGATGCTGTACTTAACCCGGATGATAATAAAGATTTATACTTCTTAGCGGATATAACAACACATAAAGTTTATTTTGCTGAAACATATGAAGAACATTTGAAGTTAAAAGAAGAATATATTGATAAAAAAAAGTAAAATAGATCTAATTATATAAAATAGGCTATTTACAATTATAATAAGACATGGTAACCTTTGTGGTGTAAAAATTATGGAAGCTTTTCCAATTCTATTGGGAAAGCTCTTCATATTATATTAATTGTGTCTTTTAAAGGAGCAGAAACATGGTAGAAAAAGTATACCCAATGACAATTGAGGGAAAAGCTAAATTAGAACAAGAATTAGAAGAATTAAAAACGGTTAAACGTAAAGAAATTGTTGAACGTATTAAAATTGCACGTAGTTTTGGTGATTTGTCAGAGAATTCAGAGTATGAATCAGCTAAAGATGAGCAAGCTTTTACAGAGGGGCGTATCACAACTTTAGAAAATATGATTCGTTTTGCACAAATTATTGACAACAACAATACTGATACGGATGAGGTAACAATTGGTAGAACAGTTACTTTTATGGAACTTCCAGATGGCGATGAAGAAGAATATATCATCGTTGGAAGTGCTGAAGCAGATCCTTTATCAGGGAAAATTTCAAATGATTCACCAATTGCTAAAGCATTAATTGGCAATCGTCTAAATGATGAGGTAACAATTAGTACACCTGGTGGCGATATGAATGTTAAAATTGTAAAAGTATCATAAAAAAGTCTAGGCTACATGCCTAGGCTTTTTTTGTCTCATACTAAAGACTTAGAGTGAGTTAGTCCTCTTGGGACTGTCATTTATAGGGGGAACGAGATATAATAAAATGGATTAAACTTTTGAGAAAGAGGAGTGCTAGTATCGTGAAAAATTCATGGAAACTCTTTATAATTGTCGAATTATTATTGTTTGTATCAGCAGGCTATCAGTTATTTAAAAATCCAGCTGCTTTGGTTTTTTTAGTGATTGCAGTGATGAATTTATTGTATGCATTAAAAAAAGAAGAACGGAATTCTTTTAATCAATTTCAGTTAATTGTAAGTATTGTAGTCATTGTATTATGTTTATTGATAAGTAGTCCTATTATTTGGTTGATGTTGACACTTGCGATTATTTTTATAGGGTTAAAAGGCGTAGAAGTATCTGGAGTATCATTTTTCCAAAATGCGTTATGGCATAAAAAACAAATGGTTATTGTTGAGACTAAAGAGAGTGAATCAAAGAATAGTCGTCGTTTTAAAAGACCGTGGTTGGGTAATCAGCGCATAGGTAATAATGTATATGAGTGGGATGATATCAATTATACAAGTTTTGCTGGTGATACAATTATTGATTTAGGAAATACACTTCTTCCAAAACAAGATAATGTGATTATGATCCGTAAAGGATTTGGTCGAACAAGGGTATTAGTGCCTGTAGGGGTTGGTATTGTGCTAGAGCATTCCACATTATTAGGTAATGCACTTGTAGAGGAACAATTTTATAGATTGCGTAATGAGTCATTGAAAGTATATAGTGATGATTATGACGAGAGTCAACGACGTTTAAAAATTGTAACGAGTACCTTAATGGGGGATGTGGAGGTCATTCGTTTATGATATCTAAAATTACTCGTCCATTTTTATTTATTTATACATTTGTATTTACAACAATTATTTTATGTTTAACTTTATATGCAGCTTATTATGCCCATAGTAAGCATAATTGGTTAAGTGAAATCATTCATGCTAAGATATTTCATATTCCTCTACTTATCTATATTTTATTTATTGCCTTAATGGTAAGTTTTATAGTAGTTTTAACCGTCTATTTTGTTAGACGTGCCCAATATGGTAGAATTGAAGAAAAAGTAAGGTTATTAGCTGGTGGAAACTATGATAATAACTTGTTATTTAAAGGTATTAGAGGTGGGGAAACAGATCCTTATATTAATGATATTGATAAAGATTTAACTAAAATACATGATAAGATGAAAAGAATGTCAGGTGAGCTCCAGCAGGTTGCTGCACGTCCTGAACTAGTAGATGGCAGTACTCGGGAACAGATTGTAGAGGAAGAGCGTCACCGCTTAGCTAGAGAGTTACACGATTCTGTTAGCCAACAGTTGTTTGCTGCAAGTATGATGTTGTCTGCTCTTCAAGAAGAGTCTAAGAAAAAAAGTTCTGAAGGAGACATTGTTCTAAAACAATTGGATATGATTGGTTCAATTATTAATACATCTCAGTCTGAAATGAGGGCACTATTGCTTCATTTAAGGCCTATTAATTTAGAAGGCAAGTCTCTTAAAAAAGGGATTGAGCAGTTATTACAAGAATTGAAAACTAAGGTTAAAATCGAAATTAGTTGGGAGATTGAATCGATAGAGCTTTCAAGTGCCATAGAAGACCATTTGTTTAGGATTATTCAAGAGTTATTATCAAATACCCTAAGGCATGCTAAGGCAGAGTCATTAGAAGTCTATTTAAAAAAAATAGATCAAACGGTCTTATTAAGATTGGTGGATGATGGTGTAGGATTTGATACTAGTGAAATCAGAGCTGGGAGTTATGGTTTAAGCAATATTAAGGAGCGTGTTTCAGGTATGGGAGGCACGTGCAAAATTATTAGTTTTAAAGGGAATGGTACCAGTATTGAGATTCGTGTTCCTATATTGAAGGAGAGTGTTGTTAATGATTAAAGTATTGTTGGTTGATGATCATGAAATGGTTCGTTTAGGTGTATCCTCATATTTATCAATTCAAGATGATATAGAAGTAATTGGTGAAGCTGAAAATGGAAAAATAGGGTATGAAAAGGCCTTAGATTTAAGACCAGATATTATTTTGATGGATTTAGTTATGGACGTTATGGATGGGATTGAATCAACGCAAGCCATACTTTCTGAGTGGCCTGAGGCTCGTATTATTATTGTCACAAGTTTTATTGATGATGAAAAAGTTTATCCAGCAATCGAGGCCGGAGCAGCAGGTTATTTGTTAAAAACATCGACGGCTAGCGAGATAGCTGATGCTATTCGTGCTACTTACAGAGGTGAAACGGTCTTAGAACCAGAAGTAACAGGAAAAATGATGGAACGTTTAACGAAGAAAAATGAACCTGTTCTTCATGAAGATTTGACAAATAGAGAGCATGAAATATTATTACTTATTGCAGAAGGTAAGAGTAATCAAGAGATTGCAGATGACTTATTTATTACATTAAAAACAGTTAAAACACATGTTTCTAATATTTTATCTAAGCTAGATGTAGAGGATCGTACACAGGCTGCTATTTATTCATTTAAGCATGGGATTGTTAAATAAAGAAAAGAATGGAGTTTTAACATGAAACAAAATTTTGCAATTATTGGTTTAGGCCGTTTTGGCGGAAGTTTATGTGAGACATTGATTGAATCGGGACAAGAGGTTTTAGCTATTGATAAAGATGAGGACCGTATTAATGAGTATATGAATATTGCTACCCATGCTGTTGTTGCTAATGCACAAGACGAGATGACGCTTCGTTCGTTAGGCTTAAGAAATTTTGAACATGTTATTGTGGCGATTGGTGAAGATATTCAAGCAAGCATTTTAGTAACCTTGATGGCGAAAGAAATGGGTGTAGCTAAAGTGACAGCTAAGGCACAAAATTCTTATCACGCTAAGGTTCTATATAAAATTGGAGCAGATAATGTTGTACATCCAGAGCGTGATATGGGTGTAAAAGTCGCTCATAATTTAGTTTCAAAAAATATTTTGGATTATTTAGAATTGTCTGATGAGTATTCGTTGGCAGAAATTAAGGTAACTAATCCTAAGTTTACAAATAAGAATTTGCTTCAGTTAAATTTCCGTCAACGCTTTGGTCTAAATATTGTGGGAATACGTCGTAATAAGCAATTGATTATTTCACCTTTAGCAGAAGAGTTAGTGGAAAAAGGGGATTGTTTATTAGTTATTGGGGCAGATGAGGACGTGGAACGATTAGATGATAAGATGTCTTAGAGGTCTTGTTCACAAGCAAAATTAAGTTATTAACTATAAAATTGTGCTAGAATAAGTTTATCAATTGTAGAAAGTAGGAGTGAGGATGCAATTAACTATTTCAGATAAAGCACAAAAGTGGTATATCGAAGAACTAGAATTATCTCAAGGTGATGGTGTGAGATTCTTTGGTAAGTATGGGGGTTCTACGAATGTGCATGATGGTTTCACTACAGGTATGCAAATCATAAAACCTAGTGAAGAGGTATTAGCCAATGTTGAGCATCAAGGAATCACTTTCTTTACAGAGAAATTAGATGAATGGTTTTTCAATGGCTTTGATTTATCGGTAGAGTTTGATGATGACCTGAAAGAACCACGCTACATTTATAAAGAGCAATAAAAAAGAACAGCTAAAGTTAGCTGTTCTTTTTTATTTTTGACCAAGAGTAGGACGGATGACACGTAAAAAGATGAAGTAAGTTAAAACCATGACAAACACCATTGGATTGATAGCTTGTGAGAATAAAGAAAATAGACTTGCTATAACGACAGGGAGTGTTGCTGAGAATGTCATCAGTTTGAAGCTTTCAGATAGGCGCAAGGGACTTTTAGAAAGTTTGACCCAAATATTAGCTAAGAGGCTAAGTGTAAATAACATGAATAATAGGTCGATTGTAACAGGAACGATTGCTACTACCCAAGCTAACACAATAAATAGGATAGTCTTTTTAGAAGGCTGCGCTTGTTTCTCTATCCACTCTTTGTTTAAAAATGATGCGTCAAAAGAACTGTAAGGAACTGAGATTAGATTTGAAGGCATGAATGATGAGATCATACTTTCGTCATTGACGGTCATCAAAAGATGATCATCTAGCATACCGAAACCTAAAACATTTCCAATAAGGTCACTTTGAATTTCCTTGTCAGAAAGCTTACTATCAGGGTCGAAAGAAAACATAAAACGATCCGTCTGATAAATAAAACCACTATCAGTTTTCTCAGGTTTCAATTTGTCAGACTCGATTTTAAATGCTGGCATTTTTTCAACGATATGTTGAAGGTCTTCTTGAGATTGAGTGACTAATTTAGTAACTTGTACACCAATTGGAATAGCTAGTAGCGTTCCTAAAAAAAGTATATAAAGAAACACTTTTGGAAAAGATTTACCAAGACCAAATAATAAACGTTGTGGATTAGTAAATGCTGTTTTAAATAATTGGAAAAGACTCATGAAAATCTCCTTTAAAATCCCTTTTATATAAGAGGGTTGATTAAAATATTGTAAGCTTTTTTTGGAAACATTACAAGTTTTTCAAGTTAGGTGCTAAAAGCATTTTTTTTGCTTGAGAGAGTATGTTAATGGTAAAATGAACATGTATTATAACAAGACAACCTTGGAGGGATTTATTTATGACTTACACATTACCAGAATTACCATATGCTCACGATGCATTAGAACCACATATTGACGTTGAAACAATGCATTTACACCATGATAAACATCACAATACTTATGTAACTAACTTAAACGCAGCAATTGAAAAACACCCAGAATTAGGTGAAAAATCAATTGATGAATTAGTTGCAGACTTAGCTAACGTACCAGCTGATATTCGTGCTGCAGTTCAAAATAATGGTGGTGGACACGCTAACCACAGTTTCTTTTGGGAAATCATGGCTCCGAATGCTGGTGGAGAACCAACAGGTGCTATCAAAGAAGCTATCGATGCTACTTTTGGAAGTTTTGAAGACTTCAAAACACAATTTGCAGCAGCAGCAACTGGCCGTTTCGGTTCAGGTTGGGCATGGTTAGTTGTAAATAATGGTAAATTAGAAGTAATGTCAACAGCTAATCAAGATTCACCACTTACAGAAGGCAAAACACCTGTACTTGGTTTAGATGTATGGGAGCACGCTTACTACAAGAAATTTAGTAATGTTCGTCCTGACTACATCAAAGCATTCTGGAACGTTGTTAACTG
Source organism: Vagococcus proximus (assembly GCF_029143285.1). GTDB lineage: Bacteria > Bacillota > Bacilli > Lactobacillales > Vagococcaceae > Vagococcus_D > Vagococcus_D proximus. The sequence continues at coordinate 9,241 of NZ_JAPDSH010000001.1, forward strand.
GGATGAAGTTAACAAACGTTTTGCAGCAGCTAAATAAAAATAAAAAAACCTTGAGTGTAAACTCAAGGTTTTTTATTTTACTATTAGATTCTTATTCTTAATGAAAATATAGACTATTCACTTCAAAAAAATAAGAAAAATATGATATAATGTATAAATTAGATAGGAGGGGATAACGTGTCAACAGATATCTCGAAAGATGTAGCGCTAGCTGTTCTAAAAGAAGAAGGTCAAAAAATTAAAAAGTTGATAAGTAATCAGCAACATCACCTTTGTATCTCACAGTGTAAAGCGTTTGAAGAAGTTGTCGATACTCAAATGTATGGATTTTCAAAACAAGTCGATTATGCCGTTAGATTAGGCATTATTACCTCGCCAGAGGGGCATAGATTATTAGCAGAATTAGAACAAGAACTCAATGTCCTCTATACTGATGTTTATGAAAAAAAACAAGAAGTTGATGGAAAGTAGGAGGCAGAAATAGTTTGGGTAAAAAAGTAAAAAAAACAATCTTCTTAGATTACAGTATCTTGATACCGTATCTGGTATTATCTGTAGTCGGAATTATAATGTCCTACAGTGCAAGTTCATATCGTTTAATGAATCAAAAGATACCTGCTCCACCATGGCAGGATTCAGTTAAACAAACTGCTTTTTTTCTAGCAGGACTAGTTGTTATAACTATTATTTATAAAATCAAAACTGAGGTGCTACAAAACAAGCACTTTATTATGTTTGGTATTAGCTCAATCACTATTATGCTCCTATTAACACGTTTTACGCCCTTGGGGCAAGAAATTAATGGAGCGAGAGGGTGGTTGAAGCTGGGACCTTTAACCATTCAACCTACAGAATTTTTAAAAATTGTAGTTGTTTGGTATTTAGCCTATATATTTTCTAAAAGAGAAGATACCATTGCTTATGATTTTAAAGGAAGTGCAATGAAACCATTAGCACTTGTAGGTGTATTGATTGGTTTAGTTTTGATCCAACCAGATACTGGTGGTGCTGCTATTTTAGTTTTGATTACAGCAATTTTAGTATTTGCAAGTGGGATCAGTTACATATACTCATTAGCTGTAGGCGTAATTGGTGTAGTTGGAAGTTTAGTTGTTGTTCAACTGCTATCATGGATTCCTAAAAGTTGGTATCCAACAAGCTTTGTTCACGTATATGGTCGATTCCAAAGTTTTAAAGACCCCTTTGTAGATGCATATGGGGATGGTCATCAGATGGTTAATTCTTATTATGCGATATACCGTGGTGGATGGTTTGGCCAGGGCTTAGGAAATAGTGTTCAAAAAAAAGGGTTCTTACCAGAGGCACATTCAGATTTCATGTTCTCAATTATTATCGAAGAGCTTGGATTGGTTGTTGCGATTATTCTTTTACTGTTATTATTATTTTTAACACTTAGAATAATTTTAGTGGGTGTAAAAGCAACGACGTCTTTTAATTCTTTGATGTGTATTGGAATAGGCGGTATGTTACTCATTCAAACCTTTGTTAATGTTGGCGGGATTACTGGAATAATCCCTCTAACAGGGGTAACGTTCCCATTCTTAAGTCAAGGAGGCTCTAGTTTGTTAACATTATCAATTGCGATTGGTTTTGCGCTAAATATTAGAGCGGATGAGAGAAGAAAATTAGAATTTCGTAAAGAACAACATCCTAATGGAAATGTTGTGAATTTTAGTCGTACAGTTTAAATGAAAGAGGTGGACCTGATGAAGCGTATACTCCAATTTATACTAGTTTTTTGTTTATTATTAATTGGGGCATATGCGAAACCGGTTGTTTCACCTCAACATTCAAAGCAAAAAATAACTAAAAATCATAAAAAAGAACCTTCTAAAAATAAACAAGTCGCCTTTAAGCCCTCCAAAGTAGGAGCATTAAAAGCGGCTAGTTTTTCAAAATTCATTAATAAATCACCAGAAAGTTTTACAAAACAATATGGAGAGCCACTGGAAATACAAGATAATTATCTGGGCAGTCAGTGGTGGGTTTTTGGAGAAGATGAGCATGATTATCTTCAAGTAGAAGTTAAGAATAATAAAATTTGTTCTATATTTGTTCTAGGTGATAAAGTTGATGTGATTCCTTTGAAGATAGGTATGACTCTTAAGGATGTTGCAGCGTTGACAACAATCTATTCTGATTTTACGAGTACATATAAAGGTAAAAGCTATGCTTTTGAATTAACTGAGCAAGATATGAATTACAGGCCATTGCTTGCATTTGATAATGATAGCTTTGCGATGCTTCATTTCAGTCAAGATACCGGTAAATTATTAGGTGTTCGCTATTTAAACAGTGAGTTATTACTTAGGTTAATGCCCTATCAGTTGATCGAACCGGAAAACTATCCATTGAGTTGGCCAGTACAAGATGAAAAAAAAGAAATTAGCGAAGCTGGAAATCGTCAATTGGAAATGATGATTAGGATAATGAGAAAAAGAGATAAGTTACCTGCCTATAGCTTTTCACCAACGAAACGTTTAGAAGCAGAGCGATTAATTGTAGCTTTTGAGAAAGAACCACAAAATTATTTTGAGTCCATGGAAAGTTTTAATGAGTGGCAAAGCTTGACGCCACAAGATAATAAAATGAGCTATAGAACATTATATAAGTTAAACACGAAGTCGTATCAGCAGCTTGTTAAAGAACCAGAAGAAAACAATCATGGTTTCCTGTTAAAACCAAGTCAAGATATACCTTATATCTTAATGAGTATATATGGTAATAGTTCTGGTCAAAAACATTTCCTAAGGAAAGAAGATAATGAAATAGGTTTAGCAACGACTAAGAACCATATCTTAATCCTATTGACAAATAAAAAGAATCAAGAGGATAGTCTATCATCTGAGAGTACGGAAGTTATTACAAGTGAGGTGGATAAATAGTATGATATATACTGAGGAAGTCTTTGAACTAGAAGATGAGATAGATAAATTATGTGATACTTTGATCCATTCGGAATTAGTGAAAGGATTTTGGGAAGCAAAGTTTCAACTAAAGAATAATAATGAAACGAGAATGAAAGAAAAGGAATTTGTATCTGCTAAAGAATCATTTGAACAAATAGAGGCGTATGGAAGCTATGCACCAGACTATAAAGAAAAACGTCGTGCACTTAGAGAGAAGAAACGCCAGTTAGATTTAGACGAAACCGTCGCCTCTTTTAAAGTTAAAGAGCGTGAACTGCAGGATGTGTTAGATACGACCGTTTTTGATTTAGCAAAGAGTATTTCACCTAATATAAAAATAGAAGCCGGCAATCCATTTTTTGAATTTGCCCAGAAAGGATGCAGTGGAAATTGCCATGTTGGATAATCAAGAAAATAATGAAGGAATTGACTTTGAACTGACACCTAGAAGATCGTTGATTGTCTGGGTTTATAATTTAAGACAATTAAAAACATTAAAAAAATTTGGACCAGTTGCTTATGTTTCTCGAAAAATGAAGTATGTCATTATTTATATGGATGAGTCAGCTATTGAACAAGCTAGGGGAGCCCTTGAGAAACTTCATTTTGTAAAAGGTGTTGATTATTCTTATAGACCAGACGTCTCGATGGATTTTGGAGAACGTGTGGGTACATCAGAAGCGCTTAATCAAGAGATTGAAAAAGATAATATTAGTGAGCTGACGAGTGTTAATTCTTAAGTAAAAAGGAAGTAGTGCTGTAAATTCCTCCAATTGTTTAGTCGACATATAGATGTCTGACTGTACAGTTGGTTTTTTTAAATAAAAATGAGTGAGGTGTACGATGAGAGTTATTTCAGGAGAATATGGTGGACGTAAATTAAAGGCTTTACCAGGAGATAATACTAGACCGACGACAGATAAAGTAAAAGAATCTATGTTTAATATGATTGGTCCTTATTTTGATGGTGGGAAGGTCTTAGATTTATTTTCGGGTAGTGGTGGTTTAGCAATAGAAGCAGTATCAAGAGGGTGTGACAGTGCCGTTTGTATTGATAAAAATTATCAAGCTATCAACGTGATTAAAGATAATATTGCGATTACAAAAGAACCTCAAAAATTCAAGATAATGAAAGGAGATGGCTCTAAATTAATTGATAGTTTAGCTGCTTCGGGAGAAGTATTTGATTATTTATTTTTAGACCCCCCTTATGCGTCACAAAAAATAGTAGAACAGATTGAAAAAATTACAGAACTCGGTTTACTTTCAGGAGATGCCTTAATTATTTGCGAAACCGATAAATCTGTCGGATTGCCTGATGAAACAACTCAATTCACCCTTCGTAGAAGACAAGTCTATGGTATGAGTGAGGTTGTAATCTACAAACGTAAGGAGGATGAGAATGACTAAGATAGCTCTATTCCCAGGGAGTTTTGATCCGTTTACGAACGGTCATTTGAATACTGTAGAACGTGCAGCAGAATTATTTGATGAAGTAATTATTGCAGTGGTAACAAATACAACAAAAGTAGGCTTATTTACAAGTGATGAAAAAATTGAGTTAATAAATCTTTCTATTTCGCATTTAGATAATGTAGAAGTTATTGCACAAGCTGAGGGTCTTACAGTTGATATTGCTGAAGAATTGGGAGCGAAGTTCTTAGTTCGTGGTATTCGTAATATGACAGATTATGAGTACGAAAAAAATATTGCGTCGATGAATAAGCAATTAAAGCCAAGTGTAGAGACGGTATTTTTAATGGCAGATGATCGATTAAGTAATGTGAGCTCTAGTATTATTAAAGAGATTGCTAAATTCAAAGGTGATATTACAGCATTTGTTCCTAGTGAAGTAGAAAAGGCGATCGCTAAAAAGTTTTTCGGATAAGGGAGTACACTGAATGATAATAAAAGAATCAAAGCATAAGCGTGAATTAATAAAATATGGGACTGTTATTTTAACTTCAATCCTTATTATTGCAGCAATAGTAGTCCCATTACCTTATTATGTTGAGGTACCTGGATCAGCTGAAAATGTAGCAGATGTCATCACAGTAGACAAAAAACATGATAAGTCAGATGGCTCATTTATGTTGACAACAGTCGGCATTAGACGTGGAACTTTAGCTACTCTTCTAACGGCAAAAGTATTGCCTTTCCAAGAGATTATAGCTAAGCAAGATCTGATGGGTGATAGCGATGATAAAGAATATGAACGACTATCTGATTTAGAAATGAGTAATAGTGAAAATATGGCAAAAAAAGTCGCTCTGGATTTAGCAGATGAACCTTATAAATTAGATTATAAAGGTGTCTATGTGATGTCGGTGTTGGACGATTCGGACTTTAAAGATAAGTTGGAGCCAGGAGATGTTATTTATCAAGTAGATGATCTAACATTTAAACATGCTGATGAATTTATGAATTATATAGCTGCCAAAAAAAAGGGCGATAAACTGATGATTCATTTTGAAAGAGATAAAAAGAAACAAAAAGTAGAAGGTAAAATGATTGAACTATCAGATCAGAAAAAAACGGGGATTGGGATCACATTAATTGATCATACTGAAATTAATTCTGAACGAGAAATAGAAATTTCGGTTTCTGATATTGGAGGACCATCTGCAGGGTTAATGTTTACCCTTCAACTGTATGAGTTACTTGCTAAGGAAGACCTTAAAAAAGGGCGAGAAATTGCAGGAACAGGTACAATTAAACCAGATGGTTCTGTTGGTAGAATTGGTGGGATAGATAAGAAAGTCGTTGCTGCTGATAAAATGGGTGCGACAGTATTCTTTGCTCCAAACGAGCCGCTAGATAAAGATGTGAAAAAAGCCAATCCAGAAATGAAAAATAATTATGAAGAAGCGGTAGCAGCTGCTAAAAAGATTAAGACGTCAATGAAGATTATTCCAGTCTTAACAGCAGAAGATGCTATTAAGTATCTTAAAGAAAAATAAAAAAAGAACTCGATAAAATTTATCGAGTTCTTTTTTTATTTAAATTATATTTGATAGCTTCTTGATACTGTTCATCAGAATAGAAAAAACCTGGTCGCCATAAAGAACTTAGGTAATGACCCATTTTAGTTGCGTTAGGTTGGCAGTCATTATCTAACCAAGTCTTGAAGGTAGACACATAACTGGATGCTAACAGATTTTCATTGAACATATCGAAAGGGTCATCTTTAATGGAGATGTTCCAATATAGAAGGGTCTCTTTTCTAGTTTTCGCTATAGCTGTCATGAATCTAAAAGTAAAATTGGTTTCAGATGTTGGAGAAAGCAGGACGCTTAGAATATCCCGATGTTCTTCGATGTAATGGAAGTAAGTATCATATACAGGATAATGGGAGTCTTCAATACAATTAAAAAAATAATCGGCACTTTTATTTCGAAGACCTTTCATAATGTGAGTGAATTTAGTAATAAGTTCGAGTTCAATCTCATCCAGTAATTCAAATTTATCTGAGTAATAGGTGTAAAAACAAGAGCGACTAACATCTGCCTTTTTAGTGAGAGAATTGACAGAAATTTTATGAATACTTTGTTCTTTCAATAAGGCGATAAACGCTCGCTTTATATACTTTTTTTGTTTTCCCATAGCATCACCTTCCTTTAAAAATTTGGACAGTCATTAATAAAGTGTCTAAAAATGAACATATGATTAAACACTGTTATTAAAAATGAAAGCCTTTTCATATATATTAAATATATACTAATTAGTAGAAGAAATCAAAGAGAGTTGAAAGGGGTTTGACCATGAGTAAATTGATGCGCAGCATAGACGCTGTTCAAATAGTAAAAGATGGTGATACTGTAGCTATTGGTGGTTTTGGGCCACTGGGCTATCCAGGTCAATTAGTTAAAGCGTTATACCTTAGAAGTGAAGCAAAGGACTTACATATTGCTTTAAATGCACCTAATGGAATGTTTTTACCAACATTAGATAAATTAATAGATAAAAGAGGCCGTCACTTAACAACAACCTTTGTTAGAACCAGTTCTGCCGCTACACGTTTCTTTGAAGAAGGGCGCTTGTCTTTAACACCACAAGGAACATTTGCTGAAAGATTAAGAGCAGCAGGAGCAGGCATACCGGCTTTCTACACTCCAGTAGGTGTTGGAACAATGGTGGCTGAAGGAAAAGAGATTAAAGAGATACACGGCAGAGAGTATTTAATGGAAGAAGCGTTAGTTGCAGATGTCGGTTTTATTCAAGCAACAAAAGTCGATTATGATGGCAATTGTTATATTGAAGGTTCACAAAAAAACTTTACGACTTTAGTACCAGCAGCTTCGAAATACACGATTGTTGAAGCGGAGCAAATTGTTCCAGTAGGTGAAATTTCTCCAGAGTTAGTATCTGTATCTGGAATATATATTGATGCGATTGTGAAAGTAGGTGTCCGTAATGAACAGTAGAACTTTTATAGCGAAACGTGTAGCTGATGAACTTGCAGATGGTCAAATTGTTAATTTAGGAATTGGGATTCCGACAATGGTACCCAAATTTGTTGGGGAAGATAAAAAAATTATTTTTCAAAGTGAAAATGGGATTATCAATATAGGACCAACACCACCACTAGGACAAGATAATCCAAATATTTATGATGCAGGTGGAGCGCCAGCGACTGTTAAACCAGGTGGGCAATTTGTCGACAGTGCAACAGCATTTGGTTTAATCCGAAGTGGAAAAGTAGATGTAACGGTTTTAGGTGCAGTTCAAGTCGATGAGGCTGGTAACTTAGCTAACTGGAATATTCCGAATAAAATGTTAGTTGGTTTTGGTGGTGCGATGGATTTAGTAACGTGTGCTAAAAACGTTATTGTTGCAATGGAACATACTGCTAAAGGAACTATCAAAATTATGAAAGAGTGTTCTTTCCCACTAACAGGTTCTAAGTGTGTGACTAAGATAATTACAGAATTAGCTGTGTTTAATGTCACACCAGAGGGACTTGTACTAGAAGAAATTACATCTAAAACAAACTTAGATGAGGTAAAGGAAAAAACAGAGGCAGACTATCAAGTCTCTCCAAATTTAAAAATTAATCACATTGACTAAATTATAGAATATGAAAGAACTATTAGGAGGAAATTATAATGAATGAATGCCAAGAAGTAGTAATCGTAGGATATGGAAGATCAGCAGTAGCCCGTTCTCTAAAAGGTGCATTAGCAAATGAACATCCAGTAGATTTTGCAGCAGAAGTTTTACAGGGGGTATTAGATAAAGTCCCTACGTTAGATAAAGAATTAATTGATGATATTATTGTGGGTTGTGCTATTCCAGAAGATGTCCAAGGTTTAAATGTCGCACGTGTTATTGCTGGTCGTGCCGATATTCCAGATAGCGTTCCAGCTCAAACAGTTAACCGTTTTTGTTCATCAGGCTTACAAACTATTGCAACAGGGGCTAACGCAATTATGGCTAATCAAGCAGATATTATTGTTGCTGGTGGAGTTGAAACAATGAGTGGCGTTCCAATGTCGTTTGATATGTCAGCGATTAACGCAACATTAATGAAAGAAAAACCACAAGTTTATGTTCCAATGGGAATGACCGCGGAGTATGTGGCGGACAAATATGGTGTAACACGTGAGCAAATGGATGAATTTGCAATAGCAAGTCATAAAAAGGCAGCTGCAGCACAAGCAGCAAATGTTTTTGATAGAGAAATTATTCCAGTAACATATGGTGATATCGAAGGAAATCCTTTAACGTTTAAAGAAGATGAGGGGGTTCGCGGCAATCAAACGATGGAAGAATTGGCTCAATTAGGCCCAGCATTCAAGGAAGATAACGGAAAAGTAACAGCCGGTAATTCATCACCGTTAAGTGATGGAGCAGCCTTTGTTGTGATGATGTCAGCTAAAAAAGCAGAAGAGCTAGGTTTAAAACCAATTGCTAAATTCAAAGGATTTGCAGTTGCAGGACTAGACCCTTTATTTATGGGTATGGGACCAGTTTACGCTATTCCAAAAGTGTTAGAGAGAACAGGCTTATCATTAGATGATATGGATGCAATTGAATTAAATGAAGCATTTGCAGCACAAGCAATTGCTTGTATCAATGAATTAAACTTACCAAAAGAAAAAGTAAATCCTCGTGGCGGTGCGATGGCTTTAGGTCATCCATTAGGTGCAACAGGTTCAATTTTAACATGTAAATTACTTTCTTATTTAGAAGATACAAATGGCAAATACGGTATGGTGTCAATGTGTATTGGTGGCGGAATGGGTGCTGCTGGTATTTTTGAAAAATGCTAAGAACTATAAGATAGGAGAAAAGTGATATGGAGCAGATGAAAGTGACTCAAACACGGTTGGTTCTTCCGGCGGATACCAATGCTCATAACACATTATTTGGTGGAAAATTGATGAATTATATTGATGATAGTTCTGCTATAGCAGCTGTTCGTTACGCTCGTCGCCTGTGTGTGACAGCGTCAACGGACTCTGTAGATTTCTTACATCCAATTAATGCCAATCATAGTGTAACGTTAGAAGCATTTATTTCAGGAAGTGGTAAGAGATCTTTGGAAGTCTTTTGTAAAATAACAGGGGAGTCACTGGCGACTGGTCAAACTTATTTGGCTGCAACAGCATTCAGTACCTTTGTAATAGTAGACGATAATCCCGAACCACTGGAGAAGTTTAAGCCTATGAATTCAGAAGAACGACTTGTGCATGAGGGGTATGAGAAACGACGGAAATTCAGAGAAGCGAGAAGAACCCATCATAAAGTATTTGTAACAGCATTGTTAGAACAAGATAAATAGAAAATATAGGAAATAAAGGAGGGTATAAAGATGACAATAAATAAAGTTGGTGTAATTGGACTAGGTGTGATTGGCTTATCATGGAGTGCATTAATGCTTTCTAAAGGATTAGAAGTACACGTCTATGATATACGAGAAGACCATGAAGAAGGAACTAAGAAAAGTATTGAGCAAATGTTGAAATCATTAGATATTTCTTTTTCAGAAGTGTCAGATTATTTGGTTATTGAAAAAACAGTAGAAAATCTAGCCGAACATGTTGAGTTTATTCAAGAAAATGGACCTGAAAATTTAGTGTTTAAGAAAGAGTTATACGCAACTATTGAAAAGTATGGTTCTAATGATTTAATAATTGCCTCATCTTCATCAGGTATACCTGCTGGAAAAATGAATACAGAGATGACTCATCCAGAACGTTTAATTATTGGTCATCCATTTAATCCTCCTCATATGATTCCTTTGGTTGAAGTTTCTCCAAGTGAGCAAACAGCCCAAGATGTGATTTTGCAAACACTAGCTTTCTATGAACAATTAGGGAAAAGTCCAGTTGTTATTAAGAAAGAAATACCAGGTTTTGTAGCGAATAGATTACAAACGGCTATCTTTCAAGAATGTATTGCTTTAGTAAGGGACAATGTTGTAGATGTAAAAGAATTGGATACGATTATTGAAAAATCCTTAGGCATTCGTTGGGCATCGGGTGGTCCCTTCTTATCTTTCCATTTAGGTGGTGGGCCCCAAGGCTTTGAAGGCTTTTTAAAACATTTAGGACCAGCATTAAATCAAGGCTTTAAAGATATTAGTCAAGTGGAGTTGACTGATGAGTTACAGGGGAAATTGATCGAGCAAGTAAAAACGGAATATGGCATGGATTTAGTTGACTTAGCAGAACAAAGAGACTTAGTACAAGGAAAAATTATTGATATATGGGATTAAAAAGCGAGAGGAGACTATTAAAATGAGATTGGCTTTAATGGGTGCAGGTTCTTTAGGTACAATTTTAGGAGCTTTTATTTCAGAAAAGAAAGAAATTGACCTAATTGATGTTAATAAAGAACACGTAAAAGCACTGAATGATAAAGGGGCAAGAATTGTAGGGACTATTGACAAGACGGTACCAGTGAAAGCAATAATGCCTGAAGAAATGGAAGGTACTTATGATCTTGTTATTTTATTAGTGAAACAAACTTATAATGAGTCAGCGTTTGACTCTTTAAAAGATCATATCCATGCCAAAACAATCATTGCTACTTTGCAAAATGGCTTTCCAGAACCAAGTCTTCTAGATGTTTTTGGAGAGGAGAGAGTGATTGGAGCGACTGTAAGTTGGGGAGCAACATGGCAAGGGCCTGGTGTATCAGAACTAACTTCAGACCCAGGAAAATTATCATTTGATGTTGGTCGCCTTGATGGGAAAATAACAGAACAAGTTGAGCAAGTGAAAGAAATTCTAGAATGCATGTGTCCAGCACATATAGCAAATAATTTAGGTGGAACACGATGGGCTAAATTATTAAGTAATGCCGTTTTTAGTGGTTTGTCAGCATGTTTTGGGTGTACTTTTGGAGAACTTTTAGCAGATGAAAAATATGAAAAACTCGTTCACTATGTCATGAAAGAAACAATTGAGGTAGGAACAAAGTGGGGTGTAACCTCTTTTGAAGTGGATGGTGTTGATTTGAAACCTTATTTATACTTTGAAACAGAAGAACAAAGGCTTGAAAAAGCCCCAAGTTATCAAGCTTTTTGGGGACCTCATAAATTATTAAAAGCGAGTATGCTACAAGATATCGAAAAAGGTCGTAAAACAGAGATAAATGAAATTAATGGCTTGGTTGTTCGTATTGGTAAAGAATTAGGAGTTGCGACACCTTTGAATGAAACTATCGTTTCAATTGTGAACAAAATTGAAAGAAAAGAATTAAAACCAACCTTAACTAATTTATCATTATTTAAATAGAGTGCAACTTCTTTTCTAAGATATAAATAGAAAAGAAGTTGTATTTTTGTTTATATCTATAGATTAATAGAGGTTAATGTGAAAAGTTTTTCAAAATAACAGATAATTTTCTGAATATAGGTAGAAATGTACTCTTATTTCTGATAAAATAAAGGCGTCAGTTAAGTATGACTTAACAAAAAATGTGTTCCAAAATAGGAGGAATTATCAATGGCATTAGTATCAGCAGCAGAAATGTTAACAAAAGCACGTGAAGGTAAATACGCAGTAGGAGCTTTCAACACAAACAACTTAGAATGGACAAAAGCTATTCTTAAAGGTGCTCAAGAATCAAATGCTCCAGTTATGATCCAAACATCAATGGGAGCTGCAAAATATATGGGTGGATACCAAATGTGCGTACACATGGTTGAAGACTTAATCGAATCAATGAATATCACTGTACCAGTTGCATTACACTTAGATCACGGTGAATATGAAGATGCATTAAAATGTATCGAAACTGGTTATACTTCAGTAATGTATGATGGTTCTCATCACCCATTCGAAAAAAATATTGAAGAAGCTAAAGACGTAGTTGCTAAAGCTCACGCTAAAGGCGTTTCAGTTGAGTGTGAAGTAGGAAGCATCGGCGGAGAAGAAGACGGAATCATCGGTTCTGGCGAATTAGCTGATCCAGCTGAATGTAAAGCAATGTCAGATACTGGTATTGATTTCTTAGCAGCAGGTATTGGTAACATTCACGGTTCTTACCCAGAAAACTGGACTGGATTAAGCTTTGAAACATTAGCTGAAATCGCAGCAGTTACTGATGGTAAACCATTAGTATTACACGGTGGATCAGGAATCCCAGTTGAGCAAGTACAAAAAGCTATCTCATTAGGTGTTTCAAAAATCAACGTTAACACTGAGTGTCAAGAAGTATTTGCAGCAGCAACTCGTAAATACATTGAAGAAGGAAAAGATCTTGAAGGAAAAGGTTTTGACCCTCGTAAATTATTAGCACCAGGTACTGAAGCTGTTGTTGAATTAGTTAAACAACGTATTGAATGGTTCGGTTCAAAAGATAAAGCTTAATCTAAATTTTAAGTTGAAGCACTAATCTTTAAGATTAGTGCTTTTTTTTTATTTTTAGAGCAAATAATCTTGCATAAGAGACAATTAAAGTCTATAATAGTTTTTATCGTTAGAGACAAATGGAGTCTATAATGGATTAAATAAGTACTGAAAGGTGAGGTATAAAATGAAGTTAACAAATGCAACGGAACAAGCCCTTGCTATCTTAGCAATTTTAGCCATTCAAAAAAAAGAGGTTCCTGTCTCATCGGAGACTATTTATACAAAATTATCTGTATCACAGTCTTATGTTAAAAAGTTATTACGAAAATTAGTAGTTTCTAAAATTATAGCGGGTGTATCAGGCAATAACGGTGGTTTTTTTCTTGAAAAAGAAACAAAGGATATCTCATTATTAGAAATAGTAGAAGCTATTGAAGGGCCATTTGAAAGCTTTCCAGATGTGGGAATTTTACAACGAGCGTTCTCAGGATTTGACGAATATGCACAAAATGGAGATAATATAATATCGGCATATTTTAGTGAAGCTGATAGAGCTTGGGAAGAGAAATTGAAGCAAATTTCAATTCAAGAAGTGTTGGAAAAAGTCTTTGAAAAAGAAGACGAGATACCAACGAAAAATTGGAACACGATATAGATAAAGGATGAGGTCTGACGATGAAAAAAAGATTTGGAAATGTATTTAAGTTATATGCTCTTGATTGGAAACGAATATATAAAAACAAACTAACATTTATGTTAATTTTGGCCCTAATGGTAATCCCGTCGTTGTATGCTTGGTTTAATATTGCAGCTCTTTGGGATCCGTACTCAAATACAAAAGATATTTCGATTGCTGTTTATTCTGATGATAAAACAGCTGAAGTGATGGGAAAAGAAATTAATATTGGGGATAAGATTATCGATGGTCTTAAAGATAATGATAAAGTCGGTTGGCGATTTGTTGATTCTAAAAAAGAGTTAGACAAAGGTGTTAAAAGTGGGAAGTTTTATGGTGGGGTTTATCTTCCAGAGAATTTCTCTGAAAACCTTGTAAGTTTTGTAAGTGGTGACATGAAGAAACCTAAAATTGTTTATTCAGTTAACCAAAAAATTAATGCTATTGCGCCAAAAATTGCTGATAAAGGTGCAAGTGGGATACAAGATCAAATTACAACCCAATTTATTGGAACAGTAAGTGAGGGTCTAGTTAAAGGATTGAACGAAGTTGGTTTCAACTTAGATAGTAATTTCTTAGCTATCGATAAAATTAGTAATAAGATTTTAGAATTTGATGACAATATGGATAAAATCGATGAATATACACAAGAAGTTATTGATTTAAATAAAAAAATGCCAGAGCTAAAAGACAAGTTAGCAAAAGCAAATGAAATGACAGATTATATGCCTGATCTTAATAAATTAGGTGATAAAATTATTGAAGTTAATAAAATGATGCCGACGATTAAAGAAAATGGAAAAGTGATTCTTGAAGTCCAAGCGAAAATTCCTGAGATTCAAAATGCGGGACGTCAATTAAATGAAATAGATAATGATTTCGGTAAAGTGGAAGAAACGATGACTAAAGGAATTGCAAGTGCTAAAGAAGGGATGGCTGTGATTCAACAAGTTCAGAGTATCCTACCAGAAGTATCAGATTTAGCCAATAGTTCGAATGCTTTACTAACAAGCTTAAGTAATAATAGTGAGAAATGGCCTCAAGATTTTGAGAATATTTCAAATACAGTCGTACAAAGTTTGAATTTAGTTCAAGTGACAGTAGAAACAGCTAGAACAGGTTTAAAAGCGTTAGAGCATGTTAAAATTGATGAAACGAATAAAGATCAAATTGCTGATGCATTAAAAAATTCTACAGATACGTTAAAAACACAAGTTGGTATTCTAGAACACATAGCCAATATTTTAAAAGTGTTACAAGAAGATTTGTTGCATACAAATCAATTTGATAGTCGTATAGCTAAGTTAGAAGCACTAGGTGAAAAGTTAATTGGTGCTGGAGGAACACTAGAAGGTTTAGAAAAAGGGGTTCGTGATGGAACAATAACAGGTGACGGTCTACAACAAAGATTGGCAGCTGTTCAAAGCGTATTAGGAGAAATTAATCAAGGAATTTCAACATTCTTATCGCGTGATATCGGTGGAGAAATCTCAGAAGCTATTACAAAAGTTATTAAAGTGATTCAAGATGGAAAAACAGTTACAGGAGAAGTTATTGATAAAGATGTTATCGGTGGCGTGTCAAAACTGTTATCTAGTACAACAGATACAATTTCGGGTGCAGTTGAGTTACTTGAAAAGTATCAAAATGAACTACCTGCTATGAAGCAAGAATTACACTCAGCCAATGAATTGTTAAATGGTAATATGGGTATGATTATTGATGGAATCAATAAAGCAGTTGAAGTTTATCAAGAAGACTTACCAGTAATTGAAGATAAAATGAATTTAGCGTCTAAGTTCATTCAAAATGATTTACCAAAAGTGGAAGATGATTTAGTTGAGAAGCTTGATTTGGCTAATGAAAAAATGCCAGAAGTTGAATCGGCTCTTAATATGGCTCAAGATATGATTGAAAAAGATTGGCCTAACGTTAAAAAAGGGATTCATAAGGCAGCAGAAGTGATTAGAACAGGTCGTAAAGATATTGATATTACGGAAGTAATGAAACTACTTAAAGCAGATGCTGCTAAAGAAAGTGACTTTTTAGCAAATCCTGTTTTGATTGATCAACATGATGTTTACCCAGTTCCAAATAATGGTTCAGCTAGTGCGCCGTTCTATACTGCGTTATGTTTATGGGTAGGTGCAGTGTTATTCTCAAGTATTGCGACAACTGAGTTCCATTTATCTGATGAAGATAAGAAAAAATACAGTCGTCGTGAGCAATTTTTAGCACGCATGATGACATTCTTGACGGTTGGGTTCTTCCAATCATTAATTGTTGCTCTAGGTAATCTATACTTATTAGGAACATATGCGGTGAGTCCTGGATTTAGTATTTTATTTGCACTGCTAGTCGGGTTCGTCTTTATGATAATGGTGTATGTGCTTGTTGCCTTATTTGGTAACTTAGGAAAAGGTGGAGCGGTTATTATACTAGTGTTATCTATTTCAGGTGGTGGTGGTAACTATCCAATCGAAATGTCTGGCAAGTTCTTCCAATTTATTAATCCACTATTACCGTTTACTCATGCGGTTAATCTTTTAAGAGAACCGGTGGGTGGTATTTACTGGCCAAATGCGTCAAAAGCATTAACAATCCTAATCGGATTTGGTGTGGCATTCTTTGTGTTCGGTGTTATATTCTTCCCACCAGTCCAAGCATTCTTTAAAAAATTAAATAACAATCTTAAAGAAGGTCATATCCTTCACTAAATAAAAAAAACAGCCCATTGGGCTGTTTTTTTATTTAACGAGATAAGTACACACACATTCTGGTGCGTAAACATCTTTTTGAAGAAGAGTTAAACGACCTGTTTCTTTATTGCGTTCAAATAGAGTTAAATTATCTGTATTTTGGTGTGCAACAATCAAGAAATCTTCTGATTTATTTAAAGTGAAATCACGAGGGAAATCTCCTTCTGAAGGTATAATTTCAACACATTTAAGTGTCATATCATCTAAGACTTCAAAAACAGCAAGAGAGTTATGACCACGATTTGAAACGTAAACAAATCGTCCATCACTACTGATACGAATAGCAGCTCCACCACTAAATTCAGTAAATGTATCAGGCAGAGTCGAAAGGGTCTGGAGTGTTTCAAAGCTTCCGCTTGACTCATCATAAGAAAGAGTAGTAATAGTATTAGCTAGTTCTCCAAAAAGATAAGCTATTTTTTGATTAGGGTGGAAAATAATATGGCGTGGCCCGGTACCAGGCTCTGCTTTATAACAAGCAATCTCAGATAATTTACCTTCATCAGAAATATCATAAGTATAAACACCATCTGTACCTAAATCACAGGCAACGAGGCGATTATCCGGTGTAAGATCTGAATAATGCGCATGGGCTTTATCTTGATTTTCATGAGGTCCATTTCCATTATGTTTAATAGTATCCACAAGTGTTAGAACACCTTCGGAATCAAAGTGGTAACTTGTTAATTCACCTTTATGATAGTTAGCTCCAAAAGCAAGGCGACGTGTGTTATCAATTCCGACGTAACATGGAGAAGCGCCCTCTGATGTAATACGATTAATTTCTTCGTAGGTACCATCTTCTAGCAATTTATAACTAACTAATCCACCTTGTCCCTCTTTGGCTGAAACGGTTAAAAGGTAACCGTCAGCAGTTAGTCCTAGGTAAGTAGGTCCATTTTCGGAAATAGCTATGTTGAGATTAGTTAATTGCTTCGTAGCTGTATCTAATTCAATAGTATAGATGCCTTTACTTTCACGTCGTGTATACGTTCCTAAAAAGATTGTTTCTTTCATCATTTCACGTCCTTTAATTATTATAGTAACTAGTATAGCATAATTTTTTTTATTTAAGCTAAAGCATGTTTAATTAATGTAAGTGTTTTTATAAAATAAAAGATTAACTTAAGAATACATAGATTACTAACGTATTTTGTAAATTATGATACAATAAAGATAGAAAAAATTCTATGAATTGAGGGATTTAAATGATTAAAACAGAAGTATTGGAAATCGGTAAGGAAGCAGTAACACCTGGAGAGTCTCTATTGATTTTCTTTGGGGAAACAGCGACACCAGAATTAAAAAATGTTTCTATTATACAAGAAATAATCATAGAAGATGAAAGCTATGTAATAGAAAAGGGAGACACGATTTTAGTGGATGAAGTTAGTTATAAAATCGCTAAAGTAGGGTCATTAGCTACTCAACAACTTAAAGAATTTGGTCATATAACAATGTTCTTCGGAGAAAATAAACAGGAACATGAGATTGCTAGTGCTATATATTTGGCATCTAATGTAATACCAGATTTAAAAATAGGTTCCACTGTATCATACTGTAAATAGGAGGTGCTCTGATGGAAGAGAAGCATGATGATAAGAGTAAGTTATCTTGGTTTTGGAAATGGTTTTTAAATAACCAAGCTGTAACAGCGTTACTAGTTATATTGTTAGTGCTATTAAATATTTTAGTTTTTTCAAAGGTATCTTATGTTTTTTCACCAGTTTGGGAATTCCTTAGTATAGTAGGACTGCCGATTTTGTTTGGCGGTTTACTTTATTATTTCTTGAACCCATTGGTTAACGCTTTAGAAAAACAAGGATTATCGCGCGTGATGAGTATTACACTTATTTTTATAGGAATTATTGCGTTAATTACGTGGGGAATTGTTATCCTTATTCCTAAAATACAAGACCAAACAATGAGTTTCGCAAACAATTGGCCGAATTATTGGAAGGTTATAGAATCTAAAACAAATGAATTTATAAGTCAGCCTATTTTTAGTCAATATGCTGAACAATTGGAACAGATTACGGATAATATATTCGAAAGTGTAGGTTCAATTGTTAAAGGTATTTCTAAAAATACAGTATCTGGATTAGGGAGTTTTATCGGAACAGTTGCTAATGTAGTTGTAGCAGTTGTGACAACACCTTTTATTTTATTTTATCTGCTTAAAGATGGAAAAGGTTTAGGTGACTCCTTTGTTAAGTTACTACCGACTAAAGCAAGGAAACCAACAAAAAAAGTTTTGGTTGATATTAACAAACAAGTTTCACAATATATTAGAGGACAATTAACCGTTGCTTTTGCAGTTGCTGTCATGTTTATAATTGGTTTTAGTATTATTGGATTAGATTATAGTGTAACATTAGGTATTTTTGCTGGATTTTTGAATTTAATTCCATACATTGGTTCGGCTATTGCAATGATTCCAGCTCTATTACTTGCTCTTGTAAGTGGACCTGCGATGTTAATTAAGGTTTTAATTGTATTTGGCTTAGAACAAGTTATAGAGGGACGCTTTGTATCACCAATCGTTTTAGGAAGTCAGTTGAAAATACATCCTGTTACTATTATATTTGTGTTATTAACCGCTGGTAAGCTTTTTGGAGTGGTTGGCGTGATTATAGGTATTCCAGGGTACGCCGCCTTGAAAGTGCTTGTAACACACTTATATGAGTGGTATAGAACTGTTTCAAAATTGTATGAAGATGAAGATGTTGAAATTGAATTAGAAATAGAAGAAAAGCCTAACGTTTAACGTTAGGCTTTTTCTTTAAAATTCTTTAGCTATAGCAGTTGCTGAGTCTAATGCTTTACCAAGGATTTCATCACGTTGTTCGGGATGGTGATCAATCGCTTCGATGAATAATTGATGATAATCAGTGACTCCAACAAAATTCATGATTCCTTTAAGGTACATTGAGGCAAAATCTTTTCCATCATACATGCCACCATTAGACTGGATATGTAAGACTTTTTTACCTTCCGTTAGGGGGGCAGGGCCAGTCGCTGTATACTTGAATGTTTTGTTAGCAACATTAATAGTATCAACCCATGCTTTTAAGCGTGTAGGAATATTTAAATTCCAAAGGGCATTAGCGATGACGATTTGATCAGCATCTAAAAATTGGTCAGTCAATTCATTGAATCTGTTCATTTTAGCTTGTTGCTCAGCAGTTAGCTCTGAAAAATCAGAACCTGTTTTAAGAGCAGTCATTGCGCTTAATAACGTATGATCAATTTCAGGAATATCTTCTGTATAAAGGTCTAGAAGTTGAACAGTCGCTGTGTTAGCATTCTCAGCTTGGTAAACATCCATGAACTTTTCTAAAACTTTCATAGAAGTAGATTGCTCACCAGTAAAGGGATGTGCTTTAATTACGAGTAGTTTTTTCATTTAAATACCTCACATTCATTATAGTTACTTTAACAGTTTAACAAATGAGTTGAAGTTCAGTCTATAGAAACGCTTAAATTGTTCAAAAGATGTTCATAAAATGACCGTATCGTATTTTGCGTATCCATACGCAAAAAGAGAAATAAAAAAGAGAAACATTGTCATATCAAGGAGTTTGAAAGTTTCTATATATTTTTTGTCAGTAATTGCATAAGCATATGCAAAGTACGGAGTAGTAAATAAACACAACGTTACTTATACTAATAATTGTCAGATAAATTAATTACATACTACTAAAAATAAACGATAGAATTTTAATAAGGAGCGGATTTAAATGAGTATCATTGGATATGCGTACACAACAAAAGATAAAGAGTATTTATCATCACAATTAGAAGCACTAGGAAAATACAGCTGTGACCGTATTGTATTGGAAACAGATACATATAGTGAAACAAGTCATCCACATGTTGAGTTAGAAAATGCTTTAGAAGAGATGCAAGCTGGAGATAAATTAATTGTATTTGAAATGTTGTGTTTAGGAAAATCAATTATTCAATTGTCAGATTTTATTGCAGAGTTAAATGAAAAAGGTGTTCAACTTATTAACTTGAAAAAACCTGAAGAGTTAGCCCACCTTGATGATGTAACCTATACAGCTATGATTGAAAAAATGGCTAAAATGGAGAAAGAAATTATTCGTGAAAGAACATCTCGTGGTCTAGAAGTAGCACGTAAAAACGGTCGTATCGGTGGTCGTCCTCGTATTTCACCAGAAACAATTGAAAAAATTCAATCACTTTATAACAATAATAAATATACATTGAGACAAATTGCTGAAGAGTGTGATATTTCATTAGGAACTGCCTATAAATATACACAAGAGCGTAAGTAAATTTGCTAAAAAAACCTTAAGATATAAGGATATCTTAAGGTTTTTTTATACAGAATCAGAAATAATAAGGCTATTACCTTTTTTCTTTTTAGCTTTGTATAATGCTTTATCAGAAATTTCAATTAATTCTTTAGAATTAATACGTTGGTTATCAAAATGTGTTAGTCCAATAGAGACAGAAAAGTTAATCGATTGATCTTTTACCATATAGGGATTTTTTTCAAGACGTTTGAATAGTTCTTGGTAAAAATTCTCCGCTTTTTTTATTGTTTGGTAATGAATAATAGCAAATTCATCTCCTCCGATACGGCAGATATAGTGTTGGCCAGGAAGTGAGAGGTTTTGCATTTCATGGCTAATAAATTTGAGTATTTGATCACCAACAGGATGACCATATGTATCATTTATTTCTTTGAATTGATCGACATCAATTAGTGCTAGTGAGAAATCAGTAGTACTGTCTTTTTCAGTTAAATCGGAAAGATAATCTATGAAAAAGTTAAAAGCACTGCGGTTATAAACACCAGTAAGTTCATCTGTAATAGCAGCAGTTTGGTAGACTTTAACAGACTGTGATAATGAAATAGCAATATTAATAATAAATGTTGTAATTAAAAAGACTATGGTATAGACAATCAAGTGAAAGCCGAATTCTATAAGTTTTTTAGGATTAAAAAAACTATTTAGATAGAAAGAAAAGAATGTCAGTCGTAATAAAAGAAAACCAGTTACAAAAATTAAATGGGTCTTCATCATGGTGTATTTTTTTTGTTTCAAATAATAAGAAAATGCTACGATGATGCAAATAAAGAGTATCCCATTTAGCCAAGCCATAGGTGAGAGACTTAGATTTGTCATTAACCGATAGATACTTTTAAGTATTTCTAAAACAACCATAGCGATAATACCTTGAGAGGTTGTGCCATAGATAATCACTAAATAGATTAAGGCATAACTCATGTCAATACCAAAAGAGGTGCCGGCTACAGGAATCCTATTATAGGAAAGGATAAAAGTAATTATCCCTAAAATAATCCCACCAAGAACTTTTTTTGCAGGAGAGAAAGTATCACCTGGGTCAAAACTAGTGAGTGAGAGGCTAGAATCTACATGCTTAGTTGCAATATTTAATGTTATAAAGTAGTAGGTAAGAATGGAGCTAATAATAATCGCAATGTTGATAGAAAATATATTTATAAATTCCATAATAGTCTCACTCATGAAGCACCTCCTTTTGGCTAAGAGTTAAAGATTATTGGTCTGTGGGTCAAATCGATAGATTGAATGGATGGCATTTCTGATTTTACCCCAATCTTGATCCGAAGGGATTGCTTCAACAACAATTGTTTTATGGGGAGGAAACAGTTCATGATAAAAAGTTGTAATATGAAAATCATATTGATTCATTTCATCAGGATTAACTTCTTCAAGGAAGATTGTGGAGCCTCTATAGATTGTTAAATTAACCTTGCTATTAAAATTTTTTTCAATCATATCTTGTAATAGCTCAGCATGTTGTAATCCTAAGTCACTAAAAATCATAATATTGACTCTTTTTTTCTTATTTTCTAATAAGGTAGGCAGTTTATTCCACTTCACCATCATCCAATATAGAACTTTGTTGTTAAATTTACTGTGCCAAGGGAATCCGGTTACTTTCTCGAGCTCTTTTAGATGATACGTAACGGTTGTGTTGTACGCTGGGTAATTTATTTTAATAGCATTACTGTTAAATTCATACCGATCATATAAAATATAATCGGTATAAGGGAAAAATGTATGTTTGTATTGGATAAGTAATAAAATAGTGTGAACGTCAGCTCTACTTTGATTGTCAATTTGAATACCTAGGTCGTATTGAATTTTATTTAATAGTTCATCAAATTGTTTTTTCAAGTGATTTTCATCTATTTTAGTAACCCATGTAGCTTTTAAAAAGTATACAGAGTTCACTAAATCATTGACTAAGTCATCTGTAATTTCAATACCTAGTTCTCCGAGTGTAGTTGACAGACCAATAGACTCGCTGATGTATTTTTGATAACGATTACGTGAGATTTTTTGGTCATCTGATAATTTAATCAAAAAGCCTTGCTTATACCGTTCCAAACTAACAGCTAAAAGATAAGTCAATTGAATGATTAAAAATTCATCTGAGGCATGCTCAAAAATAGTATAAAGTTCTTCCGCTAACCTAACAATAAGTCGTCTATCTAGTGTAAAAGGCCAATTATGAATACCGTAAACTTCAGAAAAGTAATTAGTATAAAATGAGCGAACGTTTTCTTCGTTATGATTAGTCAAGTGACATGGACGTTTTTGAAGTGTTATATCAAAACTTTTTAGAGAGTTTGAAAGTTGTCCAGCTGTACGGTATAAAGAAGATTCACTGATAAACATTTCTTCATCCCAATTTTCGATTAAAACATTAGGATTAAAAAATATTTTTTCTAATAGATTAAAAGCATCGCTGCTTTTAATAACGCGGTTATATATAAGCGAAATGTCGCTATTTGGACGAGCTTTAAGTCGGACTCCATTTTTTTTAGATGTTTCAATAGTGAAGAAATCTTCAGCATTTTCTTTTAAGTATTGTATATCACTATTAATAGTTCGTAATGAGGCATTATTTTTTTTGGCCAAGTCATTCGAGCTGATCCATTTAGAGTTTAAGTTTAATTGTTCAATGATCTCTAAACGTCTTTTAGTAGACGTATCTAATAAATTTCTCATTAGTAACTCCTTTGCATAAATAGTAAGAATATTATAACACTTTTTAGACACGAATGTTACCATGAAGTTTATAAGGAAGGTTAATAATAAAGCGATATAGAAGTTATGACCTTTGTATTAATAACGTTCCTATTGTGTTTTATTATGTGTGCTAATGGTGAAATAATACCAAAAAAAGAACAATAAATAAACAAAAAAATATTGCTCTATGTATAAAATAACAGTATTTGGTTTTTTTGCAAGGATGTGCTAATCTATAAGTATAAAAAATGTATGAATAGGAGAATTAAAATGTCAATTCCGAATTGTCCAGCATGCCAATCAGAGTATGCTTATGAAGATCGTAATATGTTTGTATGTCCCGAGTGTGGAAACGAATGGACAGGTGAAGCTACAGAGTCTACAGAAGAGGAAGCTGTTGTGAAAGACTCTAATGGTAATGTTATTGTTGATGGTGATTCAATTTCTGTTATCAAAGACTTAAAAGTTAAAGGGAGCTCATCAGCTATAAAAAAAGGGACTAACGTTAAAAATATTCGTTTAATTGATCCGGATATGAACACTGGTCATGATATTGAGTGTAAAATTGATGGTTTTGGTGTTATGAAATTAAAATCAGAATTCGTAAAAAAAATATAATCACTAAAAAAACTGAGCCTGTTAGGTCAGTTTTTTTTAACATATTTTAAGTTTATTTAAGGAGGTATATCAATATGTATACAGCAATGAATTTGATGTATGATAAAACGTACATTTTTATAGTGATAGGGATGATGATTTCTTTTATTGCATCATCGTACGTTCAAAAAACATTCTCAAAGTACGGGAACATTAGTAATAAAAAAGGTTATACGGGCTCTGAAGTAGCGCAACTTATCCTAGATATTAATCAAATTAATCATGTTACTATTAGACCTATAGGTGGTAATTTGACGGATAATTACAATTCGTTTAACAAAACCCTGAACTTATCTGAGCCAATTTTTAATCAAACATCGGTTTCAGCAGTTGGTGTTGCAGCACATGAATGTGGGCACGCAGTTCAAGATAGTGTTTCATATTTTCCATTGAGACTAAGGGCTTGGTTGGTTCCGATTGCTAATTTTGGGTCACAACTTTCATTTCCAATGATTATGGCAGGGCTATTTTTTGGGCAATTTTTAATTAACTTAGGGATTCTCTTTTTTTCTGCAGCTTTTATTTTTCAGGTGGTTACTTTACCAGTTGAATTTAATGCATCGCGTCGTGCCCTTAAAATAATAGAAGAGCAGGCTATTTTAGATGATACAGAAATAAAAATGGTTAGACATGTTTTGATTGCGGCAGCATTGACTTATGTAGCTTCGGCTGTTTCAGGATTACTACAATTGATTCGTTTGGTCTTATTATTCGGCGATAGACGTGATTAATGCTATAATAACTGTAGACTAAATTGTTAGGAGCTGAGAGCATGAAAACATCAAAAAAAGTGTTAATAGGTCTTGGGATTGGTGCAGCAGTAGGAACATCGATTGCTATTATAGCGTCTGAAAGAATTAAGGAATCAGTTATAGGAACGAAAAACCGATACCAAGTGAAACAATTTGTTGATGACAAATTAAATGGTAATGAAGAGGTATTGGATGTGGTATCAGAAATGTCAGATTCTGAAGTGGCAAAAATTGTTAGTTTAATTGATAAAGTTGAACGAGGTAAGGATAAAATCAAAGTGACTGGTAAATCAGTTCGAGAGGCAACAGATGAAGTAGTTGAAATGTTAAGTAGTTTTGTTGCTAACATGATAGAACATAATTAAAAAAGAGCGAACATGATAACATGTTCGCTCTTTTTTAGTTGACAATCAAATAACTTAGGACGAGATCATCCATAGATTTTAAATGTAATCCAGTTTGTTCATAGAATTTTTCTATACGATATTGAAGTGTATTTCGATGCATAAAGAGTTCTTTAGCTGTGGAGCTTATATTTCCTTGGTTATTCCAAAGGGAAATAATAATTTCTTTCATTTCAGTATCAGCTGCTAGTTTTCTACCAAACACTTGCATGATTAAGCTATTATTAATCATGTCTTTTGTAAAAAAATGAAGAGCGACTTGTGGTAAGGCGATAGCCGCTTTACTTTTAATATGAGGTAATTCTTGTTCGAAAATATTTTTTTCTTCATGAAAAAATCTTGGAAAACCTTCACTAAAATTGTAAAAACTACCCATGAAAGCTTTTACTTTACAAGAGAAGTCAGATTCCAGTGTTAAAAGAATTCCTTCCAGTTGTTCTAGGGAAATACTTTGCTTAGATTTTTTCTCAATAAGGACGCCGTACGTATTAGAAATAAAAAAAGCATCGCTTACATTTTCAAACATACTAGAGAAAGCCTTTAACCAAGAATGACGTCCTTTATCAGTAATTTCTTTAATTAATTGAAATTGAACAACTCGGTAAATTCCAGAAGGTTCTTCTAGGGGTTGTTGTTTAAATAAAAAATTAAACCAGGGATGTTTTGTGCCATCTATATTTTCTTTTTCGGATGAAGAAAATAATTGATTCAAAAGTTTAATTTCTGTAGAGCTTAAGTGTTGCTTATCTAGACTTAGCCATTGGTCGTTGAAAGGTATATTCACGAAAAGGTTTTCATCTTTAGGTGAAACAACATGTTCTGCTTGAGGATAAAGTATTTCTAGTTGACTTGGTTCCATTTTAATCACCCTTAATCTATATCTTTTCTGTTGAACATAGTATACTTAAAAGAATGATAAATTACAAATAACAGTTGATAAATAAAGTAAGGTAGGATGACTTAACGTGGAAAATAAATTAACAGATGAAGAGAAATATTTTTTTATGGAAGAAGCTATAAAAGAAGCTTTGAAAGCTAAAGAGAAAAAAGAAGTTCCTATCGGGGCTGTTGTAGTCTATCAAGGTAAGGTTATCGGCAGAGGTCATAATATAAGAGAAACGTCTCAAGATGCGACCACTCATGCGGAATTACTAGCCATAAAAGAAGCGTGTCACTACAAAGGAAACTGGCGTTTAGAAGAGTGTCAACTTTTTGTGACTCTTGAACCTTGTCCAATGTGTAGCGGTGGGATTATCTTAGCTCGTTTAGAGAGTGTCTACTTTGGAGCGATGGATCCAAAAGCTGGTACGGCAGGATCATTAATGAATTTGTTAGCTGATGAACGTTTTAATCATCAGCCTTATATGGAAAGTGGTATTCTTGAAGAGGAATGTGGTGAGTTATTGCGGACTTTTTTTAAAGAATTAAGAGAACGGAACAAACAAAAGAAGCGTGACAAACAAGCTGTGATAGAAAAAGAAGTTTAGCAATAAAACAAAGTGTTCAAAAGGACTAGTAATTTAAGTTGAAATGTTATATAATTAATTTTGCCGCAAGGCTAGGGCAATGGTGGGCTTACTAATTGTGTCAGATCCGGAAGGAAGCAGCACTACGTAGGTGCCGCCATGTGCCTCATTTATATGAACTTTCAAAAGAGCTGCGAGAAATCGTAGCTCTTTTTTTATTTTTTAATAATAGATTTTTAGATGATTATTTGTAAGTGCTATAGTATGCTAAAGGGAGACATGTAATTTTAGAGGAGGTAGATAAAATGTTAGTGTTATCAAAAGAAGATATTCAAAATTGTTTTACTATGAAAGAGGCAATAGAGGCTGATAAAGAAGCCTTACGTTTGTATACAGAAGGAAAAACACAAGTGCCACTAAGAGTGAATCTTAATTTAGAAGAGCAAAATGGACAAAGTTTATTCATGCCAGCTTATTCAGGTGGAGCAGAACCGTCATTAGGTGTGAAAATAGTATCTGTGTATCCTGATAATTATAAAAAAGGACTTCCTAATTTACCGGCAACGATGATTGTTTTAAATCCAGAAACAGGCGTGGTTGATGCGATTGTGGATGGTACCTATCTTACACAATTAAGAACAGGTGCAGTTCAAGGGGCAGCAACAGATTTATTGGCCAATAAATCTGTTGAAATTGGTGCATTAATTGGTACAGGTGGACAAGCAGAAAGTCAATTAGAAGCGATGTTAACCGTAAGAGAGTTTAAACAAATTAATGTTTATGATCGAGATATTGAGCGTGCAGAAGTATTTTGCGAGTCCGTGTCAAAATTATATCCAAATGTGACATTTAAAGCGACAAAAACACCAAAGGAAACAGTAGCAGATGCTGATGTTATCACAACGGTTACGACTTCTAAGATGCCGACATTTGATGCGGTAGACGTTAAAAAAGGGGCGCATGTTAATGGTGTAGGATCATATACACCTGTTATGAAAGAAATCCCAGCAGAGCTTATTAAAGTGGCTGATAGTATCATTTTTGATACGACTGAAGGGGTTATGGCAGAAGCTGGTGATTTTATTGACCCTATTAAAGATGGTGTGGTAACGGAACAGGCTTATACAGGTGAACTTGGTCAATTAGTTTTAGGACAAGTCAAAGGACGCCAAGCAGAAGAAGATTTAACCATTTTTAAAACAGTAGGATCAGCCGTACTAGATAGTGTAACAGCACAAAAAATTGTTGATAAAGCACGTCAATTAGGATTAGGTAAAGAAATAAACTAAAAAAGAGATGAGCGCCATAAGCGTTCATCTCTTTTTTTATTAAAAACTGCGACCGCCACCACCATGGCTATTGCCACCACCTGATGTATGATTACCATTCCCGTAATTGGCACGAGGAACGTATCGTGAGGTCGTAAAGGTATTGACTAACTGATCTTGTCGATCTAAAAGTTCCAGACTACCATTTTGACGGTAATCATAATTATAAGTAGAACGTTTTAAACTGTACTTACTGAAAATAGAGCTATAGCAAGCAATAGCGGAGATAATACCAACGACCCCACCAATAAGAATTTTGAGAGGGCTTAATGTTCTGACTCGGGACAGTTGACCGGTTTCTTGATTATAATCGTAACGGCTGGCATAAGTCGTCATATCTTCTAAGATACTCAAGGCAGCTTGACCATACTGTTGTCTATACATCTCATTTTCGGCATGATCTAGCATTCTCTCACGTCTATTGCCATCAATAATAGACATCATTTTACCAGCAGTAGAGATATAGTATGTTCTATTGTCCATATCGATTAAGAAAAGGAAGCCGCTTTTATCAGGACCAGTCCCATAGTTGTGCTGATCGTAATAATCATCAGCTACTTCCATGGCACTTTTTCCTTCTGCATTATCGGTGGTCAAGACAACGGCATCCATCTTATTTTCAGTCTTAAAAGTTGAAATAGCTTGATCAATCTCAGTTATTTCCTCTTTAGTGAAGAGGCCAGCTTGATCAATGACTGTCTCAGATGCATAAGCTTGGCTTAACGCGTTGGGCAAGTAGAGACATAAAGATAAGACGAGTAGTACCATCCAGCGAAATAAGTTTCTCATAGCATGTAACCTCCTAACATGATTAGACCAGCAACGAGTGTTCCTAACCCAATAGACGCTAAAGCTAATTTAACTTTATTGACAGGCAGTTTCCCACTGATTTTTCCAGTATAGCCGTTCATAGCGTAGTAAAAAGGTTTTTCTTCTAGTGAAGGGGTATCCTGATTTTTATAAGTGAGAAGCCAAACAGGGAGTAAAACGTAATGTTGGTCATCATTTTGGATGTTACTTTTAATTTTTTTATTATAAACCGTGGTATAGCCATGAACTGTATCTGATAATGTAGCTCCAGCATAATTTTTTAATTCAGTTTGAATAGTATCTGCTAAGTCCTCATATTCAATATCCCGTTTTTCTGCTTGGAAGCCAGAGAGATACTGCGATTTAAAAGGAATAGCGTCATCAATAGGAAAAGGTTGAACAGATTCAACCATTGTAACAGAACTATTTTTATTTAGTGCGTTTTTGACAAGAGAACGGAAGGCCATATTCCCTTTGCGGTACAATCGGTATTTTTTTGTTTGAGTATATTCATAGTCGCCCATATGCCAAACACTAATAGAATTAGCCTCGGCTTCAAGTTCGCCTTTTAAGTCGGCATTTGTCACCCAATAAGGGAAGTAGACACCCGTAAGCTTTTCAACTTGAGAATTAGAAAAGAAATCTTTTGGGATGAAGTATTTCTTTCGACCCCATTCTAGAAAAGCAGAGATTGCTTCTTTTTCTTCAATTTTAAAAGGTAAAACGGACTCTGGTAAGTATTTACCGTTAAGGCGTCCAGCTAAAACTACAGGATTATGACAATAATAACAATAAGTAGCAGCTGTTGTACTGTCTGTTACTATTTCAGCGCCGCAACTTGGACAATTAAAGAGTGACATCTCTTCGGCAGATTCTGAGACAGTATCTTGTGCCGTGTTGGAAGAAGAAGCATCATTATAGTGAGGCTCGTTAGGATCTAACTCATGCGTGTCATCTTCTTTCTCAGTAAGAGGGGGTGTATGTTGTTTTTCAAAATCTTTAATGTCAGACTCTGAAAAACGACTTAAACAAAACTCACAATGGAAATCTTGTTCTTTTGGGTCAAAGAGTAAAGGACCATCACAGTTAGGACACTTGTGACTGATAACATCGTTCATGGGATTCCTCCTTTGCATAAAAGTAAGTCGCGTAAGTTACTGCTTTTTCTTAAAGAGGTAAGCCTTGAAACGGTTGGCCACATTCAGGACAGAATTTTGGAACTGAGCCAGAAATGGTTACGATTTGTTCGCAAGCGCCACATTTCATTTGAATACCAGTAGAAGAGACAGGAACTGGTTTTGATTCGCCACACTCAGAACAGAATTTACCTGTATTTTTAGTACCATCTTTTGGACATTCCCATGTATCAGCAGAAGTACCTTGAGCTTGTTTTTCAGCGTTAGCGGCCATTTGTTGTTGATTTGATTGACTTGCAGCACCCATGAAGCCACCTCCAGCGTTCATACCAGCACCCATTCCCATGAAGCCAGTTGTAGCTCCAGCTGCATTAGAGCCTGCAGCTTCCATTCCGCTTGCAATAGACCCTTGAACAAATCCTTCTCGGATAGAAGGGTCGCCAAGCATAGCTCCTTTATTGCGCATATTGATTAATTCAGTTGAATCATCTGTGTAAGAAATACTAGCTACGGCAACAGATACAACTTCCATCCCACGGTTAGCTTTCCACTCATCGTCTAAAACATCTGCCATAAACTTGCTAAGTTCCATACTCTTAGACGGTACGTATGAGATACGTTCGCCGTTGGCTGACATTTGGTTGATTGATGTTTGGAGCGCTGTTAAAAATTCTGCTAGGAATTGCTCGTTGATTTCATCAATAGTAACATGTGTTGCTGATTTCGAAAGAACTTGTGTATAAAATAAAATAGGATCTACAACGCGCATTGAATAGTTCCCATGAGCGCGTAAGAATAATTCAGCATTATAAAAATTATCAAAATAATTAAGAGGAGTAGGTGTTCCGAATTTAATGCCTCTGATTTCTTGTAGGTTAATGTAGATAACCTGTTGATTTTGCGGTGTTGTTCCACCAAATTTAAAACGACTAAAGGATTCGCTGATAGCCGCTTTTAAACCACCAGAAAACATAGAAGGTGCTTTATCATTTTCAACAGTGTAGTAGCCTTCCTCTGCAGTATAGTCAATAATTTTCCCACCATCGACAAGTAACATCATAGTATTAGGATAGACACGGATAACCGAACCATCTGTAATAACACCTGGAGTACCTTTTTTATTAGAGCCACGGCGTTCATCTTTTCTTGCTAGAATACCTGTAGTCATCACTGTTTTATCACTTAAATCGGAAGGTTCGATGACCTCTAGCCACTGATCGGCTAAGCCTCCGTTTAATGAATCAAGACCTGCTTTAATTAACCCCATATTGTAAACGCTCCTTTTTATAATAAATTTTATTGCTATTATATCATATCAACCACTCCTAATAATAGATAGACGATTGAAAAAGAAGTGTCTATTTTAATGGTCGTTTTTTAGAAGTTTGATTCTGAAATTTCATTTTTAAAATAAGTGAAATAGTAGTATTTTAGCAGTGGATAACGTATAATAATGACTAGTGATTTCAAGAAAGAGAGGGAGCAAAATGTCTTATCAAGCTTTGTATAGAGTCTGGCGTTCACAGCGTTTTGATACTATTGTCGGTCAGCAAATGGTGACTCAAACTTTAAAGAATGCGATTATTCAGAACAAAACCTCTCATGCTTATTTATTTACAGGCCCTAGGGGGACAGGGAAAACCAGTGCAGCTAAAATATTTGCTAAAGCGATCAACTGTCCGAATAACCAAGACGGGGAGCCGTGTAATGACTGTGATATTTGTAAAGGGATAACCGAAGGCCGTCTCAATGATGTTATTGAGATTGATGCGGCGAGTAATAACGGTGTCGAAGAAATTAGGGATATCCGTGAAAAAGTGAAATACGCGCCAACACAAGCGACGTATAAAGTGTATATCATAGATGAGGTCCACATGTTATCAACAGGGGCGTTTAATGCCTTGTTAAAAACATTAGAAGAACCACCGAGTAACGTTATTTTTATCTTGGCAACAACTGAACCGCATAAAATTCCGCTGACGATTATTTCAAGAACACAACGTTTTGATTTTAAACGGATTGATACAAGTGATATCGTCACTCATTTAGGACATATCTTAACAGAGATGTCAGTAGAGTACGAAGAGCAAAGTTTATTTGTGATTGCCCGTGCAGCTGAAGGTGGTATGCGTGATGCCTTAAGTATTTTAGACCAAGCCTTATCCTTTAGCGAAGGGCGCTTAACGACGGATACAGCATTAAAAGTAACGGGAAGTTTAACGGCTGAACGTCTAGATCAGTTGGTTTCGAGTTGTTTCAAACATGAAACAGAGCAAGGCTTAACATTGTTACAAGCTCTTCTTTCAGAAGGGAAAGAAAGTAGCCGAATGTTAGAAGATTTACTTCTATATTGCCGCGACTTGTTGATGTATCAGCAAGCTCCTAACTTATTGATAAGTCAAAATGGGATGATGACGGACTTATTTAAAGAGTTGAGCGACCAAATGCCAGCGGCTTTAATTTACGAGTACATCAGTATTTTAAGTGACACACAAAAAGAAGTGAGATTTACGAACCATCCGGATATTTATTTGGAAGTGGCAGTAGTTAAACTTTCAAATGCTGGAAGTTTAACTACTGCTCCAGCTCAGCTAGATGCAACACCGGTAGATTCAGTGGGGGTCTCGCCGACAGTTAGTGATGAGGTGGTACAAGGATTACTTGAACGAATGAGCCAATTAGAAGCTAGATTTAAAGAAGTAGGCAGTCAGCAAGGGGTTCAATCAAGTAAAAAAGAGACGCCTAAAAAATCACCATCTAAGTCATCGTACCGCTTACCAACAGAACGAGTGTATCAAGTGTTAAATGAGGCGACTCGGCCACAGTTGGTTCAAGTTCAAGAGGCCTGGGATGAGCTGTTACAATTGTTAACCGTGACACAGCGTGCGATGTTAAAAGCCAGCCAACCAGTAGCAGCAAGTCCAAAAGGCTTAGTCTTAGCTTTTGATTACGAAATTGTGTGTCAAAGAGCTAGTGAAGACACGGAGCTACATACTAATACGAAGCAAGGGTTACAGCGCTTATTACAATTTGAACCAGCAATCGTATGTATTCCCTCTGATAAGTGGGCAGGCTTACGAAATGATTTCATTAATCAACGGCCATCATCACCGTCAGATGAACAAGAGGCCCCTGATGAAGGAGCCTATGTTCAAATTGAAGGTGAAGCTGAGCAAGTCCAGACAGAAACAACAGCTGTCGATACAGCGGTCGAACTATTTGGAGAAGATGTTGTAGAAGTTTTAAATGATTAATTAAACGAATAAAAACAATTTAAAATAGGAGTGATTGAATTATGATGCGTGGTATGGGAAATATGCAAGGTATGATGAAGCAAATGCAAAAGATGCAAAAAGAAATGGTGGCAGCACAAGAAACATTAAATGCAACTGAATTTACTGGTGTTGCAACAAATGATTTAGTAGAGGTAACATTTACAGGGGACCGTAAAATGGTTGATTTAACAGTTAAACCTGAAATTATCGACCCAGAAGATCCAGAAATGTTACAAGATTTAGTTTTAACTGCGGTTAACGATGCATTAGGTAAGATTGAAAAAGAAACAGAGCGCACAATGGGTAAATATACAAAAGGCATGCCAGGATTCTAGTAACCGTCGAAACAGGAAGAGTTCTTCCTGTTTTTTTATGAAGAAAAGTCCAGTTAAGAAAGAAGGGTTACGATGCATTATCCAACACCAATTGCGAAATTAATAGAGAGTTACATGAGACTGCCGGGTATTGGTGCTAAAACAGCGACCCGTTTAGCTTTCTTCACATTAGATATGCGTGAAGAAGACGTTAATGAGTTTGCTAAGTCGCTGATTAGTGTGAAACGCGACCTACATTACTGTGAAACGTGTGGAAATATAACAGAAGAGGCACTTTGTGAAATCTGTCAGGATAAAACACGAGATAAAAGTATTGTATTGGTTGTGGAAGAGACTAAAGATGTGATGTCTTTAGAGAAAATGAGAGAATATAAAGGTCAGTATCACGTTCTTCATGGTGTGTTATCACCGATGGATGGGACAGGACCAGATGATATTAATATCGCAAGTCTAATCAAACGTCTACATGATGATGAAATTAAAGAAGTTATTATTGCGACTAATGCTACAACAGAAGGTGAAGCAACGGCTATGTATCTGTCTCGTTTGATTAAACCAGCAGGTATCAAAGTAACCCGTTTGGCTCATGGTTTATCAGTAGGTAGTGATATTGAGTATGCTGATGAAGTAACCTTACTCAAAGCAGTAGAAGGCAGACGTGAAATTTAAGGGAAACCGGGAATAAGCTAGGAGTGTTTAGAGATGACTAAAGGTATTTTTATTACAATTGAAGGGCCAGATGGTGCCGGTAAAACAAGTTTAATTCAAGTATTAGCACCTATGATTGAAAAGGCAAGTAAACAAGAGTTGGTTTTAACCCGTGAACCAGGTGGCATTCCCATAGCTGAAAAGATAAGAACAATCATTTTGGATCCAAAACATATGGAAATGGATGAACGTACGGAAGCATTGTTATATGCTGCAGCACGTCGTCAACATTTGGTCGAAAAAGTAATCCCAGCACTTAACAGAAAAGCAATTGTCTTATGTGATCGTTTTGTAGACAGCTCGCTTGCTTACCAAGGGGCAGGCCGAGAAATTGGGATGTCAGAAATTGCGAGTATTAATGAATTCGCTTGTGATGGGCTAACACCAGATGTGACGCTATATATTGATGTAGAATCAGAATTGGGTTTAGAGAGAATTTCAAAAGGAAGAAAAACAACAGAAGTGGATCGTCTTGATAATGAAGCTTTAGATTTTCATAAAAAGGTTAGAGCGGGCTATTTAGAGCTAGTGAAAGACAATCCCGACAGAATTTTAACAATTGATGGTAGCTTATCTATTGAAGAAGTTGCCAATACTTGCTTTAATAGACTTAAGGAACGATTTCCTGAATTTATAAATTAAATAGGTACGACCAATAGAAAGGTGGAGACATTATGAAATTAATTTTAGCAATCGTACAAGATAAAGATAGTAACCGATTATCAGAAGAGTTTGTAGAAAATAATATTCGTGCAACGAAACTATCAACAACGGGTGGCTTTTTAAAAGAAGGTAATACAACGTTTATCGTCGGAATTGAATCAGAACGTGTCTCTGAAACATTGACACTTATCGAGACAGTCTGCCAAGCAAGAGAACAATACATGACATCACCAATTAGTTTAGACCCAACTGTGGATAACTATTTCTCTGTTCCAGTTCCAGTTCAAGTCGGAGGAGCAACAGTGTTTGTTCTGCCAGTAGAAAGTTTCCATCAATTCTAAGATGTTGATACAAAAAAAACAACCTATCGTATGTGAACAACTACAAGCTAGTATAGAAGCGAACCGTTTAACCCATGCTTATTTATTTGAAGGATCAGAGGGTACAGGAAAAAGAGAATTAGTAGAATGGTTTAGTCAAGGAATTTTCTGTTTATCGGATGATAAGAAACCATGTGGGGAATGTATAAACTGTACCCGAATTTTGGCGGGAGATCATCCAGATGTGATTACGATTATACCCGATGGCCAAACAATAAAAGTGGATCAAATTCGTGATATAAAAGCGACATTTACAAAAAGTGGTATGGAAGGTCAAAAAAAAATAGTAGTCATTACTGAAGCTGAAAAAATGTCCGTAAGTGCGGCAAACAGCTTATTAAAATTTATTGAAGAACCTGACGGTCAAATTGTTATTATGTTCATTACAACGTCGAAAGCTAGGATACTCCCTACTATTCAGTCGAGATGTCAAATTTTTCACTTAATGCCGCTATCAAAAGAATTGTTAGTTGAAACGTTGAAAGCAGAAGGAATTTCATCTCAAGATGCTGAGTTTTTAGCGAGAATGACGAATAGTCAATCTAAAGCTATTGAATTTTATCAAAATGAATGGTTTAATGAAGCTAAAGTAACTGTTTCTAAATGGGTAGATTATATATTAGCAGATAATTTATTTGCTATGGTCTATGTACAGCAATATATCGTGAAAGTTTTTAAAGAGAAAGATCAGCAGGCCTTATTATTTGAAATGCTCATTATTTTTTTCAGAGAAGAACTAACTCGAAAAATTACAGGTACACAACCTACATCAAGGAATAGTCGCTGGTCACAAAAAAAATTACTTGTAGGATTGGAAACAATTCTAACAAGCCGTCAAAAAATTGAAGCAAATGTATCTTTCCAAAATGTTTGCGAACAATTAGCCATTAAATTAATAGATGGATAGATAAGGGGGATTTGATGGTAGAAGTTGTAGGTGTTCGCTTTAGAACATCCGGTCATATTTATTATTTTACACCTCGTAAAAATGAGGTCTACACATATAATCAAAAAGTACTTGTTGAAACGCAACAAAGTAAGCAACTTGGTATGGTTGCTATTCCAACAAAAATGGTCGAAGAATCAGATGTTCCTGATGAATTAAAGCCAATTATTAGAATTGGAACACCAGAAGACGTCGCTAAAGAAGAAAAAAATCAAAAAGATGCGCAAGCTGCTTTTTCAGTAGCTAAAAAGAAAATATCAGAACATGAGTTAGAAATGAAACTTATTCATGTTGAGTATGCTTTCGATCGTTCTAAAATGATTTTTCAATTTACAGCAGACGGTCGTATTGATTTTAGGAATCTAGTAAAAGATTTGGCAGCTATATTCAAAACTAGAATAGAGTTACGACAAATTGGCATCAGAGATGAAGCTAAGTTACTAGGTGGTATTGGACCGTGTGGCAGACAGTTGTGCTGTTCAACTTTTCTAGGAGATTTTATCCCAGTTTCAATCAAAATGGCAAAAGATCAAAACTTGTCTCTAAACCAAACAAAGATTTCAGGGCTATGTGGTCGTTTAATGTGTTGTTTGAAATACGAAAATGACACATACGAAGAAGCAAAGCGTGAATTACCAGATTATGGTAAAGAGTTAGACACGCCAGAAGGCTTGGGGAAAGTAGTCGGCTTGAACTTATTAGACCGTGTCGTTAAAGTGAGACTTTTTGGTAAAGATATGACATTGGACTATGATTATGATGAAATTAAAGCGTATAAAAAGAAAAAAATGAGTGAACGTGACACTGATAAAAAGGAAGAGTCTGATGGATAAAAAAACATTGTGCGATGAGTTCGGCAATATTGAAACGGACTTAACAAGCATTATAAAGCGTTTAAGTGATATGCAACAAGCCGTTAACACATTAGCAGAACAGAACGTTAATCTAGAAATAGAAAATCGTCATTTACGAGAGCGTTTGATGGAATTAGAAGCAGCTACTGCTGAACAAGATGAAGAGAAGCAGGGCTTATCTAAATCTCGCTTAAATCTTGAAAAAATATATGAAGAAGGCTTTCATGTTTGTAATATTTGTTACGGAACACGCCGAGAAAATGATGAAGAATGTGCCTTTTGTTTAGATGTCATTTATGGTGAGCGTCGTTAAAACTGGTTGGCTTAGCCTGCCAGTTTTTTCTTATAGATAAAAAATGCATAGAAGATGGAGAATATAATGCTGAGTAAACAAAAAAGTTTTGATAAATTAGGTCCAATAGGCAAATTGTATTTAGTCCCTACACCAATTGGTAATTTACAAGATATGACATTTCGTGCTGTTGCACAATTATCAGAAGCTGATGTTATTGCTAGTGAGGATACAAGAAATACTCAAAAGTTACTAAACCATTTTGAAATAACAACCCCACAAATTAGTTTTCACGATCATAATTACCGAGAGCGTATTCCTGAGTTAATCAGAAGAATGGAAGCAGGAGAAGTGATAGCGCAAGTAAGTGATGCGGGTATGCCGTCAATAAGTGATCCGGGTCATGAACTTGTGGTAGCTTGTGCAGAACAAGGTATTCCTGTTATTGCCTTGCCTGGTGCTACAGCAGGTGTGACTGCATTAGTAGCTTCAGGTCTTCCTGCTGATCGTTTTACTTTTTATGGATTTTTACCTCGAAAGAAAAATGAGCAAGTTGCAGCGTTAGAAAAGTTAGCTTACAAAAAAGAGACATTAA
Source organism: Vagococcus proximus (assembly GCF_029143285.1). Taxonomy (GTDB): domain Bacteria; phylum Bacillota; class Bacilli; order Lactobacillales; family Vagococcaceae; genus Vagococcus_D; species Vagococcus_D proximus. The sequence continues at coordinate 47,065 of NZ_JAPDSH010000001.1, forward strand.
TTTTTTATGAATCACCTTACCGAGTTAAAGCAACGTTTGCAAATATAGCGACGGTTTTTGGTGGTAACAGACAAGTTGTGTTATGTCGAGAGCTTACAAAATTACATGAAGAGTATTTAAGAGGGACAGCGGAAGAATTAGCTGATTATCTTAAAGAAAATGATATTAAAGGTGAATGTTGTATTTTAGTAGAAGGCACCAGTGAAGAGGAGCAACAGACTGCTGAAATAGAGTGGACGGCTTTTAGTGTTGTCGAACATGTTGATAGTTTAGTTGAAGAAGAAGGGCTAACATCAAAAGAGGCAATAAAAAAAGTTTCTAAATTAAGAGGCTTAAAAAAGCAAGAAGTGTATGCAGCGTATCATCAAAATAATAGCTAGTGTTATTTAAATATATATCTAACAAAAAAGTAGATTAACAATTAAATGTTGATCTGCTTTTTTTGTTATTAATTCTTTTCACAAAGTTTTATTCTGAAAAAACGCTAAAAAACAACATTGCAAACGCTATTTTAATCAGTCAACCTATACAATTAAAGAGTATTATAAAATGAATTAAGGGAGATTAGTGATGAACGAAAAGCAGTTACGTTGGTATAATATCGCACTTATGGCATTTGTTTCGGTTTGGGGGCTTGGTAACGTTGTAAACAATTACGCGTTACAAGGTCTGACAGTTGTAACGTCCTGGATTTTAATCATGATTTTTTACTTTGTTCCATATACGTTAAGTGTAGGTCAATTGGGGTCTACATTCAAAGAGGCTTCTGGTGGAGTATCGTCTTGGATACACGCGACCTCAACGAAACGTTTGGCGTATTATGCAGCTTGGACTTATTGGGTTGTGCACATTCCTTATCTCGCTCAAAAACCACAAGGTATTTTATTAGCACTGAGTTGGTTGATTCAAGGTAATGGAGATTTTGTTAACACTGTCGATTCAAAAATCGTTTCTGCCATATGTCTAGTTATCTTTTTACTATTTTTATGGATTTCTTCTAAAGGGTTAACCACTCTTAAAATGATCGGAAATATGGCCGGAACAGCAATGTTTATTATGTCGATATTATTTATTATTTTAGCAGTATCTGCGCCTGCATTAAGAGGATCGGTTAGTGAAACTGCTAATATGACTCATATTTCTACTTATATTCCAAAAATAAATGTTTCGTATTTAACGACAATTTCAATGTTAGTTTTCGCTGTAGGGGGTTGTGAAAAGATATCTCCCTATGTCAATAGTACTAAAAATGCTTCAAGGGAGTTCCCAAAGGGGATGCTTATTCTAGCAATAATGGTTGCAGTTTGCGCGTTACTAGGATCGATTGCTATGGGAATGCTATTTGATGCTAATAATATTCCTGACGATTTGATGGTTAATGGTTCTTATCAAGCTTTTGCAAAGTTAGGTGACTACTATGGTGTTGGTCGTTTCTTCGTGATACTGTATTCTGTAGCCAATTCAATGGCTCAAGTTTCAGCTCTGGCTTTTTCAATTGATGCTCCACTTAAAATATTACTTTCTGATGCAGATGATGATTTTATTCCTAAGAAATTATCTAAACTTAATAAAAGTGGAACACCTGTTAATGGGTATCTTTTTACAGGGTTACTTGTTTCAATTTTAATTGTTGTTCCTTCTCTTGGAATAGGTAATATGACAGAACTTATAAAATGGATGACAAGCTTAAATGCAATCGTTATGCCAATGCGTTATTTATGGGTATTCTTAGCGTATATGTGGATAAATCAACAACATAAGAAATTTACTTCTGATTATAAATTTGTTAAAAATCCAGTCATTGGTTATATTATTGGGTTATGGTGTTTCGTTTTTACAGCGTTTGCTTGTGTACTAGGAATGTTACCAAAGGTCGAGTATGCAGCAGATCATGGTCAATATATCTTCCAACTAGCTATGAATGTCTTAACACCTATAGTATTAATTGCATTAGGAATGATTATGCCGGCGATTGCACGTAAGGAAAAGAAACGTATAATTTAAAAATGAGAAAATAATGTGTAAATACTTAAATAAAAAAAATCCAAGATGTTATATAAAAAGAATAACATTTTGCTTTTTTAAAACAGTCTAAAAAAGTTTGTGTTATTTATTAAAAAAAATATTTAGATTTAAAAGTAAAAAGAGAGCTAAAAGCTCTTTTTTTTTGTATAATGAAGGTGAGTAGTCCTACGATACAAGTTGGGAGAAGAAAAGGAAGGTAGTTGTTAAATGAAAAGAAAGAGTGTTCTTTATTTAGATATTGCCGATACGATAAAAAATGACATTCAAAATAATGTCTATCCGGTAGGGTCAATGTTACCCACAGAGACTGATTTTGAAGCTTTATTCGGTGTAAGTAAGATTACAATTAGAAAAGCGATAGAAGTATTAGCTAATCAAGGATACGTTGAAAAGAAAAGTGGTAAGGGAACAACGGTTATTAGTAATCGTTTATTTAATAAGTTGTCTAAAGGTGATTCTTTTTCAACCATTTTAGAAAAAAAAGGTCAAAATATAACTAAAGAAATAGTATCTATCACACAAGAGAATTTAGAGAGCGATCATCCTTATTTCAAATGTTTTGGATCGACAGTAACAAAAATTTCAAGGTTGTATAAATTAGATAGAGAACCCTATATTATTTTTAATCATTATATTGATGGTAGTCTTTATAAAGAGGTATCAGATAAGTTGGATGTTGCTTCTCTGTATCATTTGCTAGCAAGTAAAAATTTCATTGTCAGCCACTTTAAAGACCAGTTCTCTACTAGTATTTTAGGAGCGGAAGAACAAGAAATATTAAAAACAAATGAAACGCATGTTCTAAAACGTGTGAGAAGAACATTTGACCAAAATGATGAGGTTATTGAAGTATCGGTAGCTCTTTATAATACTGAAAAATATCCGTATGAAATAGATTTTGAGATATAAAGAAAGTAGTCTAGAAAATTTCTAGACTACTTTTTTTATTTTAAAAACGATTGCATTATAACGTTATAATGTTATAATTAACTCAATCGCGATTAATAAACTATGTTTGGAGAAAAAAATGAATAAATTAGTAGAGTTTTTAGAAGCGAAGGTTATGCCTGTTGCTAATAAAGTAGGATCGCAACGACACATGACTGCCATTAGAAAAGGTTTGATAGCAACAATGCCATTAATTATTGTAGGATCTTTTTTTACAATCTTGTTGAATATTCCAATTGAATCAGTTGCTGCAATTATTGAACCTTATAAACCAATGTTGGATATTCCTTTTAGATACACAGTAGGAATCATGTCTCTCTATGCCACTTTTGGTATCGCTACAAACTTAGCAAGAAGCTATAATTTAGATGAAATGTCTAGTGGGTTGCTTGCTTTGCTTGCCTTTCTTATTTCAACAGTCAAGCCAATACATGTAGTAGAGGGAGTTCCAGATGTTGTAGATACTGGACGTTATTTAAATCTAGCAAATCTTAGCTCTTCTTCATTATTTGGTGCGATGGTGTCGGCTATAGTAGCTGTAGAAATTTTTAACTTTATGAAGAAAAAGAATATTACAATTAAAATGCCAGAAGGTGTACCGCCAGAGGTTTCAAACTCGTTTATTGCGCTGCTACCAGCATTAGTTATTATTTTATTTTTCTGGTTTATTCGTTACATTTTAAACTTTGATATTAGTACATTTTTAAGCACACTATTAATGCCATTAAAAGATGTATTAGCTGGAAATAGTTTATTAGGTGGTCTGTTAACTGTTTTCTTAATTACGTTCTTTTGGGTTTTAGGAATTCACGGGCCTGCTATAATGGGGCCAGTTATTCGTCCATTTTGGGATATTTCAATTGCTGAAAACATTGATGCGTTTAATGCGGGGGCCAACGCTCATCAAATGCCAAATATCTTTACGGAACAGTTTTTACAATGGTTCATTTGGATTGGTGGAGCCGGAACAACCTTAGCGTTAGTTACTCTAATGATGATTTCAAAATCTAAATATCTAAAAAGTTTAGGAAAACTTTCATTCCTACCAGGTTTATTTAATATCAATGAGCCAGTTATTTTTGGAGCTCCGATTGTAATGAATCCAATCTTAGGAATCCCATTTATTTTAGCACCACTTGTAACAACAACACTTTCATATTTCTTAACAGTAACAGATGTAGTGCCAATGATGGTTGCTAGACTACCATTTGCTATCCCATCGCCAATAGCGGCATGGATGAGTACTAACTGGAGTATACCAGCGGCTATTTTAGTTATTGTAAATTACTTTATAGCGTTAGCAATCTATTATCCATTCTTCAAAGTATTTGAAAAACAACAATTGGAAAAAGAAGCATTAGAACAAAAATAACCAAAGATAGAGGGAAGTATAATGAATAGAAGACTAGGAGTTTCAATTTACCCAGATCACAGTGAGTTTACAGAGGACAAAGAGTATCTAACACGTGCGTCTAAATTAGGTTTTTCAAGACTGTTTATAAGCATGCTTGAAGTGACTGAAGGGAAAGACAAGGTGAAAGAAAAGTTTCAAAAAATAATAACTGTTGCTAAGGAATTGAGCTACGAAGTTATTCTAGACATTGCGCCTGTTATTTTTGAAGATTTAGGTATTTCATATGATGATTTAACTTTTTTTGCTGAATTAGGAGCGGATGGTATCAGACTTGATATGGGATTTGATGGAAATAAAGAAGCGATGTTGACTTATAACCCTTATGGTTTAAAAATTGAATTAAATATGAGTAATGATGTTGCTTATCTAGATAATATTTTAACGTATCAAGCGAATAAACCGTTCCTATACGGCTGTCATAATTTTTATCCACAAGAAGGAAGTGCTCTTCCTTATGATTTCTTTGTAAAATGCAGTGAGCGTTTTAAAAAACAAGGAATAAGAACAGCAGCGTTTGTAACGTCTCAGAGTGGAAAAATGGGACCATGGGATATTAATGATGGTTTACCAACATTAGAATCTCATCGTCATTTACCTATACATGTTCAAACAAAGCAATTGTTTGCGACAGGCTTAATTGACGATGTTGTGATTGGAAATGCGTATGCTTCAGATGAAGAGTTGGCAGAGATGGCAAATGTAGACCGATATCAACTTAGTTTGACAGTTGAGTTTGTGGCACAAGCGAACGATGTTGAAAAACAAATTGTTTTAGCAGAACAGCATTTTAGACGTGGTGATATTACGTCACAAATGGTTCGTTCTACGGAAGTTAGGAAAAAATACAAACATGAAACAAATCTAGCACACAATAATGAGGTAGAATTTCAACGTGGAGATGTTTTAATCGGAAATGATAATTTTGGTAAGTATAAAAATGAATTACAAATCTGTTTAGAAGCACATTCAGATACACGTAAAAATAAAGTGGGACAAGTAAATGAAAAGGAATTAGTATTATTGGATTATTTACTACCATGGACAAAATTCAAATTTACAACGGAAGGAAGTGACTAGAATGTTTGATTTGATCATAAAAAATGCTAAAACAGTCACAGGCGATAGCTTAGAGATAGGTGTTACTGATGGCAAAATTACTGTAATCTCAGAAAAGTTATATGAAGAGGGACGTGATGTTTTAACATTAAAAGATAGTCAGTTTCTTTCTGCTGGTTGGATTGATAGTCATGTCCACTGTTATGAAAAGATGTCGCTTTATTATGATTTTCCTGATGAGATTGGTATAAAAAAGGGTGTGACCACAGTTATTGATGCTGGCTCAACTGGTGCAGACAATATCGGAGACTTTCATGCGCATGCTATAAAGGCGAAGACTGACGTTTTAGCTCTGATTAATATTTCTAAAACGGGTATTGTGAAACAAGATGAATTAGCTGATATGGAAAGACTAAGTGAAGAATCGATTAAAAATGCCATAAATAAATATCCTGATTTTATTATCGGGCTTAAGGCACGGATGAGTGCTTCAGTAATTGGTGAGAATGGCTTAGAGCCTCTAATCTGGGCAAAGCGTATTCAAAAAGCAACCGGTGACTTACCTCTGATGGTTCATATAGGTTCGGCTCCTCCAGAGTTATCTGATATTTTAAAAGAACTTGAGGCAGGGGATATTGTGACACATTGCTTCAATGGTAAAGAAAATGGTATTTTGGCTTCTGACGATTCTATTAAATCGTTTGTATTTGATGCTTATGAAAAAGGTATTATTTTTGACATTGGCCACGGGACAGATAGTTTTAATTTCCACGTAGCTGAGATTGCTTTTAAGGAAAAATTAAAAGCGGCAACGATTAGTACAGATATTTACCATCGTAATCGTGAAGATGGTCCTGTCCATGATTTAGCAACGACATTAGAAAAATTGCTGGAAGTGGGGTATAATTTACCCGAGTTAATTGAAAAAATTACGGTTAAACCCGCAGAGTATTTTGATTTAACAGGTAAAGGTCGTCTAGAAGTTGGTGCAGATGCTGACTTTACAGTCTTTTCTTTAAATGAAGAAAGGAAGACATTAACCGATTCTAATGGCAATACACGACAAGTAAAAAAACAAATTATACCCGAGTTGGCGATTGTAGGAGGCGAGATATACAATGCAAAGTAGTCATGAAAAATATCAATTAAAAGAAGTAATTAATGCGTCAGGAAAAATGACAATTTTAGGTGTATCAAAAGTGTCAAAAAATGTTCAAAATGCCCAAATCGAAGGCGGCAATAATTTTTATGAAATGTCTGAATTAATGAGCCAAACAGGACGGTATATTGCCAAATTAGTTGGCTCAGAAGGTGCACAGGTTGTCTCAAGTGCTTCAGCAGGTATTGCTCAATCAGTAGCAGCTGTCATTGGAAAAGGGTCACGTTATCACTTATATCATCCTTATGAAGATAGAGGCGAAGCGCGTGAGATTATCATTCCTAAAGGTCATAATGTTGATTACGGGACAGGGATTGACTTAATGATTGCCCAAGGCGGTGGAAAAGTTGTTGAGGCAGGCTATGCCAATCGTTGTACATCAGAAGACATAGAGATGATGATAACAGATAAAACGGCAGCTATCTTGTATGTAAAGAGTCATCATACTGTTCAAAAAAGTATGCTAGCCATTCAAGAAGCGATTGAAGTCGCACATCGTCATAACCTACCGTTGATTTTAGATGCAGCAGCGGAGGAAGAGTTAAGTTATTATGTTGAACTTGGCGCAGACTTAATTATTTTTAGTGGTGCTAAAGCGATTGAAGGACCAAGTTCAGGCCTTGTAGTGGGGAAACAGCCGTATATGGAATGGGTTAGCCTACAGTCATTAGGCATGGCGCGTTCAATGAAGATTGGAAAAGAAAATGTGCTTGGCTTTACTCAAGCGATTGAAGATTATTTAGCAAACGGTAGTGAAGATGGCGAGTCAATGAAACATCGTTTAATTCCGTTTTTAGAAGACTTAAATACAGTACCAGGTATTACAGCAACCTGTGTACAAGATGGAGCAGGTAGAGAAATTTACCGTGCCGAAGTAAAAGTGGCAGAAAATCTTAATGCTAAAGAAATAATCGGTGACTTAAAAGCAGAAAGTCCGGCGGTATACACCCGTGAATACCGAGCAAATAATGGGATTATTGAATTTGACATCAGAGCAGTATCAAAAAATGAGATGAACAAAATTGTTGACCGTTTACGTGAAATTGTCGCGAAATAAAGAAAGAAGGAACTAATAATGAAAAAAATACCAAATTATTATCAAGATAGAGTGTGTTTAAATGTACTCGCTAATTCAATTGAAAATGCTAAAGCGTGTTATGAAGCGGCAGAAGGTCATGTGGTATTAGGTGTTTTATCTAAAAATTATGCAACAGATGACTTGGCGATTGAGGATATGAAAAAATATCAAGCTGCAACAGGTAATGCGTTATCAGTTGGACTTGGTGCAGGGGACCCTAATCAAAGTCAAATGGTGACACGTTTATCAGAAGTCCTGCAGCCACAACATGTTAATCAAGTATTTACTGGTGCAGGTGCATCACGTACTGCCTTAAAACAAGATGAAACAGTAGTAAATGCTTTAGTTTCACCAACAGGTCGTCCTGGATTTGTTAATATCGCAACAGGGCCATTAAGTAGCCAAGCACCAGTAGCTGAAATTCCTGTGGAAACAGCTATTGCGTTACTAAAAGATATGGGAGCAAGCTCAATTAAATATTTTAATATGAAAGGTTTAAAACATATTGATGAATTTAAAGTAGTAGCAGAAGCGTGTGCTACACATGATTTTTATTTAGAACCAACAGGTGGCATTGATTTACAAAATTTTGAAGCTATTCTAAAAATCGCTTTAGATGCTGGCGTAAAAAAAGTTATTCCTCATGTTTACAGTTCAATTATTGACAGTGAAACTGGCGATACAAGACCTGAAGATGTTGTGACGTTATTAACCATTGTAAAAAAATTAGTCGGATAATTGAAGGGAAACATTATGACTGAAAATAAAAAGAAAATTCTAGCTTTTGGAGAAGTTATGTTGCGTGTTGCCATGGCACAAAATCGTACAATTGAACAAACGAATGAAGCGCGGTTGAATTTTACGGGGACAGGTCTAAATGTTTTGAGCGGTCTAGCTCATTTTGGATACGAAACAGCATTACTTACACAATTACCTGATAACCGTGTAGGGGATGCGGCTAAAGCTGATGTTCGTAGATTAGGTGTATCAGATCGTTTTATTAAACAAGGCGGCAATCATATTGGGCTTTATTTTCTTGAGCAAGGTTACGGTAATCGTCCGTCAGAAGTTACTTACTTGGATAGAGCTCATAGTTCGTTTTGTTTAAGTACTTGGTCAGAAGAGGAATTACGTGATGCTATTCAATCAGTCGATTTAGTTCATATTTGTGGGATTTCATTGATTTTGACACCAGAAACGAGGAATGCTGCACTGTCATTAGCAAAAACTGCTTTCGAGATAGGGAAAGAGGTTTGTTTTGATTTTAATTACCGTCCGTCTCTAGCTTATGAATCCGATTTAAATTTGATCAGGAAAGACTACGAAGAGATGTTAGGTTATGCATCTATCGTGTTAGGTTCAAATCGTGATTTAATTGAACTATTAGAATTAGAAACAAAGTACAAGGAATCAAATTATGGGCTGATTGTTCAGAAATTCTTAGCAGATAATAAAATCAAATTATTTGCAGGAACAAATAAGAAAATTGAAACCACCACTCGATTTGTGCAAGGGTTTGTTTATACAGAGTCTGACTATGCTTTATCGCCTTTCTATCCCGTTTACACGTTAGATAGAATAGGGACGGGAGATGCTTATGCTGCTGGTATTATTGCAAAGTATTTAGAAAAGAGTTCACTTCAAGATCTTGTTAATTTTGCAACAGGGAGTTCTGTATTAGCTCATACTACTCAAGGGGATAGTCCAATATTGTCTAAACGACACATTGACCAATTCTTAGAGAATCCTAACCTAGATATCATGAGATAATACTAATAATTGTAAAAGTTAACGCACCAACAAGGTAATCGCTTACATTGTTGGTGCGTTATTTTTTTGTTTGAATTTTAGTGTTATTTATTAATTAAATTTTAATGATAATGACAGATTCCATATTGCTAATAAAAGTACAAGCGATTAAACTTAAGGAGGATTTATTAACTATAACTTTAATAAGGAGAGTAAACGATGAACGAAAAGCAATTGCGTTGGTACAATATTGCCTTAATGGCCTTCGTAGCAGTATGGGGTTTAGGTAACGTTGTAAATAACTTCGCTCAACAAGGGTTGACGGTAGTAGTATCTTGGATTTTGATCATGGCATTATATTTTGTTCCTTATGCACTAAGTGTAGGGCAACTAGGTTCGACATTTAAAGATTCAGCTGGGGGTGTTTCATCTTGGATTAAAGAAACATCAACAACTAAGTTAGCATACTATGCAGCTTGGACGTATTGGGTTGTACATATTCCGTATCTAGCTCAAAAACCTCAAGGGATTTTAGTAGCGTTAAGCTGGTTATTCAAAGGAAATGGTAACTTTGTAAATACGGTAGATGCGAAATTGGTATCACTTATTTGTTTAGTTATTTTCTTGATTTTCCTATGGATTGCTTCAAAAGGATTAACAACACTTAAAATGATTGGTAACATGGCAGGAACTGCAATGTTCGTTATGTCATTACTATTTATCTTATTAGCAGTATCAGCTCCAGCTTTAACGGGTTCAGATATTGCGACACCAAATATGGGTCAAATTTCAACTTATATTCCTAAGTTTAATTTCTCATATTTAACAACAGTTTCAATGTTAGTATTCGCAGTAGGTGGTTGTGAAAAAATCTCACCTTACGTAAATAATACTAAAAACCCATCTAAAGAGTTTCCTAAAGGGATGTTAATTTTAGCGGGTATGGTTGCAGTCTGTGCACTATTAGGTTCAGTTGCAATGGGTATGATTTTTGATGCTAATAATATTCCTGAAGATTTAATGGTTAATGGTGCTTATGAAGCATTCCAACGTTTAGGTGTGTTCTATAATGTAGGACCATTATTCGTTATTTTATATGCGATTGCTAACTCATTAGCACAAATTTCTGCATTAGCATTCTCTATTGATGCACCACTTAAGATTTTACTTTCAGATGCGGATCCTAACTATATTCCATCTAAATTATCTAAAGTAAACAAAAAAGGAACACCGGTTAATGGTTATATCTTCACTGGTATTCTGGTAACGATCTTAATCGTATTGCCTTCATTAGGTATTGGTAACATGAATGAATTATTCAAATGGTTAACAAACTTAAATTCAGTTGTAATGCCTATGCGCTACATGTGGGTATTCTTGGCCTTTATCTGGATTAATAAAAAACATACTGAATTCGAATCAGACTATAAATTTATTAAAAATCCTAAAATTGGTTATATCGTAGGTTGGTGGTTATTCTTATTCACAGCATTAGCATGTATCTTTGGTATGGTACCAAAAGTAGACTATGCGACTCACCAAACAGAGTATATTTTCCAATTGGCTTTAAATATTGCGACACCAATCGTTTTAATTGCATTAGGTATGATTATGCCTGCCATTGCACGTCGTGAGCAAGCTAAAAAATAATATTTTTAAAAGAAGTAGCTATGAGCTGCTTCTTTTTTTGTTGCAATATGACAGGTTGTCATATATAATGACGTAGTGTCATATGACAACCTGTCATATATTTTGGAGGAGAATGGAGGAAACGTAATGCCTAAGGAAACTTTTTTTAATTTACCGTCAGAAAAGCAAGAACGTTTGATGGAAGCTGCTCAAAAAGAATTTTCAAGAGTACCCTTACAAGATGCGTCAATTGCTAAAATTGTTAAGCTTGCAGGGATTTCACGTGGTAGTTTTTATCAGTATTTTGAAGATAAAGATGATTTGTACTACTATTATTTCGACACGTTACGTTTGTCTAGTAAGAGCGATTTTGAAAGTTTATTAAAGCAGTCTAATGGTAATTTATTTGAAGCAGCGGTAGTCTATTTTAATCGTTGGTTTGAAGAGGCATTGTATGGTCCAAACTCAGCTTTTTATAAAAATCTGTTTATGTATTTAGATTTTAAAGGAACAGCACGAGTTTCACCTGAAATTTCTCAAGAAGCTCATTACGCGAAACTTAAAGAACAACGTAAATCAGAACATAAAGAGAAAATCGAAACGATGATGGATATTATCGATACAAGTCAATTGAGATTTTCGAATGATAAAGAACTGATTATGCTAGTTAAATTAGTGACGGGTATGATGTTTACATCGATTAACCATGCGTATAAACAGGAAGTACGTGGTGAAAAAGTGAGTGTTAGTGACATCAAAGAAGAGTTTGCAACAAAATTGGGTTGGTTGCAATATGGTGTGTATAAAAATGAGGTAGGTGAAGATGAATGTTAAAAATAGTTAAACGTATGTCCTTAGTGTCGGTATTTGTAGCTTTGGGCTTCATGTTGGTTCAGGTAATGAGTGATTTGTATCTACCAACACTAACATCTAATATTATTGATAAGGGAGTTGCTCAAGGCGATATTCCTTATATCTGGTCTGTGGGTGGTGTTATGATAGGATTTTCTTTTATCAGTATACTAGCAGCAATTGGAAATACTTATTTTGCAACAAAAGAAGCACAAAAATTAGGAAAACAATTACGTTCTGAAATTTTCTCTAAGGTGAGCCACGCGTCTCATAATCAAATGGATAAATTTGGGACGGCATCTTTGATTACACGTACAACAAATGACGTGAATCAAATTCAGATGGTTGCTCAAATGTTTTTACGTCTGATGATTCATGCTCCGATTACATTAGTGGGGGCAAGTTTCTTGGCGTACCAAAAAAATGCTGAGTTAACGAAGGTCTTTTTAATTACGATTCCAATTTTAATTGTCTTTATCGGAATTGTGATGTACTTTGCGGTTCCTCTATTTAAGAGCATGCAAAAGAAAACAGATAGACTCAATTTAGTTTTCCGTGAAGGTTTAACGGGAGTTCGTGTTATTCGAGCTTTTAATCGTGGAGACTATGAAGCAGATCGTTTTGATGAAGCCAATCACGATTTTGTTTCAACAGCAATTAAAGTAAATACAATTATGGCTATGATGATTCCGATTGTGACAGTTATTATGAGTGGAACGACAATATTAATTGTATGGCAAGGCAGTCATTTGATTGCTGATATGAAAATGGAAGTAGGGCACATGATTGCCTTTATGACTTATGCGACAGAAATTTTAATTAGTTTCTTAACGCTATCTATGATTTTCATTATGGTTCCTCGTGCACAAGCATCAGCGGTTCGTATCAATGAAGTTCTAGATTTAGAAGATGATTTAGAACAACCGAAAACACCAACAGCGTTATCTACTACTCAAGAGAATGTATCATTAGAATTTGATCACGTGGATTATCGCTATAAAGGGGCTGAAAATCTAGCTCTTAAAGATGTTAATTTTTCACTAAAAGGTGGCGAAACGTTAGCTATTATCGGTGGAACAGGGTCTGGTAAAACAACTTTAGTTAATCTAATTCCCCGTTTCTTTGACATTGAATCTGGCGAAATTAAATTAAACGGTGTTCCAGTTAACACAGTGGATAAAGAAGAATTAGTCGATCATATTGGATTTGTTCCACAAAAAGCAATGTTATTTACAGGAACAATTAGAGAGAACTTACAGTATGGGAAAGAAAATGCGATAGATGAAGAATTGTGGCATGCATTAGAAATTGCTCAAGCTAAAACCTTTGTCTCTGAATTAGAAGAAGGCTTAGATAGTCACGTTGAACAAGGTGGAGGGAACTTCTCTGGCGGACAACGTCAACGTCTATGTATTGCTAGAGCCTTGGTCAAAGAGGCAGACGTCTTTGTATTCGATGATTCGTTCTCCGCACTTGACTTTAAAACAGATGCTAAGTTACGTGACGCACTTAAAAAAGATATTAAAGAAGAAATTGTCGTTATTGTAGCCCAACGTATTAGTACCGTTATTGACGCAGATTTAATTTTAGTAATTGATGAAGGTAAAATAGTAGGGCAAGGAACGCATGATGAGTTAAAAGAATCATGTGAAACCTACCAAGAAATTATTAGTTCTCAAATGAGAGAGGAGGAGATTGCATGAGTGGAAGACGTGGTGGACCAGGAGCAGCTTTAGGAACGAAGCCTGAAAAGGCAAAAAATTTCTGGGGAACAACGAAACGTTTACTTAGATATATGTCCAAACGTGCGTATGCGATTCTATTAGTATTTGTACTAGCAATCGCAGCAACTATCTTTCAAATTAGTACACCTAAGGTATTAGGTAAGGCAACAACCGAAATTTATAACGGAATTATGAAAGGGGTAGCTCAAGCCAAAGCAGGAACACCTCTTGAAAAGTTTCCAATTGACTTTGATAAAATCGGTCAGATTTTATTGATCGTTATTGGGATGTATGCTATCTCAGCAATCTTTAGTTTCACCCAACAATTTATCATGACACGTGTTTCACAGCGTACAGTGTACCAAATGCGTCAAGAGTTAAAGGTGAAAATGAATAAAGTACCGATTCATTATTATGATACGCATTCAAATGGAGATATTATGTCTCGTGCAATTAATGATATGGATAATATTTCGAGCACGTTGCAACAAAGTTTGACACAATTTGTGACGAGTATTGTGACAGTAGTCGGTGTCTTGGCGATGATGTTATCAATTAGCTGGCAATTAACATTAGTTGCGTTAGCAACTGTTCCGCTAAGTTTGATTGTTGTAATGGTAGTAGCGCCTAAATCCCAAAAATACTTTAGCCAACAACAAAAAAGTTTGGGACTATTAAACAATCAAACCGAAGAAACTTATGGTGGTCACAATGTTATTAAAAGTTTTAATTATGAGTCTCAAGCTATTGAAGTATTTGAAGAACAAAATGAAAAATTATATGAAGCAGGACGTAAAGCTCAATTTATTTCTGCGATGATTATGCCTTTGATGAACTTCATAAAAAATATTGGGTATGTTTTAGTTGCGGTACTTGGTGGGATCAAAGTAGCAAATGGGAACATGGATTTAGGGGATGTTCAGGCATTCTTACAATATACCAAACAATTCTCACAGCCTTTAACGCAAATTGCCAACTTGATGAATACCATTCAATCAACAATTGCTTCGGCGGAACGTGTCTTTGAAGTCTTGGATGAACAAGAAATGTCAGATGAAAAATCTGATTATCCTGTAGTTGAAACGTCTAAAAAAGTAATTTTTGATGATGTCCAGTTTGGGTACGATGAGTCAGAATTATTAATGACAGGGTTTGATTTAGAGGTAGATGAAGGCGAAATGATTGCTATCGTTGGCCCAACAGGTGCTGGTAAAACGACGCTTATTAATTTATTAGAACGTTTCTATGATGTTAGTGGTGGTTCTATTAAATTAGACGGTCAAGATGTTCGAGATATGACACGTGAAGAATTACGTGCCCGTTTCTCGATTGTCTTACAAGATAGCTGGTTATTCACCGGTTCTATTTACGATAATATTCATTACGGTAACCCTAATGCGACAGAAGAACAAGTTTATAAGGCAGCTAAAGCAGCCCATGCAGATGAGTTTGTTCGTCGCTTACCAGAAGGTTATGATACAGTATTAAATGAAGATGCAAGTAATATTTCTCAAGGTCAGCGTCAATTGATTACCATCGCACGTGCGTTCCTTGCTAATCCTGAAATTTTGATTTTAGATGAAGCGACTTCAAGTGTAGATACACGTACTGAAGTATTAATTCAACAAGCAATGAATCGTCTACTTAAAGGTAGAACAAGTTTTGTAGTAGCTCATAGATTATCTACTATTAGAGATGCAGATAATATCATTGTTATGAATCAAGGGTCTATTATGGAAACAGGAAATCATGATGTCTTAATGGCTAAAAATGGATTTTATGCAGATTTATATAATAGTCAGTTTTCTGATACAGTTGAGATGTAAAAAAGAGGGTTTCTTTTTAAAAGAGACCCTTTTTTTTTGCGTATTACTGTTAATTTTGGAAAAAAAATGATAGGATAACATTTGTTAAATATTTTCTAGAAAGGTAGCGAAAAAAACATGTTGACTGGCCGACTATTAGCTCCTGTGTTAGATGTTATTGCTCTGAAAGTTAAAGATATTGATAAGGAATTGTTTTTTTATAAAGAACTATTGAATTTAGATGTTTTAATTGAAGAGAATGGGATTGCTTACGTAGGAACTAAGGCTAATAACGACACCCTTTTCTCGTTATATGAAGATCCAGATAGCTACAAAACGACGGAAAATCGTAATGGATTACTTGACTATTCACTGTACTTCCCAACACGGGAGTCCTTTGAACAAGTTGAGACTAATTTTAGAAACGCAAATTACAAGTATGAGTATTCAAAAGTAGGCCAAGGCTTAAAGATAAATGTAGTTGACCCAGAAGGAAATCATTTATCGATTTGTTTTGAAGAGGCGCTTTATTTTGAAAATAGTGCCCCTATACTGGGAAAGATTAAGTTGGATGTTGTTGATGAAGAAAAAAGTCATGTGTTTTATCAGAAAATATTAGGTTTTTATACCCAAACTTATAAAGAAAGACGTATCTATCAGCCTAGCAAAAATAAAATTGGTGCGCTTCAATTTGAGATGCGTTCAGGACTACCAAGTGAAGACGATGTTTTGGGGCTGGATTATTTAGCATTTAAAATGCCAAACAAACAATCTATTGCACATCTTTCAAATTATTTAAAAGAAAATAATCAAGAATTTTATTTAAGTAGGGCAGGGGATTTACTTCAAATAGATGATCCAAATGGGATTCATTTGTGGTTCTATCTTAGATAAATTGATGTTATATGAACAGTTTTTTTAAAGGGGTTCAAGAAATTGCGTAAGGTTATTGTTTTATAGATGATTTTAGGTATAATTAATAGGTACTTTTTTATAATCAAAAACTGTGATAAAATAAGTAAGATTGAAGTAAAAAAATTACTAATGAAAAATAACTGCTCAGCAGTTTTAAGGAATGTGAGAAAATATGAAAAAATTTGTTATTAACGGGGGAAATCCTCTAAAAGGTGAAGTGACAATCAACGGAGCGAAAAACAGTGCGGTGGCTTTAATTCCTGCAGCTATCTTAGCGGACTCTCCTGTGACATTAGATGGTATGCCAGATATCAGTGATGTCCATTCATTAAAAGAAATTCTTGAAATTATGGGTGTTAAAGTAACATTAAAAGATAATCAAATGGTAATTGATCCAACAGGTATGGTTTCAGTACCAATGCCAAGTGGTAAAATCAGCAGTTTAAGAGCATCATATTACTTTATGGGTGCTTTATTAGGTAAATTTGGCGAAGGTGTTGTAGGACTTCCTGGAGGCTGTTTCTTAGGACCTCGTCCAATCGACTTACACATTAAAGGATTTGAAGCATTAGGTGCAGATGTTAAAACTGAACACGGTGCAACTTATTTAGATGCCACTAAAGAAGGGCTTCAAGGAGCACGTATTTTCATGGATGTTGTTTCTATTGGCGCAACAATCAATGTGATGTTAGCAGCTGTTAAAGCTGAAGGACGTACAATTATTGAAAATGCAGCAAAAGAACCTGAAATTATTGATGTAGCGACATTACTAAATAATATGGGTGCTAAAATCCGTGGCGCAGGAACTGATGAAATCAGAATTGATGGTGTTAAAGAATTACATGGTTGTCGTCATACTATTATTCCTGATCGTATTGAAGCAGGAACTTATATTTCAATGGCTGCAGCAGCTGGTGAAGGTGTTTTAGTTAAAAATGTTATTCACGAACATATTGAAAGTTTTATTTCAAAATTGGAAGAGATGGGTGTTGAACTTGAAATTGGAGAAGATTCAATCTTCGTTCATCCTATTAAGGAACTAAAAGGAACAAGTATCAAAACACAACCTTATCCAGGTTTTGCAACTGATTTACAACAACCGTTAACACCACTTATGTTATTAGCTAAAGGCGAAAGTACATTAGTTGATACGATTTACCAAAAACGTGTTAATCATATTCCTGAATTAGCTCGTATGGGTGCAGATGCTCGTGTTGAAGGTAATTTAATAATCCTTGAAGGACCAAATAAATTACAGGGTGCAGAAGTTGCCGCAAGTGATCTACGTGCTGGAGCATGTTTAGTTACAGCTGGACTTATTGCCGAGGGTGAAACAAAAGTAACAAATGTAGAACATATCTTAAGAGGGTATGATTCAATTATTGAGAAATTAACAACTTTAGGTGCCGACATTCGAATGATTGAAGAGGACTAACCTATGATAAAAAGTGCTAAAGATTATTTAACAATGGGGGAACTTGAAACAAAAACCCTAAAAGAATTGTATACTTACGCTAAAGACTTTAAGATTCCTTATTATAGTCAAATGAATAAGAAAGAATTATCCTTAGCCGTCATTAGAGCCCAAGCTGAAAAGCAAGGGTTCTTTATGATGGAAGGGGTTTTAGATGTTGTATCTCAAGAAGGGTATGGTTTTTTAAGACCGATTAATTATTCTTCTAGTCAAGAAGACATCTATATCTCATCTTCTCAGATTCGTCGTTTTGACCTGAGAAATGGGGATAAAGTAGCAGGGAAAGCTAGACCGCCTAAAGAATCAGAGCGTTATTATGGGCTGATGCATGTTGAGTCTGTTAATGGTAAAAATCCGGATGAAGCAAAGCAACGTCCACATTTTCCAGCACTAACAGCTCTTTATCCTAATAAGCAATTGAAGCTGGAAACAACTAAAGGTCGTTTAAGTACGCGAATGATTGATTGCTTTGCGCCAGTTGGTTTTGGTCAACGTGGTTTGATTGTAGCACCGCCAAAAGCAGGTAAAACATCAATTATTAAAGAAATTGCTAATGGTATTACAGAAAATCATCCAGAAGTAGAATTGATTGTTTTATTAATCGATGAACGGCCTGAAGAAGTAACAGATATTGAACGTAGCGTAAAAGCTGATGTTGTATCATCAACTTTTGATTTACAACCTCAAAACCATACACGTGTGGCTGAGTTAGTTTTAGAGCGTGCAATGCGTCTTGTAGAAGATAAACGTGATGTTGTTATTTTAATGGATAGTATTACTCGGTTAGCGAGAGCTTATAACTTAGTCGTTCCGCCAAGTGGTAGAACATTAAGTGGAGGTATTGATCCTGCCGCTTTATTTAAGCCTAAACGGTTCTTCGGTGCGGCTCGTAATATTGAAGAAGGTGGAAGTTTAACTATTTTAGCAACTGCTTTAGTTGATACGGGTAGCCGTATGGATGATGTGATTTATGAAGAGTTTAAAGGAACTGGTAATATGGAATTACACCTTTCTCGTGAATTAGCAGAGCGACGTATTTTCCCAGCAGTTGATGTGAAACGTTCTGGCACACGTAAGGAAGATTTATTATTGTCTGAGGCAGAATTGGAAGAAGTTTGGCACCTAAGACGCCATATGAAAGGTGATTCGTTAGAGTATACAGATCAATTACTTAATTTCTTACGCAGAACAGATAATAATAAACAATTATTTGAAGCGTTTAGATCAGTAAAGTCAAAAGACAAACCAGCTAAAACTAAAAAATAGATTGTCACACTTATACAAATGTGTTATCATATTAGTGTTATAAACATAAAAACAACTCTGATTCAGCAAATGACTCAGGGCAAAGGAGAGCTTAATTATGAAAGAAAATATCCATCCTAATTATGTGCCTGTAGTATTTATGGATTCAACTACTGGATTCAAATTCTTATCAGGTTCAACAAAAACATCAGAAGAAACTGTTGAATGGGAAGATGGTAACACATACCCATTAATCCGTATGGAAATCAGTTCTGACTCACACCCATTCTACACTGGACGTCAAAAATTCACTCAAGCAGATGGTCGTGTGGATCGTTTCAACAAAAAATATGGTCTTAAAGACGAAAACGCTGCTGAATAATTTTATCTCTGATAAAACTATTAAACTCAACGTTTACAAGAGTTCATCCTTTGTGGTGAGCTCTTTTTTATTATGTATAAAAAAATAAATTCATTTAATAAGCTAATAAATTGGAGGGTGTGTATGAGTACATTAGTTATTTTAAGAGGAAATTCTCGTAGTGGAAAAACAACCACTGCTAAATTAATACAAGATTCTTTCCCTAGGGGAAAAGTTATGGTTATTTCTCAGGATGAAATTCGCTTAAGAATGCTAAATGTTAAGGATAGAAAAGAAAATCCTACAGCTTCATTAATCAAGCATATTGCGGAATTTGGTAAAGGGTGTGCTGATATTGTATTGATAGAAGGAATATTAGGGAATAAAATTTATAGAGAAATATTTCTAGAGTTATCTAAATTTTTTGATGAAAATGTTTTGATATATTATTATGATATACCTTTTGAAGAAACTTTAAATCGTCATAGTAATAGTGGAAAATCAAATTTATTTGGCAAGGATAGAATTAAGTCATGGTGGTTAGATAAAGATTATCTAGGATTACCAGGTGAAGTATTATTAACCAGTGAATTAAAACAAGAAGATGTGGTTAGCCTTATAGTAAATGATCTGACACATCAATAGTTACATAAAAAAACTCTCTCACAATTTGTGGGAGAGTTTTATTTGTTAAATCGTTTGAGTAGGACAATAGAACCTACCAACACTAAAATTGCAATGGCTGTTAAAAGCGTATCCAGTGCCGAGCTAGGATTACCTATTGTATGTCTCAAGATAGACGTAATCGTAATGTAAATCAACATGTTAACAGGAATATGGTGTGATTCTTGTATATAAGTAAAGACCATAACAATGAATTCAAATAGCAAGAAAAAAAGTAAGACTTCGTCAATGACAAGTAAGGTTTCACTGTTATTTGCAATTAATTTAGCAATTGAAACAAGTTTAAGAACCATTTCAGCTGCAAGTCCTAAGGACAGGACGATTAGAAGTAAATCGATTATCGTTGTTGCGGTTGATACTATTGTTTTAGTAAGTTTTGAATTTTGCATAAAAGCTCCTTTAATTAACTAATACTTAAATTTTACAGATAATGAGTGTTATTATCAAATTTAAAGTTTGTGAAATATGATTTTAAAATTAATTAAAGTAAAAAGTACGAAAACTCTTGAATGAAAACGCATACAATGTTAAAGTGAAATAGCTTTAAATATCTAATAAAGGGGTCCTGGATTTATGAAACATTGGAAAGTACTATCAAGTCAAGTGGTATTAGCAGCAGTTTTAGGTGTAGGAATGACCGGTTTAGGAACAAAAGTTGAAGCAGCAGAAAATACTATTCCAATCCAAATGTTAGGATTGAATGATTTTCATGGCGCTATTGATGCGACATCTACAGCATTCATAGAGGATGAGAAATATGAAGATGTCGGACGAGTAGCTAACTTAGCTGTCCATTTAAATGAAGCAGAGGCTGAATTTAAGAAAGGCAATGATAAAGCTGAAACAGTTCGATTACAAGCAGGTGATATGGTCGGGGCAAGTCCAGCGAATTCAGCATTATTACAAGATGAGCCAACTGTCAGAGCTTTTGATGCAATGAATTTTACAATAGGGACACTAGGAAATCATGAGTTTGATGAAGGTCTCAAAGAATTTAAACGAATCATAGATGGAAAAGCGCCAGTTAGAGAAGATTTTGGTGAAAATATGGATGACAAACTTTGGGATGTGGTGGCTAACTATCCGAGAGAGGCTTCAAAACAAGAAATTGTTGTCGCAAATATTGAAAACAAAACAGATGGTGATCATGGCAAGAAAGGTGAAATTCCTTATGGTTTTAAACCTTACACGATTAAAACATACGGTGAAGGTGATGAGGCAGTTAAAGTAGCTTATTTAGGAATTGTGACTTCTGAATTCCCTAATTTAGTACTAGCTCAGCATACTCAAGATTATAAAGTGTTAGATGAAGCTGAAACAATGGCTAAATACTCAAAAGAGTTACGAGAAAAAGAAGGTGTTAATGCGATTGTTGTCGTGTCACACATAGCAGCGACAAGTAATAAAGGTGAGGTTCAAGGCGAGATTGTTGATATCATGTCTAATGTGGATAAATTAGATCCAGAAAATAGTATTGACGTTGTATTCGCGGGTCATAATCATCAATTTACCAACGGTGTGATTAAAGGAAAAAATGATGTAAGGATTGTTCAGAGTACCTCACAAGGAAAAGCGTATATTGACTTGCGTGGTGAATTAGACCCTGAGACAAAAGATTTTGCAAAGACACCAGAAGCAGAAATCAAGCCGACGACAGATGTTGATGAAGAGAAACAGGACAAAGACGTTCAAGCTATTGTGACAGAAGCTAATGACTTAATAAAACCTATCACAGAAGCTAAAGTAGTTTCTGCTGATACTGAAACGTTAACAAAAGATGCTGAAGGCCGTCAGGTGATTACAAAGGATTATAATGCACACAGTGAGTCTCCACTGGGTAATTTAATAACAGATGCGCAATTATATATGGCAAATAATGAAGAATTAAAAGATGAGAATGGTAAGGTCGTTAAAGCAGACTTTGCTCTTACTAACAACGGTGGAATACGTGCTGATTTAATCGCAGACAAAGAAGGGAACTTCACTTGGGGGGCTATTCAAACGGTTCAACCATTTGGGAATATCTTACAAGTTGTTGAAATTAGCGGTAAAGATTTACGAAGTGCATTGAACGAACAACACAAAAATGGAAAGTTACATTATTTCTTACAAATTTCAGGATTAAACTATACTTACTCTGGTGTAGGCGATGATTTTGAAGTTATTGATATAACTGATAAAGATGGTCACGCTATTAAAGATGATAAAAATTATAACATCATTATTAATGACTTCTTGTTTGGTGGTGGTGATGGCTTTAAGAGTTTCACAAAAGGAAAACTTTTAACAGCGATGGATACAGATACGTCGATCTTTGTTAATTACTTCAAAAAACTAGAAGCAGATGGTGAAAAGGTAAAAGCGCCTGAAGTAGGACGAAAAGTAGAAGTAAAAGCGGATAAAAAAGATAAAGCTAAAGATGAAAAAGAAGCGACTTCTGAAACTAAAGAAGAACAAGATTCAGAAGTTAAAAAAGATATAAAATCTAATAAAGGAATTATCGGGGCTGTTGCGGTAGTTATTATTGGAGCGATTGTTTATTTCATGCAAAAAGGTAAAAAAGAATAGAAGTTGTAAAAAATAAAAAACGTCGAAGAGAACTCTTCGGCGTTTTTTATTTTTTTTCGACTTCAGAAGGAGAGATGCCGTAATGTTTTTTAAACAATTTACTAAAGTGATAAGCATCTTGATAGCCAACACTTTCCGCAACCTCTTTTACTGTAATATTTTGATTTTGAAGAAGTAATTTAGCGCGATTTAGTCTGATTTTGATTAAATAATTTATAGGGGAGTCGCCAGTTTCTTCTTTGAAGACTTTAGAAATATAGGTAGAACTTATGTACATTAAATCAGAAAGGCGGTCTAGACTAATATCTTCGGTATGGTGTGTTTCAAGATAATAAATAATATTATTCACAATACTTTGTTTTTCTTTATCAGATTCTTTTTCATTTAAAATCGTGTCATCAAGTAGAGCACTTTTATCACTTCTTAGGATAAGGACAATAATTTCCATAACTAACGTTTTAATAAGCGCTTCATAGCCAATTGATCGAGTATTTTTTTCTTCAATTATTTTCCAACACAGATTAAAAAAGTCATGCTGTTTTTCACCTAAATTAATGATAGGTGAATTAAAAGGGAAATGGTCTCTTTTGTAACCTTCAAGTGAGATATTTTTAATTCCGATATGCATTTGATGACTAGTTGTATTAGCCAATTGATTATCTTGGTGTTGTTTTCCGGGATTAAAAAGCATCACGGTTCCAGCTGTTGCAGTCACTATTTCATTTTCAACGATGTAGTGAGCCTGTCCCTCTAAGACGATTGAGATTTCAGGAAAGTTATGTGCGTGCATGCGCCCCTGACTTTCTTCGGTTCCCCAACAATCAAATGCATAAAGTATTTCTGGATTGAATGTTTTACTATCTATTTGTAGCATTTTCTTAACCCCTAGCATTTTAATTTACTAGTCTATTGTACCTTATTTTAAAAGTAAATGTAGCGGTTACATCCTATGTTTTGTAGTATTTTGTCATAGTGACAGATAATTTAGTCAAAGTACCTAAGAGATTTAGCTGTTGACATAGTGACACTGTGTCACTATAATAAATAACAGTTAGGTGACACTGTGTCACTATTAAAAAAAGAAAGAGATGAGAGGAATGGAACACGTAGCGAAAAAAGACACGACTAAATTAGCAATGATGGTTTTAGTGTTAGGTGTATTTATGTCAGCGTTAGATAACGGCATTATTTCTGCGGCGTTAACAACAATAAATTCATCGTTTAATGTTTCTGAAGTTCAGGGATCATGGGGAATTACGTTATATACATTAGGGATGGCGATATCAACTCCTATTATTGGAAAGTTAGCAGATAGATATGGTCGTAAGAAATTATTTATGATTGAAATTTCAGTCTTTGCTTTAGGATCACTTTTAGTGGCTTTAAGTCCAACCTTCACTTTATTTTTAGCAGCCCGTTTTATACAAGCACTGGGTGGAGGCGGAATTTTTATCATTGCAAGTTCGTTTGTTTTAACAGTATTTCCTAAAGAAAAACAAGGTGGCTTATTGGGAATGCTCGGAGCAGTTAATGGGATTGCTTCTGTCGTTGGTCCAAATGTAGGGAGTCTAGTTCTTAATATGACTGGAAAGTGGCACTGGTTATTTTTAATTAATTTACCAATTGCCATTATTATTATTGTGACAGGTTTAATGTGGATACCAGAAACGAAAATTAACGTTATGAAACGTACAGATTATTGGGGTACGGTGTTATTAAGTTTGGGAATTTTAAGTTTCATGTTAGCTATTACAAATCTTCAACAAAGTGATTTATTAGGGAGTTTATTAAGCACTAAAGTTTTAGGTTTCTTAGTTTTAGGTGTTGTTTTATTTGTTGGATTATTCTTACTTGAAAAGGCGAATGAATCAAAAGACGTAGATGCGATATTAGCTTATCATTTACTAACAAATCGTAATTTTATGCTGACTCTTTTAATGGGGCTATTAACAGGAACCTTAATTGCGATTTTTGTTTATATTCCTAGTTATGTGGAACATCGCTTAGGCATTTCAGCGAACCAAGCAGGTGTTTATATGTCCGGAATTGGACTTGCTTCAATCGTCGGTGCTGGTAGTGGTGGACGCTTCGTAGATAAGAAAGGGGCTCGACAAACTATTTTAATTGCGAGTTTGATTTCTTTTGTTGGATTTGGAAGTATGGCTTTCTTTAGCACGTCAACAACGAGTTTCCTAGTAACATCATCAGTGACAGGTCTCGGTTTTGGTATGTTAATGGGAGCTCCTCTGTCTGTTCTAGCTTCAGAAGCAGCAGGAGAAGAAAAAGGGTCTGCATTAGGGACCTTATCAGTAAGCAGACAAGTTGGGTTAACAATAGCTCCGACTTTATATGCAGCCTTGATTCAAAATGGTTTTGAACCTTTATTACCAAAAATTAAACAAACTGTTTCAACAGAATATGTAGCGGATAAACTAAGTGATTTAAATACCTCATCAGTTGAATCTATGTTATTAGGAATTAAAGAGGTGCCAAATGGTCCAGAAAAATCTCAAATGTTAGACATTTTTTATCATACAGCACACACAGCTTATCAACACATGTTTTTGATGAGTTCTATAGCATCGGCTTTAATTTTAGTCTTTGCCTTATTATTAAAACAAAAAAAGAAAACAAATTAAAAGGAGTATAGACATGAGTACAGAATTAATATTAGCAAGCGGTGCAATGATGATTGCCCTAGTTTTATACAGTATCGGAGTTTTTGGGGAAAAATTAAGTGGAACAATTCAATTTAAACATTTAGTCTTTTTCTTTGGTGGGTTGATATTTGACACAACAGGAACAACGTTGATGAATCAAATCGCAAAAGGTAATGGTGGCTCACAATTTGGATTACACCAATTAACAGGAGGAGCGGCTCTTATTCTAATGGGATTCCATTTTATCTGGGCAATTTGGGTGTATAAAAAAGGCAGTGACGAAGCAAAAGAAAAATTCCATAAATTCAGTATCGGTGTTTGGACATTATGGGTGATCTCATTTGTGTTAGGTATGCTTGTAGGCATGGGAGTTTTATAAGAGGTAGGATGAGACGTAGATAATTTATCTACGTCTTTTTTTATTAAACACTATTCTCCATCACTCTAAACAAAATAATACATTCAATTGTGACTGAGAATGACTTAATCTAAAGCAAGTAATAAAAGGAGGTTTCATTATGAATAATTTTCAATGGATTTGGAGTTATATGAAAAAAGATGTTGTGAAGATCATTACTGCTATTATTTTATTAATTATTAGTTCGTTACTTATTATTATTAATCCACTTTTGAGTGGTCGAATTATTGATGATGTTTTGACAAATCAGGAAACAGGTTTACTTGTTCCTATTTTACTAGGGATGATAGTTGTTACAGTGCTACGTTCGATTTTACGTTACCTGTATCAAATAACGTTTGAGAGGATTGGTCAAAACGTTATTTTTGAAGTTCGTGAAGATATGTTTTTGAAACTTCAAGAACTTGATTTTGATTTCTTCAATCATACTCGTGTTGGTGATATTATGGCTCGTATGACAGGAGATACAGAGGCGATCAGACATTTTGTCTGTTGGGTAACCTATAATATTTTAGAGTGTATTTTCTGGTTCTTAGCGGCTGTTATTGTGATGGGAACAATTAGTTGGAAGCTAATGCTATGTTTAGTAGCAATAACGCCTTTAATTTTCATTTTAACGCAAAAAATGTCAAAAGAGGCTCACCCTGTATTCTTTAAAATTAGAGAAAGCTTCTCTAAGCTAAATTCAATGGTAGAAGAAAATATCAGTGGTAATCGTGTAGTTAAGGCTTTCTCAAGAGAAGCTTATGAAATAGAAAAATTTAATGAACGCAATGAAGATTATAAAAAGCGTAATATGGATTCTGCGAAAGTTTCTAAAAAGTATTTGCCATGGTTAGATGGCTTTGCTGGTAGTTTGAATTTAATTGCTTTAGTAGTGGGTGGCATATTTGTTATTCAAGGAAGTATGACAATAGGGGATTTAGTAGCTTTTAATGGTTTTTTATGGATGCTTAATATGCCTATGCGTATGAGTGGATGGCTGATTAATGACACTCAACGTTTCCAAGCGTCATGTATTAAAATTAGAGAAATGATTACTACTGAATCAAGTATTACAGTTGAAACAGAAAAAGATACGAAGATTATGCAGGGGTATGTTGATTTTGATGATGTAAGTTTTCATTTTTCAGATGATCCAGATAATTTTGTTTTGGAAAATATTTCATTTTCAGCTAAACCTGGTCAGACAGTGGGGATATTAGGTGAAACAGGTTCAGGTAAGACAACGTTAGTCAATCTCATTGCTCGTTTTTATGATCCGACTTCAGGTCAGGTATTGATAGATGGAATCAATGCAACAGAATGGCCTATTCGTAATTTACGTGAACACATCGCGATGGTTATGCAAGATGTTTTCTTATTTTCAAATACAATAGAAGAAAACATAGCATTTGGAAATCCGTATGTAGATGCTAGTTATATCAGACGTGTCGCTGAGATTGCTGATGCGAATGCTTTTATTGAGCGTATGCCAGAAGGCTACGGTACGATTGTTGGCGAACGTGGTGTAGGGTTGTCAGGTGGTCAAAAGCAACGTATTTCGTTAGCGAGAGCACTAGCTAAGGACCCATCTATTTTGATTCTAGATGATACAACATCAGCAGTAGATATGGAAACGGAAACTAAGATTCAAACAGAATTAAATAAAATAACTCAAGATAAAACAACATTTATTATTGCACACCGTATTTCATCAGTAAGAGAAGCTGATTTAATTTTATTGCTTGAAAAAGGGCGTGTTGTAGAGCAAGGGACTCACCAAGAACTGGTTGAAAAAGGTGGCGAATACTTCAAAGTCTATCAAAAACAATTGGGTGAAGAGGTTTAGAAAGGAGGAGTACTATGGCTAGAAATACCTATGATAAAGATGAAGAGTTACTTCAGGAATTTAACTGGAGCTATTATAAACGTTTAGGAGTTTACATTGTTCCTTATAAAAAAGCGTTATTAAAAACGCTGGCTGTCATTATTTTTGCAAATATTGCAGGAATGATTGGTCCGTATTTTACGAAGTTAGCAATCGATGAAGCTATTCCGAATAAAGATATTAAGCAGTTGATGGTATTAGGTATTATCTTTTTACTATCACTTATTGCGATTGGTATGAGTATGAGGTATCGTATTCAGTCTATTACTGAAATCGGGCAAGATGTGTTAAAAGATATGCGTTCTTCTATTTTTGTTCATTTACAAAAATTACCCTTTTCTTATTTTGATAATCGTCCACACGGTAAAATATTAATTAGGGTCGTTAACTATATTAATACGTTGAGTGATTTATTGAGTAACGGATTGATTAATTTAATATCTGATATATTTAGTGTCATTATTACATTAGTTGTGATGTTTATGATTGATGTTAAGTTAACATTATACAGTTTGATTTTGTTACCAGTTTTATTTGTTCTTGTGATGTTTATAAAAAAACTTCAACGTAAAGCGTATCAAGAATTGAGTAATAAACAATCAAATATGAATGCGTACATCCATGAAAGTATTTCAGGTATTAAGGTTACACAATCATTTGCGAGAGAAGAAGAAAGTTTTGAGAATTTTTCTAAGATAAGTAATGCTTACCGTGATTCATACATGAAGGCTGTAAAAGTTCAATTTTTATTATGGCCAGCTGTTCAAAATATTTCAGTGATAACAACGAGTTTAATTTATTTTGTAGGAATTCGTGGATTAGGTGTGGATGTTTCAACAGGAACATTAATTGCATTTATTGGTTATATTAATAATTTTTGGAACCCTGTTATCAACATTGGGAATTTCTATAACTCATTAATTACTGCTACAGCTTATCTAGAGCGTATATTTGAAACAATGGATGTTGAACCTGATATTAAAGATTTACCTGGGGCGATTGAAATGCCTGAAATTAAGGGGAAAGTGACATTTGAAGATGTGGTGTTCCGTTACGAAGAGGGACGTAATATTTTAGATGGGATTAATTTTACAGTTAATCCTGGTGAGAGTATTGCTTTAGTAGGCCCGACGGGTGCAGGGAAAACAACTGTTATTAATTTATTAAGTCGATTCTATGATGTAAATGAAGGTGAAGTAAAAGTTGATGATATCAATGTTCGTGATGTGACATTAGAGTCATTAAGAACTCAAATGGGTGTTATGCTTCAAGATACCTTTGTTTTTTCAGGAACAATTTTGGAAAACATTAGATATGGTAAACTGGATGCCTCAGAGGAAGAAGTTATGGAAGCCGCAAAAGTAGTAAGAGCCCATGATTTTATCAAAGATTTAAAAGATGGCTACCACACTGTGGTAGAAGAAAGAGGAAGTACTCTATCAGCAGGGCAACGTCAGCTTATTTCATTTGCTAGAGCACTTCTTGCTGATCCTAAGATTTTAATTTTAGATGAAGCAACATCAAGTATTGATACGAAAACAGAAGAGCTGTTACAAATTGGGTTACAACAGCTTTTAAAAGGAAGAACATCATTCATTATTGCCCATAGATTATCAACAATCAAAAATAGTGATAAGATATTCTATATTGATGGAGGAAAAGTGGCTGAAGCAGGTAATCATGATGCTTTAATGGCAGAAAGAGGGCTATACCATCACTTGTACCAATCACAATATGACTTACTGAAAGTCGATTAAAAAAGGAAGGACGTTTAAACGTCCTTCCTTTTTTCTGTGTCCTATTTCTTTTCAACAGCATGACCACCGAAGCCATTACGTAAAGCAGCTACGACTTTACCTGTAAATGTATCGTCGTATAATGAGCGATTACGCATCATTAATGATAAAGCAATAACAGGCGTAGGGATTTGATAATCTAAAGCTGTTTCGATTGTCCATTTTCCTTCACCAGAGGCGTGCATGACACCTTTGATATTGTCTAATTTAGCATCTTCTTGGAAAGCTTCTTCAGCTAATTCCATTAACCATGATCGGATAACTGAGCCGTTATTCCAAACTTTTGCAACAGCTTCTAAATCATAATCAAAAGGTCCGCCTTCTAAAACATCAAAGCCTTCAGCGATGGCTTGCATCATACCGTATTCGATACCGTTATGAACCATTTTTAAGAAGTGACCACTGCCGACTTCTCCTGTATACATGTAGCCATTCTCGATTGCAATACTATCAAATAGAGGTTCAATTTCTTTAAAGACATTTTTATCGCCACCAATCATCAGACAAGCCCCGTTATTAGCGCCGCTTGTTCCACCACTTGTCCCACAATCAAAGAAGAAAATACCTTTTTCTTTTAAGTCGATACCGTGTTGTTGAGAAACTTTGTAGTTAGAATTACCACCGTCAATAATGATATCTCCTGGAGTTAATAGAGTGCTTAATTGATCTAGTACAATTTGTAACGGCTCACCGTTAGGAACCATAATCCAAATGATTTTCTTTTCGGGTAGGGCATTAACAAATGCTTCTAAAGTCGCTTCAGTTTTGACACCTGCGCGTTTAGCATTTTCAAGACTGTCAGGCATAACATCTGTTCCAACTACAGTATGTCCTTGACGCGCCATATTAATTGCTAAGTTCAATCCCATTTTTCCTAAACCGATAATCCCAATATTCATAATGTGTTCACTCCTGTGAAAGTTTTATTTATTAAAGTTAGTATAAAATAAAATTTTATTTTATGCAACAACAAATAAAAGTTTTATTTTTTTAGTGACATGGTATAATCAAGAAAAGTAAAAAAGGTTTTTAAGACCTAAATAAAAAAGTCAAAGGAGTTTTCAACATGAAAAATCCCATTGAAGTAAAAATAAACACAATTTATCGTGATATAAGTCGTAAGGAGCAACAGGTTGCAGATTATATTTTAAATTTTCCCGATCAAATTATTCATCAATCGATTGGTGATTTATCTAGGCAACTGGGGATGGCAGAATCAACTGTCTTCCGTTTTTGTCAGCGGTTAGGCTATAAAGGCTATAAAGAATTTAAAATAGATTTAGCCTCAGTTGTTCAAAGTGAAAGAGCAAAAGAGCATGTTATATATGAGGGGATTACTGAAAAAGATAGCCCACGCGAAATTGCTCAAAAAGTATTTGCGTCTAACCAACAAGCCTTGCAAGATACGATTGATTTATTAGATGATAAGCAAATGACAGCAGCTGTTAATATTCTAACCCAGTCTGAAAAAGTGATTTTCTTTGGGAGTGGGGGTTCTAATGTAATTGCTTTAGATGCCTTTCATAAGTTTTTAAGAAGTCCGCTTAACGTGGGATGTAATACTGATAATCATATTCAGTTGATGGAATCGGCTCGTATGGGTGAACAAGATTGTGCGGTGATTATTTCACATTCTGGACAAAGTCAAGATAGTTTACAAATTGCTGGACTGGCTAAAAAAAATGGTGCGAAGTTAATCGTTATCACTAGTTTTTTATTGTCACCATTGGCAGAACTATCAGATTGTTGTTTGTTATCCACATCAAAAGAGATTGACTACCGACCAGAAGCTTTGGCGACACGACTCACTCAACTAAGCTTGATTGACGCATTGTATGTGAATGTGATGTACCAAAATATAGAAAAATCTGAAAAGTCATTAGAACAAATTAGAGGAGCTATTTCAATCACTAAGTAATTCTTAATATTAGATACTTTATGGTTGTCATTGCCTGTTTGCCTTGTTATGATGAATGTGAAAAAAGCTTGACCAGAGACAAGCATTTATAGAAAGGAGGCAGTTCATGGACCATAAAGAGTACTTACTTGAGACATGCGCCCTAGCAGGAAAGGTTATGCTAGAAAATGGAGCAGAGATGTACCGTGTGGAGGATACAATGAATCGTATTGCCGCATGTAAAAATGAAGTAGGGAAGAGTTTTGTGACTCAAACTGTCGTATTAATGGGGCTCGAAGGTACGCAGAAAATCCAAATGGAACGTGTAAGCGAACGTACAATTAATCTAGGTAAGGTTTCAGCTGTAAATGATTTATCACGCTTGTTATCTCGTGATTTGATTGATATAAAGGAATTAAATAAACAGTTACGTGAGCTTCAACGTGTGATGCCTCCTTTAGAGCCTGTCTTAAAAACGATTTGTGCCATTTTAATTAGTGCGAGTTTAATGATCTTACTAGGTGGGACATGGGCTGACTTTATTCCAACATGTATTGTTGGAGCAGGAGGCTATATTGCGTACTTGCTAAGTGCGAATTATTTAAGATTAAAATATGTGGATGAGTTTGTTGGTGCTTTTGTAATGGGAATTTTAGCTTTTTTAATGTTAAAAACAGGGTTTGGCCATTCGTTAGACGATATGATTATTGGCAGTATCATGCCACTTGTTCCTGGTGTGGCATTAACCAATACCGTTCGAGATTTACAGGAAGGACACATTTTATCAGGGATTTCGCGTGGTGTTGAAGCGCTAATTATAGCCTTGATGATTGGTGCCGGTATAGCGGTCGCCTTCAGTGTGATGGGGTAATCATAGTATGACAATATCAGTATTTATATTAAAATTTATTGAGCAATTTGCCCTAAGCTTTATATCTGCTGTAGGATTTGCTATTATTTTCCAAGTTCCTCGAAACAGAATTATATATAGTGGTTGGGCTGGTGCAGGTGGTTGGATGATCTATTGGTTCTGTTTATTAATCGGAATGGGTAATATTATTTCTACTTTTATTTGTGCCTTATCTATTGCGTGGATTAGTTACATTATTGCGAGAAAACTGAAAACGCCGGCTACTTTATACAACATCCCAGGAATTACATCAGTCGTTCCCGGTGGGACATCATATAAAATGACGTATAGTTTACTAATTGGGGACTATCATCAAGCTGTCGAACATGGTATTCAAGTGATTGCCTTAGCAGGAGCCATTGCAGGCGGGTTAATCTTTTTTGAAGTGGCACGACGTAATTTTAAAGAAGGCTTAGTCCCTAAAATACAAAAAAGAAGATAAAATAAGTCACGATTGTGGCTTATTTTTTTAGTGTTTTTTTGCACAAATGAAAAGGGTCTATCGACTGGATAATAGTGTTTTTTTTGCAATATGTATATTTTCTAGGTGGAATTATGAAAAAAATGTGAACTTCTTTTGAATTTTTTTATAAAAAGCTGTTCTCTTTTTCACAAAGGTGAGGTATACTTTGGTTAGAAAAAAGAAGGAGTTGTAATTTATGGAGAAGAAAGACAAAATTATCGGTTTTATTTTGTTAGCTGTGTTACTTGCAGGAGGACCTTTTGTATTAGAAACAAGCGCGTTATATTTCCGATTAGTTATTGGGTTAGCGTTAGGATACACGTTATCTAGGTCTTATACAGGATTTGCGGGTAGTGTTAACAGAGCTTACAACACAGGTTCAACAAAATTAATGAGAACATTAATGTTTATGTTTGTGATTACAGCAATTATCAATGTCGCGTTTTTATTATTTGCTCAAGATTTAACAGCTTATGATTTATCAATTAATCCAATTAATTTAGGATTAGTATTAGGTGGTATTCTATTTGGCTTTGGTATGTCATTTTCATCATGTTGTGCATCTGGTGTGTTAACAGATTTAGTGACAGATTTACCAAGAGCGGGGATTACGCTAATTTTCTTCTGTTTTGGTGTATTTATTGGTTTCCCAGTTCAAAGTACACAATCATGGATTACTGATTCATGGTTCACATCTGAAACAGGGGCTAAATTTGCTAAAGGTGTTTATTTCCCTGACTGGTTCAAATGGGATGGCTTAGATGGTTATTTAGGTGCTACTATTTTAACGGTTATTTTAGCAGCTGTCGTTATTTTCTTATCATTCCGTTATGAACAATCTCGTCGTAAAAAAAATACATACACTGGTGTGCTATCAGAACGTATGCAAGAAGTTAACGAACCAATGGATATAGAAAACTTCGAGTTAGCAAGTGACACAACATATAATAGAGTGTTTGTTAAGCCTTGGACGCTACAACAAGGTGCGTTCATCATTACAATAATTTTTGCTTTACTTATGGGCGTTACGAAAAGTGGTTGGGGTGCCTCAACACCTTATGGTTTCTGGTTTGGTAAAGTATTAACGATTTTTGGAGTATCTGCAGAGAGCTTAGCAGATTTTACCCATAAATCAGCAGATGTATACGGTGGTCCACTACTTTCGAATGGTGTCACTGTTCAAAATTTTGCAATTTTCTTAGGAACACTAGTCTTCATTCTAACATCAGGTTTATTTATGAAAACAATGCGTGCTATTCCTAGATTAACAGTCAAAGATGCAGGATTGTATGCTCTTGGTGGATTATGTATGGGATTCGGTACTCGTTTATCTAATGGGTGTAATGTTGGGGCGCTATATACACCAATTGCTCATTTTTCATTATCAGGTTGGATCTTCCTAATTACCTTAGTTGCAGGTGGAATTTTAGGAAATAAATTTGCAAAACGTCTTAATGGATAATAATAAAAATAACCATGCTAAAATTTAGCATGGTTATTTTTATCATGTTTCAGACCTTCTTTTAAAAGTAGTTTCCTAAATTTTTTGATAGGTTGAGAGGCAAGTTGGTTATTTTTCAACACGAGTGAAAAGGGATAACCGGTTGTATCCCCATTTGTAATGGCTATTTTTTCTAATTTACCTTTTTCTAAGTCTTCATTAACTGACATATGATAAAGAAAACTGATGCCTTCTCCATTTTGTACAAGCGATTTAATCAAATTAATATGACCAACCGTCGTTTGTTTAGGGAAGTCTTTGGTTGTTAAACCGTGTTTGTGAATTGCTGTACTCCAACTTCCATAAATACCTGAACCTGTTTCCCGCAAAATAATAGTTTCAGAAGTCAGGGCACTTAACGGGACTTTGGATCCAGCTAAGTGATGATTAGGGGGGCAGATACAAACAATTGGCTCATGAATAAATATATCTGATGTATAATCCTCTTTATTAAAAGGGCCAGAGACGAGCGCGATATCAATATCCCCATTATCGAGTTGTTCCAAAAGGTGGGTCGTATTATCAATTAGTAGTTTAACTTTGATTCCTTCTTGTTCTGAGAATGTTCTGACAATATCCCAAATATAAAATTCCCCAATGGTTAGACTGGCTCCTATAACGAGAGGCTTGGTATCATAGGATTGTTTAAGTTTAGCTTTAAGGGTGTTTATCTCAGTGTTTAGACCTAAAAGTTGCTCTTTTAAAAAGTGACCTTCATTTGTTAATCTTAGTTGATTTTTCTTATAATCAACTAACTTCACTTCTAAATGATTTTCTAAATACTGGATATGTTTCGTAACAGCAGGCTGACTTAGGTTAAGTTGTTGAGCAGCTTTTGTATAGTTAAGTGTTTCAGATAAAATAATAAATGTTTCATAACGATAATCAAGCATAAAAGTAATCTCCTCATGGTTAAGATAGGATAGGTTATAAATGAAAATTATGTACAAACTCGCTTATAACTTTTTGTTATACCAGTATAACAAGTTGGTATTTCAAAAACAACACATCTGGTCTTATAATAAAAGTATAGAAAGTGAATTATATCACAAAGGAGAGAGATGTTATGGAAGGGAAAAAAATTAATAAGCAACAATTAGTTGGAGCTCTGATTGTTATTGCTTTATTAGTAGGATTTGGTTTTTATTTAAACTCTTTAAAAGCAGTTTTACCCATTCAACTTTTATCAGGTGTTGCTTTAGGTGTTGTTTTAACAAAAGCCCGCTTTGGTTTTGCTGGTGGGATTAAACGGATTTATGTTAGAGGTGAAGGCAGTTTAACGAAAGCACTTCTAATTATGTTAACACTAACAATGATTGTATTTTTAGGTGTTCAGTGGTTTGCAGCTCAAAATGGAGCAGTTGCAGCATTTAGCGCATTAGAAGGTCAAACTATTATTCCAGGTACTCAAAATGTTCATTTTACTAATATTGCAACAGTTCTTGGTGGCATCATCTTCGGTATGGGAATGATTTTTGCTGGAGGGTGTGCATCTGGGACATTAACAGATATGGGTGAAGGAGAAGGTAGAGCATTATTAGCATTTATCTTCTTTATCTTAGGATCTATACCAGGCGAGCTGGCACGTTACAGTGTGGATCAATCAGCTCTTGGTAAAATTGGTGTTCAAGCGTACTTACCAGATTACTTCGGCTATATTGGTGCGTTCGTTGTATCGATGATTGGGGTCTTCGTTCTTTACGCTATAACTGTCAATTATGAGAAAAAACGTAAACTTGAAGGAACGTATGCTGATCCTCTAGGGGATTGGGAAGAGTTTGAAAAACCATTAGAAGCAACTGATAAAGATGGTTTTTGGAGTTATGCAACGTACCATAAATTCTTTGTTGAACGTTTAAGTTTTAAAATGGCAGCGGTTTGGATTGCGGCGATTTGTAGTTTTATCTTACTAACAACAGGTAAACCTTGGGGTGTAACAAGCGCTTTTTCAAAACTGGCCGTATTCTTATTACAACCTTTAGGTCTTAACTTCACATCACCAGGTTTAGAAAAAATAGTTGCGGGTGTAGATGGTGGGATGTTAATGGATGGTGGGACTATCCGAAATCTAGGAATTGTGGCTGGAGCTTTAGTAGCTTTCTTATTAGCAGGTCGTTTTTCATTCAAATTTAAAATGACAGCAAAAGATGCTTTGTACTATGCAATAGGTGGCTTAATGATGGGATTTGGTGCTCGCTTTGCTAAAGGTTGTAACGCTGGGGCTCTGTATTCTTCAATGAGTACATTCTCAATTTCAGGCTGGATCTTCCTAATTGCGATGTGTATTGGTGGTATGGTAAGCTTAAAAGTGTTTGCAGGGAAGATGTCAATGATCCCTGGACCAAGAAAAAATAAGTAATAATAACAGTAGGTAGTCAGTGTAATAATTATATAGATCAACTAAATTTTAGGAGGAATTATAAATGAGTAAACGTATTTTAATCGTCGGCGGTGTCGCAGGTGGAGCTTCAGCAGCAGCAAGAGCACGTAGATTGGATGAGTCAGCAGAAATTATTATGTTTGAAAAAGGACCTTTCGTTTCATTTTCTAACTGTGCATTACCTTTCCATTTAAGTGGAATTGTAGAAGAAGCTGAAAACTTAGTCCTGATGTCACCAGAGGTTTTCCGTAAACAATACAATATTATTGCGCGTGTAAACAGCGAAGTAATGTCAATTCAACCCGATGAGAAATCAATCGTAGTAAAGGATTTAACAACCGGTGAAGAAAAGACTGAAAAATATGATGAACTTGTTTTATCTCCAGGGGCTAACCCAATTTTACCAGCAAGTATTAAAGGAATTGATAAAGAGCATGTCTTCTCAGTTCGTAATGTACCAGATATTGATAGCATCAAACGTTATATCGATACAAATAATGTAGAAGATATTGTTGTTGTTGGTGGTGGATTTATTGGGGTAGAAGTCGCAGAAAACTTACACTTAGCTAAGAAAAATGTAGCATTAATCGAAGCAGCTAATCAAGTTATGGCACCATTCGATTATGATATGGCTCAAATTTTACATAAAGAAATGATTGATAATGACATCAACTTAATTTTAGAAGACGCTGTATCTGAAATTACAGAAGATAAAGTTATTTTATCATCAGGTAAAGAAGTAAAAGCGGGTGCTGTGATTATGGCAATCGGTGTAACACCTGAAACTAAATTAGCTCGTGAAGCAGGTTTAGAAATTGGTGTAACTGGTGGTATTAAAGTAAATCATCATTACTTAACATCAGCTCCTAATGTGTACGCAGTAGGTGATGCAATTGAAGTAACACATAAACAAACTCAAAAACCAACTCGTTTAACATTAGCAGGCCCTGCGCAACGTCAAGCGCGTGCTGCAGCTGATCACATGTATGGTAGAACGTACCGTAATACAGGTGTTATTGGTTCATCAGTTATTCAATGTTTCGAGATGAACGCCGCTTCAACAGGTTTAAATGAAAAAGATTGCCAACGTGAAGGAATTGCTTATCAAACAGCGTATGTTATTCCAAAAGATCGTGTTGGGTTGATGCCAGATGCTAACCCATTATTCTTCAAACTAATCTTTGCTGATCCTTCAGGTCAAATTCTAGGAGCGCAAGCAATGGGTAAAGGTAATGTGGATAAACGTATCGATGTTATTGCAACTATGATTACAATGAACGGTAATTTAGAAGATCTTAAAGAGTTAGAATTATCATATTCTCCAATGTTTGGAACAGCTAAAGATGTGGTAAATATGGCTGCTTTAGTTGGCTTAAACGTTTTAAATGGTGATTTCAAACAAGTACCTGTAACTAAAGTGAGAGAATTAGTAGAAAGCGATGCCTTTATCATTGATGCTCGTGAAGAAAGAGAATATGCTGCTGGTCATTTAAATAATGCAGTGAATATTCCATTTAGCCAATTCCGTGATCGCTTATCAGAAATTCCAAAAGATCGTCCAGTATACGTTCACTGTTTATCAAGTCAACGTAGTTACAATATGGTTAAAGCATTAGGTATGTTAGGCTTTGAGAATGTTCATAACTTAATGGGGTCATTCTTAGGAATAAGCATGTACGAATACTATAATGACGTAGTTAAAGGCCGTCAACCAATTATGACAGACTATCGTTTCGATTTGTTATAAAATAAAATTTCTTATATGATAGAAGAAATTGACATGAAAGAGGTTGGGTCAATCCTAACCTCTTTTCTTGTCATAAATCAATAGAAAAGTTGGGTGACTATGAAAGAACAAAAAGAAAAATCTTATAAGTCATATACATGGATAACATGGTTTGTTATTTTGGGTATCTGGTTTATTGCGACAGAAAGTGGATTGGTAGCTTCTCGCTTGGTACCCTCACCAGTTCAAGTTGTTAAAACGTTTTTTAAAATTGTTAAAGAAGGATATAATGGTGTCTCTTTTTGGTCTCATTTAGGAATTAGTTTGTACAGACTAGCTTTATCTTCATTTTTAGCACTTATTACAGCGATACCATTAGGTTTAATGAGTGGGTTCTTTAAACCATTTCGTGCGATTGTGGACTCGATTGTTCAATTTTACCGCCCTTTACCACCATTAGCGTATTACACGTTACTTATTTTATGGTTAGGGATAGATGAGTCTTCAAAGGTAATGCTGTTATTCTTAGCAGCGTTCGCACCTATTTATTTAGCGTGTGTGTCTGCGGTTTCCAATATTAATCCAGATTTGATATTAAGTGCTCAATCATTAGGAGCTTCTAAAAAAGAAGTTTTCAAAACAATAGTATTACCAGCTTGTTTACCTGAGATTTTTACAGGATTAAGAACAGCGATTGGTGTAGCTTATACAACACTTGTTTCAGCGGAAATGGTCGCTGCTACATCAGGTGTAGGTTGGATGGTTATTGATGCTTCTCGTTATTTAAAGAGTGACGTAATGTTTGTAGGGATTATATTATTAGGAATTACTGGTGTGTTACTAGATATCGGTGTTCGTAAATTGGAAGAAAAAGTCGTGTTCTGGAAGGGGAAAGAATAGATGAAGAAAATATTTAAAAGAGTCGTGATGTCATTAGGAGTGTTAGCGACAGCAGGTATACTTGCAAGTTGTGGTGGTAAAGAAGAAGCTGGTAAGGATGCGTTACCTAAAGAAGTCAATATTGGTATTATCCGTGTACCGAATGATAAACAAGTTGCGATTTCAGAAGATTATTTTAAAGAATATTTTGAAGACAAAGGAATTAAAACGAATTTTATGTTTTTTGATTCAGGTGTAGCGGCAAATCAAGCATTCGCTTCAGGAAGTATTGATTTTGCAGAAATGGGATACACCAATGCAGTGGTTGCATTGTCGACAGATATTCCAGTTAAATTAATTTGGTTACACGAGATTTTAGGTTCAAACGAGGCTTTAGTTGTACCGAAAGATTCTAAAGCAAAGGAAGTTAAGGATTTAAAAGGAAAAAAAATTGCCACACCGTTCAGTTCAACCTCTCATTATAGCTTATTAAATGCCTTGACTGAGGCAGGTATAAAAGCCGATGTTAAACTACTTGATATGCAAACAAGTGAAATCGTAGCAGCTTGGGAACGTGGTGATATCGACGGAGCGTATACATGGGAGCCGACGTTAAGTGCGATTAAAGAAACTGGTAAAGTCCTAACAGATAGTAAAGAATTAGCAGATAAGGGGTATCTAACAGCGAATATTGATTTAGTTCGTGAAGACTTTGCTAAAAAATACCCAGATTTGGTTAGCGATTATATCAAAGTTTTAAATAAAGCTGTTTCATATTATGAAAAATCACCAGAAAAAGCAGCAGAAGCAGCAGCTAAACCGTTAGAAATAACACCGGAAGAGGCGTTAAAACAAATGAAAGCTACTACTTGGTTATCAAGTGAGAAACAAATTTCAGCAGATTTCTTGGGAACAAGTGATAAACCAGGAAACTTCCATCAAGTTTTTATGGATACAGCTAACTTCTTGAAAGAACAAGGATCTATCTCGGAAGTACCTACGATGGAAGAAATTAATGATTTTATTGAGTCATCATTCGTTGAAAAATCGCTAGAGAAATAAGAGGTGATATAAGAGATGTCAAACACAAAAGAAGCGATTATATCAGTCGATAACGTGAGCGTTTTTTATGACGGCAAACAATCGAAAGTTCCAGCGATTGAAGAGGTTAGTTTAGAAATTGAGCAGGGTGAATTTGTTTGTTTAGTTGGTCCATCTGGGTGTGGGAAAAGTACGTTGCTGAAAATTATAGCGGGATATATCCAGCCTAGCCAAGGAAAAGTGTTTATGAAAGAAGAAGAGATTTCCCAAGCAGATTGGAGACGAGGGGTTGTATTTCAGTCGCCAACACTTTATCCGTGGTTAACAGTAAGAAAAAATATTGAATACGGGCCTAAAGTTCGAAAAGTATCAAAGGAAGAGTGTGCTAAGTTAAGTACGTATTACTTAAATGAAGTTGGGTTAACTGATTTTGCTGATCATCATCCATATGAACTATCTGGAGGGATGAAGCAGCGTGTATCTTTAGCAAGAGCTTTAGCTAATCAACCAGAAATTATCTTAATGGATGAACCATTTAGTGCGTTAGATGCGATTACACGTGTGAAAATGCAAGATTTTTTACGTGAGATGTGGCAAAAAAACAATCAAACGATTTTACTGATTACCCATGATATTGATGAAGCTTTGGCTTTAGGTACAAAAGTGGCTATTATGAGTAAAAATCCAGGTAAGATTGAAAAAATTATCGATGTAGATTATTCTAATAAAATTATGATGGATTCTAATTATGAGTTTGAAAATGATACAGCCTACATCCATGATAAATCAGAAATATTAAAAATGATTTCTGAATAAAAAACCTGTCAGCACTTTTGCTGACAGGTTTTTTTAGTTTAATCTTCTAATGTGTCTTGAGGTGCGGGACCTTTATAGAAGTCGGCTAAAATTTGTCTAACCTCATCTGTTGATTTTGTTGTCATTAATTTGACACGTAAATCACTGGCTCCAGGGAAACCTTTGACGTAAATCTTAAAGAAACGGTGCAAACCTACAATGTTGCGTGGAATTAATTCAGAATAGTGGTCTTGTAAATCAAGTTGCATTTCAAGAAGACCTAGTAATTCTCTAGCACTATGTTGAGTTGGATTTCTTTCAAAAGCGTATGGATTTCTAAAAATACCACGGCCAATCATAATACCGTCTACCCCATATGTTTCTGCAAGTTCTAAACCTTGAGTACGGTCAGCGATATCACCATTAATCGTAATTAATGTATGTGGTGCGTGTTTATCACGAAGTGCCATTACGTCGGGGATTAAATCCCAATGGGCATCCACTTTACTCATCTCTTTTCGTGTACGTAGGTGTATGGAAAGGTTAGCAATATCTTGTTTTAAAACATGAGTTAACCAAGGTTCCATTTCATCTAATGAATCAAATCCTAAACGTGTTTTCACACTAACAGGCAGACCACCTGCTTTGGCTGCTTGGATTAACTCAGCAGCAACCTCAGGACGTTGGATTAGTCCGCTACCTTTACCACGACCTGCAACATTAGGAACAGGACACCCCATATTAATATCAATTCCTTTAAAGCCCATCTTAGCTAAATCGATACTCATTTTTTCAAAAAATTCTGGTTTATCTCCCCAGATGTGTGCGACCATAGGGTGTTCGTCTTCGGTAAAAACTAAACGTCCGCGGACACTTTCAATGCCATCAGGGTGGCAGTAACTATCAGAGTTAGTAAACTCTGTAAAAAAGACGTCTGGTGCGCCTGCTTCTTTGATAACGTGTCTAAAAACAACATCAGTTACATCTTCCATTGGTGCTAATACAAAAAAAGGCTTAGGTAATTCTGCCCAAAAATTAGTAGTC
This sequence comes from Vagococcus proximus, assembly GCF_029143285.1. GTDB lineage: Bacteria > Bacillota > Bacilli > Lactobacillales > Vagococcaceae > Vagococcus_D > Vagococcus_D proximus. The sequence goes on from NZ_JAPDSH010000001.1 coordinate 89,131, forward strand.
ATGTGATACTCTCCATTTCTATACTCAGTGTCAGTTCTGACAAAACACTATTATTATACTAAGAGTGAGGGAAATAAGCAAAGGCTTGAAATGAGCCTAATAAAAAATCCTCTAAATAGACTTTAGAGGATAGCATATTAGTTGTCTTCTTTTTTTACTGCTTCTTCTTTTTTTAAGAATTTGTCAGCTTCAGCTTGTGCTTCTTCAGCGCGTTTTTTCATTTCATCAGCGTAAGGATCAGCAAAACCGAAATCTTCAAAACGCTTTTCTAATTTGTCATTTTTCTTTAGTTTAATACTCATTGTAAAAAACCTCCATAATTTTGTGTCATTTATTTTATTAGTATACCTTGTTTTATAGCGATTGTCTTATTTATTTTTTGAAAATGTAAGGGGATGTTGTATAGTTTTCAGGCTGAAGGACACTTACTTCCCCATATAACCAGTCAATAAGCGTTTTGGCAATAATAGGACCCGTTGTTAGACCAGATGAACCTAAACCACTTGCTACAAGTAGACCTGGTAATTCTGGAATTTCACCAAAGAAAGGTAAAAAGTCAGACGTATAGGCACGTGTGCCGACACGAACTTCCGAGATCGTTTCATTTTCAATAGAAGGGGCTAGTGGATAAATACTTTCGACCATCTCTGCTACAACCTGATTATCAACCGTTAAATCATAGTTTTGGTCATTTTCGTGAGTAGCACCAATTAAAAGCGAGCCATTATCAAAAGGAATAATATCACTTTCACCTTGAGGCATGACCACTGGCCAATTAGTTGTGTTTTGTTTCGTTTGGAAGTGTGCTAATTGTCCTTTTTGCCCTCTGACATCAACTTCAAATCCTAAAGGGCCAATCAATTCAGGTAGCCAAGCGCCTGTTGCAACGATTACTTTATCAAATGTTTGTGTGGAGCCATCAGTTAGATTTAAACGATACCCGTTATCACATGGTGTGAGTGATGTGATACGTTGTTTAATAAGTGTACCATTTTGAGCAATAAAACCAGCTTGCAATTGCTCAATTAATAAGCGACCATCAACACGTGCACCACCTGAAACAAATAATGCTGAGGAGTGAGGTGTTAAAAGTGGCATCTTTTCTTTGATTTGTTCAGGAGAAAGTAAGGCGATATCTCCGATTTCAGGAGCTTCTTGTTTACGCTCTGTTGCAAGATTAATTAGTTTGTCTAATAAGGCTTGATTTTTTTTGAATAGAAGTGTGCCTACTTGACGGTAACAGGTCGTTTCTGTGACCTTACTAAGTTCGTTTATCATGCTTGGGTATAGAGCGGCACCTGATTTGGCTAAATTATACCAATTTTTATTACGGCGTTGTGATAACCAGGGAGAGATAATCCCAGCTGCAGCACGGGTAGCTTGCCCAGTTTCGTCATCGAATAATGTCACGTCATCTTCAGGGTGTTGGCTAGCATAAAAAGCAGCGCTTGAGCCAACAATTCCACCACCAATAATAGCTAATTTCATAAGAATCTCCTTTTCTTAAATAGTAGTCTTCTTTATTATAACGTAAAAAAAGAAGAGTGGAGACAAAATTAATTGTCTAACTCTTCTTTGTAGGGTTCAACATGAACATCAGTATCGAATACTTTATATTTAATACTTAACATGATTTCAATTTGTTCGGTAATATCATGACTTTCTTCTACTGTCATGTCACCGTCCATTAAAACGACCACATCTAAAAAGATATTGGCTCCATAAGTACGGCCGCGGATATCTGCTACATCAATAATACCGGGAATAGCTAAAATATCTTTACGGTAGGTTTCGATTTCTTCTTCAGAAAATCCGTCAGATAATGAGAAGGCACTCTCTGAAAAGACCTCTAGACCTGTTTTAATAATAATAAGTCCAACTACAAGAGCAGCGCCATTATCTAGCCAGTGCCAATTAAAGCTAGCTGCTAAGATTGCAATGGCAGTACCGATACTGGTATAGGCATCCGATAAATTATCTTTTGCAGCTGCAAGAAGGGCTTGACTATTGACTCTCTTAGCAAGGTTACGATTATAAAGGTAGACACCTAGCATTAGAGCGGCTGAAAAGACACCGACATAAGCGGCAATAGGGTCTGGAGAAGTTGTCGTGTGATTTAAAAAAGCTTTAATGGAACTAATTAAGACTTGTCCACCTACAACGACCATAATAAAAGAGGTCACCATACTGGCCACAGTTTCAACTTTCCAGTGTCCATATCGGTGATTATCGTCTGCAGGGCGTCTTGCCAGTCTTAATCCAATCAAGACTGCTAGTGAGGCGATAATATCAGTGAAGTTATTTAAACCGTCAGCACGTAAGGCAGAAGAATCAGCCCAGACGCCGACTGTTAATTTTAATACAGCGATTAAGATATAAGCAAGAATACTAATGACCGCTCCTTTTTCAGCGGCTTTAAGCTCTCTGTAACGTTCTTCAATCATGTATAGTCATCTGCCTTTCTTTTGAAACTAGATATCGATTATAACAAAGGGTTAAAGCTATTTCTATAGATAAGGGTAGCCGAAAGAATAAGACTTTTTTCATGAAAAATGATGTTTCGTATGCTTTATTTTCATGAAAGGGATGCATACAAAAAATGACTTCCTTATAAGGAAGTCATTAAGATTAATTATTGACTGGTTTACGCATTAGGCCGACAATCACAGCACTAATAAGAGAACCTAGTAAGATAAAGCCGATGTATAAGAATGGCTTGTTAACTAATAAGATTACAAAGATACCACCATGTGGCGCCATTAATTTAATTCTTAAGCTACTAACAAGAGAACCTGTAATAGCTGAACCGACTACAAAACCTGGTAATGTACGAAGAGGGTCTTGTGCGGCAAATGGAATAGCACCTTCTGTAATGAATGAGGCACCCATTACTAAGTTAGTTAGACCAGCTTGTTGGTCTTTTTGAGAGTATTTATTTTTAAATAATAACGTTGAGAAGAAAATAGCCAAAGGCGGAACCATTCCACCAGCCATAACAGCAGCCATGACAGTACTACCACCTGACACAACTGAAGCGGCAAGTGTTCCTGTACCGAAGACATAGGCTGCTTTATTCACTGGGCCACCTAAGTCAATTGCCATCATACCAGCTAATAAAGCACCAAGTAGGGCGGCATTAACGCCAGATAAGTTATTTAAGAAATCATTTAGACCAACATTGACAGCTTTCATTGGGATATTCACAAGTAACATCAGTAATCCTGTTACAAGAACACCGAAGAAAGGATAGAACAAGATAGTTCTAATACCAGCTAATGATTTTGGTAAGTTAGCAAATAATTTTTTAAGACCTAACATCACATAACCGGCAAGGAAACCTCCAATTAAGGCACCTAAGAAACCTGCACCTCCAGAAGCAGCCAGAGCACCAGCAACAAAACCTGCTACAAGACCAGGTCTATCGGCAATACTTGAGGCAATAAATCCAGCTAATATTGGAAGCATAAAGCCAAATGCTGCATCTCCAATTGATTTTAAATAACCAGGGAAAGCATTGTATGATCCAAGATTTTTTAATTGATCTTGAGGAACGCCCATTGCTTGGTCAAGCATGAAGGCTAGAGCGATAACAATACCACCCCCAATAACGAAAGGTAACATGTTACTAACACCATTCATTAAGTGTTTGTAGATACGGCTACCGACTGTCCCTTTTGATTGTTCAGCACTGTCGTCAGAAGATGATGCTGAGTTATCCCCATGATAGATAGGGGCATCAGCTTGACTAGCTTTTACTAATAACTCTTCTGTTTTTCTAATGCCATCACTTACAGGACGATTTAATAAAGGTTTACCGTCAAAACGAGCCATTTCAACTTGTTTATCAGCTGCAACGATAACAGCTGTTGCACGTTCGATATCTTCTGATGTTAAACGATTTTTAACACCGTCTGACCCGTTAGTTTCAACTTTGATTGAAATTCCCATTTCTGCTGCTTTATTTTTCAAAGCATCTTCTGCCATGTAAGTATGGGCAATACCTGTTGGACAAGCTGTAACAGCAACAACAAAAGGTTGTGAGTTGTCTGTAGGAACCATTTCCTTAGTTGGAGCTTCTGGTTCTGTTGTTGCTTCTTTAAATAAACGAATAACGTCGTCTGATGTTTCAACTGTTTTAAGACTTGCTACAAATTCTGGTTTGATTAATAAACGAGATAGGCTAGCAAGTGCTTGTAAGTGAGTATCATTTGCGCCTTCTGGAGCGGCAATCATGAAGAATAAGTGTGTCGGTTGGCCGTCTAATGCTTCGTAATCTAAGCCTTCTTCGCTTTTAGCGAATAAGACAGTAGGGGTTACAACCGCTTTATTTTTAGCATGTGGCATGGCGATTCCATCGCCTAAACCAGTAGTTGTTTGCTCTTCACGAGCGATAATACCTTGTTTAAATACTTCTTTATCAGAGATGCAATTTTCTTCGGCTAATTTATCGACCATTTCTGTAATAGCCGCTAATTTATCCGTGCTTTTTAAATCTAAAATCATCACGTTTGGGTTTAATAACTCGATAATATTCATGTGAGACTCCTTTTTAGTTTAGTATTTTTAAAGTGACTTGCGGTAATAAGTTAACAATTTTATCTTTAGTAGCTAAATCATCAGAGAAGGCTGTAGCACTTCCAGATGCGACCCCGTATCTAAAGGCGTCTTCTAATTCTGATTGAGCATTGGCACGGTTGAGTTGGCTAATAAAACCAGCAACCATTGAATCCCCAGCCCCAACAGAGTTTTTTAAATCGCCTTTAATAGGGGGAGCGAAGACAGTTAAGTCAGGTGTAATAAGTAGAGCACCATCTTTTCCCATTGAAACAATAACGTTTTTAGCCCCACGTTTTAGTAATTCTTGCCCATAAGGGACGATATCTTCGATTGTGACAAGAGTGGTATCAAACATTTCACCAAGCTCATGATGATTGGGCTTGATAAGTAACGGCTGATGTTCGAGTGATTCAAGTAAGGCGTCACCTGTCGTGTCAATAATGAATTCAGCCCCTTGTTTAGTAATAAGAGCAATTAGTTCTTGATAAAAATCAGAAGGAAGTGCCCCAGGTATACTTCCTGCAAGGACGACTAAATCATCTGATGTAAGAGAAGATAATTCTTGTTTCAGCTCTGAAATGTTTTGTTCAGTTAAATCAGGACCTTGCCCATTTATTTCGGTTTCTTGGTCAGCTTTTAATTTAACGTTAATACGTGTATCGGTTTTAACAGGTGTAAAACGAGTGGTGATTTTTTCTTCAGTTAGTGCCTCTTCAATGAAGCCACCAGTGAAACCGCCAATAAATCCTAGTGCAGTAGAATCAACATCTAGGCGTTTTAAAATACGTGACACATTAATACCTTTTCCCCCTGGGTATTTATCTTGGTTCTCCGAACGGTTAACGGATCCGGTTTTTAAAGTATCAAGTCTAACAACATAGTCGATAGATGGGTTAAGTGTAACAGTGTAAATCATATTAATTGACCTCCTGGATTGATAGTAACGGTTGATAAATTTCTTTGATGTTATCGGGCAGAATAGTGGTTAAGACCGTTCCTTGATCTAATTCTGCGACTTTAGCAAAAGAAACTTGATTGAATTTTGTTTCATCTGCTAAAAAGTAAAATCGTTCACTCTGATTAATAGCAGCGGTTTTCATTAACGCTTCATTAGGGTCAGGGGTTGTAAAACCCGCTTCAGGATGGATACTGTTAATCCCCATAAAGGCTTTATCAAAGTGTAAGCTTGCAACGTGTTGTAAACTGAAATTATCTACTGTCGCACGAGTTTTCAGTTTGATGGTTCCACCGATAATTAAAGTGGGGATACCTGATTGAATCAAAAGTGAAGCATGATAAACCGAATTTGTAACAACGGTTACATCTTTTAAATGGGTAAGGAGTGGAATCATTTCATAAGTGGCAGTTCCTGCATCAAGATAAATAATATCACCTTCATGAACGAGTGAAGCAGCGTAACGTGCGACTTGTTTTTTTGCATCAAGATTAGCTGTTGCTTTTTCAGCCATATCAGGTTCGTCGGTTACTTTTGCAAGTCGTTTTGCTCCACCGTGAACACGTTTTAAAAGACCTTGTGCTTCAAGTTCTTGTAAATCACGTCTAATAGTGGATTCAGAAGCTTCTAGTTCAAGCATTAAATCTTTAGATTTTACAATTTTATTAGTTTCGAGTGCGTCTAAAATTAGTTGTTGACGCTCATCTGTTAGCATAACGTCACCTCATTTCATATTAAGTTTAGCATTATTTTTAATCCGTAACAATCAAAAACGGTCAAACCTTTCAAAAACATTCAAAAAGGGAGGTTTCTAATGAGAGGAGAGGTGTCATACAATAAAGGGTGCAATCTTTTTCGTAACGTTATATAATAACGAGAGAAACTGCTAGGAAAGAAAGGATACAAATCAATGAATAATAATGATAAATTGTTGCGTCTGCGCTATGCGTTAGATTTAAAAGATGTTGAAATGGTAGAAATTTTTAAATTAGGTGGAATTGATTTAACAAAAGAGGAAGTTAAAGCACTTTTAACACGTTTACCTAAAGATGAAATAACAGAAAATGAGTTTGATGAAAACATCTATCAAGAAAAATGTAATAATCGTACATTAGAATCATTTTTCAATGGGTTTATCACGTACAAAAGAGGGAAGAGACCTCTAAAACCTGGTGAAGTTGAGAAGCCAATTAAGTACACGTTAACGCATCAAAATGCAAATAACGAAATGCTTAAAAAATTAAAAATTGCCTTAAAATTAACAAGTGATGATATGTTAGATATTTTAGATGAAGCAGGCGTCCGTATTTCTAATAGTGAGTTAAGTGCTATCTTAAGAAAAGAAGGTCATCGTAATTATCAAATGTGCGGAGATAAATTTGCGCGTAACTTTTTAAAAGGCCTAACTCTTATTAATAGAGGCGAATAAAAAAGACTTAGCCGTTTTGGCTAAGTCTTTTTGTTTTAGTCTAAATCTAAATTAGTCGCACTAAATGTGTCACCATGTTGGAAATCACCGTATTCATAACCACGGTAGAACCAGTTTTTACGTTGTTTAGATGTGCCATGAGTGAAGCTATCAGGGACAACGAATCCTTGGAATTTCTTCTGAAGAGTATCATCACCGATACTGTTTGCGGCAGTTAAGGCTTCTTCAATATCACCAATTTCTAGAATAGGTTGGCCGTTATATGTTTTATCATTAATGTAACGTGTCCAAACACCAGCATAATAATCGGCTTGGAGTTCCATACGAACTTGGTACTTATTATATTCTTTTGTTGAAAGTTGACGTCTTAAACGATTCATCTGGTCTGAGATTCCTAATTGTTCTTGAACGTGATGTCCTACTTCATGAGCCACGACATAAGCCATAGCAAAATCACCTTTTGCTTTAAATTTATTAGCCAGCTCATCGTTAAATGATAAGTCTAAATAAACTTTCCTATCTCCTGGACAGTAAAATGGTCCAACTGATGAATCAGCTGATCCACAAGCAGTTTGAACACGACCTGAGTAAAGCACCATTTTAGGTTGTTCATAAGGCATGCCTTCACGTCTAAATTCATCTTCCCAAAAATCTTCTAAATGACCAAAAACGACGGAGATAAATTCTTTACGATCTTTAGTTTGCTGTGAATCTTGTTGAGTGCTTCTAGCTGGTGCTGGGTTAGGTACTGTATTTAATATAGAAGAAAGACCACCACCGCCACCAAATAATAACATCATTGCAATAAGGACAAGTGTTCCAACACCGCCACCACGAGCCATATTGCCAGTAGGAAATCCACCCATACCACCAGAACGATTGCCCGTTCGGTCTTCTACGTTGTTACTTTGTCTTTGTCCGCGCCATTTCATAATATACACCTCAAATTAGTATTGTCATATTCTTTACTATTATAGATAGTTTAAAGGCAATATTCAAATAATTCGTATAAAAATAAAAGAATGATTAAAATAAAACAACCGCCCGCTTTCTTATTTTTAAGAAAGCGTAGGCGGTTATAAAATGTTTAGTTATAGAACTTTACTTAAAAAATCTTGAGTTCTAGGGTTTTGAGGGGCATCAAAAATAGCATTGGGATGACCTTCTTCTTGAATAATGCCATCAGCCATAAAAATAACACGATCAGCTACTTCTTTTGCAAAGCCCATTTCATGGGTCACAATAACCATCGTCATACCGTCTTTAGCTAGGTCTTTCATAACTTGTAATACTTCACCAACCATTTCAGGATCAAGAGCAGAGGTGGGTTCATCAAATAACATGACATCGGGTGCCATTGCAAGAGCTCTTGCAATGGCCACACGTTGTTTTTGACCTCCGGAAAGTTGATTTGGGTAAGCTGATTCTTTGTCAGCAAGGCCGACTTTTGCCAGTAAATGCCGACTATTTTTTTCCGTAACATCTAACGCTTCTTTTTTTACTTTAGTGGGGCTAAGTGTTAGGTTTTCTAAGACCGTTTTATGAGGGAATAAGTTAAAGTTTTGAAATACCATTCCCATTTTTTGTCTAAGTTGATTAATATCTGTTTTTTTAGACGTCAATTCTTGCCCTTCAAATTCAACAGAGCCTGAAGTAGGTTCTTCTAGTAAGTTTAGACAACGAAGGAGGGTACTTTTACCACTTCCAGAAGGGCCGATAATGACAACAACCTCTCCTTCATTAATAGTTAAATCGATACCTGTTAAGACGTGATTAGAACCAAAATCTTTATGTAAGTCTTTTATAGTAATCATTAATTTTCCATTCTCCTTTCAGCAACACCAATTAAACGAGATAAACTAAACGTTAAAATAAAGTAAATAATAGAAACAATGACGATCGGTAAGAAAGGTTTAAAGCTAGCTCCTTGGACGACTCCTGCTTGGAACATTAAATCGGAAACCCCAATGACTGAGACCACAGAAGACTCTTTGATGACTGTGACAAATTCATTGGCTAAAGCAGGGAGAATATTCTTAATAGCTTGAGGGAGGACAATTAATTTCATACCCTCATATTCAGTCATACCAAGAGAACGAGCAGCTTCTAGTTGACCTTTATCCACAGCATTAATCCCCGCTCTGATAATTTCAGCGACATAAGCAGCACTATTTAAAGCAAGAGCGATACAGCCAGCAGTTAAGGCATTAACATCGAGACCTAATGAGGTTGTACCGAAATACACTAGAAAAATTTGAACAAGTAGGGGTGTACCACGAACATATTCAATATAGATAACGGCGAATGTTTTGATTAATTTTGTTTTAGAAAGTTTCATAAAAGCCAAGATTGTTCCTAACACTGCACCACTTAATACTCCGACTAACGCTAAGAAAATAGTGTAGAAAGTTCCTTTAGCAAAATTACCACCATATTTTTCAAAAAAGCTAGTATCGTCAGCTAACATAAGTTTAGCAGCAGCTTCTTTATATGACGGCATTAGGTCTTGCTCATCGATTTGTTTAATACTTTTATTTACTGCAGTTAAAAGTTCAGGTTGTTCTTTTTTCAGTGCGATTGCAAGTTCTGAATCGCCCTCTTTAAATTTTACATCAGCAAGTGATAATTCGCTATTTTGCGACACATAAGCTTCGGCCACAGGACCTTCTAAAACAATAGCATCTACTTTTTTATTTTGTAGGGTCATAATCATGTCAGTTACTTTTTGAAGAGAGATGATTTGGGCACCAGTTAGTTCTTTTCGTGCTAATTCTTCTTGAGTCGATTGTTTCTGTGCGCCAACTTTAGACTGAGAAAAATCAGCCGTTGTTTTAAATTTGTCTTGGTCTTCTTTTTTAATAATTATTTTTTGATCGAGTTGTAAGTAGGGATTAGAAAAGGCCACCTCTTTTTCCCGTTCAGGAGTGGGAGCCATGCCTGAAATGATGAGGTCTACTTTTCCTGTTTGTAGTGAGCCGAGTAAGGCATCAAAACCAAGTTCCTCAATTTTAAGTTTAACACCAAGGTCCTGGGCAATTTTTTCTCCCATAGAAACATCAGCACCTACCACAGTATCTTTTCCATTTACTGTGGCATGGAATTCATAGGGAGGATAGTCAGCACTCAGGCCGATAGTTAAGGTTCCTTGTTCTTTAATACGTTCTAAAGTTGTTCCTTCAGATGCATAAATATTTGGAGTAATGAATAAAAAGCTAAGGATAGTAAAGAGTAAAAGTGGTAAAGAGATACGGTTGATTTTCATAATAGCGCTCCTTCTGTTAAGTTATAAAATGTATATTATCATTAAATATTCACAAAAACAAGTATCTTATGTATAAAAATGCAAAATAAAGCATAAATAGAACGTCGGTTTAAAAAAATGAGTAAATGAGTGATTTTATATGAAAAACACTGTGAAATCTGATAGAATATAGAAGATAGTGTGCAGCGATGTACTCATAAAAATTATATTGGAGGATGTTATGACACAGTCAGAACTGGGATCACAATTAAAACTTTTTAGTTTAAGTTCAAACCAAGAATTAGCAGAAAAAATTGCATCAGTAGTAGGAGTACCATTAGGAAAATGTAGTGTTAAGCAATTTAGCGATGGTGAGCTTCAAATTAATATCGAGGAAAGTGTTCGTGGTGATGAAGTTTATATCGTTCAAGGAACAAGTTATCCAGTAAATGATAATTTATTAGAGCTTTTAATCATGATCGATGCTCTAAAACGAGCAAGTGCAAAAACAATTAATATTGTTATGCCATATTTCGGTTATGCAAGACAGGATAGAACAGCTAAACCAAGAGAACCAATTACAGCAAAACTTGTTGCAGATTTAATTGAAAAGGCGGGAGCGACACGTCTCTTGACTTTGGATTTACATACGGTTCAATTGCAAGGATTTTTTGATATCCCAGTTGATAATTTATTTACAATGCCTTTATTCGAGGAACATTATCTTGCAAAAGATTTAATGGGAGAGAATATTGTAGTTGTATCACCGAAAAATAGTGGAGTGGGTAGAGCTCGTGTTCTAGCGAAATATTTAGATGCGTCACTTGCCATAGTGGATCAATGTTCAAATGATGAGAGTGAAAGAGAGAGTTATGTGATTGGTAATGTCGAAAACAAAACATGCATCGTTGTGGATGATATTATTAATACAGGTCATACATTAGCCGTAGCAGCAGATGTTTTAAAAGCAGCTGGAGCAAAAGATATTTATGCATGTGCGTCTCATGGTTTATTTAATGGAGATGCAGCGTCTATATTAGCTAAGGCACCATTTAAACAAATTAGTGTAACTGACTCTATTAAACTACCTGAAACAGTTGATTTACCGAATCTAGAAATTATTACATGCTCAAGGTTGATGGGGGATGCTGTTAATCGTATTTATAAGAATATTGCAATGAGTCCATTATTTGGTTATCATAATAAATCATAAAAAAACATCGACATATGTCGATGTTTTTTTGATTAACAGTTAAATGAACAAAAAAATAGCCGCCTGAGTTTACTCAGACGGCAAGGAGATTTTATTATTTACTTTGGAGGAGTAAATAATGAAAAAGTTTGTTAGGGTTGTTTCTTGGTATGTATATATAATATACGTTAAATGTGAATTATTTGTGAATAATATATAATTTTAAAATGAAGACACCTTTTTTATAAAATAACAATAATTTGTGGATTGAAAAACATAAAATAACAAAGTAAGATATAATGGAAGCGGTAACTAATAAGATATATTTAGAGTATGAGGAGAATAAGTATGAGGATAAGAACAGAAAAAGAGAAAATGTTAGCAGGGGACATGTATATGGCGGACGACCAAGAATTACGTGAGGATTTTTTTGCTTGTCGTCGTTTAACACGTTTATTTAATCAAACAAAAGAAACTGAATTAGAAGATAGAACAGAATTATTAAAACAGTTGTTAAAAAAAACAGGTTCAGAATTTTACATTGAACCGCCATTTAGATGTGATTATGGGAAAAATATATCAATAGGTGAAAATTTTTATGCGAATTTTGACTGTATCATGCTAGATGTAGCTAATATAATTATTGGAGATAATGTGATGTTTGCACCAAGAGTGAGTTTATTCACGGCGGGGCATCCTTTAGATACTGACATTAGAAATTCGGGATTAGAGTTTGGCTCTGAAATAAAAATAGGAAATAATGTCTGGATTGGTGGCAATACTATATTAAATCCTGGAGTGACAATTGGAGATAATGTGGTTATTGGTTCGGGTTCTGTTGTTACAAAAGATATACCGGAAAATAGTATTGCAGTGGGCAATCCATGCCGAGTATTACGAAAGGTAACAGCAGAAGATAAAAAATATTGGCAAGATAAGCATGCCGTGTATTGGGAAGAACGAAATAGTAACTAATTCAGATAAAGATAATAGGTCAAAAAAGAGTAAGGTGTGGTTAATATCTTATTCTTTTTTTGCATTCTCTTTTAAATAGGATGAAATAAACCTCAAAATAAGTTATAATAGTAAGGATAATAGGGGTACTGTCTAGTACGCCTGTTTTTTAAGTTCAGATGAAACATTAAGATAAGTAAACTGAACAGCTTGAAAGGAGCTACTATGTTTTTAAATTACAAACCAACATGGATGCTAGAAGCAATCTATCAACTAACGCCGGAAGAATTAGCGAAGCATGATATTAAAGCTGTTTTGACGGATTTAGATAATACGTTAATCGCATGGAACAATCCAGATGGTACGGAAGAATTATTAAATTGGATTGAAAGTATGAAAGCGGCAGGAATTCCTGTTATTGTTGTTTCTAACAATAAAGCAGAACGTGTCGAGCGTGCGATTTCTCATTTAGGTTTAGATTATGTAGCGCGCGCGCTTAAACCCTTTACAAAAGGGATGAACGAGGCGGCTAAAAAATTAAACTTACCAAAAGAAAATATTGTAATGGTAGGAGATCAGTTGATGACGGATATAAAAGCCTCTAATAGTGCGGGGATTCGTTCAATCTTAGTAAAACCTATCGTGTCATCTGATGCGTGGAATACGAAACCTAATCGTGCCATGGAAAAAATGATTATGACACATTTAAAGAAAAATAACTCTGATATGAAATGGAGAGGTGATTTATCATAATGGAAGAAGAAATTCGTTGTATAGGATGCGGATCAGAAATTCAAACAGAAAATAAAGAAGGTTTAGGTTATACACCTAATTCGGCTTTACAAAAAGGACTAGAATCTGGCGATGTGTATTGCCAACGTTGTTTTAGATTGCGTCATTATAACGACATTCAAGATGTTGAGTTAACTGATGATGATTTCTTAAGATTATTAAATGGAATCGGACAAGAAGATGCTTTAATCGTCAATGTGGTTGATATTTTTGATTTTAATGGGAGTTTAATTCCAGGTCTTCATCGTTTTATCGGAAATAATCCCGTTCTTTTAGTAGGGAACAAGGTGGATATCTTACCGAAATCACTTAAACGTGGTAAATTAACACAATGGATGCGTGAACGTGCTCATGAAGCAGGTCTACGTCCTGAAGAAGTGATGCTTACAAGTGCTAAAAAACCAGCTGAGATGGAAGATTTGCTAAAAACGATTGAAAAATACCGTAAAGGCCGCGATGTGTATGTCGTAGGGGTAACGAATGTTGGAAAATCAACATTAATTAATGCGATAATTAAATCAACAGCAGGTGTTCAAGAGTTAATTACAACGTCGCAATTCCCAGGAACGACATTAGATAAAATTGAAATTCCTTTAGAAGATGGTAAAAACTTAATCGACACACCAGGAATTATTCATAAATTCCAAATGGCTCATTACTTAGGGAAAAAAGACTTAAGAATCGTAGCGCCAACTAAAGAAATTAAACCTAAAGTTTATCAATTAAATGCGGGACAAACATTATTCTTAGGTGGACTAGCTCGTTTTGATTATATTCAAGGTGACAAAACATCATTTATAACGTATGTTTCTAATGATGTGGATATTCACCGTACTAAGACTGAAAAAGCAGATGAATTTTACAAAAAACATGCAGGTGGGTTATTAACACCACCTCAAGCTGACGAGGTAGGGGACTTCCCAGAACTTGTTCGATTTGAATTTTCAGTTAAAGAAAATACAGATATTGTCTTTGCGGGTCTAGGTTGGATTACAATTACATCACCATGTGTTGTGGCTGGCTGGGCACCAAGAGGCGTAGATGTATTACGTCGTAAAGCATTAATTTAAGAGTTGACTCACTTGAGAGATCATTAGAAAAGAGGCTATATACAATGGAATTAAGAGGAAAACAAAAACGCTTTTTAAGAAGCGAAGCACATCATTTAAACCCAATCATTCAAATCGGTAAAGGTGGGTTAACAGAATCAGTTATCGACCAAATCGAAGAAACATTAGAACGTCGTGAATTAATTAAAATCAGTTTATTACAAAATACAGATGAGGTTGCAGATGACGTAGCTGAAGCGTTAACACAAGCTATCAACTGTGATGTTGTTCAAATTATTGGACGTGTCTTAGTGGTATTTAAACCATCATCAAAAGAGAAATTTCAAAAAATCTCAATCGCTGTTCGTAAAATTTAATTTTAAAGGAGTGTTGAGGGAGTTTGGCTGGAAAAACACAAAAAAAAGAACGTGTTGGGATATTAGGTGGTAATTTTAATCCGGTACATTACGCTCATCTAATTGTAGCAAGCCAAGTGTATCATCAGCTAAAGTTAGATAAGATTTATCTCATGCCATCGTTTGAATCACCGCATGTTGACCCCAAAAAAACGATCTCAGCCTCCCATAGGATTGAGATGTTAAAGCTAGCATTAGTAGAAGATAGTTCTTCTATGGAAATTGAGACAATTGAAATTGAACGTCAAGGTAAAAGTTACACCTATGACACAATGGCAGAATTGACGTCCCAACATCCAGAAAAAGACTATTATTTCATCATTGGTGGCGATATGGTTGACTATTTACCAAAATGGCATCGTATAGATGACCTTATAAAAATAGTACAACTTGTAGGTGTTAATCGCCCGGGTTACCCTTTAACATCAGACTATCCTGTTAAGTGGGTAGAGGTGCCGATGATGGATATTAGTTCATCTTATATTCGAGAGAAGATCTCGACTGGAAGCACAGTAGATTACCTCTTACCTAAAAATGTGATAGACTATATAGATAAGAAGGGGTTGTATCAATATGGCTAATACTGAACTGATTTATAGCGAAGAGTTTAGTCCGCATACACGAGACGTATTGCTTGGAAAAGTGTCGTCACAAATGAGTGCGAAACGTTTTACTCATGTATTAAGAGTAGAAGAAATGGCACTAGAATTGTGTGAGTTGTACCAAGGAAATCCTGAAAAAGTCAGCATCGCTGCTTTGACTCATGATTATGCTAAAGAGCGCCCAGACGATGAGATGATTCAAGTGATAAAAGACAGTCATTTGTCGGATGAATTAATTTCATATGGCAATGCTATCTGGCATGGTGTTGCAGGTGCAGAACTTGTGAGAGATGAGCTTGGCATTACGGACGAGGATATTTTAGATGCCATTAGATGCCATACAACAGGCGCAAAGGAAATGAGCTTGTTAGCTAAAATCATCTACGTAGCAGATTATGTTGAACGTGGCCGAGACTTTCCGGTTGTTGCTGAGGCAAGAAAAATCGCATTATCAAATTTAGATGAAGCAGTCGCTTTTGAAACAAAACAAACATTGCTATATTTGGTAAAACAAGAAGCGCTGATTTATCCAAAAACATTAGAAACATATAACCATTGGGTTGTTAAATAATAGGAGGGAATTATCATAGAAAGCAAACAGTTATTAGAAGTAGTAGTAAAAGCAATAGACGACAAACGAGGCGAGGAAATTATCGCATTGGACGTACAAGGTATCTCATTATTAGCGGATTACTTTGTTATTTGTCACGGTAACAGCGAAAAACAAGTTGGGGCTATCGTTGATTCAGTAGCTAATGCGGCACGTGAACAAGGGATTGAAGTAGGACGTATTGAAGGGAAAGATTCAGGTAAATGGGTATTAGCAGATTTAGGCGATATCGTATTACACGTCTTCCACGGAGAAGAACGTAGCTTCTACAATTTAGAAAAATTATGGTCAGATGCACCAATGGTCGACGTAACAGGTATGGTGGACTAGATTGTTATATAAGACATTCGCTTTAGTCTATGATGAGGTAATGGACCCATTTCTTTATACAGAATGGTTAAACTTCACGAAAAGACACTTACCAACGGATACAAAACGTATTTTAGAATTAGCTTGTGGGACAGGTGCTCTTGCTTGTGATTTTTCTCGAGACGGTTATGAAGTAATTGCAGTCGATCTTTCAGAAGAAATGTTATCAATTGCTAGTGAACGTGCGGAAGAAGAAGGCGTTGAGGTTCAATTTGTTCAAGGCGACATGATGGATTTATCAGAGTTGGGGACATATGAAGCGATTACGTGTTATTCTGATTCACTCTGCTACATGCCAGACCAAGAATCCGTTCAGCAAGTGTTTGATTCAGTTTATCAAGCTCTTGAAGAAGGCGGCACCTTTATGTTTGATGTTCATTCTATTTTCCAAGTTGATGAAGTATTCCCAGAATACAGTTACCATTATCAAACGGATGATTTTGCATTCCTATGGGATAGCTATCAGGGTGAAAAAGACCATAGTATCGAACATAATTTAACGTTCTTTGTTAAAGAAAATCCTGAAGATGAGAAATTTATTCGTCATGATGAACTTCATCAAGAGAGAACGTACTCGCTTGATAATTACTATAGAATGTTAGAGAGTGCCAACTTTACTAATATCGAAATTTATGCAGATTTCACAGATGAAAAACCTTCAGAAAATTCAACACGTTGGTTCTTTGTTTGTAAAAAATAAACGTTAAACTAACAAACATGTACTGCTTACCAGTATGTGTTTGTTTTTTATTATAAATAGGGTTGAAAAGATTGTGAAACTATTAAAATAAAAGGTTTATCCTTACTAAAAGTAACATTTTCGTTTATACTACTAAGTGAGAACCCTATTTAGGTCTAGTGTTATTAATAAAACAAGAGAAGGAAGCGACTCAAATGAGACAAAGAAAAACAATGGATGGAGGCACAGCAGCGGCTTACATTTCCTATGCATTTACTGAGTTAGCAGCGATTTATCCGATTACACCTAGTTCAAGTATGGCTGAACTAGTAGATGAATGGTCAGCTGAAGGTAAAAAAAATATATTTGGTCATCCCGTTAAAGTAGTTGAGATGCAATCAGAAGCTGGTGCAGCTGGAGTAGTTCATGGTTCACTTAAATCAGGAGCCTTAACGACAACCTATACAGCCTCACAAGGCTTATTACTTATGATTCCAAACATGTATAAAATGGCAGGAGAATTATTACCTGCAGTTTTCCATGTAGCAAGTCGTGCTGTAGCAACCAGTGCGTTAAGTATTTTTGGAGATCACGGAGATGTGATGGCAGCTCGTCAAACAGGTGTTGTGATGCTAGCTGAAAGTACTGTGCAAGAAGTAATGGATTTATCTGCAGTAGCCCATCTTGCTGCAATAGAAGCAAGTCTACCTGTTATGAGTTTCTTTGATGGGTTTAGAACCAGTCATGAAATTCAAAAAGTAGATATTTTGGAGTACGATGAAATAAAAGGGTTAGTGAACCAAGAGAAACTCGCTGAATTTAGAGCGAAAAGTATGAATCCAAATCATCCTCATATTAGCGGAATGAACCAAAATGATGACATTCATTTCCAACAACGAGAAACAGTTAATTCTCATTATTTAGCAGTGCCAGGCATTGTTCGTAAGTACATGCAAGAGATTAATACGTTACGCGGAACAGACTATGATTTGGTTAATTATTACGGAGCAGATGATGCGGAAGAAGTGATAGTCTCTATCGGCAGTGTGGCACCTGTGGTCCAACAAACTGTAGATTACTTAAACGCCGGTGGTCGTAAAGTCGGGCACATCAATATTAGATTATACCGTCCATTCCCTGTAGAGGATTTCTTAGCGTGTGTTCCTAAGACAGTTAAATCGATGGCTGTTTTGGATAGAACAAAAGAACCCGGTGCTGGTGGTGAACCGTTATTATTAGATGTTCAAAGTACTATGTATAACTCAGAAGCACGTCCTGTAATTATTGGGGGACGTTATGGCTTAGGCTCTAAAGATTGTACACCTGACCAAATTGTTGCAGTATTCGATGAGTTGAAACGTTCAAAATCAGAAATGAAAGAACGTTTTACAATTGGTATCGTTGATGATGTGACACATCTATCACTCCCAACATCAGGCAAACTTGATTTAACGCCAGAAGAAACGTTCCAGGCGAAATTCTGGGGATTTGGTTCTGACGGAACGGTTAGTGCGAATAAATCTTCGATTAAAATTATTGGAGATTATACGGATTTATATGCGCAAGGTTATTTTTCTTACGACTCTAAAAAAGCAGGTGGCTTGACTGTTTCACATCTTCGTTTTGGGAAAGAGCCGATTAAATCTACGTACTTAGTAGAAAATCCAAATTTTGTAGCGTGTCATAATTCTTCTTATCTTTATAATTATGACTTGTTAAAAGGACTAAAACCTGGTGGGACATTCTTACTCAATACGATTTGGACAGAAGACCAGTTGGTTAAAAATTTGCCAAGTCAGTTGAAAAAAGAATTAGTCGAGAAAAATATTAACTTTTACACGATCAATGCAATGGCCTTAGCAAAAGAAGTAGGTCTCGGTCAACGAATTAATACAATTATGCAGACTGCATTTTTTGAGCTAATGGATTTAATTCCACAAGAAACGGCAATCAGTCTAATGAAAGACCAAGTCCAAAAAGTCTATGGTAAGAAGTCTCAAACGGTTGTTGAGAAAAACTTTGAAGCTATTGATAGAACTGTTGCGTTATTAAATAAAGTAGAAGTATCGGAAGAGTGGTTAACAGATACTGTTGAAGTAAAAAAAGATCCTGAAGATAAACCGTCATTTGTCTTCAATATTGTGGATCCAGTAAACAGACAAGAAGGAAACTCTCTAACAGTAGGTGATTTAAAAGCGAACAATATGACTGATGGTCGAATGCCATTAGGAACCGCTGCCTTTGAAAAACGAGGTATTGCCTTAGAAGTTCCAGTCTGGGATGTGGATAAATGTACGATGTGTAATGAATGTGCCTTTGTCTGTCCACATGCTGCTATCCGTCCATTCCTAGCAGATGATGAGGAGATGGAAGACGCGCCAGAAGGGTTTATTACCCGTGAAATGCGTGGGGCAGATGGGCTTAATTACCGTATCCAAGTGTCATTAGAGGATTGTACGGGATGCGGGTTATGTGTAGAAGTTTGTCCAGCAAAAGGTAAGGCTTTAGAAATGAAACCATACGAAGAGATGAAAGAAGAAGCGATTAACTGGGCCTTTGCTATGACCTTAAAAACAAAAGATAATCCAGTGAAGCTGGGTTCTGTTAAAGGATCACAATTCCAAAAACCATTAATTGAGTTCTCTGGTGCTTGTTCGGGGTGTGGTGAAACGCCTTATATTAAATTATTAACACAGCTATATGGCGACCGTTTGATGATGGCTAATGCAACCGGTTGTTCATCAATCTTCGGAGCAGCAGCACCGTCAACGCCTTATACAACGAACGATCAAGGACAAGGTCCAGCTTGGTCTAATTCATTATTTGAAGACAATGCGGAGTATGGTTATGGTATGTACCTAGCAAACAACTCACGTCGAGAATACCTTGCAGGCAAAATGCTAGAAGCTTTGAATTTATCAGTACTTTCTGACGATTTAAGAGCGCTCATGACGGATTGGTTAGAACATATGGCAAGTAGTGAAGGGACACAACAACGTGCCCAAAAACTTAAAGTAGTTTTAGCTGAAGAACAGTCTAAACATGAGTTGCTAGCTGAAATTTACGACGGCCATGACTTATTTGTTAAGCCTAGTCAATGGATTATTGGTGGCGATGGTTGGGCATATGATATTGGCTTTGGTGGATTGGATCACGTTATTGCAAGTGGAGAAGATGTGAATATCTTAGTTATGGATAATGAAGTCTACTCAAATACTGGTGGTCAAAAATCTAAAGCGACACCGATGTCTGCAGTAGCAAAATTTGCAGCTGATGGTAAGCGCGGTGGTAAAAAAGATTTAGGTGTGATTGCCATGAGTTATGAACATGTTTATGTGGCTCAAATCTCATCAAGCGCCAACCAAATGCAGACGATTAAAGCGATTGAAGAAGCTGAAAAATTCCCTGGGCCATCCCTTATCATTGGGTATACCCCATGTATTGAACATGGTATATCTGGTGGAATTACAATTCAACAAGCGAAAGATGCAGTTGAAACAGGTTACTGGTCACTTTATCGTTATAACCCATTATTAGCTGAAAAAGGTAAAAACCCAATGACGATTGATTTCAAAAAACCTGATTTCACTAAGATGAAAGAGTTTATGAAAACTGAAACCCGTTTTGCGAGATTAAGTTCGATTGATGAAGATGTTTCAGAAGAGTTGTTTGATGAAACAGTAGCGCAAGCGAAAGCGAGATTCTACCGCTACGCAAGGATTGCAGGACAAGAAGAAAAAATTAGAGCGAAACTGGAAAAAGAATAAAAAAACGCTGATTGGATTATATCCGATCAGCGTTTTTTAGAATGTCATCACCCCAAAGTAATTTAGCTTCTTCTTCTAGTTTTAAGACAATAGTTTGTGTGTCTTTAGGTAGACTACTGTGAGTTAGATCGATAGAGCCGTTGTTTAGCTGTATATGTTGTTCATTATCTTCAACTGGAGAATCTATAGAACCTTGTAAACTTATTTCTAGTTCAGAATTATATTTTGGCCAAATAATCAATCCGTAATCATTATTTTCGGTATTAATAGCTAAGTTACCAGTGAAACTACCGTAACTAGGGTATTTCACATTTGCAATATAGTGCTTAGTAGTGTTGATTTTGTGATAAGAAAAATGTTTAATTGTAGTATCAAAATTAGTGATATAGGAATGATAGGAATTTCTGACATAAAAATAAGCCGCATTGTAAACAAAAAATAGAGTGAGAATTGATGTGCTGATAATTAGTATTAATTTCTTCTTTTTCTCTATGCGAGACATAAAATAGCCACCTTTCTTTAACCAAGGATTATTTTCCTCTGTTTTTATCGTACACTTATTTATTTAAAAAGTAAATACTTGTTTTAATTGACACGGTAAAGTGATAATGTTATTCTTTCATTATTAATAGTAAACGTTTACGTAATATTTTTGAAAGGGGGAATGGTATGACGTTATCTATGGTTGAAATTGCAAAACGTGCAGGTGTTTCAGTAGCGACTGTCTCAAGAGTGATGAATAAAAAAGGCGGTTACGGCAAAGCGACAGGTGAAAAAGTTGAAGCGATTATTAAAGAAGCTGGTTATCAAAAAAATGAAATGGCTAGTGGATTGAAGCGGAAATTCACACGGTCGATAGGTGTTATTATTCCCAATGTGGTTACTAATTATTTTGGATTAATTGTTGAAGGGATAGAAGAAGAAGCACGAAAAAATGGTTACTCAATTTTATTAGCACACAGTGGTAATGGTGGAGAGCATTTTGAACACGCGTTAGCAACGCTAACAGAAAGACGTGTAAGTGGCTTGATTTTTGTTTCAGTCCAAACCACAGATGATGACTATGATTTGGTAAAGCAGTCAACTATTCCCCATATTTTTATATCCTCGGATTCTGATACGCAAGACTTTTCTAAAATTAAGATTGATGATTATCAAGCTGCTTTAGAGGCTACTCGTTATTTAATAGGAAAAGGTCATAAAAAAATAGGTTTGGTGGGACTTAATCCTACAGATAAAGTAGCGGGAGAACCTCGTATTAAAGGCTATAGACAAGCATTTGAAGAAGCTAATCTACAACTTGATGAGAGTTGGATTATTTCTGGTGATTTTGGTGTAGAGACTGCTGAAAAGGGTGTTGAAATAAGCCTTGACCAGGTAGACATGACCGCTTTATTTTGTGCCAGTGATGAGGCTGCAATTGGAGCGATGAAGGCTTGTCGCAAAAAAGGACTGAATGTACCAGAAGACATTTCGATTATGGGGTTTGATGATTCAACTACGGCGAAATTATGTTACCCAGAATTGACAACGGTGCATCAGCCTTTATTCGAGATGGGACGTCAGTCAGTTTTTAAATTAATACAAGCAATTGAAAATAATGACGTTATTGAGAGTGACATTGTACCATTTAATATTATTGAACGAGAGTCAGTGGTAAGTCTAACTTAAAATGCGTCATTGCATTTTAAATAAAAACGTAAACGTTTACGTTTACGTGAGAAGGAGAATAGTTATGCAAAAAAAATGGTGGCATGATTCGGTTGTGTATCAAATTTATCCAAGAAGTTTTCAAGACAGTAATGGGGATGGCATTGGTGATATTCAAGGTATTATCAGCAGATTAGATTATTTAAAAAAATTAGGAATTGATGCATTGTGGTTAAGTCCAGTTTTTGAATCGCCGAATGATGACAACGGATATGATATTAGCGATTATCGTAATATTATGGCGGAGTTTGGAACGATGGAAGATATGGATGAGTTGATTCGAGCATGTAACGAACGAGGCATTCGTTTGATAATGGATTTAGTTGTTAATCACACATCAGATGAGCATCCTTGGTTTATCGAAGCGAAAAAATCTAAAGACAATCCATACCGTGATTACTATATCTGGCGCGATCCTATTGAAAGGGATGTTCCAAATGGGTTAGGTTCTACTTTTAGTGGTCCGGCTTGGGAATTTGATGAGACGACTGGGCAATATTATCTACATTTATTTAGTAAAAAACAACCTGATTTAAACTGGGAAAATAAAAAAGTACGCGAAGAAGTCTGGGACATGATGAACTTCTGGTTAGATAAAGGAATCGGTGGGTTTCGTATGGATGTGATTGATTTAATTGGCAAACAGCCTGATAATGAAATCACAGGTAACGGACCAAAACTACATGAGTATCTACATGAAATGAATAAAGAAACGTTTGGGCAACATGATGTTATGACAGTTGGAGAGACATGGGGAGCAACGCCCGAGATTGCTAAACTGTATTCTGATCCTAAGCGTGATGAATTATCAATGGTTTTCCAATTTGAGCATATCGGATTAGATGAAGTACCTGGAAAAGAAAAATGGGACTGGCAAGCATTAGATTTTAAAGAATTAAAACGTATTTTTTCAAAATGGCAAACGTGTTTTGATGGAGACGGATGGAATAGTTTGTTCTGGAATAATCACGATACACCTCGTATTATTTCAAGATGGGGCGATGATTCTGAAGAATACCGTGAGTTAAGTGGTAAGATGTTAGCGACGATTCTTCATATGCAAAAAGGAACGCCTTATATTTATCAAGGGGAAGAAATTGGTATGGTCAATACACCCGTTCAAACTATTTCTCAGTTAGATGATATTGAAAGTTTAAATATGTACCATGATCGTCTAGCTAAAGGATATTCAGAAGAAGAGATTTTAACTTCAATTAATAAAAAAGGGCGCGATAATGCTCGTCGTCCAATGCATTGGAATGCTGAAGAGAATGCAGGGTTTACAGACGGAGAACCGTGGTTAGCTTTAAATCCTCGAGTAGAGGAGATTAACGTTGAGCGAGCATTAAATGATCCATATTCTATTTTCTATCATTATCAAAAATTAATCGCCTTAAGAAAGAATAACCCTATCGTTGTTTGGGGAGAATATCGTGAATTATTACCAGAAAGTGATACGTTATATGTTTACGAGCGTTCGTTTGAGGGGGAGTGTTGGGTAGTTATTGCTAACTTTACAAAAGAAAGAGTTAGTTATGATCTTGAGGAGAATACACCAATGGAGATTATTTTAAGTAATTACGAGGACTTGCTACAAGAGGGTGTTAGTTTACAGTTAAGACCTTATGAAGCAGTTATTTTAAAGTATTAATACTAAGACAGTATCTAGTGAAGACTAGCTACTGTTTTTTATTTTGAATGGTCTAGTCATTACGGTATAGTTTTCTCACGTTTTATAATGTGATATACTAAGAAGGATAACTGAAGCATAAGGAGTGACGACCGTGATACAACAGTTTTATAATTTATTTAAACTTGAAACATGGCAAGATATCGTCCACAATTATGTACTAACACCTAATTTCTTAATTAATGTATTGGATATTGTAGTTGTTTGGTATTTGATATATAAATTATTCAGTCTTCTAAAGGGAACAAAAGCGGTTCAATTGTTAAAAGGGATTGCTGTAATCATCATTGTTCGAATTATAAGCATGATTTTGGGTCTAAATACAGTATCGTGGTTGATGGACCAAGTAATTACGTATGGTGTGATTGCCGCCATTATTATTTTCCAACCTGAGGTAAGGCGTGGTTTGGAACATCTTGGTCGTGTTGGGTTTCTTAACAAGACCCAAAAGAGTGAACGAAAAGACATTGCGATGGTAAAATCATTAGATAAAGCTATCGAGTATATGTCAAAGCGTAAAATTGGTGCCCTTATCACAATTGAAAAATCAACAGGATTAGATGAGTATATCGATACAGGTATTCCTATTAATGCCACCATTACAGGTGAGTTATTGATTAATATCTTTATACCGAATACACCTCTTCATGATGGTGCTGTTATTATTCAAGGTGATAAAATTGCTGTAGCATGCGCGTATCTACCGTTATCTGAAAATGAAACTATTCCAAAAGAATTTGGGACAAGACATAGAGCAGCGGTAGGGGTCAGTGAAGTGAGTGATGCCCTGACAATTATTGTTTCTGAAGAGACTGGTGCAGTAAGTTTAGCCCAAGATAATCAACTGCATGCACACCTTTCAAGGGATGAGTATTACGCTATCTTGAAAAAAGAATTGGTTCATGAAAAAGAAGTTGAAAAAGAATCATTATTCCAATCGTTCCTTGATGGTTTTTCAAAAGGAGGCGGTAAGTAATGGAGAGATTAGCTAATAGTAAGTGGTTTACTAAAGTATTAGCTTTAGTTTTTGCGTTATTACTTTTTATGAATGCTAATTCAGAAAAACGGCCATCCTTAAATGATACATCGCCGAGTATTTCTGCTGTAGCGGATAATGTACCTATTCAAGTGAAGTATGATGAAAGTAAGTATTATGTGACGGGATTTGATCCAACTACTACTGTTTATTTAAAGAGTAATAATAAAGTTTTGTTGGATAGCGAATCTCACGAACAAACTCGCGGATTTAAAGTTGAGGCAGATTTAACTTCCTATAAAGAAGGAACATTTGAAGTCCCTTTGAAAGTTAAAAATTTAAATGGTGCGGTAAGTGCTACTTTAAAGGATCAGGCCATTAATGTTACGATTGAAAAACGTGAAACAAAACGTTTTAAAGTCACGCCTGTAGCAAATGATAACCTGCTAAAAAAAGGATATGACTTGGAAAGTATGACAAGTGATCCAGCTGAAGTGGAAATCACTGCTGGTAGTGAGACGTTAAAACAAATTAAGAGTGTCAATGCATTTTTAGAAGACGATCGTGATTTATCTGAAGGTATGACGAAAAAAGTAAGTTTGGTTGCGTTGGATAAAGATTCTAACAGTATGAGTGTTATTATGGTTCCGCCTACTGTTAATGTAAGCTTAAAAATTTCAGCTCCTTCAAAAGCAGTTCCTCTTGATATCAAACAATCAGGGAAGATTGCTTCAGATATAAAATCATTTGAATTTATTCCAGAAGTTAAAAATATAACTGTCAAAGGTTCAAGAGAGTCATTAGAAAAAGTTGATAAAATTCAGTTATTTATTGATACGACAAGTATTACAAAAGAAAGAACAAGTTCTTATCAATTAATTGCCCCAGATGGTGTTGAAGTTGAACCCAAAGTGGTAACAGTAAATACTGTACCTCGATATATAAAAGATGATAAAGATAAAGATTAAAATAATGAATAGTAATGGAGAGATATAACATGGGAAAATATTTTGGAACAGATGGTGTCAGAGGTGTTGCGAATCAAGAATTAACACCAGAATTAGCATTTAAATTAGGTCGTTGTGGAGGATATGTCTTATGTCAACATCACGAAGGAGACTCTAAACCTCGTGTTTTAGTTGGGCGTGATACACGTATTTCAGGCGAATTATTAGAAACTGCACTTGTTTCAGGTTTATTATCAGTTGGGATTGAAGTATTCCAGCTAGGTGTTATTCCAACGCCGGGTGTTTCTTATTTAACTCGTTTACAAAAAGCAGCAGCAGGTGTTATGATTTCGGCGTCACATAACCCAGCACAAGATAATGGGATTAAATTCTTTGGTCCTGATGGCTTTAAATTAGTTGATTCTCAAGAAGCTGAGATTGAAGCATTATTAGATGCGACAGAAGATACATTACCTCGTCCGTCAGCAGACGGTTTAGGAACACTGGATGATTTTCCAGAAGGTATTTTAAAATATTCTCAATTCTTAACAGAAACAATTGAAGGGGATTTTGAAGGCATTAAAGTATGTTTAGATGGCGCTCATGGAGCGACAACCCCACTTGTTAACCGTGTATTTGCAGATTTAGAAGCAGATTTTTACACTATGGGGACAAGTCCAAATGGCTTGAACATTAACGATGGTGTAGGGTCAACACATCCAGAGCGTTTAGCTGAATTAGTTGTAGAAAAAGAAGCAGCGATTGGGTTAGCTTTCGATGGCGATGGCGACCGTGTTATTGCGGTTGATGAAACAGGTAAAATTGTTGATGGTGATAAAATCATGTTTATCTGTGGTAAGTATTTATATGAAAACGGCAAACTTAAGAAAAATACAATTGTTTCAACTGTTATGAGTAATTTAGGTTTCCATAAAGCGGTTGAAGCTGAAGGTATGGTTGCTTTAGCAACTCAAGTAGGTGACCGTTACGTTGTAGAAGAAATGCGTAAAAATGGGTATAATTTTGGTGGAGAGCAGTCAGGTCATATGATTTTCTTAGATCATAATACAACTGGCGATGGTATGTTATCAGGGATTCAATTAATTAATGTGATGAAAGAAACTGGTAAGAAATTATCAGAATTAGCATCAGAAATTGAAGAATACCCACAAAAATTAGTTAATATTAAAGTATCGAATAAAAATGGTGCAATGGAAGTTCCTGCTATTAAAGAAGCCATTGATGAAGCAGAAGCTGAAATGAACGGCGATGGACGTATCTTAGTTCGCCCTTCAGGAACAGAACCTTTACTACGTGTTATGGCAGAAGCCCCAACGATTGAAAAAGTAAATTATTATGTAGATAAGATTGCAGATGTTGTACGTTCTGAAATCGGATTAGACTAGTCATTTCTTTAGACTCGAGATTAAATTCTCGAGTCTTTTTTTAAAATCAGAACAGAAATATCTATACCAATTTTATTTTAATGTGGTATACCAATTTTATTTATTTTAATTAAAAGGTTGACTTATATCTCGTCTGATAGTATTATAAATCTTGTTTCTATGGTTGGTTTATGTATCTATATATCTATACCAATTTATTTTATAGCGCCAGACCTATATGATAGGTGACGAGGAAGAGTTTATCGAAAATTCGGCGGGTGACTCTAGGGACTGCACCCTAAAGGTTTAATTAAAAACTAGTTGTAAGGCTAGAACAAAGATTAAACCACGCAGATAGAAACAAAACTAAACATAAGAAAGTAGGAGTTTAACTATGTGCGGAATTGTTGGAGTAGTAGGAAGTAGTAATACAGTAGAGGTTTTATTAAATGGATTAGAAAAATTAGAATACCGTGGTTATGATTCAGCAGGTATCTGTGTAGCTGGACAAGATGGAGAAACGACGTTAGTGAAGTCAGTTGGACGTATCGCTGAACTTAGAAATAAAGTTGGAGCAGACGTAACAGGAACGACTGGGATTGGTCACACACGTTGGGCGACTCACGGTGTGCCATCAGAAAATAACGCTCATCCTCATACAGTTGAAGGCGGTCGTTTTACATTAGTTCATAACGGTGTTATTGAAAATTTTGAAGAAATCAAAGCGGACTATTTATCAGACGTTAACTTTATAGGGCAAACGGATACAGAGGTTGCGGTTCAATTAATCAATCATTTAGCTATTTCAGAAAAACTTTCAGCTAAAGAAGCTTTAAGAAGAGCATTAGAAATTATTAAAGGCTCATATGCCTTTGCTTTAATGGACATAACAGAACCAGAAGTAGTTTACGTTGCTAAAAATAAAAGTCCATTATTAATTGGTTTAGGTGAAGAATTTAATGTTATTTGTAGTGATGCGATGGCAATGATTTCTGAAACTAAAACATTCTTAGAAATAATAGATGGTGAAATCGTAACAGTCAAAGCTGATGGTGTTACAATTGAAACTCAAACTGGCGAAACAGTTGAACGTGCACCTTATGAAGCTCAAATTGATGCGGCAGATATGGAAAAGGGAACATACGCTCACTATATGTTAAAAGAAATCGATGAACAACCAGCTGTTATGCGTCGCTTGGTTCAAGAATATACAAATGCTTCTGGTGAATTAGAAGTAGATGAAGAAATCACAAGTAAATTAAACAACAGTGATCGTGTTTATATTGTAGCGTGTGGTACAAGCTGGCATGCTGGCTGGGTTGGTAAAAAATTAATTGAAAACTTAACAGCGACACCAGTTGAGGTACATGTGGCTAGTGAATTTGCTTATGACATGCCAATTATTTCTGAAAAACCATTCTTTATCTTTATTAGCCAAAGTGGGGAAACTGCAGATAGTCGTCAAGTATTAGTTAAAGTTAATGAGTTGGGTTATGATTCAATGACACTAACAAACGTTGCCGGTTCTACTTTATCAAGAGAAGCACAAACAACGATGTTACTTCATGCAGGTCCTGAAATTGCAGTAGCTTCAACTAAAGCTTATACAGCTCAAATCGGTGCGCTAGCTATTCTTGCTAAAGTAGCGGGTGTGGTAAATGGCAATGAAAACGCAGTGGCATTTGATTTAGTCCACGAGCTTGGTTTAGTTGCGAATGCGATGGAAGTATTAGTAAATCAAAAAGAAATAATTGCTGATTTAGCACAAGAAAAATTAAGTACAACACGTAATGCATTCTATATTGGTCGTGGTCTAGATTACTTCGTATCAATGGAAGCAGCGCTAAAACTTAAAGAAATTTCATATATTCAAGCAGAAGGTTTTGCTGCAGGTGAATTAAAACATGGAACGATTGCCTTGATTGAAGAAGGAACTCCTGTTATCGGTCTTATCACGGAAGAAGTGATGGGAAGTCATACTCGTGGTAACCTAAAAGAAGTAGAAAGCCGTGGGGCAGATACATTGGTTATCTCAATGGAAGGTCTTGAAAAAGAGGGCGATAACATTATCTTACCGAAAATCAATACATTATTAACACCACTAGTAAGTGTTATTCCGGTTCAATTATTAGCTTACTATGCAAGTTTACAACGCGGTTTAGATGTTGATAAACCACGTAACTTAGCGAAAAGTGTAACAGTAGAATAAAGAGTTGAAAGAGTGTTCATTATGAACTCTCTTTTTTTGTTGTTTTCTCTCAGTTAAGTCTTGCTAAAAATAGAACTCTGTTCTATAATTGGACTATACCACATTGGACTATACCGAAATGGAGATGACAGATTATGAATATTATTAAAGTTAAAGATCAAGCAGAAGGCGGAAAAAAAGCTTTTGAACTTATTCAATCAGCGATGAAAGAACGTAATGCTAAAGTTTTAGGTTTAGCAACAGGTAGCTCACCGATTACAATGTATGAAGAAATGGTTAACAGTGATGTTGATTTTTCTGACATGGTTGCTATTAACTTAGATGAATACGTTGGTTTATCAGAAACAGACTCTCAAAGTTACCGTGTTTTCATGAATGAAAACTTATTTAATAAAAAACCTTTCAAAAACTCATACGTACCAAACGGCATGGCTGAAAATGCTGAAGAAGAGTGTGCTCGTTATGATAGCATTATTGAAGAAAACCCTATTGATTTACAAATTTTAGGAATTGGAACAAATGGTCATATTGGGTTTAACGAACCCGGCACACCATTTGATTCATTAACACGTAAAGTAGATTTAGTAGAGTCAACTATTGAGTCAAATAAACGTTTCTTTGAGAAAAAAGAAGATGTTCCAACTCAAGCTTACTCAATGGGAATTGGTTCTATTCTGAAAGCGAAAGAAATTGTTTTAGTTGCTTATGGTGAGTCAAAAGTTAATGCTTTAAAAGGAATGATCGAAGGCGAAATAACTGAAGATTGTCCAGCTAGTGCATTACAAAAACATCCTAACGTAACAGTTATTGCAGATGAAGCAGCGTTATCAGGCTTGTCTTCTTTATAATTAGTAACAAAAACCTCGTCATTCAGTTGGCGTGGTTTTTTTAATTTGTCAGTAACATCTGTTTAAAATCATAGTTTTTACTAGGGATGTTTGGTAAAATGAAAGAGAATTTCATACTTTTATGAAAGTATGAAAGAGCTGGAAAGGACGATGAATGATGTTAATGTCGGAATTAATAGAAGAGTTTATTTCGTTAGCAATTAAAACAGGAGGCTGGATGGTACTTGATCGCCTGTATTTAAAAAATAAAATAGTTGGGATTATTGGTGAAGAAACGCTAGAGGAGTTGTCTCAACAAAAAGTGGGAGAGCCTATTGAAGATGCTTTAACAACTCTTGTAGAGAGTGTTTCAGAATTCAAAAAATTAGGAATGGGTCAACGTCAGGAGTTAGAAACACAACTAGCGGATATTTTAACCCCGCCTCCTTCAGTAGTAAATGCGCTATTTGCGCAGCGTTATGAGAAAGACCCAGAGGATGCCACTCGTTATTTTGCAGAGGTAAACAGCGTCAATCATTTTGTAGGGCCAGTGAAAACACCTGTTGTCGAAGGTGATATTCATGTTTGGGATAGTTCTATTAGTTTAGCAGATACAACTGAGGAAACAGGTCGTTGTCCGCTATGTATGTCTAATGAAGGGTTTGAAGGGGATAGTAAAACAAAAAATCGCCAAACGCAACGTTTAATTCGTATGAATTTATTAGGTGAAACATGGAACTACCAATTTGAAAGAAACCCACTGTTTGAACAACAAGCCTATTTTTCATCAGAAAATCACGAAGAGATGACGTATGGTAAAGATAGAATTGAACGATTAGTAACGCTTAGTGATATTTTTCCGCATTATTTTGTAGGTGAAGCGGGAGGGATGACTCCAAGCGGTTTTAGTGAAGAGAATATCGAGCATGCGTCATTTTATGGGGCGATTGGACAAGCTCCTTTGAGTAAAGCGACGGTAGCACAAACGAGTAGCATGAGTTTATTTCCATCCATTGAAGTACAAGAATTAGACTGGGTGATCCCGGCTATTAGATTAGTTGGAAAAGATAAAACAATGTTAATACAAGCGGCTCATTTTGTAGAGGCGCTAGTTTTAAAACACGTGTTAGAGTCTTCAAGTGAAGATAGAGAGTACGGATTACCGTTGGTGATTGAAAAAACGGATAAGGGGTATCTTTTAACCTTAGTGTTAGTTAATCCAAGTGTGTTGTCAGAAACGAGTTTAGATTTCTGGGAAATTATTGGGTGTGTGAATGTAACGAAAGAATCATCTAAAGAAGAAACACTGGAACAGGTCACAACGCTATATGAGTTAGTATCTCAAGGGATAAAGGTAGCCGATTATTTAGTTGGATTATAATAAAGCATCAGCTTAAAAGTGAGGAAAGTAAAAATGAAAGTATTAGCGATAGATACGGCCAATCAAGGATTGGGTGTGGCCTTAGTAGAAGAGGGTAAAGTAGTCGGTAATTATTTAGGCATGGCAAGCAAGAACCATAGTGTAACGTTAATGCCAGCTATTGATTTTGTAATGAAAGCTAATAAATGGTCACCTAAAGACTTAGATAGGATTGTTGTAGCTAAAGGACCAGGATCTTACACTGGTTTAAGGATTGGTGTGACAACAGCTAAAACATTAGCGTGGACATTAGAGATTGATTTAGTCGGTGTCTCAAGTTTAGCCGCAGTGGCAAGTAATTCAAAAGGGTATGAAGGCCTGATTGTTCCATTGTTCGATGCTAGACGACTAAACGTCTATACGGGAGCTTATAAATGGGTGAAGGGCGAACTTGAAACAATTATAGAAGACCGTCATAGCTCATTAGAAAATTGGTTGGACTGTTTAGTCACGCAATTTTCAGATGAGACCATTCGTTTTGTTGGAACAGATGCTGTTCTTTTTGAAGAGATGATAAAAGAAAAACTACCTAAAGTAGAATTTGTTTCGGCAGGTGGTGTGAATGAAGTCAATGCTAGTTCACTAGCATTGTTAGGCCAAGAGATGGAACCAGTAGATTCTATAGAGGCCTTTGTGCCTGTTTATTTGAAAAAAGTAGAAGCAGAGGAAAAATGGCTGGAGAAAAATGAAGAAACAGGAAGTAACTATGTCGAAAAAATCACCTATACTAGCTAAGGTAAAAGGGAAGCTTCCTAAAAGAATGACTTATCCTGAAAAAAAAGTAGAGCTAAAAGATGAAACGTATTTCTTACGGGAGGTTCGTTATATTGATATTAAACAACTGATAAAGATTGAGAAAAAAGTCTATAACGGTGAAGTACCTTGGGGACGAACGGCTTTTTTAAGCGAAATGAACGGCTCAATCCCCGTGCTGTATTTAGTTGTTGAACATGAAAAAGAGTGTGTGGCATTTTTATCAGCTCGTTTTGAAAATGGTGATGGTCATATTTCTAACCTAATTGTTGACCCAGAGTTTCAAGGTAAAGGCTTAGGATTGCTATTGCTTACAGAATTAAAAAAAATGGCAATTAAACATGGGTACGGCTCACTTTCTTTAGAAGTGAGGGTAAGTAATTTAGATGCTAAACGTATTTACCGCAAATTTGGCTTTGAATCAAAAGCGATAAAAAAAGAATATTATTATAAAGATAAAGAAGATGCACTTGAGATGATTTATCTTTTTGAGGATAAAAAAAATGATAAAAAGAAAAAAAGCGTATGATTACAGTGAATTAGCTCAGGTGTTAGTTCTAGTAAGTGAAGCGTCTTATCAAACTGGATCACCGTGGAAAGAAAATCAGTTCCTAGAGGATCTTACGCATGATAAAAGTGAGTATTTAATAGTAGAA
The DNA here is from genome assembly GCF_029143285.1 of Vagococcus proximus. Lineage (GTDB taxonomy): Bacteria > Bacillota > Bacilli > Lactobacillales > Vagococcaceae > Vagococcus_D > Vagococcus_D proximus. The sequence goes on from NZ_JAPDSH010000001.1 coordinate 122,316, forward strand.
GAAGAGGGTGAAATCACGGCCTATCTTGCTTTTCATATCTTATTTGATGAGATTGAGATCATTAATTTAGCGGTGTTGTCTACTAAAAAAAGAAAAGGTTATGCTAAAGCATTACTTAATGAGCTAAAAGAATATGCAAAACAAGAAAGATGCCGTGCTGTTTTTCTAGAAGTTAGAGAAAGCAATGAACCAGCGCGTCAGCTCTATACTAAGAATGGTTTCATTCAAACAGGAAAGCGCAAAAATTATTATCATTATCCTGTAGAAGATGCCATTTTGATGATGTTAAATTTAAATTAAAGATGAAAGGGATGCTACTGTGGAAGACAAGAAATATATTTTAGCAATTGAAAGCAGTTGTGATGAAACCAGTGTTGCTGTTGTTTCGTTAGAAAACGACTTAGTATCAAATGTTGTAGCGTCACAAATACTAAGCCATAAACGATTTGGTGGGGTCGTACCTGAAGTTGCAAGTCGCCATCATGTTGAACAAATTATAAGTTGTATGGAAGAAGCTATGACTGCAGCCTCGGTGACAGTGGAGGATTTAGAAGCAGTTGCTGTCACTGAAGGACCAGGCCTTGTCGGTGCACTTCTTATAGGGATTAGTGCGGCCAAGGCGTTTGCGTGGGCAAATGAGTTACCTTTGATTCCTGTGAATCATATGGCGGGACATATCTATGCAGCAAGCTATGTGAAACCATTAGAATTTCCGTTAATGGCCCTATTAGTTAGTGGCGGCCACACAGAATTAGTCTATATGCCAGAGCATGGGGAGTATAAGATTATTGGTGAAACGAGAGATGATGCAGCTGGAGAAGCCTATGATAAGGTTGGACGTGTGTTAGGATTAGAGTATCCATCAGGAAAAGAAATTGACGAGTTAGCCCACCAAGGGAATGATACGTTTAATTTTCCAAGAGCGATGATAAAAGAAGATAATTTAGACTTTAGTTTCAGTGGTCTGAAGAGTGCATTTATCAATACTGTTCATAATGCAGAGCAAAAAAATGAAACATTAGATCGATTAGATTTAGCAGCGAGTTTTCAAGCAAGTGTTGTAGAGGTCTTAACGAAGAAAACATTAGACGCATGTGGGGAATACCCTGTTAAGCAATTAGTTGTTGCAGGTGGAGTTGCAGCCAATAAAGGCTTACGCCAAGGTTTAACAGATGCTTTTACGACAAGCTTCCCTAATGTTGAATTAATCATTCCACCACTAAATTTATGTGGGGATAATGCAGGGATGATCGGGGCAGCGGCATTAGTTGAATACAAAAAAAATCACTTAGCAGGTTGGGATTTAAATGGTAATCCAGGACTAAGTTTATAAGATAGACAAGTTAAACTTAGGTAATCGTTAAGTTTAGCTTGTTTTTTTTCGAAATACATTATATAATATCATAGGTATTGAAAATATCGATACCAAAACCACATCTTAAGGGATCGGTGAAGTGGTGCTTGCTTGCAAGTTCTTGACCAGTTGAACTTAAGAGAGGAAATCTAAAAACCAAATGGAGGAAACAAAAATGGCAGTAATCTCAATGAAACAATTGTTAGAAGCCGGCGTTCATTTTGGACACCAAACACGTCGCTGGAACCCGAAAATGAAGAAATATATCTTCACAGAAAGAAATGGTATCTACATCATCGACTTACAAAAAACTGTACGTCTTGCTGATGATGCTTATAACTACATGAAGAAAGTCGCTGAAGATGGCGGAGTTGCTTTATTCGTAGGAACTAAAAAACAAGCTCAAGAAGCTGTTAAAGAAGAAGCTACTCGCGCTGGTCAATACTATGTAAACCACCGTTGGTTAGGTGGAACTTTAACTAACTGGGATACTATCCAAAAACGTATCGCTCGCTTAAAAGAAATCAACAAAATGGAAGAAGATGGCGTATTCGATTTACTTCCTAAAAAAGAAGTTGCTGGTTTAAACAAACAACGCGAACGTCTTGAAAAATTCTTAGGTGGTATCGCTGATATGCCAAGAATTCCAGATGTTATGTTCATCGTTGACCCTCGTAAAGAGCGTATTGCAGTTCAAGAAGCTCAAAAATTAAACATTCCAATCGTTGCTATGGTTGATACTAACTGTGATCCAGATGAGATCGATGTTGTTATCCCATCAAATGACGATGCAATTCGTGCAGTTAAATTAATTGCTGGAAAAATGGCTGATGCTTTCATCGAAGGAAACCAAGGTGAAGATCAAGTTGTTGAAGAAACTTTCGCAGCAGATAAAGCTGAAGATACTACTTCAATCGAAGAAATCGTTGAAGTTGTTGAAGGCGACAACGCTTAATAAGCTTTTTAATAATCTTTAAACTTGAGACTGTCTCAAAGGCTATTGATCGGTTGGCGAAAATAAGTAGCCTAGACTTCCTTTGAGGCAGTTTTTTTAAACAAATATAACTAGACACATCTATAATTAGGAGGAAATAATATTATGAAAATTACAGCTGCTATGGTTAAAGAATTACGCGACGCTACAGGCGTTGGTATGATGGACGCTAAAAAAGCATTAGTTGAAGTTGATGGAGATATGGATAAAGCCGTTGACTTTTTAAGAGAAAAAGGATTAGCAAAAGCTGCTAACAAAGGCGACAGAATCGCTGCTGAAGGTTTAGCTAACGTACACGTTGCAGGAAATACTGCTGCTATCGTTGAAGTTAACTCAGAAACAGATTTCGTATCTAAAAATGAAATGTTCGTTGATTTAGTTGCTAAAATCGCTAAATTAGTTGCTGAAAACAAACCAGCAAACATGGAAGAAGCTTTAGCTATTACAACTGAAAATGGAACTATCGAAAAAGAATGTTTAGAAGCTACTACTGTTATCGGTGAAAAAATTAGCTTCCGTCGTTTCGAATTAGTTGAAAAAACTGATAACCAAGCATTCGGTGCTTACTTACATATGGGTGGACGTATTGCTGTTCTTACAACAATCGACGGTACTACTGACGAAGATATGGCGAAAGATATTGCTATGCACGTTGCAGCTATCAACCCTCGTTACGTTTCTAAAGATCAAGTATCTGCAGAAGAATTAGAACATGAAAAAACAGTTCTTACTGAACAAGCTTTAAATGAAGGCAAACCAGCTAACATCGTTGAGAAAATGGTTGTTGGACGTATGCAAAAATTCTTAGCAGAAATCTGTTTAGTAGACCAACCTTTCGTTAAAGATCCAGACTTAACAGTTGCTAAATTTGCTGCAACTAAAGATGCTACAGTTAAATCATTCATTCGTTTTGAAGTAGGCGAAGGTATGGAAAAACGTGAAGAAAACTTTGCGGAAGAAGTAGCTAACCAAATGAAATAATCAAACTGTCTCAACTTTTTGAGAGGGTTGGGAACGCAATTACGTGTTAATTGCGCTCCCTTTTTTTAGGCAAAATCAGACTTTTTAGACTGAAAGCACTTAATAGCTGTGTTAAAATGACTATAGGATCATAAATGGAGGGAATAGAGATGGAACAACCTAAATATAAACGCATTATTTTAAAAGTGAGTGGAGAAGCTCTTGCTGGAGAGGCTGGCTTCGGTATTAAACCGCCAGTTATTGAAGAAATTGTGAAAGAAATTAAAGAAGTTCATGATTTAGGTGTAGAAATCGCTATTGTTGTTGGTGGAGGAAACATTTGGCGTGGAACTATCGGTGAAGAAATGGGTATGGAACGTGCACAAGCTGACTATATGGGGATGCTTGCGACAGTTATGAATGCTCTTGCTTTACAAGATACGTTAGAAAATATTGGGGTTGGCACTCGTGTTCAATCTTCAATCGAAATGCGTCAAATTGCTGAACCTTATATTCGTCGTCGTGCAGTACGTCACCTTGAAAAAGGCCGTGTTGTTATCTTCGCAGCAGGTACAGGTAATCCTTACTTCTCAACAGACACAACAGCAGCTTTAAGAGCGGCTGAAATTGAAGCAGATGTTATTTTGATGGCTAAAAATAATGTTGATGGTGTCTACTCAGCTGATCCTAAAGTGGATTCAGAGGCAACTAAATTTGAAGAATTGACTCATTTAGATGTTATTTCAAAAGGGTTACAAGTTATGGATTCAACAGCAAGTTCACTAAGTATGGACAACGATATTCCACTTGTTGTCTTCAACTTAAATGAACCTGGAAATATTAAACGAGTTTGTTTAGGTGAAAACATCGGAACAACCGTAAGGGGGAAATAAAATGGCAAAAGAAATCTTAGCATCAGCTAAAGAGAGAATGACTAAAGCGGAAGACAGCTTACGTCGAGAATTAGGTCAAATACGTGCGGGACGCGCTAATGCAAGTCTTTTAGATCGTATTCAAGTAGATTATTATGGTGCTCCAACTCCATTAAACGCTATTGCATCAATTAACGTACCAGAGGCTCGCGTCTTAATGATTACACCATTTGATAAAACAGCTTTAGAAAACATTGAAAAAGCTATTATGGCAAGTGATATCGGAATTAGCCCAGCTAATGATGGTAATGTTATTCGTTTGGTTATTCCACAATTAACTGAAGAGCGTCGTAAAGACTTAGCTAAAGAAGTTGGTAAATATGCTGAATCAGCTAAAGTAGCTGTTCGTAACATTCGTCGTGATGCAATTGACGATCTTAAGAAAAAAGAAAAAGCTAAAGAAATTTCTGAAGATGAGTTACGTGTATTTGAAAAAGAAGTTCAAACTTTAACAGATAACAGTACAAAATCTATTGATGAGATTACATCTGAAAAAGAAAAAGAACTATTAGACGTATAAAAAAGAGGGCCGTGAATTCGGCTCTTTTTTTTATTTTGTTAATAAAAATTAAAAATCAGTTAATATGTTACTTAAATGTAAAAATAACTCCAATTAATAGGACTTTTTAAGGACTTTTTGCTACAATAAACGATAGAAAGAAATGTTTAAGGGGAGGCATACAATGTTTCGTTTATTTCCACAAAAAGAGAAATATCAACAAGGAACAAAAGAATGGTCATTTGATACAAATGGACCTATTCCACAACATATTGCTGTCATTATGGATGGTAATGGTAGATGGGCTCAAAATAGACGATTACCACGAGTAGCAGGACATAAGGAAGGCATGAATAATGTCAAAAAAATAACGAAGCAAGCAAGCCAACTGGGTGTAAAAGTTTTAACCCTGTATGCTTTTTCAACTGAAAATTGGAAAAGACCCACTGAAGAAGTGGATTTTTTAATGCAATTACCAGTAGACTTTTTTGATACATTTGTTCCAGAGCTAATAGAAGAGAATGTTCGAGTTGAGGTGATGGGGTATACAGAGTATTTACCTGAGCATACCCAAAAAGCAATCAAGGATGCAATGGATCAGACAAAAGCTAATACTGGTATGGTATTAAATTTTGCACTTAATTACGGTAGTCGTGCCGAGATTCTAACAGCAGTGAATAAGGCTGTAGAGGACGTAAGAGCAGGAGCAGTTGAAGGTGAGATAACAGAAGAAATATTATCTGGCTATATGATGACAGCTAATTTAGGTTCAGAGTTACAAGATCCTGATTTATTAATTCGTACAAGTGGTGAAGAACGCATAAGTAATTTTTTATTGTGGCAAATTGCTTACAGTGAGTTGTTCTTTACAGAAGCCTATTGGCCTGATTTTGATAGCAAACATTTTGAAGAAGCACTTGCTTCATATCAAAAAAGAAATCGTCGGTTTGGTGGATTAGACGAATCTAAATAGATAGAAATAAAAAAGAAGTAGTGGAGAGGAAGTTACATTCAAATGAAGCAACGTGTTATTACGGCAATTATTGCTCTAATTTTATTTATTCCTGTTATTATTTTTGGAGGTTGGGCAATTGAAATAACAGCAACAGTATTGGCTGTGATCGGAGTATATGAGTTATTTAGAATGAAAGGAATCGAATTTAAAAGTATTGAAGGTGTATTAGCTAGCTTGGCGACAATCGCGTTAGTCTTTCCGATTCACAAATACTTAGGATTTATTCCTGAAGGAACAGATGTTTTGAGTATCTTTTACATTTTAATTATGGGATTCTTAGCTTTAACAGTTTTTTCAAAAAATACGTATTCAATTGAGCAAGCTGCATTTCCTGCGCTTGTGACACTGTATGTTGGTATGGGGTTTAAGTATTTCTTACTTGCTCGTGGAGAAGGTCCGAGTCTGGTCATTTTAATGTTTGGTTTAATGGTAGTTTGGACAACTGATATTGGAGCATACATGTTTGGTAGAGCATTTGGTAAAAATAAATTAGCACCAAACGTGTCACCTAATAAAACATTAGAAGGCTCTGCTGGTGGTATCTTAAGTGCGGTTGTTTTCGCCTTGATTTACTTAAATTTCTACCCAGCACAAGAATATTTTGGTTTTAATTTAGTGTCAATGATTATCTTTACTATTATCTTCTCAATGGTTGGGCAATTTGGTGATCTTGTAGAATCAGCTTATAAACGCCATTTCGAAGTTAAAGATTCTGGTAAAATATTACCTGGTCATGGTGGTATTTTAGATCGATTTGATAGTATGTTATTCGTATTCCCAGTTATGCACATACTAGGATTATTTTAATAAAAAAGTTCAACTTGCGTCTTAGCGAGTTGGACTTTTTTTGTTTGTGAAAGAGCACCTATTGTTTGGAGAAAACAATTTTGGCGGTTTTCATTATTTATGTTAAAATATAGGGAGGTACATTATTAAGTAAGAGGTATCTTTAAAATTAAATAAATGTGGAAACGCATGAAGTCATCCTAAGAAAGTGGGGAGTGTGATAGACAGTGATTAAAACAATATTGACCTTCTTATTCGTATTCTGTGTTATCGTTATAATACATGAATTAGGTCACTTTATATTTGCGAAACGATCAGGTATTTTAGTCAGAGAGTTTTCTGTGGGAATGGGGCCAAAATTATTTTCACATCAAGGTAAGGATGGAACAACCTATACAGTCCGTATGATTCCAATGGGCGGTTATGTCAGAATGGCTGGTTTAGGTGAAGAAGAGGTTGAAATAAGACCAGGACAACCTATTTCAGTAGAACTTGATAAGGATAATGTGGTGACACGACTTAATACAAGTTCGAAAGTTCAACTGACTAACAGTGTTCCAATGGAGGTCATTCGTTACGACTTAGAAAATGAGTTATATGTGACAGGTTACCTATATGGTGATATTGAGCAAGAAACACGTTACTCAGTGAATCATGATGCGACAATTATTGAAGAAGATGGAACAGAAGTTAGAATTGCACCAACTGATGTTCAGTTTCAATCAGCTAAATTGTGGCAGCGTGCGTTAACCAATTTTGCAGGACCATTATTTAACTTTATTCTAACGTTTGTAGTTTTTACGATTGTATTGTTTATGCAAGGCGGTGTTAAGCAACCTGATATGAGCAGTGTGATCGGTGGAGTTGAAAAGGGCGGTATTGCTGAAACAGCCGGTATAAAACCTGGTGATAAAATTATTGAAATTGGTGGTGAAAAAATTGCTGATTTCGATGCCATTGGGACTGAATTAACCGCTCACAAAAATGAAGACGTTAAGGTTGTACTGGATCGTGATGGTAAGGAAAAAGAGGTCACTCTGAAGCCTAAGTCTAAAGAACTTGAAGATGGTACGAAACGAGTTATGATAGGCATTACATCAGGCACGACTTTTACTAAGTTAACTTTTGTTGAAAAGTTAAAATCAGCTGCTAAGCAAACACTTATCAGTGCAACAGTAATTTTTGTCGCACTTAAAGATTTAATCATGGGCTTCAGCCTAAATAAGTTGGGCGGACCTGTTATGATTTTCCAAGTATCTTCACAAGTTGCCAATGAAGGAATGATTATGATTCTTAATTTCATGGGTATGCTGAGTGTCAATTTAGGTATTATGAATTTATTACCTATTCCGGCTTTAGATGGTGGGAAATTACTGCTTAATCTATATGAAGCAATCAGAAGAAAACCGTTAAGTCCTGAAAGCGAGGGGAAAATCACATTAGTTGGTTTTGCTTTCATGATGATTTTAATGATTTTAGTAACATGGAACGATATCATGCGCTTCTTCTTTAGATAACTAAAAGGAAGCTTAAAATAAGGGAGATTATAAAATGAAACAATCAAAAATGTTAATTCCAACATTAAGAGAGACACCAAATGATGCTGAAATCGTAAGTCATCAAATGCTATTACGTGCGGGGTATATCCGCCAAGTAACGAGTGGCGTATACAGCTACTTACCACTTGCATACCGCGTGTTAGAAAAAATTAAAAAAATCATGCAAGAAGAATTTGAAGCAATCGATGCAACTGAAATGTTAATGCCTGCTTTAGTTCCAGCTGATTTATGGAGAGAATCTGGTCGTTATGAAACATACGGCCCGTTATTAATGAAGTTGCAAGATCGTCATGGCCGTGATTTCTTATTAGGACCAACACATGAAGAAACATTTACTGATTTAATTAAAAATGAAATTAGTTCATACAAACGTTTACCATTATCTTTATACCAAATCCAAACAAAATACCGCGATGAAAAACGTCCTCGTTCAGGTCTATTACGTGGTCGTGAATTCATTATGAAAGACGGCTATTCATTCCATGCTTCAGAAGAATGTTTAGATAAAGGGTATCATTTATATGAGTCAGCTTACTACCGTATCTTTGAGCGTTGTGGTTTAGAATTCCGTGCAATTATTGGAGACGGAGGTGCTATGGGTGGTAGTGACTCTAAAGAATTTATGGCAATTGCTGAAGTTGGAGAAGATACAATTTGTTACTCTACAGAAGGTGATTACGCAGCTAACTTAGAAATGGCAACAAGTCTTTACACGCCTAAAAATTCACATGCTACTGTTTTAGATTTAGAAAAAGTAGCAACACCAGATGTTGAATCAATTGAGGACGTTGCAAACTTCTTATCAATCGAAGCTTCAACAGTTATTAAATCAGTATTATTTATGGCAGATGAAGCGCCTGTTATGGTATTAGTCCGTGGCGATCACGAAGTGAATGATGTTAAACTTAAAAACTATTTGAATGCTGATTTCTTAGAACCTGCAACACCAGAAGAAGCAGCGAAATATTTCGATGCAGCGTTTGGTTCTCTTGGACCAGTCAATGCACCTGAGGAAGTTAAAATTTATGCTGATTTATACATTCAAGATATGGAAAATGCTGTAGTTGGGGCTAATGAAACAGGTTTCCATTTATTAAATGCTAATAAAGGTCGCGACTTTGAGCCAATTGCTTATGAAGATTTCCGTGTTGTTCAAGAAGGTGATATTTCTCCTGATGGTGAAGGAACACTTAAATTTACAAAAGGGATTGAAATTGGTCATATCTTTAAATTAGGCACACGCTATAGTGAAGCAATGGGTGCTACAGTTTTAGATGAAAATGGCCGTGATACTCCAGTTATTATGGGATGTTATGGTATAGGCGTAAGCCGTTTAGTTTCAGCCATGGTTGAACAAAATGCAGATGAAAATGGTATGAATTGGCCAAAAGGGTTAGCACCGTTTGATGTTCACATCGTACCAGTTAACGTTAAAGATGATGCCCAAGTAACGCTTGCAGCTGAAATTGAAGGTTTAATGGAAGCAGAAGGTTATGATGTATTAGTTGATGATCGTAAAGAGCGTGCAGGTGTTAAATTTACAGATGCTGATTTAATCGGCTTACCAATTCGTATTACAGTTGGTAAAAAAGCAGCAGAAGGTATTGTTGAAGTTAAAATCCGTAAAACAGGTGAAACATTAGAAGTCAAGAAAGATGAGATTGCAAGTACATTAAGTATTTTATTAAATCCTTCTGAAGACTAATTTTCGATAAACGAAAAAAGTGAGGCGGTCAGCGTTGTTAAAGCTTGGCTGTCTCTTTCTTTTGACTAAAGAAAAGGAGGAGCTTATATGTCATTAAATCCAACAGAATTATTTGAAAAACTTCTGGATCAAATGGGTTTAGAAGAAACGTTTAGAAATCAACCAGCCCTCTTAAATGGAAAAGTTGAAAAAGTAGTGGTCCATAAAATCAGTCGATGTTGGGATTTCTATTTAAAATTTGATACTATTTTACCCGTTAATTTATACCGTTTAATGAGCCAAAGATTGGAGATGGCCTTTAAAGATATTGCAAAAGTTAGAATGACGATTGCAAGTGACCAAACTACTGTAACGGAAGATGAAATTCAAAGTTATTGGGACTTGAGTATTGAGGCGTCAAATTGTAACCGTTCGGTTGTTGATAGTGCACTAAGAGGACAAGTCCCTCTTTATAAAGACGGTAAAGTCGTTTTATTAGTGGAAAATGAAGGGGTTATTGATTATTTGAAGCAGCAATATTTGCCAGCTGTTGAGGATGCTTATCTTTCATTTGGGTTTCCAAAAATAAAAATTATTCCTGAGCTTAACTTGGCTCAAGCGGAAGCTAATAAAGAAGCCTTTATGGCACGTCAACAAGAGCAACAAGAACGCATGATGGCTGAAGCTGCAGCTGCCATGGAAAAAAATGAACAAATGAAACAAAAGAAAAAAAGTGAACCAACAGCACTTGACGGACCCATTCAAATGGGTAAACCGATTAATCCTAGTGAAATGATCATGTCGATGGCCGATATAACCGAAGAGGAACGCAGTGTTGTTATTGAAGGATATGTCTTTGATGTCGAGGTTCGTGATTTACGTTCGGGGCGTCAAATCTTAACAGTAAAAATCACTGATTATACCTCATCATTCTCAGTGAAGAAATTCTCAAATGGTGAAAAAGATGAAGCTATATTTGCAGCTATCAAAAAAGGGATGTGGCTAAAAGTTCGTGGTGGTATTCAAGAAGATACCTATGCGAGAGATTTAGTTTTGAACGCTAGAGATATGATGGAAGTTCATAAAAAAGGTCGTGTGGATACCTCCCCAGCTGATAGCAAACGAGTTGAGCTACATATGCACACTAATATGAGTACAATGGATGCCATAACTGGTGCCAGTGAGTTAGTAGCTCAAGCTGCCAAATGGGGCATGCCGGCAGTTGCAATAACGGACCATTATGGTGCTCAAAGTTTCCCTGATGCTCATGGAGCTGGAAGAAAACATGGTATTAAAATTTTATATGGGATTGAAGCTAATGTCGTAGATGATGGTGTGCCGATTGCCTATAATCCTCGACACCTATCTTTAACAGACTCGACTTATATTGTATTTGACGTTGAGACCACAGGGTTATCTGCGGTTTATGATACGATAATTGAGTTAGCCGCAGTTAAGATGCATAAAGGAAATGTTATTGAAACGTTTGAAGAATTCATTGATCCAGGTCATCCTCTTTCTCAAACCACAATTAACTTAACTGGTATTACTGATGATATGGTACGCGGTTCGAAATCAGAAGAGGAAGTACTGAGACTATTTAAAGAGTTTTGTGGCGACGATATTTTAGTAGCTCACAATGCTAGTTTTGATATGGGCTTCTTAAACACCAGTTATGAAAAATACGATATAGAAGAAGCTCCTAATTCAGTGATTGATACCCTTGAATTGTCTCGATTCTTACATCCTGAGTGGAAAAGTCATCGTTTAAATACGTTAGCTAAGAAATATGGCGTTAATTTGGAACAACATCACCGTGCGATTTATGATTCAGAAACAACAGGACATTTGTGTTGGATATTCTTGAAAAAAGCACAAGAAGAACATGGTATTACGTATCATGATGAATTAAATGAGCATATTGGTGAAGGGGATTCTTATAAACGTGCCCGTCCTTTCCATGCGACTATCATGGCGACAACTCAAGCAGGGCTTAAAAATCTATTTAAACTAATCTCAATGTCTAATATTGATTATTATTATAGAACACCTCGTATTCCTCGTTCGCAATTATCGAAATTACGCGAAGGTTTAGTTGTAGGTTCGGCATGTAGTGGTGGTGAAATTTTTGAAGCGATGATGCAAAAAGGGGTAGAAGAAGCCAAGAAGCGAGCTAAGTTCTATGATTATATTGAAATAATGCCTAAGCCAGTTTATGCGCCACTTATTGAGCAAGAGTTGGTTAAAAATGAGCATGATTTAGAAGAGATTATTACAAACTTAATTAAGATTGCTGATGAACTTGAGAAACCTGTAGTAGCAACAGGGAATGTTCATTACTTAAATGAAACAGATGGTATTTATCGTAAGATTCTTGTGAATTCATTAGGTGGAGCTAGTCCTTTAAACCGCCATAGTTTACCTGAAGTTCATTTTAGAACAACGAACGAAATGTTAGATGAGTTTGCATTCTTGGGTGAGGAAGAAGCCAAGCGTGTTGTTGTAACGAATACACAGTTGGTAGCCAGTTGGTTTGACGAGATTACCCCAGTAAAAGATGACTTGTATACGCCGAAGATTGAAGGGGCCGAACAAGAAATTACAGATTTGAGTTACAATGAGGCGAAAAAACTGTATGGTGACCCACTACCAGATATCGTTGAGAAACGTTTGAAAAAGGAATTGGATAGTATTATCGGGAATGGGTTCTCGGTTATCTATCTGATATCTCAAAAACTTGTTCACAAGAGTTTGGAAGATGGCTATTTAGTAGGGTCTCGTGGTTCGGTAGGCTCAAGTTTTGTTGCGACGATGACCGGTATCACAGAGGTTAATCCTCTAGCTCCTCATTATAGATGTCCAGACTGTCAATATACTGAATTTTTTGAAGATGGTTCGGTAGGGTCAGGTTTTGATTTACCTGAAAAACCATGTCCTGAATGTGGTGCTCGTTTATTTAAAGACGGACATGATATTCCGTTTGAAACCTTCCTTGGTTTCCATGGGGATAAAGTTCCCGATATTGATTTGAACTTCTCAGGAGATTATCAAGCGGAAGCTCATAACTATACGAAAGTATTATTCGGTGAAGAGTATGTTTACCGTGCGGGAACTATCGGTACAGTTGCTGATAAGACAGCGTATGGATTTGTAAAGGGGTATGAACGTGATAATAACCTCAACTTTAGAAATGCTGAAATCGATCGTTTGGCAAAAGGGTCTACTGGTGTTAAAAGAACGACTGGACAGCATCCAGGGGGGATTATTGTTATTCCTGATTATATGGATGTTTATGATTTTTCACCAATTCAATTCCCAGCAGATGATCAAAATTCAGAATGGAAAACAACCCATTTTGATTTCCATTCGATTCACGATAATGTATTAAAACTTGATATCTTAGGTCACGATGATCCGACGGTTATCAGAATGCTGCAAGATTTATCAGGGATTGATCCTAAAACAATTCCAACCGATGATCCTGAAGTGATGAAAATTTTCTCAGGCCCACAGGTACTTGGCGTAGAGCCAGATCAGATATACTCTAAGACGGGCTCTTTAGGTATTCCTGAATTTGGAACACACTTTGTACGTGGGATGTTAGAACAAACTCATCCAACGACATTTGCTGAGTTATTACAAATTTCAGGACTGTCACATGGTACTGATGTATGGCTAGGTAATGCTGAGGAACTGATTAGTAAAGGTCAAACAACACTGGCAGAAGTAATCGGTTGTCGTGATGATATCATGGTTTACTTGATTCACAATGGGTTGGAAGATGGTCTTGCCTTTAAGATTATGGAAAGTGTGCGTAAAGGGAAAGGTATCCCTGAAGATTGGCAAAAAGAGATGCGTGATGTAGGGATTGCGGAATGGTATATTGAGTCATGTTTGAAAATCAAGTACATGTTCCCGAAAGCCCATGCGGCAGCTTATGTTTTAATGGCGCTACGTGTAGCCTATTTCAAAGTTTATTATCCAATCCTTTATTATGCAGCATACTTCTCTGTACGTGCGGATGATTTTGATTTGGTCGCAATGTCAAAAGGTAAAGAAGCAGTCAAAACTCAAATGAAAGAAATTAAAGATAAAGGCCGAGAAGCTTCTACTAAAGAGAAGAATTTACTGACTGTATTAGAGTTGTGTAATGAAATGTTAGAGCGTGGTTATACGTTCCAAATGATTGATTTATATAAATCAGATGCAGAAAATTTTGTAATAGAAGGTAATTCATTAATAGCACCATTTAGAGCGGTTCCTGGTTTGGGGAATAACGTGGCGAAACAAATAATGGTAGCGCGTGAAGAACAAGAATTCTTATCTAAAGAAGATTTAGCTACTCGTGGTAAAGTATCGAAGACATTAATCGAATACATGACGGATAATGGTGTCTTAGAAGGTTTACCAGATGAGAACCAATTGTCACTGTTTGATATGTTATAAAAAAAGAACCTAACCAGTTTACTGGTTAGGTTCTTTTTAATGTAATGGAAATCAGATGAGGCTTATTATTAATTCTAAAAGGGAAACGGCTATTGCTCAAACCACGACTGACCACTAATTGAGCAGTACTATTAGGATGGTTGTAGCATCCGCTAGTGTAACGAGGAAAAGTACCTTGATGTGGTGATAAAAGACCACCTATGTAAGGAATCCGGATTTGTCCGCCATGAGCATGTCCAGAGAAGATAGCTACAAGGGGAAGTCTACTAAGGTTTTTAACATAGTCTGAGAACAATTCTGGATGATGAGCTAAAACAAAGACAGTTGGAAGTTTTTCTAGACTATCTATAAGTTCAGAATCAAGTGTTGTTACAGTGTTTTTCAGACCAACGATGCCAAATTCTTGTCCGTTATGAGTCAAAATGATGGCTTCATTTTCTAAAAGGGTAGCATGAGAGTCGTGCATAAGCTTTCGCCATTTTTGATAATTGTTACATGAGGTTTCGTGGTTTCCTTCAATAACAAAAGTAGGCGCAATTACAGCAATTTGAGTGATAACAGTTTGAATAAGTGAGGTATCTAAGTCTTCAGTTCGGTCTATGGTGTCCCCTGTAATAAAAATAAAGTCAGGTTGAGTATCTTTAATACGTTGTATGAAAAGGTCGATATCAATTCTAAAACGTCGGAGGTGAATATCAGAAATATGGGTAATTTTAAGGTCTTCTAGGGGTGTAGGCAAGTCTTTTGTTGTTATTATTAAGTTCTCGGTATCAAGTTGACGATTAGTCCAATATCCGTAACCGCAAAATAGAGAGATAAGTATAACAAATAATGTAATAGTAAGCATAAATAACAACTCCTTTTAATATGAGTCAAGTATAGTGGAGTTTAGAGTGGGCTAGCAAGAAATACTAAAGGTCTTATGGGAAATTTAAAAAGCTTAACCTTACCTTAACTGTCACCGTAATGTAGATATAATGCATGGTAAGTTGAGTTTTCTGAAAACATATGCTATAATATTCCTAGATTGATACTGTCGAAAGAGTGAGCGCACCCCGCTCACTCTTTTTGATAGACAAGCAGATTCCCGTGAAGGAGGCGAATGATTTGAGTAGTGTAGTGGAAACTGTTACAGAGGTTGTCACACCAATTTTGGAAGAGCAAAACTTTGAATTAGCAGATTTAGAATTCGTGAAGGAAGGTAAAAACTGGTTTCTAAGAGTCTTTATCGATAAACCGAATGGCATAGATATTGAAGAATGTGCCCTAGTTAGTGAAAAACTTAGTGATGCAATGGACCTTATGGATCCGGATCCAATCCCACAAGCATACTTCTTAGAAGTATCGTCACCTGGAGCGGAACGTCCACTTAAAAAAGAATCAGATTATGAAAATGCTCTAGGAGAGTACATTCATATTTCATTATATTCTATGGTGGAAAAAGACAAACAATTCGAAGGGACGTTGAAAGAATTAACACCTGAGACGTTAACCTTAACAGTAAAAATAAAAACTAGAGTTAAAGACATCACTTTCGACCGTAGCAATATTGCTAAGGCAAGACTAGCGATTCAGTTTTAACCAGCATAAAGATAACGGAGGCTAAGTAAAAGATGAGTAAAGAAATGTTAAATGCTTTGGATGCATTGGAAGTTGAAAAAGGCATTTCAAAAGAGATAGTGATTGAAGCATTAGAAGCAGCGTTAGTATCTGCCTACAAACGTCACTATGGACAAGCACAAAACGTTGAAGTTGAATTCGATTCAAAAAAAGGTAACATTCATGTCTATGCTGTAAAAGAAATTACAGAAGAAGTGATGGATTCACAATTAGAAGTGAGTTTAGATGAAGCCTTAAAATTAAATGGTGCCTATGAATTAGGTGATACAGTTCGTTTTGAAGTAACACCAAAAGATTTTGGACGTATTGCTGCACAAACAGCAAAACAAGTTATTTTACAACGTGTTCGTGAAGCTGAAAGAACAATCATTTATAACGAATTCAGTGCTTATGAAAATGAAATCATGCAAGGAATTGTTGAAAGACAAGACCATCGTTATATTTATGTAAATCTAGGTAAAATTGAAGCGGTATTATCTCGCCAAGATCAAATTCCTAACGAAGTTTATCAACCACATGACCGTATCAAAGTTTACGTATCTAAAGTTGAAAATACCTCAAAAGGCCCACAAGTATTTGTTAGCCGTAGTCATCCAGACTTATTAAAACGTCTATTCGAACAAGAAATTCCAGAAGTTTATGATGGAATTGTTGAAATCGTAAGCGTGGCTCGTGAAGCTGGCGACCGTGCTAAAGTTTCAGTGCGTTCTCAAGATGAAAACGTTGATCCTGTCGGAACATGTGTCGGTCAAAAAGGTCAACGTGTTCAAGCGATTGTTAATGAGTTAAAAGGTGAAAATATGGATATTGTTGAGTGGAATGAAGACCCAGCAGTATACATTGCAAATGCCTTAAACCCTGCACAAGTCGTTGAAGTAACATTTGATGAGAGTGGTAAAGCATGTACGGTAGTGGTTCCTGATTATCAATTATCATTAGCGATTGGTAAACGTGGTCAAAATGCCCGTTTAGCAGCTAAATTAACAAACTTAAAAGTAGATATTAAATCTGAAACTGATATGGCAGCGATTCGTGAACAACAAGCAGCAATGCCTGTTGAAGAAGAAGTGACTGTTGAAGAACCAGTTGAAGTAGTAACTGCTGAAGAAGTTGTAGAAGAAATCGTAACGGAAGACGTTACAGAAGAAGTTTCTTCAAACGAAGAGTAGAAAATAGGAGGCGATAGAGATGAAACAACGTAAAATTCCTTTAAGAAAATGTGTTGTATCAGGCGACATGAAGTCTAAAAAAGAAATGATTCGTATTGTACGTTCTAAGGAAGGTGTTGTATCCATTGATCCTAGTGGAAAAATGCCAGGCCGAGGCGCATACATTTCTATTGAGCCGACTATTGTCCAAAAAGCTTGGGACAAACGCATTTTAGATCGTTCTTTAAATGCGACGATGACTGATGAATTTTATCAGGAATTATTAGATTACGTCAGTCATCAAAAAGCGAGACAGGAATTATTCGGAAATGACAAATAACGAAAAAGCATTAAATCTTTTAGGTATGGCGATGAGAGCGGGCCGTTTAGTGTCAGGAGAAGAATTGACATTAGCGGATATTCGTAATCAACAAGCTAAACTAGTATTCGTGGCAAATGATGCAAGTGACAATACCATAAAAAAAATTAAAGATAAGGGAACTTTTTATAACGTCCCTGTTATAAATGAGTTTTCACAAGTGGAACTGAGTGCTGCCATTGGCCGTAGTCGTATGATTATCGGTGTATGTGATAGTGGCTTTGCCAAGAAGTTCCAGGAGTTGTTATCAAAATAGGAGGGTGATTGCATGGGTAAAAAAAGAATTTATGAATTAGCTAAAGAATTAGATCAATCAAGTAAAGTTGTGGTTGATAAGGCTCATTCACTTGGTATGGATGTTAAGAACCATATGGGTTCAATTAGCGGCGACCAAGAAAAAGAACTAAGACGTGCATTCGGCGGAAAAGCTAAACCAGCTACTACGCAACCAGTCCAGTCTAACAAAGCAACAACTGGCAATAAATCTGAGGTTAAACAACCTCATGCTTCAAAAAATACAGATCAAAGAAAAGGAAGTACAAAGGCACCAGCAAAACCAGCGCAACAACGTGCCAATACACAAAACTCTATGACAAATAAACCAACTAATTCTTCCGCTCAAGGAAAAACAAGCCGTCCACAAGGACAAAACAATACAAATAACAAACGTCCACAAGGGCAAAATAACACAAATAGCCGTCCGCAAGGTCAAGCTAATACAAACAACCGTCCTCAAGGACAAAACAACACAAATAGCCGTCCGCAAGGTCAAGCTAATACGAACAATCGTCCACAAGGGCAAAACAACACAAATAGCCGTCCGCAAGGTCAAGCTAATACAAACAATCGTCCGCAAGGTCAAGCCAATACAAACAACCGTCCACAAGGTCAAGGAAATACTCAAGGCGGTCAAGGTAGCAGCTATCAAGGACGTAATAACAATAACTATCGTGGTGGTGGCCAAGGTGGCTACAACAATAACCGCAATCGTTATAAAAAAGGACGCAAGAAACAATATCCAGCGTCAAATAAACCTGCTGTTCCAGCACGTAAATTTAAAGAATTACCAGAAGTTTTAGTTTATACAGAAGGTATGAACGTTGCAGAAATTTCTAAAAAAATCTACCGTGAGCCAGCTGAAATCATCAAAAAATTATTCATGATGGGTGTTATGGTTAACCAAAACCAAGCACTAGATAAAGAGACAATTGAATTATTAGCTGTTGATTATGGTATGGAAGCAGAAGAAAAAGTAGCGGTTGACGTTGCTGATATCGATAAATTCTTCGAACCAGAAGCTTTAGTAGAAGAAAACTTAGCAACACGCCCACCAGTTGTAACTATCATGGGTCACGTCGATCATGGTAAAACAACATTACTTGATACATTACGTAACACAAAAGTTACTGATGGCGAAGCAGGTGGAATCACTCAGCATATCGGTGCTTACCAAATTCAAGTAGACGGTAAAACAATTACATTCTTAGATACTCCAGGACATGCGGCTTTCACAAGCATGCGTGCACGTGGTGCGAGTGTTACTGATATTACAATCTTAGTAGTAGCAGCTGATGATGGTGTTATGCCACAAACAATCGAAGCAATTAACCATGCGAAAGCGGCAGATGTGCCAATTATCGTAGCAGTTAATAAGATTGATAAACCAGGTGCTAACCCTGAAAATGTTATTGGACAATTAAGTGAACACGGTCTTATTCCAGAAGCTTGGGGTGGGGATACAATTTTTGTTGAAATCTCAGCAAAACATAACACTAATATTGAAGAATTATTAGAAAATATTCTATTAATTTCTGAAGTTCAAGAATTAAAAGCAGATCCAACTCAACGTGCTATCGGTAGTGTTATCGAAGCTCGTTTAGATAAAGGTAAAGGTCCTGTTGCAACATTGTTAGTTCAACAAGGAACATTACGTGTAGGAGATCCTATCGTAGTAGGTAATACTTTCGGACGTGTTCGTACGATGACAAATGATATTGGTCGTCGTGATAAAGAAGCTGGCCCAGCTACACCAGTAGAAATCACTGGTCTTAATGATGTTCCTCAAGCAGGCGATCGTTTTGTTGTCTTTGAAGATGAGAAAACAGCTCGTCAAGCAGGGGAAGAAAGAGCAAGCCGTGCTTTATTAGAACAACGTAATACAAACACTGTTGTAACATTGGACAACTTATTTGATAGCTTGAAAGATGGCGAAATCAAAGATGTTAATGTTATCATCAAAGCTGACGTTCAAGGTACTGCAGAAGCTTTAGCTGCAAGTTTACAAAAAATTGAAGTTGAAGGCGTACGTGTTAAGATTGTCCATTCAGCAGTTGGTGCGATTACTGAGAGTGACGTAACATTAGCTCAAGCAAGTGGTGCGATTGTTGTTGGATTTAACGTTCGTCCAACAATTCAAGCGCGTCAACAAGCAGAGCAAGATGAAGTAGATATTCGTTTACACAGTATTATCTATAACGTTATCGATGAAATCGAAACAGCAATGAACGGTTTATTAGAACCTGAATTTGAAGAAAAAATTACAGGTCAAATGTTAATCCGTGAAACATATACAGTATCAAAAGTTGGAACAATTGCAGGGTGTTATGTAACTGATGGTTCAATCAAACGTGATTGTGGCGTTCGTTTAATTCGTGATAACATTGTTATCTTCGAAGGTAAACTAGCAAGCTTGAAACGTTTCAAAGATGATGCTAAAGAAGTTAAAATGGGATTTGAATGTGGTGCGATGATCGAAGACTACAATGATATCAAAGTTGATGATGTGATTGAAGGATTTGAAATGGTCGAAATCAAAAGAAAATAAGTCCTAAGAAAGAAATGAGGGAGTTTCATGGCTAAATTTCGTGATAGACGAGTCGGTCAAGAAGTTCAACGTGAAGTCAATGATATTCTTCAAAAACGTGTACGTGACCCACGCGTCCAAGACGTAACGATTACAGATGTGCGTGTGACAGGTGATTTACAACAAGCGACTATTTATTATAGTATCCTCTCTGATAAAGCTTCTGATATGCAGAAAGCTCAAAAAGGATTAGATAAAGCGACTGGTTTAATTCGTAAAGAATTAGGCCAACGCTTACGTATCTATAAAACGCCTGAATTAATTTTTGAGCGTGATGAATCAGTTGCTTACGGTAACAGAATTGATGAATTGATTCGCAATTTGAACAAAAATGATTAATAAAAAACCAACCTAGTCATAACTAGGTTGGTTTTTTTGTTGAGTAAGAAAAAGCGAGAAAGTCAGTAATAAGGCGAATAATATGCTATAATAAACGGGTTATTAGAAAAAAGTGAGGTAACGACATGGACGGAATATTACCATTATGGAAAGAACGTGGCATGACGAGTCATGATTGCGTATTTAAATTAAGAAAAATACTAAGAACTAAAAAAGTGGGACATGGCGGAACGCTAGACCCTGATGTTGATGGTGTATTACCGATTTGTATCGGAAAAGGCACTAAAATTATTGAATATATTCAAGACAGTGGTAAAACATATATTGGCGAAATTACATTAGGCTATTCGACAACAACTGAAGATGCGAGTGGTGAGATTGTTGACCGCCAAGATGCACCAATGGATTTGACGACAGAAGAGATAGACAAAGCTATGGCAGAAATGGTAGGAACAATTACTCAAGTTCCGCCGATGTATTCAGCTGTTAAAGTAAATGGTAAACGTCTTTATGAGTATGCAAGAGAAGGATTAGAAGTAGAGCGTCCAGAGAGAAAAGCAGTAATCGAGTATTTTAATCGTACAACTGAACCTGTATTTAATGAAGAAGAAAAAACAGTGTCATGGCGTTTTGAAGTAGGGTGCGGTAAAGGGACTTATGTCAGAACGTTGTCAGTCGATACGGGTCTTAAATTAGGTGTACCTGCTCATATGTCTGACTTAACTCGTATTGGTAGTGGTGGATTTAAGGCGGCTGATTGTTTAACGTTAGCTCAAGTGGCAGAAAAAATGGAACAAGAAGAGAAAGACTTCTTACAACCTATTGAAAAAGCGATGACGATTATGCAGCGATTGGATTTAACAGGTCAACAGTATTCAGTTGTAAAAAATGGTGGCTTCTTGATGAAATCAACATTACCAGATAATTTAGATTACAGTGACTTGATCGCAGTGCACTATAATAATTTGCTAGTAAGTATTTATGGGGAACACCCAAATAAAAAAGAAGTGATTAAACCAATAAAAGTATTACGAAATGAGTAATTAAAGGGAGTCGTTTGACGTGGAAATAATTGAAATTCATCATCCGTATAATGAGAGCCAATTACCAAAAGAAGAGGTCGTATTAGTTTTGGGCTTCTTCGACGGTGTTCATCGTGGCCATCAGGCCGTTATTAATCGTGGTAAAGAGGAAGCGAAAGCTAAAGGGTTAAAGCTTGCTGTTATGACATTTAATCAGCATCCCTCAATTGTTTTTCAAAAAATTGACCCTACAACGATGACTTATTTAACAACAGTTGAACAAAAAGCAAACCATATGGAAAAATTAGGTGTTGATATTTTATATGTGATTGAATTTACATCATCATTTGCAAGTCTAAGTCCACAAGCATTTGTTGACCAGTATATGGTTGGCTTACATGCTAAAAGTGTCGTAGCAGGCTTTGATTACACATATGGACCACGTGATATTGCGACTATGGCTAACTTACCTAACTATACGCAAGATAGGTTAGACGTGATTACAGTACCTAAATTAGAAGACCATGATGTTAAGGTGAGTTCTACAGAAATAAGAGACTTTTTAGCCGCAGGAGATATGGAAAAAGCCACTGAATTTTTAGGCTATATCTATAGTATTGAAGGAACAGTGGTTCACGGTGATGCGCGTGGTAGAACATTAGGTTTCCCAACTGCTAATATAAAGGTATCTCATCTTACTCGTCTACCTCGTAAAGGCGTTTATGCAGTAAAAATAAAAGTAGCAAATAAATGGCATGAAGGAATGGCTCAAATTGGTCGAAATATTACCTTTGAACCTGGACGTGATATTACAGTTGAAGTAAATATTTTAGATTTTAATCAAGATATTTACGGTGAGCAGGTAGCTGTCGAATGGTACCATTATCTTCGTGATGAAATCAAATTTGATGGAGTTGAGGGTTTGATTAAGCAACTTAATCAAGATAAAGTTGATACAGCTGAGTATTTCTCCACTCTTTAATAGTAAAAGCATGAAGCTATCTTAAGTTTCATGCTTTTTTGTTGTTATAAAATAAACGACATCAGGAGCGCTCTTATGGAAAATATGTTATTCTAATAAGATAGGATAGAGTAATTAAACTCTAGAGTGAAAAGGAGATAAGTGCGTATGTTAGATAAAAAAATAACGCCTTTAGATAAAGTATCAGCGTATATACATATTCCGTTTTGTGAGCATATTTGCTATTATTGTGATTTTAATAAAGTATTTTTAAAAGGGCAACCAGTGGATGAATATATCCAAGGCTTATTAAAAGAGATTCGTTTAACAATAGAAAAGTATCCCTGTCAAGTTGTGGACACCTTATATGTGGGCGGTGGAACGCCAACTTCTCTGACTGCCTCTCAATTAGATGTGTTATTAAAAGGACTACGTGATTTATTACCCTTTGTTGAAGGAAATGAATTTACTGTAGAGGCGAACCCGGGAGATTTAACAGAAGAGAAATTAACGGTGATGAAGACACATGGTGTGAATCGTTTATCTATGGGCGTTCAGTCTTTTGACGATAGACTTTTAAAAAAAATAGGACGCAAACATTCGGCTCAAGATGTATACGACACAATGAAAATTGTTGAGAAGTCTGGATTAGACAATGTAAGTATTGATTTAATCTATGCGTTACCGGGTCAGACATTGGAAAATTTTGAAGACACGTTGGATAAAGCCATTGCTTTAGGACTGCCTCATTATTCGATGTATTCTCTTATTTTAGAGAACAAAACTATCTTTAATAATTGGGCAAGACAAGGTAGATTGAATTTACCGACAGAGGATATTGAAGGGGATATGTTTGATTTAGCAGCTGAAAAAATGGATAAAGCAGGCATCTTTAAATATGAAATTAGTAATTTTTCAAAACCAGGTTTTGAAAGCAAGCATAATTTAGTATATTGGGACAATCAGCATTATTACGGATTTGGGGCCGGAGCCAGTGGCTATTTAGGAACAGAGCGTTACCGTAATCATGGTCCGATCCAACATTATTTGCAACCTTTACGAGAAGATAGATTACCGATTATTGAAACGGAAGAACTCTCTCGTAAACAAATAATTGAAGAAGAAATGTTCTTAGGTTTAAGAAAAATCGAGGGTGTGTCATTGGCCTCATTTGAAAATAAGTTCGAACAACCACTTGAGACTATCTATGCTTCTGTTTTACCAAAATTAAAAGAAGAAGGATTAATTAAAGAAGAACAAGGCTTTATCCGTTTGACCGATAAAGGTTTAATCTTAGGTAATGAAGTCTTTCAAGAGTTTATTCAATAGAAAAAGCCAACCCAATTTTGGGTGGCTTTTTCTTTTTTTCTAGAGATAAAAAGTATATTATTTTTTATTTAATGAGTACAATACTGTCATTTAAAAGTAATAAGCTAAATAGAGAATGTAAAGAGAAACTAAAAATCCTATTATGATGATAGTAAATGACAAGTGGAAGTATAGGGTAGTTAGGTTGATAAGGGAGGCTAACACTAAGAGTAATGAAGAGGAGATACTGTTGATAGATGTTGGTTGTTTAAGTTTCATATCGCCACCGCCTTTTTCTGCAAGTATAGCATGAGGGATGAGGGGGCATAGGTTTCTTTTTTAGACAATTAGACAACTAAAAAAGACTAGAACAAGTTGTTCTAGTCTTTTAATACTTTTAAATTTAGATGTAAACTCCAACACCTAGTAAGATAATAGCAAGTGCACCAATTGCAATCATAAGTGGTGTAACAAATTTCAACCATTTATCGAATGAAATGTTAACCATTGCAAGTGACGCAAGAACTAAACCAGTTGGTGTGATGAATGAAATGATTCCTTGACCCCAGTTATAAGCATCAACAATGATAGCACGGTCGATACCTACAACGTCTGCAAGTGGAGCCATAACTGGCATTGACAGCACAGCTAAACCTGAAGATGATGGGATGAAGAAGCCTAATAGGATAAATACGAAGAACATCACAGTTGTAAAGACAACCCCACTCATGTGAGAAACGCCATTACTTAACCAGAACATTAATGTATCACTAATTTTAGCATCTTCCATGATGATTGTAACCCCGCGGGCTAAACCAACTACAAGAGCAACTCCTAGTAAATCAGACGCACCGGTAATAAATTCACCGACAAATGATTTTTCATCAAGACCACTAATAGCAGCCATGATAAACGTAACGCCTAAGAACAATGCTGAGATTTCAACGAATCCCCAGCCCCAATCTTTAACACCGAATACCATGATAACAAATGAAGCAGCGAATACTGTTAATAGAATTTTTTTACGAACATCGAAAATTAGTTCTTTTTCATCAACAGTTTCTTTTAAGAAGTGTGCTTCTAACTCTTCTTTTTGATCGAAGATTAATGATTCAGAAGGGTTCTTACGAACACGTTCAGCGTAACGAATAGTGTAAGCAATACACATAATAGTTCCGACAACTAACATGATTAAGCGTAAGCCCATACCATCAGTAAAGTTAATACCTGCAGTGTTTGAGGCAATAACAACTGAGAACGGGTTAACCGTAGAAGCCATCGAACCGATAGAACTTCCTAAGTAGATTGTGGCAATCGCAACAAGGGCATCATAGCCTGCAGCCATGAAGATTGGTACTAGGATTGGGTAAAAAGCGACAGTTTCTTCTGCTAATCCGAATGTTGTACCTCCAATAGCGATTAAAGTAGAGATAATGATGATTAACCATTTTTCTTTACCTTTTAAACGTAATGATAAAGCATTCATACCAGCATTGAAGGCACCTGTTTTATTGATAACCCCAATGATACCACCTAAGATTAAGATGAATGTTACAATCTCAATTGATTGAGCAAGACCTTGGATAGGGGCATGTAAGAAATTCTTAACTGCTCCAAATACGCCAGGGCGTTTTTCGTCTAACTCTTTGTAGCTACCAGGTACTGCTACAGGTTTTTTGATCGAACCGTCTTCAAATTTAGAGATATCGATTTTGATATCTTTATTTTTTAAGAACTCTTGATCAGCAGGAACAGTGTTAGCCGCATCCTTTTTAGCATCTTCTTCAGTCATACCAGCTGGAACGATTGTAAATGTCTTGTCGTCATTGTACTGAATCGTTTCAAATTTACCGGCAGGAATGAAATAAGTTAGTCCCATAACTAATAATAATACGATTAAAATGACAGTATAGGCCGATGGGAAACTAAACTTTTTTTTCTTTTTCTCCATAAAATTAACAACTCCATTCATTATTTTTTCTGTCTCATACATTATAGGTGGATTTCAAGGATTGGACAACCATTTTATGAGTATTATTAATTTTAAATGAGAATAGTGGTCGAGTACTCTATTAATAGTGGATATAATTAATAGAAACCTGTATTTATATACATTAAACGTATGAAAGACTAATAAATTACCATAATAATGAAGCGCTTTCCTAGTTGGTGTGACGAGTGAATTCTCATTTATGATAAATGGGTATTATTTGTATGTTTTTTTGAATTATATTAAAATTAAAATGGGAAACAAATGAGCTTGTATAAAAATGTAATGGTTTTTATGAGTCAATTCAAGAACCATTTATTAGAAAAAGAAAATATTTAAGCCTGACAATATTATAATATAGTAGAAAAAAATTTAGCAGTCGTAGGTATAGAGTGCTAAAAAAAGAGTGTAATCTGTTGACAAATAAATAAAGGGTTGGTATAGTTATACTTGTAATTAGCACTTAGGTGTTTCGAGTGCTAACATAAAAGAGGTGAGTGAGGATGCTAACAGAACGTCAATTAAATATATTGGGTTTGTTGATCCAAACGTATACCTCGTCTGGTGTACCAGTCGGATCGAAGACACTTGTTGATGCAGGTATCAAAGCAAGCTCTGCTACAATCAGGAATGATTTAAGCACACTTGAGGAAGTTGGATTTATCGAAAAGACACATTCATCCTCAGGTCGTATTCCATCTGTTAAAGGTTACAGGTATTATGTAGATAACTTGTTAAAACCTTCTGAGGTAAGTAAACAGGAATTATCTCTAATAAAGGGTGCCTTTGGTCAAGAATATCGAGCAATTGATGATATTATTGCAAAATCAGCACAAATTTTGTCCGACTTAACGAGTTACACAGCTTTTTCATTAGGACCAGAAGTAAAAGAGCGAAAGTTAACAGGATTTAGAGTTGTACCACTTAATAATCATCAGTTAATGGCAATTATCGTGACAGATCGAGGAAATGTAGAAAGTCAGGTTTTTACAATACCAGACGGCGTTTCTGCTGAAGATATTGAAAAGATGATTAAGATTATTAATGACAAATTAGTGGGTCAGCCTTTATTAACTGTTTATCACAAACTCCGAACTGAAATTCCAATGATTCTTCAAAAGTATTTCCATAGTCCAACAGGGATTATGACACTGTTTGATACGATTATGGGTCAAGCTTTTGAAGAAAGGGTCTTTGTAAGTGGCAAGATGAACTTACTAGATTTGGATGTGTTATCAGATGTGTCGCAGTTTAAATCTGTTTATTCTTTGATGGATAATACAGATCAACTTACGGCATTAATTGCGCCAACAGAAGCAGATATTGATATTAGGATAGGGAATGAACTTGAAAATGATTTACTAACTAATATGAGTTTAATAACAGCTTCTTACGAAGTAGCCGGACATGGTAAAGGAACGATTGCTCTTTTAGGGCCAACGAATATGTCCTATGAAAAAATGTTAGGTCTTGTTGATGCTTTTAGAACAGAATTGTCACAAGAATTAACTGACTATTATCGACTATTAGAGTGACCTTAAGTTAATAGGGTTAGAGAAAGGGAGTTAAGAAATTGACTGAAAAGCATGAAGAAGTAGAAAAAGAAGAAGTAGTAGAGACGGATGAGGAAAAGCAAGCTAAAGTAGATGCTATCTTGAACGGTGAAAAAACTACTGAGCAATCTGAAGAAGAAACAGTTGAAAAATCTACTGAAGAATTATTACGTGAACAACTTTCAGAAATGGAAGATAAATATTTACGTGCGCAAGCAGAAATTGCTAATATGCGTAATCGTAACATTAAAGACCGTGAAGCAGCAGCTAAATATCGTTCGCAAGATTTAGGTAAAGAATTATTACCAGCTATCGATAACTTAGAGCGTGCTTTACAAATTGAAGTAACAGATGAACAAGGTGAAAGCCTTAAAAAAGGAATCGAGATGGTAATGGAAAGTCTATTACATGCCTTAAAAACGGCTGGTATCGAAGAAATTCCTGCTAAGGGTGAAGTTTTTGATCCTAATTTACATCAAGCTGTACAAACAGTACCTCTTGAAGACGGACAAAAACCTGATGAAATTGTTCAAGAATTACAAAAAGGTTACATCCTACATGATCGCGTCTTAAGACCGAGCATGGTTATGGTTGCACAATAAATTAGATTTGTTAAAAAATTAAATTCACATATAAAAGGAGAACGACATTATGACTAAAATTATTGGTATTGACTTAGGAACTACAAACTCTGCAGTAGCTGTATTAGAAGGTGGAGAAGCTAAAATTATTCCAAATCCAGAAGGTAACCGTACAACTCCTTCAGTAGTATCATTCAAAAATGGAGAAATCCAAGTAGGGGAAGTTGCAAAACGTCAAGCCGTTACAAACCCTAATACAATCGCTTCTATCAAACGTTACATGGGTGAAGCGGGTTATAAAGTAGATGTTGAAGGAAAATCATACACACCACAAGAAATCTCAGCGATGACGTTACAATACTTAAAAGGTTTTGCTGAAGACTACTTAGGTGAAGAAGTAACAAAAGCTGTTATTACTGTTCCAGCTTACTTCAATGATGCGCAACGTCAAGCAACTAAAGATGCTGGCCGTATTGCTGGTTTAGAAGTAGAACGTATTGTAAACGAACCAACTGCAGCAGCGCTTGCTTATGGTTTAGATAAAACAGATAAAGAAGAAAAAGTATTAGTATTTGACTTAGGTGGCGGTACATTTGACGTTTCTATCCTTGAATTAGGAGACGGCGTATTCGATGTATTATCAACAGCTGGTGACAATAACTTAGGTGGGGATGACTTTGATAACAAAATCATCGATCATTTAGTTGCAGAATTCAAAAAAGAAAATGGTATTGATTTATCACAAGATAAAATGGCAGTTCAACGTCTGAAAGACGCTGCTGAAAAAGCTAAAAAAGATTTATCAGGTGTATCAAGCACTCAAATTAGCTTACCATTCATCACTGCTGGTGAAGCTGGACCTCTTCATTTAGAATTAAACTTAACTCGTGCTAAATTCGATGAATTAACAGCTGATTTAGTAGAAAGAACTAAAATTCCAGTACGTCAAGCACTTAAAGATGCTGGTTTAACTCAATCAGAAATTGATGAAGTTATTTTAGTTGGTGGTTCAACTCGTATTCCTGCAGTTGTAGATGCTGTACAAAAAGAAACGGGTAAAGATGCTAACAAATCAGTAAACCCGGATGAAGTAGTAGCAATGGGTGCTGCAATCCAAGGTGGCGTTATCACTGGTGACGTTAAAGATGTTGTATTATTAGACGTTACACCATTATCATTAGGTATCGAAACAATGGGATCAGTATTTACTAAATTAATTGATCGTAATACAACTATTCCAACAAGTAAATCACAAGTCTTCTCAACAGCAGCAGACAATCAACCAGCAGTAGATATTCACGTGTTACAAGGTGAACGTCCAATGGCAACAGATAACAAAACGTTAGGTCGTTTCCAATTAACTGATATTCCAGCTGCTCCACGTGGTGTGCCACAAATCGAAGTAACATTCGATATTGATAAAAATGGTATCGTAAACGTATCTGCTAAAGACTTAGGTACTCAAAAAGAACAAACAATTACAATTAAATCATCTTCAGGTTTAACAGATGAAGAAATTGATAAAATGGTGAAAGATGCTGAAGCAAATGCTGAAGCGGATAAAGCTCGTAAAGAAGAAGTGGACTTACGTAATGATGTAGATGCTTTATTATTCTCAGTTGATAAAACTTTAGGCGAATTAGAAGGTAAAGTTGACGAAGCTGAAGTTAAAGAAGCAGAAGCAAAACGTGATGAATTAAAAGCTGCAGTTGAAGCAAATGACTTAGAACAAATGAAAACTAAACGTGACGAATTAAACGAAATCGTTCAAGCGTTAACAGTTAAATTATACGAACAAGCTGCTGCTGCTCAAGGTGCTGCTGAAGGTATGGATCCAAACGCTGCTCAAGGTAGTGCAGATGATGTTGTAGATGCTGACTTTGAAGAAGTAGACGACAAATAAGAGTGATTTAGGAAAAAGCCAAAGCACCTCGCTTTTGGCTTTTCCTACTTATTGAGGAAGAATATGTATTTAGTTTAAGTAGACTGTTTAGGTATCTCTAAAATTATGGTATGCTAATGAAGTTGAAGACAAGCTAACTAATCTAGAAAAGATGTGGAGGGAAACCCATGGCAAAACGCGATTATTATGAAGTGTTAGGTGTGTCCAAGGGCGCGACAGCGGATGAGCTAAAAAAAGCTTACCGTAAACTGTCTAAAAAATATCATCCAGATATTAATAAAGAAGCTGACGCAGAAGATAAATTCAAAGAAATTTCTGAGGCTTATGAGATTCTAAGTGACCCTCAAAGAAAAGCTGCGTATGATCAGTATGGTCATGCGGGTACAGATCCAAACTACGGCGGAGGCGGCGGTTTTGGCGGCTTCAGCGGTGGAGGAGCTGGTTTTGGTGGGTTTGAAGATATATTTGAATCATTCTTTGGTGGTGGCGGTCGTTCATCTAATCCGAACGCGCCAAGACAAGGGGCTGATTTACAATACTCATTAGACCTAACGTTTGAAGAAGCAGTTTTTGGTGTTGAAAAAGTGATTAAATTCAACCGTGAAGACAGTTGTAAAACATGTGATGGTACCGGTGCTAAACCAGGGACATCACCTGTTACATGTTCTAAGTGTCATGGACAAGGAACAATCCAAGTTGAACGTCAAACACCACTTGGTCGTATGATGACACAACAAACGTGTGATCAATGTGGTGGTAAAGGACAGACTATTGCCTCACCATGTAATGACTGTCACGGAACAGGTCATACAAAGAGCAAACACAGCGTGAAAGTAAATGTTCCTGCTGGTGTTGAGGACGGTCAACAAATGCGTTTATCAGGACAAGGTGAAGCAGGAATCAACGGCGGACCGTATGGCGATTTATTCGTAGTATTCCGTGTTGAAGACAGTGATATTTTTGACCGAGATGGTTCTGAAATTTACTATGATTTACCAGTAAGTTTTGTTCAAGCAACGCTTGGTGATGAAGTAGAAGTACCGACGGTTCACGGTAAAGTGAAATTAAAAGTGCCAGCTGGTACACAGTCAGGTACAACATTCCGTCTAAGAGGAAAAGGGGCAACCCGTCTTCGTGGAACTGGAACTGGTGACCAACAAGTAACGGTTAAAATCATTACACCTAAGAATTTAAATGATGCTCAAAAAGAAGCATTAAAAGCTTTTGCTAAAGCTGGTGGCGACCAAGTTCCAGATGAAGAAGAAGGATTCTTGGATAAAGTAAAAGATGCGTTTAGTTTCGATCAAAAACGTAAAAAATAAGAATATGTCTCTTAAAAAAGAGAACAAGTTGAATATTTTTGACTTGTTCTCTTTTTTTGCTATTAAATTTATGAAATTTGATCTAATAAAGCTAATTTATTTTTCTTGCATTTGTAAATCAATATGGTATACTTCTAAAGTGTAATAGTTACGGTTTACGAATGCGATGTGGTGAGCAAATAAATTGTGAGTATTACATCAGTTAATAAAGGAGGAAGAAAAATGAAAAAAATAGTAAGCCTTTTATCACTAGCTGTTTTAGGATTAGTTTTAACAGCTTGTGGTTCTAATGAAGAAAAAACTAAAGCATCAGATAAATTACAAGTAGTGACAACCTTTTATCCAATGTATGATTTCACTAAAAATATTGTAGGGGATAAGGCTGATGTAAGCATGCTGATCAGCGGTGGAACAGAGCCACATGATTATGAACCAAGTGCGAAAGATATTGCACGCATTCAAGATGCAGATGTTTTTGTTTATAATTCAAACGAAATGGAAACGTGGGTAGAGAGCGTTTTAGCAAACATTGATAAGAAAAAAACAAAAGTAATTGAAGCAAGTAATAGTATTGAATTAATGGAAGGATCTGAACCAGAAGAAGACAAAGAGGCGGATGATAGTCATGAGCATGGTTTAGATCCTCACGTTTGGTTAAACCCTGTTCTTGTGAAGAAAGAAGTTGCTGCTATTAGTGATGGGATTATTGAGGTAGATGGAGATAATAAGACGACGTATGAAGAAAATACAAAGAGCTATCAAGATAAATTATCAGAATTGGATAACACGTTTAAAGAAGCTTTTAAAGATGCAAAAAAACGTGAGTTTGTTACGCAACATGCAGCTTTTGGTTATTTAGCAAAACAGTATGATTTAAACCAAGTGTCAATTTCAGGGATTTCACCTGATCAAGAACCGAGTCCTAGCGAATTAGCTAAAATTGAAGATTTTGTTAAAAAAAATAAAGTTGATTATATTTATACGGAAGAATTAGCCTCAAGTAAAATTGCAGAAACAATTGCAAATGCCACAGGGGCGAAATTAATTGATCTCAATACACTTGAAGGATTATCAAAAGAGAAACAGAAATCTGGTAGTGATTACATCAGTGAAATGAAAGAAAATGTGAAAGCATTACAACAATCTATAAAATAAAGAAAAAGCCGTTCGATATTATCGATCGGCTTTTTTAATTATTACTTAAGGCCAATAGAAAAAACTAGTAAATTTTACTTGTAAGGCTTACTATATTAGAATAGATATAGAATTTTATAGGGGGCTTTATCATGGCAGTAGGTTATCTAAGACCGACAAAAGGCGTCGTAAATTGTCAGGCTATTTATAATAATATTAAAGCAGAGCAACAACACATCAAAAATAATGCGGAGATTTATGCTGTGGTAAAAGCAAATGGTTATGGACATGGCGCTGTGAAAGTTGCAGAGGTCGCAAAAAAAGCAGGAGCAACCGGATTTTGTGTGTCAATCTTAGATGAGGCATTAGAGCTTAGAGAAGCAGGGTTTAAAGAGCCAATTTTAATTCTTGGTGTAGTTGATCCTCGTTACGTTTATCATGTCATTAAAGAAAATTTATCATGTGCGGCAATCAGTTTAGAGTGGTTAGAAGCAGTCTTGGAAGAATGGCCAAAAGAAGAAGTTGGTAAATTAGCCATTCACGTAAAAATTGATACAGGTATGGGACGTTTAGGATTACGTACAGAAGAGGAAATGAAAGAAGTACTAGACTTTTTAGAAAAGCATCCACAATTTTATTTAGAAGGGTTATTTACTCATTTTTCTAAAGCGGATTCTGCGGATGAGTCACATTTGAAGGTTCAACAAGAGCGATTTTCAAAAGCAATTATGATTTTTCCAAAAGATATTCCTTACGTTCATACGTCTAATTCAGCAACAGCTTTATGGCATGACAATTGGAAATCGAATTTGATTCGTTTAGGAGCTTCAATGTACGGTCTTAATCCATCAGGTAAAGAGTTGAAAACACCTTATAAAATTGAGCAAGCCATGTCTGTTATTACAGAGATTGTTCAAGTGAAAAAAGTACCAAAAGGGGAAGCCTTAAGTTATGGTGCGACCTATTATACCAGTGAAGACGAATGGATAGGAACACTACCAATAGGGTACGCTGATGGCTTTACTCGTGATTTTCAAGGGTTTGAAGTCTTGGTAGATGGTGTACGATGTCCGATAGTTGGTCGAGTATGTATGGACCAATGCATGGTGAAATTACCTAAAGGCTATCCAGTTGGTACAAAAGTTGTTATTTTTGGTCATGATCGAAAAGGAAATAGTATTTCGTTCCAAGAAGCTGCTGAATATATTGAAACGATTAATTATGAAATACCGTGTGTCTTATCAGAAAGAGTGCCACTTGTTTATGTTAATGAGTGTGATTAAATAAAGTTAAAGGGGTCAGAAAATGTCAATCCATATTTTATTTTTTTCAATATCAGGAAATACTCGAGCTTTTGTCAAAAAATTAAGCGAATATGCGATAGCTTGTCATGAAGAGGATGGGTCTAAGCCAGTAGTGACATTTAAAGAGATTACAGATGACAGTTTATTTGAAGAAATGCCAGAGCCTTTCTTTGCCTTTGTTCCTACCTATTTAGATGGTGGAAATGGTGCAGAGAATGGCACAAACGAAATTATGACAAATACATTAAGCGAGTTTATCGAGTTTAAAGATAATCGTCGAAAATGTCTTGGAGTAGTTGGGAGTGGGAATAAAAACTTTAATTGGCAGTATTGTTTAACAGCTAAGCAGTATGCAGAGCGATTTGATATTCCTATGGTAGATGATTTTGAGTTAAGAGGGACACCGACAGATGTTGAAAGAGTGTATCAAAATTTAGTTAAATATGTAGTATAATAGAAACTTGTAAAATGGTGAATAACACATTTTACAAGTTTTTTTTGGTTCGTTAAATGTTATACTTGTGAGATAGATTACTAAATGAAAGAAGGAATTTGATGTTAGAGTCGTATTTAAACATTATGGTTGTATTTGCACTTGTTCTGATGGGGTATATTTTGTCATGGAGAGGGATGTTTGATAAAAACTTGATGGGGGTATTCTCAAACCTTGTTTTGACGATAGCGTTACCCTTTAACATGTTTTTAAATATTATCGAACGATTTACTAGAGATGAATTTTTAAGTTTATTCAAAGGGATGCTATTACCAGCACTTTCGATTATTATTACTTTTGGAATTAGTTGGGTTTATGCACGTTTAACTAATGTTGAAATTACAAGACGTGGTGTTTTTAAAACGATGTTTACCGCATCCAATACCATATTTATGGGCTTGCCGATTAATTTAGCTATTTTTGGAGAGGTATCGGTACCGTACGTCTTACTTTATTATATTTGTAATACAACATTCTTTTGGACAGTTGGGATTTATTTAATTTCTGGAGATAGTCAAGATCCGACTATTGAACAAGTTAAGATGGATCCATTAGGTGTTATTAAATTATTGTTATCACCAGCGATGTTAGGCTTTATTATTGGTTTAATTTGGATGTTACTAGGTATTCCAGAAATCCCAGTTTTAACTAAATTTGCAACACATTTAAGTAATTTAACAACACCAATTTCGATGTTTGTTATCGGAATGATTATTTATCAAACAGGGATTAAAAATCTCCGTATGACAAAAGATACATTCGGTGTTTTACTTGGTCGTTATTTAATATCACCATTAGTTGTAATTGTATTATCTTGGTTCATCCATGTACCAGATTTGATGTTAAAAGTTTTTATTATACAATCAGCGATGCCGGCTCAAAATACAATGCCAGTTTTAGCGGAAAGATATGGAGCAGATGCTGAATTTGCAACGACAACACAAGCTTATACATTCATCTTGTATCTCTTCATTATTCCGATATTAATCGCGATAGTTCACTAAAACCTTAGATATAGCTGTTATTCTGTGCTATAATGCTACAGTGCAGATATTTTAGAGAAGAGGAAGAGGTGACCATTTTGGGAACATTTAAACAATTTAATTTAAAAGCTTATTTAGAAGAAGCTTTAAAGGATAAAGGGTTTGTTACACCCACTGAAGTCCAAGAAACATTAATACCTGTTATTAAGAAAGGCCGTAGCGTTGTAGGCCAATCACAGACAGGTTCAGGAAAAACACACACATTCTTATTGCCATTAATGGATAAGATTGATCCATCTAAAGATGAGGTCCAAGTACTTGTAACCGCACCAAGTCGTGAGCTAGCTAATCAAATTTATGAGGCAGCTGTTCAATTAGCAGAACATAGTGAAGAAGAAATTCGTGTCGGTCGCTATGTTGGAGGAACTGATAAAAAACGTCAAATCGCTAAATTACAAAAGCAACAACCGCATATTGCAATTGGAACACCAGGTCGTGTGCTTGATTTGATGAATGAAAAAGCGTTAGGTACGCATACTGCTACAGCATTTGTTGTCGATGAAGCGGATATGACCCTTGATTTAGGATTCTTAGAAGATGTTGATAAGATAGCATCAAGTTTGCCTGGAAACTTACAAATGTTAGTTTTCTCAGCAACTATTCCAACTAACTTGAAGCCTTTCCTTAAAAAATACATGGAAAATCCTGTTATTGAGCATATCAAACCTAAATCAATTATTTCTGATTCAATCGATAACTGGTTGATTTCAACTAAAGGTAAAAATACAAATCAATTGGTTCACCAAATTTTAACTGTTGGTCAACCGTACCTTGCTATTGTATTTGCTAATACAAAACAAAATGTTGATGATATTGCAAATTACTTAAAAGCTCAAGGCCTGAAAGTAGCAAAAATTCATGGTGATATTTTACCTCGTGAGCGTAAACGTGTCATGAAACAAGTTCAGAATCTTGAATTCCAATATGTTGTTGCTACAGATTTAGCTGCTCGTGGGATTGATATTGAAGGTGTTTCTCATGTTATCAATGCTGAAATTCCAAATGATTTAGATTTCTTTATACACCGTGTTGGTCGTACTGGACGTAATGGTATGCAAGGAACTGCGATTACGCTCTATGACCCAAGTGATGAGCGAGCGATCAATGATTTAGAAAAATTAGGCATTCATTTCACACCTAAAGAAATTAAAGGTAAAGAAGTGGTAGATGGTTATGATCGTAACCGTCGTACGAAACGTGATCGTACTAAAAAAGAACTAGATATTGAAATGATTGGTTTAGTTAAGAAAAAGAAAAAGAAAATCAAGCCAGCATACAAGAAAAAAATTGGTTGGGTTATTGCTGAGAAAGAGCAAAAGACACGTAAGATTGAACGTCGTGCTCAAGCTCGTGCAATGAAGAAATCAAAAAAAACAAAACGTAAATAAATTAAAAGTTGTTTTATGCCTAGCATAAAACAACTTTTTTTCTTAAGATTCAAGTAGATGAATTAAATTTAATTGTTTTTATTTTGTAAGAAAGAATAAAGTTATTGGACTTATTCCTGTTTTAAGTGTAATATAATCGTTTTTTTAGACGTAGAATTCAAATCGTAATAGTTTGATTTTCAAAATTTATTGCTATAATAGGTAGGGTTAATAATAAAAAGAATGAGGTTGACTATATGAAGGTTAAAATAATGATTAGTATTGTAACAGTTGTTGTGCTTATTTTAGGTGGTTTAGGTTGGGGTGTAAATTATTTATTTAATTATGCTATTGTTAGAGGAGATAAGGATTTTATCAGTGCAGAAGCTGCTAGTGGTGGTAAATCTAAAGGTTATGATTCTTGGGAATTTGCTGATGAAAAACCAGTAACGCTTACCCAAAAAACGAAAGAGGGTCTGACATTAAAAGCGACTCATTTTAAACAGAAGCAAGAAGGGACAGCTAAGTTAGCGATTGTAGCACATGGTTACACAAGTGATGGCATGCATATGAAAGATTATGCTAAAATGTTTTATGAGATGGGATATGATGTCTTAGTTCCAGATGCTCGTGCTCATGGTAACAGTGAAGGTGAGTATATTGGATTTGGTTGGCCTGACCGTTTAGATTATTTAAATTGGATTAAGCAAATGACAGATGCTTATGATAACGATGTTGATATTGCGTTATATGGTATCAGCATGGGAGCGTCAACAGTCATGATGGTTTCGGGAGAAAAATTACCTGACAATGTTAAAGCGATTATCGAAGATTGTGGGTATGATACAGTAGAAAACGAATTAAAACATCAACTAGGTGAAATGTTTAATCTGCCATCGTTTCCTTTAATTCCAATTACGTCACAGTATTCAAAATTACGTGCAGGATATGATTTCAAGGAAGCTAGTGCTGTGAAGCAACTCGAGAAAAATAAATTACCAATGTTATTTATTCACGGAGATAAAGATGATTTTGTGCCGACAAAAATGGTTTATCCATTATATGAAGCAACAAAAGGACCAAAAGAATTAGTCATTGTTGAAGGTGCAAAGCACGCAGAAGCCTTTACACAAGACGCTAAGAAATATCAAGAAATGGTGTCAGGATTTTTAGCAGACTATATCAAATAAGGAGTGTTATGAAGATGAACTACTACGATTATCTACAACAAGAGAATTGGCTAATGTTATCAAATGAGCAGATGCTATCCCTGTATGATGATGTGATTTCAGCGTTTACAGCACCAAGTGTAACAGTAGAATCAGTTCGAGTGTCTAATGTATTATTACCAAATAGACAGTTAAGGACATTGGTTATTCGATTAGATAAGCAAGATTTTATTTTTGTTCCAGGACAAAGAGGTGTCTCGCTTGGAAAATTAAGAGAACGTAGTAGTGAACCGGAAACACTTATTGAGATAAAGGATTATAGAAGCGAGTCGCAGTTTAGTCCAAGACGATTGACGGATATTGTACCGATGCTAGTATGTTGTGAAAGTGATAGACCAGGCGCTAAGTTAGACGGAAGTTATAATACGGTGACAGGAAAGTACAGTGGAAAGAATCTCAATTCTGATAGTATTTGTTCTCATGTCGAAGAAAATTTGGTTCAGCCTCAAAGTATTGAAGAAGCCCTAACATGGGAGTATCCAAAAGTTATACGGTTAAACGAAGAATTACTAGCTAAGCAAAATAATGCTAACCCTGACCACTATGCTATCTATAGAATTAAAGAGTTAACGTATAGTGAGTTATTAATGGATCTATGTGGGTATAACATACAATTGTTACCTGAGGATAATTTTGAATATTTATTTATGCCGACTATCGGACTTCCAGGAATGAGTAACTCAGCTCAAAATGTAATGGTACTCGATAATGAAGGACTACTACCGGATTTGTCTATCCAGTTAGTCCCTGATGATGTTCCGCTTCTTACAGATCAAGTGGAAATTCAGAAACAAATTGTAACAGCAAGTGAATGGGAGAGTGCCAGTTATAGAGTTCCTCATAATATAACGCCGCAGTCTGTCTTGAAGCCAGAAGAGATTGCTTACCGTAAGTGTATCTTATTGCAACCTTAATCAAGGTAAATCGTATTAAAGTGGTAAGTTAAAATTGACTTTTTAAGATTTATTGCTTATAATTTTTAAAGGAAAAGGATATATTTTTGAGTACGTTTTGTTCAGAGAACTTTTTGAAATTGCTGAGAGAAAAGTCAAAACACTTTTAAGATGCTCCCTTTGATAGATTGGCAAGAAATTGTCACGCATCCCTGCGTTATCGGGCTTAAGAGGTAATGAAAGTCAAACATCATTGCAAACAAGGTGGTACCGCGCAGCAGTCGTCCTTGTTTTGCATGGTGTTTTTTTGTTATTTAAAATGCTTTTATACAAGGAAGGAAGAAAACAATGAAAAAATTATCAAGTAGTCAAGTTCGTCAAATGTATTTAGACTTCTTCAAAACTAAAGGACATACAGTAGAGCCAAGCGCGTCACTAGTTCCAGTTAATGATCCTACTTTATTATGGATTAACTCAGGTGTTGCGACACTTAAAAAATATTTTGATGGGTCAGTTGTCCCTGAAAATCCAAGAATTGTAAATGCTCAAAAGAGTATCCGTACAAATGATATTGAAAATGTTGGACGTACAGCACGTCACCATACCATGTTTGAAATGTTAGGAAATTTCTCAATTGGGGATTACCAAAAGAAAGAAGCAATCCACTGGGCATGGGAATTCTTAACAGACGAAAAATGGATTGGATTTGACGTTGAAAAATTATACGTGACAGTCTATCCAGAAGATAAAGAAGCACGTCGTATTTGGGAAGAAGAAGTAGGCTTATCAACTGATCGTGTTGTAGATGTAAAAGATAACTTCTGGGATATCGGTGCTGGTCCATGTGGTCCTAACTCAGAAATTTTCTATGACCGTGGAGAAGAGTTTAATGATGTTGCTGAAGACGATCCAGAAAACTACCCTGGTGGCGAAAATGAACGTTACTTAGAAATTTGGAACTTAGTATTCTCAGAATTCAACCATACATTAGAAGACACATATGAACCACTACCTAACAAAAATATTGATACGGGTATGGGCCTTGAGCGTATGCTTTCAATTATTCAAGATGCCCCAACTAACTTTGAAACAGATTTATTTGTTCCGATCATTGAAGCGACAGCTAAATTAAGTGATGGTCAAAAATATGGTAAAGATGGTGCAATTGATACATCATTTAAAGTAATCGCTGACCACACACGTGCTGTAGCTTTTGCTATTGGTGACGGCGCTTTACCATCAAATGAAGGTCGCGGTTACGTGTTACGTCGTTTATTACGTCGTTCTGTAATGCATGGTAAAAAATTAGGTATCCACAAACCGTTTATGTACCAATTAGTACCAGTAGTAGCGGATATTATGTCATCATATTACCCAGAAGTAACAGAAAAAATGGACTTCATTCAAAAAGTTATCAAAACTGAAGAAGAACGTTTCCACGAAACAATCAATGATGGTTTACAAATTTTAACAGACTTAATTGAGAAATTAAAAGCTGACAATAAGTCAGAACTTGCTGGTAAAGATATTTTCAAACTTTATGATACATTCGGTTTCCCTGTTGAATTAACAGAAGAAATTGCAGAAGAAGCAGGACTTACAGTCGATCACGCTGGTTTTGAAAAAGAGATGGAAGCACAACGTGAACGTGCGCGTTCAGCTCGTAATACGGATCAATCTATGAATGTTCAATCAGCATTATTAACAGATATTAAAGAAGAAAGTACATTCATCGGGTATGATAAAACTGAGGCGACCGGTACATTATCAGTTATCATTGCAAATGATGCGGTAGTAGAGTCAGTAGCGACAGGCGAAGCTCAATTAATCTTCAATGACACACCATTCTATGCAGAGATGGGTGGACAAACTTACGACACAGGTATGATTACAACTGAAGATGGTAGCATTGTAGCGACTGTATCAGACGTTCAAAAAGCACCAAATGGTCAAGCTCTTCATAAAGTTGAAGTAACAGCTGAACTTAAAAAAGGTCAAACTTATGTGTTGAAAGTAGACCGTAACCGTCGTATTAAAGTTCTTAAAAACCATACAGCGACTCACTTATTACATCGTGCACTTAAAGATGTGTTAGGCGATCATGCTAACCAAGCAGGATCACTTGTAACACCAGAACATTTACGTTTTGACTTTACTCACTTTGGTCAAGTTACCGCAGAAGAGTTAGCTCAAATGGAACAAATTGTAAATGAAAAAATTTGGGAAGCGTTAGTAGTTGAAACAGTTGAAACGGATGTTGAAACGGCAAAAGAAATGGGTGCTATGGCATTATTCGGTGAAAAATACGGTAAAGAAGTCCGTGTTGTAAACATTGGCGGCTACTCAATTGAATTATGTGGGGGAACTCATGTAACAAATACATCTGATATCGGCGTATTCAAGATTTTATCTGAATCAGGTATCGGAGCAGGTGTTCGTCGTATTGAAGCTGTTACAAGTAAAGAGGCTTACGATGTGTTATGCGAAGAAGAAGGCTTCTTAAAACAAATTGCAGGCTTAGTTAAAGCTCCTCAATTAAAAGAAGTACCAAATAAAGTAGAGCAGCTACAAAAACAATTAAAAGAATTACAAAAAGAAAATGATAGCTTAAGTGCGAAATTAGCAAGCCAACAAGCGGGAGATGTTTTCAAAGAAGTGAAAGAAGCAAATGGATTAACGTATATCACAGCTGAAGTAACAGTGAAAGATATGAACCAATTGCGTCAATTAGCCGACCAATGGAAACAAAAAGAATTATCTGATGTTTTAGTTTTAGGAACAGCTCAAGGTGAGAAAGCTAACTTATTAGTTGCTATGTCTAAAGCGGCTAATGAAAAAGGCTTCAAAGCTGGAGACTTAATTAAAGCAATTGCGCCACTTGTAGGTGGTGGCGGTGGCGGACGTCCAGATATGGCTCAAGCGGGTGGTAAAAACCCAGCAGGCATTAAAGACGCTCTAGCTGAAGTAACAACTTATTTAACTAAATAATCAAAGTAAGAATTCTGTCAGCCGAAAGACTGACAGAATTTTTTTCTAAAGGAAGGGAGACAGGTATGGAATTTAGATTGGCAACATGCAAAGATAGTCAAAAAATCCAACAGATTTTTGACCAAGGCACTGCTTATTTTAAAGAGTTAGGAATTGACCAGTGGCAAGATGGTTATCCGAATGAAGACGTTATTAGTGATGATATCAGTAAGAAGCAATGTTATGTGGCTTGTGATAAGAATGATATTTATGGTGTCATTGTCATGACGTTGATAGAAGAAGATGATTATTTAACTGTAGAGGGTGGAGCTTGGCGTTATGAGGGAGACTATGGTGTTATACACCGATTAGCTGTGAATAAGAATTATCCCGCTAAGGGCCTTTCTTATGAGCTTGTAGCTTATGCTGAGCAGATGGCACTAGAAAAAGGACGAATGATTATGCGTGTCGATACACATAAAGATAATTTAGGGATGCGACATCTTTTAGCTAAAAGTGGCTATCAGTACATAGGTGATTTGATGTTGAGTGGAGGGCTACCTCGTATTGGACTGGATAAAAAATTAAAAAGCTAGAATGGCGTTTAGGCCGTTCTAGCTTTTTTTAGAATAAAATGCTCAATAGCTTCCGCTACAGCACTATTATTGTGGTCGTTTATACAAATGTAATCGGCTTTTTCTTTTAACTCAGGGACGGCATTTGCAACAGCAACACCGGTACCTGCAAAATCAATCATTGTACGGTCATTCATATTATCTCCAATTGCGATAATTTCTTCCGGCTTAATTCCAAGTTCACCGCTTAGTTCTTTTAGCGCACGCCCTTTATTAACACCTAATGGGTTGAATTCTAAGTAACGACCAGATGAGTAGTTGATATCGAGTTGTTGTTTTAACTCTTTAGGTAGAGAAGCTTCAATGGCTTGGAGTTTTGACATATCATCACTTTGGAAGTTTATTTTTAAAATAACATCCTCAGTAAAAGGAGTGATGTTTAAATTATCTATAAGGGTTAATTTATCTGGATCATCTAAAAAATCGTGCTCACTTTGATTCATGCGGTAAGTATAAATGTGCGAGAGACTAAAGACATGGATTAATACATCTAAGTCACGCCCTAGTTCAAAAAGTTGAGTGACATGAGATTGCTCTAAATTTGTTTGTCTAATAATGCGATTATTTTTATTTTCAGTGGTAACGCCTCCGTTGAAGGAGATAGAGTAATAGTTTTCCTTATCGGCTAAATGGAGTGTTTTTAAGATAGTTTGAAAATCTTCAAAGCGTCTACCAGAAGCAATTATGATCTTGATTCCAAACTCACTCAAAGTGTTCAAATATTCTATGTTTTTATCTGATATTTTACCTTCTGATGTAATAAGTGTTTCATCGACGTCAGTTACTAAAAGTTTATACATGAACTCATCCTTGTCTCTATGGTTTTTTTATTTAACTATCGTTTAATTAATAATATAAGATTTCATTTAAAAATACTAGAAGTATTCAGAAACCTTTAAAAATATGATACACTATTGATGATAGATAATAGAAGGACTGATAATTTATGGATAGATTTGAAGAGAAAAGAGAAAAGTTTAGATTCCCTTTATTTGATGATGCAGAACCTGTCAAATTACCAGAGGAAAAACCCCGTCATCTATTTCAAAATCAAGAGTCATTTGATGTTAACACAGATGAGAGTATAAGTAAAAGTTCAACTGTTACAGAAACAGAAGTGTCTGATAAAGAAGATACGAACCGAGATGATGATCTAGTGACGTTACAGAATGAAACTTCAGAAAAATTTGATTTCTCGTATCAGGGTCCACCTATGGAAAAACCAATCATAGAGATGAAAAAACCAATTTTTTATAATGATCATCACGTTAGTTTTGAAGAAAAGAAAAAAGTGGATAATTCCCACCATAAACCTAATTTTAAAGCAGAAATTATTGAAGAAAAGTTAGAAAGAAAAAGTAGTAAACTACCAAGTTATGTTGAGGATGAACAGTATAGACCGGTTGCTAGACATCATTTTGTTCCACGTAAGATTCCAAGTCAAATAGTTAAGCACACCCCTAAAGATAGTGTAGAAAAGATAGAATCAAAAGAAATTTTAGAACGCTTAAAAAAGCCGACTTCAAGTTACATGTCATTTGACTTAGAGGCGACAACTATTTATAAAGAGTCGGATGATGTCACTATTGAGCATTCAACAACGAGTGATTTTTTATCAGATATTCCAGGTATATTTGATGAGGTGCCGATTGTTTCTGACCCTGTTTCTGATGACGAAAAAGCGGAAGAAATTCCGTTAACACGTCAAGAATTTAAAAAATTGAGTAAAAAAGGTGATGTTGATTTACCAGCTATCACTAAGAAACAGCAAAAGGAAACGAAAACATCTCGTTTAGATAGAGGACTGGGAAGTATTATAGAAGAACAGTTAGCGTCAAATAAAAAATCACAGTATTTTGATTTTTAATTTTAAATATTAGAATCAACTGAATGTTTTTTATTGAAATCTTTCTGAATATATATGATAATAAACAATGCTAATAGAAAATGAGTTACAAGTAATTTTAAAACCAGAAAAGAGGCTTTTTATGAAAACGCAAGAACCAATCTATCATTTCGTTGGAATTAAAGGTGCCGGTATGAGTGCTTTGGCATTAATTCTTCATGAAAAAGGTTATCAAGTACAAGGCTCTGACATTGAAAAATACTGTTTCACACAACGTGAGTTAGAAAAAGCAGGTGTTTCAATTCTTCCTTTCGATGAACATAATATTAAACAAAATATGATTATAATCGCAGGTAATGCTTTTGAAGACAATCACCGTGAAATACAAGAAGCTTTGAAAAAAGGCCTTCAAGTGGTCCGTTATCACCGTTTCTTAGGAGACTTTATCAAAAACTTTACTAGTATTGCAGTGACGGGATCACACGGAAAAACAAGTACAACTGGGATGTTAGCACATGTTTTTAGTGGTATCCAACCTACAAGTTACTTGATTGGTGATGGAACTGGACACGGTGTAATGGATGCTAAATATTTTGCATTTGAGGCGTGTGAATACCGTCGTCACTTCCTTGCATATTCTCCAGACTATGCAATCATTACAAATGTAGATTTTGATCACCCAGATTACTATAAGAGTATCGATGATGTTTTTGATGCGTTCCAGACATTTGGTAGTCAAGTTAAAAAAGGTATCGT
The DNA here is from genome assembly GCF_029143285.1 of Vagococcus proximus. Taxonomy (GTDB): domain Bacteria; phylum Bacillota; class Bacilli; order Lactobacillales; family Vagococcaceae; genus Vagococcus_D; species Vagococcus_D proximus. The sequence goes on from NZ_JAPDSH010000001.1 coordinate 167,201, forward strand.
TGCTTTTGGTGATGATGAACAATTAAGAAAATTAAAAACAGACGCGCCTATTTATTATTATGGAACAAAAGATAATGATGATTTTCAAGCTAAAAATATTGAACGCACAACAACAGGATCAGAATTTGATGTGGTTTATAAAGGTGAGACGATTGGTCGTTTCACTGTACCGGCGTTCGGCATGCATAATGTCTACAATGCATTAGGTGTTATTGCAATTGCGCATTTAGAAGGACAAGATATGACTAAAGTCGCAACTGAATTAGTAACATTTGGTGGCGTAAAACGTCGTTTCAGCGAGAAAAAAGTGGATGATATGGTTATCGTAGATGATTATGCACACCATCCAGCTGAAATTCGTGCGACTATTGATGCTGCACGTCAAAAATACCCTGAAAAAGAAGTCATTGCTGTATTCCAACCGCATACTTTCACACGTACAGTAGCCCTATTAGATGAATTTGGTGAAGCGTTGGATTTAGCAGATCATATTTATCTATGTGATATTTTTGGTTCAGCTCGTGAAGAAGTAGGGGATGTGAAGATTGAAGACTTAGGTAACAAAATTACCAAAGGTGGTTCAGTCATTTCTGAGGACAATGTTTCTCCATTATTAGATTTCCATGATGCCGTTGTTGTATTCATGGGTGCAGGAGATGTCCAAAAATTCCAACGATCTTACGAAACATTACTTGGAACAACACGAAAAAATATTATGTAATCCTTAAGACAGCCACAAAACGGCTGTCTTTTTTTTTTCTTATAAATCGGACTTAAGACTGAGTTAAACCGCTTGCTCTTTTTTTTGTATTTGGTACAATTAATAGTATTAAAGATGGAGGTGTCATTGATAAAATGATCATAAAGCCCAAGAAAATTGGCAAGACAATTGATGAAATTGAAGAAGGACAATCATTAAGTGTAACGGAGACAATTGAGGATAGCCAACTCCTTTTATATTTAGGTATTACAAATGATTCTAATCCTCTTTATATTCAACATGAGTATGCGAAACAAACAGAATACGGTGAGCCGATAGTTCCATCTGTACTTTTAATGGGTATTATCACAAGTGCTATATCTAAGCATTTACCTGGTCCAGGTTCTCATGTCGTAAATTTTTCAATTAACTTCATGGAAGAAGTTCGTCATTATGAGACAGTGACTTTCCAGTTTGAAGTGATTAAAGTCGATAAGATGAAAGATGTTGTAACGATTTCAGTCGAAGCAACAAATAGTGAAGAAAATCGTATTCTTGATGCAGTAGTGATGGTTAAACCACCAGTACTATTAGCAGAAGAATCAGAAGAAAATAATTAGATTTAAGGAGAATGTAAATGAATAATTATAATTATCAAGAAACGTCAACAAATGTTGGCTTGCAAGCCTTTTTTGCTCGCGTATATGCCTACTTAGGTGTAGGTGTTGCGATTAGTGGTGTCACGTCATACTTAGTTTTAAATGTATTTGCAGAGCAAGTATTCGGTATGATGGTAGGGAATACAACGATGAAGCTTTTATTACTATGGGTCGTAGAAATAGCACTAGTTTTATTTTTAAGTGCGAAATCAGTAAAAAATCCAGGATTAGCTTTTGCTGGTTTTATCGCCTATGCGGTAATTAACGGTGTAACACTAAGTTTCACCTTAGCAATGTATACAGGCGCAAGTGTTGTTAAAGCTTTCGTCGCTGCATCATTAACGTTTATAACAATGGCTATTGTTGGATCGGTAAGTAAAAAAGATTTATCGGGTATGGGTCATGCAATGAGAAGTGCTTTAATCGGGATTATCATTGTTATCTTAATAAATATTTTCTTGAAGAGTTCAGCATTAGATATGTTTGTATCAATCGCAACAGTACTTGTCTTCTCAGGTTTAACAGCGTATGATCATCAAAATATTAAACGTATGTACTATCAAGTAGGGAATACGTCAGCAGCTAAAGGTGTTGCGATTAACTGTGCATTGCAACTTTATTTAGACTTTATCAACTTGCTAATTGCCTTCTTAAGAATTTTTGGCAGCAGAGATTAAACCTAAAGAGTTACCCTAAAAAGGGTGGCTCTTTTTTTGTGGGAAGAGTAGGTCAAAACATCGCAATATCTCCTAATTTTTGTTAAACTAAATAGATAAGAGTGAATAGAGAATGGAGCTTTAATATGCCTAAAAATAAATTATTATTGATAGATGGAAATAGTATAGCGTTTCGTGCGTTTTATGCTGTACAAAATTATGAGTCATTTAAAACGAAAACAGGTCTACATACTAATGCAGTTTTGTTTTTTAACAACATGCTAGAAAGTATTTTAGAAAAAGAAACCCCAACACACGTTTTAATTGCCTTTGATGCAGGGAAAACAACATTCCGTCATGCCTTCTTTGAGGACTATAAAGCAGGGCGTTCTAAAACACCTGGTGAATTTAAAGAACAAATGCCTTACATTCGTGAGTTGATTGAAGCACAGGGCATCGAGCATTATGAATTAATGGACTACGAAGCAGATGATATTATTGGAACGCTTGCGAAACAAGTTGCTTCAGATGAGTTCGAGGTCGTGGTTATCTCAGGAGATAAAGATTTAACTCAATTAGCAGAAGAAAACATTCGTGTCGAAGTAACATCACGTGGGGTTAGCGAACTTGTAACGTACACACCGGAATTCATTAAAGAAAAATACGGTCTTGAGCCTCTTCAAATTATTGATATGAAAGGTTTAGCTGGAGATAATTCAGATAATATCCCAGGCGTGACACGTGTTGGGGAAAAAACGGCTCTTAAATTGCTTCATGAATATGGAACCGTTGAAGGCTTATATGAGCATATTGATGACTTAAAAGCGAGCAAGATGAAAGAAAACTTGATTAATGATAAAGAACAAGCGTTGATGAGTAAGCGACTTGCAACGATTGATATTAAAGCACCAATAGATGTAAACGTTGAGAATCTTACCTATGAAGGAAAAAATCTAGAAAAACTAATTCCATTCTACCGCCAAATGGAGTTTAAACAATTATTAAGTAAGCTTGATACGAGTGGGTTAGGCGAAAATTCCGAACCCATGGAAGAGGTTAAGTATCAGTTTATAGAAAAATATGAAGATATTTCTGAAGAGATGTTTGGACCTAATATGAGTTTTTATGTGGAGACGTTAGATAAAAATTACCACACAGCAGAAGTAGAAGCCGTGGCTTGGGGAAGTAAAGATACTATTTACGTGGCTCTAAAAGATGAAGCTTTACATTCAGAAAAAATGAAAAAATGGTTGGAAGACACTAATCAAACTAAAAATGTTTATGATGCCAAAGCAAACTATGTTTTATTAAGACGATATGATATTGAATTATCAGGTATTGCTTTCGATAGTTTATTAGGCGCTTATTTGATTGATACAAATGATAAGAGTGAAGATTTAGCAGCACTTGCCTTCAATCATGAGTATTTCTTACTAGAGAGTGATGAAGCAATTTACGGTAAAGGTGCGAAAATGGCTATACCAGAAGATCAAATTATTTCGGAGCATTTAGCGCGTAAAATCATCGCCTTGGAGTATTTAAAACCTGTCCTGATGGAGAAGTTAGAAGATAAAGAACAAACTGATTTATTCTTTGAGATGGAACTTCCGCTGTCTAAAGTTTTAGGTAAAATGGAGAGCACGGGGATTACAGTGAATGCCCAACGTTTGCAAGAAATGAAACAAGAATTTGCCATTCGCTTAAAAGAAATCGAAGAGCGCATCTACGAACAAGCAGGGGAAGAATTTAATATTAATTCGCCTAAGCAATTAGGTGTTATCTTGTTTGAGAAGATGGAACTTCCTGTTATTAAGAAAACAAAAACGGGTTATTCAACAGCTGTTGATGTATTGGAACAGTTGAAGGACCAAGCCCCAATCGTGTCAGATATTTTAGATTATCGTCAAGTCGCGAAGATTCAATCAACTTATGTTGAAGGGTTGTTAAAGGTTATTCAGTCAGATGGTAAGATTCATACACGTTATGTTCAAACCTTGACACAAACAGGTCGTCTAAGCTCTGTAGACCCTAATTTACAAAATATTCCCGTTCGATTAGAAGAGGGACGTAAAATCAGACAAGCCTTCGTTCCGAGAAGTGCTGACTGGCAAATCTTTTCGTCAGATTATTCGCAAATTGAATTGCGCGTTTTAGCGGATATTGCAAAAGATGAGCATATGCGAGATGCCTTCTTAGAAGGTCAGGATATTCATACAAGTACGGCCATGCGTGTTTTTGGTGTGGAAACACCTGAAGAAGTGACAGGAAACATCAGACGTCAAGCTAAAGCAGTAAACTTTGGAATTGTCTACGGCATCAGTGATTACGGTTTATCTCAAAATCTAGGAATTAGCCGTGCTGAAGCCCAACGTTTTATTGATACTTACTTTGAGAAGTATCCTGATATTAAAACATACATGGAAGAAATCGTAAGGGATGCTAAAGATAAAGGCTATGTGGAAACATTATGGCATCGTCGCCGTTATCTACCCGACATTAATGCCCGTAATTTCAATATCAGGTCATTCGCTGAAAGAACGGCTATTAATACACCTATTCAAGGAAGTGCGGCTGATATCTTAAAGATTGCCATGATTGAAATGGCGAAACGTCTAAAAGAAGAAAAAATGGAAGCGACAATGTTGTTACAAGTTCATGATGAGCTCGTATTTGAAGCACCGAAAAGTGAGATACCTAAACTAGAGGCATTGGTTAAAGATGTAATGGAAAATGCTGTAGCGTTATCAGTGCCACTTAAAGTAGATAGTAGTACCGGAGAAACATGGTACGACGCAAAATAATGAGGTGAAAGGTTGAGAGTAATCCTCTTGACCTTTTTATCTGTCAGTAAGAGGAGGACTAGTATGCCTGAGTTACCAGAAGTCGAAGCTGTCCGTATAGGATTAGAGCAGTTAGTAAAGGGAAAAGAAATTAAAGAGGTTGTTGTTAACTGGGGACGTATTATCGAATCGCCGGAGGTTGAAACATTTAAGAATGAGTTGATAGGCGAAGTATTTGAGCGTTTTAATAGAAGAGGAAAATTTTTGATATTAGGACTGACTCATTACGAGTTGATTTCGCATTTAAGAATGGAAGGGAAGTACGAGTTTCATTCGTCAGATGATGAGGTTCAGAAACATACGCATGTTATATTTAAATTCACAGACCATACAGAATTACGTTATTTAGATGTTAGAAAATTTGGTCGTATGACACTAGTACCGAAAGATGAAGCCTCTTCATACAAAGGTATTCAAAAGTTAGGTCCGGAACCAATTGAATCAGATTTTGAATTAGCTATTTTCTCAAAACAGTTAAAGCGGTCAAGTAAAGCAATCAAACCGTTATTGTTAGATCAAAAATTAGTAACGGGTTTAGGGAATATTTATGTTGATGAAGCATTGTTTGAGGCTGCTATCCATCCTGAACAGCCAGCGGACACATTGAGACCCAAAGAAGTTGCGGCGTTGCATAAAGCTATTATCACGGTTTTAGGACGTGCAGTAGAGGCTGGAGGCACGACGATAAGAACTTATAAAAATGCTTTAGGTGAGGCTGGAAAGTTTCAACATGCTCTGAATGTTTATGGTCAAACAGGTACGCCATGCCCTATATGTGGAGAGCCTATTACAAAGACTAAAGTTGCTCAACGTGGCACTCATTATTGTACAAGGTGTCAAAAGTTAAGGAGGGTCAAATAAATGACATTTTTTTTAGGTTTAACAGGAGGGATTGCGACAGGTAAATCAACTGTTAGTCATTATTTTTCTGAACAAGGCTATCCAGTTATTGATGCTGATAAAGTTGCTCGAGAGGTCGTAGAGCCCGGAACATTGGGCTTAGAAAAAGTTGTTGCAGCGTTTGGTACAGGCATTTTAACACAGCAAGGTGAATTGGATCGTCAAAAGTTAGGTCAGCTTGTATTTAGTGATGTTTTGAAACGAAAAAAACTTGATGCGGTTTTAGATGGTGAAATAAGACAAGCTATTGATAAGGAAATGGAAGATTATAAATTTAGAAATGAACCCTTGGTTATAGTTGATATTCCCTTGTTATATGAAGCTGGATATGAGACGTTAATGACAAAAGTGATGGTTGTTTATGTATCAGAAGAAATCCAAATTAAACGCTTAATAGAAAGAAATTCGTTAACTCAAGAAGAGGCTAGGCAGCGAATGAACAGTCAATTATCAATTGAAATAAAAAAAATGAGAGCTGATTTTGTTATTGATAACAGTGGGACAAAAGAAGAAACGAAACGGCAAGTTTTAGGTTGGTTAGATAAAAAAGGTTAAAATTACTAAAAAAGCTGTTTTATACGGCTTTTTTTTTCTGTTTTTAAACGATAAGACGAATGTATTGATAGGATAGTTGCTATACCAATAGCCCTTTTCATGCTATAATGACACTATAATTAGGACAAATAGCAAATTAAAAATAGAGAAGATAATTGAGGTGATAGCATGCAATGTTCAAAGTGTCAGTATAACGGATCACGGGTAGTAGATAGTAGACCTTCTGACGAAGGAAGAGCAATTAGACGACGACGCGAGTGTGAATCATGCGGCTTTCGATTCACTACATTTGAACGTATAGAGGCGACACCCCTGCTCGTCATTAAAAAAAATGGCGGACGTGAAGAATTTAATCGAGATAAGATTTTGCGAGGGTTAATTCGATCGGCAGAGAAACGTCCAGTTTCTATGGAACAAATGGAGCAAATCGTGGACCAAGTTGAAAATAAAGTGAGAAGTTTGGGTGAAAATGAAATTTCAACAACACTTATTGGTGAATATGTTATGGAAGAATTGGTTAATTTAGATGAGATTGCTTATATTCGTTTTGCAAGTGTTTATCGCCAATTTAAAGACATGAGTGTTTTCTTAAAAGAGATGCAAGAAATTTTAGATAAAGAAGATAAATAGATAAGGAAGGAGATTGTTAACAAATGAATACAGCATGGAAACAACTCCATCCACAAGATAGTTTTACGGTGAAATTGAACCGCCCAGTAACGATAGAAGACGAACAAGTTCTAAGTTATTTGTATCAACCAATAATTGGAATAGAAGCATTTGGCTTGTATCATGCCTTTTTAACAGCCATTCCAGTGAATGATTTTGAGAGTGACGAGCAATTTCATTCAGAATTATTCAATCAATTAAATATCGATTTACCGAGTGTCTTTAAAGCGCGAGTTAAGTTAGAAGGGCTGGGTCTGCTCAGAGTATTCGTAAAAGAAGAAGGAGCAAGACGTCAATTTCTTTATGAGTTATACCCACCACAAACCGCAGCAGAATTTTTAAAAGATACAGTCTTAAGTCTTCTATTAGTTGATAAGATTGGCGAAGAACGTTATGAAAAATTAACAACACGTTTTGCTATCCCGAAGGTAGACCGTTCAGAGTATCAAGAAATCACTAAAAAATTTGTTGATGTTTATCAGTGGAATCAAGAAGGGATACATAGTCAAGAAAAACTATTGTCTGAAACAAAGGAGAAATTTACTCCGGAGGATGCAGTAAAACCAACTGTGACGGATTCGACATTCGATTGGTCTTATTTTTTAAGTCTGTTAGACAGTTTGTATGTGGATAAAACACATCTAGAGACTGAAGTAAAAGAGATGATAGTTACGGTTCATCGTTTATACGGTATCGATGAGTTAGAGATGAAAAAAATACTGGAACCAGAAATTGATTATGTGACGAACCAAGTTAATATTAAGCAGTTCAGACAAAGTATTATAAAAAAATATCATGTGGGTAAGAAGCAAACTAAACCAGAACCTGTTGAAGATAATACGTTGACCTCTGAAGATCAAGAAACGAAGAGACGTAACACACTTCTAAAAAAAGGGTATTCTGAAGGTGAAGTACAAGTTATTTTATCAAGTGAAACGATCAAACCAATGGTCTTTTTATCAGCTATAAAAAAACAAAAAGGTGGATTTGTAGCCATTGAGGAACGTTGGGCTGTTGAAAATTTAGTAAGAGATACAGGCCTACCAGATGCTGTCATTAACGTTTTAATACATTTTGTATTGGTGGTTAAAGATAATGCGACATTTGCACAGAAGTATGCTAATGCTATAGCAAATGACTGGGCACAAGCAGGAATAAAAAAACCAGAAGATGCGGTTACAAAAGCAAAAGAAGTGAGTTCTTCTAAAGCGAAGAAAACGCGTTCCTATGGTTCAAAAGGTTACAATAATAAATCTGTTCGTAAAGAAAGTGTACCGGAGTGGGTAGGAAAAGAAAGAGATGAAAAACCTATTTCTAAAGAGTCTGATGATTTTATAAATGAAAAGATTAGAAAACTTCGTGAGAAAAAGAAGGAAGGTGAGTCATAGTGGAAAATGTAGGGGATGAAATGGTAAAGGTTATGGCAAAAAATGATCGAATAGAAGAATTTAATAAGTTAGTCCGTGAAGTTATGCAGGACAGTGATGTTCAAACTTTTATTGCTGAAAATAGAGAAAAATTAACTGATGAAGATATTTCAAAAAGTTATGCTAAGCTTTATGAGTTTGTTCGTGAAAAACGTAAATTTAAATTGAATGATCCAACTATGATAGCTCCAGGTTATGAACCAAAACTGGTTATCAACTATCATTCAATCGATGTAATATATGAAGAAACTGAAGAGTTGCTTGCAAAAAAAGCAGAAGAGAAACTTCGAAGACGAGTTAAATCTGTTGGTGTATCTAAAGATGTACGTGAAGCAAAACTTGAAAATTATATCAGAACTCAAGAACGTGAACAAGCGTTAAGAGAAGCTTTATTATTCATTGACTCTTATATTGAAAACCCAAAACAATTTCATCAAGGCATGTATCTTCAAGGGTCATTTGGTGTTGGAAAAACATATTTACTTGGGATTATAGCGAATGAGTTAGCAGAGTATGGGATTGATTCAAGCTTAGTCCACTATCCGACACTGTTAGATGAGATGAAGCGTTCATTTAAGGACAATAGTACTGGTGATAAAATTGATGCGGTTAAGAAAGTACCTGTTCTAATGCTAGATGATATCGGCGCTGAAGCGATGACAAGTTGGGGAAGGGATGATGTTCTTGGCGTTATCTTACAATACCGTATGCAAGAACAATTACCAACCTTTTTCAGTTCAAACTTAAGTATGAACGAGTTAGAAAATGAACATTTTACAGTGAGTCAAAAAGGTGAAGTTGAACCAATGAAAGCTAAGAGAATCATGCAACGTATTCGTTATTTAGCTAAAGAAATTGAATTAATCGGAGAAGATCGTCGTTTGAACAAGTAAGTAACATATATCAATCCTAATTAAAAATGAAAGAATGCAACAGGTTATAACGGGGTGTCAAGAAAATCTCATTGACAAACATATGAAAGCCTAGTATAATAATTTTTGTTGCTTAGAGGTGATGGAAAATGAAATGGTCATTATTAGAATTAAAAAAATACAAAGAAAGTCCGTTAGAGTTTTCAGAAGTAATTGATGTCAATGACACGATTACAAAACGTGAACCTGGGATTTTGTCTGTAGCACCTGTGACAGTTACAGGGACAATCAGTGTTAGCAATGATGGATATATTGCGACATTTACGATTGATACAGTGATGACATTAGCATCAACTCGTTCGTTAGAACCTGTGCCGTATCCGTGCAACTTAAATGTTGTAGAGTTTTATATGACACCTGAGCAATATGCGAGTCAAAAAGACCTTTTATCTGATGAAGATATCGTTATGATTCTTGAAAAAGACTTAATTGATTTATCTGAAGCAGTAGAAGATCACTTGATTTTATCAATCCCCTTACAAGTTTTAACTGAATCTGAACAAGAAACAGATGCGACTGTTAAAGGTAACGATTGGGAATTAATGTCAGAAGACGCATATTACGAACAACAATTGCAACAAGATAACACAAATATTGATCCTCGTCTTGCAAAATTGTCAGCTTTATTAGATAATAGTAAAGATTCCGATGGTGAGTAAGATTGGAATAGATAGCGAAAAGCATTTGTTTTTTGCTAAATGATTTAAGGAGGTGTAGTTAATATGGCAGTACCTGCTAGAAGAACTTCAAAAGCTAAAAAAGCTAAGCGTCGTACGCATTACAAAATGTCAGTACCTGGTATGAGCACATGCTCAAACTGTGGCGAAATGAAACGTAGCCACCACGTATGTCCAGCTTGTGGTCATTACGATGGTAAAGACGTATCAGCAACTAAAGAAGCATAATAACATTTTTGAAATGTTAAAATCCCTTAGACAACCATGGAGTCTAAGGGATTTTTTTGTTGTCTAAAAATGACTGCGATAAATTAAGCGTGTTTTATTTAAATATTGTTTAAAATAAGTTATAATCATGATAAAGTAAAAAATACTTAAAAGACACTTGTTCTAATGGTGTTACTTTTAGTTACTAGGAGGATATAACATGTCAAAACAACAAATTGGTGTTGTCGGAATGGCCGTAATGGGTAAAAATTTAGCATTAAATATCGAAAGCAGAGGATACTCAGTTTCAATATTTAACCGTACAGCTTCAAAAACTGAAGAGGTTATTGCTGAACATTCAGATAAAAAATTAGTTCCTACCTATACTGTAGAGGAATTTGTAGCGTCATTAGAAAAACCACGTCGTATTATGTTGATGGTTAAAGCTGGAGATGCGACAGATAAAACAATTCAAAGTTTATTACCACATTTAGATAAAGGTGATATCTTAATTGATGGTGGAAATACGTTCTTCCAAGATACGATTCGTCGTAACGAAGAATTAGCTAACTCTGGGATTAATTTCATTGGTACGGGTGTATCAGGTGGAGAAGAGGGTGCGCTTAAAGGTCCCGCTATCATGCCAGGTGGACAAAAAGAAGCTTACGATTTAGTTGCGCCTATTTTTGAACAAATCGCAGCAGTAGCTGAAGATGGTAAACCATGTGTGACATACATTGGTCCGAACGGTGCAGGTCATTATGTGAAAATGGCTCACAACGGAATTGAATATGGTGATATGCAGTTAATTGCAGAGTCATATGACATCTTAACTAAACTACTAGGGTTATCAGTTGAAGAGCTAGCAGAAATCTTTACAGAGTGGAATAAAGGCGAATTAGATAGCTATCTAATTGAAATCACGTCAGATATCTTAACTCGTAAAGATGACGAAACAGGAAAACCGATTGTTGATGTTATTTTAGATGCTGCTGGAAATAAAGGAACAGGTAAATGGACAAGTCAAAGTGCGTTAGACTTAGGTGTTCCGCTACCACTTATTACAGAGTCTGTATTTGCTCGTTATATTTCAGCCATGAAAGATGAACGTGTAGCAGCAAGTAAAATTATACCTGCGCCTGCTGTTAAAGCATTTGATGGCGATAAAAAAGAATTCGTTGAAAAAGTACGTGAAGCGTTATACTTCAGTAAAATTATGAGTTATGCCCAAGGGTTTGCTCAATTACGTATTGCATCAGAAGAATTCGGTTGGGATTTAGAATATGGTGAAATTGCTAAAATTTTCCGTGAAGGATGTATTATCCGTGCTAAATTCTTACAAAAAATTACAGATGCTTACGAGCGTCAAGCTGACCTTAAAAACTTGCTACTAGATGAGTATTTCAATGAGATTACTCAAAAATACCAACAATCAGTTCGTGATGTTGTAGCGGTAGCAGTACAAGCGGGTGTACCGGTACCAACATTCTCATCTGCAATTAGTTATTATGATTCATATAGAAGTGAAAACCTACCTGCAAATATTATCCAAGCGCAACGTGATTATTTTGGTGCTCATACATATGAGCGTAAAGATAAAGAAGGAATCTTCCATTACGATTGGTATACTAAATAAAACTAAAACTACTTATCTATTAAAAGATAAGTAGTTTTTAGTTTTTGTTCACATGTTATTTTAATAGAGGTTAAAATATACCATAGCTTTTTTAACCAAGAATCGTTATAATAAAGGGTAGGAATAGTAGTATTCTATCAAAGAAGGAGATTACACTAGATGAGTAATATTTTAATCATTGAAGATGAAAAGAATTTAGCCCGTTTTGTTGAATTAGAATTGAAACATGAAGGCTATCATGTTGAAGTTCATTATAATGGACGTACAGGCTTAGAAGCAGCTTTAGCTGGAGATTGGGATGCCATTCTCTTAGATTTAATGTTGCCTGAATTAAATGGTTTAGAAGTTTGTCGTCGTATTCGTCAAACTAAAAATACACCAATTATTATGATGACAGCACGTGATTCTGTTATTGATAGAGTTTCAGGATTAGATCATGGTGCAGATGATTATATCGTAAAACCCTTTGCTATTGAAGAATTATTAGCAAGATTGAGAGCGTTACTTCGTCGTATTGACATTGAAGGTGATAAAAATATCATGAAACAAACAACATTGTCTTACCGTAATCTAACGATTGAAAAAGAGAATCGAATTGTTAGACGTGACAATGAAGTGATCGAATTAACCAAACGTGAGTATGAGTTATTATTAGCTTTAATGGAAAATGTTAATGTTGTTCTAGCACGTGATGTGCTACTTAATAAGGTATGGGGATATGAAACAGAAGTAGAAACAAATGTAGTAGATGTTTACATTCGTTATCTTAGAAACAAAATTGATGTTCCAGGAGAAGAGAGTTATATTCAAACTGTCCGTGGAACAGGTTATGTGATGAGATCGTAATGTCTGCCTTTAGAAAAGAAATAAAATCTTTATTTAAGTCCAACTTAGTCATTACGGTTAAGTGGACTTTATTAACGTCTACTTTTATCTTTATCCTCTTTACAACGTTTGCTCTTATTACTTATAAGACAAGTACGGATTTAATGGTTAGAGAAGAAAAACGTAATGTGAAGCATACCTTAAACGAAATTTCTAAACGTCTATCGGAATCAGAGCATGATCTTACTTTGAAGGATACGATTTTTTATTTAAAAGATTCGTCAGATATGGGACTAAATAATAACAGTGAAAATATTATTCAATTGAATAGTTTTATTGCTGAATTATCTCAGCCCGAATTAGCTGCTACAGTCTACAACAAAGACAAAGAGTTAGTTTTTGAAACCAAAGACTATAATTTGAAATACCGAGGGTCAAATGTAAAAGAAACGAAGGAAGTAGAAATTGAGAATAACACAGGCTTTTTAGCTACTCAACCTGTAAAAAATAAAGAAGGCAAGCTAGTTGGCTATATTCAGTTATTTTACGATTTGAGCTTGGTTCATGGTATTAGAAGTAAATTATTAAGTACCATGATTTTACTTGTGGCAGCCGGTGTTATAATTAGTCTGTTATTAGGGTTTATGTTATCGTCATATTTCTTAAAACCACTTCGCAAGATGACTCATGTTATTAATGTTATTAAAAGTGATCCACAGTCTCAAATTCGTTTACCTGAAATGAAATCGAAAGATGAATTTTCTGATTTAGCAGAAGTCTTTAACGATATGATGGATCGTATGCAGAAATTCATTGAGCAACAGCAACAATTTGTTGAAGATGTTTCGCATGAATTGAGAACGCCTGTGGCGATTATAGAAGGCCATTTAAAGCTTTTAAATCGATGGGGTAAGGATGATCCAGAAATCCTAGAGGAGTCCTTAGAAGCGTCATTACAAGAGATTATTCGCATGAAGAGTTTAGTTCAGGAGATGTTAGACTTATCCCGATTGGAACAAGTTGAATTCCAACACAAAAATGATATCTCTATGGCGAAAGAAGTGACTCATCAGACGTTTAATAACTTTCAGATCTTATATCCGGACTTTACCTTTATCTTAGATGATGCTCTATTCTCGGAGCGTAAGGTAAAAATTTACCGTCATCATTTCGAACAATTATTAATTATTATTTTAGATAATGCGGTTAAATATTCGAGAGATCGTAAGGAAATTCATATGTCTGTTGCTTCGACAAGAGACCAATTGGAAATTGCAATACAAGATTTTGGAGAAGGGATTTCTGAGGAAGATCTTGCTCAGATTTTCAATCGTTTCTACCGTGTAGACAAAGCAAGAAGTCGTCATAAAGGTGGAAATGGCCTGGGATTATCAATTGCTAAAGAGCTTGTAGAGAGCTATGGTGGTAAGATCTTAGCTGAGAGTGCAGTGGGCGTAGGAACTATTTTTAGAATATTCTTACCGATGGTTGAACTCCCTAAAAAAGAAGAAGATGAAGCGTAGAGCTTCATCTTCTTTTTGTATAAAAAAATCGACCTCGGTAAGAGATCGATTGTTGTAATTAAACAAATAAATGCAAGACTGTGAAGATAAGTGCTGAGATAATAATTGAGATAGGTAATGTAATAATCCAAGTGAATAACATACGTTTACCTGTGTCCCATTTAACACCTTTAGGTCTATGTGATGTACCAACACCCATAATAGAAGAGCTGATAACATGAGTTGTACTAACTGGTAAGTGGAATAGAGTAGCACTAAAAATTACTAATACAGAACTGACATCAGCTGCAACACCTGTAACAGGTTTAATTTTCATAATTTTTCCACCGACAGTTTTGATGATTTTCCAACCACCAATACTTGTTCCGATAGCCATAGCTGTCGCACAGGCGATTTGAACCCAGTGTTGAACTTCATCACCAGATTGCATGCCATTTGCCATAAGGGCCATTGTAATAATCCCCATAGCTTTTTGAGCATCATTTGTTCCGTGAGTATAAGATTGTAATGCGGCAGTTAGAATTTGGAAAATTCTAAAATTCTTATTCGCACGAGATAGATTGTGATTTTTAAAAATAGTTTTAATAATGCTATAAACGATATACCCAACAATAAAAGCAATAAATGGTGAAATAATTAAACCACCAAAGATTTTAATGAAACCAGAATACTTAATGGCTCCGAATCCTTCAGATGCAATAGCAGCACCGGCGATAGAACCGATTAAAGCATGTGATGAACTACTAGGAATACCATAGTACCATGTTACTAAGTTCCAAATAATAGCAGATAATAGGGCAGCAAGTAGAACAAGTTGCATGTTATCTAATTTAACAGGATCAACGATCCCGCTTGTAATTGTTTTAGCAACACCTGTAAATGAAACAGCACCAAGGAAGTTCATTACAGCAGCTAATATAATCGCATGTTTTGGTTTTAAAGCTTTAGTTGAAACACTTGTTGCAATGGCATTGGCAGTATCATGGAATCCATTGATAACGTCAAATGCTAAGGCAGCAATAACAATCAGAATAGTTAAGACTAACATTTGATCCATTTAAATTGCCCCCTATGCGTTCTTCATAACAATTGTATTTAAAGTTTTAGAAACATCCTCACAGAAGTTTGCGATTTCTTCTAAATCTTCATAAACTGTTTTATAGCGAATGATACGGATTGGGTCTTCTTCTTCTTGGAATAGTGCAAGTAAAGCTTCGCGGTATAAATCATCACATTTTGATTCATGTTGTTTGATTTTTTTAGATAAGCCATTTACTTCTTTTAATTTTTTAGTAAAGATGTAATCAACTGCTTCAGCAATTTCTTCTGTCGCGCCACAAATTTCTGCAGCCATTTTAGTGATAACATCGTTAAATTTTGATAAGTGACAAATTTCAAATGATAAGGCAGCTTTTTCCATTGAATCTAAAACATCGTCGATACGGTTTGTTAATTCTAAGATATCCTCACGTTCAATAGGTGTGATAAATGTATCATTAAGCTCTACGATCATGTCGTAAACTAATTTATCTCCTTTAGATTCATAGTTATTAATGGTTTCAGAAAAGATAGCGACATCTTCAGGTTTCTCAAGAGAGAAAGATGAAAAATATGTTGCGGCTTCTTTTAGATTCACCGTCATGTCATGTAGTAACTCACCAAACTGATCTTTTTTATTTCTTGAAAACATTTTTAAAACTCCTCGCTAGTTAAATTTTATTTTTTTACCAACTACTTCCACATGGTAACATAAATAAATTCATTTAACTATGTAATTTTCTGTATTATTTGAAAAAAAATGAAAAATAATTTAATGGGGTTATGAAAAGGCTGTAATTACTGATGTATAAGGTTTTATGAATAGTCCTATAACTCTTTTTATCCCCGTTTTTTTCAAAAAAAAATGAAAGAAAAACTCCTTCTTGAATGTTATTTTCAAGAAGGAGTTTTGTTATTATTTACGTTGTTGTTTACCAGCATTACGACCGTTTTTTGGTTGTTTATTATTTAACTGAGCGTTTCTTGGCTTAGCTGATTTTGTTTGGTACGTTTTATTGACTTCTTTTGGTTTTTCGGTAGGTGTCACAACGGCTTTAGGAGGATTCTTTTTGAATTCTTCCGCAATTTGTTTACGAATACGTGGTTTTTGGTAAAGATTTGAAATCAGTGTTTGGATACAGCTGAAAATCCCTCCAACTACCCAGTAAAGTGTTACGCCGGCAGGTGAACTTAATGAAATAAACCCAATCATCATTGGAGACATGAATAACATCATCTTCATTTGTTTTTTCTGTTCCTCTGACATGCCAATTGTACTCAAGTAACTTTGTAATAAGTAACTTAAAGCAGCTAGGACTGTTAGGATCATATTTGGTTTACCTAAGTTAATTCCTAAGAAAGTAGCACTTTCAATACCAGGCATATACTTGATCGTAAAGAATAGAGCAGTAAAGATTGGCATTTGAATAAGGAGTGGTAAACATCCCATTCCACCAAACATACTCATGTTATTGTCTTTGTATAAAGCTTGGAGCTCTTGATTGGCAGCCATTTGTTCTTGAGGTGTTGTTGCTGCTTTTTGTTTTGCTTGAATAGCAGACATCTGCGGTTTCAAGTATTGCATTTTTTCTGATTGATAGCTGGCTTTTTTAGTTTGGTGTAAGCCAAGTGGCAGGATAATCGCACGTACAATTAAGGTAAAGACGATAACGGCTAATCCATAATTTCCACTAAAGATATCAACGAAATAGTTGATTAAATGACTCATTGGTTCTACTAAGAGGTTGTACATCCAGCCATCACCAGTTGGTTTTCCAATATTTGGACCAGACTTATAAGTTTGGACACAACCTGATAACGTTAAAACTAATCCGAAAAGTCCTGATGCTAAAAGACCTTTTTTAAGCGATTTTTTCATTATATTCTTCCTTTACTTCTAAATTTACTGATAATGTTAACTATAATAGATTATGACTTAATTTTCAATCAAATAAAAAAATAAACAGAAAGCGTATTCCTTGTTTAATTATTTCTTAAGGATTAGGTGAGATGACTTTAATAGGTGACATCAAAAGCTGTATAGTTTGGTAGAACATCTACAAAGTTAATTATCACATTATCAACGCGACCGCTTGGTGTGGGAGAAGCTTCTACTAAGGAAATGAATTTCTTTAATTTTGTTTCATCACCTGTTGCTTCTATATAAACAGAACCATCGGGTAAATTTTTTACAATACCTTTAATGCGAAGTCTGTCCGCTACCATTTTAGTAGTGATACGAAACCCGACATGCTGCACTCTTCCTTGAACTGTTAATTTTACATGATTCATTAATAACTGCCTCCTATAAAAGTTAATGTGATACTATTATTGTACGATATTCTTCTAGTTATACAACTGAAATATGGATTAGTATAGTAGGAATAAGAAGAGAATGCTATAATTGATGGATAATAAAATTATAAAGTTAGGTGACGACTGAAATGAAAGAAATTACATCTACTAAGAATGCTTATATAAAAGAATTAAAAAAATTAGATAAGAAAAAATACCGTGATGAAACAAATCGTTACATCGTTGAAGGTGAACATTTAGTCCAGGAAGCAATAAAAGCTGGCGCGGCAATAGAGGGCGTTCTTTGTACTGAAACAGGGCAAATGTTATATGAAGATATGGCAAAAGAAGTGTGTATTGAAGACGTTTATTTAGTGACAGAAGAAGTGATGAAGAGCTTGTCATCTGTACCAGCTCCACAAGGTATTATAGCTGTAATCAGAAAAGGAAAAGAAGAGGCGATTCCTCAATCAGGGACGTTCCTTCTATTAGATGGCGTTCAAGATCCGGGGAATGTTGGTACAATGATCCGAACAGCTGATGCTGCAGGAATTAAGACTGTTATTTTAGGTGAAGGAACGGCTGATATATATAATTCCAAAGTTTTACGTTCTATGCAAGGTAGTCATTTTCATGTAACCGTTCGTCAAGCTGTCTTAACGGAAGTGATTGCCGAGATGAAAGAAAATAATATTCAAGTTTACGGAACAGAATTAAATCCAGAAGCTGTCTCGTACCGAACAGTGGAAAAAGCAAATGAATTTGCTCTTGTTATGGGAAATGAAGGACAGGGTGTATCCAAAGAAGTATTAGCCTTAACAGATAAACAATTATATATTCCGATTGTGGGTCAAGCTGAGTCATTGAATGTTGCTATTGCAGCGGGAATTTTAATGTTTTCATTAACTTAAAATGACAATTCTTACGATTTGTTTAATTTAAGGTGCTTAAATGGACTGTTATATCTGTTGGTGGTAAGATTAAGATGTAGTAAAAGTATATCTTAATGGAAAAGGATGATGAATGGATTGAAGCATGATTGGCAAGCCGATGAAGAGTACATGTCGTATATTGAAGATTTAATTAACACTGAAGAAGTTCAAAAGTTGGGTGAATTTACGCAGCATCACTATTCAACGCGTTTGGAACATTCGATTTCAGTATCATATATCAGTTACCGTTTAGCTAAGAAATGGAAAGGGAATGCGCGTTCCACTGCTCGTGCGGGATTGCTACATGATCTGTTTCACTATGATTGGCGCACCGAAGAGTATGATGGCGGTACCCATGCTTATGTTCACCCTCGCGTGGCCGTAAAAAATGCAGAAAAAATTACAGAGTTGTCAGATTTAGAACGTGACATTATAATTAAGCATATGTGGTTGGCAACAATTGCCCCTCCGCGTTATAAAGAAAGCTATATCGTAACGATGGTCGATAAATACTGTGCAGTAAACGAAGTGGTTGTGCCAGTTTATCACAATGCGAAACATAAAGTGACGTCGTTTTTTAAAATGGCGAGCTAATCTAAGCAAGTAAAAAACAGTCAAAGCAAAGTCTATTGGCTGTTTTTATTTTGAAAGAGACAGAAGGAAGTGGGGAGGTTAAGGTATGAACGAAAGCGACTGTAAAGAACGTCAATTTCAGCTGTGTCCCAAATTTGAAAAAACATTCTCGATTTTAGGCAAACGCTGGAATGGTTTAATTATTGATGTTTTACTTGAGGAAGGCTGTCAGCGTTTTAGTGAATTAGCTTTGAAAATTCCTGAAGTGAGTGACCGAGTTTTAGTTGAACGACTCAAAGAATTAGAAGCGAATGAGATTGTAACACGTTGTGAAGATTGTAAAAATAGTAAAAAAGTGGATTATTGTCTGACAGAAAAAGGGAAAGATTTGAAGCAAGTTATGTCAGAAATCCAAACGTGGGCTGAAAAGTGGATTTAGTCAGTCTGAACTTGACCTAGCCATGTTATTCATGTAGACTAATTGGTAATAGAAGAAAAACATTGCGGGAAACTAGTAATTTAGTTATGAGATGTCTCAGGGAGCATTGGCCACTGACTGAAAGCCAAGCACGGATCACTAAATGAATTCACTTCCTAAGTTGTCTAACTAAACATTAGACCGGTGTCGTAGGACATCGTTACCAACAATAAAGTGTATGGCAAAGTTTAACTTTGCTATAAAATAGGATGGTACCGCGAGATCTCGTTCCTTATATATAAGGAATGGGGTCTTTTTTTGTTTTCCTCAATTATAAAAAAAGGAGTGACAGAGACATGTCTTTAAAACAGCAATTAGAAGCGTTAAAAGAAGAAACATTACAAAAGATTTCAGCAAGTGATGCGTTAAATGATTTGAATCAAATCCGTGTTGAAACATTAGGTAAAAAAGGTCCAATCACAGAAGTATTACGTGGGATGAAAGATTTATCTGCAGAGGAGCGCCCAGTAGTAGGGAGCTTTGCCAATGAAATTCGTGACCATTTAACAGAAAAATTAGAAGAAAAGAAAGTTCAATTAGAAGAATTAGAATTGAACCGTAAACTTGCTAAAGAAACACTTGATGTAACGCTTCCAGGTAAAGAATTAGTTCAAGGAACAAGCCATGTTCTAACACAAACAATGACAGAGATGGAAGATATTTTCTTAGGAATGGGCTACCAAATTGTGGAAGGCTTTGAAGTAGAACAAGATGAGTATAATTTTGAGCGTATGAATTTACCAAAAGATCACCCAGCTCGTGATATGCAAGATACGTTCTACATTACAGAAGAGTTGTTATTAAGAACACATACCTCTCCAGTTCAAGCTCGTACAATGGAAAAACACGATTTTTCTAAAGGTCCTCTTCGTATGATTAGTCCAGGTAAAGTATTCCGTCGTGATAGCGATGATGCAACACATAGTCATCAATTCCACCAAATCGAAGGATTAGTCGTGGATAAAAATATTACAATGGGCGATTTAAAAGGTACCCTTGAAGTAGTTATGAAAAAAATGTTTGGTGATGACCGTGAAATTCGTCTACGTCCAAGTTACTTCCCATTTACTGAGCCTTCAGTTGAAGTGGATGTGAGCTGTTTCAAATGTGGCGGTAAAGGATGTAACGTTTGTAAAGAAACTGGTTGGATTGAGATTTTAGGAGCGGGTATGGTTCATCCTAACGTCCTTAAAATGTCTGGTATTGACCCAACAGTATACAGTGGGTTTGCTTTTGGTATGGGGCCAGACCGTATTGCAATGTTACGTTACGGGGTTAATGATATTCGTAATTTCTATCAAAATGATGTTCGTTTCTTAGAACAATTTTCAGTAAAGGAGAAATAATATGTTAGTTTCTTATAAATGGTTAAACGAATTAGTTGATTTATCATCTGTTACACCAGATGAATTAGCAGATAAAATGTCTCGTACAGGGATTGAAGTTGAAGAAGTAAACGTTCCTGAAGAAGGACTTAAAAAAATCGTCGTAGGTGATGTAAAAGAATGCGTGCCACACCCAGATAGCGATCATTTATCAATTTGCCAAATCGATGTAGGTGAAGAAGAACTTTACCAAATCGTTTGTGGTGCTCCGAATATTGCAGCGGACAAAAAAGTGATTGTAGCATTACCAAACTCACGTATAGCGGGTAATGTAAAAATTAAAAAAGGTAAAATGCGTGGCGAAGTATCATTAGGAATGGTATGTTCACTTCAAGAGCTAGGTTATGGCGATAGTGTTGTACCAAAAGCTTATGCTGAAGGGATTTACTTCATGCCAGAAGAAGCAAAAGCTGGCGAGCCTGTCTTTTCATACTTAGCGATGGATGATGCGATTGTTGAATTATCAATCACACCAAACCGTGCAGATGCGTTAAGCATGCGTGGTGTTGCTCATGAAGTAGCGGCTATTTACCGTAAAACACCAACATTCCCAACAAAAGAATTAGTTGAGGATACAACTGAAAAAGCGAGCGATTACTTGTCAGTAAGTGTGGCAGATAAAGAGGATACACCTAATTATCGTATGCGTATTGTGAAAGATGTGACAGTGAAAGAAAGTCCATTATGGTTACAAACACGTTTAATGAATGCCGGCATTCGTCCAATTAACAACATGGTAGATGTGACGAATTATGTCTTATTATTATTCGGTCAACCTTTACACGCCTTTGATTATAATGAATTAGGATCAAAAGAAATTTTAGTTCGTCGTGGTCAAGTAGGAGAAAAATTAGTGACACTTGATGGGGAAGAACGTGAGGTTACGCCTGAGAATATCGTGATTACGAATGGTCAAAAACCATTAGCATTAGCTGGTATTATGGGTGGTCAAGAGTCAGAAATCACTGAAAAAACAACGACGATTGCGATTGAAGCAGCAACGTTCGATGGAATTGTAACGCGTAAATCAGCGAAACAATTTGGCTTGCGTAGCGAATCAAGCAGCCGTTTTGAAAAAGGGATTAACTTAGATACAGTAGCAGAAGCTTGCGAATTCGCTGCAGCGATGATGGCTGAATTAGGTGAAGGAACAGTTGTTTCTGGTGAAGTTGTAGCAGAAGAAACAAAAGCACCTGACACTAAAGTAGCGATTGAATTATCACGTATTAATGGTTCTTTAGGAACTGATCTAACAGTTGAAGCAGTGAATGAAATTTTAACAGCTTTAGATTTCAAATTTGAAGTGACGGGTGAAAGCTATGTGATTTCAATTCCTGGACGTCGTTGGGATATTTCAATCGAAGCAGATATCATCGAAGAAGTAGCACGTATCTATGGCTATGACAATTTACCATCAACTTTACCAAGTGGTGAAGCCTTACCAGGTGCTTTAACAGATGACCAACGTTTAATTCGTGCCATCCGTGAGTCAGTTGAAGGAAATGGTCTAACAGAAGCGATTAGTTATGCGTTAACAATCGAAGAAAAAGCAACACAATTTGTGCTAGATAAAGCTCCAGTTGTGGCTCTTCAATCACCTATGAGTTCTGATCGTGCGGTATTACGTCAAAACTTAATCAGTGGGTTATTAGAAGACGTGGCTTACAACACAGCTCGTAAAAATAATGATGTAGCGTTATATGAAATCGGTAAAACATTTAAACAAGAAGAGGGACAAGCTCTTCCAACTGAAACACGTTCATTAGGTTTCGCCTTAACAGGTTTAAGAGAACAAGGAAGCTGGCAAGTTGCCAAAGCACCTGTTGATTTCTATGTGGCTAAAGGTATTGTTGAAAGTATCTTGACAACTCTTGGTTTAACGGAAGCGACAACATTTGTTGCGACAGATGAATTAAAAGAGATGCACCCAGGACGTACAGCATTCTTAATGGCAGGGGAAGAAGTGATTGGTTTTGTTGGTCAAGTTCACCCATTAACTGCTAAAGCCTATGATATTAAAGAAACGTATGTAGCTGAAATTAATTTAGAAAAATTACTAGCTATAACAAGCACTGGCATTAACTATGCCCCTGTTTCTAAATTCCCGGCAATGTCGCGTGATATGGCATTATTAGTGGATGCGTCTATCTCTAATCAAGCATTAGTTGATACGATTAAAGCGAATGGCGGACGTTTCTTAACAGATGTGACATTATTTGATATCTTCCAAGGTGAAAAACTAGGAGCAGATAAAAAATCAATGGCTTATTCATTAACATTCTTAAATACAGAGGCAACTCTAGTAGATGAAGAGGTTACAAAAGCAATGGATAAAGTTCAAGCTGCATTAGTTGAAGAATTTTCAGTTGAAATTCGTTAAAAATAATAATAAGGAGTCTGTCTAATGACAGGCTTCTTTTTTGTACAAAATTAAGGTTTGTTTGAAGCTAAAAGAAAGACTAGTGGTGTGGGTATATGTTATATTAATGGTTCGAAAAGGAGACTATTATGAAAAAAATTATAATTGCGCTAGCGGCAGTTTTACTTGGTGTTGCTGCGTATATAGGCTTTAGACCGGAAACAGAAGCCTCGAAAGAATCTGACACATCAAAAATTAAACAGACTCAATCTGCTAACCATACAAAAAAAGAAGAGGATGCTAAGGATTTTAAAAGCTATAATGAAACCTTAATCAAGGACATCTATGGTGCTGAGGATAATCAGTCACCAAATGAAAAACGCGAGAGCCTTTCAAAACGTATGACACCAGAATTAGTAGATATGATGTGTCGTCCTATTGGGGATCCTAATGCTAAGCAAAAAAGTCAAACTAAAATTGTAGAGTCCACGATGCTAAGTGTGAAAGACTTGGCTAAAGATGAAAAAGAAACAGTGACTCGTTTTGTGATTGAGGCGCCAACAGGGAAACAATTTCCAATGGCAGCGAAAGCCCATTATAAAAAACAAGACAAGAATTGGATCATGGATAAGGTAGAGCCTGTTCAGGAAGAACAAGAAGCTAAGGGGGAATAGAATAAAATGACGTTATTTTTAATTTTATTTCTAGAAGGTATTTTAACTTTCATCTCCCCGTGTATTTTACCTTTAATGCCGGTTTATGTATCGTATTTTGTGGGGAGTTCGCAGTCTCAAAGTACACGTACGGTACTTTCAAGGGTTGTGACGTTTACATTAGGATTTTCTACCGTCTTTGTTTTGATGGGACTATTTTCAGGTAGTTTATCTCGATACCTAATTGCTTACCGTAGAGAAATTCAAATGGTAACGGGGGTACTTATCGTCATTGCTGGTCTAAAGATAACAGAATTAATACCTGTTCTTAATAAATTAAATGTGTTGCAATTGGGATTGAAAAAAACCGTTGCTATAAAAGAAACAAGTGGCTTAGGAACATTCTTTTTCTTTGGCACACTTTTTGCACTAGGATGGACACCTTGTCTAAGTGCTTATCTAGGAACAGCATTAATGCTAGCTGCTCAAAGTCAATCCGCACTTTTAGGTGGTGGGTTATTACTCGTCTATTCAATTGGAATGAGTATCCCGTTTGTTTTAACCACATTCTTACTGACGCGCTTTACATCAGGCATGATTTGGATCAAACAGCATTATCGCCAAATCAATATTATCTCAGGTATCTTAATGGTACTTGTAGGTTTAGCGATCATGACAGGTTGGGTTGATTATTTACAATTGTTAGTAACACGTTAAAGTATAGGAGGAAAGTTTGGGATGAACAAGAAGAATTGGCTATTAGTTTTACTAGTACCTGTCTTATTAATAGGAAGTTACGTATTGTATCAGAAGTTAACATCAAACTACGAGATACCAGTGGCTGCACCGGAACCTTCTATTCAAGAGGAAGAAAAACTCATTACAGATGAAAGTTTTGATTTTACATATGAAGATAAAAATGGGAAAAAGGGCAAGCTATCTGACCATAAAGGCAAACCTATTGTCGTAAACTTTTGGGCAAGTTGGTGTCCACCGTGTCGCGAAGAAATGCCATTATTTGAAAAGATGAAAAAAGAAAATCCAGATGTCGATTTCTTATTTATCAATCAAGCGGATGGGCAGCGCGAAACACAGGAGTTAGCACTAGAGTTTTTAGAAACAAATGGGATTGATATTGAGACTTATTTTGACAAGACCACAGATACTGGTTATAAATACGGGTTAGCCGCGCTTCCTGCAACGGTCATTATCGACCAAGAAGGTGTGATTCAAGGGAGAATTATGGGACAAGTATCAGAAGAGGCTTTAAAAAATGGCATAGAGTTGATTAAAGAGTAGCCTTTAAGTGAGGCGCTCTTTTTTTATAGGTTTATTTCTTAATAAAGAGGGGGAATAATGGTAGAATAGAAAAAGCGAGAAAAGGGCAGGTTAAATCGATAACCTGACAAAAGGAGGCAATAGGATGACAGACTATTTATCAGATATTGAGATTGCTCAGAAAAATGAAATGACATTTATTGAAGAAGTAGGAGCTAAGATTGGTTTAGACCGTCAAACATTAGAGTTTTACGGGAATTATAAAGGGAAGATTGATGTTAACCAGCTCAAAGATAAAGAAGAGAAAGCTAAGGTAGTCTTAGTAACAGCCATTACCCCGACACCTGCAGGCGAAGGGAAAACAACAACCGTTGTAGGCTTAGGAGATGGTTTAAATTTAATTGGCAAGAAAGCGGTCATTGCTTTAAGAGAACCCTCATTAGGACCTGTGTTTGGTATTAAAGGTGGGGCTGCTGGTGGTGGGTATGCGCAAGTCGTGCCAATGGAAGACATTAATTTACATTTTACAGGGGATTTTCATGCAATAGGTGCAGCTAATAATTTACTGGCGGCTCTGTTGGATAATCATATTCATCAAGGGAATACTCTTAAAATCGATGTTAATCGTATTAACTGGAAACGTTGCGTGGATATGAATGACCGTCAATTACGTCAAATTGTTTGTGGTCTAGGTGCTCGTGTGAACGGTGTCCCTCGTGAAGATGGTTTTGAGATAACTGTTGCTTCAGAAATTATGGCGATTTTATGTTTAGCAAATGACTTAAATGATTTAAAAACACGCTTAAAACAAATTATTGTGGCGTATGATTATGAAAATAACCCGGTAACAGCAGGGGATTTACAAGCAGAAGGTGCGATGACGGCTCTTCTTAAAGATGCGATTAAGCCTAACTTAGTTCAAACGCTAGAAAACAATCCAGCAATCATTCACGGTGGGCCTTTCGCCAATATTGCTCATGGCTGTAATTCAGTAATTGCAACAAAAACAGCTATGAAGTTAGGCGATTATGTGGTAACAGAAGCTGGTTTTGGTGCTGACTTAGGTGCAGAGAAATTCTTAGATATAAAATGCCGACAGTCTGGTGTTAGACCATCTGCTGTTGTAGTCGTTGCTACCATTCGTGCCCTTAAAATGCATGGTGGGTTAGGTAAAGGTGACCTACAAACAGAAGATTTAACAGCTCTTGAAGCAGGCTTGCCAAACTTACTTAAACATGTAGAAAATATGACAGATGTATACGAGTTACCTACAGTTGTCGCGTTGAACAAATTTCCAACCGATACAGATAAAGAAGTGGCCTTGGTTACTGAAAAATGTGCAGCACTTGGCGTGAAAGTTATTTTATCTGATGTCTGGGAAAAAGGTGGAGAAGGCGCTCGTGACTTAGCAGAGGAAGTCGTTGCTCTTGCAGAACAACCAAGCGAGCTTAAATTTGCTTATGAAGAGTCAGATAGTATTGCTGAAAAAATTGAAAAAATAGTTACAAAAGTATACGGTGGTGCGACTGTCCAATTTGCACCAGCTGCTAGAACGATGATGGCGAAATTAGAAAGTTTAGGGTTTGGTAATTTACCTGTGTGTATGGCGAAAACACAATACTCTTTATCGGATAATCCTAAATTATTAGGTCGTCCTACTGACTTTACAGTAGAGGTTAGTCGTATGAAAGTATCTGCTGGAGCAGGTTTTATCGTTGTTTACACAGGTGATGTGATGACGATGCCGGGTTTACCAAAAATCCCAGCAGCTAATAAAATAGATGTAACCGAAGATGGTATGATTACTGGATTATTTTAAATAAACAAAAAGACAGGTCCAATTGGATCCGTCTTTTTGTTTAAGCTGATACAGTTTCTTTTTTGC
Organism: Vagococcus proximus; assembly: GCF_029143285.1. Lineage (GTDB taxonomy): Bacteria > Bacillota > Bacilli > Lactobacillales > Vagococcaceae > Vagococcus_D > Vagococcus_D proximus. The sequence continues at coordinate 194,283 of NZ_JAPDSH010000001.1, forward strand.
TAAGACCAATCCCAGTAAAGCCAGATAAGACGGATAGGATAGGGCAAAGTAAATTAAAGAAACAGAAAGGTAAGTAAGCAAGCGTGCTCACGCCAAGGGTTTGGGCCATAAAGACACCACTAACCCCCCAAGGAATTAGCGTATTAAGTACAGCACCAGAATCTTCCAAGGCACGAGATAGAGCAGTTGGAGCTAGGTTACTTTTATCGAAAGCGGGTTTCATCGCTTTACCAGGTAAAATAATGGCTAAGTATTGCTCCCCAATCATGATATTTGTCATAATTCCACCGAAGACGGTTGCGGCAATCAAAGAGCCATTTGAGGTAAGTTTAGTCGTAATGGGAGCCATTAATGCGTCGATAATCCCAAAATTAATAAGTAAACCGCCTAAAGTTAAAGTCAAAATTATAAGTGAGATTGAACTTAGCATGCTGATTAGTCCACCACGAGTTAGGAGTGTATCTAGTTCAGTGACCCCTATTTTGGAAACAAATCCATTTTCAATAAGATCAGCAATCTCGCTTAGACGAATCGCTGGATTTTGAATGAAAAGTAAGCCGATTGAAAGAGCTATGTTGCTTAATAGAGTTGCAATAGCTGGGACTTTCATAATTGAAAAAACAACCATTAAAATAATCGGTAAAGCAGACCACCATCCAATAGTGAAATGAGAACTTAAGGCCGTCGATAATTGTGTGACTTCAGCTAAATTTGCGGTAGCTGTAGTTTGTCTTCCTAAAATAAAGAATAACACTGTGGCAAGTGCAAAAGCTGGAATAGTCGTCCACATTAAGTTACGAATGTGTTTAAATAAATCTGTACCGGCTATAGCAGCTGATAAGTTCGTACTGTCAGAAAGTGGTGACATCTTATCACCAAAAACAGCACCTGAAATGATGGCTCCTGCGATAAGAGCGGGGTTGAATCCAAGAGCTGTTCCCATTCCCATTAAGGCTAGGCCAATCGTTGAAGCTGTAGTAAAGGCACTACCGATTGATGTTCCAATAATAGCGCAAACGATGAAAGTTGAAGGAATAAAGAAATTAATATTAATTAATTTAAATCCGACAACCATCATGGCAGGAATAACTCCTGCTGCAATCCAAGAGGCTATTAGAGCACCTATGAGAAGAAAAATTAACATTGGGATAATCCCTGTAGAGACTCCTTCAATAATGCCTTTGTGAATGTCATCCCAGGTAATTTTTTTAAACCGCCCCCATACCAGTAAAAGGGCAATGGTTAAGATGATGGGGGTTGTTGGGCTCATATTAAATTTGATTACGGCTGTTCCTAAAATCGTAATCATGATGATGAAAATAAGTAATGCTTCTTTGAACGTTATTTTTTTTGTCATGTGTAAAATCCTCCTAGTTATGTGTAAGTTCTGCTGTCATAACTGAAAGACGATAACGAGCAATCCCTCCCACACTGCGTGACGTAATAATAAACATAATAATGCCTCCTAATAGTTTTTGAAATAAAAAAGTCCCAGCTAGCTCTAAAGCTAACTGGGACGACATAGTCGTGGTACCACCCAAAATTCCAAGTCGAATATGACTTGCTCTTATAAGCGTTAACGAGCTTAACCGACTCTTTTTGTAAAAGGTGTAATTCACTTATTCATCCTGATTGACTTGCACCGACCGTCAACTCTCTGTACGCTAAAATGAAAAGCTACTAAATCTTTGAAGAGTAATTTGTTTGATATACTATCTCATTAAATCAAAGAATAGTCAACATTAAACTCTGCAAGTGATTAGTAATTTATTTTCATCATTGGCATTTTATAATTTTAAAGTTATAATCATAATGAGATTGAGTAAGTGTTTGAAAGGGGCAGTTTATGGTTACCTTAGCAGATGTAGCACGTAAAGCGAACGTGTCCAAAATGACCGTGTCACGTGTGATTAATCATCCTGAAAAAGTAACGGATGAATTAAAAGAATTAGTTTTTAATGCAATGAAAGAGTTAAATTATACACCAAATGTTGCCGCAAAGGCCTTGGCGAACAATAGAACACAAGTCATCAAGATGGTTATTTTAGAAGAGATGGATACAACAGAACCATATTATATGAACCTTTTAATGGGAATTTCAAAAGAGCTAGATAAAAATCAATATTCTTTACAATTAGTAACTGAAAATAGTTTCGATATCGGTCAATCAGATGGCTACATTATCACAGGTATGCGTGATAAAGATTATGAATGGATTGGTCAGATGGATAAACCAGTTGTCTTATTTGGAGAAAATCGTTATGGTCATGATTTTGTAGATACTGATAATATGCAGGGGACAACATTATCAACGGAACATGCGATTGAAAAAGGATACGAGCGGTTAGTATTTATTGGGATAGATGTCAAAGAAACCTTTGAATTTTCGAGGGAAGCTGGCTATATTAATACCATGCAAAAAGCACAACGTATTCCAGAAATTTATCGCTTTGATAATCGTTCTAGATACAGTACGGCATTTATTGAAGAAAACTTTTCGACGTTTGAAAAAAACACGTGTTTTATATGTAGCTCTGATCGTCTGGCTCTAGGAATCGAACGAGGCTTACTTAATAAAGGAGCGAAGATTCCTGAAGATTATGCTGTCATTGGTTATGACGGTGTGTTTTTAGATCAGATTGCTTACCCACAATTAACAACAATCAAGCAACCTGTTATTGAGATGGGAAAATCATGTGCGAAGATGTTATTAAATAAATTGGAACAAAAAGGAGCACCTCAAGGACATCTTTTCTTTGAACCTAAGTTAATAGTTAGAGAGAGTAGCTCTCGTTAGTAAAAAGCAAGCGATAAATTTATCGTTTGCTTTTTTTGTTATCGGTATCACGACTTTCTTTATTGTTGTTACATGTAACATTAGGTATTCTAAGAATGTGAGTTACAAGAAAAAGAGGAGGTTAAGAGATGACTTCTAATTGGTGGCAAGAAGCAATCGTCTATCAAATTTATCCAAAGAGTTTTAAAGACAGCAATCATGATGGGATAGGCGATATTAAAGGAATTATTGACGAATTAGATTATATTAAAAGCCTAGGTGTAAACACATTATGGCTAAACCCCATTTTTATTTCACCACAAATTGATAACGGTTACGATATTTCTAATTATTATGCAATAGATCCTATTTTTGGGACGGAAGAAGAATTAGAATTATTCATAGAAGAAGCACATAAACGAGACTTGAAAGTGGTATTTGACTTTGTTTTAAACCATACTTCAAAACAACATCCATGGTTTCAGGAAGCTTTAAAAGGACCGGACAATATTTATAGAGACTACTATATTTGGGAGAAACCTAAAGAAGAGGGTGGCTTACCGAATAACTGGGCTTCTTTTTTTGGTGGATCGGTATGGGAAATGGATGAGAAAAGTGGCGAGTATTATTTCCACTTATTTGATAAAGAAATGCCTGATCTAAATTGGGAAAATGTAGAAGTGAGACATGCTATGTTACATGTTGCTAAATATTGGTTAAGCAAAGGAATAGATGGCTACCGACTTGATGCTTTTATTCATATGGCTAAGGCAGATTTATCGTTGAATGTACAAGGGATACCAGAGGGAGAACTTGCAATTGCGGAAGACTATTATGCAAACTTACCAAAAGTTCAAGACTATTTAGCCGAATTTATCGGAGAGCTTAGAACTATAAAACCTGATTTATTTATATTAGGAGAGGCAGCTTCTGCAACGTCAGAACTAGCAAGAGACTATACAGATTCGGATCGAAATCAGTGTGATACGGTTGTAAGTTTCCGTTACTTCCCAGAGCGAGTGGTTGAAAAGAATGATAAAGTACCAGAGAGTCTACTAACTAAAGAGTTAGATGTGAGCACCTTCAAAGCAACTATGAATGAGTGGCAAGAGGCGTTAGCGGGAGAAAGATACCCAACACTATATTGGAATAACCACGATATGCCGAGACTTGTTTCGAGATTTGGTGATGATAGACGTTACCGAGATGAGAGTGCCAAGATGTTAGCGACGGTGATGTACTTGATGAGAGGATTGCCAGTGTTGTTATACGGTGAAGAAATAGGCATGAAGAATTTGGTAAGTCATGATGTCTCGGATTTCCAAGCACCAGAGGCAGTTAGTTATTATAAGGATATGCTGGCTAATGGGATTAGTTCTGAAGAGGCATTGGCACGTTTATCTAGTGTAAACAAAGAGGCTAGCCGAGGTGCTATGCAGTGGTCTGAAGAGAGTTATGCAGGTTTTTCATCGGTTAAACCGTGGAGCGGTGTTAATGAAGAACAACTGTACAATGTGCGAGAGCAGTCTCAGGACAAAGAAAGTATTCTAAGTTATTACCAAGCCTTATTAGGTTTAAAAAAAGAACGACTATTCTCACAAGGTGGGTTTGAATTACTGCCGACATCAGATGAACTCATCGCTTACCGTCGTTGGACTGAGGAAAACGAAGCACTTGTTATTGCGAACATGACGAATAGAAGTGGCCCGATAGAAGTAGCAATTTCACTTAATGATTATGAAATAGTACTGTCAAATCTTACTAATACTAGTGAGAATCTTAAAGAATTACCGCCATATGGTGTGATTGTATTGATAAAAAAATAAAAATGTAAAAGAGGGATAGATTATGGAAAGAGCAGCTTTATTACACAGACCAGATAGTGAGTACGCTTATTTATATGAGAAAGATGAGTTTCATATTCGTTTAAGAACAAAACGAGACGATGTTAAAGCCGTACATGTGATTAAAGGAGATCCTTATTTAATCGATCAAGATAAATGGTATCAAGAGTCAGAACCGATGATAGTATTAACACAAACCGAAGATTTTGATTATTGGTTCATTAAAACATCGGCGAAGTACCGCCGTTTACAGTATGCTTTTCATGTTATTGGGACAGATGGTGAGGAAGTCTTTTACGGTGATCGTGGGATTTTCCCTTGCACAGAGGAAACAAAAGCCGGGGCAGCTAACTATTTCAGAATGCCTTATTTCCAAGAAGTAGATAGATTTAAGTCACCACAATGGGTCAAAGATACGATTTGGTATCAAATCTTTCCAGAACGATTTGCCAATGGCAATACATCAAATGATCCTGAAGGGACATTACCTTGGGGAAGTAAAGCACCTGATAGAGAAGATTTCTTTGGTGGCGATCTGCAAGGTGTGATTGATAATTTAGATTACTTAGTTGATTTAGGGATTAACGGCATTTATTTCTGCCCAATTTTTAAAGCACATTCGAATCATAAATATGACACGATTGATTATTATGAGATTGACCCAGACTTTGGGGATAAAAAGACGTTTAAAACATTAGTAGAAGAAGCTCACAAACGTGGCATAAAAATAATGCTAGATGCGGTCTTTAATCATATGGGTTACCATTCACCACAATGGCAAGATGTGATTAAAAATGAAGAAAAATCAGAGTATGCCGATTGGTTCCATATCCACAGTTACCCAGTTGAATTTGGAACAAATGGAAATGAAGAAGGCGCGACAACAGTATCGTATGACACGTTTGCTTTCACACCAAGAATGCCAAAATTAAATACAGCTAATCCTGACGTTCAAAAGTATTTACTTGATATAGCAACGTATTGGATTAAAGAATTTGATATTGATGCGTGGCGTTTAGATGTGGCAAATGAAGTGGACCATAATTTCTGGAAACTATTCTATAAAGAGACTGTTGTACTAAAAGATGATTTTTACATACTAGGTGAAATTTGGCACTCGTCTCAAAGTTGGTTACAAGGCGATGAATTCCATGCTGTGATGAACTATGCATTTACTGAAACAATCGAGAATTTCTTTGTTTACGAAGGAATTTTAGCAGATAAGATGATTAGCGGTTTGAATGAGCAATTAATGTTATACCGCCAGCAAACGAATGAAGTGATGTTTAATATGTTAGATTCACATGATACGGCACGTTTGTTAACCATTGCTAAAGAAGATAAAGAAGTGGCTAAGATGACATTAGCTTTTACTTTCTTACAACATGGACAACCATGTGTGTATTATGGTACAGAGGTCGGTATGACAGGTGAGAATGATCCAGATTGTCGTAAGTGTATGGTATGGGACAAAGAGGAACAAGATTTGGTTTTCTATGAGTTTATGAAAGAACTAATTGCACTTAGAAAAGAGAATCAAGAAACTTTAACTAAAGGCTCACTAGAATTTATCTTATCGGATAATGACAGACAAGTTGTTGGATTTGAAAGACGTACAGTTGACCAAGTTATTACAGCTTACTTCAATCGAGGGAACGAGGACTATGTTATCAATCCAGTAGATTCTCAAACGATTGCTATGAGTCAAAATTATAATAAGGCTGAAAAGGCAGTAGGCTCTAAAGGATTTGTTATTTTTAAAACAAAATAATAAGTAGAATAAGATGTTATCGGTAACACTTGTAAAGCGCTTGCAATGATACGGGTAACACTTAATAATAAGAGTGTAAGTTAAAGTAAACGTTTAACCAAAACTATTAGGGGGTAAGGAAACAATGAAAAAATCTTGGAAAAAAGCTGGTTTAGGTCTTTTAGTAGCAGGTGCAGCATTAGGTGTTGTAGGATGTGGCAATTCGAAAGATAAGGCAAAAACAGAAGTAGATGACAAGGTATTGGAAGTTACTGTCGATAAAGGTTATATCAAATATTTAAATGAAATTAAAGGCTCATTTGAAAAAGATAATGGTGTAAAAGTTAAATTAAATGAACGTGATATGTTTGAACAATTAGATGCCCTTGCATTAGATGGTCCTGCTGGAAAAGCACCCGATGTGATGATGTCAGCTTATGATAGATTAGGACCACTTGGACAACAAGGTCATATTGCTGAAGTAAAACTTGGCAATGAAGCTGATTATAATGAAACAGATAAAAAGCAAGTGACAGTCGATGGCAAATTCTTCGGTGAACCTGCGATTATCGAAACATTGATTATGTACTATAACAAAGATTTAGTAAAAGATGTTCCAGTGACATTTGATGATTTAGAAAAACTGTCAAAAGATCCTAAATTTAATTTTGAAGCAGAAAAAGGAAAAAATGTTGGGTTCTTAGCAAAATGGACTGATTTCTACTCAGCATACGGTTTATTAGCAGGTTACGGTGGTTATGTCTTTGGTGACAATGGGACAGATCCAAGTGATGTTGGATTAAACAGTAAAGGTGCTGTAGAAGGTATCGAGTATGCTAATGAGTGGTTCCAAAATATTTGGCCTAAAGGCATGCAAGATGTGAAAAGTGCTGGCGACTTTATCGATGATCAATTTATCAATGGTAAAGCAGGGGCAATCATCAATGGACCATGGGCAGCAAATGGTTATAAAGAAGCCGATGTTAATTACGGTGTAGCGAAAATTCCAACACTTAAAAACGGAAAAGAATATCAAGCGTTTGGTGGCGGTAAAGCGTGGGTAATGAGTAACTATTCAAAACGTAAAGAAATAGGGCAAAAATTCATTGATTTTGTGACAAATTCAGAAAATCAAGAAAAACTATTTGAAATAACAAATGAAGTTCCAGCAAATAATAAAGCTCGCGAAAAAGCGGCATCAAGTGATGATGCGATAACAAAAGCGGTTGTTGATCAATACGAAAATGCTGATCCGATGCCAAATATTCCAGAGATGGGTGAAGTTTGGGCAGGTGGCGAGAACTTAATGTTTGATGCGGCTTCTGGTAAACAAACAGCTCAAGAAGCAGCCGATGCAGCAGTTAAAGTAATCGATGATGCGATTGCACAAAAATATACTAAATAAAACGACCAGTTCCTATTATAGAAATAAGGTATGATCTAGTTTAGTGTTTCGGCAGAGGAGCTTCTTCCTCTGCCGAATTCTTTTAAAGAAGAGGAGAAAGACGATGGATAGAACAGTAACCAATCCAAAAGATGTGAAAAAAGCAACACTCTATTCCTTAATACCGGGTGGAGGACAGCTTTATAATGAACAAAAATTTAAAGCAATTGTATTCTTTGGTATTTTTCTATTATTTGTCATTGAAATGATTAGTTTCGGTGGGGCAGCTTTTCAAGGATTTGTAACATTAGGAAGTACCCCAATTGAAGATCATTCACTATTTTTAATGATAGAAGGAACCCTTCAAATTATAATTACTGCGATATTTTTAATCTTCTACGTGTTGAATATTCGAGATGCTAAAGCTGTTGCGAAACAGTGGAATGCAGGAATGACAGTTAACACGACAGCTAAGGGCGTTACAGATAATGTGTTAGAGAATGGATTTGCTTATCTTTTAACATTACCAGCTTACTTAGTTATGACGTTTACAATTATCTTTCCGGTTTTAGTAACATTATTTATGGCTTTTACGAATTATGATTTTTATCATATTCCTCCAGCGAGTCTAATTGACTGGGTAGGATTTAAAAATTTCTTTAGTATCTTTTTCTTAAGCTCTTACCGAGATACCTTTGGGGCCGTTTTTTCATGGACAGTTATTTGGACATTGTGTGCGTCAACGTTACAAATTGTTCTAGGTGTCTTCACAGCAGTAATTGCTAACCAAGAATTTATTAAAGGAAAACGAATTTTCGGGATTATCTTCTTATTACCATGGGCAGTTCCAGCCTTTATTACAATTATGAGTTTCTCAAATATTTTTAATGACAGTATTGGTGCGATTAACTCTCAAGTTATTCCAATGTTAAACCATTTACCGTTTGTTGATATTGGTGCAATTGCCTGGAAAACAGATCCATTTTGGACAAAAGTAGCAATTATCATGATTCAAGGCTGGTTAGGTTTCCCTTATATTTATGTCATGACAACAGGTATTTTACAATCTATCCCAGGTGAATTATACGAAGCTGCGAAGATTGATGGCGCAAATGCAATGGCACGTTTTAATAAGATAACCTTGCCGATGATTTTATACGTTGCAGCACCAATCTTTGTTACACAATATACAGGTAACTTTAATAACTTCTCTATGATTTATCTCTTTAATAATGGTGGGCCTGGTAGTGTTGGTGGTGGTGCAGGATCTTCAGATATCTTGATTTCTTGGATTTATAAATTAACAACAGGAAATTCACCACAATATTCAGTTGCAGCAGCAGTCACATTATTGATTTCTGCAATTGTTATTTCAATTTCATTAATTGTCTTTAAGAAAACCAAAGCATTTGATATGGAGGGAATGTAAGATGAAAAAAACTCATTCATATAAACGAACCGTTGCACTGAGTAAATTCTTTACGTACCTATTCATGGTCGTGTTATCAATTATTATTATTTACCCATTATTAATAACAGTAAGTTCAGCTTTTAAGGCAGGAAATGTGAGTGCCTTTAGTCTAGATTTTAATAGTAAATGGACATTGAGTAATTTCCAACGCTTATTTTCAGAAACGTTATATGGAAGTTGGTATAAAAATACGTTAATCATCGCAGTTCTAACAATGGTTTGCCAAGTAATAATCGTAACGTTATCTGGTTATACTTATAGTCGTTACCGCTTTGTTGGGCGTAAAAGTAGTTTGAAACTGTTTTTAATTATTCAAATGGTTCCAACAATGGCAGCTTTAACAGCCTTTTACGTTATGGCATTTTTATTAGACGCGTTAGATCAATATTGGTTCCTAACTTTAATTTATATTGGGGGCGGGATACCAATGAATACGTGGTTAATGAAAGGTTATTTTGACACAGTTCCTTATGATTTAGATGAATCAGCAAAACTAGACGGGGCAGGCCATTTCAGAATATTCTGGCAAATTATTTTACCGTTAGTGAAACCTATGATTGCCGTTCAAGCATTATGGGCATTTATGGGGCCATTCGGTGATTTCATGTTGGCACGTTTCTTACTTCGTTCACAAGAAAAAATCACTGTAGCTGTAGGTCTACAATCATTTATTAGCAATTCTAAAGATCAAAAAGTTGCCTTATTTGCAGCAGGAGCAATCCTGATTGCAGTTCCGATCGTAACCTTATTCTTCTTCTTACAAAAACATTTTGTATCAGGATTATTGGCAGGCGGAACGAAAGGCTAAAAAAGGATGAAAACAATGACAAACTTACCATTCCCATTAAATTATTTTAAAAATAGTATGCGACCAGAGACGGTATTTACAGGTAGAAAATCATTAAAGCTACATCAACTTTTAGTTGTCTTTATCTTTTTAACGTCGTTATTACTTGTTCCAGTAACTCTAAACGTTGCTAAAAACCCAAGTATTTCGTTAGAAACGTTGATGCCATCTGCTTTTTCACGATTAGATAAACAGACAGTGTCAGCGATAAAAGAAGCTGACATTAGTGAGGGGAAATTAAATGAAACAGCTCACGTATTCTTAAATGAAGATAAAACTGTTGGCTTTAATTTAACAAAAGAAGAGATGGCAAAACTTTCAAGTGGGATTAGTTTTAATCAAACAGGAATGAGTTTAAAAGATAAATCAGGCTATGCCTTTGATGTAGCCTATTCGAAATCATTTTCTTTGGCGGATAGTCAAACGTTAGATGAATTTAAAAACTCTATCAGTCAAGAATGGTTGATTCAAAATAAAGGATTTGTAGCCCTAACTCTTATCATGATGAGTGCAGGAATGATTTTCATGAGCGAGTTGGTGTTAGTGATTGGAGGGGCCTTCTTTATTTGGGTAACACGTTTTAATGAAGCCTCTTCAATTAAAACATTCCGTGAATCTGTTACGTTGATACTCAATGCTATGGGATTAAGTAGTGTTTTAGCAATGGTTGTTGGGTTAATAAAATTTGATATGACCATTGTTTTAAGCATTCAATCATTGGGACTTGTCGTGATGTTATTAGCAGTATTTGTTAAGACTAGGTTTAACGAAGACCAAACACTTAGAAAAATGAAGCAAGCATAATTTAGTTAGAGGAGAATCAGACGATGTTCAAACGATTATTTGATATTGATCCGTGGAAGATCAAGACAACAGAATTGGCAGTAGAGGATATGAGGTTACAAGAGAGTTTAACTTCAATTGGAAATGGCTATATGGGGATGCGTGGTAACTTTGAAGAGGGCTATTCAGGTGATTCGCATCAAGGCACGTATATTGCAGGTGTTTGGTTTCCAGACAAAACACGTGTCGGTTGGTGGAAAAATGGCTACCCTGATTACTTTGGTAAAGTGATTAATGCGACTAATTTTATTGGGATAGATGTTGTGATTGAAGGAGAGAAAATCGATCTTGCAACAACAACTTATCGTGATTTTTATTTAGAATTGGATATGAAAACAGGGGTATTACACCGCGAATATACCGTTGTAAAAGAGGGCTTAGAAGTTAAATTAACATTCGAACGCTTCATGAGTGTTGCTACACAAGAGTTAGCGCTTGTTAAAGTGACGGCGGAATCATTAAAAGGTCAAGCTACTATTGAGCTGACACCAAAACTAGATGGTAATGTGACCAACGAAGATAGTAATTATGATGAAGTCTTTTGGATTGAAAAAGCACGTCACGTTGGCGAACAGAATTATCTAACAATGGAAACGTTGGAAAATCCATTTGGGACACCTCGTTTTTCTGTGACAACTAGTATGAAAGTTGTCACAAAAGAGGGGTCAAAAGTAACGAACGAAAGTGAAAAATATGTAGCAGAAACATACAGTTATGTATTAGTTCCAGGTTCATCTATTAGTTTGGAAAAATATGTGGCGGTAACAACGAGCCGCGATATTGTAGAAGCCGAACAAGCTCCTAAAGGTGAGGGTATCTTAGAAAGTGCTGTTGAGCTAGGTTGGGACACGTTAAAATCATCTCATATAACAGAATGGCAATCACGTTGGGATAAAGCAGATGTCATCATTGAAGGAGATGATGAAGCGCAACAAGGCATGCGTTTTAACATTTTCCAATTATTTTCAACTTATTACGGTGAAGATGCCCGTTTAAATGTGGGACCGAAAGGCTTTACTGGTGAAAAATATGGTGGTGCTACTTACTGGGATACGGAAGCGTATATTGTACCGATGTACTTATCGGTAACAGGAAAAGAAGTTAGTGAACAATTACTGAAATACCGTCATCAACAACTAGATGGTGCTTATCATAATGCGTCACAACAAGGGTTAAAAGGTGCGCTTTACCCAATGGTTACTTTTACAGGAGTGGAGTGCCACAATGAATGGGAAATTACGTTTGAAGAGATTCATCGTAATGGTGCGATTGCTCATGCGATTTACAATTATGCTACCTATACAGGGGACGACAGTTATCTTGTCAATGAAGGGATAGATGTCTTAGTTGCAATTTCAAGATTCTGGGAAGATCGTGTCCATTTTTCAAAACGTCGTAATCAATACATGATTCACGGTGTAACTGGACCAAATGAATATGAAAATAATGTTAATAATAACTGGTACACAAACACCATTGCAACTTGGGTCTTACGTTTTACGTTAGAGTCGCTTGAAAAAATATCTGCGGATAAGTTAAAAGAATTAGCTATCACTGAAGATGAAAAAGCAAAATGGCAAGATATTATCGACAAGATGTATTATCCAACCGATGAAGAGTTAGGGATTTTTGTTCAACACGATACGTTCTTGGATAAAGACTTACGCCCAGTTTCCGAATTACCTAAAGAGTGCTTACCGCTTAATCAAAATTGGTCTTGGGATCGTGTATTACGTTCACCGTTTATTAAACAAGCGGATGTCTTACAAGGGTTATATTTCTTAGGACATGAATATACTAAAGAAGAGAAACAGCGCAATTTTGATTTCTATGAACCAATGACTGTACATGAATCCTCACTATCAGCGTGTGTGCACAGTATTTTAGCAGCTGAATTAGGCATGGAAGAGAAAGCAGTAGAACTTTATGCCAGAACAGCTAGATTAGATTTGGATAACTACAATAATGATACAGAAGATGGTTTACATATTACCTCAATGAGTGGTGGATGGTTGTCTGTTGTTCATGGTTTTGCTGGAATGAGAACACTAACAGGAAAACTTGAATTAGCACCCTTTACGCCAAAAGAATGGGATGGTTATCGTTTCAAACTGAACTATCGTGAGAGACTGCTTGAAGTAGATGTAACAAAAGAGCAAGTCAAAATTACTCTATTAGAAGGTGAGCCATTAGATGTAACGTTATTTGACGAAACTATTTTACTTGAAACTGAGTTTGTCAAAGCATTAAATTAAACTTAAAAGTAACCAGATAATGTTCGATTATTTGGTTACTTTTTTTAAAAGGGTGGAGAAAAATGAGTGTTAAAGGATTTATTTTTGATTTAGATGGTGTTATTACAGATACAGCAGACTATCATTTTGAAGCATGGAAAAATCTTGCCTCAAATTATGGTATTACGATTGACCGTGAATTCAATGAACAGTTGAAAGGCATTTCTCGTATGGATTCTTTAAATCGAATCTTAGAGTTCGGTGGACGAAAAACTGAGTTTACAGAAGCTCAAAAAGAAGCGATGGCAGCGGAAAAAAACGGAGAGTACGTTAAGTTAATTGAAAAAATGACACCGGAGCACATCTTACCTGGTGTTTTAGATTTTTTAACTGAGCTTAAAAAGCATAATTATCTACTTGGATTAGCTTCGGCAAGTAAGAATGGTCCTGTTATTTTAGAGCGTCTTAATTTAAGTGGCTATTTTGATACAATTGTTGATCCTTCGTTGTTAGCTAAAGGTAAACCAGATCCAGAGATATTCTTAACCGCCGCACGTCAACTAGGGTTAAAGCCAGAGGAATGTATAGGAATAGAAGATGCATCAGCTGGTATTGAATCCATCAATAAAGCAAAAATGTTTTCAGTAGGTGTAGGAGATAAAGAGTCGATGAAAGAAGCAAATTACAGACTTAGTAACACATCAGAATTATCTTTAGAAAAAATTTTAAATAGATTAAGTTAAAAATCTTAGCCGCTTAGGCTAGGATTTTTTTTAGGATTAGATTGACTTTTTATAAAAGGTATCTTAAAATAGAAACCGACTGTTCGTTTTGTTTGTGAATAATAAGTTAATAAAAGGAGTGGAACTATGAATTTATCAAAAGTTGAAGAAAGAAAAAAATATATATTAAGAAGTGCCAGTGAGTTATTGGCAGAAAAAGGTCTAACGGATATTACAATCGATGAGGTCGCGAAACAAGCCTGTTTAAGTAAAGGTGGCGTGACGCATTACTTTAAAAATAAAGATCAATTATTAGTAGAATTAGCTAATATGTTAGATGAAGATTACCTAGATAGAATTGAAAATGAAGCTGCAAAACATGAAGAGGCTAAAGGTGTATGGACAAGGGCGTTATTAGGAGTAGCTGATTTAGATCTTTTGGGAGAAACTGAGATAACAAATGCCTTAGTTGCTGGAGCAATGGCGAGTCAAAAAGAAGGTAACGATGCAAAAAGTTTTGAAGTTATCCAATCTAAATTAGTATCAGATGGTTACGATCCAGTACTTGCTACTATTATTCGTTTAGCGATTGATGGTTTATATTATGCTGAATTATTTAAGGCAGAACCTCTTGATCCTAAACTTAGAAAAGACGTCTTTGATCGTATGATTTCATGGACAGAATAATCACATTAAAATTAAAAATCGAAATGAGTGAATGAGTATGACGAAGGAATGGTTAAAAGTAGTGTTTGCCTCACTGTTTGAATTGGTATGGGTCAGTGGTTTGGCTCACGCTTCGACAGTATTAGAGTGGGTGTTAACAGCCATAGGAGTAGTGGTTAGTTTTTATTTACTGACATCATCCGTTAAAAAGTTACCCATTGGGACAGTGTATGCAGTCTTTGCAGGCCTAGGGTCAATAGGAAGCATTATTGTAGGTGTTACATTTTTTGGAGAATCAATTAGTCTATTAAAGATTGTCTTTATGGGAACTCTATTATTAGGTATTATTGGTCTGAAATTAATTGAGACAGACAAGGATGAGGTGAAATAGATGCATTGGTTAGCTTTAGTAGGCGCAGGCTTGATGGAAGTATTAGGTGTTTGGAATATTAAACGCATTGCAGAGGGGAATAAAAAAGCAATTGTTGTTGCATTTTTTACCATGGGAAGCAGTTTGCTGATGTTATCATTTGCCCTTCAGACGATTCCGATGGGCACAGGTTATGCCATTTGGACTGGAATAGGAACAGTGGGGACAGCCATTCTTGGAATTATTTTATATAAAGATTCAACAGATATTAAGCGTTTAGCGTGTATTGCTTTAATTTTAGGATCTACAATGGCGCTTAAATTATTATCATAAAAAGAAAGAGCATAATTGCTCTTTCTTTTTTTTTGCTCATGTGACAAAAGTGTTAGATGAGTCAGATGAATTGTAAGATGAATCAGAGGTCATTCTTATTAAGGGAGAGTAAACTAATGGTATAAGATAAAGCGCACAGCGCATAGGAGGAAATAAAATGACAGAAAAAGTACTAGAAGTTTCTCATATAAAAAAAGTTTATGGTAAAAAAGGTGAAAAACAACATGAAGCAATCAAAGACATGACCTTTGATATAGAAGAGGGAGAGTTTGTTGGGATTATGGGACCTTCAGGTTCGGGGAAAACAACGCTACTTAATCTTTTATCAGCGTTAGATAATCCGACAAACGGTGATATTAAAATATCTGGTAATAGTTTAACTGGGTTAAAAGACTCACAGTTGTCAGATTTTAGAGCAAAAAATATCGGCTTCATTTTTCAAGATTTCAATTTATTAGAAAATTTAACCATGAGACAAAATATCGGCTTACCGTTATCACTTCAAGGTGTATCTCATGCAAAAACTAAGAAAAAAGTTCAAGACATCGCTCGTATATTGGATATTGAAAGAATATTAGGAAACTATCCTACAGAGGTCTCGGGTGGTCAGAAACAACGTGTAGCAGCTGCGCGAGCATTGGTTCATAATCCTGCTTTACTACTGGGAGATGAGCCGACAGGAGCCTTAGACTCGAAGAATGCAAAGAATTTACTAGGCGCCTTAAAAGATCTTAATGAAGATTATAAAACAACGATTTTAATGGTAACTCATGACGCGGTAAGTGCGAGCTATTGTAAACGTATCTTATTTATTCAAGATGGTGTGATTTATCGTGAGTTATTCCGCAGCGGAACACAGCAAGAATTTTATCAAGAAATTTTAGCCGTACTAGCAGGGTTAGAATTAGATAAAGAAAGTTTGGTGTAAGTTTATGATGTTAAAATTATCCTTAACCAGCGTGAAAAAACGTTGGCAAGATTATCTTGTATTAATGATGGGTCTCATGATTTCTATCGCTATTTTCTACATGTTTCAAACACTCTCTTTAAATTCAGATTTTTTAAAAGAAAACATTCCTGCGATTCAAATGGTCGTTTTTGTTTTCCAATTAGGAGCAATCTTACTTGGAATGATAACGGTAGTCTATATTTTATATGCGAATTCATTCTTACTTTCAATGCGGAAGAAAGAATACGGCATGTATATGATGTTAGGAGCTAAAAAACGTAAAATTAGCCAAATGATTGCTATTGAAACTATTTTTATTGGCTTACTATCAATGGTTATTGGTGGTTTAGTAGGGACGGGTTTAGCTCAAGTAATGGGAAATTATCTGAGTAAAGCAATTGATTTACCGTCAAAAACGTATGTTGCGTTTGTGCCAATGGCATTACTTGTTACAGTAATTTTCTTTGGTATTTTATTTATCATCACAACGATTATTAATGTGACGAAGTTTAGAAAAACAAGAACACTTGATTTACTCTATAGTGAAGGTCAGTCTGAACGTCGTAAAAAGCGTCCTATGATTACGGTTATAAAAATGATTATTTCACTTGTTTTAATAGGAATTGGCTATTACTGTATGATGAATATGGAAAGTTTACAACTGATTGGTGTCTTTATAGCTATCTTTACTATTACACCAGGGACCTTCCTATTCTTTGGTTCATTAGTACCTGTAGTAGTATCATGGATTAAAGGTATGGAAAGATATAGTAGTAAAGGGATTCGTATTTTTACGCTGTCTCAATTAAGTTTTAAAGCGTCATCACTAGCAAGAGTATTAGGCTTAGTGACCATGTTATTAGCATTATCATTAGGAGCAGTAACAGTAGGTCAAGCCTTTAAAAACTTTTCAGAAGATATTCTAAAGGTGACTTACAATGATGTGGTAACATATAATGCGACAAAGGAAATTCAAAACGAAATTGATCAATTAGATACGAAAGAAAAAATTCATTATAAATCTAAAACAAAAGATGGAACAACTTATTTTGTAGCAAGTGAGTTTGAAAAAGCACCACTGTTAATGCAAGAAGAAGGAAATGTTGAAAATCCATTTATGAACCCAATTGTTCCAGTAAAAAATTTAAAAGTGGACCACGAGTATTCAAGTCAAACAAAGGGTGAATACTACATAACGCATGCTTTTTCTCAATTGGCTGATAGCTATAGCACAGAAAATATCTTTGCTTTAACCTATAAAGTAGTCTCACAAGAAACGTTTAATTCTATTGAAGCGAAACAAAATGATGTCCAAGTCGTTCGTGTTGAAGATTATATGGCACAAGTTGATCACTTCAAAAAAATTCATGAGTTAGAAAAGGCGAGAAATCCTAAAGCGGCTAGCAATATGAGTAAATATGATATGTATCAAAGTGTTCAAGGGATGGCGAGTGGGTTTATGTTCATGGGCTTCTTCCTAGGCTTTGCATTCTTGGCAATGCTTGCAAGTTGTTTGATGTTTAAGATTTTATCAGGAGCGTATCAAGATGTAGCAAGATACGATATGTTACACAAAATTGGGGTGAGACGTTCGTTACTCGTAAAATCGTTGAGTAAAGAGATTTTTATTATCTTTTTAGTACCTGCTTTATTAGGTGTGGTTCATGTGTTAGTAGGTTTAAAAATGTTCACGATATTTATACCAAATCCGTACGAATATATAGCCTTGCCATTCGCAGTGTACAGTGTTGTTTACTTTATTTATTATCTTGTGACGACACAACTATATAAAAATATTGTTTTACCAAAAACAAAAGAATAAGAAAAAGACTGGGAAATTTCTCAGTCTTTTTTTTGCATAGTGAGATAATAAAAAAAGTAAAGGCGATCAGCCTTTACTTTAAATGGGAGAGTGCTTTAGTTGGAATATGTTCTTCTTTTAATTCTTCCCAACTTGTTACACCGTATCGTTTACTAATTGTTAATTTAAGATAGGCGTTTCGCTTAATTGGGCGACCAATCGTACTGTTAAATTCAACTTCTCTTTTAGTACCATCTGCATCATAGGCAGGGAGGTTGTAAGTATAGTCAGGAAAAGGTTCTTTTCCGCCACGTGTAACAACCTTGCCGTTGGTTGTTATTTTTGTATAGTAATCTTCCCGACCGTAAAAGTAGCGATAGCTTCCAATTAGAGACCCAATCATAATCAAACAAAGTAATAGTATTATTTTTTTCATTTCTCTCATCCTTTCAAAATGTATCTAAATACAGTATGAATGAGAGTAAGAAGATGAGCCATTTCTATAGGTTGCAATCCTCTAACATTATTGTAAGATGTAAAAAAAACTCAAGCCTAGGCTTGAGTTTTATTTAGAAACAATAGAGATATGTTCTTTGTCGAAGCCAGTATTTTCAATAATATCAAGAAAACCTTTAGCATAATCGCCATAACTAATATAACTTTTGTTATCCGTGTTAAGAGTCAAATGATTTGTGGCAATTGTATAGTGACCTGTCGTTTCACCTTCGAAATCAAAATCAGCAGCAGGGCTTACATAAGTCCAATGAGTTGCTTTTGTTGCTTTAAGTTCTTCCAAAGCGGCAAACATACTTTTTGCGACAGGTAAAAATGCTTCAGGGAAATCTTCTGTTTCGAATAAACGAGTCGTTTCTTCGTCATCAACAAACAGACTTCCTGCTCCACCTACAACGTAAAGTCTAGTCGTACCGTGTTTTAAAATTTTTGCCAAGTGACGAAGTGACGTTTGATGAAGTTGTGGCATAATTTTAGGTGCGTTAAACGCATCTACTAAAATATCGAATTCGGCCACTTCTTTTTCAGTCAAATCATATAATTCTTTTTCAATAAAAGGAACATCTTGCATTAACTTTTCATGATTTCTGATTAGAGCAGTGACCTCATGCCCTCGTTTTATTGCTTCCAAAAGTAGGAGAGTCCCTTGTTTACCAGTTGCACCAACAATACCTATTTTCATTCTAACTCATCCTTTCGTAATAGCGCTCTATACTCCATGCTAAGCCTTATTTACCAAAAGGTCAATGAAATTGATTTTTTATTTTTGAACTAACTTAACAGCTTTTGAAATTGAATGGAATAATAATGCTAATCCAACAGTCATAATGATGTGTCCAAGGCCTGCAATACCTGAAATAGCTGGTCCAGTTTCAGTTCCTAAAACAGTCATAGTACCGTGGAAAATCATCATAGCTAGTGATAATAGTAATCCAACGTTATAAACAATATAGAATTGGTTAAATTGTTTGAATTGAGATAAGTTGAAGTTCTTTTCTAAAAGTAACACGATTAAGAACATCATCATTCCTAATACCAATGTGTGTGTATGTGTGACAGATAATTGTGTTGTCCCTTCAAAGTCTTGGATTTTTGTAAACTCGCGGTAGAAAACACCTAGGGCTAATCCAAAAATAAGGTAAAAAGTACTTGTTTTAACTAATTTGTTCATCATAATAATAATTCTCCTATTCGTCTTTTAATATGCCATATTTCAGCCATTTGATTCGGCGATTGTATTGGTCTAGTAGCTCTGTTTGATCCCAATCATTTACAAAATAATCATTGAGACACTGATGTATAACAGGAACAAGGACCTTAAAAAAATCTAATAGTTCTTGTTGTGATGTTATTTTTAAGTTGTCAGTTTTCATCATCTTAGTAAAATCTTTAGGAGCTGTTTTTGTAAACGTTGCGTGTTCCTCTTTTTTAGCAAGCTTATGTTCCGTAATATAAGATAAGTTAAGTGTGACAACTTTAAAGTAATCATGATATTTATCAGTTGAGTAAGCATCCACTAACTCAAATAAATAGGTTTCTAAGCCTACAAACAAGTCACCCTCTGCTTTTTTTATTGCATCCATTACAGTTCCGTGTGCTTCTCCTGTTACGGTGTGATAGAGGTAATGATATAAATCTTCTATGTCTTCGAAATACTTGTAAAAACTACCACGTGATATTTGGCTATCGCGAACTATATTTGCAACAGAAGCGTCATGAATACTTGCTGTTGAAAATTCTTTTAAAGCGGCATCTAAAACGATGGTCTTTTTTTCTATTGGTAAGTTAAAAAAGGTCTCTTTGGGCATGGTGTCACCTCCAATTATTAAATGTGGTTCTGAACCAACTACTACTTAAAATTATAGGTGACAGCATGTCACTTGTCAAACTAATGGCATCATAAAGAGGTTAGCGAGCTTGAAATAGATTTCAATAGAAGAATTATGTTAAAATAGGGTGGTAAACTAACTAGATTAAAGGGGTGTCTTATGGGATTATTAACTGATTTATTAGGCGCAACAGGGTTAAATGAAAATAGAAAAGAAATTTATTTAGAAGAGAGTGGGCAAGAACCTCAAGGAACAGCACAGGAAGCTATTCAGAAGCAATTGCAGACATTGGATAGGGCGGCTAGAGGTATTCCGTTAGAGGCAGGGCAAAAGGCGGCTGTTGATATAACAGAACGCATGAAAAAAGCTGCCCGTAATGGCGAAACAAAAGTCACCTATGACCAACCTAGTTTAGATGATATTTTGGGCTCAATCTTTGGGGAAAAAACTGTACCAAAAGTCGAGCAGCATAATGGTGTTGAAGATGTCTTTGGAGACATACTAGGTGAGATAGGAAAAGAATTGTCTAATAAAGGAGCTAAGACTAAGCGTGATGGTCGAGTCATGTCTATTGATTTATCAGATATCATGGATAGTTTGAAATAAAGGGGTGTCACGATGAAGATTGAAACAGAACGACTAATTATTAGGTCGTATAAAGATGAAGATAAAAAAGAGGCGCTTTTATTTCTAGGTGATGAAGAAACCATGTATTTTTTACCTGAAGAAGTTTTTGATCTGGCTAAAGTGTCTGAGTTAATAGGGAAACAAAAGAAAAAAGAAGAGTATTTTGCTGTTGAGTTGAGAGAAACAAATCAAGTTATTGGCCATCTATATTTCGCAGCTTTCTTTGGCGATCACTCATACGAAATTGGCTGGGTATTTAATAAACAATTTCATTCTAAAGGCTATGGTTATGAGGCAGCAAATGCTATTATGACTTATGGTTTTGATCAACTAACTATTCATAGAATTATTGCAACGTGTCAGCCTGATAATCATGGTTCTTATAAACTTATGGAGAAACTAGGAATGAGAAGAGAAGGATTTTTCAAGCAATGTATTCCCGTTAAAGATGAATGGTGGGATGAGTTTTACTATGCAGTACTAGCATCTGAATGGTAGGTTTGAATACAGTTATAAGTCTAAATGTGTAATAATGATTCATTTTGTATGTTTTTTGTCATTTCTTATCAAAAAAAAATATGAAAAAGCTTACTTTTTAATTGTACTTCTTATTAAATAGACGTATTATAAGAGTAAGAAGGTGTTAAGGAGGTTGTTGTTGCATGATAAAGGCCAATGGTCACAAAGTAAATGCTTCGATTAAGTCGTTTTTAAATTACCTGATATTTTTAGAGAAACAATTAGCAGATGATTCGTTTAATTTCAATGAGATTAGGATAATCTTTGAAATTTGGGAACAAGGAGAGTTGTCAGCTAAAACAATTGAGACAGAATTAGATTTGGATAAGGGATACACCAGCCGTATTTTAAAAAGGTTAGTGTCAGAAGATTTGGTTCAAAAAGTTCAGTCTGAAGAAGACAAACGTTTATTCTATGTTTCCTTTACACCTAAAGGGAAGAAAGTCGCCCAAAAACTATATAAAAAATATGAAACTATGATAATGGATGATTTTAATCAGTTATCGTCAGATGACCAAAGGAAATACCTCGATGCACTAGAGGTTATTCAGAAAATAGAAGCAAATAAAAGGAAAAAAATTTAAACTAACCGTTACAATATGGTTAGTTTTTTTTGTTTAGTAAAATTAGTAGCTTATAAACGAGGTTATACAGAGTAATTACTTGAATTAGTGTGTAAGTGGGTATATGGTTAGAGTAAGAAGTATAGGATGGAGGAGAAGACTCATGGGAGAGATAGTCATACATATAAAAAACTCAATAAGTAGAATTTTGACTCACAAGAAAACATATCTAAAGAGTACTATCTTTTTACAAGGTATCCGATTGCTGTTTGTTTTACCACTGTTATCTAGTCTTTTTTATCTCATTTTAAATCATTTGAATATTTCAAACTTAACGGACCAGACCGTAACATTGTTTTTTAAAAGTCCAATAGCCTTACTTTTGTTAGCTATATGGTTTTTATTAATTGTTTATTTTATATTTTATGAACTTGGCTTTTATTTCTTATTAGGAATAAGACAGAGAAAAGGTCAAGATGTGAGTTTTAAATCATTAACAGTAGAATTATTAAAAAAAGCACGCTATTTTCTTTCAACACATTTCTTAATTATAGGAAGTTATTTTTTATTAGTGCTCCCATTGGCATCGTTGGGATTTAAATCAGAACTATTAAAATCAATAAAAATACCTGATTTTATCGTAGATGAATTGTTTTTAACAGCAAAAGGCAAGTACTTATGGTTCATCGTGATGTTTATATTAGCTTACCTTTCAATGAGACTGTTATATGTTGTTTACTACTTCGTAGAAGAATCAAATAGAACATTAGGAGAGGCTATCAGTTTAAGTTGGAAAAGAAGTAAGCATAAATTCTTAAAAAATATGATGACGTTACTATTGGTAGCAGCTGTAATATCAGTTTTGTCATTAATAGCCGTATTGATTATAGGTCTGCCACTTCTTGCTAGTGATATATTAAAACCATCCTTATCACCGTATGTAGCAGGTTGTGTTTTGACTTTAATGCAGATGTTATTATTTTTTGGTGGTGGACTTATCCAAGCGCTAATAGTTAATGTTGTTATTGAAACGATTATCGGGAAAGAAAGTGAAAGTTTAGAGAAAGAGAGAGCTTATATTAAACCAAAACCAGCCTTAGTAATAATTGGTATAGTACTATTTGTTGGATTAAGTGTTGTAAATATGTGGTCGGTTACAACTTTGATTTATCAACCACAGACAACTATGATTGCACATCGTGGTTTGATGAAAGGTGGAATAGAAAATTCTATTGGTTCTTTAGAGGCTGCAGCCTCTAGTGATGTTGAGATGGTTGAAATGGATATCCAAGAGAGTAAGGATGGAAAATTTATTGTCTATCATGACACTAATTTAAAACGGTTAACAGGTACTTCTAAAAATACCTATGATCTTAATCTAGAAGAACTTACATCCTATGAAATGAAGCAAAATGGATTTACGGAAACTATTCCCGACTTAGCGAGTTATATCGATAGGGCTAAGGAGTTAGGGATTAACTTACTTGTAGAAGTTAAACCACATGGGAAAGAATCAAAAGAGATGGTTGATAATTTAATCAACTTACTTGAGGAAAAGAAAGTAGCCACTGATTATATCGTTCAGTCGTTAGATAAAGATGTTTTAGATGAAATTAAAGAAAAAGCCCCTTACATTAAAACCGGTTATGTTATTCCGCTAACAATTGGGCATGCACCTAAATCAGATCATGATATATATGTTATTGAAGAGTTTTCAGTAAACGAGAAGTTAATATCAGAAATCGAAGAATTAGATAAAGAAATGTTTATTTGGACAGTGAATAAAGAAGAACTACTAAAAAAATATTTGAATTTAAATGTAGATGGTATTATTAGTAATAATGCTGATGTCGGTGTTATTATAAGGTCGGATTTAGAGGAAGAAAAACCGCTGTATGAACGCGTAATTTTGATGCTAGAGAACATGTAAGTACTAGAGTGAAACCAATAATGATGAAAAGAGTATGTTTTTTTATAGCTTATTTATTATTATTGGTTTTTTATGTTTTTTGAAAATTTTTAATGAAAATAAATTGAATAATCGTTTCATATTAGGTCATATAAGCTATAATAAAAACTGTAGAGTCAAATAATACTTTTTTTAACGAATGAATTAAAAGTTGATTTGTGAGTGATGTATTGTTTTTCTTTTTAGACTTTAAAAAGGGTGAAACCATCATTCATGAATTTTGAATATAAAGTCAAAAAAGGAGACTGATATTATGAAAAAACTAGTAAAAAAAGGTATTGTTTTATTAGCATCAATATCTATTTTAGGTGCTAACCTTGCGCCAACACTTGCAGCAAGCGAAGTAGCCCAAGAAACAAATGTAACGGCTGAGTTTAATGAAGCACCAACGCAAGAAGGTGTTCAAGTGCAAGAAGAAACACTAACTACTGAAATCGAAGTCATGGAAAGTAGTGAGTCAGAGGTAGCAACTGAAAGTTCTGAATCCTTAATGAATGAAAGTTCTGAAGTAACTGAAGAAGAGATACAAGGTACAGATTTAAGTTCATCAGATAGTGAAAACTATGGCGAAACGGAGACATCTGCGACTGAAGAACAAGCAGCGATGAGACCCTATAAGGAGATTGAATTTGATTTCACTGGTGAATTTCAACGTGAAGATGGAACAGTCATAAATTCAGGTGAAAGTGTTGGTATTCATGAAAATACACGTGTGGAGTACGAATGGAGTATTCCAGATGGTGTAGAAATCAAAGAAGGCGACACGATGACCTTCGATTTTCCAGAGCAATTAAAAGCGACTGGCAAGGCTGAGTTTCCAATAACAAACGAAAATGGAGATATTATTGGAAATGCAAAGGTTGATCCAATAACAGGTCAAGTTGTCGTAACATTTACAGATTACTACGAAAAAAATCCAGAAGATGGTCGTCATGGTACTGTAGGTTTTACCACAAAGTGGAAAGAAGAGACCATAAATGTAGAAGAGGATGTCCCATTAGAAATTGGTAAAGATGGTGAAATTATTGTAACCGTTACGCCACCTGGAGAAGGAGACCCTAATGAAATACTTCAAAAATGGGGCGAAACAATTGAGAATGGAACAAAAACATCTTGGATTGTTAGACTAAATTACGCAGGTCAAACAATTAAAAATGCTGTTTATACGGATACGTTAGGCTCAATGCAAGAAATGATACCTACTGAAATATTTGGATACTATGGCCATTATGATAGTAGTGGTAATTTTATTCGAACGTCTGAAATTCCAACCGAACAGTTCATTTTAAGTGACACAGGCTTTTATGTTGAATTAGGCGATTTAGAAAAACCTGAAGCTTCAGTAGAAATCTATTACAACACAAAAAATATTGATGAAGGAAATTCACCTCATTATGAAAATTCGGGTAAATTAACAGGAACGAATATTGAGGAGAAAGAAATAACAGTTCAGACACCAGAAACTGGAAATAGCGGTTCTGGAACAGGTGATAACAAAGGCATTGTTAAAGTGAAAAAAGTAGACTCTACAGATGAAACTAAAACTTTAGCAGGAGCAGAATTTGATATCCTAGGCAAGGATGGTAAAGTAGTTCAACATATTGTGACAGATGAGAGTGGCCAAGCAAAATCTAAAAATTTAAGTATTGGTGACTACACATTAGTCGAGACTAAAGCGCCAGATGGCTACGAATTAGATTCAACGCCAATCCCAGTTAAAATAGAAGCTAACGGTGAAGTGAGTGTTATAGAACTAACTATTACGAATGACCCTACTGCGCCACCACTTGGAAGTATCAAACTAACTAAACAAGACTCTAAAGATAAAACAAAACGTTTGGCAGGAGCCGAATTTGATGTTTTCAATACGGAAGGTGAAGTTGTTGGGAGCCTTATAACAGATGAAAATGGCGAGGCTATTTTAGAAAATTTACCGTTAGGCGATTATACAATTGTTGAAACAAAAGCACCTGATGGTTATGAATTAGATCCAACGCCAATTACTGTGACAGTACTAGAAAACAAAGAGTCGAATACAGTGTCAGTTACAGTTGTAAATACTGAGATTCCTAAAAAAGGAACGATTGAAATCATTAAAGTTGATGATGAAACAGGTGTGACTTTAGCGGGTGCTGAATTTGATATTAAAAATACTGAAGGTGAAGTTGTTGGGCATATCGTAACGGATAAAGATGGAAAAGGTAGTCTTTCAGATTTAGAGTTAGGTGACTATACGATTATTGAAACAAAAGCACCAGATGGCTATGACTTATCAGAAAAAGTTTACACTATAAGTGTGGTTGAAAATGAAACAAATACAGTAACAATTGAAATTGAAAATACTAAAATTATTCCAATGATTCCAATTGTACCAGGTAAGCCAGTCATTCCGTGGACACCGATTGTACCAGGTAAGCCAGTCATTCCATGGACACCGATTGTACCAGGCAAACCAGTTATACCGTGGACACCGATTGTACCAGGCAAACCAGTTATACCGTGGACACCGATTGTACCAGGTAAACCGGTAATTTCAAATAAACCGATTGTACCAGGTAAACCAGTTATCCCTAATAAGCCGGTAATGCCTAAGGTGCCAAATAAAACTATTTCAAAATTACCACAAACAGGTGAAAGAAAAGGTAGCACAGTTTTAATTGTACTAGGATTTGTTCTTATTGGATTAACATCACTTCTTTATAAACATAATTATTAAAAAAAAACTCTAATCCTAGGATTAGAGTTTTTTTAGCGATTAATTGATTCGGACATAGTTCCCATCCAGTTACCCAAATATGATGTTTCTTGAACGGCTTCTGGTGGTAGACCTCCGGAAGGGTTGCTACCATTTAGAACCATAGGAGTTTTAGCTAAAGATATTGAGTCATTAAAATAATCTTCATTGTATTTTTCAGACTTAGTGTTAGTATTACGATCTTCTTTTTTATAAAAACTAACAACTTTTGCTTTTGTTTTGACATTATCCGGTGCTTTATTTCCAATATTCACTGGTGGTGTTACTTCTTTAGTTGAGTCTTGAGGTGCAGTAGCTGTTTCCTGTTCTTTTGTGTGACGCTTAACGTAAATTGTCTTTTCACTAGCATTGTCTTCGGCAGCGTTAGCTTGTTGAAAAAGTAGCAGTGAAAAAAGTGCCGCAGTGGATAGGCGTTTTAACTTCATATTATCTCTCCTGTTTTAAGGCAATAAGTGTATTACCAAGTATTTTCCAGTCGTTTGTAGTTGGAGGATTTCGCCATATTACTTGCGGTATACGATATTCATAGGTTGCAAAATCTGAAATATAAAGACTGGTTTCATCTGTTATTATATCATCAAAATGAATTTCTAACGAGTTGAATGATCGAATATTATTTTTTATATGCTCAGTATAACTATCGCCACGAGAAAAGTCGACACAGATATGTATTGGAGCTTCAAATGTACTCACGGGTAGTAAGGTAAGTAGTGCAAATAATAAGTCATAATAAAGCAAGATATTTTCGGGATTTGAAAAATCATTTTGTTCAATTAATTCAAGGTAAGTCATTATGACACCACTAACATTAGGATATAGCTCAGAATATTGCTCATATGAGGTTTTATCATAGAAACTATCTATTTGATAGCTGTAAAAGAAACGTTTAAAGAATATAGAATAACATTTTTTTTCTAGTTTGTAGTAATTAAGACTATTAATTTCTAGATAGTTCATATTGATTAAAAGTTTTAGAAACTCATTAGAACGTTCTACAACAATTTCAGGTATTTCAACGTTATCTAAAATCGTATCATAGTTAATAATTGTCTCTGAGAATAGAAATTCTAGTAAATATTGATATTCAGAATAGAAAATTAAATTATTTAATTCAGTTTGACTCATTCTTAAGAGTCTATTTTCCCAAACTTTAAAGAGCCTTTTCAATTCTAAAGAATTTTCAATATTAAAATTTCGATCTGCGCTAGGTTCGATAGTGAAGTTTTGATTGATTCTTAAATAGTTTATTGCTAGAAAGATTCTAAGTTTTAAGATTAAGTTAGGTGTTTTATTCATAGGAATAGCTTTGCTTAGTTCAAAAATAAGAGGTTCAATTTTTTTGAAAAGGGCTTCTTCAAAAGGGAATTCCATCCCTTTAAAGTAGAAATTAAACATTTCGAACGTTTTTAAACGTATTTGTCGTTCATCACCCACTAGTTTTTTATTATGAATTTTAATATCGTAAGGTTTTAAAATACCGTTTAAGTTTTTCACTAAAATATAAGCATTACTTTGACTAATACTTAAAGACTGCGTTAGCAGGTTAAAATTTTTACCATTTAAAAAATAAAACATAAATATTTTGAAATAGGGGGATTGTTTTAATAAAAGTAAGCGATATTGATTGATAACTTCAGTATTTATCCCAAAGGAAGTAAATTCCTTGTTGTTATTATTTTCAATAGAACAGTTAAATTGAAAACGTGAAAGTTCTTCTGTTAATTCATCTAAAAGATTAACAGATTTAAATGTTGAAAGCTCTGTAAATTCTTTGATTTTAACTAAGGTGATTGGAGAATGATTATTAGTTTCAAAGTGACCTAAAATCAATAATTTCTTTTCATCATTAGTTGTTAGTAAATTTATCACAATACACCTCCATGGTTCCTATATAGTATAATATAAAACAACCCTTTTAACAAAAAGAATTTTATAAATTTTAGTATATTCTACTAATTTTGGAGAAAACAAAAAAAATGAAGTGTTTGTTGAGAAAAAAGTATAGTTTTTGGGTCTTATATAGTTTATTATTAAGTTGCAGAGGGAAATAAAGTTATATATAGGTTGATATAATACTTAAGCGTTGTTCGTTAAAGGTATCTTTAGTGGTAGAGTGATAAGTTCTTAAAACTTGCTATTTTATCTTTTAGTTATATTACTTTTGGAAGAATGCTGCATTAATAACACAACAAATGGAGGCTGAATCTTATGAATAATATCAATGCTTTTGATCCGGTTATGGTTTATAAAGTTGTTTTTGAAATTAAAGGAAAAACACTTTCACGTTGTATTGTAACGAATATCGATGAGTCTGAAGAGAGTGTTTTAGCTAGGTTACAATCAACATTGATTGATCCTAATTTCAAAGTTATTGAAATTATTACTGAAGATTATGGTTGGAGTTGTGCATGAAAATACCCACGCCCTTAGGCGTGGGTATTTTTTTGTCTATTAGAAAATTGTAAGCTGTCAATCATTCTATTTTGACACCAGGATGTCAATGAAGGAGAAAGTATAATATCAGATTTTATTAAGTGGGGAAGTGTTTGCGCTCCTAAGAGCGTCATAATTGTTTTGAGTTGTTCTTGCCACAGAGTAACCGTTTCACATGTTTCATCAATTCCTTTTTCTTGAATCAAGTGTAAAAATTGACCAGAGAGACCACACGACTTAGCACCTAATGAATAAGCTTTAATCATATCTAGTGGTGTTCTTATACCACCAGAGGCAATAATATCAAGTGATGCGTGGTTATTATAGGCTTCGAGAAGTGAGATAACAGTAGACTGGCCCCAGTCTTCCAAGAAGTCTAAATCATTATGAGGACGACGTGCATTTTCAATAGCGGCGAAATTTGTTCCACCACGGCCACTTATATCAATAGAAGCGACACCAATAGATTTCAATAGTTCAATAGTTTCACGACTCATACCAAAGCCAACTTCTTTAACGATGACAGGGACTCCGACTTGTTCAACCATTAGCTGGATGGTATTTAACCAATGATCAAACTGTCGTCCACCTTCAGGCATTACAAGTTCTTGAGCTGCATTGACATGGAGCTGCAAGGCATTAGCTTGCAGGATATCGACAGCACGCTTACCATTCTCAACAGAATGTTCAGCTCCTAAATTAGCAAATAAAATACCGTTTGGATTGATTTCCCGCATGATGCTGTAACTTTTAATGACTTCGGGATGTTTAAGAGCTGCACTAATTGAACCAGAAGCCATAGCAAGCCCTGTTTCTCTAGCTACTGTAGCAAGATCTCGGTTAATTTGATAAGTGTTCTCACTACCACCAGTCATGCCATTAATGAAAAAAGGGGTGTCAAATGTCAGGCCTGCAACGGTTGTAGTAATCGAAATATCATCATAGTTTACTTGTGGTAAACTATGATGAACAAATTTCAAGGCATCAAAATCACTGCTAGTTTCAGGTGTATAAAATTTATTAGCAAGTAAAACATGTTCATCTTTTCTATTTATATGTATAGACATGACTTAAAATCTCCTTATGTCTTAAATTTCAATACTTGTTTTTTCGTAATGAACGCTAACAGGGAGATGACTAATCTCTGACTTTTCCCAGTCTTTAATAAGTGGGATTGTATCAATCGATTTATCAATAATGACAATGCCACAATCTCCGCCACCAGCACCAGAAGATTTTGCAGCACCGTTATAATCTTCCGCAATTTCGCATAAATCAAACAAACTAGCCGTTTCGATATGAACGCCACTATTAGCACCAAGATGCTGAAGAAGCTTGCGGTTGCGTCTTATCCCTTTTTGAATAATAGCAAGATTTTGATTTTTGAAGGCATCTATAATTGTATTAACAGTTTCGACACTATTTTTTAAGAAAATGTTGTAATAGTGGTCAACTTCACTAATTTCTTCATTAAGTAAATCAACTAATTGAGTTGTTGAAGCAGGTGAACCAGTCCATCCGATAATTAAATTTAAATTTTCAGGAGGAGTAAGTGGTTCAATTTTTAATTTTGGCCATTCTTTTTGTATAAGAGAATGAATCGAATGTGTTTTTAGTTTTTCTAAAACCCACGATCGTTCAAAGCAAGCATAAGCAACCCAGCCGCCAAAACTACTAGCAGCTAAGTCGCCAAACGAGCCGTTACTTTTAATTGATAAGTGTGTAAGGGCTGCTAATTTATAAACGAGTAGGGGAGCACAATCTACATTATGAAATTTTAAAAGTGCTTTAATAGTAGCCACAGTTACAGCTCCACTTGAACCTAGACCATATTTCCGACCATCTTTGTTATCTAAGTCACTTTCAATTTCTAAGTCAAAGAAGCTTAGTTTTTTCCCTAA
The DNA here is from genome assembly GCF_029143285.1 of Vagococcus proximus. Classification (GTDB taxonomy): domain Bacteria; phylum Bacillota; class Bacilli; order Lactobacillales; family Vagococcaceae; genus Vagococcus_D; species Vagococcus_D proximus. Next base: position 225,382 of record NZ_JAPDSH010000001.1, read on the forward strand.
TTCTTCTAGGTAGGCTTCTGTTGTCGTAACGGCTTGTGAGACATAGGCAAAAGGATTTTCTCTTTCATCAATGTAGAATTGACCATTTTTACGCGTCCATGGAATACTAAGTCCGTTAGAGTAGCTTGAACGAATGGTTCCTTGCCCAATTGTTTCTTTTAGATTTACAGTTATATATTGATCAAGAGCTACTAAAATAGCAGGGTGACCAGGTTCTAAAACAGAATATTCACCGGCGATATATAACTTACCGGGAGCACTTGCTTTTATCATGACATACGTCCTCTCTGGGCATTTGAATTTTAAATAAGTTCAACGCCACCGCCAACTTTTGAAATAATCACGGGATTATTTGGGAAGGCTTTTTTTAATAATGTTTGAATAGCCTCTGCTTCTGATTGTCTGCAGAGTATTTTTACATTAGGTCCAGCATCCATTGTAAAGTAACACTGCCAACCTTGTCCACGTATTTCACGAACTTTTGCTAAAACTTCTAAAGAAAGAGGTTCCATATAAGTAAAAGGAGGTAATGCGCCAAGCATTGTACCATGCATTTTCATACCATTGGCTTCAGTTATAAGTCCAACTTGCTCAAAATCTTTTGTATGGATGGCCTGTTTTATATCTTTTAAGTCTTTTGTAGCAGATTCAATCCAGCTCGGATAAAAATTAGACGTTTCGACAGTTAACTGCATACCTTCACGACTAGAAATTGTTTTTTGTTTTGTGTTAACTGCAACAGTAATCATGGCAATATCCCAGCTAGCGTCATCTACAGGAACAGCCAGGCTATTTTCATTACAATCACCCATTTGCCACTCAACAAAACCACCGTATAGGCTGCGTGTTGCGCTACCACTTCCTCGTCTTACATAGGTAGAAAGTGTAGAAAGGTCCATATTCATTCCAGTAATACTATTCATAGCAGCGCCTAGGGCAGCAAAGGCGGAAGCTGATGAGGCTAGTCCAGCTGCTGTAGGAACGAAATTTTGACTACTAACATGAATGGGAGTAGTACACCCAATTTCCTGTCTAAATAAATCTAAGAAACGACTGATCTTCTGTGTTTCTTTTTCACTTTGTTCTTCATGATTTAAAATAAAGCAATCTTTTTCTATGTCTGTATTAAATTCAACAGAAGTTTCTGTGTAAAATTCATCCAGTGTTAGAGAAAGACTACTATTCATTGGAAGAAACAGTTCAGGATCTTTTTTACCCCAATATTTAATCAACGCAATATTAGTATGCGCTTTAGCTTTGGCTGATTGTTTCATTAATATCACTCATTTCATAAAGCCAAGTTTGTTTGGCTCCGTTATTTTTTAAAGCAGTAGTTATGTGTTCAGCATCTTTTTTATTGTTGGCAAGGGCAATCATACATCCTCCAGCGCCACCACCTGTTAATTTTGATCCTAAAGCGCCATTTTCTCGTGCTACTGCAATTAATGTATCCAATTCAGGACTGGACACACCTAATAAAGACAAAAGGTGCTGTGCCTCATTAAAAGTACGACCAAGTTCAACTGACTGATTAGACTCAATAAAGTGTTTACTTGAGTAGGCTAGTTGACCAAGTTGATATATAGCCGAATGACAAGGGCCATTTTGTTGTTCATCTTCGTATTTTTCTGCAATGGAAGCGACTACTTGTTTAGTTCGTCCCGTGATTCCAGTATCTGCTACTATTAATACAGCATTTAAATTTAATGAGATGGGCTCAGGTGATTGGCCTCTTATAAAGAAAAAGGGTGTGTCGCTACTTGTCATTAAAGCGTCTATACCACTAGGATTTCCATGAGCAATTTTTTCTGATTCATTAACTATTTGAAGTAGTAGGCTATATGGTAAGTTAACATTAAAATAATCAAATATAGCTCGGACCGAGGCCACTGCAACAGCGGCACTGGATCCCATACCTCGTTCAGCAGGTATATCGCTCACAATGTTAATAGCTAATGGTGTATGAGTTTGCTTTATTTTTTCTAAGGAAAGTAAAATGGCTTTCTTTAGGCTATCTAAGAGTTCAGGCATATCATCCAATAGACCATTATAAAATGCGCAATCAATGGTAGTTTTTGTAGTAGAGGAGGTAACCAGTGCTTTTATATTAATGGCAGAGAAAGGTAGGGCAATACTAGGTTCACCATAGACAACAGAATGTTCACCAATTAAAATGATTTTTGCTGATGAATAGCCGATCCCGATTTTCTTCATAAGTGTTCCTCCTTATTTTAGTTTCTACTATTAATATAGTGTTTTATTTAAACACCAACTAACCTATTTTAAAATAATTATCTCATCTTTGCAAACATGGAAAAGTGGGAATTTATTTGTTAAGTTAATTTTAACGTTTCATATGAAATAAGTCTGTTTATACTTATTATTTTTATAAATTCTTTATAAATAAAAACAGCATCTAGAAGTAGGTTTCTAGATGCTGTTTTATTTATTATTTTGCTTCTTGGATAACTTTAATTTTTTTAATTTTAATATCTTTTTTAGGTTTAGACTGTTCGCCTTGTCCACTATCTTCAACTTTTGTTTTAGCAATTTTGTTAACAACGTCCATACCGTCAATAACTTGACCGAATACTGAATATTGGAAGTCTAGGAACGGGACACCACCTTTTTTATAGGCTTCTATAATCTTTTCCGGATAGTCATCTAATAGAAGCCCATCTGATACATTCTTATCATTCTGTACAATATAAAATTGACTTCCTTGTGTAGGAAGAGCAACATCACCACCGGTTCTAGCCATAGCTAGGGCACCATTGATATGATACAGCTGATTTGAAATTTCTGGAGCGAATTCTTCTTTCCAAATACTTTCACCGCCAGTACCATCACCTTTCGGGTCACCTGTCTGAATCATAAAGTCTTCAATAATACGGTGAAATTTAACGTCATCATAGTATCCATCTTTAGCATGTTTCATAAAGTTCTCAACAGCTTTAGGAGCTTGTTTAGGGAATAATTTAATTTTAATTTTACCTTCCGTTGTATCCATTTCTACAGCGGACTCATCCTTAGCGATGTCTTTACTTAGTTGTGGTAAGTCTAGAGTATTTAAATCAACACCCTCAGTCACTTCAGTTGTTTCAACTGTAGCTTCTTCCGTGGTTTGAGTTGTTTCTTCTTTATTACCGACAGAACAACCACTAGCCAACACAGCTGTTAATGATAAAGCTGCTAAGCTTACAATAAATTTATTTGATTTCATTTTATCAGATCCCTCATTCTTTTAGTTTATAATGTTTATAATATCAAATATTTATAAAAAAAAATAGGGCTATTATAAAATACACAAAATTATAATCATATATATACCAATCATTATAATATATAGACTAATTTAACTAGGGTTGTTATAATAACGATAGCAATAAAATATTTTTATCGGAGGCGGAAAATATGGGAAAATTAGGAATCTCTATCTATCCAGAACGTTCAACATTTGAAAAGGATCAAGCGTATTTAGATTTAGCTCACAAGTATGGGTTTAAGCGTGTCTTTACAAGCTTACTTCAAATTGAAGACGATAAAGAAAAAGTTTTAGCTGATTTTAAAAAAGTAGTGGATTATGCTAACAGTCTAGATATGGAAGTCATGGTTGATATTAATCCTAGTCTATTTGAGCAATTAGAAATTTCATATGATGATTTATCGTTCTTTCATGATATGGGAGCAGATGGTGTTCGTTTAGATATTGGATTTACAGGCGCTGAAGAAGCAAAAATGACGCGTAATCCGTATGGTATTAAAGTGGAGATTAACATGAGTACAGGGACAAGTTATGTTGATAATATTATGACGTATTCGCCAAATGTTAATAATCTTTTAGGATCACATAATTTTTATCCGCATCGTTATAGTGGCTTAGGGTATGAGCATTTTGTTTTTTGTTCTGAGAAATTCAGAAAGTATGGAATTAATACAATGGCATTTGTTAATTCTCAAGCAGCTACATTTGGACCATGGCCAACACAAGATGGATTATGTTCGCTAGAAGATCACCGAGAATTAGAAATTGGAACCCAAGTGAAACATTTAGTTTTGACAGGTTTAATTGATGATATTCTTATTGCTAATGCCTATGCATCGGAAGAAGAAATGAAGGCTATGTCGGAAGCATTTTTTGCTGATTATCCGAGTATTAAAGTTGATCCTGCAGAGGATATTACTGAGGATGAACGTGAAGTTTTATTTAATAATTTACATAGTTATCGTGGTGATCGTTCAGAATATATTTTACGTTCAACAATGACACGCATCAAGTATAAAGACCTACCTTTCCCAGCTCACAACACAGAGGATATGAAAAAAGGGGATGTCCTGATTGACAATGTAGGATATGGTCAATATAAAGGAGAGACACAAATCGCGATCAAAGAAATGAAGAATGATGGCAGAGTAAACGTTGTTGGAAAAATATCTACCGATGAACTATTCTTGTTGGATTTCTTGAAACCTTGGTCTAATTTTAAATTAGTAGAAAATAAATAATTTGATAAAACCAACATCTAAAAACTGGTGTTGGTTTTATTTTATATATAATAGTAGAAACTTGATTTATAATTTTAGAGAGTTTAATCAGTTGAAAGTATATTCTTATTTGTTTTAAGACAAAATGCTACTTATATGTCTTCTTATTATTAAAAATAGGTCATAAATTCAAATAATATTTGTCTTATTTTTGAAATATATGCTGAAAATTGATGATTTTGACTTGTTAAATTGTCTAAAAAATAAATTTTTTTAAAAAAAATTAAAAAGTATGTCATATTTCTTTAAACTAAGAATAGCGATAAATCAGGGTTTAGTGAGTGTGGGTTCAAAAAATGACAAGTAGATTGACTTGACTTAATCTTCTATTAATCATCTTGATATTTGGCTGTAACAATTCCTTGTTATGATTTGTATGTTCTCAAGTACGAGACAAAAACAGATAATTCTAAAGGAGAATCTTATATTATGAATTTTAAAACAAAAGTATTCGGAATTGTTGCAGTGGCAACAACTACAGTAGGTTTGGCATCTGCAGCATTGGCTGATACACTTTATACAGTAAAAAAAGGTGATACATTATCACAATTATCATTAGATTATTTAGGAGCTGCTAACAAGTTTGAAGAATTAGCAGACAAAAACAACATTAAAGATGCGAATTTAATCTTTGAAGGTCAAAAATTAATTCTTTCAGAAGATGGTGAAATTTCAGTAGCTACTCCAGAAGAAGTTGCTAAAACTCCAGAAGTAGAAACAGTTCAAGAAGCTGTTGAAGTAGCAAAAGAAGAAAAAGTAGAAACAACAGAAACAGAAGAAGCAATTACTGAAGAAACAAAAGTAGAAGCAACAGAAACAGAAGAAACAACTACTGAAGCAACAGAAGTGGAAACAACAGAAACAGAAGAGGCTACTACTAAAGCAACAGAAGTAGAAACAACAGAGACAGAAGAAGCAACTACTGAAGCGGTAGTTAAAGAAGAAACAGTTAAACCGGAGCAACATAAAGAAGTGTCTGGTCGTACGTTAACAGTTCAAGCAACGGCTTATGATGGATTTGGTATGGGTGGTATGACTGCAACTGGTTACCAAATTACAAGTCCTAATGATAAAGTCATTGCGGTAGATCCAAGTGTTATCCCATTAGGTAGTCGTGTTTATGTTGAAGGTTATGGCGAAGCGATTGCTGCAGATACTGGTGGCGCAATTCAAGGAAACATCATTGACTTAAATATGGGTCAATCAGATGCTGTTGCTTGGGGCCGTCGTTCAGTACAAGTTACTATTTTAAATTAATAATTTAAACTGTAGAATGAGAATTCTACAGTTTTTTTCTTTTAAATATAGTATTTGATGGACAAACGCATAGATAACACGTAAAATGAATAAGAGACTTTGAAATAGATTAGGAGGACAAAAATATGTCCATGTTTTTAGATCAAGTAACAATTGATGTTAAAGCCGGTAAAGGTGGAGACGGAATGGTTGCTTTTAGAAGAGAAAAATACGTACCCGATGGTGGACCAGCTGGTGGAGATGGTGGCCGAGGTGGCGATATTATTTTAGTAGTAGATGAAGGTTTACGTACACTTATGGATTTCCGCTTTAACCGTTTCTTCCGCTCAACTCCAGGTGAAAATGGAATGAGTAAAGGAATGCATGGTCGTGGGGCTGATGACACTTATGTGGCCGTTCCCCCAGGGACAACAGTTAGAAATGCAGAAACAGGCGTGTTAATAGGAGATTTATTAACACACGGACAAGAGTTGCTTGTCGCTAAAGGTGGACGTGGCGGACGTGGTAATATTCGTTTTGCCTCACCAAGAAATCCTGCACCCGAAATTGCAGAAAATGGTGAGCCTGGTGATGAAAGAAAAATTGAATTAGAATTAAAAGTCTTAGCAGACGTTGGTTTAGTAGGTTTCCCATCTGTCGGTAAATCGACTATCTTGTCAGTTGTTTCAAAAGCACGTCCTAAAATTGGCGCGTACCACTTTACGACACTTGTTCCTAACTTAGGAATGGTATCGATTGAAGATGGTCGTAGTTTTGTAATGGCAGATTTACCAGGACTTATCGAAGGTGCTTCTCAAGGTATTGGTTTAGGGACACAATTCTTACGTCATATTGAGCGCACTCGTGTTATTTTACATGTTATCGATATGAGTGGGATTGAAGGTCGAGACCCTTACGACGATTACTTAGCCATTAATAAAGAATTAGAGTCACACAATATGCGTCTTTTAGAACGACCACAAATTGTTGTCGCTAATAAAATGGATATGCCAGATGCAGAAGAAAACTTAGAGAAGTTTAAAGAAAAATTATATGCAAATGTAGAAGATGAGTTTGCAGATAAGATTCCAGTATTTGCGATTTCAAGTTTATCAAATCGTGGGTTAGATGCTTTATTGAGTGCAACTGTTGACTTAGTAGAGACAACACCAGAATTCCCATTATATGACCAAGAGTCATTAGAGGAAGAAACGGTTCGCTATGAATTCACACCAGAGGAACGCCAATTTGATATTTCTCGTGATGATGATTCTACTTGGGTTCTTTCAGGTGAATACCTAGAGAAATTATTCAAAATGACTAACTTTGATCATGATGAGAGCGTGATGCGTTTTGCGCGTCAAATTCGTGGTATGGGTATTGATGAAGCGTTACGTGCTAAAGGTGCTATTGATGGCGATTTAGTTCGTATCGAAGACTTTGGATTTGAATTTATCGATTAATTTTATAAAACCAAGAATGTTAAGCATTCTTGGTTTTATTTTGTACTTTTTTTAGTAGATTAGTTTCAAGATTTACTATTTATTGATACAATGAAGAGGAAGAAAAACTAAAGGAGTGATACCATGAGTAGACGTGTTATTGTGCTAAATTTTGATATAGAAAGTAAAGCATATCAAGCTTTTTCTGAAATAAAGAAATTACATGTATCAAAACAAATCAAAGGGGAACAATTAGCTGTTGTCAGACATAGTGAAGATGGAAAACATCAGTTTGAAATCAAAGATTTTATTGATTTTACAGGAAATAATCATAGTGCAAAAGATAGTACTATTGGCATGTTTATTGGTTTATTAGGCGGTCCGTTAGGAATGATGTTTGGTTGGTTTGCAGGAAGTATGATTGGTGGAGCAAAAGATGTCAAAGAGGTGAAAGAAGCAACAGCTATTTTTGAATTTGTCGCGTCACATATCAAAGAAGGTGAAACATCAGCACTTATGATTGCGGATGAAGATGATAATCGTCCACTAAATGATTTGATTTTTAATCAATTAGGCGGTCATATTAACCGTATTGAATTTGAAGAGGTTGAAGAGGCGATTGAATCTGCTCAAAAAATGGAAAATGAAGCAAAATCAGAAACTGAGGACAACTAGTTCACACAGTTTTTAATAGAAAGTTAGGTAATTATGGAGATAGAATTTTTAGGCACAGGTGCTGGGGTACCAGCTAAGCAGAGAAATGTCACGAGTATGGCATTAAAATTATTAGATGAGCGTAATGCTGTATGGTTGTTTGATTGTGGTGAAGGGACGCAGCAACAGATTTTGCGTACAAATTTAAGACCTCGTAAAATTGAAAAGATATTTATAACTCATTTACATGGTGACCATATTTTTGGTTTACCAGGTTTACTGAGTAGCCGATCTTTTCAAGGAGGGGAAGAACCTCTAACTATTATTGGTCCTAAAGGAATTAAAAACTATGTGGAAACGAGTCTAAAAATTTCTGAATCTCATGTCAAATATCCTATTATTTACAATGAGATTGATGAAACGGGTGTGATTTTTAAAGACCACCAATTCACTGTGTCGTGTTTACCTCTCGATCACCGTATTAAATGTTATGGGTATCGTATTGAAGAGGCTGACCATGAGGGTGAACTTCAAGTAGAAGCATTAAAAGAGCTAGATATACCAGCTGGACCCCTATATGGCCGTTTGAAAAAAGGTGAAAAAGTACAGCTTGAAGATGGGCGTATTATTGATGGTAAAGATTTTGTTGGTCCTTCTCAAAAGGGGCGCATCGTTACCATACTAGGTGATACTAGAAAACATCATAATGCTGAAATACTAGCAAAAGATGCAGATTTATTAGTACATGAAAGTACATTTAATAAGAATGAAAAGAAATTGGCTAAAGCGTACTTTCATTCAACAACTGAAGAAGCTGCGGAGGTTGCTAGAGATAGTGGTGTAGAGAAGCTAGTACTAACTCATATTAGTGCGAGATATGTAGGCAATAGTGCACGTGAATTAGAAAATGAAGCGAAAGATATTTTCCCTAATTCTCAAATAGTACGTGATTTTGATTGTATTGACATTCCATTTAAAGGGAATGAAGAAAGTGAAACGATATAGGGTGTAGATGTGAAAAAAAATAAAAATTTATTAAACCAACGTGTTTTAATTACAGGTGCTTCAAGTGGTTTAGGGGAGCAATTAGCTTACGAGGTCTCCAGAAGAAAGGGGACAGTTGTTCTAGTAGCTCGTAATGAGGAAAGATTATCTGAGGTTCTAGAGAAATGTGAGGAAGTATCTGGTCAGGAAGGTTATATTTTTCCGATGGACTTGTCAGAAGAGAATGACTTCTCTTCTTTTAAATCTGTATTAAAAGAAGAAGTGGGACAAATTGATATTTTAATAAACTGTGCAGGTTTTGGTTTATTTAAAGACTGCCTCGATTTCGATAAGAAAGTCATCAGTGAGATGTTTCAAGTAAATGTACTTTCATTAATTGCATTGACTCAAGAAATTGCGAGTTCTATGAAAAAAAGAGGACATGGTCAAATCATTAATATCGCCTCTCAAGCTGGTAAAATGGCTACCCCTAAAGGTAGTATTTATGCAGCAACGAAATTTTCAGTAGTCGGTTTTTCAGATGCCCTTAGATTGGAATTAGCTCCTTTTGGTGTTAAGGTTCTAACAGTCAATCCTGGTCCGATTAAGACGAATTTCTTTGATCGTGCAGATGAGACAGGTCACTATTTAAAATCTGTTGAAAAAATTGCATTAGATCCTAAAAAATTAGCTATACAAGTTATGAATGCATGTTACACATCTAAGAGGGAAGTCAATACGCCTAAAATAATGGCATTAGGAAGTAAGTGTTATGTTTTATTTCCTAAAATAGGAGATTTCTTTGCAGGTAAAGTTTTTAATACTAAATAAAAAGTGGGGATAGTACGTGAAAGATCATGGTAAGTTAATTACAGGATTTCTTTTAGTTTGTGTCGTTGTTATTTTTTCAGTTATTAATACAAGAAGAGTGGTTGTTAATTTTGGTATTGCTGAAATTACATCACCGTTAATTTTTATTATTCTAGGTTCAGCCATTTTAGGAGCATTGATTGTGTTTATAACGTGGTTCTCAAATTTTTGGAAACAGCGTAAAGAATTAAAAAGTTTGAAAAATGAGCTAAAGGATTTGAAAGAAAATTTTGACGCTAAAATGAGTGATGCTGTGATAGATATTAAAGCTGAATTAGCAACTAAAGATGAAGAAGTTAAAATGTTAGAGACTCGATTAGAGAATTTAACTAGAGAACAAGAAGTGGAATTAGATACGACGGCTTCATTTATAAATGAAGAAATTTAAACCTGATACGTTCAGGTTTTTTGTTTGATGACGATTTTGTTATAATTGATGTGGTTAGGAGTGATATATTGAAGAAATCAAAATACGCATGGCAATTATCTGAAGAAGCAGTTAATACTGTTGAGATAGAAAACTGGTTGAAAGAGAAATCATTGCCTTCTTTTTTAGCCCCTATGTTATGGAATAGAGAAATAAGAACAACCGAAGAGTTAACGTTATTCTTTGAACCGAGTATTGAAGCGATTCATGATCCTTATTTAATGTATGATATGGAAAAAGCAGTAGTGAGAATACAAGAGGCAATTGCTTTAGGACAACGTATATTAATTTATGGTGATTATGATGCGGATGGTATTACAAGTACAACCGTTTTGAAAGAGGCTATTGAAATGGTTGGTGGAGAAGTGTCCTTTTACCTTCCAGATCGTTTTAAAGATGGATATGGCCCAAATAAAGAGACCTATGATCGATTAATTAGTGAATTAGGAATAGAATTACTTATAACAGTAGATAATGGTGTAGCCGGTCACGATGCGATTGCCCATGCAAATAGTTTAGGTGTAGACGTTATTGTAACAGATCACCATGAAATTCCAGCAACGCTACCTGATGCATTTGCGGTAGTTCACCCAAGACATCCAGAGGGGCATTATCCGTTTGGTGATTTAGCGGGTGTTGGCGTTGCTTTTAAAGTAGCAACAGCATTGTTAGAAGAGGTCCCAGAGGAAATGTTAGATTTAGTAGCCATTGGAACAATTGCTGATTTAGTATCTTTAACTGGAGAAAATAGAGCATTGGTTCAGTTTGGTTTAAAACAAATTCAAAGTGCCCAACGCATAGGGTTAAGAGCACTTTTTGAAAAAATAGACAATGAACAATCCACAGCTACTGAAGAAGCAATTGGCTTTGGAATTGCCCCACGGTTGAATGCGATAGGACGTTTAGGTGATGCAAGCCCAGGTGTAAGACTTTTGAGTACATTTGATGAGGATGAAGCAGAGCAACTAGCTGACGAAATTGACGCTATAAATGTGGAACGTCAAGAAATTGTGAAGGAAACCGTAAGTGAAGCTATGGCTCTTTTAGAAACAAAACAAGATCAAGGAATTTATGTTTTGGCTAAAGAGGGATGGCATCAAGGCGTTTTAGGTATTGTCGCTAGTAAAATTGTTCAAGAGACAGGACGACCTGCACTAGTATTAGGGATTGATGAAGAGACGGGTATAGCAAAAGGTTCAGCTAGAAGTGTTGAACAAGTGAGTTTATATGATGCTATGAATGCTGTTAGTGACCTCTTTACGCATTTTGGTGGTCACCATATGGCTGCTGGTATGTCACTTGAAAGAGAAAATCTTGAGAAACTAGAAGTAGGGCTTAATCAATATGTTTCAGCTTTAAATGTAGATTTTAGTGAGGGACCGCCGCTTGCTGTTGAGGCATCGTTGTCTCTTAGTGAAGTAGGAATAAGTCAAATTCAAGGACTAACATTGTTAGCGCCATTTGGTACAGATAATCCAGCTCCTTATTTCTTATTTGAAAATTGTGCTACGAAAGATATTAAGCAAATAGGAGCGGATAAAACACATTTAAAATTCCAGTTGATAAATGAAACGGATCAATTAGATTGTATAGGATTTGGGTTTGGCTCTGATTCATCTGACATAGCAACTGCAGAAAATCTTGAAGTGGTGGGTCAACTTGCAATTAATGAGTGGAATGGCCATCGTAAACCCCAATTATTTGTAAAAGATTTTAAAGTTTCAGGGCAGCAAGTATTTGATTGCCGTTCAAAAGTTTTTAATAGAGTTGATTTTAATGAAGAAGAAACATTATTCATTGTCTCAACAAAGAAAGAGTACGATCACTTGAAAAAAAATGGTACGGCTTCTATTTTTCTATTAGGAGAAACTACTTTGGATGACGTAACAAAAGACTGGCAAATGGTTGTTGTTGTAGAGTGTCCAGTCAAGGTTTTAGATTTGAAAGAGGTTTTAGATCAATTGAATTATAGTCAGTTACATTTGTACTTAATTTCTAAAGAGCAATGTTACTTAAATGGCATGCCGAATCGTGATCAGTTTGCAGCATTATTCAAGTTTATCGCTCAATATAGTAATGTAGATATTAGATATAAATTAAACGATCTTTCCTCATTTTTAAAAATAGACAAAAATTTACTTATTTTTATGATTCAAGTGTTTTTTGATTTAGGATTTGTTACAATAGAAAACGGTATCATGTCAAAAGTAGAAAATCCGACACAACGCAAATTGGAGGAGAGTCTATTATTTGAAGAAAGACAGCAAAAAATTGTATCAGAGAAGTTTTTATTATACAGTAGTGTCAGCGAGCTTCAAGCTTGGCTCTCATAATAGGAGGATTAATGATGAATTTAAAAAATTATATTGCAAGTATTCCAAATTATCCAGTTGAAGGTGTGACATTTCGAGATATCTCACCACTTATGGGTGACGGAGAAGCCTACCGTGAAGCAACAAAACAAATTGTTGATTATGCAAAAGAAAAACAAGTAGACATGGTCGTTGGGCCCGAAGCGCGTGGCTTTATCATTGGGTGTCCAGTAGCATACGAGTTAGGCATAGGTTTTGCTCCCGCACGTAAAAAAGGAAAGTTACCTCGTGAAACGATTGAAGTGGATTATGGTTTAGAATATGGTTCTGATATTTTAACGTTACATAAAGATGCTATTAAACCAGGGCAACGTGTATTAATTTGTGATGATTTACTTGCAACAGGAGGAACAATCGAAGCGACAATTCAATTAATTGAAAAATTAGGTGGAGTAGTAGTAGGGTGTGCCTTCCTAATCGAATTAATGGAATTAGAAGGTCGTAAGAAAATTGAAGGTTATGAGATTTTCAATTTAATGGAGTTTTAATAGTAAAAGAAGAAAGTCGAAAGTCTTTCTTCTTTTTTTATACAAAAAAACTCGCAACACAAGGTTACGAGTTAACTGTTATTACTTCTTTTTGAAAATACCTAATGGTTTACCTACTGGTAAGAAAGTGTAACCAAAGTGTTTGTTTAATACTGCAGCAGCACAGCCGTAGAATGATAGTAATGAGATACCTAATTCTGAGTAAGCTGCTAAGTTATGGAAGAAGCCTTCAGCAATTCCTAGAGTTGAAAGAGCTAATCCGATGAATAAAAAGTTAATTAGTGTAAAGATTGCTAATAAAACTTTATGTGTTTCAGTTGCGCCGATTGTCATGAAGAATGTGAAGATTAAATAACCGATAAAAGCGAAACCGATTTGTTTAGGATCGTAAATCGCTTGTAGAGATTCTCCAAATAGTCCATTTTGTATCATCCAAGCCATAGCAGTACCTAACCAGAAAAAGCCGTAAGCGAAGAATGCAGTCGCACCAAATACGTTATTTTCTTTCGCGTCATAAGCTGCTGCGACGATTTGTAGTAGACCACCTAAGAAGATAGCCCAAGGGATGACACCGCCAACACCTTCAGTCCAACCTAATTTTTGTGACGAGGCAACAAGTGTTACCATAGCTAACCCGAATAATCCAATTCCTGATGGGTCAATCAGGTGATGTTTCACGATAATTTCTTTGTTTTCCATAATTCTCTCCTTAAATGAAATAAATAAGACCAACCTGTTAAAAATATCACACTGGAAAAAGCATGTCAAATATTGATTAAATTATTTTTCATTTATTTTATTCAAAGTCTATTATTATCTAAAAAATTGTTAAAGAAGTTATGGAAAACTATGAAATTAAGGTCATTCATAGTATGATGGTAATCTAGGCATAATTTGAATTTTTGCATAAAATTCAATCGAAATAGAAAGGTTTTGAATAAAATGAGTCGACGAAATAAAAAGAAGCGACATGTTATTGGAAATGTCGTCAGAATAATACTCTTAGTGGTAATATTCTTTGGTATTTATCGATTTTATATAGTAAAAAGTCAGGTTGAAGAAGTGAAATTATGGAAACCGGTAGTAATAGAAGAAGCCAGTCGTTATGGTTTAGAGGAATTTGATGATGTCATTTTGGCGATTATCTTAACTGAAACGAAAGGTGAGCATATTGATTTAATGCAAAGTAGTGAAAGTAAATATGGTGAACAAAATCAAATCACCTCATCTGAAGAAAGTATTAAAAGTGGAGTTAAGCATTTAGCTGAAGTTTTGACTCAGTCTCAAAATGAAGGAACTGATATTTGGACAGGGGTCCAGGCTTATAACTTTGGAAGTAACTATATTCCATATGTACGAGATAATGGTGGTAGGCATAATGTTAAGATTGCAGAACGATACTCTAGAGAGGTCTTAGCGCCGTTACTAGGAAATAATAACAATAAAAAATACAGATATTTGACTCTTAGAGCTTTAAAATATAATAAAGGGCATCTTTACATCGATGGCGGCAATTTTTTCTATGCAGATATTGTAAAATGGAATATGGCGGTATTAGATGTTATGAGTAAAATCCCTTGGTTTAGTTAAAATTCACACTTGATGAGATGAGGAATGTAAAGTCATGGAAAAATTTATAGAGAAGCAAAATGGATTAACAACGGAAGAAATAGCAACGCGTATTGATGAAGGAAAGCAAAATAATTTTGAAGAAAATGTGTCGAAATCAACAAAAGATATTTTTAAAGATAATATTTGGACGTTATTTAACTTATTAAATTTAGTTATTGGTATTTGTTTAATAATGGTAGGTGCATTTAGTAACTTAGCTTACCTAGCTATTATTGCTGTTAATATTATGATTGGAATTTATCAAGAAATTCATGCTCGGAATTTAGTTGCTAAATTATCTATTCTAGCAAAAGAAGAAGCAACTGTCATTCGTAATGGTAAGAAGCAAGTGATTGATGCTACTGAATTAGTAATAGATGATATTGTTATTTTAGCAGCAGGTGAGCAAATACAAAGTGATATGACTGTTTTAGCAGGTCGTGCGGAAGTGAATGAGTCACTATTAACGGGTGAGTCAGATTTAATTGTTAAGGAAGAAAGTAGTGAGTTATTATCAGGAAGTTTCTTATCAAGTGGGCAAGTAGTTGCTAAAGTTATTCATGTAGGGAAAGATAACTATGCAACTAAGATTGCATTAGAAGCGAAAGTTCATAAGCCTGTTCAGTCAGAATTAGTGAACTCTATTCGTAAAGTATCCAAATTTACAAGTTATATCATTGTTCCATTAGGTTTGATACTCTTATTTGAAGGTCTATTTTTAAGACAAAGTGATCCTAAAGTAGCTGTTGTTGCCGCAGCTGCCGCATTACTTGGTATGTTACCAAAAGGATTAGTGTTATTAATTAGTATTGCACTAGCAACAGCCGTAACCAAATTGGCAAAGAAACGTATTTTAGTTCAAGATATGTATTCAGTAGAAACTTTAGCTCATGTTGATATGTTATGTTTAGATAAAACAGGGACGATTACTGAAGGTAAAATGAAAGTTCAAGATGTGGCGTTGTTAGATGAAACCTATGAGGAACAATTAGATGATATTATCGGTAGTTACCTTGCAGCAACTAGTGATAATAACATTACAATGAAGGCGATTAGAGATGCTTTTCCAGAAAAAAATACATACGAGGCAACATCAGTTTTAACATTTTCATCTGAAAGAAAGTGGGGCGCTGTTAATTTTGAAGGTTTAGGTGGGATTGTTTTAGGAGCACCTGAGCGTTTAGTTTCAGCTGAAGATTTACCTCCTCAAGTCTTACATGGTCAAGAAGAAGGCTACCGTGTTTTAATGCTAGCTATTAGTGAGGGTGAGGACGTTTCTGAAGATGGTTTTAGAAATCTTAAACCATTAGCCGTATTTGAAATTGATGACCCAATTCGTCAAAATGCTGACCAAACATTAGATTATTTAAGAAAAGAAGGCGTTGGTATCAAAGTTATCTCAGGAGATAATCCTGTAACAGTATCTAATATTGCACGACGTGCGGGATTAGTTGGATATGATTCATACGTTGATTTATCAGATTATCAAGACGAAGCATCGGTTAGAAAAGCAGTAAATGAATTCACGGTATTTGGTCGCGTGTCACCTAAGCAAAAACAAATTTTAGTTAATGAATTACAAGCACAAGATCATGTTGTGGCAATGACAGGTGATGGTGTTAATGATGTACTTGCCTTAAGAGAAGCCGACTGTAGTATTGCAATGGCAGAAGGGGACAGTGCGACACGTCAAATCGCTAACTTAGTGTTACTTGATTCTGATTTTACAACATTACCAGATGTATTATTTGAAGGTCGTCGTGTTGTTAATAATGTGACAAAAGTAGCGAGTGTCTTCTTTATCAAGACAATTTATTCATTTTTCTTATCTATTATTTGTATGCTAACAACATTAGCATTTCCGTTTGTACCTATTCAAATCACATTGATTGATTTGGCGATTGAGGGCTATCCAGCGTTCTTCTTATCGTTTGAAGGAGATAAACGAAAAGTAACGACTAAGTTTTTACCAACAGTATTGAAAAATGCTTTTCCAAATGCCATGTTAGTATTGATGAATATTATTGCGGTATACTTTATTAGTCAAAATAGAGGCCTTACAGGTCTTGAAACAACAACATTGATGTATTACTTATTAATTGGTGTAAGCTTGTTAGGTGTAATCAGAGCGTGCTTACCACTTAATCCATTACGTGTGTTTTTAATTGTCACAACAGTAATTGGTATCTACGTGGCTGCGATGTTATTCCATTCTATTCTATTTATTGGTCTATTAACTGCAAATACGTTACCAATTTTTATAATTATGTTATTAATTACGATTGTTTTACGTTTATTAATTTCAGCCTTTGTTTACAAAAAGGCGTAAAAGTCGCAATCATGCGGCTTTTTTTTCTGACATTTTATGTGACAAGTGATCAGAGAAGTTGCTATACTGATAGAAGAAGAAAGTGAGTGATAGATATGCTAGGTATGGTAGATTATTTAACAGCAGGTGAGACTGTTGTTTCAAATATGATTTTAGATAACTTTAGTAAACTGGGAATGACTCATCAAGAGTTAATTCTGTATTTAAAATTAAGGCAATATGAATGCAAAGGAAACGATTTTCCTGATTTAATGATGATTAGTAAAGAAATAGGTGTATCATCAGAAGAAATATTCAGTATGTTAGAAGGGTTATTATCAAAAAAAATTGTGAAATTAACGACTCATACTAATGAACAAGGTCAAACAGGGGATCGTTACGATTTAACAATGATATATGAAAGGCTCGATCAATTAAATAAAGCCAAACATGTTGAAGAATCTAGACAATCAGAACAAATTAAAATTCAAGAGCTCTATCAAACATTTGAGAAAGAGTTTGGTCGTCCTTTATCTCCATTTGAACTTGAAACTATCAGCATATGGTTAACAGAAGACAACTACCAACCAGAACTTGTTATACTTGCTCTTAGAGAAGCAGTACTTAATCAAGTTTATAGTTTAAAATACATTGATCGTATTCTATTGAACTGGGAGCGTAAAAATATTAAGACGAAAGAGCAAGTCGCTCAAGACCAACAAAAGCGAAAAAAATCATTATCAGAAAAAGAGGTTGCCTCTGCGCAAGCTAAGCATGAAGAGGAGCTACCAACGGTACCTTTGTTTAATTGGGCTGAGGATAAATAACTTAGAAGTGAGGTTATAATATGTTGTCAAAAGAAAAAACACTTGAAGTATTAGCGATTATGGCAGAAATGTTTCCAAAAGCTGAGTGTGAATTAACACATCGAAATCCTTTTGAATTAGTCATAGCAGTTGCACTTAGTGCTCAGGCTACAGATGTTTCAGTTAATAAAGTCACACCAGCACTTTTTGAAAAATACCCGACACCAGAAGCGTTTGTAGCTGCTCCCGTTGAGGATATAATGGAAATGATTAAAACGATTGGCCTATATAGAAATAAATCCAAAAATATTAAAGCCTGTTGTAATATGTTAATAGAGCGTTTTAATGGTGAAGTACCTCAAACAAGAGAAGAACTAATGGCACTACCTGGTGTGGGCAGAAAAACTGCTAATGTTGTGTTAGGAGATGCTTTTGACGTTCCTGCCATTGCGGTAGATACTCATGTTGAACGTGTTTCAAAGCGTTTAAGACTTGTAAAGCAAGGGGCATCAGTATTAGAAGTTGAAGAAGCTTTAATGAAGAAAATACCGAAAGAACTGTGGGTAAAAACACATCATCGCATGATATTTTTTGGCCGTTATCACTGTGTTGCTAGAGCACCAAAATGTGAATCATGTCCAGTTTTTGAGTATTGTCAAGAAGGAAAAAATCGGTTGAAGGTATAAAAAAACACTTAGAACAATATGTTCTAAGTGTTTTTTATTTACTATTTATCATCGCCACCTGCAGCTGCCGGTGGTTCAGTAGCTGGCGGTTCAGTAGCCGGTGGTTCAGTAGCCGGTGGTTCGGTAGCCGGTGGTTCGGTAGCCGGTGGCTCAGTAGCCGGTGGTTCAGTAGCCGGTGGTTCAGTAGCCGGTGGCTGAGTAGCCGGTGGTTCAGTAGCCGGTGGCTGAGTAGTTGGCGGCTGAGTAGTTGGTGGCTGGGTAGTCGGTGGTTCAGTAGCTGGTGGTTCAGTAGTCGGTGGAGCTGTTTGTTGACCACCACCAGTAGTTGGTGCTTCTGTAACATTATTTTGTCCTGAATTGTTGTTCCAGTTGTTTGAATTTTGATTAGTGTCGTTCGCATTCCAATCATTTTTGGAAGAAGTATCTTTTGTATCGCTATTATCTGACCAAATTGGCTCTTGTTTCATATTAGCAGTATTTTTTTTCTTCTTCTTAGCTTTTTCGTTAACATGGTTAAGGACGTATAGTTCTTGTCCTACTTTAGATACATTTTCAGGTATTTCCCAATCAGGTGTTTCAATATCTTTTGATAAATACGTCATTAATGTTTTGTAAATCAACATCGCTATATTTTGATCTTGTTTACTAATAGCGTGGCTATATTTGTGATAGCCTGTCCAAACAGAAATCGTATAGTTTCTCGTGTATCCAACGAAACTGATATCAGGAGCGCCATAATAAGCGTCGCCTGTTACCTGATCTAAGAAATCTTCAGCGTAATTTGATGTACCTGTTTTACCAGCATGTGGTAGTCCAGGGATATTTGCTTCGTTACCAGTACCTCGACGTAGAACGTCTTTAAGCATATCTGTGATGATATAAGCTGTTGACTCTTTCATTGCGCGAACACCTTTAGGTTTGAAACTAGCCTCACGTCCATCAGGTAACGTTATTTTATTAACGTAGTAAGGTTTGTAATAAGTTCCACCATTAGCAAAGGCACTATAAGCACCAGCCATTTGAAGGGAAGAAGGGTCTCCTGTAATAGCGTTTGATAGATAGAAATCATCGCCATAATCAATACCTAAACCTCTTAGGAAATCTCCAGCATCTTCTAATCCAACTTCTTCTAATGTTTTAACAGCTGGGACATTACGAGAATCAACTAATGCTTCACGCATTGTTATATTTCCTCGGTAGCGATTGTCATAGTTCATAACTTTATCATTAGTACCAGGGAATGTATAAGGAGCATCTAAAATGTATTTAGCACTTGAATAGCCAAAATACTCAATAGCCGGAGCGTAATCTGTAATAGGTTTAACAGTTGATCCGAAATCACGTTCTGCGGTAACCGCAAAGTTCTCACCTAATTGAATATTATCAGGCACATGACGGCCTCCAATTTGTGCTAGCACTTGTCCGTTATTGGGATTCATAATAGTAATAGCTGTTTGAAAATCTTTGTCTGGATAATCAATATATTTATCTGAATTAACAACTTGGTAAAGGTATTTTTGAGCATCTAAATCAAGATTAGTATGAATGTCCAAACCATCTGTGTAGATATTTAATTTTGAATTATCCTTAACCTCATCAATCACTTCTTTAATGTAGTTATCAATTATTTTTGCATCTTTAGAAATTTCTTGATTAACAATTAATCCTTTATTAATAGGTTCTTCAATAGCTTTTTCATAATCATTTTTAGAAATAGCTTTATCTTTATGCATTTCAGCTAACACTAAATCACGACGTTTTTTAGCTGCTTCAGGATGAAGTATTGGGTCATAATCCGTTGGAGCTTGTGGGATTCCTGCTAATAACGCTGTTTGTGCTAAATTTAAATCTTTTAGTTCTTTACCATAGTAACCCTTAGCGGCAGTTTCCATTCCATAAAATCGATTAGACATATAGACTTTATTTATATAGTAATTGATAACCTCATCCTTCGATTTTTCACGTTCGAGTTGGATAGACATCCAGGCCTCTTGGATTTTTCGACGGTAAGTTTGATCTTTAATATCAGTGGAAAAGAAAGATAATTTAATCAGTTGTTGAGTTAATGTACTACCACCTTGACGATTATTCCCTTTTAAGTTAGAAATAGCAGCTCCCATAATACGGATGGGATCAATTCCAATGTGTTTTTCGAAGCGTTTATCTTCAATAGACGTAATAGCTTGTTTTAACTGTTTTGGTACTTCGTCAATTTCAGCAAGCTCACGCTTTTCTTCACCAACTTCATAAATTATTTTTCCTTTTCGGTCAAATATTCTAGAAGATAGGCTATCAGCTAACTTACTTTCTTCAAACTTAGGACTGTCTTTAATGATGGTATATAGAAAACCAGCACCCGCTATGAATAAAATACAAAGAATAGCAAGTAGCCACATGAAGAAGCGGACAATCCACTTACGTTTTCTTTTTGATTTTCGACTTTTTTCAGCTCGAATGGCTTGTTCTAATGGATCAGAACTAGTGTCTTTTGGCATGATTGTGTGTCTCCTTCTCGATATGTGTTCTTAATGCAGTTATATACGGTATTCTTGGGTTGAATCCAGTATGTATTTCTATACCTTGCTCTTCTATCAGAGGAAGAGGGATAGATTTACGGTTCTGTTCTTTATTTTTCCAAAATGTGATAACTAGATCACTTTCAATGAAAAAACAACGTTTTAAGCTTGAGAACCAAAGTAAAACAAAAGCTATTCCACCATGTTCTGTACAAGCTTTCATATGATTAACTTGATGTTCATGAAAGTTATTCAGTGGAAATGATGTTTTATTTTTTGTTTCTTTTGCTTCAAAATCAAGATGGTACCCTTCATAAACGCCATTATAATCGGTTGTTGAGGCTTGTTTAAAATAAGCTTCACGTATAACCGCAGCACTCCGTGAGGGGTAATCCACTTTAACAATTTGTATAGGGGTAGGTTTTTTATGAACAAGTGCAATTTGTCGCTCCCTATAGTACTCATTACTTTGATTAATAGCCTCCTCAAAGGTCATTCCTCTATTGGCGAAAGTGTGAGTAGGTGATGCTTTTTTTACTTGCTTTTTTTGAGGATTCGGCTCACTATTAGAGTAAGTCGTTCCATTTGGATAATTGAATCTCATGGTAAGTCACACTCCTGAAGTTTATTATACCAAAAAACGTATTATAATGGAAAGGGTAGTGTCATATTAAGATGAAAAGAGTCTATATTTCTGGCTATAGGAGTTATGAACTTGGTGTTTTTAAAGAAGATGATCCTAAAATTAAAATTATTAAGAATGTTATAAAAAAAAATATTGTCCAATTAATCGAAGAAGGTTTAGAGTGGGTGATGTTAGGTGGGAATTTAGGAGTTGAAATGTGGGTATGTGATGTTTGTATTGAGCTAAAAGAAGATTACCCTGACTTATCGCTTGCTGCTATTTTCCCTTTTGAGGGATTTGGCGAACAATGGAACGAAAAGAATCAAATTCAGTTAATGAAATTAAAAACTCAGGCGGATTTTTGTGAGGCAACCTCTCATAAACCTTATGAAACACCACAGCAACTGCGCAATCATACTCAATTTCTATTATCACACACTGATGGAGCACTGCTCATTTATGATGAAGAGTATCCAGGTAAGACGAGTTATCTCTATAAAGATATAAAAAAGTTACAAGAACAAGGGAATTATGAACTATGGCAAGTGACGATGGATGATTTACAAAATTCTCAGGAACATTATTAAACTGATTGATTTTCCTAGCATTATTGGGTACAATAAAATTATTAGTGTATAAATAATATAGAAAAATTGATTTAATAAATTAATGAGGTGCTGAAAATGACAAAGAACTATGAGGCAAGAGAAATCTTACAAAAAGAATTTAAAACTAAAATGCGCGGTTACGATCAAATTGAAGTAGACGAGTTTTTAGATGGTATCATTAAAGATTACGAATCATATGCTCGTGAAATTTTAAGTTTAAAAGAAGAAAAGGAACGTTTATTAGCTAAGGTTGACCAATTAACTAAGAGTCAAGCGACGTTATCACGTATTAAACAAGAGCCAACACAATCAGCTACAGGATCTACGAATTTTGATATTCTAAAACGTTTATCAAACTTGGAGAAAAAAGTGTTTGGTGATAAAATTATGGAAGCAGAAGATGCTGAAACTAATTTAGATGAGACAAAATCATTCTAATATAATATAATTAATTTTGTAGTTTTCGGATAATCGCGGTTTAGCTTGACTAGGCTGAGGAAAGTCCATGCTCGCACAAGCTGCGATGCTTGTAGTGTTCGTGCTTAGCGAAAAAATAAGCTAAGGTACCTGTTAACAGGTAACGGCAGATAAAACTCCTAAGGCTTCGGCTATGGGGGAGTAGTCTTGAAAGTGCCACAGTGACGAAGTAACATTAGAAATGGTGTTAGTGGAACGCGGTAAACCCCTCGAGCGAGCAACCCAAACTAAGGTAGGGGCACTCTTTTTTAGGAAATGAACAAGAAAAGAGACAGATATATCTGTAGACAGATGATTATCATTATACTTTTTTTCCTGAGAAGGTATGATACAGAACATGGCTTATAGAAAACTACAAGTTATCAGGATTTCCTTCCATAATTGGGAGGATTTTTTTTCGATTATAAATAAATACCCAGAAAAGGGAGCCGATAAAATGAAACAATTTAAAATTATAGCAACAGCAGCAAGTGGTATGGAAGCACTTGTAGGAAAAGAATTAAGAGATTTAGGAATTGAATGTCAAGTTGAAAATGGTAAAGCTATTTTTCACGGGGATATCGAAACAATCGCAACAGCAAATTTATGGTTAAGAACTGCTGACCGTATTAAAATTGTTGTAGGTGAATTTAAAGCCGTAACATTTGATGAATTATTTGAAAAAACAAAAGCGTTGCCTTGGGAAGATATCTTACCGATGGATGCAGAATTTCCAGTAGCGGGAAAATCTTTAAAATCAACATTGTTTAGTATTTCTGATTGTCAAGCCATTACCAAAAAAGCAATCGTAAGTCGTTTAAGTGAGGTATATCATAGATATGGCCGTTTACCAGAATCAGGAGCTAAATTTCCATTAGAAGTTGCTTTATTAAAGGATCACGTGACGATTACTTTAGATACCACAGGACCTAGCTTATTCAAACGTGGTTACCGTTTAGAAAAAGGTGGAGCACCTCTTAAAGAGAATATGGCAGCGGCACTTGTGATGCTAACGAGCTGGCGTAAAGACCGCCCTTTTTATGATCCCGTATGTGGATCGGGGACTATCTGTATCGAAGCGGCTCTTATGGGGCACAATATTGCACCAGGCTTTAACCGTGAATTTTTATGTGAACAGTGGGATTGGGTTGATGCGGCTATTTTTGAAAAAGTACGTATGGAAGCCGATGCCAAAGCTGATTATGATATCGAATTAGATATTATGGGATCAGATATTGATGGTAAGATGATTCAAGTGGCACAGCGCAATGCTGAAGAAATTGGATTAGGTGATTCAATTGTCTTTAAACAAATGCAATTAAAAGATTTTACAACTGAAAAAGAGTACGGCGTTATTGTAGCAAATCCGCCATATGGTGAACGTTTAGGTGAAGAAGAAGCCGTTCAACAATTATATCGTGAGATGGGTGAAACTTATCGTCCGCTTAAAACATGGAGTAAATATATTTTAACAAGTGACTTAACATTTGAAACTCATTATAAAGCTCGTGCAACTAAAAAGCGTAAGCTATACAATGGTGCGTTAAGAACGGATCTATTCCAATACTGGGGTACTAGACCACCACGTGCACCTAGAGAATCTAAAGAGTAAAAAAAGGAACTGACCTAGTCAGTTCCTTTTTGTATTGAGAATCATTCTCAATACAGCTATAATGAGAGGGAAAGGAAGATGATTATGAAAAAGAAGGGAATTTTGATTGCTAACATTGGGACGCCAGATAAACCTGAAAAAAAAGAAGTTAAGCACTATCTTAAACAATTTTTAGGAGATCACCGTGTTATAGACACACCGAGATGGAAATGGTTACCAATTTTGCACGGTATTATTTTAAACACACGACCTAAGAAGTCGGCTGCTTTATACAAAGAGATTTGGACAGAAGAAGGGTCGCCATTATTAGTCTATACAAAGGCGCAAGCTAGATTATTACAAGAACAACTACCAGATTATTCTGTACGTTTTGGTATGGCGTATAGTGAACCATCTATCTCGGATTCTCTAATGAAATTCGAAGAAGAAGGAATAGAAGAGGTTACAATTATTCCGTTATATCCTCAATATTCAACAACGACGACAGCGTCAATTAACGATGCGGTATTTAAGCATTATCTGAAGCAAGAAAATATGCCTCATTTACATTTTGTAAGAGAGTTTACTGATCACCCGTTATATATAAAGCTATTAGCGAAGCAAGTGGTAGAGGGTGTTCAAAAATACAATCCTGATGAAGTTATTATTTCATATCACGGTATTCCAGTAAGTTACGTTGAAAAAGGTGACCCTTATCAAGAGCAATGTCAGGCAACAACAGATGCCCTGCTCTCAACATTAGAAATTGATACACCTATTAGAGTGTGTTATCAATCGAAATTCGGTCCTGCAGAATGGTTAACACCCGCTCTTGATCTGACTTTAATGGGACTTCCTAAAAAGGGAATAAAAAAAGTTTTAGTCATTACACCAGGTTTTGTGTCGGATTGTATTGAGACAATCGAAGAAATTGAAAGTGAAAATCATGATTATTTTATGGAAAATGGCGGAGTAGAGTTTAATTATATCCACCCTTTTAATGATTCACCTGAATTTATAGACTTACTTGTTTCATTGGTTGAAGATAAATAAAAAAGAATCACGAGTTTTCGTGATTCTTTTTTATTTTATAGTCTTAATCGCTTTTTGTAACCCTTGCCTGGCAAGATGATCTGCTCCTTTATTTTGCTTTTCAGGGATCCATTGAATAATAATTAATGGAAATTTAGGAAGAAGATCTTGAATGTCTTTTAGGTAAGGAAAAAATAATTTGTTCTGAGTGTAACCTTTATCTATTGTCTCTGCGACGACTTTGCTGTCTGTGTATACAAGTGTTGTATCGTGAATCGTATTTTGTTCCAGAGCAAGGGTCAAAGCAAGTCTTAGACTGGCAAATTCAGCCTCATGATTACTCATAACTGAAAGAGGGAAATGGTATTGCCGTTGAATTGTCCCATCAATAAAAACGATACCTGATCCACTAGGTCCTGGATTGCCTTTAGTTGAGGCGTCAACATAGATTTTTAACATCTGTAAAGCTCCTATTCTTATTCGTTTAGTTTTATGGTAGTATAGAATATATCATTATGAAACACAAGGAGTTTGTATGAACGAAAAAAAAGTTACAAATCGATACCGTTGGCAACCAGAAATAGCAACAAGTCTTATTTATTGGTCATTTAGTTTTGGGTTATTATTTTTAAGTATTATTGCCTTATTAGAGCAAAAATCGCTTAATGCACTTAGTATTTTATTTTTAGTACTAGCATGTGGGTTTATCTACATGGGGTGGTCGCGTTACTTCGATTTAACAGATAATCACTTAATTATCAGAGCAATACTGAGAAAAAATAGTCTGCGTTTGAGATTGTCAGAGATAAATAAAGTATCAGTAGGGACTAATGGCTTTACAATTAAAATGCAAAATAACGAGGTTTATACTTTAATTATGAGTAAAAAAAGTTTAGCTCGTTTCGCAAAACATATTCAAAAAAAAGAAACGTTTGCTGGTGAAGTTATTAGTGCAAAAAAAGAGTCGACTAATTAGTTAGTCGGCTCTTTTTATTTCTCTATTAAAGTGACATTAGTTGCTTGGAGACCACGATGGGCTTCCTTGATATCAAAAGTGACTGGCTGATTTTCTATCAATGTCTTAAAACCGTCGCTATTAATCCCTGTAAAATGAACGAAAATTTCTTCGCCTTCGTCATAAGTAATGAAACCATATCCTTTTTTAGCGTCGAACCATTTAACCGTACCATTCGCCATCTTACATTCCTCCAATGAGTTAATTAGATACCTATGCTTATTATAGGATTCTTTGGTAATTTGGTCAACTAAACTTAGTTTAGTTGAAATAAAATAGAAGGGACTAAAAGAGAAGGGGGAATAAAATCTATTTGGCTTTTTTCGTCATTAACTGTTATTATAGTAAGGTGACACACCATTCATTTAAACGTCATTTTACTGTGAGGGATGTAGCAATGAAAACAAGAGCGGACGAATTTTTAGCAACATTTAATCGAATTGAAAAATGGATGCAAGAACAGTATCAAGGAAAAGGGACTATTGGTTTCACTGATTTGGTGAGACGTTTATCTAAACGTCCAGACCTCCTTGTCAAAAAATTTCAAGATGATTTAATAGAAATTGCTCAATTAAGAAATGCGATTGTGCATGATAGAATATCTCCGAATTTTATTATCGCAGAGCCTAATGAATGGATTGTAAAGAAAATTAAAACAATTGAATCCGATTTAAAAAGACCGGAAAGAATTGTCCCTAGGTTCAAAAAGAAAGTTATCGTTTTTAGCAAAGAAACAAGCCTAACTACGATACTTGACCGAATGGCAAAAGATGGTTTTTCTCAATTTCCTATTTATGATAAGGGTGAAATTGTGGGTCTTTTAACAGCAAATGGTATTGGTTTATGGCTAGCAGCTCATGGCAAAAATAATCAGATAGATGTTAAAGGTCAATCGGCAGCAAGTGTCTTGCAAACAGATCGAAAAAAAGAGAATTATAAATTGGTCTCTAAAGATGCCTTTGTTTTTGAAGGAATGGAATTATTTTTAAATGATCCCACTATAGAAGCAATTCTAATTACAGATAATGGTAAAACAACTGGAAATCTTTTGGGATTAATTCGTCCAAAAGAGTTTTTTCAAGCGTATTATGAAGAGTGGAGGAAACGTTAATGCTAGTATATTTAATAGTAGCCGCTGTAGTGATTATTGTTGATCAAGCCGTCAAATATGCGGTGATGAATTCAATCGAGATTGGTGAAACCGTGTTTCATAATCCGATACTATCACTAACTCATTTACATAATGAAGGGGCAGCTTGGAGTATGTTGGAAGGTAAAATGTGGTTTTTCTACATTATTACAGCTGTAACATGTGCCGTTGTTGTTTATATTTTAGCTAAGAATTTACAAAGTAGTAAGTGGTTAACAATTGGTTTAAGTTTAATATTAGGTGGGGCAATTGGTAATTTTATTGACCGTATTCGTTTGAACTTTGTGGTGGATATGTTCCAAGTAGAATTTTTTAATTTTCCTATTTTTAATGTAGCAGATATGGCCTTAACTGTCGGGGTTGGGTGTGTCTTTATATATATTTTACTCGACGAAAAATTAGACAAGGTGGACTAACATGGAAGAAAAATTAAACATGATCGTAACCGATCAAAAGGGTAGAATAGATAAAGTAATCGTAGAAACATTTAAAGAGTTTTCTCGTTCTCAAATCCAACAATGGTTAAAAGATGAGTTTGTAACAGTAAACGGTGAAGTGGTTAAAGCTAACTATAAAGTTAAAGCTGATGATACTATTGAGATTATTCGTCAAGAACCTGTTGAATTAACAGTTGAAGCTGAAAATATTCCACTTGAAATCGTGTATGAAGACGAAGATGTGGTCGTAGTTAATAAACCTCAAGGGATGGTCGTTCATCCATCAGCAGGACATCCATCAGGGACAATGGTAAATGCACTACTTTACCATATTAAAACTTTATCAAGTATTAATGATGTGATTCGTCCAGGGATTGTTCACCGTATTGATAAAGATACATCTGGTTTATTGATGGTTGCTAAAAATGATGAAGCTCATGAATCATTAAGTAAACAATTAAAAGATAAAACAGCTACACGTCGTTATGTAGCATTGGTACATGGTGAAATTCCTCATGAAAAAGGAACAATTGATGCTCCAATCGGACGTTCAAAATTAAATCGTCAATCTCAAGCTGTTATTGAGGGCGGAAAACCTGCGGTCACTCACTTCAAAGTGATTGATAATTTTGAAGAATTTACATTAATTGAGTGTCAATTAGAAACAGGTCGCACGCACCAAATTCGTGTACATATGCAATATATTAAATTCCCTATCGCAGGTGATCCATTATATGGACCACGTAAAACATTACCTGGTAATGGGCAGTTCTTACATGCTAAAGTTTTAGGCTTTACGCACCCAAGAACAGGAGAAGAGATGTATTTCGAAGCGCCACTTCCACCGTTATTTGAAGAAACTTTAGCAAATTTACCAAAATAGCTTGCATTTAAGTTTGAATACGTGTAAAGTACGATATAAGAAATAACACACAACTAAACATCACCTTTAAGAATAGTCCCGTGAGGCTAAGAAGGCACAACAGATGAGCTAGTAGTAGTCTCAGTCTGTCTACAGGATAACTATACACTCCTGCCTTTCTTAGTAAAGGTAGGAGTTTTTTGTTGTGATAAAAGGAGGCGACCACTATGGTAGAAACAGAAGTAATTGATGAGGTCACAATGAAACGCATTTTAACTCGTATGACGTATGAGATTATTGAGCGTAATAAAGGGATTGAAAATCTTGTATTAGTTGGGATTAAGACAAGAGGCGTTTATATCGCAAAACGTATTTCAGAGCGTCTGCACCACTTAGAGGGTTTAGAACTTCCAGTAGGTGAATTAGATACAACGATGTACCGAGATGATCAAGGGTTTGACCCTAGCGTTAAACCTGACTTAACAAAATCATCAATGCCAGAGGAGATTGCTGGTAAACATGTTATCTTAATTGATGACGTTTTATATACAGGCAGAACAATCCGTGCAGCACTCGATGCGGTGATGGATTTTGGACGCCCAGAAAAAATTTCCTTAGCAGTTTTAGTGGATAGAGGTCACCGAGAGTTGCCGATCCGCGCAGACTATGTAGGTAAAAATTTACCAACAGCCGCGACAGAAAAAGTGGTTGTAGAGATGGTAGAGACAGATAAACAAGACCGTATTTATATTCAAAAATAAGGTTATAATTAAATAGTTGCTTTTTAATTTAGTACAGAGAGACTGAGAAAAGCATTGAATTCTGAAAGCCTAGGGACGGACTGCGTCACTAGGAACTTCTTCAGGGTATCTTTGTGAGAACCTCATCTTAGTATGTACTAGGATGAGGTTTTTTTCTTACACAAAAATAGAGTAGAAGTGGAGCGAAATAATATGACAGAGACAACAAAAGAATTTAGAAATACAGATGCGGTACTAGACATAAAGGATAAACCCAAGCCCTTACAGTGGTTCGGACTAAGCTTGCAACATTTATTTACGATGTTTGGGTCAACAGTTCTTGTTCCAATCCTGGTCGGAATTGACCCGGGAATTGCCTTACTAAGTTCGGGATTAGGAACGCTAGTATACATGGCAACAACAGGAGCGAAAATTCCAGCTTACTTAGGAAGTAGTTTTGCTTTCATACCAGCGATGCAAATGTTAATGAAATCAGAAGGCTATCCCGCAGTCGCTCAAGGTGCTTTAACTACTGGTTTAGTTTACGTGATTGTAGCTCTGATCATTAAAAAAATTGGGTCGGATTGGATTAATAAATTACTACCTCCGATTGTAGTAGGGCCAGTAGTAATGGTAATTGGATTGGGACTTGCAGGAAGTGCCGCTCAAAATGCCATGTTAACGCCAACTGGTGACTATAGTCCCAAATATATTGCAGTAGCACTTATTACATTAGGCTTAACGATTATCTTCAACATGTTTCTAAAAGGATTTATCGGTCTACTCCCTATTTTATTGGGAATTATTTCAGGATACGGTGTGGCAATGCTCTTCGGAATTGTAGACACGCAGCCAATTGTAGACGCAGCTTGGTTTGCTTTACCAAACTTCGAAATACCATTTGTGAACTACGAACCTAAGCTTTATATCGGAGCAATCACAACGATGGCCCCTATCGCGTTTGTCACAATGACGGAACATATCGGTCATATTACAGTATTAAATAAATTAACGAAACGAAACTACTTCGAAGATCCAGGGTTATCACGTACGATTTTAGGAGATGGGTTAGCTCAAATTTCAGCGAGTTTTGTTGGCGGACCGCCAGTAACAAGTTACGGTGAAAACATTGGTGTTCTTGCGATAACACGTGTTCATAGTGTCTTTGTACTAGGAGGCGCAGCAGTATTAGCAATAATTTTAGGATTTATCGGAAAAATCAGTGCGGTTATCTTAAGTATACCGGGACCTGTTATCTCAGGGATTAGCTTTATCTTATTCGGAGTCATCGCGTCAAGCGGACTTAAAATTTTAATAGATAACAAAATTGACTTTGATAAAAAACGGAACTTAATCATTGCCTCTGTCATCTTAGTAGTTGGTATCGGCGGGCTAATGTTTAAATCAGGGCCATTCGAATTATCAGGAATGGCACTTGCCACATTATTCGGAATTGTATTAAATCTTGTCTTACCAGAAAAAGCATTTAGCGAAAAATAAAAGATAGAAAGAAGGTTAGAGAGTATGACGATTGCAAATTTAAAACATCTTTTAACAATTGAAAGTTTAAAAAATGAAGAAGTGATGCAGTTAATCGAACGAGCACAGGCTTTTAAAGCAGGTGAAACGTGGCAAGCGCAGGCTGAACCAGTTTTTGTAGCAAATCTATTTTTTGAAGACAGTACGCGAACACATAAGAGTTTTGAAGTAGCCGAGCATAGACTAGGGCTCAATGTTATCCCTTTTGAAACAGCCACAAGTTCTATCAATAAAGGTGAATCGTTATATGAT
Organism: Vagococcus proximus; assembly: GCF_029143285.1. Taxonomy (GTDB): domain Bacteria; phylum Bacillota; class Bacilli; order Lactobacillales; family Vagococcaceae; genus Vagococcus_D; species Vagococcus_D proximus. The sequence continues at coordinate 256,634 of NZ_JAPDSH010000001.1, forward strand.
ACTATCCTTACGCTATCAGCATTAGGTGTCTCCGCTTGTGTGATTAGACATCCAGAAGAAGATTATTATCATGATTTGATTGAAAGTCCTACGATTCGGACAGCTATCATAAATGGGGGTGACGGCAGTGGGCAACACCCTTCACAGTGTCTACTAGATATGATGACCATTTATGAAGAGTTTGGGACGTTTAAAGGGTTAACGGTTGGAATAGTCGGGGATTTAAATCATTCACGAGTAGCAAAATCCAATATGGCACTTTTAAGACGCTTAGGGGTAACCGTCTATTTCTCAGGACCGAGAGAGTGGTTTAACCCGAAGTTTGAAGCATTTGGTGAGTATTTCGAAATAGATGAGTTAGTAAAAAAAGTTGATGTTTTGATGTCACTAAGAGTTCAGCATGAGCGTCACAATACAGGAACTGTTTTTTCAAAAGAGAGCTATCACGAACAATACGGGTTAACGGTTGAGCGCAGTAAGTTTTTAAAACCAGAAGCAATTATCATGCACCCGGCGCCGGTTAATCGTGATGTCGAACTGGCAGATGAACTGGTTGAGAGCTTACAGTCCAGAATCGTAAGTCAAATGACAAATGGGGTCTTTATGAGAATGGCAATTTTAGAATCTATCTTAGAAGGGAAGTCGTTATAATGAAACTTTTACTAAAAAATGGGCAGGTCGTATCAGAACATAATCAAACCATTCCAAGTGATATTTGGATAGAGGATAAAAAAATAAAAGCCATCGGATTAGATTTTGAAAAAGAAGGGATCGAATTTGATAGAATTGTGGATTTGGATGGACATTTAGTAACACCAGGATTAGTTGACCTTCATGTCCACTTTAGAGAACCTGGTTTTTGTCATAAAGAAACGATTGAAACTGGAAGTAAGGCGGCTGCAAGGGGAGGCTACACAACAGTATGTGCCATGCCAAACTTAAACCCAGTTCCTGATACATTAGAAAAATATAACGATTTAAAAAATAGAATTGAACAAGACAGTGTGATAAAAATCCATCACTATGCGCCGATTACGCATTCACTTAATTCAGAAGAAATTGTCGATATGGATGAGTTAACGAAAGCAGGTGCCCCAGCTTTCACTAATGATGGTGTCGGTGTTCAGACTGCTGGGACAATGTACTTGGCAATGAAAGAAGCAGCAAAGAATAACAGACCACTGGTGGCGCACACGGAAGACGAGAGCTTATTGTTCGGAGGCTGTATGCATAAAGGGAAGAAATCAGAGGAGTTAGGGTTACCTGGGATTATGAGTGCGACCGAATCCTCACAGATTGCTAGAGACTTGCTCTTAGCAGAAGAAACAGGTGCTCACTACCATATCTGTCATGTGTCAACAAAAGAAAGTGTTCGTATTATTAGAGAAGCGAAACGGGCCGGTGTAAACGTAAGCTGCGAGGTTTGTCCTCATCATTTAATTTTAGCCGATCACATCATTACAGAAGACCACGGCAGATTTAAAATGAATCCACCACTTAGAGCAGAAGACGACAGACAAGCTTTAATTGAAGGGTTACGAGATGGCACAATCGATTGTATCGCAACCGACCATGCCCCACATTCAGAAGAGGAAAAAAATCAGAGCATGCTCAATGCTCCATTTGGGATAGTCGGCAGTGAAACGGCATTCTCATTAATGTATACCCACTTTGTAAAGGCAGGCATCTTTACATTAGAGCAAGTTTGTCGATGGATGACAGTTGAGCCAGCAAGATTATTTAATTTAGAAGCAGGGTGTTTGCAAGTTGGAGGCTCAGCAGACATTGCGGTTTTTGATATTGATACAGAAGTAGATATTGAAAAAGAAGACTTCTTATCAAAATCATGTAATACCCCATTTCTTGGGTGGAAAGTTTTAGGAGAAACCGTTCTGACAGTAGTCGACGGTACAATTGTTTGGGAGAGAGGGGACGCATAATGAAACGAGTATTAATACTAGAAGACGGTACAACATTTTATGGAGAAGGGTTTGGTGCTGAGCGATTAACAACAGGAGAAGTTGTTTTTACAACAGGAATGACTGGCTATCAAGAGGCCATAACAGATCAAAGTTTTAACGGTCAGATTATCACCTTTACCTACCCCTTAGTCGGAAATTATGGCATTAACCGTGATGACTTCGAGTCAATCGAACCTACTTGTCAAGGCGTAGTCGTCGGTGAACACGCACGAGTACCTTCAAACTGGCGCAGTCATCTCTCACTAGATAGTTTTTTGAAAACTAAAAATATACCAGGCATCTCTGGTATTGATACCCGAAAATTAACCCGAAAATTAAGAGAGGAAGGCACGATTAAAGGTTGTATTGTTGATGCAGGTGATGAGGTTAATATTGATCATGCTTTTGACGCACTTAAAGCAACAGTAATGCCAACTAACCAAGTGGCACAAGTGTCATGTAGTAAGCCTTACCCAAGTCCGGGAACAGGCAGAAATGTAGTGGTCGTAGATTTTGGATTAAAACACAGTATTCTTAGAGAATTAAGCAAACGTAACTGTAACATTACCGTATTGCCATATGATACAACAGCCGAGGCTATCCTAACTCTAAAACCTGATGGTGTCATGTTAAGCAATGGACCTGGCGATCCAAAAGATTTACCAGAAGTTCTAGAAATGATTAGAGGGATTCAAGGGAAGGTGCCAATCTTTGGAATTTGCTTAGGACACCAATTATTCGCCTTAGCCAATCATGCCGATACTTATAAAATGCGTTTTGGACATCGTGGTTTTAACCATCCTGTCAGAGAAATTGCAACAGGTCGTGTCGATTTCACCTCACAAAATCACGGATATGCGGTTGACCCTGAAAGTATTGACGATGAGGTCTTACTTATTACTCACCGTGAGATTAATGATGAGACAGTTGAAGGGCTAAAGCATAAGAGTTACCCAGCCTTTACGGTTCAATTTCATCCAGATGCAGCACCGGGTCCTACAGACGCACTGTACTTGTTTGATAACTTTATGGATTTAATGGATACATGGAAGGAGACTCTTTAAGATGGCAAAACGAACTGACCTAAAAAAAATTATGGTGATAGGCTCTGGCCCAATAGTAATTGGGCAAGCCGCAGAATTTGATTATGCAGGAACACAAGCTTGTCTTGCACTTAAAGAAGAAGGGTATGAGGTTATCTTAGTTAATTCAAACCCAGCGACAATAATGACGGATAAGGAAATCGCAGATAAAGTTTACATCGAACCGATTACGTTAGAATTTGTCTCACGTATCTTAAGAACGGAACAACCTGATGCGATTGTACCAACTTTAGGTGGTCAAACAGGACTAAACATGGCGATGGAATTAGCAAAATCAGGCATATTAGAAGAGTTGAACATTGAATTATTAGGAACAAAACTATCAGCTATAGATCAAGCTGAAGACCGTGATTTATTTAAACAACTGATGGAAGAACTAGATCAACCGATACCTGAAAGTGACATTGTAACAACAGTAGAAGAAGCGGTAACATTTGCAGCGACAATCGGTTACCCTGTTATTGTTAGACCTGCTTTCACGCTAGGTGGAACAGGTGGCGGTATGTGCGACACGCAAGCTGAATTAGAGGCGATTTGTGAGAATGGCTTAAAACAATCTCCAGTGACACAGTGCCTAATCGAAAAAAGTATTGCAGGGTTTAAAGAGATTGAATATGAAGTGATGCGAGATAGTCATGATAATGCATTAGTTGTTTGTAACATGGAAAATTTTGATCCTGTAGGTATTCACACGGGTGACTCAATTGTATTTGCGCCAACACAGACCCTTTCAGATGTTGAAAATCAAATGTTAAGGGAAGCATCGTTAAAAATCATCAGAGCGTTAAAAATCGAAGGCGGTTGTAACGTCCAGCTGGCTCTTGATCCACATAGTTTTAACTACTATGTAATTGAAGTTAACCCACGTGTGAGTCGTTCATCAGCTCTTGCGAGTAAAGCGACAGGCTATCCTATTGCGAAGTTAGCGGCTAAGATTGCAGTTGGCTTAACATTAGATGAAATGTACAATCCAGTAACTGAAACAACCTATGCTCAGTTTGAACCAGCTCTAGATTATGTGGTAGCTAAAATTCCACGCTGGCCTTTTGATAAGTTTGAAAAAGGTGAACGTCTACTTGGGACACAGATGAAGGCGACAGGGGAGGTTATGGCGATTGGACGCAATATTGAAGAAGCGTTGCTAAAAGCTGTCCGTTCCTTAGAAATAGGAGCGCCTTATATGGAATTAAAGGAGTTGGCCGAGTGTACGGATGATGCCTTAATTGAAGGAACCGTTCGTGCGAAAGATGATCGACTTTTCTACTTGGCAGAAGCGATTAGACGTGGCTATACGATAAAAGAATTATCAGAGCTGACGAAAGTTGATTTGTTTTTCTTAGATAAATTGCTTCATATTATTGAATTAGAACAGGAATTAGTAACATCTAAACATGACGTGGCTGTTTTAAGGCATGCTAAGAAGTATGGCATCCCAGATGTGAAAATCGCCGAACTTTGGGGTGAAAGTGAATCAGAAGTTAGAGAATTTCGAACAGCGAACCATATCCAACCTGTCTTTAAAATGGTGGATACTTGTGCCGCAGAGTTTGAATCAGCAACGCCTTACTTCTATAGCACTTATGAGGAAGAAAATGAAAGTCTCGTATCAGAAAAAGAATCAATCCTAGTCTTAGGTTCAGGACCAATTCGAATCGGGCAAGGGGTAGAATTTGATTACGCAACGGTTCATTCAGTAAAAGCAATCCAAGAACTGGGATATGAAGCTATTATCATGAACAGTAACCCTGAAACAGTCTCGACGGATTTTTCAATCTCAGACAAACTTTATTTTGAACCACTAACATTAGAAGACGTTCTAAATGTTATCGAATTGGAAAAACCTAAAGGTGTCATCGTTCAATTTGGTGGACAGACAGCCATTAATTTAGCGGAGCCTTTATCAAAAGCAGGCGTTAAAATCATAGGAACAACAATTGAAGATTTGGATCGTGCGGAGAACCGTGATTTATTTGAACAAGCCTTAAAAGAATTAGACATTCCTCAACCTCCAGGTGATACGGCAACAAGCAGTGAAGAAGCGGTGGCGATTGCAAGTCGAATAGGCTATCCAGTCTTAGTTAGACCAAGCTATGTTTTAGGTGGCCGAGCAATGGAGATTGTTGAAAATGAAGAGGATTTGAGACGTTATATGGTAGAAGCGGTTAAAGCCTCGCCAGAACATCCAGTTTTAGTTGATAGCTATTTAGTCGGGATGGAGTGCGAAGTCGATGCAATCTGTGATGGGAAAGAAGTACTCATCCCTGGCATCATGGAACACATCGAACGTGCGGGTGTTCACTCGGGAGATTCGATGGCCGTCTATCCTCCACAAAATTTAAGTGAGGAAATGAAGGCAACGATTGCCGATTATACGACTCGCTTAGCTCTAGGATTAAATTGTTTAGGGATGATGAATGTTCAATTCGTTATTCATCAAGATGTGGCGTATGTCATTGAAGTTAACCCCCGAGCAAGTCGAACAGTACCATTTTTAAGTAAAGTAACGGATATTCCAATGGCTCAAGTGGCGACACAATTAATTTTAGGGAAAACATTAAAAGAATTAGGCTACGCTAAAGGACTAGCACCTGAGAGCAAGCAGGTTCATGTTAAAGCACCGGTCTTCTCCTTTGCTAAGTTATTAAAAGTTGACACCTACTTAGGACCAGAGATGAAATCAACAGGTGAAGTTATGGGAACCGACCAAACTTTAGAGAAAGCTCTTTATAAAGCCTTTGAGGCAAGTGGCATGCATCTTCCGACCTATGGTTCAGTCTTGTTGACAATCGCAGATGAAGCAAAAGAAGAAGCGTTAGAAATTGCCAAACGTTTTGCAGCTATCGGCTACCGTTTAGTGGCAACAGAAGGAACTGCAAAATTCTTAGAAGCATCTGGTTTAGGTGTGACTGAGATTTCTAAAATTGCCGATGAGACAGGACGTACGATATTAGACTATATTCGCGAAGGAGATGTTCAAGTCGTCGTTAATACCATGGATAAAAAACGGACAGTTGCAACAGATGGTTTCTTGATTAGACGAGAAGCTGTTGAACATGGTGTCCCATTATTCACTTCGCTTGATACAGCACGCGCTATTTTAAAAGTATTAGAATCACAAGCCTTTAACGTTAAAGCATTGTAAGAAAACACATTCTAGGAGGAAACCATGAAGCAAGAGATGATGACAATCGTGACCCAACGATTATTAGCCCCACAAATTTATGAGATGACCTTAACCGGTGAGTTGGTTAAGCAGATGATTATACCTGGACAGTTTTTACATTTAAAAGTACCGCGTGCTGACTTACTTTTGCGCCGCCCTATTAGTATAAATAAAATCGATCACGAGAAAAATGAGTGTGCGATTATATACCGAGTAGAGGGAGATGGAACAGATGTATTAAGTCAGTTGCAATCTGGAGATAAGGTAGATGTGATGGGGCCTCTTGGAAATGGCTTTCCAATAGAAGAGGTGAAAAAAGGTGAAAAAATTCTGATTATCGGTGGCGGTATCGGAATTCCACCTTTGTATGAATTAAGTCGTCAGTTAGTAGCAAAAGGTGCTGAAATCATCAATATTCAAGGATTTAGAAACCGTGAAACCATCTTTTTTGAAGAGGAATTTAGAGAACTCGGTGAGATGCACATCGCCACATCAGATGGGAGTTATGGTACGGAAGGCTATGTTTGTAAAATTTTGGATACACGACTAAAGGAGTTTAACCCAGACGCGGTTTATGTGTGTGGCGCAAATGGAATGTTGAAAGTGGTAAATGAACGCTTTATCGACCATCCAAGAGCATACCTATCGCTTGAAGCTCGTATGGCGTGTGGTATGGGTGCGTGTTATGCCTGTGTTTGTCCAAAAGCTAATAGCGAAACGGAGACAATGCGAGTATGTAAAGAAGGCCCAATAGTAGCGACAGGGGAGGTAGCACTATGAATCGATTAAGCGTATCATTACCAGGTTTAGAGTTGAAAAATCCAATCATGCCAGCCAGTGGGTGCTTTGGCTTCGGTGAAGAGTATGCCGATTATTATGATTTAAGTGAATTAGGGGCCATCATGGTAAAGGCGACAACAAAAGAATTACGCCTAGGTAATCCCATGCCTCGAGTAGCAGAAACAACGAGTGGTATGCTAAATGCGATAGGACTTCAAAATCCAGGTTTAGAAGACGTTATGGCGAAAAAATTACCTTACCTTGAACAATTTAATGTCCCGATTATTGCGAATGTGGCAGGAGCTACAGTAGAAGATTACGTAGCGGTTTGCCGAGAAATAGGAAAAGCACCTAATGTGAAAGCAATCGAGCTTAATATTTCGTGTCCTAACGTAAAAGAAGGGGGTATTGCTTTTGGGACTGATCCTCAAGTGGCCTACGACTTAACGAAAGCAGTGAAAGAAGTCGCTACAGTACCGGTCTATGTTAAATTATCACCAAATGTAACAGATATTGTGCCAATTGCTAAAGCAATCGAAGCAGCTGGAGCAGACGGGCTCACGATGATTAATACATTACTGGGAATGAGAATCGATCTTAAAACCCGCCAACCTATTTTGGCGAATCAAACGGGTGGCCTATCAGGACCAGCTATTAAACCTGTGGCAATTCGCTTAATCAAACAAGTAGCAGAAGCAGTCACGATTCCAATTATCGGGATGGGTGGTGTGGCGACCGTTGATGATGTGCTAGAAATGTATATGGCTGGAGCAAGTGCAGTTGCCGTCGGAACGGCTAACTTTGTAGACCCTTATATTTGTCAAAAATTAATTCAAGCGTTACCTAAACGAATGGATGATTTAGGAATTGAAACACTGACACAATTAATTGAAGAAGTGAAGGGGGAACGTAAGTAATGAAAAGACCGATTATTGCATTAGATTTACCAAGCCGTCAGGCGATTGATGACTTTTTAAGTCACTTTCCAAAAGACGAGTCATTGTATTTAAAAGTTGGAATGGAATTATATTATCAAGAGGGGCCCGCGATTGTGAGATATTTGAAAGAATTAGGGCATGATATCTTCCTTGATTTAAAAATGCATGATATTCCTAATACTGTAGAACGTGCGATGAAAGGAATTGCTGGTTTAGGAATCAAGTTAACTAATATTCACGCAGCTGGTGGGAAAGAAATGATGGTGGCAGCAGTGAGAGGATTAGAGACGGGGAAACCTTCTGCTCAAACACGACCTCAACTTATCGCAGTTACTCAGTTGACGTCCACATCAGATGAACAAGTTAAAGAGGAACAGTTAATACCAGTCGGCGTTTCAGAAAGTGCGAAGCATTATGCAAGGTTAACACATGAGAGTGGAGTGGATGGTGTAGTTTGTTCAGCCTTAGAGGTTGAGGCAATTAAAAAGGCAACAGCATCCGACTTTATCTGTTTAACACCTGGCATTAGACCTAAAGGTACAGAAATTGGAGATCAAAAAAGGGTGGTGACACCAGAGATGGCTTATACAATTGGATCTGATCTAATAGTCGTTGGCCGTCCCATTACTCAAGCAGAAAATCCTTATGAAGTCTATCTAACAATAAAAAAAGAATGGAATGGAGAGAAATCAGATGCCAACACCTAGTCAATTAGTCGCTCAAAAATTATTAGAAATAAAAGCGGTTAGCTTGCAACCGACAGAGCCGTTCACATGGGCAAGTGGGATTAAAAGCCCAATTTATTGTGACAATCGTTTAACAATGGGATTTCCAGAAGTGAGACGCTTAATTGCAGAAGGCTTAGCTGATAAAATAAAAGAATCTTATCCAGATGTTGAGGTGATTGCAGGAACAGCAACTGCTGGCATACCTCATGCTGCTTGGGTATCAGAAATTCTTAATCTACCAATGATTTATATTAGAGGAAAAGCAAAAGGACACGGTAAAGGCAATCAAATTGAAGGGGGTCTTCACGAGGGGCAAAAGGTTGTGATTATAGAAGATCTAATTTCAACTGGAGGCAGTGTTTTAGAAGCAGTAAGTGCGACTGAAGAAGCAGGCGCAAGTGTGCTAGGAGTGATGGCTATCTTCACCTATGGATTACCAAAAGGCATACAGGCTTTTGAAGAAGCGGGTGTAACGGTCGATACCTTATCAAGTTACGATATTTTAATCCAAGAAGCCTTAGAAATTGACGCAATTAATTCTGATGAGTTAAAATTATTACAAAGCTGGAAGCAAGACCCAACGGCTTGGTAATAAGATAAAATAGGGAGTGATTGGATGACAATACAACATATTTACACAGAGAAAAAGGAAAAGTTAGCTGATTTAGCAGCCTTACCTTTAAAAAACTTTGAAGATGGGATGCAAGTTTTTCAGTACCAATCACCTATTGATTTTGGGGATGTTAAGGAAGTTGTTTCGGAACCAGAATTAGATTTAACTCTTCATTATGAGACAGAAGAATACAAGCAAGATGTTTTTGGTGGATCGTATCACTTAGTCCCACTTGAAAATAAAAGCTACTTAACATTTGAAGGGCAACGTTTTGATTTAGTTGATATTCATGTCCATTTTCCAAGTGAACATACCTTCAAAGATCAAGCGAGCAAATTTGAATTCCATATCGTACATGAAAGTGCTGAGGGAGAGAACTTAGTTATTGGTATCTTATACGAAGGAGTAGAAGATGAGTATCTAGAAGAAGGACCTGAGAGACGTGATGTCATGAAGGAGCTTTTCTTAGAACGAGAGAATATGACTTTTAATCCAAAAACATACTTACCACAGCCGTTAAGTTACTATCATTTTGTAGGCTCACTAACAACGCCACCGTACTCTGGACCAGTATTATGGTTCATGATGGATGAGATGCAGTACGCGAACATGTCTATCATTAAACGAGTAAAAGAGCATGTGCCGATTAACAATAATCGTGTCACATTTGATCTACAAGATCGTATTATTTATCATAATTAATAAAGGAGTTGGGAGTCTGATTAGGCTTTCAACTCTTTTATTTTAATAAGCCGTAGAAATTTGCTATACTTTTAAAAGAAGTCAGCCATTTTAGGCAGAGAAAAGTGAGGACGATAAGAGATGAAAATAGGTGTTATGGGCTTAGGTAATATCTGCCAAAAAGCTTACTTACCGATAATGAATAACATGAGAGCAGATATTGATTGGCATTTTTATTCACGTCAAGAAGAAAAATTAAAGGCATTACAGCAACAATTTGGGTGGCAAAATGTAACAACAGATTTTGACCAGTTTTTATCATCAGGCATCGAAGCTATTTTTATTCACACACCAACAGCGACACATAGTGAGCTTATTAAACAATTTTTAACAGCAGGTATCCACGTGTTTGTCGATAAACCAGTAAGTGAGGAGTTTGATGACGTTCAAGAATTACACGACTTAGCGGCTGAAAAAAACTTAGTATTAATGACAGGATTTAACCGACGTTATGCGCCGTTAAACACTGAACTGAAAAAGGTAGCGGATAAACGTTTAATTATCGCTCAAAAAAATCGTATGCAGCCTAAGACGGACGTAAAATTTGAAGTCTTCGATATGATGATTCATATGGTTGATACGACGCTGTATTTATTAGATGAGCCGATCGAAGAAGCAAGCTATGAGGTCGTGGCGACAGAAGATGGACGTTTAAGACGGGCGATGATTTTATTTAAAACAGAAAATACAACTGCCATAACGTCAACCAATATGGAGGCAGGTGCTCATACAGAGACGGTTGAAATCCAAGGTTTAACTGGAACTTATACTGTCTCTAACTTATCTGAATTAGTAAAAAACGAACGAGGCACTGTTCAAATAGAAGGGTTTGGTGACTGGGAAAATACCCTAGCGAAACGTGGGTTTAAACAAGCGATTGACTTGTTTGTTGATGTGCTTAAAACACAAGATAAACGTGTTGTAGAACTAGCTGAACAATCGTTAGTGACCCATTATTATGTTAATAAATTATACCAAAGCTATTTGGAAAATTAGGGTTTAGGTATGTTATAAGGAGGAGTAGTATGAATTTTGTTTTTGATATGGACGGGACAGTCTGTTTTGATGGCATGACGATAGACCCGAGAGTGACGTCATTTTTAGCGGAAGAAATCCATCGTCATCCATCACATCAGCTTGTTTTTGCATCGGCTCGGCCAGTGCGTGATATGTTACCACTGCTACCAACTGATCTAAAGGATTGTCATTTAATTGGGAGTAATGGCGCTATGCATTATAGTGGATTAGAAGCCAAATGGTTTGAAACCATCAAAAAAGAAGATGCTTCTTATATTCGTGAGTATGTCTCACATAAGCAGCTAGATTATTTATTTGATGACAAATGGAATTATGCGTGCCAAGGTGACACATTGAGTTTACTTAGAAGTCGTTTAGATATTTTAAAGAAAGCACAAAATGTAGCGATTACGGCTGTTCATGAGCCTGTTAAAATTTTGGTGAGTAACTACTTAAATGAGACAGAATTAATGACAGATTTTGCTCATCTTGGTGTAGATTGTAATATATATCCTACAGAGCGCTGTTTAGATGTGACAAAAACGGGTGTCAATAAAGCATCAGCAATTGAAAAGGTTCTCGACGGGGCTTCTTATGTGGCCTTTGGAAATGATAGAAATGATAAAGAGATGTTACGACAAGCTAGTTTTGGTGTGGGCGTGGGGTCTAGTCAAGAGATAAAAGAGATTGTGGATAGGATGGTAGAAGAAAACCCATTACAAATTATCCAACAAGTGAAACAAATTTTAGCAAGTTAGCTAGATAGTTGTATTTTATTTTAGTAGGACTTATGGTAGTCTTAAGATAATAAAATAACAAGTTGAGTGAGGACATTTACTAATTGAGAGGCATGACCTGTCTTCTTTTAGTAGATGTTTTTTCTTTTTTGATAGGAAAGGTCGAACGTGATGAAAGTAAACAGTCAAATTAAAAGTCTCGGTATCTGGTTAATAGTGAGTAGTATGATTGGAGTGGGGATGGGGCTCCTGTCTGCCTTTTTCTTAAAAAGTTTAGCGGTCGTAACAGCGATTCGAGAGACGAATCCTTGGTTATTACTGGGTTTACCTTTAGTAGGAATGACAACAATCTATTGTTACGAGCGATTTGGTGGTGAGTCTAAGCGAGGAAATAATTTAGTGATTGAACGAGCCAATGGCGGGCAGGAAAAAATCCCCATGCAGCTTATTCCTCTAACCTTATTTGGTACAATTGCGACTCACCTATTTGGTGGTTCTGTTGGCCGTGAAGGAACAGCTGTTCAAATGGGAGGAGCCTTAGCAGAAAAAGTGGCCTCGTTGTTTAAATTAGGACCTCTTGATAGAGAAATAGTTATTATTTGTGGTATAAGTGGGGGATTTAGCAGCGTGTTTGGTACACCGTTTGCGGGTTGTATGTTTGCCCTTGAAGTTCTTTGTATTGGTAAATTAAGAACACCTGCTTTAATACCAAGTCTTATAACGGCCCTTGTAGCTTACGGCACAACGGTTTTATTAAAGGTCAGTCATACTCATTACCAAGTTGGAGAGTTACCCAGTTTTAGTGTAGCTTTACTTTTAAAATTGTTAGTGTGTGCTATCTTGTTTGGTCTTGTAAGTCGATTATTTAGTTGGGGAATTCGTCAATTAAAAGAGACATACGCAAAGTTTATTAGGAATCCGATTTTAAGAATTGGTTTTGGAGCAATACTAGTGCTTATGTTAGTCCTATTGATGGGGACAACTCGTTATAATGGATTAAGTTTACCACTGTTGGAAGAGGCTTTTAGTGGGGAGCATCATACCTGGGATTTTCTAAATAAACTAATATTAACAGTCTTCTCGTTAGGTGCAGGTTTTCAAGGTGGGGAAGTGACACCGTTATTTGAAATTGGTGCTACGTTAGGAGCGACCTTGGGCCAAGTGTTAATAATTCCTGTCGGGTTTGTAGCAGCTCTTGGCTTTATAGGTGTCTTTTCAGGAGCGACCAACACACCTATAGCGTGTTTAATAATGGGGATAGAGCTATTTGGAGAGGATATGATAGGGTGGCTATTACCTATTAGTGTGATAAGTTACCTTGTATCAGGACAAGTTGGTATTTATAGTTCACAACAACATTCTACTACTAAATTAGGACTGATTAAAAAAAATATGATTTTTTATAAAAAATAGGTTTAATACTTAATTTACCATAAAAATAAGTGTTGTTTTATGGTAAACTTAGACTATTAATTTTTAGGGGGAAAAGTTTTGTTTAAAACAAGTGCAACATTAAAACGTGATGCGAAACATATGTTAAAAGGACGTTGGAAAGATGCAATTCTATTAAATATTGTGCCATCATTATTAAAGGTATTTTCTGTTTGGATAATTTCTATTGTTCTTGCAGGTGGTGTTTTTCTTGCATTAGTATTAGGTTCAGTAATAACTGATGAGGGAACGGTATCACCAAGAACAGAACAAGTAGGTGGGGACATTTACGATAATGGAGACCTAGAAGGTGATGACTTTGACAGCCTTTTAGAAGAGTCCGAAGATAATTTTGTAAATTCAAGTGGTAATGCAGGTTCTAGTATATGGAGTGCGCTCATTTCAATACTGATTGGATTTATGACTATTGGGATTTCATTTACATTTATTGAAATTTATCGTGATCCAACACGTAAAATCACACCAATGGCGGATCAATTTAGAATGTTTAATGGTAAAGACTTTGTTCCATTGTTTCTAATTCAATTATTAATGACTGTTTTTACAGCATTATGGTCAATGTTATTCGTAATACCAGGAATCATTAAGTCATACTCTTATTCACAATCTTTTTATATTTATAAAGATTTATCAGAGCATGCTGAAACAACAAGTGTTAGTGCAACTAGCTATATAACAGAAAGTAGAGCTTTGATGAATGGCCATAAAGGTCGCTTATTCTATATCGATTTAAGCTTTATCGGTTGGCATATTGTATGTTGGTTAACATTAGGTTTAGGTTATTTTGTATTGTACCCATATATTAATGCAACAAAAGCCGCTTTTTATCGTGATTTATCAAAAGATCGTTATACGGCTGCTGCAGCAAATGCAACAAATACAGATGAAGCTGAATGGACAAATTTTTAAATTAAAAATACTCCTCATGAAAATGAGGAGTATTTTTTGTTTATCTTACAATTAGAACCGGACATTTAGCGTGAGTTGTTACATAATTTGTAGTTGACCCAATTAAGAGCTTATCTAGACCAGATTTACCTGTTGAGCCAATAACAATGAGATCAATAGCAAATTCTTCGGGAACTTCTGTAGCAATTATAGTCCTGATTGAGCCTTCTCTGAGGATAGGTACCACTTTTTTTATGTTTTGTCTCTTAGCATCTTCAGAGAGTCTGTCTAATTCTTCATGTGCTTCTGCAATTCTTTCTTCTAACAACCCTTCAATTACGTAAGGGGCAAAGGGGTCAATACGTGTGTCAACAACTTGTAAAATAATTAAGTCAGCATCGTTTTGTGAAGCAAGTGTAACGGCTTGTTCGAATGCAAGTGTGGCATTTTTAGAACCATCATACGCAACTAATATCTTTTCATAACGTTGGAACATAAGTAAAACCTCCTTTTCTTTTTGTATCTTTATTATACCAACTTCTTTTAAATAAAGGAAGTAAACGCTTTCTTTTCGGTTGGAGGTACAGAGAATTTGTTTTTTTAATGAAATGATAGGTGAAAATAGGTATAATTTGAAATGAGAGTTAGTAGATTAGGATAGAAGAAAGTAGGGACGGTCGTGGTAAAAAGTCAAATGTATGCTGTTGTCGATTTAGAAACAACAGGAACCAATCCAACAACAGACCGTATTATACAGTTTGGTTGTGTCTTTATTAAAGACAATCAAATTATATCGACGTATGCAACAGACGTTAATCCAAAGTGTAAAATACCAAAACATATTGAAAAATTAACAGGTGTTAGCACTCTTCAAGTGGCAAATGCACCGTATTTTGAAGATGTTGCTCCTGAGATTGCTGAGATGCTAAAAGGATGTGTCTTTGTTGCTCATAATATTTATTTTGATTATCACTTCCTAAGTCAAGAATTGAGTCGTTGTGGCGAGGAAGAGTTAACATTAGCAGGAATAGACACAGTTGAACTGGCACAACTATTTCTCCCGACAGAACCAAGTTATCGTCTTGGAGATTTAGCAGAAGCCTATGGGTTTACACATGATAGACCTCACCAAGCAGATAGTGATGCGGAAGTAACCGCAGAATTATTGTTATTAATAGAAGAAAAAATGATGTCATTGCCAATCGTAACATTAACTTCAATTGTTAAGCTTGCAGGCCCATTAGGGATGAATACAAAGGATTATATTGAACTAGTGTTGGAAGAGATGTTAAAAGATGTCCCGCCGTTACAAAGTGGCATACAATTAATCGGAGGATTGGCTTTACGCAAAAAAGAAGTTCCCACGTTATCAGTCAATGAAGCCGCAGTTTATCCTGAAAGTAAAGCGAAGAAGGTGAAACTTTACGCAGAAAAATTTGATTACCGAGCTGCACAAGGAAAAATGATGAACATGGTTCACCGATTTTTTACAACGCCTTTTCAAACAGAACCGATTGAAAAAGTGGACCGGTTTGCTGGGAAAAATATCGCTATAGAAGCTTCTACAGGAAGTGGTAAATCATTTGGTTATTTATTACCGTTAAGTTATCTTGCGACTAAGGAAGAGCCTGTGATTATTAGTACAGTTTCAACTGTTCTACAGACACAACTGGTGACGCGTTCAATCGCAGAGGTTAATCGTTTAAGACCAGATGCTTTATTAGGGACTTTGGTAAAAAGCCATCGTCATTTTATCGATTTAGAGCGATTTTCTGCAAGTTTGGTGTCGCCAGTCCCGCAGAAACAGTATGCGATTTATCAAATGAGGCTATTAGTCTGGTTAACAGAAACTGAAACAGGCGACTTTGATGAATTAAACTTAACGAATTTGAACCATGCCTTATTCAGACATGTCAGACATCAAGGCGTCGGCTATTTGTCTGAAACTTCTGATTTTTATGACGTTGATTTTTGGAGACACCTTCAAAAGAAAGTCGCTCAGAGTAATGTGATTGTAGTCAATCATGCCTTTTTGTGTGAAGAAAATCGCAGAGAAACACCGTTATTACCTGAAAGCAAGTATTTAATTATAGATGAGGCTCATCATCTTCCAGAAATAGCACAACAAACATTGGCACGTCAGATTAATAGTTATCAATTTAGTAAACTATTGGCAGGTCTTTTTTATGAGGATGACCGACAAGTTGAGTTAAAAGCATTGTGGGAACAAACAGCATGGCAAAGTTGGTTACGCCCACTTAAAACGTGTGTAACAGAATTAGCTGATTTATTTGAGGATTTAAAAGAAGATATTATAGAGGGAATTTTAATAGATGCAGGTGGTCAACAAGATCAAGAGTGGTTAGTGACGAATGAGATTCTAGGTCGTATGCCCATTTATACAAGTAAAAATGTAGAACAGTTGCTATTACTTTTAAAGGATGCGGTAACTCTTTCGGAAAAACTAGAAGAGGCTTATCAAGCAGAAATTGATAAGTTTACCATAAGTGATCGTGCCTTGATGATGCAGTGGTTGTCAGAGGTAGAGGAATTGAAATCGTATCGAGAGTTCTTTGTCCAATTTGTAGCCACGAATCGAGAGGGACTATTGAGATGGATTATGATTAATAGTAAAAATCAACAGTTAACGGCTTTTTACTCTGACTTGGAAGCGACCACTGTTACGAATGCAACCTGGTACCAACGCTATGAAAAAATCCTTTATACAGGTGGAACGATACGCGCCGGAAAGGATACTCAGTTCTTGGGTAGAAGCTTAGGACTCGAGTACCTGCCCTTTAAATCAGTTCCATCAGCGTATGATTACAGTAAACAAGGCAGGATATACGTCCCAACAGAAGCAGTTAATCAGCAAGTCGTCAGTTCTTCGGAAACAATTCAGTTTATTTGTGAGACATTGGAGAGACTTATGAGTGAACAAACGCGGTCTGTTCTCGTTTTATTTAGTGCTCATCATCAACTTCAAACGGTTTATCATCGTTTAAATAAGACGTTAGGTGAAGGACAGGGAATCGAAGTTTTAGGTCAGGGGATATCAGGATCACGTGAGAAAATCATCAAACGATTTGAACACGCTAATCAAGCTCTGTTACTTGGTGCAGCCTCATTTTGGGAAGGGATTGATTTACCTGGAGAGAGTCTTGAAGTGATTGTTGTGACGAAACTACCGTTTGATTCTCCAGATCGTCCTTATGTTAAAGCCAAATATGAGTCTTTAGCCAATCAAGGTGTTGATTCCTTTTATAAATATGCATTACCGAAAGCGTGTATTAGATTAAGACAAGGGTTTGGTCGTCTCATACGTTCAGAAACAGATAAAGGAATTATGATTATGCTGGATCCGCGTTTTGTCAAAGCAAAATACAGTCCGACCTTAATAAAAGCTTTACCACAAGATTTACCGATTATTGAAAATAATGTCACTGAAATACTGAAAGATATGAAAGATTTTCTCTAAATATCTAGATTTGACAGTCACAACAGTGTAATATTCTGTTATAATATAAAAATACGATTAAAAAAAGGAGGCTGAAATGAGGAAAAATATTTTAATTGGAATAAGCTTTGTTTTAGTTACCTTTATTTTCACCACAATAGTCTTTGTGATTCGAGGAAATCGTCCGATGGTTCAAGCTAAAAAAGAAGCTATAACCATTGCAAGCAAACACGCTGATCTAAAATCAGTAGATAAATTTTATTGGTTTACTCGTAAAGAGACCACGTATACTCTTGTTGGGAAAAATGCTAAAAATGAAGGCATTATTGTTTTTATTCCAGAAGATGGTAGCGAATTAACAGTCTGTAGCCAAGCTGATGGTATTACAGAAAATGAAGCACTAAAAGTGGTTGATGATGAAATTAAGCCCCATCGTCTTCTAAAAGTTTCCCTAGGTTTGGTTGAAAATGATCCCACTTGGGAAGTAATGACAGAAGATGAAGATGGTGTTATTTCTTATTATCTTGTTGATTTTGGAATTGGTAAGATTATCGGAAGTATGACAAATGTTTAAAATGTAAGTAAAACTTATTAATTATAGAATGGAGAAAAGACATGAAAACAGTACGTATTATTGATTCAAAAAAACATGTAGGCGAAACAGTTAAAATCGGAGCCTGGATTGCAAATAAACGTTCAAGTGGTAAAATTGCTTTCTTACAGTTACGTGATGGCTCAGCTTTCTTCCAAGGTATCGTTGTAAAAGCTGAAGTATCAGAAGAAGTATTTGAAAAAGCTAAATCATTAAGCCAAGAAACAGCTGTTTATGTGACAGGTGAAATTCGTGAAGATTCACGTTCAAAATTTGGTTATGAAATCGGTGTAACTGATATCGAAGTAATCGGTGAAAGCCATGATTACCCAATTACACCAAAAGAGCACGGAACAGAGTTCTTAATGGACCACCGTCATTTATGGTTACGTTCATCAAAACAAAATGCAATCATGCAAATCCGTAATGCTATTATTTATGCAAGTTATGATTTCTTTGCTAAAAATGGGTTCATCAAATTCGATAGCCCAATTTTATCAGGAAATGCTGCTGAAAATACAACTGAATTATTCGAAACAGATTACTTCGGTCAACCTGCATTCTTATCACAATCAGGTCAATTGTACCTAGAAGCTGGCGCAATGGCTTTAGGTCGTGTATTCGACTTCGGTCCAGTATTCCGTGCTGAAAAATCAAAAACGCGTCGTCATTTAACAGAGTTCTGGATGATGGATGCTGAGTATCCATTTGTAACGCATGATGAGTCTCTTGATTTACAAGAAGCTTACATCAAAGCATTAATCCAAGGTGTATTAGATAATGCCTCATTTGCTCTTGATACATTAGAACGTGACACAAGCTTATTACAAAAATACATTGATACACCATTCAAACGCGTATCTTACGATGATGCTATTTCATTATTACAAGAACATGAAGCGGATGAAGATACCGATTATGAGCATTTAGAACATGGCGATGACTTTGGTTCTCCACATGAAACTTGGATTTCAAATTACTACGGTGTGCCAACATTCATTATTAACTACCCAGCAAGCTTTAAAGCTTTCTATATGAAACCTGTACCAGGTAACCCTGAACGCGTTTTATGTGCTGACTTATTAGCGCCAGAAGGTTACGGAGAAATTGTTGGTGGTTCTGAACGTGAAACAGATTACGATGCTTTACGTCAAAAAGTCATTGATTTTGGATTAGATCCAAAAGATTATGAATGGTACTTGGAACTTCGTAAATTCGGATCAGTACCTCACTCAGGTTTTGGTTTAGGTCTAGAACGTATGGTGACATTCGTTGCAGGAACTGAACATATCCGTGAAGCTATTCCATTCCCACGATTATTAAACCGTATTGAGCCATAGAGATAAATTTAAGTTAAACCTCCTAATTTTTTAGGAGGTTTTTTATTTGATTTAAGACTCTGGAGCTTAGTAGTAAGGATCTGCTACACCATTTGATTTGAAGGAGCAAAAAGAAAGCGTTTACTTGTGTTGATTCATATTATAGAATTAAATATCGGCCTGTAGCAGATAAATATTTTTAAAGAGGAGATAATAATGAATAGTATTAGATTTTTTGTTAATTACTGTTGGACACATAATAAAAAGTACATAATTTATACATTAGTATATCAATTGTTAATGTCAATTTTACCGTTATTATTAGTTGTATTTCCAAAATTCATTATAGATGAATTGGTAGGTTCTAAAAGAGTAGAGTATCTAGTTCTTTACGTATTAATACTTTTAGGCTATCAGCTGATAGGAGGATATTTGGCAAATATTTTCAAAAAAAAGGCCTTTATTGAGAAATCACTACTTTTTATCAAGTTTCAATCTGAGTTAACTAAAAAAATGGCAACAGCAGATTTTGAAAGAATAGAAAGTTCCGAATTCTTAGATCAAAAAGAAAAAGCCTCTAAATTTTTATATGGGGAGGGTCAAGGTTTTGGTGCTGTTTTTGATAATTTTGCTAGTATTATTGGTAATCTAATTATTTTTATAGGAATTATCGGAATTATTTCAACTTTAAATATTTTTTTGTTATTTATTTTTGTATTATTATCTATCGCTACTAGTTATTTTGATAATAAAACAAAGCAAAGTCATGTTGAGTGGGATATGGCTAAATCCCCAATTGAAAGAAAAACAAACTATTTGATTAATCTAGTTGAGTCTTTTCAGTATGCTAAAGAAATTAGGATTTTCAATCTTTCATCATGGCTGACAGCCAAAGTAGATAAACATTTGAGTGAAGGGAATAATTTTTATACCAAACAAATTGAGGCATCTGTTAGAGTTGAAACTATTAATTTGATTTCTAGTTTTATTAGAGATGCTGTAACCTATTTATTTTTAATATCTCAATATTTAACAAACAAAATATCAATAGGAGCATTTTCTATGTATGTGACATCTATTGCCACATTTAGTTCATTGTTAAAACAAGTATTGGAAAGTTTGGCTACGATTAGGCAATATGAAAATTACTTTGAGGCGCTATCTTTATATCTACAAGTGACACCTGTAAAAAAGAATTTGGTTACAGCTGAGAGTTTGCCTACAGACTTTATTGACATGACTTTTAAAGAGGTCTGGTTTAAATATCCTGGTGCAGATGACTATGCTCTAAAAAAAATAAATTTTAAAATACGTGCAGGAGATAATATAGCGATAGTTGGAGAGAATGGATCAGGTAAAACAACTTTAATAAAATTGATCTGCCGATTATATGTTCCGACAAAAGGAAAAATATTAATTAATGGTTTAGATATACAGGATTTTGAAATTGAAGAGTATTCGAAGTTGATTTCTTCAGTTTTTCAAGATTTTAAATTATTCTCTTTTAGTATCAGAGAGAATTTAGTATTCGAAAATAAAAATAATATATCTGATTGCTCGATGTATAAATCATTGAAAGATAATGGTTTTAATATTGATAAATATCAATTTGGTCTAGAAACATCAATATATAAAAATTTTGATATCACTGGTTTTGAACCATCTGGTGGAGAAGGACAAAAAATAGCTCTAGCGCGAGCAGAATTAAAGAATGCTCCAATTATAATACTTGATGAACCAACAGCTGCAATGGATTCAAAAGCTGAACTTGAGTTATATTCGCGATTTAATTTGTTGACCAAAAATAAAACAGCCTTTTACATTTCACATAGACTGGCCAGTACTAAATTTTGTGATTATATTTTTTGTATAAAAGAAGGTGAAATAGTTGAAAATGGGTCTCAAGAAGAGTTGCTTTTAAAAAATGGAATTTATAAAGAACTTTACGAGATGCAGTCGGAATTATATGTAGTTAAATAGGTTATTTTTAATCATATATTTTGTATCTTTTCCGAACACCCTTTATAGTAAAAGTAGGCACAAAAGTAGATTAAGTAGAGGTGAGGCAAATGTTGAAAATTAGAGAACGACATATACATGATATACCTGTTCTTGAGGTGATAGATGAAAAGTACTTAAATGAACCAAGACCTCTTATTATTTTTTATCATGGGTGGCAGACTAATAAAGAATTACTATTGACACAAGGAAGACGTTTAGCAGATAAGGGATTTCGAGTGATATTGCCTGATGGGATGCATCATGGTCAGCGCAAAGTAGCTGAGAAGTCATCAGTTCCTTCTGTAACATTCTTTTCAACCATACAATATAATTTAATCGAGTTTGATGTCATCATTAGATATTTCAAAGAACGTCAATTAATTTTAAAGGATAGAATTGGTGTCGGTGGCTATTCAATGGGGGGGATGACTGTAGCAGGACTCTTGACTCAACATCCAGAAATAAAAGTAGGAGCAAGTATTATGGGAACGCCTAGCCCAGTAGAGTATGCGGCTTCTATAAGAAGTGTAGCTGCAAAAAGAGGTTATCACGTGCCATCGTCGCTTGAAGAGATTCATTCATGGTTGCCTCAATTTGATTTATCAGAATTACCTGAAAAAGTAGCAGGCCGCCCTTTGTTAGTTTGGCATGGGACTGAGGATGAAAAAATCCCTTATGATCCCGTTGAAAAGGCATATCAGAAAATGATGGCAATGGAGTCAGGTAAGAGTATACAGTTTTTAAAAGGGGAGAATGAAGGGCATCTTGTAACGATTGACTTAATGGAAACTATTGCTGATTACTTTGAGGAATATATGGCGTAACGAAATTGATTTATAAATTCATAAGCTTAATGTAAGTAATATAGTAAAAAAAACTCTAATAACGGTTTCAATAAAAGTGTTATATTGATATAATACTTTTATTGAAAAGGAGGATTTTATGAAAAATTACATCGTGATAGCTATTATTCTAATCAGTGTGGGGGTATCAATCTTCGGTTACTATAGATTGAAAATTGATAATGATAAGAGAGAGAAGAAAGATTTTTTAGCGCTATTTATTGGACAATTGATTCCATTATTTGCGTTAATTCTACCAATGTTATTTCCGCAAGAGGGGACTAAGGTTTTCTTTCCTGAGATGGAAAAGAAAATTGAAGAAAATAAAACATTGAAAAAGGAAATTTCAGAAAAGGATAAAATTATTTCTAATTCGAACTTAGAGGAAGATAAATTAAATAAGAAGTTAAAAAATCTAAGTGCTAAGAATTATGCTGACTTAAAAAAAGTGAATTTGGTTGAAGATGGATTAAAAAAAGATAATCAGATTTCTATAGCTACAGTAGATGATTCGCAGTATATTGAAGCAAAAGATATGGCATCAATATTAGATCAATCTATTCAGTATGATGAAGTAGATGGTAATTTATATGTTGGTGGAAAATCAGGTAAAGTGACTAAAGAAGCATTAGTTGATGATTATTCTATTTTGTATAGTGGGAGCAATTATCAAAGTTTTGGGGACGCTGAGCGTGATATTCCTGAAGATTATACGGTTGCGGGGAAAGAAATATCGGATGGTTTTATTATAGGAAGTAGCAGTTATCAAGATAGTTATGTCCTTATAAGATTAGATGATAAGTATTCTTCGATTACTTTTGATGTAGGAAAAGCGGATATAACTAAAGGTAATGATATAGAGAATGGAAAATTAAGCATTGAATTGGATGGTAAAGAGAAATATAAAGAGACAGTTAATGCTGAAATTGCGTCACAACAGTATCAGTTTGATGTTACAGGAGCTAAAACATTAAAATTAAGTATGACTAAAAGTTCATCAGAATTTGCTTTTTATAATGTGACATTCACAAAAAAATAGGCTCTACGTCAAATGCTGTGTATAACGTTAAAATTAATCATAATACGGTGTTTAAAGTTTAAAAAGTTTCTATAGCCATAGGCTACTCGTTTAATAACCTTTATTTTGTTAATACTCCCTTCAAGAGGTCCCATTCGTGTAAGAGTGATAATCAAAGGTGTTCTGTATGCGTGATAAGTGATGTGAGAGTATTCTTAACGAGGTGCTCATATAAGATGAAATCAATGGTTTCGACTGGAGAACAGAGTCTTTAAATCCATTAAAATCATTTTATTTTGAATAATAACGGAAAATTTTTCAGTTTATTCAAACAAGAAATGTATTACGGAATCATTTTCACTAGTTTTGAAGAATTCAAAATGAATTTATTATTATTAGCACGATCGAATTGAGGCTAAATTTGGTGAGTCGAGTCTCTTGTTGTTTAAAATTAAAATAAAAAGGAGTAGATTTCTCTACTCCTAAAAAGTCCAACTTTTGGGGTTCACTACAAATCCCTAGCTTTCTTTCCCGATTTAATACAAGTTTTTTTCATTACATAAGCTAAATCATAAAAAAGCCAATTTTTTTTTAAACTGATTTAAATATTAAATTTTAAAAAAATACAGATTGAATTTATGAGTATAATAATGGAGTGGCAGTTATTATTATTTGTGAGATAGGCACTAATTTTATTTGGCTGTTGTTTATAAAAAAATTGAAATATAGTGCACTAGTTCTTGTATGTTTAGAAAAAATAGCGGGATTGAATAGTGTGAATCAGACAATTAGAGGGGACTAGATAAGAAGAATGCTAACTAACAAACTCATCCAGACAAAAGCTAATCTTGGAAAAATATATGAATTAAGAGAAGCAGATAAGGTTATTGGTAGAACTGAAATACCACTAACTTTTAAAAGACAGATTAATAGTTCAATAGCAAATAAAAATTATAAATTACAATTTTCTTATATTCAAGAGGCATTGAACTGGTTTGTCCATTCTAAAAATATGAAATTACTTCCCTTTCAAATTTACGATGAAACGAATGTGTTGGTGGGGTCGGTATGCGAAAGAAGAGCAAGACGATTTTTTGGTTATTCTTATTTTGAATTAATTTACAAGGGTGAGTCTTACTATTTTTATAAAATAGGATTAGGAAAAAAAGGATTAAAAATACTAATGTATAACGCTGAGGATAGTCAAGTGGGGTTAATTGAAAAAGATAGTGTGTTCTATGATAACAAAAGAACTTACACCATACATACTTTAAATAGACACTATCAAATGTTGGCGTACTTTTTTTCAGTCTATTTCAACAACGCCTTTTATTCACCAAATGAAGTGGTAGGTAAATCGAAACATGTTGAGTATGAGTACACGTTTAATAAAGAATTAAAGAATAAATATGATCCGAGTTTTTTAGAAAGAAGGTATGAAGATGAGAAATAAATATAAGTTGTTTTTTCTTCTTTGCGCAACGGTGTTTATTATGGCAAGTTGTTCAGGATCAAAAAACATTCAGAAAAAATGGAAAGCGGAAGATGCGGTTAATAAAGTATTTTCAATAGAATTTAAAGATAAGGAAATGATTGTTTCAAATGAAAACAAGACTGAAAAACTAGCATACAAACAAAACGCGGTTGGCGTATCTAATGGAATAAAATACTATGGTATAACTGTTAACAATCAAAGTTATTCTGTGATATTTCCTGAGAAAGGAAACGAGGAATTGGCGTTATTGATGAGGATATCAGGAGATGATTATTTAGATGGGACGCTAGTCTACGCCATGAATACGAAGGAACAGCCAGACTACAAAGAGTATGCAGTAAAATTTTTAAATAATTAAATAGATTGTTTAAAAGGTCATGAAGAAGTTGATGAGAAAGAGAAGCTGAGGTAATTGCTTCTCTTTTTTAGTAGTTCACTTAACATTGCCAAAAAAATAACGACATCAAAAATGATCGCGAAGTATGGGGGAAGGGAATTTACAACTGGTATTTCTTCGTTGGATGTTACTTTTTGATTGAATCATGGTCTGTAGCGTTAGTAAGCGCTGCAGTATTAGCTAATCCTATAGCTATAGCAGTTGGTATAGCTTTTGCAAATAACTGGCTTTGAGATGATTTCAAAGGTGTAAAAAATTTCGAAGATAATGTGGACAATGCGGTTGTTTCTGGATGGAATAAAGTATCTAATAAAGTTGGAGATTTTTTTGGAGGAGTTTTTGCATGATAAATAATTCGGAAATCAAAAAAAGGTGAAGTTTATAATATCTCTTTTGATAATAAAAAAGTAATAGTAGGTTGGGTATTGTTATTAACCCAAGAAAATGAAGAATACCTGATAAGACAAAATACAGGAATAATCGGATTAGGAAAACATAAAATTAGTCGGAAAATCTATAAATCAAATATAGATTTTAGAAATAAAATAATCTCTAAAGATGAAATGAAGAAAGCCATGAAAAAAAATCAGAACACAATTATATTAGTGTTTGCTGTAGTGATAATATTAATTTCACGTTTGCTTTTTTTACGGTAACAATATTTTAAACAAAAAAGTAAGTGAATACTTAATAATAAGAACAGACAAATAATATGAAAAATCAAATATTATTGCTAATAGACAGTGTCGTTTATTTAAGTGAAGGTATTGTTCCATT
This sequence comes from Vagococcus proximus, assembly GCF_029143285.1. Taxonomy (GTDB): domain Bacteria; phylum Bacillota; class Bacilli; order Lactobacillales; family Vagococcaceae; genus Vagococcus_D; species Vagococcus_D proximus. Next base: position 282,653 of record NZ_JAPDSH010000001.1, read on the forward strand.
AATGATTGTGACGAGACAACCAATTCTTCGTATAAACAACGTAGAATGTTGTCTAGATTATGCGGCTGGTTTCGTATTGAATACAGCTATTGATTTTGTATATGATAAATTGAAAAAACTGTTGGGAATGCAATAAAAGCAGGAGTAGATTGGATGGGGCATTATGGAAATAATTACAAAAGAAAAAGAAAAATAAAAATATACTTATTTGTACACTAATCATGAAAATAAGACAGCTATTTACTACGAAGGGAAGTATCAACATTTTTATAAATTGAAAAATCAGAATTTTGATAAAAAGTGGGGATTTGTTTCATTATTCCTAGCGCCGTTAAGTTTGATTTTAAATAATAATGTTCTTGGAGGCATTATAATAAATTACTTTCTTGCCTGTTTCTTGGGTTTGATTTTAGGCTGTATATTCTTATTTTTTCTCCACCGTTCGTATTCCTCAAATCAATTAACTAAAATAAATTTGAGTATACAAGAAATTGAAGGTTGTATAATAAATTTTAAAAAAATAAAAGGAATAAAAATAGTATTATTACTGGTATGGATTTTCTTTTTCATTTTGATATCGGTTATGTTCTTTGATGAAACAAACTATACTTCGTTACTTTGTGTAAGTATACTATGCTGTTTTTTATTGCCACTTATGAAAAATATGAATTTCATTAGACATAGAAGAGTAACTAGATCATTGGAAGAATTATTAAATCAAATGAAAGTAGGTAACTTATAATCGAATTGTAGGTTATTTTGATTATGCGGGCTGTTTTTATTCCCAAGGTCAATTGACTTTATGGGACACATTAATAGTTAAGATTGGAGTTTTTCTATGAGAAGATATATTTGGTTGGGAGATAGTAAATATGGTGGAAGCGTATATTGGGATAAAAAAAGAGATGTCGCAGTTAGAGACGGAAGTATAAAAGTATCTGCAAAGAAAAGTAAATCAAATAAGTATCTAATTGGTGGACTTTTTGTTTGTCTTATTATCATTAGAGTGATTCCTTTATTTTTTAAAATGAAATCTATTAATAATGAAATTGATAATATTAGCACGATAGTGTTTGCTATCTTTTGGGCAACGTTATTGACGCTAGTCATAAATCGTATGATGTATGGAAATAGTGAAGACTATACTGATACTAGCCTTGAAGATGCGATGCATGCAATCAGAAGTACTGGCTATTTGGAGAATCCATTGATTTTTATGCTCTTAGACAAAAGGCTTCATTACATGGTATTAGTTTTAGTTGTATTGTTTATTTCTTTTGGGCTATCTCAGGCAATACCTGATTTGAATAGCTTACAAGAATTTATTCGTATACCAACTATGATTTTATTTATCAGTATACCCGTTTATATGCTCTATCTTGTAAATTTTAAGAAAGACAATAGGTTGAAATTATGATTATAATAAAGGAGTTTTTTCTTTCTATAATTTTAGGAGTAGCAATCGCAGGATTATTAATTGTAATTTTTGTGAATAACCCTCAAACGTGGTATAAAACAGCTAAAAAAATCAAGTGTAAACTGAAAGATAAATAAAAATGTATAGATAGATTGAATAGTTATATTGAAGAAATTACTGAGTAATGAAGTTTTTATATAAAAATAAAGTTCTAAATTATCAAGTTTAGTTTTAAAAATAAAAGTTTACAATCAGGGATTACAGTTGATGTTGTTCTGTATGTTTTTAACAATATTTATAGTTCACATGAATATTTTTGGACGAAAAAATATACAATGATTTAATCAATAACAAACACGAGAAACCTTAAACCTAGAAATTTTGACATATACTAATGCATTTGTAGATGTTGTATCAAAAGCTAGAGCATAGCCTCTAGCTTTTTTGTTTTTCGGTTATTTATCGTTGACAAATGTAAACGCAGAGGGTAAACTTGATTTGTAGGATTACAAACGTAAACACTAAATGAATGAGGAGGGTCAGTAGTGAAGTCAGATGTTATTAAAATTAGTGAAGCAGAGTGGGAAGTGATGCGTGTAGTATGGGCTCAAACTAGAACAACCAGTCCGGAAATCATTTCTCATTTAAGTGAAACAAAAGAATGGAAACCGGCGACGATTAAGACGCTCCTCGGTAGATTAGTCAAAAAGGGAATGCTTAAGACAGAAACTCAAGGAAATAAATTTATATATGAAGCATTGGTCACTGAAGAGCAAACAATACGCAGTGCAACAGCCGAATTATTTTCTCGTATTTGTGCTAAAAAAGTAGGGAAAACGATAGCAGAGATGATAGAGGAAGCAGAACTGACTCGTGATGATTTAGTATTGATTCAGCAAGCACTCATTGAAAAAGAAAAAACAGCAGTTGAAACGATCGCCTGTAATTGTATTCCAGGGCAATGTGATTGTCCAGACCATAAAAATTAATAGAAAATGAAAGAAGGATTAATGATGAAAAAAGTAGAGTTTAATGTAAAAGGAATGTCGTGTGAGCATTGTGTCGCAACGGTTGAAAAAGCAGTGACAGAATTAGAAGGCGTCAAAAAAGTTAAAGTGAACTTAAAAAAAGAAAAAGCGACGGTGAAATTTGATGAGTCATGTTTGACAACACATGATATTATTTCAGCAATCGAAGCGAAAGATTTTAATGCAGAGGTGATGTAAGATGGCAGATAGTAAACAAAATAAGTTGGAAACACTAGCGATATCAGGTATGACTTGTGCTAACTGTTCAGGTCGTGTTGAGAAAGAATTAAATAATCAACCAGGTGTTAAGTTGGCGACTGTTAATCTAGCGACCGAGCGAGCAACAATTGAGTACGAAGCAGATCAAACCTCAGTTGAAAAATTAATTGATAGCATTGAAGCGATTGGCTATGGCGCATTACGTTATGATGAAGCGCATAAACGTCAAATTGAAGAAGAGCGTGAACAAGAAGTATCAAAAATGAAACGTGACTTGATTATCAGTGCTACGTTAAGTGCACCGATGGTTGTTGGCATGATTTTGATGATGTTAGGATTGGATAATCCAGTTGTTACCTTTATTCATAATCCGATTGTTCAATTAATCTTAGCAACTCCTGTTCAATTTTGGATTGGTGCTCGTTTTTATAAAGGAGCCTATCATGCGATTAAAACTAAAGCACCTAACATGGATGTGCTCGTTGCTCTTGGGACGTCAGCTGCGTACCTTTTGAGTATATACAACGGCTTTATTAGTAAAACAACACATGATTTATACTTTGAAAGTAGTGCTGTTATTATTACTTTAATTTTATTAGGTAAGTTTTTAGAGCAGCGTGCCAAAGCTAAAACAAGTGGTGCGATTAAGCAATTGATGACGTTACAAGCGAAAGAAGCAACTGTTATTCGTGGTGGGAAATCAATTGTTTTACCAATTGAAGATGTGGTAGTAGGCGACCGTATTCAAGTCAAACCTGGTGAACAAGTTCCTGTAGATGGTACTGTAATAGAAGGACATACGACACTTGATGAAAGTATGTTAACTGGCGAAAGTCTACCTGTTGAAAAACAAGCAGGAGATTCTGTATATGGCGGGACTATCAATACCACGGGGAATGTTATTTTTGAAGCGAAACAAATAGGCTCAGAAACAGCGTTGTCTCGTATTATCCGTATGGTTGAAGAAGCGCAAGGCTCAAAAGCGCCTATTCAAGCGGTAGCTGATAAAATCGCTTCAGTATTTGTACCGATTGTTCTTGTATTAGCTTTACTTACGTTGATTGTGACAGGACTTGTGACTAAAAATTGGGAAACAGCTCTGATTCACAGTGTGTCTGTTTTAGTTATTGCATGTCCGTGTGCGTTAGGTTTAGCAACACCGACCGCTATCATGGTGGGGACAGGATTAGGTGCTAAAAATGGTATCTTAATTAAGGGCGGCGAAGCCCTTGAACGTGCGGCAAGAATTGATGCCATTGTTATTGATAAAACAGGAACGCTTACAAAAGGAAAACCAGTGGTCACTGAATTTGAAGTGGAATATGACCTTGGTGATCCTTATGTGGTATTAGAAAAATTAGCCTCTTTAGAGAAGTTATCGGAACATCCCTTAGCGCAAGCTATTGTAAGTTATGCTGAAGAAAAAGAGGTTAATACCGATCTACCGGTCGTTGAGTTTGAAGCAATCGTAGGTTCTGGAGTTAAAGGGACAATTGATGGTAAAACTTATAATGTAGGGACCCGTCGCTTGATTGAACAACAAGGGATTGTGATTACTCTTGGCCAATTAGAACGTGTTAGTTTACTCGAAAGTCAAGGCAAGACAGCCATGTATTTAGCAGATAAAGACCGAGTGATTGCGATTGTAGCTGTAGCAGATGAAGTCAAAGAAAGTTCAAAAGAAGCGATTCAGCAACTTCACGATAAAGGGATTGAAGTCTTTATGTTAACAGGTGATAATCAGCGTACAGCCGAATTTATCGGGGAACAAGTTGGTTTAGATAGTCGCCATGTTTTTGCAGAAGTCTTGCCTGAAGATAAAGCGAATTATGTTCAAACCTTGCGTGACCGTGAGAAATTTGTAGCGATGGTCGGAGATGGTATCAATGATGCACCAGCATTAGCAGTAGCTGATGTAGGGATTGCTATGGGGACAGGGACGGATATTGCTATGGAAACAGCGGATGTTACATTAATGACAGGTGATTTATTACACTTATCTAAAATGACAACATTATCAAAATTAACCATGAGTAAAATCAAACAAAATTTATTCTGGGCGTTCATTTATAACACAATTGGCATACCATTTGCAGCTTTCGGATTATTAAATCCAATCGTAGCAGGTGGGGCAATGGCCTTTAGTTCAGTAAGTGTATTGCTTAATTCCCTAAGTTTAAACCGTAAAAAATTATAGAAAAAACGAGTCTCTACGTTAAGAGGCTCGTTTTTTAGTTAGCCTAATATTAGATGGTAGAGTTTTTAAATTTAAAATGAACAATTATCAAGCATTTTAAATGAATATGAACTTTTTTGACTTTTTGTGAATGTGGGTAAAACTGAATATGAATTTATTTTTTATTATAAAAAAGACTAGCATTACATTAATTAAAGCGCTATCATTTTATTGTAAGACGAATAGAAAGGCGTGTGAGTGATGACGAGTGTCTTAGCGATTGATTTGGGTGGCTCATCTGGACGAGCAGTGTTAGCAGAAATATCCAAAAATGGTCAAATTAAGTTGAAAGAAGTGACGCGTTTTGGTGATTATATGATTACGAATGGTCAAAAAGTTTCATGGAATTTTTCTAAACTTATGAACGAGATAAAAAAAGCGATTATGCTTGCAGAAAAAATAACACCAAATTTTGATAGTCTTGCTGTCGATACGTGGGGTGTTGATTTCGGTGTATTAGATGATTCAGGACAGCTAAAAACAGATCCTCGTGCCTATAGAGATTCCTACACAAATGGAATGTTCAAAATGATTCCTTCTCATCTTTCAAAACGTCTTTTGTATCTTGAAACAGGGATTCAAAGCATGGAGATTAATACGCTATTTCAGATTTTAGCACAAAAAAAACTTGGATTATTGGAAGTGACTGACAGTATACTTTTGATGCCAGATTTGATTAACTACCATTTAACAGGAGAAAAAAAACAGAATTAACAATTGCCTCTACAACACAGTTACTTAATGGTGGAACAAAAGAGTGGTCTGAAAATCTACTAGAAAGTTTAGAGCTGAATTCAGATCTATTATATCCCATCGTTAAACCCGGGACTATTTTAGGCGAATTGTCATCAGAACTGTGTGAAGAGTTAGAAATAACACCAAAAAAAGTAATTGCTGTAGGTTCTCATGACACGGCGAGTGCGGTCTTTAGCATTCCTAATTTAGAAAATAGTTTTTTCTTATCTTCTGGAACGTGGTCCTTACTCGGTGCGACAAGTCCTAAACCTTACCTTACAGATCGAAGTTTTGGCTATCAATTTTCTCATGAACAAGGTGTTGAAGATGATTATTTAATATTGAAAAACTTAACAGGGTTATGGTTGATTGAGGAATTAAAACGAGACTATAAGAAACAAGGGATAACGTTTAGTTTCGATGACATAACGAAAATTACAAAAGAAAGTAGAACACTTTCTTTCTATTTTGATACCGATGATAGTGAATTAGCTTTGCCGGGAAATTGCATTGAGAAGTTAAAAAATTACGCATTGAAAACAGGACAAGAAAGTCCGACCACACCAGGAGAATTTTTCTTAGCAGTTTATCATAACCTAGCTTTAAAGTACCGAAAAACTTTTGAGGAACTTGAGGAACTGATGGGAGTTAAGAAGGAGACATTGGCTATTGTAGGTGGAGGCTCAAATGCAGCTATACTTAATCAACTAACTGCTAATTACTTAGGTAAGAAAGTGTATGCTGGTTTACCGGAAGCTACAGTAGTTGGTAATACGTTATTGCAATTTATAACATTAGGTAAAGTACCGATAGATGATAAAGAAAAATTAGTAAAAGAATCCTTTTACTTTACAGAGTTTCAACCTGAAAAAGGGGAATGGAATGCGTACTATCAACACTATATAAATAAAATGGAGGCGCTTTAAACATGACATATCCAAAATTAGGAATTCGTCCAACGATTGATGGAAGAAACGGTGGGGTTCGTGAATCTCTTGAAGAAAAAACAATGGCGATGGCCTATGCAGCAAAAGAATTAATTGAATCAACATTGCATTATGCAGATGGGACCCCTGTTCAATGTGTCGTTGCAGAGCGTACGATTGGCGGGCGAGGCGATGTTGGTGTCGTTGATAATCAATTTTCGACTGAGAATATTATCGGGACGTTAACGGTAACGCCAAGTTGGTGCTATGGAACTGAAACGATGGATTTAGATAGTTCAACAATCAAAGCAATTTGGGGCTTTAACGGAACAGAAAGACCAGGGGCTGTTTTCCTAGCGGCAGCAATGTCAGGTTATGCTCAAAAAGGCTTACCTGCTTTTAAAATTTATGGTACAGAAGTTCAAGAGTTAGATGATAATTCTATTCCAGAAGATGTTCAGGCGAAAATTTTAAGTTTTGCAAGAGGTGTCTTTGCAATTGGTCAAATGAAAGGGAAATCTTATGTAAATATCGGGGCCTCTTCAATGGGAATTGCAGGGTCTCAAATTAATAGTGAGTTCTTTACTAATTACTTAGGGATGCCTGTTGAGTTTTGTGATATGACAGAAATACTACGTCGAATCACGTTAGAAGTATACGATCCAGAAGAATATGCAAAAGCTTTAACTTGGATTAAGGAAAAGTGCCGTGAAGGTATTGATATCAATGAAGGGAAAGAGTTTCCTGACATTGTGGTTAAATCTAAGGTAGTGCCAGCAGATAAGGATTGGGAATTTATTGCAAAAATGTCGATTATTATTAAAGATATTTTATTTGGAAATCCTAAATTAAAAAAACTTGGATGGGATGAAGAATCACGTGGTCGTAATGCGATTGCAGGTGGATTCCAAGGCCAACGTCAGTGGACAGATTGGTTGCCAAACTGTGATTTTACTGAAGCAATTATGGCGTCAACGTTTGACTGGACAGGTGCGAAGCAACCGGTTGCCTTTGCTACAGAGAATGATACATTAAATGGTGCTTCGATGTTATTAGGGAGCCTTTTAACAAATAAAGCAGCAATATTTTCTGATGTCAGAACGTATTGGAGCCCAGAATCAGTGGAGCGTATTACAGGAAAAAAACTTTCTGGCAAAGCAGAAAATGGAATTATTCATTTATTAAACTCTGGAGCTTCAGCTTTAGATGGAAATTGTGCAGCACGTGATGAAAACGGAACTCCTGTTATGAAAGAATTTTGGAATATGACTGAGGCCGATATTAATGCATGTTTAGATAATACTGATTGGTGTCGTGCGAATTATGAGTATTTCCGTGGAGGTGGGTTCTCATCGCATTACTTAGCTAATGCTGAAGTTCCTCTGACGTTAATTCGTTTAAATATGATAGCGGGTGTAGGGCCAACTCTTCAAATTGCAGAAGGTCATACTGTTATTTTAGATGAAGATGTTCATAAGACATTGGATGAGCGTACGGATAAAACGTGGCCAACGTTATGGTTTGCGCCTCGTCTAGGAGAAAAAGGGTTTGAATCTGTTTATGAGGTTATGAATGCTTGGGGATCTAATCACGGTGCTTCAGTTCACGGACATGTGGGAGCAGAATTAATTACATTAGCTAGTATGTTGCGCATCCCAGTATCCTTACACAACATTTCAAGAGAAGATATTTTCCGTCCACATGCTTTTAGTGGCTTTGGGACAAAAGACTTAGAAAGTGCGGACTATGAAGCGTGCAAACAATTTGGTCCACTGTACAAATAGACTAACTGCTGAGGCAAATAAAAAAAAGAGAAGAGAGTTCAATTATGTTGATGGAAAAAGAGCGTCACTTACTAGTGGAATTTGGAAACAAATTAATAACAGACGGGTACACATTAGGGACTGGTGGAAATTTAAGTATTTGTGATCGTGAAAACAACTACCTAGCTATTACCCCATCGGGCATTCCTTTTCATGAAATTAAACCGGAAGATATTGTTATTATCGATTACGAAGGGACTATTGTTGAAGGAGACAAGAAACCATCAAGTGAATGGGTGATGCATAAGTTATTCTATGAACGTCGTACTGATATTAATTCGGTTATCCATGGCCATACGATTTATTCGACAGTATTAGCGGAGTTGCGCTGGGATTTGCCGGCGACACACTATATGATTGCGGTGGCGGGTGATGATGTGAAGTGTGCAGAATATGCGACGTACGGGACACCAGAACTTGCGGAAAATGCCTTTAAAGCAATGGAAAATCGTAAGGCAGTTTTATTAGCTAACCATGGTATCTTAGTTGGTGGAGATGATATTTTAAATGCGTACAATGTTTTAGAAGAAGTAGAGTATTGTGCAAACATCTATTATCGTGCTAAAAGTATTGGAGAACCTGTTGTCTTGCCGAAAGAAGAAATGACATTAATGGCAGATAAATTTCAAAGCTATGGTCAACAACATTTAGAACAATAGTCGAAAGAGTCAAGGGGACCCCTCTTGGCTTTTTGCCGTTAAATTCACGAAATTGGAGGTGCACAATGGCAGATTTAGAAAGACATAAAAATATTCTTGAGTTACTTAAAAATGAAGAGTATGCAAATATTGATTATTTATGTAAAAAATTATATGTAAGTAAATCAACAATCAGACGTGATTTAGTAGATATGGAGAAAAAAGGTTTGATTGTAAGGTATCACGGAGGGGTTACGTTATCAAATGCTTCTAATAAAGATAATAGTTATAAGGTACGGCAGGAAGAACATAAAGCTGCGAAAGAATTGCTAGCTGAAGAGACAATAAAATTTGTTTATGATAATATTTCTATTTTCGTAGATTCTAGTACAACAGTTTTAGCCTTAGTACCACTGTTAAATCGCTTTAAAAACCTAGTGATTATTACGAATGGACTTCAAACAGCTCTTGAACTGTCGGAGTATCAGTTTATTGATACCAAAGTACTGGGAGGCGACTTACTACCAGGTTCGACTTCTATGATAGGGAGCCGTACAACAGATGAAATCAATAATTATAATGTTGATTTGTGTATCATGTCATGTAAAGGATTAAATGAAAGAGGAATCTATGAAGCCAGTGATTTTCAAGCACAGGTAAAAAATAAAATGATTCGCAATTCAAAAAAAGTGATATTAGTTTGTGATTCGAGCAAGTTTGATCGTAGTCTTTTATATAAATCAGCAGACTATGTAGCGATAGATACGATTATTACAAACGCTGAACCTTCAGCGACAATAAAAAAACAACTGAACGCAAGTTATATTAATTTCATAAACATAAAGAATGAGAAAAAAAGATAGTAAAATTATTTTATACAATATTGGGAAAAGCTGCTTTGTTTAATGGTTCTACAAGAAATAAATATTATTTTTAAGATTCTGACTGCAAATATCAATCAAGATAATTTAGGTTTGAGAATAACTCTATAAAATGATAAAAGGAATAAAATTCCTTAAAAAATTGAAAAAAAATTCCGAAAAGAGTATGATGGACATATTAAATAATCTTACTTATTGGAGGTAAATATATGAGTTATATTATCGGTGTAGACGCAGGAGGAACGAAAACTGAAATAACAGCATATGATTCTACAGGAAAAGAGCTAAAAACTGTTATCAAGGGATCAGGTAACTTTGTTGAAAATTTTGAGGATGCATTAATGGTAATTATTGAAGGAATTAAAGATGTAAAAATGAGTATCGAGAAAAATGAAAGATGTAAACATATTGTTGTTGGTGCTGCTGGTATAAATGCGAGTGGTAAGGGAAGAATAATATCCCAAAGGCTTAAAGAATGCTTTTCAGTAAAAGTAACTCTAATAGGAGATGGGGAACTTGCCCATTATGCGATACTTCAAGGAGAAGATGGAGATTTGGTTATTGCAGGTACAGGATCGGTTATTATAAACAAGTACAAAGGTATTTGGAAACGTTATGGTGGATGGGGACCTATTCTAGGTGATGAAGGGAGCGGATATAAATTAGGGATTTCATTAATAAAAAACTGCTTAATGGAATTTGATTTAAATAAAAGTCAATCTGAAATATCAAAATCTGTTTTAGAACATCTAAACTGTGATGATATTATGAAGTTACCTTCAATTATTAAAACATTGACTAAATCAGAAATTGCAAATGTTACCAAAGTATTATTATCCCACGATGATTCTGATCCACTAGCGATAAAGATTATTAAGAGGGAGGCAGAGGGGCTTGCTGAGGAGTATATAACATTTCATAAGACTTTTTTTAAAGATAATAATGCTAATATTGGTTTAAATGGTGGGATTATTATAAATAATGATACCTTTAGGGAAGCTTTTTTGAATAAAATTACTTCAAGTAATTTTATCTTGAAAGTTAAAATGCCACAAAATAAAATTTCAAAAGGGGCGTATTATTTTGATTTATTGCAATAAGGGAGGACTATATGAAATCTGAAGTTATGACACGGATTGAAAGTATGTATGAACAACTAGCTAATTCTGAAAAAAAAGTCGCTAAATATATTATCAGTAATAGAAAAGATATAATTGATATGAGTATTCAAGAAGCCAGTCAAAAAATAGGTGTGAGTGCGTCTACAATCATGAGATTTTGTAAAACGATAAGTATTGATAGTTATTCAGCACTAAAGATTGAATTAGCAAAAATAAATACAAATGAAACAAAGAAACCGTCAATTGATATAACGCCTAATGAAACTATCGATGGCATAAAGGATAAATTATTAGCAAATGCTTATTACGCTTTATCAGAAACTGTATCACTTCAAAAAAATGATAAAATTGAAAAAGTTACTGAAAAAATGCAAATTTGTGACCATATTTTTGTTTATGGTTTGGGGGCATCTGGTTTAGTAGCACGGGATATGACGCAAAAGTGGAATAGAGTAGGGAAACATTTATTTTATTCAGAAGATGTACATTTATTAATTTCAAGTTTATCAGCATTTAAAAAAAATTCAATGTTAATTCTGATTTCTCACTCAGGTAATACAGAAGAAATATTAAGGATTGCAAATATTGCGAAAAAGTTAAATATTTTTGTCGTGTCTATTTGTCAATTATCAAATAATCGATTATCAAAAAAAGCTGATATTTCGCTAGAAACAGTCAAAACAAATGAAAGTGAATTACGTAGTGGGGCAACAAGTTCGTTACAAGCCCAATTAATGGTTGTAGATATAATTTTTTACGCGTACCTAACTAAAAATTATGAAAATGCTATTGATGATATTGCGAATTCACGAAAACTTATAAATGAATTTTCTAAAAAATAAGGAATAATATTCCTTATTTTTTTATTTATAGTTGACAATAAATTCCGTTGTGGTAATATTTAGTTGTAAAAGCGTTTTCTAAATTAAGGAGGAGAATATTTTGGAAGAATATGAAATGATTATTTTTGAAATTATAAATCATGGGGGGACAGCTAAATCATTAGCATATGAAGCTTTAGAATTTGTTGAAAATGGCAATTATAAAGAAGCAGATAATTTATTAAAGGAGGCAGATAAATCTTTATTAGCTGCTCATAAAGTTCAAACAAGTTTGATCCAAAGTGAGGCAGCAGGAAAACATCATGAAGTAAGCTTACTTATGGTTCACGCACAAGATCATTTAATGACTGCTATAGAAGCGAAAAGCTTAATTGAAAAAATGATTTTAATTTACAAAAAAATTGATGGAATTAAGGAGAATTAATAAAATGATGAATAAGATATTAGGCTTTGTAGAAGAAAAATTACTACCACCAATGGCTTCCTTATCCGAACAAAAACATTTTAGAGCAATTCGTGATGGTATTATTTCAGCAATGCCATTAATTATGATTGGAAGTTTTTTTGTTTTAATGGTTAATTTTCCGATACCAATGTGGACTGAGTTTATTGCACCGTATGTTCCGAAATTAATGTTACCTTATAGAGTGACCGTTGGAATGATGTCTGTTTATGCAGCTTATGGTATGGGGGGCTCATTAGCTAAATCGTATGGAATGGATAGGACATCAGGTGGAGTACTTTCATTGGGCGCATTTATGATGACGATTATCCCTTTCGCTGCATTTTCAGAAAATGGCGATGCGTTAGGTATGGTTTTACCAATGCAGTATCTTGGTGGAAGTGGTATGTTCACAGCTATCTTATGTATGATTTTTGCAGTGGAAGTATTACGTTTATTTAAACAAAAAAACTTTACAATAAAATTACCCGAACAAGTACCGGATTCAGTTGCCCGTTCATTTGAAGCGATTTTACCAGGTCTATTTACAATGACTATCGTTTGGTTAATATGTGGTCTTGGAGGATTTAATATTAATGAAGCTATTATGAAATTATTTTCACCTATCGTTTCAATTGCAGGTAATAGTTATCTAGGTGTCATTATTCCAGTATTTTTAATCACTCTATTATGGGCAGCAGGTATTCATGGAGATTCTGTAATTGCTTCATTGATTCGACCATTATGGTTAGTGTTATTGGATGAAAATATGGCGGCTGTTGCTGATGGTCGTTTAGCTCCTAATGTCGGAGTTGAAGGTTTCTTCGATGTATATATTTGGATTGGAGGTTCAGGGGGGACTTTAGCATTATGTATTTTATTCATGATGAGTAAGTCTTCGTATATGAAAGAGATAGGTAAATTATCTGTAGTACCTGGTATTTTTAATATTAATGAGCCAATTATCTTTGGTGCACCAATTGTTTTAAATCCAATTTTAGCAATACCGTTTATTCTAGGTCCGTTAGTTGCGACTACCGTAACATACTTTACTTTAAATGCAGGATGGGTTTTAAATACTTCAGTTATTTCACCGTTTGCTGTTCCGGCACCTATTAAGGCGTTTTTAACAACTGGTGGAGATTGGAAAGGTATTATTTTAGTATTTGTTAATATAGCAATCTATTTTGCAATTTACTATCCGTTTGTAAAATCATATGAGAAAAAAATGTTAGCAGAAGAAGCAGAAAATGCTGAATTAGCATAAAAAGGAGCGTATTAAAATGAGAATATTATTTGTTTGTTCACAAGGTATGTCTAGTACTATTGCGGTAAATGCATTAAAAAAAGAGGCAGAAAAAAATAATGTAGATATGGAAGTTTTAGCTGTTAGTACTCAAGAATTTCAAGAAGAAGTTAAAAATAATTGGGATATGGCTATGGTCGCTCCACAAATAAAGCATCGTTTTAAATTGTTAAAAGGTAATGCAGATGATGCAGGTGTTCCATGTGAACTTATTGAACCTATGGCATATAGTCCGATGGGCGGTCCAAAATTATTTAAGAAAGTTATGGAAATTATTGGTTAGAGAGTAGGGTGAAGATAGTGAGAGTAAAAGTTATTTGTACGGGAAACTTTAAAGATGGTGGAGCCCGCTATGTTGCACAGAGATTAGCATTAAAAAATAGTATTAAAGGGTTCGCTAAAAAAGAAAATGAATCAACGATGAGCTTAGAGTTACAAGGAGATGAAACTTCTGTAAATCAATTATTAGAAACTTTTTCAAAAGGTAATGCATTTTATAGTGTAGAAACAATAGAAAAAGAGTTAATTGATGAAGTTTCAACAGAAAAATTCTTTTCAATTAAATAATCAGAATAAAAAAACTTAGATAATTTTATCTAAGTTTTTATTCTAAAAAGGAGTTATTATGAGAAAATTAGGAATATCAATTTATCCTGAAAAATCTACTATGAATGAAATGAAAAATTATATAGAGAGTGCAGCAAGAGTTGGCGTATCAAGGATGTTTACTTGCTTACTATCTATGGACGAGAGAAAAAAAAATGATACAATAAAAAATTTATATGAAATTGTGTCTTTTGCTAAGAAATATAAATTTGAAATTATCATAGATATTAATCCTAAAGTACTTGGGATGTTAGGGATAGAATTTAATGATTTAAGTTTTTTTAAAGAACTAAATGTGGATGGAATTCGATTAGATTATGGTTTTGGTGGTAATGAGGAATCTCTTATGACTTTTAATCCTGAAAATTTAGATATTGAAATTAATATGAGTAATGATACTCATTATATTGAGACAATTATGGATTTTTATCCAAATCGTTATAAATTAAGAGGATGTCATAATTTTTATCCGCATAGATATTCGGGATTAAGTATCAGCCATTTTAAATCATGTAGTCACCGTTTTAAAAAATTTGGATTGAAAACAGCCGCTTTTGTTACAAGTCAAGCAACGAATACATTCGGACCATGGCCTGTAACGGAGGGCTTGCCGACTTTGGAAGCACACCGAGACCTACCATTGCTATTACAAATAAAACATTTAATAGCAATGGATGAAGTTGATGATATTATTATTTCTAATTGTTACCCTACAGATGAGGAATTATATAGTTTAAATGAGCTGTCATTGTGCTTGACTACTTTAAACGTTGTATTAGAAAAAAATATACCAGATGTTGAACGTAGCATATTGCTAGATGAACTTCATTATAATAGAGGTGATGTTTCTGGAAATATGATTCGTTCTACAGTTAGTAGAGTCAAATATAAAGGGCATAATTTCAGTATATTTAATGTACCAGATATTATTAGACGTGGTGATGTTATCGTAGAAAGTAGCTTATATGGGCATTATGCAGGAGAAATGCAAATAGCCTTAACTGATATGGTAAATAGCGGAAAATCAAATGTAGTAGGACAAATATCGTCTGAAGAGTTATTCTTGCTAGATGAAGTTAAGCCCTGGAAAAAGTTTAAATTAAAAGAAGCGAAGTGATTAAATGCTAGTAAATGTCAAAAATGGAGTTGACCGGTTAAATGAATTTGAAGAAATATTCAGAAATAAAAAAATTGGTTTAATAACAAATATCACTGGTATGACTAAAAGTTTTATCTCCACGGTTGATGCTTTAGATGATTATGGGGACGTTAAAGTCTTATTTGCTCCCGAGCATGGGGTTAGAGGCGATAAACAAGCTGGTGAAGTTCTGGGTAGCTATTATGACAGTTTTTATAAAAAAGATGTCATAAGTTTGTATGGTGATAAAAAGGCACCAAGTATTGAGGAAATCAAAAATTTAGATCTTTTAGTATATGACATTCAAGATATTGGGACACGATATTATACTTTTATTTATACGATGTATCTATCAATGAAAGCTTGTGAAAATGCTGGAATTAAATTTATTATTCTAGATAGGCCTGATATATTCGGGGGGGAGCAAGTGTCTGGAAATATGATTAATCCACAGTTATTCTCATTTGTTGGTGATTTACCACTGCCTAATCAGTACGGAATGACTGTGGGAGAGTTAGCGTTATTTACCAGGAAAGAATTAAATATTACTGTTGATTTACAAGTTATAAAGATGGTGGGGTGGTACAGGGGGCTAGCTTTTTCAGAAACAGATCTTCCATGGATTGCTCCATCACCAAATATTCCGACAGTTGAAACGGCTAAGTATTATGTTGGGACATGTCTTTTTGAAGGAACTAATTTATCAGAAGGGCGAGGAACGACACTGCCATTTGAGCAAGTAGGCGCCCCTTGGTTGGATAACGATGGTTTATGTAAAGAATTAAATACAATTTTTAAAAACGAATGTATCCATTTTCAACCTGTATTTTTTACACCCACTTTTTCTAAGTATAAGAATCAGCTTTGTGCGGGGATAAAATTATATGTTGAGGACTTTTTTCAAGTAGACATAATTGAAATTGTAATAGAGGTAATTAAGCTAATTAGTTTAAAACATGATGAATTCAAAATAAATATTCCTTTCGAAAATTCCAAACACCTATTTTATGAGCATTTATCTGGTTATTTTTTAGATGAGATTCCGAAAAAGAATCTAAGTGAGTTTAATAAGAAAAGGGAACATATTTTGCTCTATAAGTAAAGGTGGTATATAAAATGGAGATTAGAAAAATCAAAAAAAGTGAAAAAAATCAAATGGTGACTTTGAGAGATTATTGTTTTAGTAAAAAATATAATAATGCTAAACTTTTAGATTATAAATATTGGACTCAAATTAGTGAGTGTATAGGGTTGTTTGATGGAGATAAACTAGGTGGACAATTGATCATATTGCCATTGAGAATGAATCTTTATGGAAGAGACTGTCGATTTGGTGGTATAGGTTTTGTTGGACTATATCCAGAATATCGTTCTGGTGGTTATATGAAAAAAATTATTATAAAATCTTTAGAAACTATGAGAGAAAATGGACAGCTTCTTTCTATATTAGGACCATTTTCAATTTCATATTACAGAAAAATGGGTTGGGAAATATTGTATGATGTAGTCTCTTATGAAGTTAATATGTCTGATTTTCCAAGGTTTGATAAAATACTAAATCTACATTTTGAACGTTTTGATTTTAATAATATAGATATATCGAATGTAAAAGAAATACATAATAGAGCAGTTCAAAAAAATAATGGTTGGATGTATCGTACAGAGGATTGGTGGAAGCGTCTAGAGTCAAGAGAACCAGATTCTATGTTTGCAGTATTTGAAAAAGGATATTTAAGATATAACAAAGAAGGTACATCATTTATAATAAATGATTTTGTTTTTCTTGATTCAGAAACTGAAAAGAATTTATACAATTTTATTTCATTACATCGATCAAATTTCTTTGTTGTTAAAGGAGTAACTTCAATAGATAGTAGTATGAGTTATCGCCTTTCAAACACTCAAGCGATTCGTTCATTAGGGAATAATGTTATGGCTCGCATTGTTGATGTTGAAAAATATATAAGTTTTCTTGAAAAAAAAATAGATAGCCCGCTATATATTAAAGTAACTGATCAATTGTGTTCTTGGAATAACAAAATATTTTTATTAGATAAAGATAATATAGAAGTCGTAGATATTTTAAATATAGAAGACCAAGATAGTTGGGTGAAGGTTGATATTGCGACGCTAAGTGCCAGTATTTTAGGATATTTTAAAATGAATAAAATGGAATCGCTTGATCTAATTAGAGGATCTCAAAGTGGTAAATTATTATATGAAAAACTTATACCAAAAGATACGACAATAATGTTTGAGCATTTTTAAATAAGATTTGATGGAAAGAAGAGGATCAGGGAATGGATTTGAAAAGTCTTACAACGGAACAACAAAACCAAAACTCAATGAATTTGGACAGTTTGAGTGTTAGAGAAATTCTTGAGTTGATGAATGAAGAGACTAAAAATATACCACTAGCAATTGACTCAGAAATACCTGGGATTGTAAAAATAATCAACGCAACAATTGACTCACTGAATAAAGGGGGACGCTTAATTTATTTAGGTGCAGGGACTTCAGGAAGATTAGGGATACTAGATGCGGTAGAATGTGTTCCTACATTTAGTACAGACCCTGATATGGTACAAGGAATTATAGCTGGTGGAGAGGCAGCTATGATGCTAGCTGTTGAAGGTGCGGAGGATTCTAAGGAACTAGGTCGCCAAGATTTAATTGACCGTAATTTATCAAAAGATGATGTTGTTGTAGGAATAGCAGCGAGTGGCCGTACACCATATGTCATAGGCGGCTTAGAATATGCTAATGAAATAGGAGCTACTACTGCAAGTGTGTGCTGTAATAAAAATGCAGAAATTTCTAAGTATGCAACTTTTTCTACTGAAATTGACGCAGGACCAGAGGTTTTAACAGGTTCTACACGTTTGAAAGCGGGAACAAGTCAAAAGCTTGTTTTAAATATGATCTCAACAGCTTCAATGATAGGTATTGGTAAAACTTATAAGAATCTAATGGTTGATGTTAAACCAACGAATCAGAAATTAATTGAAAGAGCGAAAGGGATAGTCATGACAGCTGCTGAATGTGATTATGAAACAGCGGAATCTGCATTGCAAAAAACTGAAGGTAATGTAAAAGTTGCTATTGTTATGGTATTGTGTCATATCGATGTTTTCGAAGCCAAAGAACTGCTGAAAAAGTCTGATGGTTTCATCAGTAAAATTGTCAATTAAAAAATACTGAATGAGATTATAAAAACAGTCCTATCATTATTGTTAGGGCTGTTTTATTGTATTTTTTTAATCGTAAATAGAATATTAAATCATATGAGTGGTATTAAAGTTATATTAAAAAAATTACTTGTTGTCTATACAAACGAAAAAGCACTAAGATGGTTGCCCATCCTAGTGCTTTTAATCTTGCCTCTAACACACCTTCCACAAAGTATTACCGTTAGAGGGGGGACTCCCACTGCGAGTCCCGTGTCGCCTCATCGCATGTTGAAAGTATAACACATTAGGTTAGGGAATACTAGCTAGTTTTTTAAAGCGTAACTTGAATAAGTTGAATGTTATATTTTTCAAGTTGATTGATATAAATATTAGGTAAGTATGAATCAGTAATAATGTAGTCGAAATCTTTAATATTAGCGAAATGGTCTTCCGATTCTTTCCCAAATTTACGATAGTCAGCCAATAGTATTTTAGTACGGGTTGTGTGTTTAACCATTGTTTCATTAATTTTACTTTCAGTCATAACCGATGAAAAAACATGACCTGTTTCTAGTGATATTCCATAACACCCTACGATACATACTTGTGCAAATTTAGTTTCTAATAGTTTTATTGCATCTAATCCTGTAAGGGATTTTTTATTTGGCCTAAGTGTTCCACCTGTCAAAATTATTTTTTTATTAGTATCTAGATCGAGTTTAAAGATGTGCATATTATTCGTGATAATTGTATTGGAGTGATGATTAAGGTAATTTAATGATTTTAAAGCAGTGGAGCTGCTGTTAATAAAGACAGTATCCTCATTTTTGATAAGTGAGGAAGAGAATTTAGCGATTTCTTCTTTAATTTTTGTAGGACCAAAACTATCGAAGTTTGGTGAATAGTCAGGATTAAAGTAAACGTATCCATATTTTTTTACTAAAGCCTCTTTTTCGTGTAGTTCATTGATATCTCGTCTAACTGTATTAATAGAACAGTCAAGTAGGAGTGAAAGTTGGTGAGGAGTCATTTTATCATTTATTTTTAAAAGGTTAATCAATTTATTTTGACGATTTAAAATATGTTCTGTTGTATTTTTCATAAGACATCTCCTGTTCAAAAAACGTTAAACTGTTAACAAAACCATAAAACAACCATAAAAAACTCGTAAAACACTTTTTATTATAAAGAAAAACCATATAATTGGCAACCGCTTTCAATGTTTTCGGTAGATAATAGAGTCAGTTAAGAGAGGAGACGATATCAAATGAGTATTGAGAATATTACAAAAGAAGGTTGGATGAATTCAGTTTTTCCGGAATGGGGAACATGGCTAAACGAAGAAATTGAAGAAACTGAAGTTCCAGAAGGTAATGTGAGTATGTGGTGGTTAGGTTGTACCGGAATTTGGATTAAATCACATGAGGGAACAAATATCTTATGTGATTTGTGGACTGGAACAGGTAAACGATCACATGGTGCAGGAAATATGAAAAAAGGTCATCAAATGATGAGAATGAGTGGCTGTCAAGAGTTGCAGCCTAATTTAAGGGTTCAACCTTTCGTGATTGATCCATTTGAAATTAAGGATGTAGATGCTTTGGTGGTAACGCATATTCATTCAGATCATTTAGATATAAATACAGCGGCTTGTGTTCATCATAATTGTCCAAAAGCGAAGTTTATTGGACCTCAAGAAGTAGTTAATACTTGGTTAGAATGGGGAGTTCCAAAAGAAAAAACAATCGTTGTGAAACCGGGAGATTCAGTAAAAGTAAACTCAATTACAGTTAAGGCATTAGAAGCATTTGATAGAACTGCACTTGTAACCTGTAATGATCCTGAAGAAATATTAAAAGGTAAAATGCCTCAAGATATGGATGAAATTGCAGTGAACTATTTATTTGAAACATCTGGTGGAAATATCTATCATGCAGGTGATTCACATTACTCTAATAAATTCGCTCAACACGGAAATGATTATAAAATTGATGTTGCGCTAGGAGCTTATGGAGAAAACCCAAGAGGTATTACAGATAAATTAACCTCTATTGATATTTTACGAATGGCAGAATCTTTAAATACGGAAGTTGTTATTCCTGTTCATCATGATATTTGGGCTAATTTTATGGCAGATCCAAATGAAATTGTGATGTTATGGCAATTTAAAAAAGAACGATTAAACTACAAATTTAACCCAATGATTTGGCAAGTCGGAGGTAAATTTACTTATCCTCAAGATAAAGGTGTTATTCATTACCATCATTACAGAGGATTTAGAGATGTCTTTTCAACAGATAATGATACACCGTTCC
Organism: Vagococcus proximus; assembly: GCF_029143285.1. Lineage (GTDB taxonomy): Bacteria > Bacillota > Bacilli > Lactobacillales > Vagococcaceae > Vagococcus_D > Vagococcus_D proximus. Next base: position 303,496 of record NZ_JAPDSH010000001.1, read on the forward strand.
CATCATTCTTATAAGAGGTGATTCCTATGTTAACCCAGTTTTTAGATAGAAAGTTAGTAAGTTTTTCGCAAGTAGAAAGTCATGATTGGCAAAGTGCAATTAAAAAAAGTTGTGAAGGTTTAACGACAGAAGGGTATATTTCATCAGCATATGCTGATGAAATAATCGACTGTGTGAATAAATACGGTCCTTATATTGTCATAATCCCTGGAGTCGCAATGCCTCATAGTTCTGAAGGAAGTATTAATGTTAAAGGGACAGCAATTAGTTTAACTATTTTTGATAAGGATGTAACGTTCTCTGAAGATAAAGCTGCCCGTTTATTTTTTACATTAGCAGCGAAAAATCCAGAAGAACATACTGAAAATATTTCGAATTTATCAGAAATGCTAATGACAGATGGTCTCGTTGAGGATTTAATGACAGTTAAAAACTTAGACGATTATCAAATGGTTGCAAGTAAGTACAACATTTAGGAGGAAAATATGGATACAGTGATTAATGTTTTATTTACCATATGGAAGTATTTTGCAGATAATATTTTAACTCAACCGGCATTTTTAATAGGTTTTATTGTATTACTCGGCTATATTCTTTTAAAGCGTGATTGGTATGAATGTCTAGCGGGTTTCCTAAAAGCGACTGTAGGTTATTTTATACTGTCAGTTGGTTCTAGTGGCTTAGTTAATAACTTTCGACCTATTTTAACAGGACTTAAAGACCGTTTTAATTTAGATGCGATGGTAATAGACCCGTATTTTGGTCAAAATGCTGTAGATAATGGATTAATGAAAACTTTTGGTAAAACATTTGGTGATGTCATGATTCTATTGTTGATTGCCTTTGTTATGAATATTTTATTAGTTCGTTTTCAAAAATATACGAAGCTACGAGCTGTTTTTACAACAGGGAATGTTCAGATTCAACAAGCGGCAACAGCCTTTTGGATTCTATTATTCTGTTTTCCAAATTTAGGCAGAATTGAAGTATTACTAATAATGGGATTAATTCTTGGCTTGTATTGGGCTGTCGGGTCTAATTTGACTGTAAATATGACGCAAGATTTGACTGAAGGTGCAGGGTTTGCTGTAGCCCATCAACAAATGTTTGGTATTTTCTTTGCAGGGAAACTTGCAGAAAATATGAAGAAACGTGAATTGAAAAAAGGAAAAGTTAATGAAACTAAAAAAATTGAAGACATTAATTTACCTGGATTCTTATCAATATTTAACGAAAACATGGTTGCGACTTCCGTACTTATGCTATTTTTCTTTGGTATTATTTTATTAGTCTTAGGTAAACCATACCTTGTTTCACAAGAGTTTATGGGAGCGGATCAAAGCTTCCTATTCTATATTTTAACAACATCATTAAATTTTGCTGTTTACTTGGCAATTTTACAATTAGGTGTTAGAACCTTTGTATCGGAATTAACTGAAAGTTTCCAAGGTATTTCGAATACTATTTTACCGGGTGCTGTTCCTGGGATTGATGTGGCGGCAACATTTGGTTTTGGGTCACCAAATGCAGTGACCTTAGGGTTCTTATTTGGTTCATTAGGTCAATTCTTAACAATTGGCTTACTTATCTTATTTAAATCACCAACAATTGTTATCGCTGGGTTTATTCCATTATTCTTTGATAATGCAGTGATAGCTGTATACGCAAACAACAAAGGCGGTCTGAAAGCAGCGTGTATCTTACCATTCTTGTCAGGGATTATCCAAGTTGTAGGGTCAGCTTTATTCGCTACATGGATTGGCTTATCGAGTTTTGGTGGGTACTTAGGTATGTTTGACTGGGCTACTGTTTGGCCGGCATTTACAATTATCATGAAAGTTTTAGGATATGCGGGAATTGCAGTTGTTGTGCTAATTCTGGTCATGATTCCACAAATGCAGTATAAACATGATCCAGAAAATTATTTCTTAATAGTAGATGATTATGAAGCTTACGCTGAAAAGAAAGCGATTACTAAATAAAAAAACAGTATAGGGAGAGATAAAGATGAAAGTATTAGTATCTTGCGCAAATGGATCAGGAACAAGTTTGATGATGAAAAAAACAGTAGAGAAAGCTCTAAAAAAGATGGGATTTAATGTAATGCAAATACATCACTGTCCAATTTCAGAAGGTAAAAGTATTGCTGGAACATATGATGTTGTCTTTACGCCATTAAACTTTGTAGATATGTTTAAACATGCGAAAGATAAAGGGATTCCTATTATTGGTGTAAAAAATGTGTTATCGGAAAAAGAGGTTACTGAATTAGTAACAGCTTCTGAATTACCAAATAAATTCTTAAAATAAGGAGGGATAGACATGGCAGTACCAAATTTACAAATTGCACTTGATCATAATGAATTAGAATCCGCTATTCAAGATGTTATGAAAGTAGGAGATATAGTAGATATTATTGAAGTTGGGACTATCCTATGTTTACAGGAAGGGCAGAAAGCAATTAAGTGTATTCGTGCGATGTATCCTAATAAAATCATTATTGCTGACACAAAATGTGCTGATGCGGGTACAACTGTAGCTAAAAATGTAGCAGAAGGTGGCGCTAATTGGATGACCGCAATTTGTAGCGCAACGTTGCCTACTATGGAAGCTGCTTTAAAAGAAGTAGATGAACTGCAAGTTGAGTTGTATGGAGATTGGACTCTTGAGCAAGCCAAGGAATGGTATAAACTGGGAATCAGTCAAGTTATTTACCATCAAAGTCGTGATGCTTTATTAGCTGGTGGGTCTTGGGGTAAAAAAGATTTAAATCAAGTCCAAGCATTAATTGATTTAGGGTTTAAAGTTTCCGTAACAGGTGGGCTTACAGTTGATACCTTGAAATTATTTAAAGGAATGGATGTCCATACTTTTATTACAGGAAGAGGTATTACTGGGGCTAAAGATCCAGTAAAAGCAGCTTCAGAATTTAAAACAGAAATTAGATCCATTTGGGGGTAAAAATATGACTAGGGTCGGTATTTATGAAAAGGCGCTCCCTAAGGATATATCATGGCTAGAGCGACTAAAGTTAGCAAAGAAATTAGAATTTGATTATGTCGAAATGTCTGTTGATGAAACGGATAAACGACTTGCAAGGTTAGACTGGACAAATGAAGAACGTCATCTAGTTAAAAGGGCTATGGAGGATACTGGCGTAATGATTCATTCGATGTGTTTTAGCGGTCAAAGACGTTATCCTATGGGAAGTCATGAGCTAGAAGTTAGAACGAAATCTTTGAATCTAATGTTTAAAGCAATTGATTTAGCCTATGATTTAGGAATAAGAATTATTCAAGTAGCAGGATATGATGTCTATTACGAAGATAAAGATATTTTAACACGCCATTATTTCATCGAAAATTTGAGAAAATCACTTGATTATGCGGCTAGTAAAGGGGTTATATTGTCGATTGAGATTATGGATGATCCTTTTATGAATTCAATTTCACGTTTCTTAGATATAAAAGAAGAAATAGCGTCACCTTATTTACAAGTTTACCCTGACTTAGGAAATCTCTCAGCGTGGGGTGAAAATAATGTTGGTGATGAGCTTAAACTAGGTATTCCGTATATAAGTGCTATTCATTTAAAAGATACATACTCTGTCACACCGGAATTTCCAGGTCAATTTAGAGATGTTACTTTTGGTGAAGGATGTGTTGATTTTGAAGGATGTTTAAAAACACTAAAACGATTGGGATATTCTGGGCCATTTATGATAGAGATGTGGAGTGAAAAGGCAGAAAATCCAGAAATTGAGATAGCTAAAGCTAAAAACTACTTATATCCCTTAATCGAAGGAGCGGGTTATGATGTGTAGAGAGAAAGTAATTGAAGAGATGAAACAAAGAGTTTATAGAGCTAATATTCGTTTGGTAGATGAAGGGTTAATCAAGTTGACTTGGGGAAATGTTAGTGAGATAAATAGAGAGTTAGGTATAATTGTAATCAAACCAAGTGGCGTATCGTATTCTACAATGAATGTTGAAGATATGGTGGTAACTGACCTTTCTGGAAATCCAATTGAAGCGGGTTTGAAACCATCTTCTGATATGGCGACTCACGCTTATTTATATGAGCAATTTAAAACAATAGGAGCAGTTGTTCATACGCATTCAGAAAATGCTGTTATGTGGGCTCAAACTGGACGCGATGTTCCAGCTTACGGCACAACTCATGCTGATCATTTTTACGGAAATGTTCCTTGTACCAGAGAGTTAACAGTTGATGAAATTCAGTTAGATTACGAATTAAATACAGGGAAAGTTATCGTGGAGAAATTTAAAACGGAAGAGCTAGACCCAGAAGCTGTGCCAGGTGTTTTAGTAAAAAGTCATGGACCATTTTGTTGGGGAGAGACATCCACGAAAGCAGTTGATAATGCGATCGTATTAGAAGTCATATCAAAAATGGCTAAAGAGACTGAAATTTTAAAATCTCTTGAAAAGATTCAAGAAATTCCAAATTACTTATTAGATAAGCACTATTTTAGAAAACATGGAAAAGAAGCTTATTATGGTCAATAAAAAAGAGTGAAAGACGTTAATGTCTTTCACTCTTTTTCTATTCTCCCACAATGTCATAACACTCAGCAGGCAATTCATAGACTAATTGATTGGCTTGTGTCAGGTAGAAAATATCTAATAAGTGACGTGAGCGTGTGAAGGCCACGTAAAATAACTTTCGTTGTTGATTCCAATAATCAAAGTTTTCATCAGTTTTTTCTGTTAGTTTAGGGTCGCTAGAAAAATCATAAATCTGAACATAGTCAAATTCAAGCCCTTTCGACGTGTGCATCGTCAAGAGATGAACAAAGATATCATCAGATTGGACAATTTCAATTTTTTGATTTAAGGAATGGTGTTTGATACCTTCAGCTTTGAGATAATCAGAAACGATTTCTATTTGTTTTTTTGTTTTGACGAGAATACCGATTGATTTTCCTGGTGAATTCGCTAGATAATTTTTGATTTTTTTTATCATTAAGCGGTGTTGGGTAGCATTATCCTCAAATCGGTAAAGCGTTGGAACAGGTCCTTGATAAAGTGTATTAAAATACGGTTCTGTATAATCGTCTGATTTTAATGTAATATCGTTTTGCTGCAAAGCAGAAGCAAATTTAAACACTTGGTACGTTGAACGATACGACTCATTTAGACGAATAGAATTACTAGCATTAACAGTTAAGCCAATATCCTTATAAGTATAAAATGTATTGTACAGTTTCTGTCCTCTGTCAGAGGCTAGATAAAAGCCTTTCCTTGCCAACTGACGTAGTAATTGTAGTTCGGCTAAGTTTAAATCTTGGGCTTCGTCAACATAGATGTAGTCATATTTAGGTAACCTGTCGATTTGTTCCAATAGATAAGGCGCGTGGTCAATAAATTCCATTTTATTCTGACGTGCTTTTCCGGCGACATAGTCGTCATAGATAGAGAAAATAATACTGCGATCTTGTGAATTTTTTCTGATTTTAGGGAGATTTCCACGCCCTTTACGTGTTAGATTTTGATAATCTTCTTCGGTTTTTAGTTGAAGAGTCGTAAGGTAGTGGCATTCCTCAAGGAGAAAATCAGTATATATATCTTGGTCTAAAAAGCGATTATCCGTATGGGTGGCGAGTTTAGCTTGCAGTGACGCAATCATTTTTTTCGTATAATAACTTGTCGTTGAAATATTATCAACAGCACATGGTGTGTTATGTTTGATTTGATAATAACTCCATTGATGAAAATTGCGAACGTGAAGTGCCATCGTATTGGGGTCCATCTCGTTTTTATAAAGTAAGTTTCGGATGGTTTGGGCAAGTAGTTTATTGTAGCAAATAAAAAGAACACGAGCGCCTTCATCCATTTTTCGCTTAGCACTGGCAGCCATACATAGGGTTTTACCGCTACCGGCGACGCCATTAATCACTAAGGATTTACCTGTATAATCGACAATTTTAGCCTGCTTATCGGTCAACTTTAAACCGTTATAATAGTGAGTAATAGCTTCGTCATAGTCTGGAATATAGTCGAAATGAGGATTTTTGTCGAAATCAATTGAGCCAAATAATAACGTTTTGACATCATCAAAGGTGACACCATCCAGGCTTTGTTTGAATCCGATATTCGGAATAGCTTTTAGTTTTTCGAAGAGTTTATCTGGGCTCTCTAAATCGTCTTTAAAAATAATAGGCGGTAAGAAAGCGTAGAGACTAAAACCGGCAGCGTGCCAATCCTCTGATGTGATATAAGGCAGACAAATAATACCTTTAATCGGAACGGCATGGAGATTGTGCTTATCACAGTGTACTCTAAAATTTTGAGTGGTTTCTTCAAGCTGTCTAACTGGATGGATAAAGTCTGTGTAAAATTGCTCTTTAGTGTGCCATCCTTCATAAGAGATACTTTCAATTTGATTAAGGTAAATGCCTTTTATTTCGACAAATAGGGCACCCAGTTTACTATTTAATATTAAAATATCAGTTTCACGACGGCTTAGTGTTCCAGCGAGGTGCCACGGATAACTTAATGCTCCGATAGTGCGGTCTTGTCGCCTAGATTCAAATAAATTTTTAAACGAATCAAATGCTAAACGTTCACCGAAATACTCGCTAGTCCCGGTAAAGTAGGTTGGTGCCATAATCAAGCCTCCTCCTCTCATTAATAAAAATAAAACACTAAAACCGTGTATGTTTATAGAATGCGACTTTTCAATTTTATCATAAAAGCCTTTTAAAAAGGGAGAGTTTAAGCCTAAAGTCTGACTGAAACTAGGTCGCAGTTCGGATTTAATGAGTGGTTTTATTTGTTAAAGTTAAAAAGAAGTTGAGAGAAGGAGATTATACAATGAAAAAAATAGCATTAGTACTTGTGATTATTCTGGGAATGGTAGTTGTTTTGCCGTCTACATTAAAAGCGGTTGTACCAGAAGGGCAATTAGTAGATCGTTTCAATCCCTTTGTCAAAAAGGAGGATTGTTATGTAAAAACAGCAGATAAATACGGCACAGCAAAATCACAAGGAGGGTACGATTATTCTCAAAAAGCAGTCAATGATAGTGGAGAAGCGAGAGAGATTACATTTTATGCGGGGAAAAAACTAAAGGAAAAGGTCTATCTCAAATTAGACTCGAAAGGGAGTTTTGTTGAAAGTTGGGAAGAGGTAACAGAAGAGGAAGTGCCTGAAAAAGCCTTGTCAGAGTTAGCGAAATAGAAAAAAGAGAGCCATCAACTGACGGCTCTCTTTTTTGTTTTAATTATGCTTCGGCAAAAAAAGTAAGGGTATCATGGTTGCCGGTTTCTTTTTCATAGTCCCACACGACACGGATGTTTGAAAAGCCAAGTGATTCTAAAATCAAACGGAATTCTTCAACACCGTACCACGATAAAACAAAGCGAGACAGTTCCGTTCCGACTAATTCGCCATTACGCCATTTTTCATAACGGTGAACTTCTGTGGTACGTTGGTTTTCCCAGTCGATTTCAAGTGAGGTACTGTTGAACAAAATACCTTCTTCCGGTGTTAATTGGAAAATAGAAGAACTAGAGTCTCCTACAGTAAAGTCTTTTGGTAAAAGTAAATCGACAATGAGCTTGCCACCAGGATTTAGATGTGTTTTGAATGATTTTAACCCGTTCATCATAATCTCACGAGTAGGTAAAAGTGCGAAGCTGCCAGTAGGCATCATGATTAAATCATAGCGATGAGGCAAATCTAATGTCGTAATATCTTGTTCATAAAGAGGGGCATGTAAGTCACGTTTATCCAAGTTCTCTTGGCATTTTTCTAACATGAAGGGAGATAAGTCCACGCCTTCCATATCAATCCCTTGTTCGATAAATGGGATGAGTAAACGACCAGTACCGACACCAGCTTCTAAGACTTTTCCATTTACTTTTTTAGCTTGTTCTAAATAATAAGCCAAGTCGCCATCAATAGAGTAGCCAACTGGTTTAGTGTGTTCGTATAATTCTGTACTTAATTTTCCGTATTCTTGAAACATTTTATCATCTCCAAACGGTTGTTTTTTATTAGTTTAGCACAGGTATATTGAAAAAAATAGCGAGTACCTTGCAATTTGGAATCAAATTCAGTAAAAAAGTTAAGACGACTATTTTTTCACAATTATCCCCTAGAAACTACCCCCTATTTAGTGGTATAATGATTAGTCAGTAGGACTTTTTTAGTTCTCGAAAAAAGGAGGGAATTAGATGAACATTGAAAAAACAAACCGCATGAATGCCCTGTTTGAATTCTATTCTACTCTTTTAACAGAAAAACAGATGAATTACATTGAATTATATTATGCGGATGACTTTTCTTTGAGTGAAATTTCAGAGGAATATGATGTAAGCCGTCAAGCTGTTTATGACAACATCAAACGGACAGAAAAAATCTTAGAAAACTATGAGCGTAAGTTACATTTGTATTCTAATTTTATTGTCCGTGAAGAATTAATAAAAAAAATGCAACAACATGTTGCTGAAAAATATCCAGAAGATGATGAGTTGCAAGAGTTACTTAAAGCAGTTCAAGAAATCGAAGAATAGAGATAGGGGAGTAAGAAGATGGCATTTGAAAGTTTAACCGATCGTTTGCAAAATGCAATGTCTAAATTACGTCGTAAAGGAAAAGTATCTGAAGCAGACGTAAAAGAAATGATGCGTGAGATTCGTCTTGCGTTACTAGAAGCCGATGTAAACTTTAAAGTTGTAAAAGACTTTACTAAGCGTGTAAGCGAGCGTGCAGTAGGGATTGAAGTATTAGAAAGTTTAAGCCCAGCTCAACAAATCGTTAAAATTGTTGACGAGGAATTAACAGCAACACTCGGGACAGAAGCAGTTCCATTAAATAAATCACCAAAAATCCCGACAATCATTATGATGTCAGGGTTACAAGGGGCAGGTAAAACAACTTTTGTAGGTAAATTAGCGAAACACTTAATGAAAACAGAAAATGCTCGTCCATTATTAATTGCAGGTGACGTGTATCGTCCAGCCGCTATTGAGCAGTTAAAAGTATTAGGACAACAAATTGATGCCCCTGTCTTTGAATTGGGTACAGAAGTAAGTCCTGTCGAAATCGTTCGCCAAGGTTTAGAAGAAGCCTATGCGAATAAAAATGACTATGTCTTCATTGATACGGCGGGTCGTTTACATATTGATGAAAAACTAATGGATGAGTTAAAACAAATTAAAGAATTAGCTAATCCAGACGAAATCCTTTTAGTAGTCGATGGGATGACCGGTCAAGATGCGGTTACTGTTGCTGAAAGTTTCAATGAACAATTAGATATCACTGGGGTTGCTGTTACGAAATTAGATGGCGATACTCGTGGTGGTGCGGCGCTGTCTATCCGTGCCGTAACAGGTAAACCAATTAAATTTGTCGGTACTGGTGAAAAATTAACAGACGTTGAAGTTTTCCATCCAGATCGTATGTCTAGCCGTATCTTGGGTATGGGTGACATGTTAACTTTAATCGAAAAAGCAGAAGCTGAGTACGATGAGCAAAAAGCCGCTGAACTTGCGACTAAGATGAAAGAAAATAGCTTTGACTTTAATGACTTCATCGAGCAATTAGATCAAGTCATGGGTATGGGACCGATAGAGGATTTACTTAAAATGATTCCAGGTATGAGTAATATGCCAGGATTAGATCAAATTAAAGTTGACCCTAAAGATGTAGCACGTAAAAAAGCAATCGTCTTCTCTATGACACCAGCAGAGCGTGAAAATCCAGACTTATTAAACCCAAGCCGTCGTCGTCGTATTGCTGCGGGTTCTGGTAATAGTGTTGTAGAAGTGAACCGTATGATTAAACAATTCAACGAGTCACGTAAAATGATGCAACAAATGACTAAAGGTAAAATGCCAGCGGGTATGGATCAAATGTTTGGGACAGGTATCAAAGGTAAAATGGGTAAAATGGCCATGAACAAAATGATGAAACAACATACTAAAGGCAAGAAGAAAAAAGTGAAGAAAAAGAAAAAATAAAGATTAATATAACAAAAAGGACTGATTTTAGTATTGAAATCAGTTCTTTTTTTAGAAAAATAAAGACTTTAAATCCTGATATAACAGCATTTTTAAGAAAAAAACTAAAAAAATAGAGGGTGTAAAGAAAAAACACTTTACATGATGTTTTTCTCGTGGTAAACTAAGTCTTGTAAAAAGTTAATGGAGGTGTATTTATCAATGTCAGTTAAAATCCGTTTAAAACGTATGGGTTCTAAAAAAAGTCCTTTCTACCGTATCGTAGTTGCAGATTCACGTTCTCCACGTGATGGCCGTTTCATCGAAACAGTAGGAACTTATAATCCTTTATTAGATCCAGCTCAAGTAACAATTAAAGAAGATTTAGTTTTAGAATGGTTATCTAAAGGTGCTCAACCTTCTGATACAGTTCGTAACTTATTATCTACTGAAGGCATCATGCAAAAACATCATGAAGCTAAATTCTCTAAAAAATAATAAGGTGGGATAACTTATGACAGATGTGAAAGAATTGGTCTTAACAATCGTTCGTCCATTAGTCACTCATCCCGATCGTGTTAAGTTAGACTTAGTAGACTCTGATGAGTATGTTGATTATAACTTAACCGTTGATCCTGAAGATATTGGTCGTATCATTGGGAAGCAAGGACGTTTGGCGAAAGCGATTCGTACTGTTGTTTACAGTGTACGTATCGATGGACCTAAAAAGGTTCGTCTGAATATATCAGATGGTAATTAACTCTTAGGTGCTTAGGCACTTGAGAGTTTTTTTGTTGGGCTTATTTTTATAGCATATTGCGTGAGCTAATGATACAATATTAAGAGAATTGACAGATGAAGGAGACTATTATGGTAGATTTTTATAATGTAGGTAAGATAGTAAATACACAAGGATTACGAGGAGAAGTTCGTGTGATTTCAAAGACGGATTTCGCTGAAGAACGCTATAAAAAGGGACAAGCACTTTACTTATTCCAAGAAGGAAGTAAGTCACCCATTAAATTAATTATTAAGTCGCATCGTAAACATAAAAACTTTGATATCGTGAGTTTTGAAGGTCATCCAAGCATTAATGACATTGAAAAATATCGTGACGGTATTTTAAAAATTCGTGCTGAGCAACAGCACGAACTAGAAGAAAATGAATTTTATTACCATGAGATTGTTGGTTTACAAGTTATTGATGAAAATAATGAAGAATTAGGTAAAATCAAAGAAATCTTATCACCAGGAGCCAACGATGTGTGGGTTATTCAACGTCTTAAAGGAAAAGATGTGCTAATTCCTTACATCGAGTCAGTTGTGAAAACGATTGATTTAGAAAATGGTGTGGTTCACGTTGAAATTCCTGAAGGGTTGATTGATTAATCATGAGAATTGATGTCTTAACACTATTCCCAAGGATGTTTGAAGGTCCTTTAACTGAGTCTATCTTAGGAAAAGCGATTGAAAAAGAATTACTTGAAGTTAAAGTAACCAATTTTAGAGATTTTTCTGATAATAAACATCAAAATGTTGATGATTATCCGTACGGTGGTGGAGCAGGTATGTTGCTTAAAGTTCAGCCGATTGATAATGCTTTAACTCAAATCAATGAGGAACGTCCTGATACAAAAAAACGTGTTATTTTATTAGACCCAGCGGGCAAGAAATTCGACCAAAAGATGGCAGAAGAATTTTCTGAAGAAGAACACTTGGTCTTCATCTGTGGGCACTATGAGGGCTACGATGAGCGCATCCGAAGCTATGTGACAGATGAAGTGTCACTTGGTGACTATGTCTTGACTGGCGGTGAACTAGGGGCTATGGTCATGATTGATGCAACGGTTAGATTATTACCTGATGTTTTAGGAAATGACCAATCAGCGATTACGGATTCACACTCTACAGGATTACTAGAACACCCACAATACACACGTCCTGCTGACTATAAAGGGATGGAAGTGCCAGAAGTTATCCGTAATGGTAACCATAAATTAATAGCAGAGTGGCAATTAAAAGAATCATTAAGACGCACGTATCAAAGACGTCCAGAGATGTTAGATAAATTAGAGATGACCAAAGAGATGACTAAATTATTAGCTGAAGTGAAAAAAGAAGAAGCTAATAAGTAATTTGTAAAGAATTAACTCTTTACATCGTTATAAAGCTATGTTAAACTATTTTTTGAGTGCAAAAGTACTCAACTATTACGATATTCCGCTGTGACGTGCTCATATGAATGTTTGTTAAAAGGAGAAAGATAAAATGAATCCATTAATCGAAGCTATCACAAAAGATCAATTACGTAGTGATATCCCAGACTTCCGCCCAGGAGACACAGTTCGTGTTCATGCGAAAGTTGTAGAGGGTACTCGCGAGCGTATCCAGTTGTTTGAAGGTATTGTTATCAAACGTCAAGGTGCTGGAATCAGCGAAACTTATACAGTTCGTAAAATTTCTGGCGGTGTTGGTGTTGAGCGTACATTCCCAATCCACACTCCACGTGTTGCAGAAATCGAAGTAATCCGCCAAGGTAAAGTTCGTCGTGCGAAACTTTATTACATCCGCGAATTACACGGAAAAGCAGCTCGTATCAAAGAGATGCGTCGCAAATAGTCTCGACTATCTGCAAACCGCGAAAAGTCCTGAGAAATCAGGGCTTTTTCTTTTGTCTAAAAATAGGTGGAAAGTGCTTAGAAAGGTAGTAAAGGGACGCTAACGCTTAGATAGAGTAAGAGTTGAAGAATTTCAAAAAAAGTTCTCAAAAAGTTCTCAAGAAGTTTTTAAGACATCATATTATTGAGTGAGTAGTTCAAATAAAATTGTAAAAAAAAGACATATTAGAATTTATAATATGTCTTTTTTTTTTGATTTTAAGTGTTTAAGGTAGTCTAAAAGTTGTTGTTATTGATTAGGTGGAATTTGAGAATATTATTCTATAAAGTCAGATGAACTTTTTTCGTTACCAATAAAAATTTGAGGTGGAACATTTAAACTTCCAGCTATCTCAGGAAGTTTTTCCATTTTAGGACGACGTTCTCCTGAACGCCAACGACTTATAGTTGTTCGGTTAACATTAACTAATTCATCAGGTTGTTACAATGCTTGTATGTGTTCCGCTTTTTGAATGGGCTTGCCATAGTATGTGCTCCTTTAATTTCAGTATTAAGAATTATAAAAGAGTTCTCATATGGATACAATTTATTTCATACAGCATATCTATTGTGGTAGAATGTAATTAAGTTAATATTATTTTTTTATAAAGAAGGTATATAATGGTTATTAGGGATGTTAGTGATTGGTGTATTATTGATGAAATGACCACTGGTGCTAGAGAGAAAACTTGGATAAAAAGTAATGATAATGATGAAGTAATATACCTTTTAAAATATCCAAAAACTGATGGTGAAATCTATGCAGAATTTTTATCATATGTTTTAGGAACGAAATTATTTGGTATTGAAATTCCTGAAACTATTGTAGCCGTATATGATGGAAGAAAATGCGTTTTATCTAAAGATTTTGTTGGTGAAAATTCAGAATTTCTTGAAATCATAGACTTCTTTGGGGCTGATTTTGATAAAAATAACTTACTTGAATATACGATAGATAGAGCTTTGATGATTTGTAAGAAATATAATATTGAGGCTTTATTTTTTAAAATGTTATTTTTTGATTATTTAATTGGTAATCAAGATAGACATTGTGAAAATTGGGGATTAATATATGATATTAATATATCCGAGTACAGAATGAGTCCAGTTTATGATAACGGATCTTCTTTATTAAATGGTTATGCTGATAAAAGAATAGACCAAATGTTGACAGATAAACAGATGTTAGAAGCGTATATTAATAGAGCGAAATCTATTTTTACAGTGAATGGTGTTAAAAATCCGGAATACAAAATATTATTAGAGTATTTATTGGAATATGATTATAACCTATTTAAAAAAACAGTAGAAGAATTATCTGTTTCAGAAAAAGATCTAATGACAGTTTTGAATATAAATACTTATAATGAAATTAGTGAGAACAGATATCAAATATTAAGTAAAATAATATTGAGAAAGTCAGAAATATTACATGAGTATGTCAAAGGAGGAGATACTAAATGAGAAAGAAATTATGCCTGTTGTGGCAAAATAGAGAATCAAGAAGTTGGTATCATGTAGCTGATTTAACTATGCGGAGTAGTAACTCATATATTTTTGAATACACTAAAGCAGAAAGTGAAAAGAGTTTAGACGCAGCTTTAGAATCAGGGTATAGAATGCATCCAGCTTTCCCAGATAGAAATAAAAAATATGAGTCTAGTTTTTTATTTAGTACATTTAGTAGAAGATTGCCTAGTATTAATAGAGAAGATCAGAAATTATTTTTTGAAAATATAGACAAAGATAACAATGAAGGTAATATTGAATTCCAACTATTATCAGAAACAGGTGGAGTTTTAAGGTCAGACAATTACGAATTTGTTAATCCGTTGGAATTTAATAACAATAAAATTAATTTAGATTTTTATTTAAGAGGATGGAGACATAATAATTCATCTTCAGATTTTTTAGATTCTAAGAAAGATAAATTAATTTTAAATAGTGAACCATCGAATGTATATGATAGTTTTGCCGTTGAAATTTATAAAAATAGTATTGAACCCAATAATAGAATTGGATATATTCCAGCTTTTTATTCAGAGTTCTTTACAGATGTTTTAAATGAAGGAATTGAATATAATATTAAGTTTGAATTTAATCTTGAAATGCCATCAAGATATAAAGTTGTTCTTAATGTCACAGGTATTATTCCTCAATATATGATTGATAAATATGACGAATCAATGAATGTGATAACTTGTAATTAATTATTTTTGATGTAAAATAATTGCTAATATGTTTAGTTTTTATTATCTATTAAATTTATAAAAGTCTGAGAAATCGGGCTTTTTCTTTTTATTAATATAGTAAAAAATAATAAATAGAATGATAAATTTTAGATTTTTTTTAGTGTGAATATAAGCGTGATTTTATTATTTAAGGGTGGTATTAAATGGGAATGGATTTTTATGAAAAAAAAGCATTAAAAGATTTTTTTAATTGTGGTGGTTTTATTTTAGATTTCAATGATAGCGAATTTGATTTATTTACAAAGGAAATCGTAGGTATAAGTCTAAAAAAAGAGTATGAGTTGTCTAAAGGAAAAAGTTTTGGAAAATTTGTTGATGAACAGAGTGATGATAAGGTTATTAGGCTATGTACCTCTTTATTGGAGTATTATGACCGCTTGTCTCCAGATTCATATTATAAGGCAGAAAATGATAGATTAGAAAAATATGATGAGGTAAAGAATATTATTGAAAAATATTCATTAGATAAAATATCAGAGGTGCATTCTTATAATTCAGAGTATATTTTGTTTAAATTTAACAGCGAATATATAGAAAGCCAATTAGGTTTGATTATTAAAGAGATTGAAGACTCTCCAAGGATTGCAATTGGGAAATCAAAAGAATTATTGGAATCATGTTTTAAATATATTTTAGATGAATTAAGTATAGAATATAAAAAATCAGCTACTATTGGAGATTTAAGAACAGAAGTTTTTAAAGTTTTAGATCTCAATGCTAATCATAATCAACATTCAAAATCTAATAAAGAAGTAAAAAAAATTTTAAATTCTTTATCACAAATTGTGGATGGTATTAGTACTTTGAGAAATGACAAGGGCGATGGACATGGAAAAGGCTCAGATTTTAAAGAGCTTCCACCAAGGTATGCTTGGCTTGTGGTTAATGCGACAGCGACTATTGTTAGATTTATTTGGGAGACATATGAGTATAAAAATCCATTGATAGAAAAATAATTTAAAAAAATATAAAGCAGTTAAAAAAGGAAGTTAAAAAATGAATGGTAATACTAGAAAGAGTGTCCCTAGAGGGTGCTCTTTTTTGATAGGAGGTATATTAAACGTGGCTTATTTTGGAATGTATGAAACTAAAAAAGGAGTATTTTGGTACTATAAGACTGATAGCAGGCACACGAAGAGGGGCTTTAAAACGAAACGTGATGCGGTTAAACACTATAAGGAAAGTGATTATAGTAAATTACAAGGTATTGAGATTAAAAATAACGTGTTGTTTGAGGACATGGTAAATATATGGTTATCAGATTATGTTAATTCAGGTGTTAAAGAAAGTACTATAGAAAATAGACGATCTAGGGGACTACCTAATTTATTGAAATACTATGAGGGTAAACGATTAAATGAGATTACAGCAGATAATTACTTTGAACTGCTGCAACAATTGAAAAATAGAGGATATAAAAAGAATACAATACATGGTATTAAATAAGCAATGAGCCTTATTATAAGGGATGCTGTAAGAAGAGGGTTTCTGACTTATAACCCAATTCAATATGTTAAGATGCCCAGGTTTGTAGTAAGCGTTAAAGATAGTAAAGAAGAGCTGAATGATTCTTACCTTAGTAATAGTGAAATAAAAGACCTGACGCTAAAAATAGATAACTACTCTGATATAATTTACCGAACACTATTTCAAGTGATGTTACAGACAGGCATGAGAGTTAGTGAGGTACTAGCTCTTAAAAAAGAGGATATAGATTGTGATAATAATGTTATCAAAGTCTATAAGACGTTATATAGACCAGGTAATGCTATTAAAAACTATGAACTTACTTCGCCCAAAACACGTTTTTCAACAAGAGCGGTATATGTTTCTGAAGAACTCATAGATAAGCTTAAAATTTTAATTAAATTGATTGAGAACGAGCGAAGAGTTGAGGTATTTCAAGTCGATGATGACTTTTTATTTATTTATTTGAAATCACGATTTAGGGATTATCCGATAACAAAAGGGCAAGTTAATAGAAGATTGTTAAAAGTGATTGAAAAAACAACTATAAAAAAAGAGTTTACGTCACACAAGTTTAGACATGTTCATATCACTCAATTAGCGGAAGCTGGTGTGTCATTAAAAGCTATTAAAGAACGTGTAGGACACATTGACAGCAAGGTTACAGAACAAATTTATCTTCATGTTACACAGGAGGAAAGAAAGAATATTCCAGAAAAATTACAGTTGTTTTTAAACCAAGTATAGCTCTGAGAAATCAGGGCTATTTTTTTTGTTTAGAAAAGTTCTCAAAAAGTTCTCAAATGATATAGAATAAAATAAAGGGTTAAGTTATACTTAACGAGGTGTTATTTTATAATTGTGTTGCTCGATTTGAAAGCGTTCCCTATATTAATAGTGAACCAACTATACCAATTTATTTTTAACAGGAAAGAGCTGTAATGTGTTGGTATGAGGGCAACTTAATATAATCTGTGTTATGTAAAGTTGGAAGTAATAATAAAAAGAGGGCAAAATTATGGAATTAATATATACATATTTAAAAGAATACAATGGGATTCAATTTAATTTTAAAATAAATTATTCATCTGATTTTAGAGTAGAATTTATTAATAATATGTTAAAAATAAATTCAATAAGTTCGATTGTACCAAATGGATTTTATGGTGATAATATCAAAAATATTAACTTGTTAGTTGGGAAAAATGGTATTGGAAAGACTACATTATTAAATTTTATTACTAATGAATATGACAGTAAAGATTTTATAAATCTTCAAGAATACAGTGGTTTTAATTTATACAAAAGTGATGTTAAGGATGAATTTTATATTGATATAGTAAATCTAAATATAAAGAATTTATTTATAGACGGTGATGTATTGAATAATATATTTAGATTTAGTGTTGTGGAAGGAACATTTTATTCCCCGGAACCTGTATCAGGGTCTGTTAAAGAGATAATAATAGGGATAAATCATGCTAAAAGGAATAAAAAAACTATAAAAAGTTTATTTGAGTACAATCGTGGAATGATAAAAGTTAAATATATGGAAAATGTAAAAATTTTTGACAAATTAGATTTTATAAATCATGAGTATTTAGATTTTGTAGAAAAAAATGTCGAAAAAAAAGGGTATATAAAAAATAAAAAAAGAAGAGAAGCATATGTGAATTTAGACGTTAATTTTTTAGATGAAGACGAAAAAAAAGAAATAGAGAGTCTATACAATGAAATTTTTGAAATAAAAGACATAGAATTACGAGATATGGGAATGAAAAGAGAGCCTAAAAGACCTAGATTTTTTTATGATGGAAGTAAGGAATACTTAAGGATAAGTGAAGTATATTTAATACCTGATTTTTATTATTATTATAGTATGAATAGTAGTATAAAAGACAAATTTGCTATTCAGTATTTAAAAAATATTATTTTGGAAATTTTAACCGATATAAAAAATGCAAAGTTAACAGCTAAAGAAAGACTAGATGTTTATACAGGTATGTTAGAGTTTGCAAATGGACATAATAATATAAAAAAATTTCCTTATATCGATGAAAAAAAATTCAGGTATTATGATGATAGTCATGCTTTTTTTACTAAAATGAATTCTCATGGTAGTTATGATCTGTATGTGAGTATTTTTGAATATATAGGCTTTCTAATGTCGTTGAGTGAGTGGGTTAATAAAAGAACAAGTGTCAAAGATTTAGATCAGAAGATTAATAATTTGCGTAAGGTTCTAGATAGTATTTATCAATTAGATGAAAGTTTTTTTTGTGATCAATTTACTTTACAAATTAAAATGGGTACTAGTATTGATAGGTCAATAGAACAATTATTGAAAATAGTAGTGGCAGAAAAGAAAACTTTAGAAACCCGAGGCTTAGTGTATGATATACCTTTTTTTAGTTCAGGAGAGAATCATTTAATAGAACATTTTGTGTCTATTTTTAAGTTCATACAAAATGAAAGAGCTAAAAATATAATGCTATTAATTGATGAGCCCGATATTTATCTACATCCAGATTGGGTCAGAGAATACATTGAGAGACTCTCACTGTATTTAAATAAAAAATATTCAGATAAAAATTTTCAGATTATAATAACAACACATTCATTTTTACTTGTCAGTGATATACCCAAAAACCATGTTCATAAATTAAATATCGACAATAATCTTGATGAAGTATCTTATGGTTTTGGAAGTAATTTTTATGATATTATTAATGATTCATTTTTTTTAAATAACAGTATTGGAGAATTTTCTTCTAATAAAATAAAACTGATTAATAAAATATTTTCAGAATGTTTAAGTTCAGAGGTTCAATCAAATGAAAGTATGCAAAAAATAGTAATAGATAATGTAAGAAAGTTAAAGAGCTCAAATAGTAATAAACTTATGGAGTTAAAAGAGGCTATGAAGATATTGGAGCTAACTATAAATATTATTGATGATCCTCTTTATAAAAATTTATTTTTAAGTCATTTTAAAGAACTTAAAGAACGCTTATATGAAACTTCTGGATATATTGATAGTGATTTTTTAAATACTGAGTTAGAGAAATATAAAGAAATTATAAAGAATTTAGAGGAGAAAATCGAACGGTATGAAGGAAAATAAGAATGATTGAAATAAATGTTGAAAAGTATAAAGAATTAGAGCCTATATATAGCAATGTTATAGATGACTTATTTCAAAATAAAATTAATAGCTTTATTTTTGGAAATTTCGATAAGCTAATTAAAGTTAAGAAAAATAGAACTATTGTTGAAGATACTATAAATGAAAAACTCCCGCAACAAAATAATGTTGTTGAATTCTTTAATTTAGTTAATAACTGGAGTGGAGAAAAAAAATTATCTGTGCGAATGCTAGGTGAGTTGAAAACTGTGAGTTTAAATGGAAAAGCTAAACAAGAGTTGTATTATGATATTTTGAACAATTTAAATAAGGTATTAAAAATAGAGTTGTTAAATTATGTAAATAGTTATATGCCATTAGATAAAAAAATTGATTCTTTAACCCAGTTATGGACGGCATCTTATGAAGATATACGTACTATTGTATATTCTGGGAATTTTTATCCAAAAACAAATAAAAAAACTGTTTATTATAAATTATTACATTCGTTATACGATTTTATGACTGATAAATACTTTTTAAAATTGGAAGAATATGATACTAGTGTTGAAAAGTTATATATAGCAGAGAAATCAATAAAGGATTCTGAAAAAAAAAATTATACCAAACTAGCAAATATTTTAATTGAAATTTTAAATATGAATATATGCCCATATTGTAATAGAAATTATATTGTTTCAAGAAATGATAAACTTGGGTGCAATCTGGACCATTTTTATCCGAGATCAAATTACCCGATGTTTTCTGTTAGTCTATATAATTTAATTCCTGTATGTAGCACATGTAATTCATTAAAATTAGATTATAAGTTTAATTGTTCACCCTATGATAGTGAATATAAAGCTAACGAAGTTTATTATTATCAGTATACGTCACTTGAAAATAATATTGTTAAAGAGATAGATATAAAATATCTAGATAATAATTTTGGGTTGAAGCAGGACTTTGATATTCTTAAAATAAAAGATACTTATCAAATTCATTGTATAGAGGCAACAAAGTTTGTACAATTAAAACAAAAGTACAATAGAAAGAAGTTAAATGAGATATGTAATATTTTGAATAATGAGAAAAAAAATGGACCTAAAACTGATATAGAAGAGTTGGAAAAATTGATATTTGGTCAATCAATAGAGGATACAGAGTTAAATAGTATATCGTTGTCTAAGTTTAATTGTGATATACGTAATCAGGTAGAGAAAGCTGATAATAGTAATTAAGAAAATAAATCGAGTTCTTAGATACAAATAAATCTTACTGTTTAAAAGTCATAAATGAGACGAACATGATATGTTTATTAGGAGAGCGTTATTCTATAAATGCCAAAGCAGATGGGGGGTAGCGAATAGTGTACTCTGATAATCAAAGAAATGCGTCGCAAATAGTCTTAACTGTCTGCAAAGCGAACAAAGTCCTGAGAAATCAGGGCTTTTTCTGTTTGTCTGAAAATATGAGTTTACTTATGAAAAGATTATTTATTTTTATTAGTTTCAAACTTTAGTTATTTAGTTGCAAATTATGATAGTTTAGCTAAGCTTATTAATTCTGTTTTTACTTAGTATATGGAAAGATAGAAAACTACTGCTATATATTTATTATTTTGAATACACTATAATAAAATTGAAAGTAATTATCAGTTATTGATAGACATTAATATTTGTATAATGCACAAAACTAGAAAGCATTTCTAGTAAATATGTTGTAACTAGATATTAAACAAATCGATTTTTGAGTTAGGAGTTAATTATGTTAAATCATTATAAAGATTTTTCAATAAAACATCCATATTGGCACGTCATTTTTATTCTAAGCATAGCTAGTTTACTTGGCATTTTAATTGAATACTTAATTAATAGGGATTTTATAGGTTCAGGAATATATGCTACTATTTTTTTTGGAATAATTGAAATTTTTAGAGTGAGAAGAAAAAATATGAACAACTAGGAATAGTTCAAGCCCATAGGAAATTATGTGGGCTTTCTTGTTAAGCTAATTAAGAAGTATGTTTGCGAAATTGTTAAGGTTCAGCTGAAATTCTAAAACCAATTGAATGAATTTAAGGTATACTTAATGTAAAAGAGGTGAGTTTATGACGTATAAAATTTTAAATTTAGATGAAGATAAATCGTTACATAAAAAAGCTGCTGAGTGGTTTTCTAGTAAATGGAATTTGGATGCCGCTATTTATCTTGAAAGTATCAGTAGTACAGAGTTAATCCCGAGTTGGTTTGTAGTCTTAGACGAAGCTAAGAATAAGATAGTAGCTGGAGCTGGTGTTATTTCAAATGATTTCCATGACCGCCCTGATTTGACTCCGAACTTATGTGCGTTATATGTCGAGGAGGACTATCGTGGCAAAAGGATTTCGGAGAGGTTGATAGATGAAATAGGTCACTATCTTAATTCTCAGGGAATAGAGACACTCTATTTGATTACAGATCATGTTGGTCTCTATGAAAAATACGGGTGGGAATTCAATACGATGGTTAAGGAAGATGAAACAGAGCAATCTATTAGATTGTATGAAAAGACGTTAAATCTTATTTAGGATAGGTAAAGTTATGACATATAAGGATAAAGTAGTGCATTGGTTAGAATCGAATCTAGATTTTAAAGCTGTTGAAAAGGAAAGTGTTTTTACGGACGCTTTTATTGAAAGTCATGTCTATAATATTTTTCATTCATCAGACTTTAAAATGGGTGGCTCTTTAAGAAAAGATAATTTATATGATTGTATTATGTTTGAAAAAGAAAATACTATTAAAGATAATATCTTTGTTTATAAGATAGTCAAAAATGATAAAAGTGAGCGTTATTTTAAAGAGGTTGTAGATGAGGATCTACTTTTTGTTTTAGTTTACGATGATCCAAATCAAGAGACAGTTGACTATGTGGCTAGTAATTCTAATCGGTTATTTATGAAAATTGTGTTAGACATTGGTATTTCTGATGCAGACATAAGGGATAAAACTGAAAAATATTTGAGTTATATGAGTTTTAAAGAGTTCTATTCTGAAGATTATGGCGATGAATAGATAGCGATATAAAAAATACTAGTTAGATTCTTTTAATTGAATCTAGCTAGTATTTTTTTGACTAATAAGCAAGAGGTTATAAACTTTTATTTAGGTGTATATAGAAATGTTTAATTGATTAAGGTATAATAAATTTGTAAACGCAAACAAAAAAGGGGTAATTAAAATGGTAAGAAAAATTATTTTAGATTGTGATCCAGGTCATGATGATGCGATTGCTATGATTTTAGCTCATGGTAATCCGAACATAGAACTTTTAGCTGTTACGACAGTAGTAGGGAATCAAACATTAGAAAAAGTAACGTACAATGCTCGTGCTGTTAGTACAATGATAAATATGACGGAAGTTCCAATCGCAGCAGGTTGTGAACGTCCTTTAGTTAAAGAGATTGAAGTAGCTGAAGACATTCACGGTAAGTCAGGTTTAGATGGTCCAGAATTACCTCAACCTGTTATGGAAGTTTGTGGGCAACATGCAGTAGATGTGATTATTGATACTGTAATGAGTGAGCCAGCAGGAACAGTTACACTTTGTCCAACAGGTGGTCTGACTAATATTGCGATGGCAATTCGTAAAGAACCTAAAATTATTGAACGTGTACAAGAAGTTGTCTTGATGGGTGGCGGCTACCATACAGGGAATTGGAGTGCCGTTTCAGAGTTCAATATTATTATTGATCCAGAAGCTGCCCATATTGTCTTCAATGCACCGTGGAAAGTAACAATGGTAGGTTTAGATTTGACACACCAAGCACTTGCTACTCCAGAAGTACGTGAGAAAATCAAAGCGATTAATACGGTTCCTTCTCAATTTGTAGATGAGTTACTAGAGTTCTTTGGAACGATGTACAAGAAAAGCCAAGGATTTGATTTCCCACCTGTACACGACCCATGTACAGTAGCCTACTTGATTGACCCAACAGTTATGACAACAAAAGCTGTGCCAGTTGATATTGAGCTGTACGGTAACCTAACTAGAGGTATGACCGTAGCTGATTTTAGATACCCAATACCAGAAGACTGTCACACACAAGTCGCAGTTGATTTAGATCATGAAAAGTTTTGGGGTATGATTTATGATGCGTTAAAAAATATAGGCTAGCAAAAAGCACCACTTTACCAAACGGTAGAGCGGTGCTTTTTAATTTAGTTAAAAAGTAGTGATTTTTTAGCAGTGAGGGTATCTTCTGTTAGGTCTTCGCTAATTGGATAAGGACTTTCGAGGCTAATTTCTGCAGCAGCATAAGCGTGGTGAAGGCTATCTTTCCAAGTGTAATTCTTAGTCAGTGCCCACACAAGAGCAGCGGTAATAGAGCTTTCAGTCCCAAGTTTACTTGTAGATATGCCGGTAGTTTGGATGTGAAAATGTTCCTCTTTATTTTTAAAATACAGCCCTTCAATAGGGGAGTAGACAACAAGATTTTCAATACCAGTATCAAGTAGTAACGCCAGTGACTGGTTTAAGTCCATCTCTTTCTCCGTTAGTTCTTTGATGAGACCTTTTAAATCATTAGGTGTCGTAATTAACGTATTGATTTTATCAAGTTGGCTAAGCAATTTGTAGTTTTTATTTTCAGCTACAGTTGTGACAAAAAGCGGAACTTTACAGTTATCATATAACCAATTAATAGCGTCTGCGGTTAGGTTGGTATCAACAATACAGTATCTTGAATTATTAATAATCTCACTTTTTTCTTTTAAGAAATCAGGAGTGATATGGTTATAAATCGCCATGTCCTCAATCGCAGCGGTACGATTACCATTATGGTCATCAATGTATAGATAGGTTGAGGTTCTTTCGTTTGGTAACTCTTTAACATATTGGATGTTCATGCCATGTTGTTGAGCATCCTGTTTAAATTTATTGCCGTTAATATCATTTCCATGAACTGAAATAAAGTAGTTAGGTACGTTTAATTGAGTAAGGCCTAGTGAAATATTTCGGCCTGCACCTCCTTGAGAAAATGCGATAGTACCAGGATTAGGGTGGTTAGGAGAGAGCGGAGCAGAGGCAATGCCAGAGATATCCATATTGATGCCACCAATAATTGTGACAAACTCGGATTCTTTGATAATATACCCTCGACCTTCGATGTATCCTTTTTTAGTTAAATTGAATATATGTGCAGCTACACCAGATCTAGAAATACCTAGTTCTTCAGCGATTTCATTCTGCGAAATCAACGGATTAGCTAGTATTAGCGAAAGTATTTCACGTTCTCTTTCAGTCATATCCTCACCTCTTCATTTTATAAATTAAGTATAGGTTAAAAATAGCCCAAAATCAAACGGCGTAAGGGATTAGTAGTTCGTTATTGATGGGAAGTGTTTAGGACGAGCGACATAGAGTGGTTATGAAAACGTTCACTAAAAAATATTGACAAAAAAAATATCTGATGATATGCTGCACTTGAGATTGTTACCGCTTTAAAAAGTGGGCTATACTTAAAATCGATTCAATATATTGGATACAAAGCAAGGGAGCCTAGTATGTTTGTTAAAAAAATAATAAACAATAATGTTGTTATCTCGTTGGATGAGTCTAATAATGAGATGATTGTCATGGGAAAAGGCATCGGATTTAAGAAGAATATAGGAGATAACATATCACTTTCAATGATTGAAAAAAAGTATGTTATAACAAATGACTGGAATGAGAATAAATTAGTTAAGTTGTTAGAAAATATCCCCCTAGAGCATATACAGGTTGCCAATGAAATAATTAGTTTTGCTAAAATATCTTTAGGGAAAAAGTTAAGTGAGAATATATTCTTAACATTAACTGATCATATTCACTATGCTATTGAGAGAAAAGAAGAAGGTTTAGAGATAAAGAATGCTTTATTATGGGAAATAAAAAGATTTTATAATCATGAGTTTCTAATTGGTAAAGAAGCGATTTCTATTATAAATAATAGATTGAATATTAGTTTATCTGAAGATGAGGCTGGTTTCATAGCATTGCATATTGTAAATGCTAATTTAGATATGGGGGAAGTTGGTCATGTCTCTGAAATGACAGAACTTATTCAGAATATTTTAAATATCGTAAAATATCATTTTAATGTAGAAATTGATGAGTATTCATTAAATTATGAGCGTTTTGTCACGCATTTAAAATTTTTCATTCAACGATTGTACAGTGATGTTAGATTGAATGATGCTGAGACAATCCAGTTTATGATGAAAATTAAAGAGCAATATGTTAAAGAATATGAGTGTGCTCTAAAGATAAGTAGTTATGTAGAATCTAAATTCCAACGTAAACTTGAAGAAGACGAATTAATTTATCTAACAATACACATAAAAAGAATAACCAATCAAGATTAGGATTGTTACCAATTGTGGGCTATACCTAAACAAACTCTTATCACAAGATGAGTTTGTTTAGGTATTTTTCTTTTTAGAAGGAGGAAAATATGAATTACAAAGAACTAGCACAACTGATTATTGAAAATGTTGGTGGAAAATCTAATATAAAAAGTTTAACTCATTGTGCAACAAGACTAAGATTTGTTTTATTAAATGAGTCTTTGGCTAATAAAAAAGTATTAGAAAAAACAAAAGGCGTTGTAGGTGTGACATCTGGTGGTGGGCAGTATCAAGTGATTATAGGTAGTGATGTCCGTCAAGTATATAAAGAAATAGAGCCGCTATTGGATTTAAAGGAAGAAGCTAATCAAAAGAATGTGACTGAAAAGAAAAAAGGGATTGGAGCAAAATTTCTTGATACAATTTCAAGTATTTTTACGCCAATTTTACCTGCGATAACAGCATCCGGAATGATAAAAGCTTTTCTAGCGCTATTAGTAGCGTTTAATTGGGTAGATAATACAGCTCAAACCTATCAAATTGTTAGTTTTATGGCAGATGCAGGTTTTTATTTTTTACCTTTACTACTAGCAAATTCGGCTGCTAAAAAGTTTGGAGCTAATCCTTACCTTGCGATGATGGTTGGTGGGGTATTACTTCATCCGAATTTTGTATCAATGGTAGGCGCCTCTATTGAATCTGGAGAAGCGATAAAGTTATCATTCCTGCCTGTTTATAATGCAACATATGGCTCATCTGTAGTTCCTATTATATTATCAATCTGGTTCATGTCTTATGTTGAAAAATATGCGGACCATTATTCACCTAAGATGATAAAATTCTTTACAGTTCCTTTAATAACTATCTTAGTCACAGGTATTGTTAGTCTAGTTGTATTAGGTCCAATCGGTTTTGTTATCGGTAATGGAATAGCATCAGCCATCACTTTCTTAGATCTACATGTTGGTTGGTTAGTACCGATGATTTTAGGTGGCTTGTTCCCGTTATTAGTTTTAACGGGTACTCACTACGGTGTGATCCCGATTGGAGCAAATAATATAATGACCGTAGGATATGATGCTATGATAGGTCCTTCAAATTTAGCTTCAAATATTGCTCAGGGTGGAGCGGCACTCGCTGTAGGTATGAAGACAAAAGATAAAACATTAAAAGAGTTAGCTGTTTCTGCAGGAATAACTGCAGTGTGTGGTATTACAGAACCTGCCTTGTTTGGTGTAAATATGAGATTTAAAACACCGTTATATTCATCAATGATTGGTGGTGCAATAGGAGGTCTATTTATTGGAATGTTTGGTGTTAAAAGGTTTGCATCAGGATCTCCTGGACTTATGACATTACCAGTATATATTGGAGAAGATGGATTTAGTAATTTGATATTTGCATGTATAGGAGCCCTAATAGCGTTTGTGATTGCTTTTATAATTTCTTATGTATTATATAAAGAAAACGAAGAACAAGTAGAGTCGGATAGTGACGGAAATATAACAGAACCTATATTATCAAAAGTATATGCACCTGTTGAAGGAAAAGTAATACCGTTACAAGAAGTTCAAGATTCTGCATTTTCTAGTGGAATAATGGGGGAAGGGTATGGAATTATACCAGAAAAAGGAGAGTTTTATTCGCCTGTAAGTGGCAGTATAGAAATGGTTTTTGATACAAAACATGCTATTGGAATTCGATCAGATGACGGATTAGAATTATTAATTCATGTTGGTTTGGATACTGTGAAAATGGAAGGTAGACCTTTTGAAGTGTTTGTTAAAACAGGAGATAAAGTGAAAATGGGTGACAAATTACTAAATGTTGATTTACAAATGATTTTAGATGAAGGGTATGATATAACAACCCCAATTATAGTAACCAATCCAAAAGATTTTTCAGATATAAAACTGAAAGCAAACGATAAAATAATAACGGGTGACTTGTTATTAGAAGGAGGAAACTGATGGTTAATAGCATTGAACAAAAATTTCCAAAAGATTTTTTATGGGGAGGTGCGACAGCTGCTAATCAATATGAAGGTGGATTTGGACAAGGTGGCAAAGGTAAAGCACTTGTTGATGTTATACCTTCTGGAAATAAGAGACGTGATGTTATGAGAGGAATGTTTGATTATAAAGAATTAAATGAGGAGAGTATCTACCCAGCACGAGAGGCTGTTGATTTTTACAATCATTGGGAGGAAGATATTGATTATATGATTGAAATGGGGTTCAGTGTTTATCGTTTTTCTATTTCTTGGAGTAGAATTTTTCCTACAGGGGAAGAATGTGAGTCAAATAAAGAAGGAATCGACTTTTATTCTAAAATTGTAGATAAATTATTAGCGAATAATATTGAACCATTAATTACAATCTGTCATTTTGATATGCCCCTTCAACTAATAGAGAAATATGGATCATGGCGTGACCGTAAAGTCATTGATGCCTATTTGAAATATTGTAAGGTATTATTTGAAACGTTTAAAGGAAAAGTTAAATATTGGATAACATTTAATGAAATTAATATGCTTTTACATATGCCGTTTATGGGAGCGGGAATTTTATTTGAAGATGGAGAAGATAAAGAGCAAGTAAAATATCAAGTGGCGCATCATGAACTAATCGCTTCTGCCTTAGCAACAAAACTTGCTAAGGAGATTGATAGTACATTCCAGATAGGGTGTATGCTTGCCGCTGGTCAGTTTTATCCGTACTCCTGTGATCCAAAGGATGTTTTTGATGCTTTAGAAAAAAACAGAGAAACTTTTTTCTTTAGCGATGTTCAAGTAAGAGGGCATTACCCTGAATATGCCAAACAGAAGATGAAGACTAACGGTATTGAAATAAAGATGTTGCCTGAAGATGAGATGATATTATCAGAAAATACTGTTGATTTTATATCATTTAGTTATTACGCATCACGTTTAACAAGTTCAGATCCTAGTAAAGGTGAATCAACAGGAGGGAATGTTATCCCAACCTTAAGGAATCCTCATTTAGAAATAAGTGATTGGGGATGGCAAATTGACCCACTAGGTTTAAGGTTAACATTAAATGTATTGTTTGAAAGATACGAAAAACCATTATTTATTGTTGAAAATGGTTTAGGGGCAGCCGACGAAGTGAAGGATGGCAAAATTAACGATGATTATCGTATTGATTATTTGCGCAAGCACATGAAAGCAATGTCAGATGCAATGACGAAAGATGGCGTTAATTTATTGGGATATACGTCTTGGGGATGTATTGACTTAGTTAGTGCCTCAACAGGTGAGATGGCGAAAAGATACGGTTTTGTATACGTAGATAAAGATAATGAAGGGAATGGAACTTTAAAAAGACTGCGAAAAAAATCATTTTATTGGTATAAAGAAGTCATCGGAACCAATGGTAACTCATTATTTGTAGAATAAAAAACAAGCTCTGAGAAATCAGGGCTTATTTTTTGTTATTTTAAAATAAATTTTGAGTTACTGAGATACATAAGGAGTGTTAGTTTTAAGATGAAAAAGAATAATAGATAGTTTTAAATTAAGTAGTAAATGCCGTTATATATGTATTGGCATGATTTTATTAGCTATAAGGAGTGCTATAATGAAGTTATAAAAGGTTCTTAGTTAAGTAGCTAGAATGGAGATGATTTTGTGATGAAAAAAAGTGGGTTTAAATTTTTTCTTCCTATTATGATAATTGTAATAGGCAGTGTCGTAACGGTTCAATTTTATTCTAAAAAATCAAATGCAGATCATGATAGGGTCACAGATGCTAATGTATCAAAAGTGAGTAACTTAAATACAGATGAAGTGAGATCACTTTATGATTATGCTATAAAAAAAGACATCATTGATCCGAAAAAATATCTGTTTTCACATTTTGTTAAAGATGAAAAAAATAGGTTTAGAAACATGTATGAACAATTCAAAAAAGATGTTGATACAAAAGATAACCCAGTGTCTTATAGAGATTGGTTAGAAATGAATAATTTTGGAGTGATGCCTGATACTAAAGAATCAATTTATGATTTTTAAGATAAAAACATTTAATAAATTTATGAGAGAGAATCATGTTTACACTTGCTTCTCTTTTTTTCATTACTTATAATTCTAAAATTCTAATGCCTTATTACTGTTTAACTCAACTCAAAATGATATGATTAAGACAGTAAAAATACTTAATCACACAAATGGAGGATTTTAAGATGAAGATGGTTATTTTAGATGGCTATGGTTTAAATCCAGGAGACTTAAGTTGGAAAGGTTTGGAAGAATTCGGAGAGCTAACGGTATTTGACCGAACAGATATAACGGATAATGCATTGATTATTGAACGTATAGGACAATCAGAGATGGTTTTTACAAATAAAGTTCCAATAACAGACGAGATTATGGAAGCTTGTCCAAGTCTTAAGTATGTTGGTGTGTTTGCAACGGGATATAACGTGATTGATATCGAAGCTGCTAAGACAAGAGGGATTGTTGTCACGAATATTCCGAGTTACGGGACAGATGCGGTAGCTCAATTCACATGGGCGTTATTACTAGAAATCGCAAGTCAAGTGGGAAGACATAACCAATCTGTAGCAAGTGGTGATTGGGAAAATAGTATTGATTTTACGTATTGGAAAACGCCTTTGTTAGAACTAGCAGGGAAAACAATAGGGTTAATAGGCTACGGTAAGATTGCTCAAGCAGTTGCTGAGATTGCAAGAGCCTTTAAGATGAGTGTTATTTATTATAATCACCGTCCTAAAGAGTCAGGGAGTACATTTATTAAGCAAGTGAGTCTTGAAGAGTTATATGAAAAGTCTGATGTGATTAGTCTGCATGTCCCTCAATTTCCAGAAACGCTAGAGATGATAAATGATGACGCGATTAATCAAATGAAATCCGATGTTATTTTAATTAATACATCAAGAGGTGGATTGATTGATGAGCAAGCAGTAGCTAATGGTTTAAATAACGGAAAAATTCGAGCATACGGAGCGGATGTTGTTTCTCATGAACCGATTCTTTCCAGTAACCCATTACTAAAAGCTAAAAACTGTTATTTAACACCCCATATTGCGTGGGCTCCAGTCGAAGCGAGAGAACGACTATTATCAATTGCAGTAGAGAACGTTAAACAGTTTTTAAACGATACGCCTCAGAATAATGTGGCAATTTAAACGATTAAAGGTGGGAGATTTAAATGAATATTGTTGTCTATTGTGGTGCAAACTCAGGGAATAATAAAGAGTATACGTTAGCTACAGAAAAATTAGGGGCATGGATTGCCAAGAATAATAATAGTTTGGTATACGGTGGAGGTGCAGTTGGTTTGATGAGAACAGTCGCCGATTCTGTACTAAATAATAAAGGGAAAGTAACTGGAGTTATGCCAGAATTCTTAGCTGCTAGAGAAATTGCCCATAATGATTTGACGGAGTTGATCGTGGTAGAAACAATGTCAGAAAGAAAGCAAAAAATGATCGAATTAGGAGATGCTTTTATTGCCTTGCCAGGTGGACCAGGTACTCTTGAAGAAATAACAGAGGTAGTGTCTTGGGCGCGTTTAGGTAAAAATAACAGTCCTTGTATCTTCTATAATTACAAAGGCTTTTATAATTCGATTATGACTTTGTATGATACGATGGTTCAAGAGGGATTTCTTACACGAGAAGACCGCGATAAGATACTCTTTTCAGAATCGCTAGTAGAAATAGGTACCTTTATAAATAATTACACACCACCTGAAGTTCGACAGTATTAAGAACAATCAAGAAAGTATGTTGCAAATAAAAAGGTCTCTTAGTTCAATACTGAGAGAACTTTTTTATTTAATAGTTTAAACAAATTCATTTGAAAGGGTTTACAAGTTTAAAATATGGAGTTATAATAAAAAACGTAGAAACGTTTCACTAGAAAAAGAGAGAGAACTAATAAATAAAGTTATAAAGTGAGGAGGATATGTCTAAATTCATTATTTTTTTACTATTTTGTAGAAACGTTTCACCAAAAAGAAAGGAACCGTGCATATGAAAAAACTTAAACAGTTTTATGATCAACGTCAATTGCATTGGATGGTACTTCCTGGCGTAGCATTCATGATTGTATTTAATTACATTCCAATATACGGAATTATCATTGCTTTTAAAAACTATACTATCGTTGATACTTTTTCTTCCGCACCATGGGTAGGATTAGAAAATTTTAGAATTATAATGGAAGATAGTTTCTTTTGGGAAGCTGTTCGTAATACTTTAGCAATCAGTTTAATGAAGTTATTTTTAGGTTTCGCGATTCCAATTATTTTAGCAATTATGATTTATGAAATGAAAGATGGACGCTTAAAGAAAACCATTCAAACTATTTCTTATATTCCTCATTTTTTCTCTTGGATTGTTTTTGGAGGAATGTTAATTTCTTGGTTATCAACAAATGGTTTTATAAATCAAATCTTGATGTCATTAGGCTTAATGGATCAAGGGGTTAACAATTTATTAGACCCAAATAAATATTGGTGGATAGCTGTTCTTTCAGATTTGTGGAAAGAAGTAGGTTGGGGAACTATTCTTTATTTAGCGGGTATGTCTAGAATTGATCCAACATTTTATGAAGCGGCTAGAATTGATGGCGCTTCCAAGCTGACGCAAATTAGAACGATTACGTTACCGTTATTAGCCCCGATTATTTCATTGAATCTAATTTTGAATGTTAGTGGTTTATTAGGATCTAATTTAGATCAAACATTAGTTTTAATGAATGCGCAAAATCAAAATAAATCAGAAGTAATTAACTCTTTCGTTTATAGAATGGGTCTGACCCAAGGTGATTTCTCTTATGCAACGGCGGTTGGTTTAGGAATTTCAGTTATTTCTATTATATTGTTAGTTATTACAGATCGAATTACTAGAAAAATGAATAATGGAAGATCGGTTATTTTATAAAGGAGGCAACAAATGTGATTAAAAGAAAAACAAAAGAAAACAAATGGTTTTATTTTTTCAATACGTTGATTTTAGTCTTGTTTTCTTTAGTGATTATCGTACCGATTTGGAATATTTTAGTCTCTTCCGTTTCATCTAGTACTGGATTAGCTGATAAGGGACTTGTACTTTGGCCGAAAGGCTTCACGTTAGAAAATTATAAAAAAGTATTTTCTGATAGTAGTATTCCCCGAGCTTTTTTCATCTCGGTTCTTAAAACAGTTATTGGAGCATCGACGCATACACTATTTTGTGCAGTCGTTGCCTATGGTTTGAGTAAATCTAGATTAATGGGACGTAGTATCTATACGATGTTAGGTGTGGTTACTATGTATTTCGGTGGAGGAATGATTCCAACTTATTTATTAATTAAATCATTAGGCTTACTAGATACTTTTTGGGTATATATTATCCCTGCATTATTTAGTTATTATGATGTTGTGATTTTAATGAATTTCTTCCGAGAAATTCCACCTTCATTAGAGGAGTCAGCGAAAATTGATGGTGCGAGTGAGTTCCAAATTTTTTACAAGATTTTCTTACCTTTAACAAAACCTGCATTGGCAACTATCGTTTTATTTAATGGTGTGAGTCAGTGGAATGATTTTATGACAACAAAACTTTATATTACCAAAGAGCATCTTTATCCGTTACAGATGAAAATCTACGAAATCATTGTTCAGTCTAATCTGAGTACAATGACTGAAAGTGGTAGTACCGATATGGTGACTCAAGCAACAACACATGGCGTACAGTTAGCTACTATAGTTATTACAACAATACCGATTTTAATTATTTATCCATTACTACAAAAACACTTTATCGGCGGAATGATGGCCGGTGCAGTAAAAGAATAAAGAAAGTAGGGAAAAGATATGAAAAAAATTTTAGGTGGTTTATTAGTAACAACGGCCGTATTTGGTTTAACAGCGTGTGGAAGTGGAGATAAAAAAGCAGGTTCAGATGTCTCAATTAAAGATCGTTACGAATTAGATGAGAAAACACCAGCCTGGAAATTAGATAAGAAAGAAGAAACAACAAAAATAAGATGGTACATTAATTCAGCCTGGACATCACTACCTTTCGGGAAAGATGTTACTACAGCTCAGATCAAAAAAGATTTGAATATGGATATTGAATTCATCTCGGGTGATGATTCTAAACTAAACGCTATGATCTCTAGTGGTGACATGCCAGATATCGTGACACTTACGAGTATGACAGGTCAAGCAGCAGTAAAAGCAAATTCATGGGCACTCCCTTTAAATGATCTAGCAGAAAAATATGATCCATATTTAATGAATGTAGTAAATAAAGATACGTTTAAATGGTACGCATTAGATGACGGTAAAACATATGGTTATCCTAACTATTCGAATACTGCGGCAGACTATGAGAGTGGCAATATTCCGGTTAATGATAATTTTGTGATTCGCGAAGATGTCTATAATGCATTAGGTAAGCCAGACGTTACGACGCCTGAAAGTTTTGAAAAAGTAATGAAACAAATTAAAGAAAAATTCCCTGATTTATTACCTATGGGATTCACTGCAGTAGGCGATGGAGCAGGCGTATTCTTAGCTAAATTGCAAGACTTTTTAGGTGTTCCTTTAGAAGATAAAGATGGAAACTATTACGACCGTAATCTAGATAAAGAGTACATTGAATGGTTGAAGACATTTAATAATGTTTATAAAGATGGCAATATTACGGATGATAGTTTTACTGACGACGGTCCAACATTTGATGAAAAAGTAAAACAAGGTAAATATGCGACAATGCTTGTTGATGGTACGAGTGGGCAAATTGGAAATTTTGCAGAATTCATGAAAAATTCTGATACACGTTATATTGCTATTGATGCTCCAAGCAGCACGTCTGGAAGAAAAATAACACTTAATCAGACGGGGATATCAGGGTGGTTAAGTAATTATATTACAAAAGATACAAAATCACCTGAGAAAGTAACACAATTATTTACTTATTTAATTGATGAACCAGGACAAATTTTAACAAAATACGGCGTTGAGGATGTAACATTTGCTTATAATGAAGATGGTAAAATTGATTATTTACCAGAAGTTAAAAAGTTAGAAGAAACGGACAATGATGCTTATAACAAAAAATATGGCATTAGTCGTTTCTTATATTTCAATAATGACCGTGTTAATCAATTAAAAGTGCCAATGGAAAATTCATTAACACAAATGCAAGAGTGGGGTAAAGGTAAATTAGTACCGCACTTTGTAGTTGAAAATATTGATCCAGATGCAGGGACACCAGAGGCTCGAGCAAATACTGCTGTAGATACTAAGTTAAATACTACAGTTATTTCTATGATTCGTGCTAAAGACGACAAAACATTTGATAAGACATTAGACGATTATAAAGCATTTTTAAAAGCTAATAAGTGGGATGATGTTAAGAAAATTAAATCTGAAAAAATGGCAGAAAATCGCGAAAAACTTAAGTAAGAGAGGAGGAGAGAAAAGCGTATTGAGCAGTAGGTTATACGCTTTTCTCTTTTAATATGACTAAATTCTTTGCATATGAAGGTTGGTATTACAAAGTTTTTTCTTTTATTGCGAATATCATTATAATCAATTTCTTATTTTTAATGACCTGCATGACTGTAATTTTTAGTGGAGTCGGCTTGATTGCTATGTATAGAACGGTTTATCTTCTCTATTTAGAGAAAGATATTCCTATTCTTAGAACATTTTGGAAGGCACTGAAAAATAATCTAATGAGAGGTTTTCTTTTGACTGGATTAATCGGCATAGGTGGTTTAATTGCTGGTTTAGTCATAACTAGTTTATTTAACTTATCAGTTAGTTTGGGATTTTTGGGAATCGTATTATTAACTTTAGCGGCACTAGCCCTAACAGTATTCACTTTTTTATTTTCTGTATTCAACTGGCCGATTAAGCAAACAATAAGTGAAACATTTTATGTTGTATTAAGTAGTAGTGCTAATGCCATTATTTTATTTATACTACCACTCTTGATGCTTGTCATTTTTAGTAAAATAAATTTATTTTTTTATATGTCATTAGGTTTTGCAACAACAGCGCTTGTCCAAATTATTTTTTTTAAGAAAGTGTTAGGTGTTGAGAATGACTAATTATTTTGAGTTTTGGCAACATACACAAAAAGAGTTGTCGGAAATTCCATTGGATATAAATCGAAAAATCATTGACTATCCTTTGGATACGATCCAAGTGGAGCAAGTGAGTTTCTTAAGCTTATTAGGAGAACGGATATATGGATATGTCTTACTTCCTAAATCCAAAGGACCACACCCTGTCGTTATAGAATGCTTAGGGTATATGAATCATATTCAGGAGCCTTGGCAGTTTGCCCATTGGGCACAAGTAGGGTGTGCCTGTTTGGTGATTGATAATCGTGGGCAAGGTGGTCTAACAAAAGACAGTGCTCCCTATCAGACGGTATGGCATGAAGAACCGTTAGGAAGAGGTTTTTTATCAGTAGAAGACTGGTACCAGAGAAGATTATATGCAGATCATTTGCGTAGTGTTGAAGTTATTAGGACATTTGATGAGATAGATCAAGATAAAGTGATATTGAGAGGTGGATCTCAAGGTGGTGGGATTGTACTGATGGTGAATAGTTTAACGCCTCATCCAATCTTAGCAACATTTGCCGATGTTCCGAGTCATTCTTCTTTAGCTAAACGAATCAAAGATGGGACAGGCTCTTATCACATCATAACTCGTTACCTTAGCGAAAATCCTGAAGCTCAAGAGAAGGTTGAAAGAATACTACCGTATTACGATACACAACAGTTTGTATCGCAGATTAAAAACCCTGTCTATACCTCAGTAGGTAGTGCAGATCCAATCTGTCCGATGACAGAATTCTTTCCAACATACCATAACTTAAAAACAAAGAAAGAGTTACTCGTGTATTGGAATAAAGGTCATGGTGGAGGAGAAGCTAAGCAAATTCGTAAAGAAATGTCTAAGATAAAGCAATTGTTAGAAACATTAACCAATTAGTATTGATGGTCATTATCCATCAGATCATTTTCCATTAGAAGTGGAATGTGATAGAGAAGAAAGGTGAGAATATGAATAAAAAACAATTAATCCAATTAGTAGAAGAAATGACAATAGATGAGAAAATTAACCAATTATTACAACTAGCAGCTGCATTTTATTCAGATAAGGCTGAAGAAAAAACAGGACCGATGAGTGATTTAGGTTTAAATCAAGATATTATCGATACTGCGGGAACAACACTAGGGATTTCAGGAGCTAAAGAAGCCAAACGTGTGCAAACAGAATATATGAAGAACAATCGTTTAAATATTCCGACAATTTTAATGGCAGATATTATTCATGGATTTAGAACAATTTTCCCGATCCCATTAGCTTTAGGAAACTCGTGGGATGAAGGTGCTATTGAAAAGATGGCTGAGATTTCTGCAAAAGAAGCTGCGGTATCTGGCCTACATGTCACTTTTTCACCAATGGTTGATTTAGTAAGAGACCCACGTTGGGGCCGTGTAATGGAATCAACAGGGGAGGATCCATTATTAAATAGTCGTTTAGCTGCAGCTATGGTAAGAGGATATCAAGGTGAGAATTTAAAAGAAGATCATATGAGAGTAGCTGCTTGCGTCAAACATTTTGCAGCATATGGCGGGGCATTAGCTGGTCGTGATTATAATTCAGTAGACTTGTCTGAACGTCAATTACGAGAAATGTACTTACCTGGTTACAAAGCGGGACTAGATGCCGGAGCAAAATTAGTGATGACATCATTTAATACGGTTGATGGCGTGCCAGCGACAGGTAATGAGTGGTTATTCAGAGATGTTTTACGTGAAGAATTTGGGTTTGATGGTGTTGTTATTTCTGACTGGGGAGCAATTAAAGAGCTGATTGCTCATGGTGTAGCAGAAGATGAAAAACAAGCAGCTGAGTTGGCAATTAAAGCAGGCGTAGATATTGAAATGATGACAATGTGTTACCCTAATCATTTAAAAGAATTGATTGATGAAGGTCGAATTACAGAGTCATTGATTGATGAAGCAGTGTTAAGAATTTTAGAGTTGAAAAATGATTTAGGTTTATTTGAAAATCCTTATCGTGGAGCGGATGAACAATTAGAAGCTGAAGTGATCCTAAGTGATGACCACCGTCAAATAGCTAAAGAAATTGCTCAGAAATCAATGGTCTTATTGAAAAACGACTCAATTTTACCGCTTAATGCGCAAGAAAAAGTGGCTATTGTAGGGCCCGGTGCACAATCGACTGATATTTTAGGTGCATGGTCTTGGCAAGGGAAGAAAGAGGAAGCTATATCTTTAGTCGAAGGAGCTCATTTATTATCAGAGAACCTGCTTGTTGCGACAGAAAAGTTTGATTATTTTGACCCAAGTGAAGTAGCGATTAATGAAGCTATTGAATTAGCAGGACAAGTAGATAAAGTCGTTCTTGCACTAGGCGAAACGGATTGGATGAGTGGTGAAGCAGCAAGCCGTAGTGATATTCGCTTACCAGAAAAACAATTAACAGTATTTGCTAAAATTATGGAAAAAAATCCAAATGTAGTGGTAACGGTGTACAGTGGTCGTCCACTAGATTTACAAGGGATAGAATCAGCTAAAGGGATTGTTCAAGCATGGTTCCCTGGTACAGAAGGTGGTAGTGCTTTAGCTGAAATTTTATGGGGACGATATAACCCAAGTGGTCGCTTGAGTATGTCATTCCCTGAAACGGTTGGACAAGTTCCTATCTTCTATAATGTAGACAATACTGGACGACCTTACGAATCAGCACCTGAAGAAAAATATGTATCAAAATATTTAGATGTATCAAATTATGCT
The DNA here is from genome assembly GCF_029143285.1 of Vagococcus proximus. Classification (GTDB taxonomy): domain Bacteria; phylum Bacillota; class Bacilli; order Lactobacillales; family Vagococcaceae; genus Vagococcus_D; species Vagococcus_D proximus. Next base: position 342,154 of record NZ_JAPDSH010000001.1, read on the forward strand.
AAATACCCATTTGGTTTTGGCTTAAGTTACAGTGACTTCGAGTATCAAGATATGAGAACTAATTCTGACACATTCACAAAAGAAGAGCCATTAGAAGTTTCAATTACAGTAAAAAATAATGGTCAAGTGGCTGGTGAAGAAACAGTACAATTCTATGTTCGTGATCTTGTAGGAGAGGTTTCACGTCCTGTAAAAGAATTAAAAGATTTCCAAAAGGTGTGGCTAGAACCAGGAGAAACACAAACTATTCGTTTCATTCTTTCAGAAGAGATGCTTCGTTATGTTCATAAAGATTATAAAGTTAAGAGTGAACCAGGCCAGTTTGTTGTAATGATTGGTGGAAATAGTAGAGATTTAACAACAATGACAGTTAGGTTAAATGACTAGATAGGAAGGTTACAGTTATGCAAACAATAACACTTAATCAAGCAGAAACGCTTGTTACATTTTTAGAGACAGGTGATTTAAAAGAAATAACAAGTTTTGGCATGATGGTCAATCAATTAGAAGGAAATTCATTAGATGGTAGTGTTAACCAGCTATATCTTAGAAAAATAAAAGGTGATACTATTAGCTACGCACCGATGATTGGATCAAATAGTCAGAGTGAATTTTATAGTTCGGATAATCAATTGACATGGAAAGGTCAATTTGAAGAGCTAACATATCAAGCAGATTTTAAGCTAGGACCGAGTAACCAGTGGTTCTGGCGCATTCAAGTTGAGGGTGAAGGGGAGATTGATATTGTTTACGGACAAGATATTGGTCTTGCTTTAAAAGGGGCAGTTCAGTCTAATGAGGCCTACGTGTCACAATATATTGATCACCATATTTGGAAATCTGAAAAAGAATTGGTTGTACTTTCAAGACAAAACCAACCACAACAAGGTAAGTTCCCTGCACTTATCCAAGGAAGTCTTCAAGAATTAGTCGGCTATTCAACAGACGGTTATCAGTTCTTTGGACGTCAATTCAAACAAACTGACACTCCGGAAGTATTAGAAAAAATAACACTAGAAAATGAAGTTTATCAATATGAATTTGCCTATACAGGGTTGCAAACTAAACCTGTTAAATTAGCAGGTGACTCTGCCGAATTTGTATTTTACGGAGCAGTGAATGAAACGCAAACGGAGGCTTCTGAAGAGCCGTTTTTATCAAAACAAAGTTTACAAGAACTATATGATGGGTTAATTTTTGAAGAGTTATCAGATAAAAAAGAAGTATCTAAAAAATTAATAGGAGAACCAATCACAGGTTTATCATTATCTGAAAAAGAACTGGATGCAATGTATCCTGTTAAGAAGCAGATAGAAGAGGTCAATAATCAAACCTATTCTTTCTTTACTGAGGATTATCGACACGTGGTTCTTCAAGAAAAAGAACAGGAAATGGAACGTGCCCATGGGCATATTCTATTAAGTGGTATGGATTTAACTGTAGATAAACCGTTATTAAGCACATCAGTTTATATGTATGGTATTTTTAATTCTCAGATTGTTCTGGGTAATACAACAATGAATAAATTAATGAGTAATAGTAGAAATTCATTGAACGTAATGAAACGCTCTGGGCAACGTATTTATATTTTAGATAATGGGGTTTGGCGCTTATTAACAATGCCATCGGTTTTTGAAATGGGGTTAAATTCAGCTTCGTGGTATTATAAATTAGACGACGATATTATTCGTATACGAACTTTCACTTCACCAGATTCAAGGATGATTCAATTAGATGTGACAAGTGAAAAAAATAAATATGTTTGGGCAATTTCAAATCATTTATTGATGGGGCCAGAAGAGAAGCCAACATATACAATGGAGCAAAATGGTAACACGTTAAGAGTGACGGGGAATCAGTCACCAACAGAAGCGTACTACCCAGAATTAACGTACGAATTAACGATGAACAGTGAGTTTCAAGTCACAGATAGTCAATTATTAGGTGTCGATGATGCTGATTTAGTTATTTTAGAAGTTGAAAAAACAGAGGCATTCACTTTAAGTATTGCGGGTTCATTAGATGGAACGTGTACTAAAGGAGAAGTATTGAATTTTACTGATTCAGAGAAACAGTACTTAGATTATATCGATAACTTACTAAATTCATTTAAACTGACCCATTCTGACCCATCTGTTGATCAGATGAATGTGTTAACGCGTTGGTATACACATAATATGTTAGTTCATTATTTATCACCTCATGGTTTAGAACAATATGGTGGTGCTGCTTGGGGGACTCGTGATGTATCCCAAGGTCCTACTGAGTTTTTCTTAGCGACTCATCAGCCTGAAATGGTAGTTTCTATTATTCAACACTTATTCGAGAATCAATTTGAAGATGATGGGAATTGGCCACAGTGGTTCATGTTTGATAGATATGAAGAGCAAAAGGCAGGAGAAAGTCATGGCGATATTATTGTATGGCCACTAAAAGTAGTCGCGGATTATTTAGAGCATACGGCAGACTTTTCTATTTTAGACTTACAAATTCCGTATACAAGACGTGAGAATAACTTAAAAACAGCGGAAACCTATTCTTTACTTGATCATTTGAAAAAAGAAGTAGCTTATATTGAATCACACTTTTTACCAGGTACATTCTTATCATGTTATGGGGACGGAGACTGGGACGATACATTACAACCGAACGAGGCTAGTCTAAAAGAGCAGATGGCTAGTAGTTGGACAGTTGCTTTGACGTATCAAGTATTAGAAAAATTCTCTAAATTTATCATGGCTGTTGATCCTGAGTACAGTAGACACTTAGCTGAGTTAGCACAAGGCATTCAATCAGATTATAAAAAATATATGTTAGCAGATGAGACTATTCCTGGCTTTATTTATATGGACACACCAGATACGGTAGAGCAGATTATTCATCCAAATGATAAAAAAACAGGGATTCAGTATCGTTTATTACCGATGACACGTAGTATGCTAGCAGAGTTATTGACTCCTGAGCAAGTGGCTCATCATTTAAGCATTATTGAAAATGAATTAATGTTCCCAGATGGTGTTCGTTTGATGAATAAACCGGCGACTTATGCCGGAGGTGTTAGTACAAACTTTAAACGAGCAGAACAAGCGGCTAACTTTGGTAGAGAAATTGGTTTGCAATATGTCCATGCTCATATTCGCTATACGGAAGCTATGGCGAAAATTGGTGAAAACGAAAAAACATGGTCAGCGCTGATGAAAATAAATCCAATCCAATTAAAAGAGGTTGTGAACAATGCTGAATTACGACAAGCTAATGTCTATTTCAGTAGTTCTGATGGAGATTTTAAAACAAGATATGAATCGCAAGAAAACTTTGGTAAACTTAAAGACGGAAGCGTTGGAGTTAAGGGTGGCTGGCGAATTTATTCAAGTGGCCCTGGTATTTACTTAAATCAATTAATTACATCAGTTTTAGGGATTAGACAAAAAGCAGATTCAGTGGTATTTGATCCTATTTTACCTGAAAAATTTAAAGACCTATCATTGTCTTATCAATTGTTTGATAAGACGGTACAGTGTAAATTCTATCCAAACGAAAAATCTAAAATTTTAGTAGACGGCAAAGAAGTTTCATTTAATTTTGAAGATAATCCTTATAGAGAAGGTGGTATGGAAGTTAGAAAAGAAGACTTAATGCCACTATTAAATGACACGACGACGATTGAAATATTTCATTAGAAAGGGGCCCGACCATGGTAGGAATTAAAGATATTGCTAAAAGAGCAGGTGTGTCTATTTCAACTGTTTCTTACGCACTCAACGGCAGTCCGAAGGTAACAGAAGATACGCGTAAAAGAATCCAAGAAATTGCTGATGAGCTGAACTATGTTCCTAACATGGCAGCTCGTACGTTAAAGAGACGTCAAACGAATATCATAGGAGTTTATCTAGCTGATTATGGTGGAAGTTTCTATGGTGAATTGTTAGAAGGAATAAAAAAAGGATTATCGTTATTTGATTATGAAATGATTGTGTGTAGTGGAAAAAAATCACATCTTTTTATTCCAGAAAAGATGGTTGATGGTGCGATAATTTTAGATTGGACATTTAAAACTGAAGAACTTCAAAAGTTTGCTGAGCGAGGTCACTCGATAGTCGTACTTGACCGAATAACAGAGCATGAAAATATTAGGCAAGTGCTTCTTGATAATCGTGGAGGTGCGACACAAGCGATTGAACAATTTGTGAATGCAAATTCACAAAAGGTCATACTGTTATCAGGACCGGAAAAAGGATATGATAGTCAAGAAAGACTTGAGGTGAGTACCAAAGAATTGAGCCGTTTTGGTACCCCTTATGAAATAATTCAAGGTGATTTCACTGAGTACTCTGGTTATGAAGTTGCTAAAAAAATACTTAGTCAACCACAAAGTTTTCCAATTGATATTTTTGCTTTCAATGATGAAATGGCGATAGGTGTTTATAAGTATGTTTCTGAAACAAATTATCAAATAGGCCAAGATATTAGAATAATTGGTTTTGATAATTCTGAATTAGGAGCCCTTATAACGCCAAGACTAGCAACTATTGGTTATTCTAAACATCGTTGGGGAATGGTTGCTGCAGAAAAAATTATTCATTTAATGCGTGGAGAAGAGGCGAAAAGTGAGCATATCTACACAAGTTTTATCGAAGGTGGTTCATTTTCAATACTAAGAGATGAATAATCTTAAATCAGAGCGATTATTGAGCGATTAGGCTTAATAATCGCTTTTTTTATAGTGTGTCTGATCGTCGTCTATTCAGTTATAAATTATAGTGGTAAAAAGAAGTATAGTTTAAATTTTTTTCATAGTATAATAAATTGTCTACAAAATAGTCGAAATAGTTGACACTGTACCAATATTAATGGTTTGATTAATAAGAAGAGTCATGTGTTTAAAGTCTATGATATTTCAAGCAAAAAGGATGATGGCTAAATGAAAAGAATACTTGTAGTCTTAACCAATCAAGCAACATATGGTCATAAAAATGAAGCAACAGGTTTATGGTTAGGTGAAGCCACGGAATTTGTAGAAGAAGTGACAAAAAAAGGCTATAAAGTAGATTATGTGAGCCCTAGGGGCGGTTATGTGCCGCTTGATCCAAGGAGTATGAGCTATGCTAAAGATGGGGACTTTATCATCTATCAAAAAGAAGAGTTTCAAGAAAGAGCGCTAAGTCGTTCGTTAAAGCCAAGTCAAGTGAATGCTAAAGATTATTGTGCGATTTACTACACAGGTGGACACGGGGTGATGTGGGACTTTCCTCATAATGAAGCGTTGCAACTGCTAACTCGTGATATCTATGAACAAGGTGGCTATGTGACGTCAGTTTGTCATGGCATCGCAGGACTTCTTCATGTTAAAACGAGTGAAAGAAAGTACCTCATTGAAGGTAAAAGAATAACAGGTTTTACAACAACTGAAGAACTATTAAGTGGCAAGAAATCAGTAGTTCCTTTTTCAAATCATAAAGTAGCCAAGCAACACCACGCTGTATTTGTGAAAAAACGTTTCTTCAAAAGCCATGTTGTAAAAGATGATCGTTTAATAACAGGTCAAAACCCTCAATCAGCGAGAGCTGTTGCGTTAAAACTAGTTAAAAGTTTGTAGTGTCATAATAGTTGACTCTATGAGTAGAGGTTGTATAATAAAAGTAATTAAATAACTAAATTGCTACCGAGCAAGAGAGTACCGAATTTCCTTAGGTCTAAGTGGAAATTTGGTGCTCTCTTTTTTAGTTGAAAGGAGGGAAGAAAATGGCATGGTTACACCTCGTAATAGCCGGTGTTCTAGAAGTTCTTTGGGCAACGACGATGAAAATGAGTGAGGGATTTAGTAAGTTTAACTACTCGTTAGTGACAATAGCTGGTATGATTGCGAGCTTTTATTTTTTGTCAAAAGCAATTAAAGTTCTACCAATGAGTTTAGCTTATCCGGTCTGGACAGGCATCGGAGCCTTTGGTTCTATTTTGGTAGGTGTGTTAATATTCAGAGACACGTTATCTATCAAAACAATGTTCTTCGTTGCATTATTATTAATTGGTATTATTGGAATAAAGGTGACAAGTCAAAATTAATGACAGGAAAAGTCTCTATTAAGTTAGAGGCTTTTTTGTTTTTTTAAAATGAGATTAAAATGAGAGTTCGTTTGTTTATATTAATTATTAAGAAACGTTTTCTAATAAAGTAGGTTTATTAATAAAAATTAATATCTGAAAAGCTTATATATAGGGCTTTTTATGTTGGTTTTCGGCAAAATTAAAAAACAATTAGAAAATTATATTGATTTCTCATTTGTTTAACTGTATCATACTCGTTAACGGAACTTGAAAAAAAGGTTGTCGGGTTTAAAGGAGGAAATACTATGAAAATGAAAAAGTTAATATCTATTGGTTTAGTCTCAGTATCAGTGTTGGCGTTAGCCGCATGTGGTAAGGGAGAAGAGTCTTCAAAAGGGAAAGAAAAAGGTAAAGGGAAGACCGAACAAGTATTGAATTTATCGAGTTTAACGGAGATTCCATCTGCAGATATCTCATTAAATACCGATGCTGAAGGAAGTAAAATGATAAATTCGATTTATGAAGGAATCTATCGTGTAGATGGTGAAGGTGTACCACAACCTGCAGGTGCGAAAGAATTAGCAAAAGTAAGTGATGATGGTAAAATCTATACGATTAAATTACGTGAAGATGCCAAATGGTCAGATGGTGAGCCAGTGAAAGCCGCCGATTATGTCTACTCATGGCAACGAACAGTCGATCCTAAGACAGCCTCACAATATGCCTATATGTTTGAAGGAATTACTAATGCCAAAGAAATCAGCAAAGGAGAAAAACCAGTCGCTGAGTTAGGGATTAAAGCTAAGGGAGATTATGAATTAGAAATCACGTTAGAGCAACCGATTGCCTATTTTGATCGTTTACTTGCCTTCCCTAATTTCTTCCCACAACGTCAAGATATTGTTGAAAAATATGGAAAAGACTATGCAACAGCAAGTGAAAAATCAGTTTACAATGGACCATTTGTTTCAGTTGAATTTGATGGACCAGGTTCAGATACTGAATGGGCCTTTGAAAAAAATCCTGAATACTGGGACAAAGAGGCTGTTAAATTAAACCGTATCAACGTAACTGTTATTAAAGAAGCGAGTACAGCGGTTGGGTTATATAAAAATGGTCAGTTAGACCAAGTTACATTATCGAGTGAATTAGCACAACAATTAGGAAATGATCCTGATTACCAAATTGATGCTTATGCGAACACGTCTTACATCGAAATGAATCAAGCCAAAGAAGGTTCACCATTTAAAAATGAGAATTTCAGAAAAGCTTTATATTATGGCATTGACCGTCAGTCTTATGTAGATAATTTATTAGCAAAAGGAAACATCGTTTCAAGTGGAATTGTCCCTCAAGGAATGGTGAAAAATCCAAAAACAGGAAAAGATTTCACAGAAGATGCGGATACTATGATTAAATTTGATAAAGAAAAAGCACAAGAATATTTAGCAAAAGCTAAAAAAGAATTAGGTAAAGAGGAAATCAGTTTTGACTTATTAGCCGGAGACAGTGATGGTGCTAAGAAAAATTCTGAATTTATTCAATCTCAAATTCAAACGAACTTACCTGGTGTGAAAGTAACAGTTAGTCCAGTTACATTTGCCGTTCGACTAGAACGTACAAACAAAGGTGATTTTGATGCTGTTATGGGAGGTTGGGCAGCCGATTATGCGGATGCAAGTAACTTCTTAGAATTATTCAAGTCAGACAATGCTTATAACCGTGGGAAATATAACAATCCTAAATATGATAAAGCCATAGAAGAAGCAGTTAAGAATGGAACTGATCCAGAGAAACGTTGGGAAAATCAATTGGAAGCAGAGCGTATTCTAATGTCTGATTTAGGTGTCTTGCCACTTAACCAAACAGTAACATCAGTATTAAGAAGTCCTAAAATCAAAAACTTAGTCACTAATAGTGCAGGAGCTAAGATTGATTACAAATGGATTTCAATGGAAGACTAACAAACAGGAAACAAAAACCAAGTTCCTAAGTTAACTTGGTTTTTTGTTTCTCTTAGTTTTAAACAAAGAAAGGCGTGGGGTAGAGAGTGACTAATTTTATGAAGTATTTAGCCAAGCGCGTAGGCTTGATGATTGTGACATTGTGGTTAATTATAACAGCAACGTTCTTTTTAATGAATTTCTTACCAGGTTCGCCATATGCCAACCAAGAGAAATTAAGCCCCGAACAAATTGAATTATTAGATAAGCAGTCGGGATTAGATAAGCCTTTAGCAGAGCGTTATGTGATTTATCTAAAAAATGTGAGTAAAGGGGACTTTGGAGTCTCGTTCCAATTTCAAAACCAACCTGTGTCAAAATTAATCGGTAAGCGAATTGGACCATCTGTTCAATTAGGCGTACAAGCTATTATTGTTGGAACGGTACTAGGTATTGGACTAGGTGTGCTATCCGCCATGAAACAAAATACGTGGATAGATTCAGTCTCAACGGTAATCGCAATTCTGGGACGGTCGATTCCTAACTTTGTTTTTGCTGTTATTTTACAATATATTTTTGCGTTAAAATTAAATTGGTTTCCTATCGCAAAATGGGATCAAGGAATGTGGTCAACGGTCTTACCAACATTGGCCTTAGCCATGTCGCCATTAGCTGATTCAGCCAGATTTATACGAACAGAAATGGTTGAGGTATTAAGTAGTGATTACATTGAATTAGCTGAAGCCAAAGGGTTAAGTCGAGTGAAGGTCTCTTTCAAGCATGGGTTAAGAAACAGTTTGATTCCATTAGTAACGTTATTAGGCCCTATGACTGTAGGTTTATTGACGGGTTCGCTTGTTATTGAAAATATTTTTGCAGTGCCAGGTATTGGGGAGCAATTTGTAAAATCAATCATGATGAAAGATTTCCCAACGATTATGGCCATTACGATTATGTATTCAACGTTGTTAGTCGTTGTGATGTTAATTGTAGATATACTATACGGTTTAATTGATCCAAGAATTAGAGTGTCAGGAGGTAAAAAATAATGACTGTAAAAGTTGAGAATGAGTTAACTAACATCAAACCAGAATTTTTACCTTTAAACCGTGAAGGAATTATTTCTGATGAAATAGAAGAGAAACCGTCCCTTAGTTTTATGCAAGATTCTTGGAGACGACTGAAGAAAAATAAAGGAGCGGTTGTGTCACTGGTTATTTTGATTTTAATTTCCTTAGTATCAGTAGGCTCTATTTGGTTATCTCCTCATGATCCAGCAGAACAACATGTTGAATATATGAACTTACCACCGCGTATACCTGGTATACCACTAAATGGGTTAAACGGTAAAGTAGAAGAACACGGAACAGTTATTGATAAATATGCGGCTGTACCAGAAGGTGTTAATTATATACTGGGGACTGATGGTTTAGGACGTGATGTATTATCTCGTTTACTAATGGGAACGCGTATGTCATTATTAATTGCCTTAGTTGCAGCGTTATTAGATATTACGATAGGTGTGATATATGGACTTGTTTCAGGAATGAAAGGTGGTCGAGTGGATACCTTTATGCAACGTTTTATTGAGGTATTAGCAGGTATACCAAACTTGGTAGTGATGATTCTGATGCTAACCATTTTTGAGCCAGGCATGATGTCGATTATCCTTGCAATGGTTATTACAGGATGGATTACGATGGCTCGTATTGTTAGAGGCCAAACGTTAAAAGTTAAAAATGAAGAATATATCCTAGCTGCTAAAACATTGGGAGAACGCCCGCTGAAGATTGCGACTAGACATATCTTACCTAATATCAGTAGTGTTATTATTATCCAATTAATGTTTAGTATCCCATCAGCCATCTTTTTCGAAGCCTTTCTTGGTTTCTTAGGTATAGGCTTACGCCCACCTGTTGCGTCGCTTGGGACATTATTAAATGAAGGGTACAAGACCTTCCAATACGTGCCACACTTACTTTGGATACCAGCTGTGACGTTATCGGTCATTATGATTAGCTTTAATTTATTAGCAGATGGGTTAAGAGATGCGTTTGACCCTAAAATGAAAGATTAGTGGGTGATGAGATGGAAAATTTATTAGAAGTGACTGATTTAAATATAGAATTTGCAACATATGCAGGAGATGTCCACGCCATTCGAGGTGTTGATTTCGTTTTGAAAAAAGGTGAGACCCTTGCCATAGTGGGAGAATCAGGTTCTGGAAAATCAGTGACCTCTCGCAGTATTATGGGGTTACTTGCTAACAATGCGACCATCACATCAGGCGATATTGTATTTAAAGGTGAAAGTTTAGTGACAAAGAGTAAGAAAGAGATGCAAAAAATACGTGGCAAGGAGATTGGCATGATATTCCAAGATCCTATGACGTCTCTAAATCCAACTATGACGATAGGCAAACAAGTAGCAGAACCTTTACGTATTCATTATGGTGCGTCGAAAAAAGAAGCTATGGAACGCGCATTACAATTGTTAGAACTAGTAGGTATTCCAAATGCAAAAGAACGTCTGTCAAATTACCCTCACCAATTTTCAGGAGGTCAAAGACAACGGATCGTTATTGCGATTGCTTTAATTTGTAATCCATCTATCTTAATTGCAGATGAACCTACAACCGCACTTGATGTGACTGTTCAAGCTCAAATTATCGAGTTAATGAAAGAAATTCAAATGAAGATTGAGACATCGATTATCTTTATCACACATGATTTAGGTGTAGTAGCGAATGTGGCAGATCGTGTCGCGGTGATGTATGCGGGACGAATCGTGGAGACAGGGTTGGTATCAGAAGTTTTTTACAATCCGCAGCATCCTTATACGTGGGGATTGTTAAGCTCTATGCCAAGTCTTGAACAAAAAGAAACAGCCTTATATGCCATACCAGGCACACCGCCTGATTTACTACACCCACCAACTGGCGATGCTTTCTATCCTAGAAATGACTATGCATTGGAGATAGATCGTCAAAAAGTGCCACCAATGTTTGAAGTATCCCCAACTCATTTTGCAGCAACATGGTTACTGTCACCAGACGCACCTAAAGTTGAGCCCCCTCAACAAATTAGAGAGCGTTGGGATTATTACCGTAAAAATTATCAGAGGAGCGAATAAGTATGACAAAAAAAGCATTATTAGAAGTGAAGAATTTAAAACAATATTTTAATGTCGGCTCTGAAGATGAGGTGAGAGCGGTTGATGATATTTCTATTGAGATTATGGAAGGCGAAACATTTGGTTTAGTGGGTGAGTCAGGTTGTGGTAAATCGACGACAGGTCGGACTATCATAAGACTCTACGAACCAACGGCAGGTGACATTATTTTTGATGGACAAGACGTGAGTCGAATCAAAAAACAAAAGGACCTTCAAAAATTTAGACAAGAGATGCAAATGATTTTTCAAGATCCTTATGCGTCATTAAACCCTAGGATGAAAGTGAACGATATCATAGGACAAGGGATAGATATTCATAACTTAGCTAAGGACGATGAAGATAGAACCAATCAAATTAACCAATTACTTGAGACAGTAGGCTTAAATGCTAGTCATGGGTCACGCTATCCTCATGAATTTTCAGGTGGACAACGTCAACGGATTGGGATTGCTAGAGCGTTAGCAGTTCAACCCAAATTCATTATCTGTGATGAACCGATTTCCGCTCTTGATGTGTCTATTCAGGCTCAGGTTGTGAACCTATTAAAGGAATTGCAAATCAAGAAAAAATTAACGTACTTGTTTATCGCCCATGATTTATCAATGGTTAAATACATCAGCGACCGAATTGGCGTGATGCATTATGGTAAGTTAGTTGAAGTAGGATCTAGTGATGATGTGTATCAGTACGGGTTACATCCTTATACAGAAAGCTTATTATCAGCGATACCTCAACCAGACCCAGACTTTGAAAAGTCGAGACAACGCGTCCCTTATAAAGGTCAAGATGACCAAGTTCGTGAGCTAAGGGAAATCGCCCCGGGACATCTGGTAAGATGTACAGAAGAAGAAGTGGGAATGTATCGAGAGAAGTTGGAGAGTAAGAAACAAGCGAATTAAAAAAGAGTCTATTCTGTTAAGAATAGACTCTTTTTATTGTGTTAATAACTCCTATGTGGCACGCCTATATTCTTCCAAAAAGGACGTGGATGTGTTGCCTCTTTAATAGCTTGAAGGGCATCTTTTTCTCTCGGAAAAAGTGAAATTGAATCGACAAAAATATAAGAGAGGAGTGACTTGTGAAGGCTAAGTAGTTCATCTTCAGGTGTCACTTTTCCTTTATCCAGGTTATCATAACTAGTTTTTAAGTGGGTTAAAAGATACTGGCAAGAGGAGCCTGCATCAGGGCGTTTAATCAGCTCATTATAGAGGTTGCGAATGAGAATTTGAGCGTGTTTATTTTGTTCTTTTTTATCTGCTTTCATAAGTCAAGACTCCTTTGATAGAGGGATTTATAGCTTTGATTATATACCTATAAATCGTGGAAGATAAGGGGGTAACTAACTTTTTGTAAAAGGCTTATTTCTTAATGAAATAAAATAAACTGAGCAACTCTTGATAACGCTCATGAGCTAACCTATAATTGAAAAATAGGATATATTTTGGAGGAGGTCAAAAGATGGAGTATTGTTCAAATTGTGGTGAGAAACTAGCCTCAGAAGCAAAATTTTGTGGAAGTTGTGTCACAAAAGTAATGAAAGATGAAAAAAAAGTTGAGACAAAAGAAGAGGTTAATAAAGAAAAGACAATTGAAACGACAACTCAACAGCCAAAAGGGTCGAAAAAGAAAATTGGTATGATTGTTGGAGCTGTTTTAGTACTAGCGCTTATTGGGTTCGGTTTAAAAGCTAGCGGGATGTTTACACCGAAAATGGAGAAGTACGCAGGTGTCTACATGAAAAAACGTAGTGGCAGTATGCCTGGTGATCATACGGAGTCTTACAATGAAGTGCCTTTAGATTCAGTTGAGGATGAGAGTTATATTGAGTTGACTGAAGACGGTGTTTATAAAAAAGGGTTTATCCAACGTTTTAATGATACGCGTGAGTTATATGCGAAGCGTTTAGGTGTGACAGATTATGCGATTGATGGTAATGAAATTAAGCGTAATCGTAGTCTTAATCCAGATGAAATCAAAGAATATGTTCGTTTGTATTTAGATTCAGATGGGAAACGTATAGCTAATAAAAGTCGTTATGAAAAATATATGAACGCAGGTTCAGAGTATGTGGAAGAGAAAAATGACAATTATGGTCGTTACGAATTGTACGATATTACGAATTGGTATATTAAGGAGAATGAAAATGACCTTGCTGATCATATGGAATACGACTTCATTAATGAAGATGGTGAGTTAGTTTCAATTAATTATTATAGCGATGAAGACAAAACATCTATCTCGATTTATAATAAAGAATAACAGCAAAGCTTCGGTCTATTAGAGACCGAAGCTTTTTATGTCTCGTGTTATTTGGTATGATAGAAAAGTTGGATAAAAGAGAATGAGGAGTACGATGTATGTTATTGAGTATAAAAAAAGAAGAATGGTTAGGACAGGTGAAGAATGATTTCTTTGCAGGATTAGTTTCATCGATTGCGATTTTACCAGAAGTTATCGGTTTCGCGATTATTGCAGGTGTAAACCCTTTAACTGCTCTTTTTGGTTCGAGTATCATGATGTTAGTCATTAGTTTTATGGGTGGACGACCAGCAATGGTAACGGCAGCAGCTGGGTCGATGGCCATGGTGATGGTTGGTTTAATAAAAGCGCATGGAATTGAGTACATGCTTGCGGCTACGGTGTTAACTGGTATTTTTCAGTTGTTACTAGGTTATGCAGGGATTCATAAATTGATGCGTTATATTTCTAAAACTGTGATGTATGGGTTTGTTAATGCTTTAGCGATTATGATTTTTATGGCACAGGTTCAACAATTACCAGGACAGTCAGTTCTGACATTTGTGATGGTAGGCATTACAATCTTACTGATGTATGTTTTACCAAAAGTAACCACACTTGTGCCACCAGCATTGATTGCGATTGTCATGATGGGGATTGTTTCTTATGTGATGCCTGGACAATTTCAAGTGATCGGTGATTTAGGTGATTTAAGTCAGACAAGCTTTAGTTTAGCTTTACCAAATGTACCATTTACCCTAGAGACTTTAAGCATTATTATCGGTCCCGCTATAGCTTTGACAATGGTTGGTTTAATTGAAACACTACTAACCTTACCTATTGTCGATGAGATGACTGAAACAACAGGGGATTCTAAGCGAGAAGTAAAAGCGCAAGGTCTTGCAAATTTAGTGACGGCTTTCTTCGGTGGTCCTGCTGGATGTGCTATGATCGGACAAGCTGTCATCAATGTGAAGTCCGGTGGTCGAACACGATTGTCAACGTTAGTAGGTGGTTTATCACTATTGATTTTAATTTTAGTAGGAAAAGATGTGATGTTACAAATCCCGACAGCAGTTTTAATTGGGATTATGATAACAGTAGCTATCGCAACGTTTAATTGGGAAAGTTTGAGTTTAATCCGTACTTTTCAAGTGACCGAAAGTTTTATTATGATTATGACCGTAGCGGTCGTAGTGTATACGCATAATTTGGCGATCGGGATTGCTCTAGGTGTTTTGTTAAGTGCTCTCGTATTTATGGCGAAGTTATCGAGTATTAAAATAACAGAAAATGAGGAGACTATTAGTGTTTCAGGACCCTTATATTTTGCGTCGGTCCAATCATTTAATCGTTATTTTTCTGAAAAAGAGTCAACGTTAAAAGGAAAGCAAATTGATTTTTCTCATATGACAGTTTTAGATCATTCGGCAGAAGAAGCTTTAGTGGAGTGGTTGAGAGACTATCATACGCCAGATAATCAGCTACAGCTTATCGGTCTTCCGCAAGCAAAGTAAAAGTCGGCTCTATGAGTCGGCTTTTTGCATATTCTTTGACTCGATTACTCGATTTCGGTATGATAGTAAAAATACCTAGGAGGGATAGTATGGGATTAAATGAATTTATATTAGGATTAAACAGTTTGGAGACCATTACACGTGCACCAGGATTTTTCAAATTTACCGAGCATACGGTGGCGGCCCATTCTTACCGAGTGGCGTCTATCGCACAAGTCTTAGGGGATATTGAAGAAGTAAATGGTGTGACGATTGATTGGAAATCATTGTATGAAAAGGCGTTAAATCATGATTATACAGAGCGCTTTATTGGAGATATTAAGACCCCGGTCAAATATGCGAGCAAAGAACTTAGAGGGATGTTACAGACCGTAGAAGAGAAAATGACTGATCAATTTATTGAAGAAGAAATTCCAAGTGAGTTTCAAGCTATCTATAGAAGACGATTATTTGAAGGGAAAGATGAAACAGTAGAAGGTGAAATATTAGCGATTGCTGATAAAGTCGATTTGTTGTATGAGTCGTTTGAAGAGATTGTTAAAAACAACCCAGAACCGGTGTATAAAGAGATGTTTATCGAGTCAGTGGAAACAATTAAGAAATTTGAACACCGACCATCTGTCGGCTACTTCTTTAAGGAAATATTCCCAGAGTTATTGTTACCTGATTTTTATGGAAAAGAAGCCTTTATGGCAAAAATTAGTGAATGAATTTGAGTAAAAAAGCAATCAGAAAAAATCTGATTGCTTTTTTATATCCAATGGTGCTGACTAGCTACATTTATAGCTTCAATTCTAGAGCGAGAACCTGTTTTACTTAAGATAGCAGAGATGTAATTACGAATGGTTCCTTCTGACAAAAAAAGTGTTTTTGAAATGACTTGTGTAGAAAGCCCTTGCTGGATGAGAGTTAAAATCTCCATTTCACGATGACTAAGAGGATTTTTTTCAGCGCGTAGAACTGTCTTAACTAATTCTGGAGAATAAATAGTAGCTCCCTTTAAAACGGAATGGATAGTTTGTATTAAAAAGTCACTAGGACTATCTTTTAATAAATAAGCGCTGACTTCAGTTGCGACCGCATCTTGAAAGTAATGCTCTAACGCAAAGGTTGTTAAAATAATACATTTAGTTGTTGGGATTATTTTTTTTAGTTGTGCTGCGATTTCGAGTCCTGTAAGGCCAGGCATCTCGATATCTAGAATTGCGATATCTGGTTTTAGTTGTTTGATCTCAGCTAATGAAATCAATCCGTCGGTACTCGAACCTATTACGGAGAACTCATTTTCTAAATTTAAAATAGTGACAAGCGCAGTTTTAAGCATTTCTTGATCCTCAGCTATATAAAGTGTAGTCATTATAATTCCCCCTTTGGTAATGTAAAGGTAAGTATAGTTCCATTTGTGGAAGTTATGGTTAGGTTTCCACCTACTTCAGTCATTCGTCTCTCCATACTAGTTAAACCAAAAGCACCTGAACGAATAGTTTGAATACCAATCCCATTATCTTTTATGCTTAAAGAATAGTGAGTAGATGATTCAGAGAAAGTAAAACTAGCAACTTGAGCTTTGCTGTGTCTAATCATATTTGTTACAGCTTCTGTTATAACAGAGGAGAAGAGATGTTGAACATCTGGTGGCCAAGTATTCGAAAGAGTTTCGTTTATACTTTGAATGGAAATATTTGCCAATTTTAAGTTGTTTTCTTCCTCAATCATAGTTTCTGCGATATTTTTTTCATGCAGGTTATTAACAATTGACCGAACAGAATTTAAGCTAGCACGTGATAGTTGAGCGATTTCAGAAAGTTCTTTTTCAGCAAGTGACGCATCTTTTTGGATTAATTTTTGAGCAAGTTCCGTTTTTAAAGTGATAATTGAAAATGTTTGACCGACGGTATCATGTAAATCGCGGGCAATACGATCTCGTTCATTTTGCTTAACAATAGCTTCTAAGCGTTGATTATTACGGCTAAGCTGAGCACTTCTACGATAGGAATCTCCCATTGAACGAGCTGCGAGAGGTGAAACAACGGCGAATCCTAAAGGAATCATAAGCGTGCTCCATTCTGAAAAAGAATAAGGAGGATGTGGAATAGTACTACCTATAAAACTAACCAAACAAGCACTATAATAACCAATAAGATAATGTTTAAAAGTAGTTTTGGCTAAAGGGATTGATCCAATCTCCCAAGCGGTGAAGATGAATAGGTAGCCATTTTGTTCTGTTATACCAAAAAATATAGCAATGAGTAATTGAGTCAAGATATTCAAGGGCAGTAGTGTTGTAATGGTATAAGCATCGCGATAAGCTTTTATAAAGATAAGTAGAAGTATTATCAAGAAATAACGATAAGTCGTATTGATTGGAAATAAAGAAAAAATTGTAGGGATTAGAAATAGTAACCAAAAATAGGGAGTGAACCCAAATTTTTCAGGAAATAAAATATGACGTTTAAAAAATTGTTTCATAAGCGGTGTAGCTCCTTTTTATTCTGAAAGGTATTAATTATCCAAGTTAGTATTCCTAGTAAACTTGTCCAAAGTATTATATATAGTACATTCATTTTGTTTAGTGTCAGAGAATTGTGGCAAATGTTCTTGCTGAGTTCAGCTAAGTGATAAGGTAATAAGTAACTGCCAATTTTTTGAATCCATTTTGGTAAGATTTCTAACGGAAACCAAAGTCCACTAAAAATTGCCATAGGAAAGACGATGAGATTACTCAATAAGTTTATCACATTACTTGAGTCACTAAAAGAAATCATGATACCTATCAACATCAGAGGTGATGCGATGATGGGCAAAAGAATGATTAGGAATAACCAGGCAGAAGAAGAAAAGTTTATCTGATTAATAATAATCCCAGAGATACTTAGTCCTAATGTTGATAAGCTAGACATAGTAATGAAAACAAGAAGTGTAGAGACGTAATAACGAATTTTTGACACAGGACTAAGTTCAACAAAAAGTGTAAAATGTTGTTTATTATCATCGTGGAAGGTATTAGAGACACTAATCACTGCGCTCAATAGCATACTATAAATAATCATACTGATAAGATAATCTTCTTTCCAAACTATAAGAGCTTCTTTAGGCATTTCAACAGTCATTACCTTTGTAAATAAAAGATAAAAAGCTAAAGGAAGAAGTAAGTTAAAAAAGAAGAATTTTAAGTTACGCCAAACTAATCGTTTAAAATTAAGGTGCACTTGATAAATAAAAGAGTTCATATTAGTTTTCTCCTTTGCTTAACTGGTTAAAAAGGGTTTCAAGAGAGTGAGGTTTAATGGATAAGTTTTCTAAATCATTTAGATAAGGTATGAGTTCGTTAATAAAGGTATTTATATCATTTGTAAGAAACGTATGACGTGTACCTAGGTTAGAATGACTATGAACGGCGGTGAAGTCATTAAAGAGTGAGGCCTCAATCGAACTCGTAAAGTTAATCTCTGTTTGTCCAGTTTTCTCTCTTAGTTGTTCTATGGTTCCGTTAAAAGTGAGGGAATTATTTTTTAAAATTAAAAAGCGAGTAGCAATCATCTCTAGTTCATCTAAATAATGACTGGTTATAAAAAATGTTTTTCCTTTTTTTTGATAGTGTGAGACGGTTTGCCAAAATTGATACCTTGCATGACTGTCCATACCAGCAGTTGGTTCGTCTAAGAAAATCAATTCAGAATCTCCGGCCAGTGCAATCGAAAAAGATAACCTACGCTGTTGACCACCAGATAATTTTGTGAGGAAAGTATCTTCCTTTTCCTTTAAGCCAGCTAGGGATAATAATTCAGTATAGGGAAGGGGATTAGAATAGTAGCTCCTTGCTAACATAATGCTCTCTTTAACGGTAACTTTTGATAATGAAAATGAATGTTGTAGCATAACGCCAATAGTCTCACGGTCATTCTTTCTGAATTTTTGTTTTCCAAATAGTAGGACATGACCGCTATCTTGAGGTATTAAATGTGTAATAATTGAGATTAAGGTAGATTTACCAGCACCATTTTCACCTAAGAGTGCAACTATTTCACCTTTATATAGTTCAAATGAAATATCGTTTAAAATCACCTTGTTCTTATACGATTTGCTAATGGTTTTAACGTTTAAAATAGGTTGTATCATTAGTAATGCCTCCTTTTCTACTACTATAAAGAAAAGAACGTAGGTACATAAGTAGCGAGTGTCATGACATGATGTGACAGATGTCATATAAAAACAAAATACTAACGAAACATCAATGCAAGTGATATACTAGAGTGGAATGAAAACGTTTAAAGGAGAGCTGGGACATGACAGAAAAACTATTAGTTTTAAATGATTTATCAGCAGAAAAGAAAACTGAGTTAATTGACCGTTTTAAGACCGTTGAGTTTAGTTTTACCAATCCTAAAGATGTGACAGATGAAGAGTTAGCACGTGCAACAATTATTTGGGGGAATTTACATCCTAAACGATTACATAATCAACTTGATAAATTAAAGTGGATACAGTTGTGTAGTGCAGGGTACGATGCATACAGTAAACCTGATTTATTACCAGAACAAACAACATTAACAAATGCCAAAGGGGCATATGGCTTGACTGTGGCAGAGCATACACTTGCTACGACAATGATGGCGATGCGAAAGCTCCACTTATACCATAAAAATCAACTGACTCATAATTGGAAAAATGAAGGGAAAATTAAATCAATTTATGGCTCAAAAGTCGGCATCATTGGACTGGGTGATATTGGCCGTAACATTGCAGAAAAATTTTCAGGGCTAGGTAGTGAGATTGTCGGTTTTTATAAATCAGATAAAGTAAGTTTTCCATTCGTAAAAGAAGTGAGAACCGTCGATAATATCGCTGATAAAGTGAGTGACTTAGACGTCCTAATATTATGTGTTCCTGCAATGGCGAGCAATTATCATTTAGTAGATAGTAAGCTACTTGCCAATATGAAATCAGATGCAATCTTGGTGAATGTAGGTCGTGGTAGCCTTGTTGATTTAGAAGCATTATGTACTCATATGAAGCATGAAGATGAGTTTGCAGCAGTATTAGACGTAACTGAACCAGAACCGTTGCCAGAAAATCATGAAGCGTGGGATTTGAAAAATATAATTATTACGCCACATGTTGCTGGTGGTTTTGATTTAGATGAAACCTTTAATAAATACATGGAAATAGCGGAGAATAATCTTGAGAAGTTCTTGAAAGAGGACCCGTTATCTAATGTTGTGATAAAAGGATTTTAACAAAAAGAGAGCCATTTGGCTCTCTTTTTTAGTGGAGATGTAACCAACGCATCATATGACGTGCAGTAGGTTGTGCGATTAAAAGTTCGATAAACAATACAATCGTAAAGTTGCGCGGCCAAGCTATAACGAAACGGTTTAAAAGCCCAGTTTCAATGACAAATCCGTGACCAACGACATCACCAATTATCGTCATAATTACGGACATACCGATAACGGTAAAAAAGACATTAAACAAGACTTGGGCATTAAAACTGTCATTGGTATGGCTAAATTTAGTTAGAAGAGGCATGACTGCTTTTCTGACGACAAAATTTTCAAGCACCATCGCAATAACAAAAAATAGAGGAAAGGCCTTTACTACTGTTGTGAGGTAGTGGCTATCTACTGCTCTGAATTCCAAGTAAATATTAAAGCTAGACATCAAAAAGGCGGTTATACCGCAAATAATACTGCCATAAAGAAGACCTTCCTTTGGATTGTGGGGTAAACGTAAATCATGTGACATAAAAAAACTCCTATCTTCCTTAATATCAGTAAACAAAAAAGACGCAGAAACCATCTGGGCAGATGGTTCCTACGTCTTGCGAGTAATGTTCACTGTAAAAATAGTGTAGCAGATTTAAAAAATTCTCGTAAGTAAAAAATAAAAGTTTACTAGTAAGGGGAGGTTATTTAAAGCAGATTAATCGAATACACTAATTTATCATGATACACTAAAGATAATGAGGGGGGAGTTTATGAGACGAGTAACTACCGATTTAGAAGCTTATTTCCCAAGAGAATACATCAAATTTGATAAGTGTTGTGTTGATAATGCAGCGGATATTAAAGAGATGCAGAGGTCCGAATTAATTAACCGAAAGTTAGCTAAGTTTGATGAGATTTTTGAAGAAAAAGACTTATCCGATTTTTGGAAAGAGAATAAATTTAAAGAAATTGATACACTAGATTATAGAGAAACCGTTTTGCTAGATAGCTTCATTCCATTATACGAGCTAGTTTTACTTGCCTACTATAGGAAGAAACTAGATAAATTACGTGAAATAGACTGGAAGATAGAGGAATACACTCTAAAGAGTAAAAAGTAGTAGCTTGTTATCTCAAGCTACTACTTTTAAATTTTACTCGTAAGCTTTTTCAAATAATGACATAATATCAGCTTTTGTTCCTTGGCGGGGATTACTGAAGGCATTACCATCGACTAGGGCATTTGTTGCCATTAACTCGAAGTCTTCACGTTTAACACCCATTTCTTTAAGTGTTGATGGAATACCAACATCAGTTGCAAGTGTACGCATTGCATTAATCGCAAGCACTGCAGCATCACGTTTTGATAAACCTGAAATATCTTCACCCATAAATTCGGCAATATCAGCAAATTTATCAATGTTTGAAATCATGTTGTATTCTTCAACAGTAGGTAAAAGAATGGCATTGGCAACACCATGAGCCATATCGTATTGACCACCCAATTGGTGAGCCATAGCATGTACGTAACCAAGGTCAGCGTTGTTAAAGGCCATACCAGCAAGAAGTGAAGCATACGCCATATTTTCACGTGCTTTAACATTTTCGCCGTTAGCTACTGCTTGGCGTAAGTTAGTGCTAATTAATTTAATCGCTTGAATAGCAGCTGCATCTGTTACAGGGTTAGCATTTTTAGAGACATAAGATTCAACAGCATGAGTTAAAGCATCCATACCTGTTGCAGCAGTAAGTCCAGCTGGAATTGCTAGCATTAGTAACGGATCATTAATAGAAACAACAGGGACATTACGCCAGCTTACGATAACAAATTTTAAATGTGTTTCTGAATTTGTTAGGACACAGTGACGTGTAATTTCACTTGCAGTACCAGCTGTTGTATTGACAGCAACAATTGGAGGAAGTGGGTTATCAAGTGTTTCAATACCAGCTAATTCAGTAAGAGGTTTGTCATGAGTTGCCGCAATACCAATCCCTTTACCACAGTCATGAGCAGAACCACCGCCAACAGTGATAATAGCATCACAATTATTTTCGTTGTAAACAGCTAATCCATCTAAACAGTTAGAGATTTTGGGATTAGGTTCAACACCGTCGTAGAAAACATACTCAATATTTTTATCATTTAAATGTTTTTCAACTTGTTTCACTGGACCATTTTCCATATTACGTAAGAAACCATCTGTTACGATAAGAGCTTTTTTAACGCCTAGAAGTTCGACACGATCTCCAATGACCTCAACAGATTTAGGACCAAAGAAGTTTACATTAGGTAAAAAGTAATCAAAATAACGCATAATAAATTCCTCTTTTCTTTTAATGGTGTAGGGAATGTATCCCTTTTCAAAACTATACTTAAAGTATAAAACTTTTTGTGAATAAGTGAACGGACAAAATGGTAAATATGTCCTATAAAAAAAAGCGAACAACAGTTGTGGTTCGTTTTTATCAATTATGTATAGGAGTTGACTTTAGTGTATCTAAAACACAATACACTAATTAGAGTATTTCTTTAAAAATAGATAATACACTAGTGATACATATATTTATAGTGCTTAGTGTATTGTATGTGGCGGTAAATGCTGTTATTTGGCAGAAAATGATTGATACACTAAAACTGGCACAGTAATTGCTTATATAAAGGTGATCTTTAATAAAGATAAATGAAATAGGAGGGATTAGAATATGGTAGGAATTATCCTAGCCAGTCACGGTGAATTCGCTGAAGGTATCTTACAATCCGGCGCTATGATTTTCGGAGAGCAAGAAAACGTAAAAGCTATTACGTTAATGCCGAGTGAAGGACCTGAAGATGTTAAGGCTAAAATGCAAGAAGCTATCGCAACATTTGATGACCAAGAAGAAGTTTTATTCTTAGTCGATTTATGGGGTGGTACACCGTTTAACCAAGCAAATACATTGTTTGAGGACCACAAAGACAAATGGGCTATCGTAGCAGGTATGAATTTACCAATGGTTATCGAAGCGTATGCGTCACGTTTTTCAATGAACTCAGCTCAAGAGATTGCAGCACATGTTCTTGAAACAGCGAAAGAAGGAGTGAGAGTTCGTCCAGAAGCTCTTGAACCTGAAGAAGCAGCACCAGCAGTAGCAGAAAAAGAAGAAATTCAAGGCGCTATTGCACCAGGAACTGTTTTAGGAAATGGTGAAATTGATTTTGTTTTAGCTCGTATTGACTCACGTCTATTACATGGACAAGTGGCAACAGCGTGGACTAAAACAACGCAACCAAACCGTATCATCGTAGTATCTGATGCTGTAGCAAAAGATGACTTACGTAAGAAATTAATCGAACAAGCTGCTCCTCCAGGGGTTAAAGCTAACGTTATCCCAATCAGTAAAATGATTGAAATTTCAAAAGATCCTCGTTTTGGTAATACAAAAGCGTTACTATTATTTGAAACACCTCAAGACGTGTTACGCGTATTAGAAGGTGGCGTTGATATTAAAGAAGTTAATATCGGGTCAATGGCTCATTCAGTGGGTAAAGTAGTAGTAAGTAAAGTGTTATCTATGGGACAAGATGATGTGGATACATTTGCGAAAATCAAAGAAAAAGGCGTTAAATTTGATGTCCGTAAAGTACCAAATGATTCTAAAGCCAACATGGATGAGATTTTGAAAAAAGCACAAACAGAAATTAACAATGCAAAATAAAAATTAAATAATATAGGAGGCTTATCATGTCAGCACTATCAATGATTTTAGTTATACTTATTGCGTTCCTAGCTGGTATGGAAGGGATCTTAGATGAATTCCAATTCCATCAACCATTAGTGGCGTGTACATTAATCGGTTTAGTAACAGGTAACCTAGAAGCTGGTATCATCTTAGGTGGTACATTACAAATGATCGCTCTAGGTTGGGCAAATATCGGAGCAGCCGTAGCGCCAGATGCTGCTTTAGCATCAGTTGCATCAGCAATTATTTTAGTATTAGGTGGTCAAGGTGTTAAAGGTGTTGATACAGCGATTGCGGTTGCCGTACCTTTAGCAGTAGCAGGTTTATTCTTAACAATGATCGTTCGTACATTAGCTGTACCAATCGTTCACATGATGGATTCAGCAGCTGAAAAAGGTAACATCAGACGTTTAGAAATGTTACATATGGCTGCAGTAGCAATGCAAGGTTTACGTATTGCAATCCCAGCAGCAGCATTACTATTCATTCCAGCTTCAACTGTTCAAGGATTCTTAGAGTCAATGCCAGCATGGTTAAATGAAGGTATGGCTATCGGTGGTGGAATGGTCGTTGCCGTAGGTTACGCACTTGTAATCAACATGATGGCAACAAAAGAAGTATGGCCTTTCTTCATTTTAGGTTTCGTTGTAGCAGCAATGTCAGAATTAACATTAATCGCTTTAGGTGGTATCGGTGTGGCACTTGCTCTTATCTACTTAAACTTATCTAAAATGGGTGGTTCATCTAACGGAGGAAGCAACAGCAACTCAGGCGATCCACTAGGCGACATCTTAAATGACTATTAATCCTGAAGGAGGAGAACAGAAAATGGCAGAAAAAATTGAATTAACTAAAAAAGACCGTCTGGCTGTCGCTTGGCGCTCAACATTTATTCAAGGTTCATGGAACTACGAACGTATGCAAAATGGTGGTTGGGCATTCTCAATGATCCCAGCAATCAAGAAATTATATAAAACTGACGAAGAACGCTCACAAGCAATGAAACGTCATTTAGAATTCTTTAATACACATCCTTACATTGCATCACCAATCTTAGGGGTTACCTTAGCACTTGAAGAAGAACGTGCAAATGGCGCGCCAGTTGATGATGTTGCAATTCAAGGGGTTAAGGTTGGTATGATGGGACCTTTAGCTGGTATCGGTGATCCAGTATTCTGGTTTACATTACGCCCAATCTTAGGTGCTTTAGGAGCATCATTAGCTATGACTGGTAACATTATGGGACCAATCATTTTCTTCGTAGCTTGGAACTTAATTCGTATGGCTTTCATGTGGTACACACAGGAATTTGGTTATAAAGCAGGTTCTAAAATTACTGATGATTTATCAGGTGGTTTATTACAAGATGTAACTAAAGGAGCGTCAATCCTCGGGATGTTCGTTCTGGCAGCTTTGGTTCAACGTTGGGTATCTATTAAATTCTTACCGGTTGTATCTGAAGTTAAACTAGACGATGGCGCGTTTATCGAATGGAATAAATTACCAGCAGGTGGCGAAGGTATGCAACAAGCCTTCGAAAAAGTAAATTCTGGTATGGCTTTATCACAAACTAAAGTGACAACATTACAAGATAACTTAGATCAATTGATTCCTGGCTTAATGCCATTATTACTGACTTTCTTCTGTATGTGGTTACTTAAGAAAAAAGTTAGTCCTATCGTTATCATTCTTGGCTTATTCGTAGTTGGGATTGTTGGACACTTAATCGGTTTATTATAGAAACAACTTAAAGCTCGGAATTTCCGAGCTTTTTTTAATAGCCTAATGTCTTGGAACATCGTATAATAATAGTAAGAAGAAAGACAGGAATGGAGCTTACAACATGGTACAATCAATTAATACAAAAGTAGATTTGGTCATTGATGCTACATCATTCACTGGTTTAACCGACTACGGTAAAATTATGGTAGGGGATAAAGGCTTTGAATTTTATAATGACCGAGATAAACGTAAATTCATTCAAATCCCGTGGGAAGAGGTCGATTTAGTACTGGCTTCTGTGATGTTTAAGGGAAAGTGGATTCCGAGGTATGCTATTCAAACTAAGAAAAATGGAACCTATACTTTTTCGTCTAAGCAACCTAAGAAAGTATTAAGAGCTATAAGAGAGTATGTGGATTCAGACCGTATGGTTCATTCTCTAAGTTTTATGGATGTAGTAAAACGAGGGTTCAAATCCATAGGTAAAAAGAAAAAATAGGTGTAAAAAGACTGCAAAATTCTTGATGGAAAGAATTTTACAGTCTTTTTTTATAAAAATAATAGGGATAACAAAAGATAACTAAGGACTGATTTGTTATTTAAACCGATAGGAAAAAGAATAATGAAACAGTATTAGAGTATGAGTCTGTTATAGGTGTGAAAAATGGATCAAGATTGTATATATAAAACCTCGAAGTGCTTAAAATAAGATTATGACTTATTATTTATTTAATTTATTATTAACTGTACCTTAAGAAGGTATGGATGATTGTATAGTGATGTGACAAGGTTAGATACATCAAATAACCTATAAGTCGAATTATTCAAGGATAGGAGGAATAGACAATGAGTCAACTTTTTTTCAATAATGCTCAGATGGAGAAATATGAAGTTTTACATTATATTTTAAGTTTACACCAAAATGAACAAGTCAATCAGCAGTTCGCAAAAAAATTATCCGTTGATAGACATAGAATTAGAACAATTAATAAAGATTTGGTTGATTGCGGTGTAGAGTTAAAAATAAAATCTAATCTAGGTTATTGTTATTCAGAAAACATTGATCGAGAGGATATGCTTGAGTATTATAATAAAAAGATATTGGCCAAGTATTATTATTATTTACTTAATCAATCTAACTTATTTCACCTTATTTCTTACTTAGTAAATAATAAACGAGCAACAATTGAAACAGCAGCTTGTGATTTGAGTATCTCGAACAGTTATATTTATAAATTAGTATCCCATTTTAACGAAGTGAGTGGTCCGGAGTATGGTGTAACTATAGAAATTGTAAAAAAACATTTGGCATTTACAGGAGATGAGGACAAGCTCATTGTAGCTTTATTTGCTTTTTATGCTGTTGCACCAGAGTGCGACTATTATAACTACTCAACTATTGAGCCAAAAAGTGATCAATTTTTAGAATTATTAAGAGCACCTTTAATTAGTATTTTAGAGAAAACGGAAGACTGCACAGATGCTGATCTTTTATTTGAATTGTATAAAAGTTTATATAGAACGTCACCAACATCTCGTTCAATTGAATCGATTGGTTATGATTTAATTCAAGAAGGTGGTCCATTAGTTAAAATCGTTTCAAAATTGATTAAGTATTATAGTAATCAATATGGGCAAATTAATTTAAAAGATCTTAGCTTCTATGTCCCTGAATTGATAAAGCTGATGGTTTTATTAAAAGTCAAACCAACTCCCCTTTATTGTATAGAAATTGATGATGTAGCAATGAAGGATGATGATTATCAAGAGATAACAATAGTAGAGAGGATTTTATTAGAAGAAAAGTTTTATTTAGAGAGAAAAAAAATAAAGGGACTTATTTGTTTTATGAAACGATTTTTAAATCATAGTAGAAATTTAGTTAAAGTTAAAATTTATGTCAATTTAATAGACTCTTTTCTTTTGACTGATTTATATAAAAAATCAATTAGCCAATTATTTAATTTTGATACAGTCTGTTTGGTTGAGGATATTGATGTCGCTAACATTGTGTTAACTAATGATATGAGGCAAGTAAAAACTTACGATAAAACAAAGTTTGTCTATGTTATTCAAGAAGTAACAGAAGAATTTGAAAAAAAAGATTATCTTCATTTTATTATAAAAATAGTTAAGAAATTATCGTCAAAGTGATTATTACAGAAAAATAAAATAAAATGTTCGAAAAACACACACAAAAAAATAGGGTTTTGTACACTTTTAAAACATAAAACACAAAAAAAGTATATGTTTTTTTGTGAAAGTAGGTATAATAAGAGCCTCAATCAGGTTTAAATTAAGAGAGTATTTAATGATTAACCGTATAATAAGCAATTTGACTGACTTTTAATTAAAAAATAAGATAAATCTACCCTCATTTTAGAATACTATTCTTTACATAAATAAAGAAACAGTAGATGGAGTTCGTTGTTATAGTTTCTCTAACTATATACTATAAAGTAATAAACGGTGCATGTATCGGTGGATCATATCGTTTATTAGGGGAGTATAAAGAAATAGAAATTAATTTATTAAGGTATGTCAGTTTTGTTAGTAGTTAATTTTAAGTATTTTATTCCTGTTAATTTAGGGAGGCGAGTAGATGAGTGGTATTTTTTTAAATAACTCACAGAGAGAAAAGTACAGTATGTTAGAGTTTATTTTAACGGAAAGTGATTTCGAAAAAAAACAATTAATTAATAAAGAGACTTGTAGGCATCGGGTAGCTGCAATTAATGCAGATTTGTTATCATGCGGAATTGATATGACGATTTCTAATAATTTAAGCTATCATTATACATCAGATTATTTTTATAATAAGTTAACGTGGTATTACAATAGATTAGTTTTATATAGTTATCATAACTATTTACTTAATCAATCTTCAATTTTTCACCTGGTCGTGTATTTAATAGAGAATAATAATGAGGTGAACTTAGATAACGCGGTTTATGATCTAAATGTTTCTACTAGTTATATCTATAAATTGATTTCTCAGTTTAATGAGATTAGTGAAGAGAAACTTGATATTTCGATTGCAATAAGAAAAAAAACAATTTCCTTTGCTGGTCCCACTAATAAATTGATTAGTTTGGTATTTGAATTTGTAAAGGCCTATCCATTGAATTCTGAAATTAAAATGGCTTATTTTAATAACAGTTCTCCAAATGATATTGAATTAGAAGATGTAAGACCCTATCTTTTAAGAATATTTAATATGGAAGAAACATCTAGCAATACAGCACTTCTTTTTAATATGTATAGCTCAATGCATGAGGAAAAAGAATCAATTAGTGATAATTTAGAAGTAGGTTATGATCTGATGAAAATGGGAGGTCCTATAGTGGAACTTCTCTACATATTGATTGATTATTATAGCAATGATTATGAGCAAATTAAATCTAAAGAACTGCTTCTATATTTAGTGGACTGGGTAAAATTGGTTACATTAGTTAAAGTTACACCAGTCGATTTATTTTTCTCAAGTATTGATAAAAAAACGTTAGAACGTTACTCTGGTAATGTAACTCAAGAGTCAGAAAATTTATTAAAGCACCTCTCTTTGGATGATATTGAATTTACGAAAGAACAATTCGATGCATTACTTCTTTTTTCACGCCCTTTTTTAGAAAAAAGTAAGCCAACAAAAAAGATAAAAATTTATGTAAGAATTGTGGATTCATTAGTGTTAACCGAGTTATATAGGGATTCTATCAAGGAAATATTCAACCCGGAGACGATTGAATTAGTCTCAAATAGTGATGAAGCTTCTATTATAGTGACAGATAATACCAAAAGTATCACATTGCGTAAAAACGGAAAAATAGTTTATCTGATTAGAGATGTGATAACAGAATTCGAAACAAAAAAATACAGACAGTTTATTGTCAATTTTATTGATACAGTAGACCAAGAGGTTGCAGGGGTTAATCAGGATTGTGTAGAAAAATTATCTGTCCATGCAAAAGAATTTTCTGTGTAACGCTTTCAGGTACACAATAAAAAACATTATAGCTAATTTTGTTATAAGAAAAGCTGATGAAATACAGGGATTTACTCAAAGTAATTGAAAGTATCAAAGATTTTTTTAATAAAAGGTAAAGATAGAAAGCTTTGAACCGCTAACTTAGCAAGGGTTCAAAGCTTTCTATCTTTATTATCCAAAAACAGAAAATGCTGAACAAAGTGGAGATGACTGTACGGTAGGATTTTCATATACTTTTATTGTCGGAAAAATGAGTTTAATTGAAAAGGAAGGAGATTAGATCAATGAAAAAATACTCTAAACTAACATCATTACTGACTATTGCAGTTTTAAATAGTAATGTATTAATTGCGCCAGTATTTGCGGTTAGTGAGTCTTCAAAAACTAGCATAGATCAAGAAAAAATATCATATCAACAACCTAAAATAGAATTTAATGACGATGGAACCCCAATATTAGTTGATGGGATGGAATCTGATACATCTATTAAGGATGATACGTCTATTAAAGACGATACAACGCTTGATAGTGAACAAAGTGAAGAAGACATCAACAGAGAAAAAGAGAACAATCAAAAAGCTGTTAACGATCGTTTGAAAGAACTATCTAAGCAGAGAGAAGAGACTGGTTATGTATCACTTCCTAAAGTAAATGACCAAGACACCCCAGAACAAAGTGAAAATGAAACTCGAAAACCGATAGTAAGAGGGGAAGAAACGGTAACAACTTTCGCGGAGTTGAAAGAAGCAGTTGCAAAAGAGGGAACAACAGTTATAACAATTACTAAAAATATAACAATTCCAAATAATTCTCTTTTGACAATTGATACAGGTACTGACGTCACATTCAATTTTTCTGATGAAGGAAAAATTACGACAACGAGAGCATACAATGTTTTCAAGTTAGGTAATGTAAAGAAAGTTAGTTTTAATAACTTAAATTACACCCATTCTAATGCAGCTAAGTTCTTAGTAACCAGTGATGATGCAACAAATCAAGAAGTTAGTTTTGAAGGTACACTTCAATCTAATGCAGCACTGGTATCTTTTCCAGAAGAACAAGGGAAAGTAACGTTTACTGATGGATTGGTAATATCAAAATTATCAGGTAAAATCAAAGCTTATTTTATTGCAAATGAAATAGAAGTTGGAAATACAGATTTTTCAGGGGTAACATTAACAACTATAATGTTCCAAGGTTCTAAAGTTTCGTTCAAAAATAGTCCTATTTTTAATAACCAGGATGGTTTGATGTTTGATGTGAAAGAAGATGTTGTCTTTGATAATCAGGATGTCATGCTTAAAAATCCTAATGGACAAGTTGTCAAAACAGAAGGCAATATCATATTTAATGGAGGAAGTGTGTCAGCAGATGTTGAAGCGACCGCTAAAGCCATTGGATTTGAAGCTGGAAAAGACTTAACTCTTACGGGGACTGAATCGACACTATCATATGGTGAAGGTCATGTTTTCGTTAGTGATCAAACACTTGTGACAAATTCGAGTATAGCAGTTGCAAAAGCAGGTGTGTTATTCGAAGGTCGAACTGTTGTATTGGATAATACTCAGCTTAATGGCTCATTAAGTAAATTGTATCTACAAACGAGTAAAGAACAAGCTGAGTTTAAAGTGATTAACAAAAGTATTATTGATATCACTGGCTTAGCAACTAATTTACAAGTTATGGATATTAAAAAAGGCCCAATTGACTTTAACGTTGCCGGATTAGGCACTAAATTTAATGTCACAGGTGGTAATAAATTATACCTTGAACCAACCGCTAACACACCATTAGTAAGTGGACTTATTGCAGTAGAAGGTAAGGGGTCAACTTTTAATATCACTGAAGGTGCAATTATGAATGTTCATGCAACAATTAATGATGCCATCACCATGAAATCACTTGGCGGTAAATTTAATGTTGATGGAGCCGGTAGTGAATTAAATCTTTCAGCAGATACTGATTCAGAATCCGCTGCAACAGCAGAAACTAATCGTCTTCAACCAGCCGTATTACGTTTTAGTTGGATGGGTGAGACAGAGTTCAATATTTCAAATCAGGCAAAAATTAGTGTTAAAAAAATTGGTGGACAGGCGTCTGCTATTCGTATGTACGGTTCAAAAAATAAAATTAATATTTCTGGTGGGGCTGATTTTAATGCCGTATCAACAGGTAATGGACCAGCTGTTCATTATCCTAAAGGCGATACAAATGAATTTAACCTTAAAGATCCTGAATCATCTGTATATATTGAAGCAACCGATGCACAAGGTTTAGCATTTGGTTCATTAGCTTTAAATGGAGATAAGGGAACAGGTAAAGTTGTAGCTGAAAATGATACTTACTTTATTGTCCGTGGTAATACAAAATTGACAGGTGTAGGAGCTAATGGTCTTGGTGCTGCAAGTTCAGGTGCCATGCAAGCTTACGATTTCACCTTTGAAATGGGCAAGATGAGATACTATGACTTTAAAAATACAGGTGGTGGCCCAGCAATCTTTACTTCAGGAACTAAAAGTAGTCTGAAGAGTGAAGGGAACGATTTTTCGGTATGGAAACGTAATTTAAAAGGGGAAGAACTAGATGTTAACCCGAGTAGAATTTATCAAACGTTAACCTTTACTGCAGAAAATCAATATTTTAAAAATATAATAGTACCAGAAGGTTCATCTGAAAAGAATAAAAAATTCATTGAAGATGTAAAAGCCGATGCTGCAGAAATGAATCCAACAACTAAAACAATTGGATTGCAAGCTTATAGTCGAATTACAGCCAATAATCAACTTGCACAGTTGACTGATGTTCGTATTCCAACAGATGCAGATGCTTATATTTATGCTAAAGCAACTATACCTCAAGCTAAAGGGGAAGAACCTAGACCAGCTTACGAAGGTGAAGTAACAGCTATTGCTGCGCTTGTAGATGAAGATGGAACAGTCTACAACACAGAAGAGGCAACGACATTACCAGGAAATAGTGATATTTATGGTAAAATAGAATCAGGTGTTATTCGTTTTAAACTGCCTAAAGAATTAGCTGATAAGCAAAAATTCTTAAGAGTTGGACAAAGTATTAAAGCTGTTTCGGGGTATCAAGGTGACGGTATTGACACAGAAAAACGTCAAATTAAAGTCATTACTGATAAAAATCCTACTGTTTTAGATGCGACTCCAGCAGAAACTATTGATATACCAGAAAAAGATGAAATTGCCGCTGAAGGTGGTGTCATTAAAGGTAAAGTCAGTGAATCATCACTTGTAAAATATTATTACAAACCATCAGGTAGTGAAGAATTCCAATCATCAGAAGTTGTTTCAACTGAAGAAGATGGACAGTTTGAATTACCTTTGGATGTAACGCATAAATTACAAGAAAATGATGTCATTTATGTGACGACTATGGATAATAGTGGCGTTTTAGATATAGAGGATAGACCTAAAACTAATACAGAAAATGGGAATGAAAATCCTATTTCTGATGACGAGGTATCTTTCCATGATGCGACATTCACAAAAGCTGTTGAAATTAAGTTAGTTGGTGGGGAATTAACATTAGTATCTGTCCCGGAAACATTAGATTTTGGTACAAATAAAGTGTCTACAAAATCTCTTAACTTAAAACCAACACCGAGTGATAAATTAGTAGTGAGTGACAATCGTGGCTCTCGTAAAGACTCATGGCGTTTGAAATTAAATGTTGAAGAGGCTATTAAAATCAAATCTAAACGAAGTGAATCTGATTTAACACCAGGTTTAACGTATACAGATCGTCAGAATAAAAAACAAGATGTTACAACAACAGGTATTGTAGTTGAAGAAACAACATTAGAAAAAGATGGGGATTTAGACTTATCTAGTGAGTGGGCTTCGACTGATCAAGGTTTCAATTTAGCAGTACCGGTGGAGAAACAACGTTTAGGCGACTACAGTGGTGCATTAATGTGGACATTAGAAAAAAATGTAGAAAATCGCGAGGTGGATTAAAATGATTAAAAAAATACTTGCCACTTTTGTACTAGCACTTTCTTTTTCTTATGTCTTACCAGCAACGTATGCTGCAGATAAGGCAACCACAAGCAATGCTGTTACGTCATTTTATGGCGAATATGTCGAGAAACCCAAGGATACTAATCCACCTGCAAAACCAACACCACCGCCTACTCATAATAATGGAGGTAATGGTAATACTGGAAGACCTAGTACAAACAATGGTACTCCTAATAATGACTATACAAGTGGTTCAGGCGGTACAACGTATACTAATCGTAAAACGCCAGGGGATTCAAAAACTAAGGTTATCCCTCACACGGGTAACACATCACAAGAAATTGTGCAGTTATCAGGCATTAGCTTACTGTTAACACTGATGATGACACTAACATATATTAAACAAAAAGGGGAATAATAATGAAAAATACAATGAAAATGATGGTAACAATCGCAACTTTAACAAGTATTGCTGGTGGAATGACAGCACTTGCAGCTGGAGAAAAAGATTCAGCAACTACAAAAGGTAAAGTTAACTTTACGACAGGTGGACTTGAAGGTGGTATTTTACCTCCAACACATCCAGAAGAAAAACCAAGTTTCCCAATTAAACCAGGTGAACCAGGTGGTAATGGTGAAGGTGGACCATTATCATTAGATTTCGCACCAGGATTTAACTTCGATATCCATGAAGTGTCAACTAAAGATGAAGAGTATAGTGCAAAATTAATTACAGATACAAATACTGATGCAGAAGTAGCTAACTTTGCTCAAGTATCAGATAGACGTGGAACATCAACTGGTTGGGAATTATCATTAACACAAGAAGATCAATTTAAAACTGAAGATGGTTCAGAATTAAATGGTGCTGAATTACACTTGAAAAATTCAACATACTTCTCAATGATGCCAGAAATGACTGCAGCAGAAGTAACAAAAGAACAAGACCTAAAGATTACACCTGAAGCAACTTCAGTTTTAATGGAAGCTAATGATGGTAAAGGTATGGGTAGTCATACAATTCGCTTCGGTTCAATGGAAGATGGATCTGCTGCAGATGCAGTTACACTTAAAGTACCTGGAACAGCTATTCAATATGCAGATAAAGAATATACAACAATTTTAAATTGGAATATCAATGCTAAGCCAGATAATAATGAAGGCGAACCTGAACAAGAAGTTTAAAAAATAACAATTTGAAAAGAGGAAAAACATATGAAAACAACATTTAAATTAGCGACGACACTTGTATTATTCAGCACATTATTAGGTTCAACTTTAGCTTTTGCTGCAGGTGAATCAGATCAAGCAACAACTAAAGGTAAAGTATCATTTAAAGCCGGCGGTACAGATCCAGAAGGTAAACCAGAAGTTAATCCCCCGACACATCCAGATGAGCCAGGTCAAATTATTGATCCAGAAGGCGAACCCGGTGGTGAAACAGGAACTGGTGGACCATTATCATTAGATTTTGCACCAAACTTAGATTTTGATATTCACGATATTAGTACACAAGATAAAGAGTATTTTGCTAAATTACAACGCGCTAAATTAGTCCCAGAAGGTGAAGAAACAGCTCCTGAAAATGCAGAATCAAAGGATGTTCCTAACTTTGTTCAAATAACGGACAAACGTGGTACAGGTGAAGGATGGTCACTTTCAGTTACTCAAAAAGGTCAATTAAAAACTGAAGATGGAAAAGCCTTAAAAGGTGCTAAAATCACATT
The DNA here is from genome assembly GCF_029143285.1 of Vagococcus proximus. Lineage (GTDB taxonomy): Bacteria > Bacillota > Bacilli > Lactobacillales > Vagococcaceae > Vagococcus_D > Vagococcus_D proximus. The sequence continues at coordinate 377,418 of NZ_JAPDSH010000001.1, forward strand.
TGCCAATGCGACAATTATGTCAGAAAATGAAGATGAAGCACAAACTCCAGAAGTATCATACGACGGATCTGCTTTATTAGCTGATGATGAATTAGAAGCTGCAACACCATTAATGACGGCTGCTGAACAAAAAGGAATGGGTCAATATCAATTAAAATTTGGTACATTATTAGACCAAACAAAATCAGCAATTGAGTCAGTTAAATTATCTGTACCAGGTAAAACAGTTAAATATGCAGCAGATTATTCAACTGAATTAGAGTGGAATTTAGCAACTGGACCAAGCAACACAGAGCAATAATAAAAATAAAAGATCAAGTTAAGGGGAAATTATGAAAGCTATTAAGATAATACAATTGAATTTAGCTTGTCTAATACTCTTGAGTGCCGGGATAAATACAGTTTTTGCAGAGGTAACTGAAAATAGTTTAACAAGTACTGCAAAAGTTAAATTTAAACCTAGTACACAAGTCACACCACCTGTTGATCCAGAAGGCGAGAAACCAAATACACCAATCTTCCCTTGGGATCCAACGGAACCTGAGGGTAAGCCAAAACCTGGTACGGGAGGTCCTTTATCAATAGATTTTGTATCAAGTTTTGATTTTGGTGCAAATGAAATTTCTAATGATGACCAATCTTACTTTGCTCGTTCTCAACTCATTGTTGATGAAGAGGGTACCAAAGTAGAAGCTCGTCCTAATTATGTTCAAATATCGGACAATAGAGGTACGAATGAAGGGTGGACATTATCTGTTAAACAACAAGGTCAACTGAAATCGGAGACTAAAACTCAAAATAATGAGTTGATAGGAGCTTACATCAAATTAAGCGCTCCTACAGTTCGAAGTAATTCTAATGCTATTGCACCAACACCAGTAGAAGAGATCACTTTAGATCCTTCATCTTCAGAAAATATAGTATTATCTGCTTTATTAGATGAAGGTGCTGGCACATGGACCAATGCATGGGGAGAACCCGAAATAGTTACAGAAGAAAATGAGGAGGGAACTTCTCAAGACGTATCTATTACAAAAGATGTTGAGCTTTTTGTTCCAGGAGAAACGCCGAAAGATGCAGTGGTATATAAAAGTATTTTGACTTGGATTTTGTCAGATCTACCAAATAATCAAGAAATATAATAAAAATTAAAACAATATAGGAGTGTTAATTATGAAAAATTCATTTAAGACAATTGCAGCAATTATGTTATTCAGTACAGTATTAGGTGCAACAACATCTTTTGCAAAAGATGAGAAAGATCAAGCAAAATCAGAAGCAACAGTAAACTTTGTTGCTGGTGGAGAAGAAGGAGAAGTTGTTCCGCCAACACATCCAGAAAAACCAGGTAATCCAATTACACCAAGCTTCCCTGGTGGAGGTCATGGTGAAGGTGGACCATTATCAATTGATTTTGCTCCAAACTTTAACTTCGGAGAACAAAAAGTATCAGCTAAGGATGAACATTACTCAGCTAAATTACAAGAAGCTAAAGATGAAAATGATAAAGACATCGTAGTTCCAAACTATGTACAAGTTTCAGATGTACGTGGATCAATGGAAGGTTGGGAATTAACACTTACTCAAAAAGATAACTTTATTAGTGATAAAGATCATGAATTAACAGGTGCAAAAATTACACTTTCTAATGGTGCAGTTGAATCAGATATGCCAGAAAATACATTAGCAACAAACGAAGTAACAGGTGCAGTTGAATTAACACCAAACGTTCCTGCTAAATTGATGGTAGCTGGTGAAGAACACGGTATGGGAACTCAAACATTACGTTTTGGTACTTTAGGTGAGGATTCAACAGAAGAAACGCAAGAAGAACAAGCTAAATCAGTTGATTTATTTGTTCCGCATACAGCATTACAATATGCTGATGAAAGTTACAAAACAACTTTAGAATGGAATCTAGTTTCAGCGCCAGGTAACTCTGAAACTCCAGGTAATCCAGAAGAAACACCAGAAGCTTAGTACTGTTATATAACATCAAATAGATGAATTAAATGATAATGACAATCGGAGGAATTAACAATGAAAAATACAATTAAATTAATGACAACTATCGTTTTAGCGAGTTCAGTAATGGCTCCTGTAGTATTAGCAGCGGATACAGAAGGTGGCACTTTAACTTCAACTGGTAAAGTAACATTTAAACCTAATACTGGTGAAGGTTCAGTAACACCACCAGCTAAACCTGAAGAGCCAGGAAAACCGGTTTTCCCGTGGGATCCTAATAAACCAGGAACACCAAATCCAGGAGGACAAGGGCCATTATCAATTGATTTCGCGTCAAGTTTTGATTTTGGTGAACAAGAAATCGTTTCAAAAGATATGGACTACAAAGCCAAAGCTCAATTAGCTTCTGATACAGAATTAGCAGAAGGCGAAGTTCCAACTCAAGAAGTACCTAACTTTGTTCAAATTACAGATAACCGTGGTACAGAAGCTGGTTGGAAATTAACAGTTAAACAAGAGGAACAATTTAAAGCAGATAAAAAATCTGATAAAGATTTAACAGGAGCAGTGATTACTTTAGGTAATGCTAACTTCTACACACACTCAGAATCAGCAGCAGCTGAAGGTGATGCAAACTTAGATTTAACACCGGGTGAAACTGTTACGGTTATGGCTGCTAAAGCTAATACAGGTGCAGGAACACAGTTTGTACAATGGGGAACTGAAGAAGCTAAAGATGCTGCAGCAAGTGTTAATTTATTCGTTCCAGGTTCTACAACAAAATATACAGATGTTTACAATACAACATTAACATGGGAATTATCAGATTCAATTGAAAATACAGAAGTATAATCAGGAATCACGAGTAAGTTAATTACAGTAGATAGCCATTAAAAAATTCAATCACTTTGTTTCATGAGAAGTGATTGGATTTTTTATTCTAATTCAGGAGGAAACGATGAAAATTATTATAAAAATTTTAACGATGTGTTTATTAGGTCTTACTTTGTTTAATACAACTTTTACTGTGCCGGTTCAGGCCTCTGTCTTTAATTTTGCAGTTATCCCAGAGATACCGGATAATCAACTAGATGGTAGTAAATCTTATTTTGATTTATTATTAAAAAAAGGAGAAAAACAAACTCTTAAAGTGGATTTGACGAATAGTACAGATAAAGAAATTACAATATTAACAACGTTAAATAGTGCAACAACAAATATAAATGGTGTGGTTGAGTATGGTATAAATAAAATTAAACCAGATGATAGTTTAATTTATAATTTAAAAGATTATGCTAAAATACCAAAAGAAATTAAGGTTCCAAAAAAAGGTAAACAAACCTTAAGTGTCGAATTAACATCACCATCTGAAGATTTTGATGGCGTCATGGCAGGGGGGATTACTTTTAAAGAAAAAACAAAAGAGAAGAAGGAAGATTCTGATTCTAAGGGGCTTTCGATAAAAAATGAATTTTCTTATATGGTGGCACTTTTAATTAGACAATATAAAGAACCAGTTTTACCGAATGTTAAATTATTAGATGCTTTTCCATCTCAAGTCAATGCAAGAAATGTATTGAATGCTACGTTGCAAAATAACCAATCTACTTTTATTAATCAAGTAAAGGTTTCAACATCAATTGTTAAACGTGGAAAAAAAGATAGTATGTATGAAACGAAGAAAACGGGTTTGCAAATCGCTCCAAATTCTAGGTTTGATTTTCCGACACCCCTAGAAGGAAAAGAGTTAAAACCAGGTAAATATACGATGAATGTTGATGTGTTTGGTGGAAAACATCAAGATGGTAAGTATAAAGATGAAGAGAGTGAAACTTATCGTTATAGATGGCTTTTATCAAAAGATTTCGAAATAACAAAAGATGAAGCAGATGATTTGAATAGTAAAGATGTGGATATTAAACCGAGTCATACTATTTGGTATATCGGTGGTGGGATACTATTATTACTACTATTATTACTATTATTATTGCTGAAGAAAAAGCGTCAAAATAGAGAAGAGACAGATTCAGAAACATCTGAGGAAAAGTAATGACTAAAAAAAGCAATAAGATTAAGAAGAAAAAGAAAGTTAGAAATTGGCTTCTGACAATAGTTACATTAGTTATGTTCTATAGTGCAGTAATCTTAATTGGAAGCCCATTTTTAAAATCAACGTTGATTAATTATAGATCAATTAGCTATAGTTATATAGTAAATGATGAATTACCTAAAGTAATTCCTAAAGTGGAAGAAATAGCCCCCCCAACATTTGAAGAAGCGATTAAAATTGAAGAGCCTAATTCTGAAGGAATTATTGGAGCAGTGACCCTTGATAAGGTTGGTATAGATCTTCCTGTATTCGTAGGAGTAACTAATCAAAATTTATTATTTGGTACGGCTATTCTTTATCCAGAACGAGACCCTTTGATTGATAATATTGTAATTTTAGGCCACCATTTGGGCTATCAAGGTAAGTTATTAAGTCCCTTACTCTCTGTGGAGGAAGGGAATGATATTGAGTTATTATATCTTGGAGATCGTTATAAATACAAAGTAACGTCAGCTGCTATTGTGAAAGAAACAAACCTTAGTGTGTTAGATAATACGATTGATGATAAAGGTGTTCTGACTTTAATAACATGTGATAAGCCAACTGAGACGGATCAACGTTTTGTAGTGAAAGCGAAATTGATGTCTACTACTAATAAAGATGTATCTAATTTACAAGATACGACTATCAAGCAAGAAAGTTCAAGTCAAATAAGTCAAAATATAGTAAAGAAAAAAGAAATAGATTGGCATCTCTATTTGCCACTCATTATTATAATTGGTTTATTGATAGTTGTTACACCTATTCTAATACGTTTGAGTAAATAAAAAAGACTTTTTAGGTCTTTTTTATTTTATTTTTTTATACACAGAAGTCTTTTAGCTGTAATACAACTATCAACGTATAACACTAATTGATCAAAACATCACATTATGCCGACGTTTCTAAAAAGAGGCGTATTGTGAACGTGGTAACTCAGTGAAAAGACTGCTATAATGCTTTATTGTAGTTATAATTTCAATGGAAATGGAGATTTTGAAAATGAAAAAAATAACAGTAGGTATGCTTGGTTTAGCAACGGTATTATTAATTGTGACAGGGTGTTCAAAGTCGGTAGTAAAAGAATCAACGAAGGAAACGACAAAAGAAACGACAAAAGAAACTAAAGCAAAAGAACATTCGTCAGAGATTAAGGCGGAGACAACTGAAACAGAAGAAAAAGAAGTGAAAGATGATTCGGACAATGACTTTTCTGAATTAGTTTCAATGGTAAAAACAAACATGGATGCAGAAGAAACGACGGCTTTATTTGAGGGGAAAGAGTTAGAAGTTAAACAAGGGGATCTATCACTTGAAATTGATGGCTATGAATTAGTAGAAGTAACAGACTTTAACCAAGATTTTGCGATTCCTTTTGGAAGACAAACAGAACGCGGTGGAATCTTATTGGTTAGCTATACATTAGAAAATAAAGGATCTAAGGAAATATTCTACCCACTTACGCCAGATTTTACTTATACAACAGCAACAAAAACATACAAGGATGATAACTCATTAATCCCTGAAGATAATGCGGATTATGCTAATCTAACGTCTAAGTTAGTGTCAGTTAAAGGGAAAGTTGAACCTGGTAAGGAAGTTGAGGGTTATTCAGCTATACCGCTTGATCCAGAAGCATTAGATAAAGTTCTTGAATTAGGAGAAATCACGATGGACGTCCCTCCAGTTTTTGGTAAAGAAGGGTCGGTAAGTTCAGAGGATAAAGTAGCTGATAGTACGAAATTAAGACTCGAGTTAGGTGCTAAAGGGAAGCAAAAAATAGCGAATTCTGAGAAGTTTATCGAAGATAAAGCAACAAAAGATAATATGGGTGAAAAAACCTTAATTGATGGTAAATCAGGTTTATCAGAAGCAGATGAAAAAAATGATATTAAAGTCACACTTACTGATTATCAATTTACTGATTTTAAACCTAATGAAGCAGAAGCAGGTCGGTTCACAAGTTTTGATAAAGGTGTGGTATTGTTATCTCTAGCCTTTGATATCGAAAATAAAGGAGACGCTATTGTTGCAACAAGCATGTCAGGTTCATCATTAAGTGCTAATGATGGAAAAGCTCGTTTTATTAACGAAGGGCTGTTGACTAGCTTAAAAGAAGCTGAAGATGTAAAAAAAGGTGAGACTAAAAAATTCATTCAAGTATTTACTATGGATAAAGAAGAGTATGACAAACTACTTAAAGATAAAGATTACAAAATTGAAGTTCGCCTTTCTGATGATAAAGGTGAGACAATGGCAAAAGGCAAACGATTTGAAATTGTGATTCCAACTAAATAGTAAATGAAAAGGACAGACTCGAGTATAAAGAGTCTGTCCTTTTTATTTTCCTACCGGTTTTTAATAAGTTGTTGAAAGAAATGTAATATAAGATGAGTTTTATTTTTTCTTTTGACAACTAACTAACAGCGAGGCTAGTTGTTTTTAGTAAAGCAGGTGAGGAAACATGCTTAAAACTATAAAAATACAGTTAAATTTTAATAAAAAACAAAAAGAATCTTAAATTAAAGTGATTATAAACAAAGAGTTGTGATAAAAAAAACATAGCTATAAATAATAGTCAAAACAGTCAAAAACCTTCAAAAATAAAGGTTTTTTTATGGAACAGTGGTAAGTAAAACGATTTATTTATTACGAACATGCGTAAACATTCACGGCTTACTCCAAAAAAATGGCAGAAGCTGATGAAAAAATAGGAGTGAAAACTATTGTTTATTACAGTAATATTTTCATATGAGCTTGAAAAATTATCAGAAAACAACAAGTTATGTTAGCTTTCATAACTAAATTTTGGGGAAGTTGTTACATTTCTGAGCTATAACTATTGAACATAGGAGGAGAATAATGAAATATTTTGCTAGAATTATTATGGTTTTAAGTATTTTGCTAGGTAACATTAGTTCGTTAGGTGCGGTTTTTGCAGAGGGAGTTAGTGCGTACCAAGAACTTAATACAAAAATTGTCGTAGATTATAATTATTATGATATTCACACGATGCCTGCACAGCCAACTAATACCATAGATGTAACAGATCATTTAGGGTTATCAGTTAATTTTAAAGAACTAGATGGGGTAACTATTAAAGGTGGCGATACTCTAAGTTTAACGCTACCTTCGGTTATTAGTGATGAGGGGATGGCAAAATTAACGGCAATGGAAACTAATTTGCCTGTTAAAGATGAAAATGGTTTAATTATCGGTCACATCAATGCTTCAGACACATCAATTGTTCTAACATTTAGTGACAACGTAAATGACTTGAAAGACATTCGTGGGTCATTTAAATTAAAACTTTCAGCAGTGAATACTATGGGGGAGATGACTGAAAGTAACGCAACGCAAGTAACTGGGGATTTAGGAACAGGATTACCAGCTAAGACAATAACGATTACTCGTCCTGAGTCAGGTGAAGGAACAGATGTCTTTTATTATAAGACAGGTACAGCTGACATGGATCATCATAAGCCAACATGGTACTTAGTAGTTAATCCAAATAAAGAAGCGTATAAAAAATCAATCAAAATTACAGATACAGTTGGAGAAGGTCATAGCTTAATTCCAGATTCATTTGAAATTACAGCTAATGGTGCGGATAACAGTTATAAGCATTATACAGCAAGTGAACTTGAAGCAAATGGAATAGGTAAAGTTACTGTAAATGGAAATAGTTTTGAGGTTGTGATTAATGATCCTTATATAGATAATACAGGGATAAATGTGACGTATAAAACATATGTCGCAAAATCTGAACCTAAAAACTTGAGCAATGAATCGACTGCTTATTTTGAATCAGATGGTAAAATAGAAGGGTCTGGTCCTGATGGTGAAGTAAGTAATATGCAGTTAGATAATTTAGTTGGAGAAGCTGAAGGAGAAGGTGTAAAAGACTATATTATTGAACTACTAAAAGTATCATCAGAAGATGAAACAAACGTTTTACCAGGAGCGATGTTTACTATTTATGATTCAGATAATAATTTAGTAGACACTGTTGTTACCGATGAATTTGGTAAAACAACAACACCAAGATTACCTGAAGGAATATATACAATTATTGAGCGCAAAGCTCCAGATGGTTATGTTTTAGATGAAACACCACATAAATTATATGTATTTGAAAAAGAAGATGGTAGTCATTTAACATCACTAACTATTCCTAATGATCCTGAGCCTGAAAAAGTCCCAGAAGGTCGTTTAGTTGTAACTAAAGTGGACAACAAAGATAATTCACTTTTCTTACCGGGGGCTGTTTTTAATATTTTAAATGAGCAAAATGTAGTTATTAAAGAAGGTCTAAAAACAGATGAAAAAGGACAATTTGAAGTAGATTCTCTACCATTAGGTAAGTATAAATTAGAAGAAATTGAAGCGCCAACAGGGTATGAAAAATCTAAAGAAACAGTTGAATTTGAAATTAAAGAAGACCAAAAAACAGAAAATACAACACATGTAACGGTTGAAAATAAAAAAATAACAGGCGGTTTGCTTGTAACAAAAGTTGATGAGGATGACCCTTCAAAAGTTTTAGAAGGCGCTGTTTTCCAATTAAAAGGAACAGACAATGACGTAAATCTAAAAGATTTAACGACAGATAAAGACGGTAAATTAAAAGTGAATGAGTTACCTATGGGTAATTATGAACTAATAGAAACAGCAGCACCAAAAGGATATGAGTTGCTGAAGTCACCAGAAATTTTTGAAATAAAAGAAAGTGAAGTTTCAGGAAATATCATTGAGTTAGTTGTTAAAAATAAAGCTACTGAAATTCCAAAACCATTGGGACAATTGGTTATTACAAAAGTAGACAAAGAAGATACGTCTAAAGTATTAGCTGGTGCTGAATTTAAACTACTGACAGCTGAAGGTGAGCTTGTAAAAGATAAGTTAGTTTCAGATGAAAACGGTAAGATTGAAGTAGATGAATTAGAATTGGGTGACTATCAATTGGTCGAAGTTAAGGCACCTGAAGGTTATGATGTATTAACAGAGTCAATTTCATTAACGGTTAAAGCGAATGAAGAGACTGGTAATAGTGTTAACGTAAACGTTGAGAATACGAAGGCGGATGAACCAACAGAGCCAACGGAACCAACGGAGCCGACAGAGCCAACAGAACCAACAGAGCCAACGGAACCAACAGAGCCAACGGAACCAACAGAACCAACAGAACCAACAGAACCAACAGAACCAACGGAATCGACAGAACCAACAGAACCAACAGAACCAACAGAACCAACAGAACCAACGGAACCAACGGAACCAACAGAACCAACAGAATCAACAGAACCAACAGAACCGACAGAACCGACAGAACCAACGGAACCAACGGAACCAACGGAGCCGACAGAACCAACGGAACCAACAGAGCCAACGGAACCAACAGAACCGACAGAGCCAACGGAACCGACAGAGCCAACGGAACCGACAGAACCAACAGAACCAACAGAACCAACAGAACCAACAGAACCAACGGAACCAACGGAACCAACGGAACCAACAGAACCGACAGAACCAACAGAACCAACAGAACCAACGGAGCCGACAGAACCAACGGAGCCGACAGAACCAACGGAACCAACGGAACCAACGGAGCCGACAGAACCAACGGAGCCGACAGAACCAACGGAACCAACAGAACCAACGGAACCAACAGAGCCAACGGAACCAACAGAACCGACAGAGCCAACGGAACCGACAGAGCCAACGGAACCGACAGAGCCAACGGAACCGACAGAACCAACGGAACCAACAGAACCAACAGAGCCAACAGAGCCAACAGAACCAACAGAACCAACGGAACCGACAGAACCAACAGAACCGACAGAGCCAACAGAACCAACAGAACCAACAGAACCAACAGAACCAACAGAACCAACGGAACCAACGGAACCAACGGAACCAACGGAGCCGACAGAGCCAACGGAACCGACAGAACCGACAGACCCGACAGAACCAACGGAGCCGACAGAACCAACAGAACCAACGGAGCCGACAGAACCAACAGAACCAACGGAGCCGACAGAACCAACAGAACCAACGGAGCCGACAGAACCAACGGAACCGACAGAGCCAACGGAACCGACAGAACCAACGGAACCGACAGAACCAACAGAACCGACAGAGCCGGAAGAAAAACCAGCTAAGCCAGGAGAAGAAAAACCAGGCAAGCCAGGAGAAGGCAAACCAGTTAGACCAGAGAATGAAAAATCAAAAGGATCAGCTGGAGGAGCACAACATTCTCAAAGTACCCAAAACTCTAAACCAAAAGGTGTGTCACTATTACCTCAAACAGGTGAAAAAGCACAAAGTTTCTTAACACTAATTGGTGGAAGTTTAATAGTAGGTGTAGGTGTATTCTTAAGAAGACGCCGTTAATACAAAAAGAAAGACACACTCTTAAAAGAGTGTGTCTTTTATTTTTTGATTGGTAATGCGCTTATTCTTTTTAGTATAAATAGCTGGGATGTAAGCTACTAGGGAATCAAAGAGAAATTCAGATTGTAAGTCCGGATAATAAAAGAAGTAGTCGGCTTGATCATCTTTATAGAGTTGATCTGAAATAATCAAATCAACTCTAGTGTCGTCATGACTAAAGTTCAAAACAGAAGTATTAAATAATTTTTCTAATTCTTTCTGGACATAGTGCTCAAAAATAACACTGTTTTCAAAATCAAGTCGAATAGAAAGAGTTGTAGTTTGATTGTACCAATAAAAAAATTCAATATACTGCTCAAAAAGTCTGTTATATTTTAATACTAAAGGAAGAACAGAATTATTATTTAGATGCTTAAATGCTTCAAGGGAACGACTATCCTTTAAATCTACGACAGGAATACACTCACCTTTCTCCATTAAATCAGCTAACAAGTCACTATTACTAAACGGTTCTTTGATATCACAGCCAAACACATTTAAATAGATAGTGTAGATTAGAACCGTACCTGAAAATAAAATTTGTTGAGATTTATTTAGTGTCGGGATTAGTGATAGTAGGGCTTGGGACACGTCATTAGATTCATGGATTAAGGGAAGGTCTTCTTTTAGCATAGTTGAAAGAATTTCAACATGCTCCTCTTCCTGACGTAAACGTGTAAAGGTGAGATTTGTTAAGAATGAAAAAAAAGGTCTGAGATTTTTGGGCATGGGCTCGTTGAAGACAGGAAAATATCGATTGAATAGTTCTAGTAATTGACCAATGTCAGACTTCGTATCAATAGTTCTTTCAAGCTCATCTAAATATAAATGATAGTATTTTAATAGATTGAGTGAGCGACGAGTATTAACGGGATTAAAATCAGGCTTTACCTCTTCGTTAAGGGCATTTTTGATATAAGTTAATTCTTTTGAATTCTGGATAGGTTGCTCACTGAATAATTTACAGTTTGTATCATAAAGTAAAAAAGAGAGAACGAATCTATTTTGGAGCGGACCATCAAATTGAACATGGTTATCAATGATTTTTATTTGAATATGGTAATCAATTAAATAATGATTCAGTGTTGAAAGTTGCTGAAAAAGATAACTTTTAGAAATTGCAACTTGTTCACATAAATTATCAATTTCTATTTTTTTACATACAGCAAGGCATTGCATTATTTGATAAGGGTATGACTTTTCAATGTAATACTGCAAGGTGGTTCTCAATAATGTGTTACTGTTATTTTTTTTTGGTGTGTTAACGATTTTTAAGTTATTACCTTTAATTTCTATTTGAGGCAATTCAGGGTCAAGTTTTAGAATACTATCAAGTTCTTTTATGTCACGATTAAGAGTTGATTGCGGAATAGAAAGCGTCTCTGAAAGGTCTTGTTTTGACGTATAGTGAGTAGCTCTTAGTCTTGATAGTACCGTCAGAGTTCGTATTTCATTCTTTTTTAAGAAAAGTCTGAACAAAATGATAATACCTCCAATTTTTAATATGATTGAATTTTACCATTGAAAATTAGGGAAGGCTACTTTTAGGCTTGGAAGTAAAAATAATAATTATTTTTTATAAATAAGTTTCATTTTATCTTGATAATTGACAGTTATATTAAAAATGTATTTTTATTTAAATGAGATGTCTTATTTTAATATAATAATATAACCTGATAGTTTCCAAGAAAAATTCAATAGTTGTGAATTATTTATCGGACTTTTTAGGTAAAATGGATAAAAAATGATAGTAAAAAAGTGTTATTTAATAGAAATACATAAGAAAAAGGCCTAAATTATTTAAAGTTCAGATCTTTTTTATAAAAAACTAGACTAAGTGTTGTTCACTTTTTTTAAACTTATTTGTTATATTAGTGAAGGGAGGGAAATAATGAATTTAACTCATTACGAAAGAGAAGTATTAGCGATTTTGAATGACTTGATAGGTTATTTAATCAAAAATGGTTGTGCAGAGCAAGATGCAAAAGATATTGCGCAAGATACAATCGTTAAGATTTTAGAGATTGAAGATGTATTACCTTACAGCAAAATCAGACCATGGATTTTTCGTGTAGGTATTAATCTTTATTATAATTTGTATAATCGTAAAAAACGGTATCAAGAAATCCTCCATCAACAGTATCAGTCCTCAGAGTGGCTAGAATTGGAAGTGGATTATTCCGAACTTCATGAAGCACTTGCGCAACTAGAGGTAAAAGACGTTACTCTTTTAGTGTTAAAGTATGAAGAGGGATTAAGTTTTGAAGAAATTGGCTTTATTTTAAATAGACCGAAAGAAAGTTTGAAGACGGAGTTGTATCGACTGCGAAAAAAACTAAGAAAGATTATGGAAGAGAGGGAAGTTTGAATGGAAATACAAGATAATGAATTTAAAAAATTAGTGGGTAAGTCTAAGAAAAAGCGTTATTTAATGCATGCTCTAATTTCAGTTGCGACCGTTCTAATCATTAGTGGCGTAACGGTAGGGGGATATCTTTTTTATTATAATTATTACCCATTTCAGGATAGCAAAGCAGCTGGCGTGCCGAATGGTAAGTTAGTAGTAAAAGATAATGATGTAGGTGTACTGAAGTTATTAATTGAGTCATCGGGAAGTTATGCATTTAATTCTGATGCGAAAGAGGTTTCTGTTTATGTAGATGCTTATGAAAAAGGTAAAAAGGTAAAACATGAGTTGGTTACAAACATAGGCACAGAACCTAGAGGAATGTCAGGAAGTATAGATTGGATAATGGAACCAACTACTGATGATAAGAAGTTAGGAAAGTTAAAATCAGAAATTATGACGACTGAAGGGGCATCTTCCAGAGGGGAATTTGATTTAGGAAAACTAAAATTTGACGCGAGTAATGGTGTGGGATCAAGCGGTGAAACAGAGGACAGTATGACGCTTGCTCTGAATAAAGAATATGTTTTAAGAATGTGGACCACAGGAGGAAATGTGTATTCAACATTAAAGGATACTCTATCCGAGCATAAAAAAAGTAATGCCGAACAGTTGGTAGTGTTATATGCGGTGTTTGAGTAGGTGTCTATATGGTAATAAAAAAGATAGTTACGGCTTCTTAAAAGCGTACTATCTTTTTTACTATCATAACACTATTCCGTTCAAATGATAACGTTTTAATAAACGTGGACGTGATAGTTATTTTATTTTAAAATAACTATTCTTGAAGGAATACAGTGTTTAATAGGTTACAAAGAAAAGCAAGAAGCTGTACTTGAGAATGTCTATAGCGTTCGGAAGTTGGAAAGAGATTTTCAAGATGAGGACAGATAATAATCTAAAAAGAAACTGCTCTTACGCAAAAAAAGGGGCGGTTTCTTTTTGGATTTTTTTATAAAATAACAGTACGGCTGTTATTTTTGTTACAATGAGTATATGAGTATTTTTTTAAAGTCAATCGTTGGAGGCGTAGTATGGTAAAATATAGAACATTAAATTTGGACTTAAAGAATGGTTTGATAACAAATGAATTAACAAAAGATAATAAAAATGTGTTAGAAGTTAAACCTGTAACTTATATTTATTACAATTTAAAAAAGAAGAAAGTTTACATTGGTGAAACAAATAATTTTATGTCGAGACATGCTCAACATCTAGGGGAAAAAGAACCCAAATTAGATTACAGAGAATATAGTAATTGTTTGGTAGTATATTCAGTATTGTTTAATAAGTCAGTTATTTTGGATTTAGAGTCGTTATTAATTAATTATATGATGGCTGAATCCAAAACTACTAAGTTTACTTTTTTGAACGGTAATACAGGTCAATCTGAATTACAATATGTAAATAAAGAAGAAATATTAACAGAAGTCTTTTATCCTTTATGGACAAATGAACTTTTTGGATTGGGACTTATTAAAAATAAGGATTTAAATGCATTAAGAGAAAGCTTATTATTCAAGTATTCGCCATTTAAAAATTTGTCGGCTAAACAAAGAGAAATTAAAGAGATAGTAGAACAAAATTATCATGAAAATTATATTGTAGATGCGCCAGCAGGCTCAGGAAAGTCAGTGTTATTTACTAATCTAGCTTTTTCATTAGCAGAAAAAAATCCTAATTTAAAAATTGGAGTTGTTACTACAGGAAATCTAATTGCTCAATTCAACTTGATATTTAAAAGTGTAGGTTTATCTGATAGATTAAAAGTGTTAACAGGTTCTCAGTTGATAACTCATGCTCAAAAGAATGATGTAACCTATGATTTAATCATTGTAGACGAGGCACACAAATTAAAGAAATATTATACTAAAGGGCATCCTAATGCTCGTCGTCATCTAAAAGAAGGTGAAGAGGAGATTATGCATCTAAAAGCTATTAGTAAAGGAATGGTTTTATTATATGATCCGTTTCAAGGCATTAAACCTCAAAATATATCACCTTCAGAAATGATCGAGTTAACAGATGGTTTCGCAAAATTAGAAATGACTCAACAATTTAGAATTGGTGCAAATTCTGATTTTTCAGGAGAAGACTTTTTAAATGGCATTTTATATGGCATACAATTGAGTAAGAAAAATAATTTTAATAGAGACGTATTTAAAAGTGATTATTTCAGTATTTCCAACTCATTTGAAAAGTTAGTCGAGTATGTGGAAAATAAAACTCACTCGTATGATAATACAACCAATAGAGTTATTGCAGGTTATTGTAGAGAGTGGAAATCAAACCCTGGAAAAAAATGTAATAAAGGAAAAAATTATGATGAATTAGAATATGATTGGAATATTGATGGGATTCAGAAAAGATGGAATTCAACATACGAAGATTGGATTAAACGTGAAAATTCAGAAGTTGAGATAGGTTCAATTCATGCTATTCAAGGGTATGATTTAAATTATGCAGGTGTGATTATAGGTAATGATATCTCTGTTAGAGATGGAAGATTAGTTGCTGTCCCAGAAAATTATAAAGATGTTGGTGGAACACCATTGAAAGAAGAGTTTGATATTAATGAATTAACAAATTATATCCTAAACATCTATTACGTACTTTTAAGCAGAGGGATGGATGGGTGTTCGATTTGGTTTGAAGATAAAGAAGTAGAAGCTTTATTCAAGGAGAGAATAGGATTATAACAAAAAGAGACGCTTCGATTGGAGTGTCTCTTTTTGTTATTCTATAACCTATCAAGGAAAAAAATCCTTGACTATTTGTATGCGTTGTCATTATAATGGCGTCATAGAAATAAATCGCATAAAAAAATGGCGCCTCGCGACTGGTAATCGCGAGGACTTGCTCAGGTCCACAGAATGAAACATCTGACCCAATCAAGCTTGCCATAGTTAATGCTAACATCAACTGAATAAAATGTAAACGGTTTTTGTCTTAAAAAATAGAGGTCAAAAAGCTTTATTTAGCGACCTTTTCACACATTTTATTCAGTTGGGCGGAGCTTTATTTAACTATGTCAAAGAGGTTGGACAGATACTTGTCCAGCCTCTTTTTTGTGTCTAGTTAGTATTAATGACGGTTTATTTCTTACTTTTTGTTTCTCTCTCAAGTCTCCGTCGAATAATCACTTGTCCGTTGCTCAAGCAGAAAAGGAAAAGAGGGTTAGTATGGATTTTTTTAACCGTGTGATAGAGAAGTATTTGGTGCCTTTATTGGAATAAGGAAGTTGCTACTTAATATTTTTTAGTCACGTGATGACCTTACCCATAGAAAAATGGAGGTACTTTATGATCAAGCCAAAAAGTATGTTTGCTTTATTTTGTTTAATGTTTGTGGCCGGATGTACAGTGGCAATTGCCCCTAGTTTAGCTAAAATCGGTTTGAGTTTTCCTGATGTATCACGTTCTACATTACAAATGCTTCTTTCGTTTGGTGCTTTTTCAAGCTTTGGTGTATCGCTGTTTGTTGGAAAAATTCAACAATATATTTCACAAAAAACAGTAATTACAGCCGGAGCATTTTTAATTTCGACAGGAATGATAGGCTTTTTCTACACGACAAGTTTCACCCTACTATTAGTGCTCTCTTTACTTATGGGAGCAGGGAGCGGGGCGATGACGGCGACTATACCTGCCTTGCTTTCAACATACTTTGTAGGCGAAAAACGTTCAATAATGTTGGGACGAAATGTTAGTTTACAAGCTATCGGCAGTATGCTCTTAACTAGTTTAGGAGGAACGTTAGCAATTTATGGATGGCGCTATAATTATTTAATGTTTGCGATAGCTTTAGTATCTGGAGCAGTAGGCTTGTTTTTATTACCAAATGATAAAAAAATTGAGAATAAAGATGACGACGAAGAAGCAACTGGAAGTGAGTTAGCATCTGAAGAAGATGATAAGTTGTCCATGACCAGTCCTACAATTCTAACAGTATTAATGTTAGCTGCAATGATTATGTTTCTATTATCTTGTTCACAGAACAACTTAGCAATCCATGCAAGCGACCTTAATATTGGTAATTCTTCATTAGTTGGGTTAGCCTTGAGTTGTGAAAGTTTAGGCGCAATTATCGCTGGTTTCTTTATCACTAAATTATCAGTCGTGTTAAAAGGAAACACACTTATTTTTGGTTATGTATTGATGACACTAGGAAATGCTTCGATTTCATTTATTCATTTGACAGTAGGTTTCTTTATTGGGACTATTTTGATAGGAATGAGTATGGGGTCTCTAATGACAAGAACATTATATCTATTAACATCAGGCGTTAAAAAAAGTGCAATTCCAATGACAGCGGGATTATTTTCAGCAGTCACTAGCTTAGGCTTTGCATTAGCACCACTTATCTATAACTCGATTGCGGGTTTAATATCAGATTCTTTGGCAACGACGTCTTTTTATCTTGCAACATTATTTGGAGTTATTTTAATTCTAATATTAGCTGTTACAAGATTTGAAACACGTTTGCTTAAACTAATAAAATTCTAGGAGGAAGACTAATGAACAAGTTTGATGAAATTATTGAAAGACGTGGGACAGGTTCTGTAAAGTATGATGGTTTAGAAATGCTATATGGTGATGCTGATTTATTGCCAATGTGGGTAGCAGACATGGATTTCAAAGTTCCAGAAGAAGTCACTAAAGCACTCGTAGAGCGTGCTCAACATGGTGTATTTGGTTATACTTTACCAGATCCTAATCATACAATCGCTCCAGTAGAATGGCATGAAAAACGTAATAGTATTTCCTACGACCGAGAGTCTATATTTTTCACATCATCAGTGTTGTGTTCGCTTAATTTAATGATTGTTGGATTAACTGAAGAGGATGACACAGTTATGATGTCAATGCCAACTTATGGACCTTTTGTAAAAGTTCCGACGGGTGCAAAAAGAAATTGGGTAGGAAGTTCTTTAGTTAAATCTGAATCAACTTACAATTATGACTTTGAAGAATTTGAGAAACAACTTATTGAAAATGATGTAAAATTGTATATCTTATGCAATCCTCATAATCCTACAGGTAGAGTATGGTTAGAGGAAGAGATAGAACGAGTTTTAGAAATTTGTCATAAACATAATGTTATTGTTATATCAGATGAAGTGCATAGTGATTTAATTATGCCAGGTCATAGTTTCACACCTGCTATGAAAGTAGCAAGAAAATTAGGCTACAGTGAGGAAATCGTTATTTTAACAGCACCAACAAAAACATTTAACATGGCTGGTTTACAAGTCTCTTATTATATTGTAGAAAATGAAGAGTATAAGGTTAAAATTAATGAAGCAAAAGACTACACTCATGTTTCAGATTTATTAAATAGTTTTTCATATGTAGCGATGAAGGCAGCTTACGAACATGGTAGTGATTATGTGGACGAATTAACATCGTATATTTATAGTAATTATTTATATATGAAAGAAGTCTTAGCTGATAAATGTGAATTTGTAAAAGTTACGGATTTACAAGCTACATATTTAACATGGCTAGACGTTAGTTCATTGGGAATTTCGGAAGAGAATTTGAGAGTCCAATTGGTAAAATCAGGATTAGCTGTTGAAACAAGTCAAGATTTCTTTGAAATAAATGACGTGTGTATTAGAATCAATTTAGCATGTCCTAGATCAGTTATTAAGGAAGGAATCACACGATTAGTAAGTGCTTTAAATGAATTAAGATAATACTTGCCTAATATACTAATGGAAAAATATTATGATATGAATTTAATAGATAAAAAAGTAAATCAAAAAACTGCGTATTAGTGTGTGACTAATACGCAGTTTTTTTCATGACGTTATAAATAACAAGAATTATAAAGGGAGATAGTATAAAAAAGATTTAGGTATTATCTGCCGTATTTATTACGGTAGTACTCGCCTTTTTCTTTTCCTAGTTGAGCACGTTCAGCATCTGTTAGGTCAGGATTGCTGAATTCCTTTGCCCAGTGTTCGCCTTCTTTTTGATACTGGTTTTTATCTTCTTCTGCTTGTGTAGCAGTTACTTCTGTTTCCGTTGGTTCAGTGTCACGGTCACGATTGCGACGGTTTTGTCTGTTATCACGATTCTCATGATCGCGTCGTTCGTGGCGTCGCTCAGTTTCTGCTGCAGATGTTTCTGTGACGGTTGTTTCAGTTTGAGTAATGGTTTCTGTTTCTTTTACTTCCGTTTCCTTTGCTTTTGTGGCTTTTGGTAACGAATTTTCCGTTTTAGCTAGTGTTTCAGTTTCTTTAGTTTGAGTCGTTTGTGTTTTTTTTGGCTCTTTGGCTGGTGCTTGTGGGTAGACTTTAATGCAACCAGATAATGTAACGGTACAGATTACTGCAAGTAATGGCGCGATAATTCTTTTTTTCATAGTTTATCCTTCTTTCGTAAAACGCTTATTAATTATATAATAATGAGTGAATATGAGCAAATTTTCATAAAAGCGGACTAGACCAAGTTTTACTAGCTAACGAACGTATTTTAAAAGCGTATTCCCTTTAAATACTAGGGAACCGTGATATAATAGACATGAAAGCAAAAAAGAAGAGGCTAGGTGAATTACTCGTGCAGATAAGTAATAAGTCGAAATCAATTCTTGGATTCGCACTCATTTTTTTAGTTGCAGTTAACGTGTGGCTAGGTTATCCAGGTATTATCAGAATGATTGTCAATATTGGTTATTTTATTGGCATTATGTTGTTGGCGGACGTGTCACGACATCGTAGGGAGGATAGAATTGAAGAAATGTGGCAATTGGCTAATAAGCTTGATTTAACAACAGCTGAATTGAGTCAAATTTCGACGATTAAAAAGATGGATTTAGAATCGACAAAAAAAGAAACCATCAGTTATTATCCACCTGATAAAAAAGTAAAAGCAACGATTGCATTACTTAAAGAACACAAAGAAAAGTCGTTATTAATGACTCAAAATAAAAGTTAAGTTTGAAAAGGAGTGTCCTAAAAAGGATGCTCTTTTTTTTCGTGCTAAATAACACGCTCTGTATTATACTTATGGTACGTTTAAAATCTAAAGGAGTGATAGTGATGTGTACAAGTATTAGAGTGATGGCATTAGACAAGTCAGTAGTATGGGGTCGTACCCAAGAATTTATGGTACCTTTTGGACCGAAATCTTTTGTAGAAGGACAACAAGCATTTGATGCTTATGTTGGGATTGATGTTCCGGTAGGGCATGTTCTAACAGATTCAGAAAGTCCTATTACATTTACGCACCAAGTGATTGGGATGGCCATTGATGGTAAACCTTTCGGCAATGATGGTTTTGTTTTTGTAGACGGTGTTAATGATGCTGGTATTTCATGTGGAATGTTATACTTCTCAAATTATGCCTCATATGGTAAAGCAGAAGACATTAAAGCAGCAGGTAAACTGCCATTAAGAAGTTCAGAATACATGACATGGGCACTAGGTAACTGCGGCAGTTTAGAAGAAGTTATCGAAAAATCACACACTTTAGTAGGGATTTCAGATACACCTAACGATATGGGACAATCAGATCCTTTCCACTTTATGTTTACAGATAAAGAAGGAAACAGTATTGTGATGGAGCCTGTGAATGGTGACGGTACATTTAAGGTTCATGAAAATAAACTAGGTGTGATGACGAATAGTCCGACATTTGATTGGCATTTGACTAACCTTCAAAATTATACAGGCTTAACGAATAAAATGCGTGAAAATAAAGTCATGGCAAATGGTGTTGAAGTTTTATCAGCAGGTAAAGGGTCTGGATTAATCGGGATGCCGGCGGATTACACGTCACAATCTCGTTTTGTTAGAGCAGCGACTTTATTAACACATGCGCGTCCAAGTCAAAATCGTGACGAAGCTCGTGATACGTTGTTCCATATTTTAAATAGCTTTGATATTGCGAATGGGGTTCAAGACATTAACGATGAGACAATGAACTACAACACGCAATATACGGTAGGCTATGATTTAATCGGCAAAGAAATGTTTGTCTCAATGCATGAAAACAGACGTTTACAACGTGTGGCGATGACTGAAGGCAATAAAGAAGTAATCCGCTATGCGATTAACTACAAACAAGATATTGCAGATATGCCAGTTAAATAATAAGTTAAGGCTCGCTTAGGCGGGTCTTTTTTATATTGAAAAGGCTTGTGAAATAGAGTACATTTAGTATGAAACGATTATTAAAGGAGGAATGAAGATGAGTAAGCAAGTACTAGAAGCACGTGTTGAGTCATTGGGTGGCTTGCAGTTAAAGTGTTCGGCACGTGATTTTTCATTTAAAATCGATGAACCAGAAAATGTTGGTGGAACAAATGAAGCTATGAACCCACTAGAAGCATTGTTATGCTCGCTAGGAGCATGTAAGATGATGGTAGGCCGCTTCTTTTATCAATCGAAACATATTAATTTAAAAAGCATGTCAGTCAATATTAAAGGTGAGATTGATTCTGACCGTCTAAAAGGGAAACCTGATATTAAAGTTGGTTTCTCTCATATTATTACCGACTATCAGATTGAGGCCGATAATACTGAAGAAGAGATTAATGCCTTTATTACCTTTATTGAAGGCAGTTGTCCGGTTAAAGATACTTTGGTGAATTGTCCCAGTTTCGAAACGAACGTGAGTATCAATTAGACGGAGTAGTGTTATGGTATACTAGTAGAAAAGTAAAAAGAAATGAGTGACGCATAAGTGAAGACACCAGAAATTTTTGAACGATTAATGACATTAAAAGAAACCATTAAAAAGGATTATCCGACAAACTTTATCGAGGGTAATGTTTGGTTACCCTATATCTTTGAAGACGATGATGAGATTGAAGATTATCTTGATGCAAACTATGCGTTAAAAGAAGACCAAAAACATATGGCACAAGAAAAAGCAGAAGGAACCTTTTTAAAGCATTTTCTAGTTTTACCTAAGAAGGCTGACGAGTTGGATAAGATGAGTCAAGGCTACTTTTTAGATAAAAAGAAAGTCAAAAAAGAAGGCTTTGAGAATTATGTTATTTTCTCCCAAACAGGCGAAGACGCAGATGCCTTTGCTGTTGATAAATCAGATGAAAACCTACCTGTTTACTTTATCAGTTATGATTTACCTGTCTTAATAAATCCTGTGTGCGCTACTTTAGAAGAATTAGTACACGGTGTCCCAACGTTTGAATAAAGGATAGGAGGGTATCATGGCTAGAGAGAAGAGAAAACAACTTATTATCGGGAGTGTTTTTGTTGTGGCATTAGGAATCAGTTTTTTTCTGTTACAATCTAAAACACTATTTAATGTTATATTTCTATTTGCGATTATCTGCGTGATGGCATTGATTACGCAACGCAGTCAACGAAAAGTAAGCTATATGTTAGCACTTGCGGAGTATAAAGGGATTTCTTTTGAAGAGATTTCTCAGCTATCAAACCTGTCTGTGAGGGAATTAGAACTGTGTTCATCAAGTGAACGCCGAGTTTATCCTTCATTAAAAGAAGTCGATAAGGTAATTAGATTATTAGAAGCACGTTCAAATTAAGAAAACCTCGTGATGAGGTTTTTTTATTATATAAAAATGGTTAATTTGACAATGACAGATGTGCATTTACGTTATGTTTTATCGCATAATTAACGTTGATGTCAACTAACCGTAGGAAGATAAACACGTTATTTTATTAAAATGAAAGTTATCATTTTTTTTTGTATAAAAATGAAAGTTGTGTATCTTTAGTTTGTTAAATAGACTTTAAAAAGTATTCAAATTATTTTAAAGTCTGTTAAATATGTGATATACTTTTATCATTAAAGCAATAAGAGACAATAAATGTAGCTAATAAAAATTAGAGGTGTAGATAGATGAAAAAATACAGTAGCTTATTGGTGTCAGGTTTATTGATGATGCAATTAGCACAACCTATCGTTGGTATTGCAGCGGAATCAAATGAAAGTTCAGAAAGAGATACAGAAAAGATTGGAAAACTTTTTGATAGTTTACATGAATTATCAGAAAAAGAAGTAGATAGACCATTGACTGTTAAAACACAAGATTCTGAAACAACGGCTACAACTGAATCAGAAAATTTTTCAGAAGAAACTGAAACACATAGTCGTAAGCAGGTTTCGGAGCATTCAGATTTTGGTAAAGGGTTAAGTTCGTTCTTAGAGGATTTAGGCAAGGTAGGAAAAGATGTTCAATCAGACGTTGAAAAAGTTGGCGAGAGTTTAAAAGAGTTGGAAACAGCACCATTAACTTCTGAAAATGATACGGAATTATCATCTTCAGATGAGCAGCCTACGGCATCGACCGATCGTTTCAAAAAAAGCAGACCGATAGTGGTTCGTTATCAAGACGAAGCAGGTAAGCGTATTAAAGTAAGATCAACCTTACGTGGAGAATTGGGTCAAAAAGAAACGATTATTCCGGATGAAATTAACGGGTATGAATTCGTTTCATCAGATAAAGACTTGGAGTTAACATACGGAACAGAGCGTCAATATGTGACTTTGACTTATAAAAAAGTAGAAGGTGCTGAACCGGAAGAACCTGTAAAATCAGGCAGACCCATTCGCGTTCGTTATGTTGATTCAAAAGGAAAACGCATCAAGATGTCCGATACGGTTGAAGGACAGTTAGATCAACCTATTACTATCAACACACCTGAGATTGAAGGATATGTGTTTGATAAAGCAGATAAAGCATTAGAGATGACTATTACTGATGCGAGACAAGAGATTACCTTAACTTATAAAAAGGTAGTAGATATGAAACCAATTGATCCAGAAGCAGCAGGTAAAGCCATCACGGTTCATTATGTGGATACATTAGGCAATCCTATTAAAGAAGATAAAGTGATGATGGGATCAAACGGAAAAAAAGTTACCGTTCGTACACCAGCAATTTTGGGTTATCGTTTTGTTGAATCAGACAAAGAGTTATCTATGACTCATACAGGTGAAGTGCAGGAGATTACGTTAACATACCGTTCAATCTTACCGTGGGAAGATCAAGGCGAGCCAATTACGGTTCACTATGTTGATCAAAATGGTAAAGAAATTAGAACGGAGCGTACCTTAACAGGTAGAAAAGATAAAAAAGTAAAGGTTCGTGTTCCATTTATCTTAGGCTACACTTATGTCGAAGCAGATAAAGACCTTAATATGGTAATAACAGATGAAGCGCAGTCTATTACGTTGACGTATAAAGAAAAACATATTGGCTTAGGACTAGGTGAAAAAGGTGCCCCAATTACCGTTCATTATGTGGATGAAAATGGAAAATCGATTCGTGATGATCGTCAAATTAAAGGGCGTGTCGGTCGAAAAGTTAAAATCCATAAACCTGTTATTATTGGTTATAAATTTGTTGAAGCCGATAATAATGGCACGTTAACAATTGGCAAAGAAGAGCAGTCAACGACGCTTATCTATAAAAAGAAAGATATCAAAGCAGGCAAGTTACCAAAATTAGACTTACCAGAATTTGAGTTCCCGAAAGCGTCACTACCAAAAGTTGACTTTCCAAAACCAGATAAATCAAAATTGAATTTATCGCTGCCAAAAGGTAACTCATTAGATACAAGTAAATTAGGCAGTCTTCCTGATTTTTCTAATAAAAAAGGAACATCAAGTCTATCTAAAGGATCAAGCTCATTTTCAAATCCCTCATCTGGAAGTAAAGGCATCTTGCCTCAAACCGGTGAAGAAGCCAAACCTTGGATCGCAGGAGCTGGTATTGTTCTTGTAGTTGCAGTTTTAGGTGTAGTGGGTTACCGTAAAAAGAAAAAATAGTATACAAAAAAGCTTCCTCGAATGAGGAAGCTTTTATTTTTGTTTTGCTTTTGTTGCTAAGGTATAAGAAATGATCGCTACAGCAACGCCACAAAGTAAAATGACGGGAATTGGTATACCCCATTGACGTATAGAATTGATATAACCTTCTTCATACTTGAAGTTTCTAAAATATCCCAATGTAATAGGTGTTAAGATTGATAAAATAGATAGAATACCAATGCTTATGGCTTCTTTAATTGGTGCCAAATTAAATTTAAATGTTATAGTAATAAAAAGTAACATCCAAATAATAAAGTAGCCAAAGTAGGGAACAAGTCCGATGAAGTTCCATAGTAAAGCAGATACAAAACCTATCGGTAGGTCACTTAGTTTTTCATTAGGCAATGCAGTGAAGATGTCAACGACTGTCCATATTGAAATAGCGGTAATCATTCCGATTACATATGCTGAAATAGTACTGACTAATTTTTGTTTCATAAAAATCACCCTTTGTATTGTATTAGAAACAGTTTTACTTATAAATTAATAGTAACACGGACACGTTAAGTTCACAATCGGTCTAGGGACTGAATAGGAAAAATTAACAATAATTATGGTGGTTTTAAGTTGCTTTATCTCTTTTTGTTAGTAATAATGAGAAGTGAGAGTTTGAGTGGATAGGGAGAGAAGAGAATGACGTTATTAATTATTGAAGATGAACCTTCATTAGTCACACTACTTAGCTACAATTTAAAAACAGCAGGATTTGAAGTTGAAACGGCTACTGATGGCGCAGAAGGGTATCACAAAGCTTTAGAAAATACCTACGATTGTTTGTTAGTTGATTTGATGTTACCGTCAATGAACGGGATGACAATCGTAAAGAAATTACGTGAAGCGGGTAAGAAAACGCCATTGATTATTTTGACAGCGAAAGATAATGAGCTTGATAAAGTTTTAGCTCTAGAATTAGGAGCGGATGATTATATCACGAAGCCATTTAGTACACGTGAATTAGAGGCCCGTATTAAAGCGGTTATCAGAAGAAGTGAAAGCAGTAAAGAAGAAGTAAAAGAGGATGAAAAGAAAGAGCAACGCCTTGTAAGAGGTGATCTAGTTTTAGAAGAAGCAAAACATCAGATTTTAAAAGACGGAGACGTCTTAGAGTTAACGAAGACACAGTTTAAAATTTTGAGCTATTTTATGCGTAATAATGGTCTTATCATTAGTCGTGAACAGTTGATTCAAGGTCTAGGCATGGAAGAACTGACAGGCGGAACTCGTAGTATAGATGTTCATATAGGCAACTTGCGCGAGAAAATAGAAATTGATCCGAAACATCCAGAACGTTTAAAAACAGTTCGAGGGTTTGGGTATCGTTTTGAAAGCGGCACGAGTTAGTATGAGAAAAAAGGGGAAACTATTAACCGGCTTAGTTTTACTCGTTCTAATGGCTAGCGTGAGTTATTTTTTTAGTAATCGCTATGTGACACATCAACTCTATGACCAGCATAAATATGAAATGTTAGATGAGGCGAATGTTATTTTACGTGCGACAGCCATTCGTGATTGGACCGTCAGCCCGCCTGAAAATCAACAAGCGATTATTCGAGCAATTGCTAGAGAAAATAAGCAACGTATTTCAGTTTTAAGCGCAGAAGGACGGGTCGTTTTTGATACAGGGGAAACATTAGACACTGAATCAGAACAAGATCATGCGAATCGACCAGAAATAGCAGCAGTTATTGATGGGTCTAAATTAGGGGCTGATTTAAGATTAAGCCAAACGTTACATGAAGACTATTACTACATTGCTATTCCAATTACGTCAAAATCAGGCGACTTAGTAGGTATTTTACGCTTATCAGAGAATGCCAAGCACTTTACTAAGAATGTTCACTATTTTCAAAAAATTCTGTTGAGTTTATTAGGATTATTTGTCTTACTAATGATTCTGTTGGTCATCAATGTTTTGTATTATCAAAATCGTAAGGATAAAGAAATAACTGATGCTCTAATTGGAATACAGGAGAAACGTTATACAAGTCAGTATCTTTTGATGGAGAATGGCCATTACTCAACCTTAGGACGAATCGTTCGCGATTTGGCAGAAGAGATGGAACAGCAGAGTCAAGATTTCTATTTAAGTGAGAAGCGTTTTGAAGAATTACTAGATCAGCTTAATATAGGCGTGATGTTAGTTTCACCTAGTCGAACGATTGTGATGGCGAATCCAACGGTGACACGCATCTTTGGCTGGCAAGAATCGGTACTAGGCTCTGATTATGTCCAACACATTCCGATAGCGGAGTTATTTGAACCGATTGAAAAAGTGTTTGAAACAGGAGACTTAATTCGTCAAAATATGGCAATTAATGAGAGATACTACGATGTTAAAATAACACCAATTACAGAAGGACATGGCACGCATCAATTAATGCTGCTATTCCATGATATTACAGACATTCAAAATGTTTTAAAACACCAAAATGATTTTATAAGTAATGTCTCTCATGAGTTAAAAACACCAGTAACGGCGATTAAAGGCTTTAGCGAGACGTTAATTGATGGTGCTCTTGATGATCCAGCAGTGGCGACTGACTTTTTAACGATTATTTTAAATGAAAGTTTGCGACTGGAGAATTTAATAGAAGACATATTGAGTTTGTCTCGTTTAACTGATCGTGTTAAGAATGAAGCGACGGCATTTTCGCTTGTAACCGTAGTTGAGAAACTTGAAAAGAAATACAACTTAACCTTAAAGAAAAAGGAATTAGATTTCATATTCGAGCTCACAGGGTCACCAGACGTTATCTTAGATTATCATAAAGTGTACCGTTTGGTAGACAACTTAGTGAGTAATAGTATTAAGTACACGCTAAAACAAGGTAAGGTTCAAGTTACAATAAGCGGAGATGATGAGATGATTACTCTTGTTGTATCTGATAATGGTATGGGGATAGCTCCAGAAGAACAGCAACGTATTTTTGAACGTTTTTACCGTGTGGACAAAGCAAGAACGAGTGATATTAAAGGTACCGGTTTAGGTTTAGCTATCGTGAAAGAATTAGTCGAACAATTAGACGGTGAACTAGAACTTGAAAGTCAATTGAATAAGGGAACATGTATCACCATACATCTTCCTAGAAAAGTGTAAGGATAATATCCTTACACTTTTTTTTACATTAATTTTACAAAAGACTGGCTAACTTTTTACATCACTTTTGTATAGTTGGGTTAGCAAGAAGAGATGTAGGAGGGTATGAATGTGAAAAAATGGGGTATGTTACTCGCTTTAGTTTTTGTTCTAGGAGGATGTGGAGCGAAACCTGATTCAACAACAGCAGTAGGGTCAACAGCAATTCAACCGTTAATTGAAGCCGTTGCCCATGATTTTATGCAAGTAAATAAAGGGAAGGTTATCAATGTTCAAGGCGGCGGTAGTGGAACGGGATTAAGTCAAGTTCAAGCAGGCGCTGTTGAAATAGGAAATTCAGATGTGTTCGCAGAGGAGAAAAAAGGGATTGATGGCGATAAGCTAATTGATCACAAAGTAGCAGTGGTAGGAACTGTCCCTGTTGCAAATAAAGAAAATGGTGTGAGCTCTCTTACCACAGAGGAATTACGTGCGATATTTGCAGGTCAGCTTAAGAATTGGAAAGAATTAGGTGGCAATGATTTACCGATTTTAGTTGTTAACCGTACGGAAGGCAGTGGAACACGCGTTAATTTTGAAAAGTATGGGTTAGCTAATCAAGAAGTTATTCCAAGTCAAGAGCAAGAAGCAAATGGGATGACTCGTGAGATAGTCGGACAAACACCAGGTGCGATTAGTTACATGGCGATCCCTTATATCAATGAGCAAGTGGTTCCTTTAAAAGTGGACGGTGTTGAAGCATCGACTGAAACGATTAAAACTAACAAATGGAAAATTTGGTCGTATGAACATATGTATACGCAAAAAGATGCAAGCGAGCAAACGAAAGAGTTCATCGAATATGTCTTATCAAAACCAATTCAAGAAAAAGTCTTTAAAAAATTAGGTTATATCCCGATTTCAGAGATGGAAGTAGAACGGGACCAAACAGGTGAGGTTATGCCGATAGCAGGAGGTCAAAACTAGATGAGTAAAAAGCATGAGTTGTTGGAGCAATCGCCAAAATCGAAACGAGAAAAATTTGGCTATAGTCTGAGTCTTATTTCAATTATCGCATTAGCAGGTGCTGTGTTAGCAATTTTTATTTTTATAAGTAGCAAAGGCTTACCGTTATTTTTTAATGATGAAGTAAGCATCCGTTCATTTTTTACAGGAACAAAATGGTCGCCAGGTAAAACAGGAGCAGATGGTTTTCGCTTGGTAGGTGTTTTACCGATGTTAGCCGGATCATTATCGGTTACCTTGTTAGCCCTACTAATTGTAACGCCTTTTGCAATTGCGGTGGCGTTGTATATTACTGAGATTGCTCCTAAAATTGGGCGTTATGTGTTACAACCGATTTTAGAATTACTAGTAGGTATCCCTTCTGTTGTTTATGGATTTGTAGGACTATCTGTTATTGTCCCATTCATTCGTAATCAATTTGGAGGCAGTGGTTTTGGTATTTTAGCTGGGGGGTTAGTTCTAGCACTGATGATTTTACCAACTGTTATTAGTATGACAGTAGATGCTTTTAAACGTGTGCCACGTCATTTGAAGCATTCATCACTAGCACTGGGGGCAACGAATTATCAAACAATGTACCGTGTGACGTTGCCAGTAGCAAAGACTGGTGTTTTAACAGGAATTATTTTCGGTGTGGCACGTGCCTTTGGTGAAGCGTTAGCTGTTCAGATGGTTATCGGTAATGCCATTGTGATGCCAGATAGCTTAATCACACCAGCAACAACCTTAACCAGTGTCCTAACATTAGGTATGGGAAATACAATTATGGGAACATTTGAGAATGATGCGTTATGGACGTTAGCTTTAATTCTCTTAACAATGTCATTAGTGTTTAATTTAATTATCAAACGTATCAGTAAGAAAGGAGCGATTTAATATGAGAAAACAACAGTTAGACCGTTTAAATACGTTCTTTTTAAGTACGATTACACTTGGTGTTTTTGCTTTAGTTGCAACCTTTTTAATTTATATTCTCGTTAAAGGAGCACCTGCTTTATCATGGGAATTTTTAACTTCAGTGTCCAAAGCATTTGAAGAAGGTGGCGGAATTGGTATTCAGCTATTTAATTCCTTGTATATCATGATTTTAACATTACTGATTTGTATTCCAATCTCATTAGGAGCAGGGATTTATCTAGCTGAGTATGCAAAGGATACACGAACAACACGATTCTTTAGAATGGCAATAGAAGTGATGAGTTCACTTCCTTCAATCGTTATTGGGTTGTTTGGTTACTTACTCTTTGTTGTTAAGTTTGATTTTGGGTTTTCAGTTATTGCAGGGGCATTTTCACTGTCACTTTTAAACTTATCATTCCTAACACGTATGGTGGAAGATGCGATTAGAAGTGTGGATGAGGCCCAACGCGATGGCGGATTGGCACTTGGTTTAGGTCGATTTGAAACGATAATGAAAATCGTTGTTCCGTCTGCTATACCAGGGATTGTGACGGGAGTAGTCCTTGTAGCAGGACGTGTATTTGGGGAAGCGGCAGCTCTGATTTTCTCTGCAGGGCAAAGTGCACCGGCTTTAGACTTTACAGTTTGGAATCCAATGAATCCAGCAAGCCCACTTAATATCTTTAGACCGGCTGAAACATTAGCTGTTCATATTTGGAAATTAAACAGTGAAGGCTTGATGCCTGATGGTCCACTTGTTGCAGCAGGAGCAGGGGCAGTATTGGTTATTATTATCTTACTGTTCAATACACTGGCAAAAGTTTTAGGTAATTTATTAGAAAAAAGGTTATCACGATAAGGAGCGTATGAGGCAATGGATGAAACTAAAACGGACTATGTCTTAGAAACAAAAGACCTTTCAGTTTTTTATGGAGACTTTGAGGCAGTAAAACGTGTCTCAATGAAAATTCCTCAAAATAAAATTATAGCGTTGGTTGGCCCTTCTGGCTGTGGGAAATCAACTTTTTTAAAATCACTGAACTTAATGCATGATACGGCAGAAGGAAGATCTGTAACTGGTGAGATTATGTATCAAGGGATTAACATTAACCAGCGTGCTATTAATCAGTATATCTTACGTAAAAAAATAGGAATGGTATTCCAAAAACCTAACCCCTTTAAAATGAGTATTCAAAAAAATATTACATTTCCATTGGAACGTCACGGTTTACATGATAAGGAGAAGCTCCAAGAAATTGTTCAAGACGTGTTGATTAAAGTAGGTCTGTGGGAGGAAGTGAAGGATAAACTTTCTGAAAGTGCACTGTCATTATCAGGTGGACAGCAACAACGATTGTGCATCGCCCGTGTGTTAGCTATGGAACCAGATATTATTTTGATGGATGAACCAACAAGTGCACTAGATCCGATTTCAACCAAAACAATTGAAATGACACTTGATTCATTGAAGAGTCAGTACACAATCGTTATGGTAACCCATAATTTAGCTCAGGCTGCCCGTTTAAGCGACTATACCGCCTTCTTCTCATACGGAGAGCTTATCGAGTACAACCCAACAAGTAAGGTCTTTACAGATCCTGATAAAGAATTAACAAATGATTATATTACAGGTGATTTTGGTTAGGAGAGGAAGAATGACATGTCATTACAAGTAGAAAATTTAAGTGTGTATTACGGAGACGTGAAAGCTGTTAAAAATGTGTCAATTGATTTTCCTGACAAAGGAATCACGGCGTTGATTGGACCATCCGGTTGTGGTAAATCCACTTTTTTAAAAACCTTAAATCGGATGAATGATTTGATACCTTCTGTGAAAGTAGAAGGCTTGGTTACTTTAAATGGAAAAAACATTTATGCACCTGATGCCAAAGTAACGTCACTTAGACAAAAAGTGGGTCTCGTTTTTCAGCAACCCAATCCTTTTCCATTTTCAATTTATGAAAATGTCGTGTATGGTTTAAGAGTAGATGGTATTAAAGATAAGCAAGTGCTAGATGAAGCTGTTGAAGTTAGTTTGAAAAAAGCAGCAATTTGGGACGAGGTTAAAGATAAACTTCAAACAAGAGCAGATAAATTATCAGGTGGGCAACAGCAACGTATTTGTATGGCAAGGGTATTGGCGATGAAACCGGATATCATTTTAATGGATGAGCCAACAAGTGCTTTAGATCCAATTTCGACTAAAGCGATTGAAGATATGTTAGATCAAATAAAAAAAGAGCATACGATTATCATGGTCACACATAACCTTCAACAAGCGGCTCGTATCTCAGACTACACAGCGTTTTTCTCAAAAGGAGAATTAATAGAGGTAGGCAAAACAAAGCAAGTCTTTTTAAATCCAGAAAAGAAAGCAACTGAAAATTATCTAGCAGGTAAATTAGAATAGGAGTGTGTCATGATGAAAGATAGACTTGAAAGACGCGTGAATCGCGTGAATTTAGCAATGGTTGAAATGTCTAGTTTAGTTAATGAGGCAGTTAAAGAGTCCCTTGAAGCGTTTCAAGAAGGGGATTTAAAGTTAGCAACAAGCGTAATAGAAGGGGATTCGCTAGTTAATCTAAAAGAGCTTGAGATTGATAAAAAATGCATCGAATTAATTGCGTTACAGCAACCTGTAAGTAAAGCGCTCAGAGAAATTATTTCAGTGATGAAAGCTAGTTCAGATTTAGAACGAATAGGAGATCATGCGGCAAGTATTGGTAAAGCTGTATTACTCCTTGAAGATAAACCACGCTATCCTGAAATTGAAGAGCAATTACTGGCGGTAGGAGATATTATTTACAGTATGGGTGAAGAAGCGATTGAGGCGTTTATTAAAGGTGATTCATCCTTTGCCAAGGAAATAGCCAGTCATAATCAAGAAGTTGCTGCTCTTTACTCACACTTTTATGATACAAGTGTGAAAAAAATGACAGTCGAACCTGCAAGTATTTTAACTGTGACAGAGTATCAAAAGATTGGACATTACTTAGAGCGTATAGGAGACTATATTACGAATGTCTGTGAATGGAGTGTCTACCGCGAAACTGGTGATATGGTTGATTTAAATTAATACAAAAAAGTCCTGCCTATTTATGAATAGGTGGGACTTTTGCTAGTTTAGCAGCTAATTTTTTTTCGGCCATGACTTTTCTGATATATAATTTTGTGATAGAACGAGTAACATCTTCTAACGTTTCTTCAGTATATGTATTTGCAAAATAAAAGAAGTGCTCAGCAGGTGGAGCTAGATTGAACTTGTTAGAGATATAAAGATCAATTTGTTTTGATGTTTTTGGGACTACTTTCACAGATGCGGCAAACAATTTGGACACGAGTAAGGTAAGGTGTTTTGTAAGAAAGGCATTTTGTTTAATGTCAAAAGCAATTGTTAACGTTGTTGCGTAGTCATATTGGAAAAAATTATTTAATAATATATTGAAAAATGACATATTGTTTTCTAGAAGGAGGCGTGTATCTTCAGACAAGTCTACTTCATTTTTGTAATAGTCATGCAGTGTTTCTAAGTCATAGGTATGAATTAAGATAGGATCAGATATAACTTTATTCATTGTCATATCAAATAATTCTAAGTTGACTAATTTTAATAAAATATCAAAAAATAATGTTTCTTTATTGTTAGAAAGACCTGTGATGTGTTGAAAGTAATTACTAATTTCATGCGCTCTAGCTAAAAGAACAGACTCGCCACTGGCTAATTTTTTTATTAAGGTGTTTTTTTCTTGAGGGGTGTATACTTGTTCAGTTAGAAACTGTTTAATATAAAAACTACTGTTTCTAAGGGCTTTATCTGCTAAATACTTATAGAAATGTTTGTCATGAAGAGAGCTATTCTTTTTTAACGTGTTATAGAATAAGTTTAAAAAGAAAGTTAAATCATGATTTTCTAAATTTAACGAACCGCGTAAGAGTTGCGTATTTGTTATTAAATCTTCAAATGTCAATGTAGAGTAACTAGTATTTATAGCATCTTCAGCTGAACTTGAGCCACCATAATTTTGGTAAAAATCTAGAAAAAGGTATTGAAAAGCTAATATATTTGGAAAACTACCAGTTAAGGTCGTTTTTTTATTCTGCTGTAAAATTTGTATTTTTAAAGGGGCTAATTTTTCATTTGTTTTTTTTATGACAGTAGCTAAATAACTTTGAGAAATCGCTATATCTTTTATAAGTTTATTAGACGATACCTCTTGATGAAGTATCAACGTTTTAACTATAAAATAGCTATATGAATTTTGTAAAAAGTAGTTTAGGAAAATGATGATCATATCATGTTTTGTTTGAGCTTCAGAAGGGGCGAAGTTAGTTTCTTTTTCATATGTTAAGTGAAAACCACCGGATGAGCGCACTATCTTTGGAGAATGATCGAAGTCAGCTAATTTTAGCTGATCATTTATTATTGTTATATAGCGAGAAAGAGAAGTTCGTGTGATATTAAGTTCTTCTAAAAGAGTTAATTGGTCAATAGTTTCCGAAAAACTCAACTGGTTAATTAATTCGAGTATTTTTAGTTCATTTTTTTTGATAAATAAAGACAGTAACATGTTTTATATCCTCCAAGGTAGTTTATGGGTCTATGTTAGCATGAGTTTTAGTATAAATGTATGCAATATTCAACTTTAAAACGAACGAAT
Organism: Vagococcus proximus; assembly: GCF_029143285.1. Classification (GTDB taxonomy): domain Bacteria; phylum Bacillota; class Bacilli; order Lactobacillales; family Vagococcaceae; genus Vagococcus_D; species Vagococcus_D proximus. Next base: position 411,781 of record NZ_JAPDSH010000001.1, read on the forward strand.
GTGAACGAAAAAAAGTTCTTGTGCAATAATGTTAAGATAGCATTTTCATAATTCTGAAAAACTGTTTTTTTTTAAGGTTTTTACCTAAAAATTAAAAAAAAGAGACGTTTAATTATCGGTATACTGTTTTTATAGAAGATGATTAGATTAGGAGAAAAAAATGAAAAAATACAGTTATATGCTTTATACAGCTTTATTAGTCTCTGCGCCTGTGGTGAATGCGTCGACAAGCCTTGCTACTAACACAAATTCTAAAATGAATGACGTAACTTCAGAGCAAAAAAATAGAAAGAAAACGAAACGTAAAAAAAGCTTATCATTAAATTCAGTAGTTTTGAAGAGTGAGGTAAAAGACGTTTTAGCGGGTGAAGTTGCCCCATTCAGATTAAAGTTAAATATTTCTAAGCCAGTTAAAGCCACAACGGCCACATTAGTAGTTAAACTACCTGAGAAAGCTGAATTAGCAACATCTTTAAAGGACTTAACAATCGAAGAAGTGACACCCGTTCTAAAAAATGGAACGCTTCGCTATGATTTTAAAAAACTAACAAAAGGTATTTCGGCTAACAAAAAGCTGAGTTTTAAAACAAAAAACGGAATTACACCAAATGGTACAAAATTGTCAGTTAATGGAGAACTCGAAATAGATGGTGCGCGGTCTAAAACAGAGAAAGCAGTTGTTACAATTCTGAGTGAAGCAACGTTTGCATTAACAAATAAATTCAGCCATAAAGTTGGCGACGATTCAAAAGTACAAATCCCAGCTCCAGGTGAAGAAGCAGTTTGGAATTTTAATATAACAAGTCCGAAAGTAAAAGAAGGAATAGAGTATATTAAAGAAGGAACTGATTTAACTTACAGTCTAATACTGGATGAAGGGTTGACTTTTGTCTCGATGGAAAATAATCAGCCAAAACCTACAGTCAGTGTGATCAATGTACCTGGTAGTCCTAATAACGGTAAACAAGAATTGACTTGGGTCTTACCCGCACCCTCTTATGAGGAACAAGGAAAGAAAGAAGGTGTATTACAAGGGCATGATTTTTCTTTAAAATTAAAAGTAGCTGAAGATGCAAAAGTATTTGAATCATTAATGACAAGTCTTACAGCATTTGCCACATTTGTAGGTGGCGAGTTTAAATCAATTAATCATGATGGCTCGTTAATGGTTGGACCGGACGATACAAAGAATCCTCCTCCAGTCACGGACGGTGGAGTTTATGCGATTGCGCATCGTGGTGCTTTAGATGGGCATGGAAATGTGTCGACACAATCTGATAATCCAGATCCTGATGTTTATGAAGGTGCCCAACTTAACTGGCAAGTCATGTTGACATCTGGAATGACAAATAGTCCACACTTAACTAATGATATGAAAGACTACACAGTTGTCTACGATTTAGATAAACATCTAGAATTCACAGGATTTGCAGCAGGTAGTGCTGATTACCGTCCGAATAGTTCGTATCCAGAAAATGTTCCTCTCCTTAAGCAACCTAATTATGATTTATATGTTAAGTATACAGATGAAGCTGACTTTAGAGAGAAACCTAACTATAAAGATGTGAAACCTGGAAATAATTATACACCAAAAGTCTTAGGTATTGAAAAAGGTAAAAAAGTAGATAAAATCATGTTGAAATTTAACTACGCACCAGCAGGTATGTATGGCCCTACTGTAGCATTTGGTACAACACCTGAAAAAGAGTATTTTGGTAAGATTACTAATCATGCAACTGTCCAAGCTCAAGGTGTCCGTTTTTCTAGTCAAGGTGCTATCTATAAATACAGTGAAAAAGGTGTATTTGACTTTTTAACCAATGACTATATTCCGGGAAATGACAAATGGTTGGGATATATGGGTGTTCGTTCTGCAAATGTTGTCGCTTATCCAGAGGGTGACGATAAAGTTATCAATACAACTGTAGGGCTAACTCAAACAGCAGAAGATGAAACTGTTATTTCTGGTGATAATAAAGTTCAAGTATCATTGGTTAGTGATGAATCAAGTTTAGCTACAATTAAAGGCCCATTTGAAAGTTTTGTGGCGCTACCAAAAGGCATAACATTAGATGAAAGTGCGGTTAAAGATTTAACTCACTCAATCAAAGTAATTGAGAATGATTTTCAGGGTAAGGGTAAACAGTTAGTTGATATTAAATGGGATGCAGAACGGATTGTACCCAAAGCTGATCTGACAGAATCACTACCCGTTCATATTGATGTTGAAAAAGCACCAAAAACACTTAATTTTGAGTTGTTTACAACGATTAAAGAAGATCAAAAAGTAAAGGTGCCAGAATCAAGTCAAGAATTGGGAACGAAAAAAGTTGAAGATGTATTTGATATTGATAAGGATGGGGATACAAAAGAGTTTATTTTAAAGAATGATAAAAAATACGTTTCTGTTAGAGATGAAGCCTTAATCATAGCTACAAGCTTTAATAATAAAAATGTATCAGTAACCGAAGGAATCAATGAAGCAGATCTTGGTGATACGGTAACTGGTGTGATGGATATTCATAAAACATCTTCAGAAGTCTTTGATGATTTTATCCTGATGGGAAGTGTTCCGTCATTAAATGACTCTACTTTGATTACAGGTGAAGAAAGAAAGTCTGAATTTGAGCTTAGCTTGAAAAAAGCAATTACGCTACCAGAAGATTGGAAAGATAAAGTTAGTGTATTTTACAGCACAACTAAAAATCCTAATACTGTAGGTGAATTAGATGTCAATACAGATTATGCGGGTCAAGACCCAATTAAAAATCCGATTCAAGGTGAGAACGCTAAATGGATAAGTGAATCAGATGTTAAAGATTTTTCTGAGATGAAATCATTTAAATTGATTTTTGATAAGAAAGATAAAGAGTGGGTAGCAGGGAGTACTCGTCGTGTGTTATTTGAAATGGGAGTACCGGAAAGCGTTTGGGATTTAAAAGTGGGTGACGTTAAAAAAGCATGGTTTACTGTTGCAGCAGCAGCTGATAAATTAGTTCCGACAGAGGCTGTTAAAACAGGTGTCTCAGTAGAAGGTAAAGCTGAATTTATTTCAGTCACTCATAAAGTATCTTCAGGTGAAGACTATGCGCCAATTGAAAAAATAAAAGGTAAAGCTGGAGAAAAAGTAACGGTTAAATCAGCTCCGATAAAAGAAGGGTATCAATTAGTAAGTGTTAAGGTTGACGGTAAAGAAGTCGGAGTAAAAGAAGCCTTGGACTTAGAAATAACTAAAGTTGAACAGAAAGTAGAATTTACATACGGCCCCAAATTGGTGATTGAGTTACCTGAGCTAACAGAGCAACCAATAACAGCTACTCATATAACAACCGAAGGTAAAAAATATGCTGATGCGGAAGTATTTGAAGGGAAAATAGGGGAAATATTTGATATTAAAGCTGCTCCGATAAAAGAAGGCTATCAACTAGTGGGTGTAAAAGTTAATAATAGATTACAAAAAGTGTCAGAGACAGTGCCTGTCAAAGTCACAGCGAGTGCCCAAAGTGTTGTCTTTATTTACGGACCTAAATTAACTATTGAATTACCTGAATTGGATGTTCAACCTGTAAGTGTTCAACATGTCACGACAGAAGGAAAAGAATATGCTGAAACCGAAATATTAACAGGAACAAGCGGTGAAAAAGTAACAACAAAAGCCGCACCATTAAAAGAAGGTTACCGTATTGTAGGTGTTAAAGTTAATAATAATTGGCTAGAACCAATTGAGAGCACAGATGTTACTCTAACAGGAACTGCTCAATCCGTAACGTATGTTTATGGTCCCGATTTAACTATAGAATTACCTGAATTAGAGAGTCAACCAGTTATGATCCATCATGTATTAACCACGGGTGAAGAGTATGCCCCAAGCGATGTTAAAACAGGGGCTATCGGTGACGTTTTAACTACGGTACAAGCTGGATTAAAACCAGGATTCAAATTAGTCGGTGTGAAGGTTGGCGACAAGTGGGTAACGCCAGCGGAAACGGTCGATATCAAGGTGACAGCACAAGCACAATCAGTGACCTATGTCTATGGACCAGATATTACCGTCGAATTACCAGAGGTGACAGCTCAGCCTATTACGGTTAAACATATTACATCAGATGGTAAAGAATATGATAAAACAACAGTAATTGAAGGGAAGAATGGTGACGTTGTTAAAGCTAAGTCAAGTGCGCTAAAAGAAGGTTATGATTTAGTAGGTGTCTTGATTAATAAACAAGTAGTTAAAACTAATGATACGGTAGAGTTGAAAATAAAACCTACTGCCCAATCGGTTATATTTATATATGGGCCGAAGCTAATTACGGAATTACCTTTATTAGATGCGCAACCTGTAAAAGTGATGTATAGCTATAATAATGGTGAGGAATACGCTAAATCAATACAACTAAGTGGAAAAATTGGCGATAAAGTCCATCCTAAACCAATTAAGCCTAAAAAAGGTGATGAATTAGTAGGGATAAAAATTAACGATAAGTTGCTAGATGAACGTAACGATAAAGAGTTAGAGATGACCGTTACGGCATCTGTCCAAACTGTCGAATTTATCTATGGGCCAAAAGTAATAGAACCAACACCTGAAGTTGAAGAACATAAAATTAAAGTATCGTATGTTATGAAAGATGGTTCAGAATATGCGCCAAGTATTATTTTAAGTGGTAAAGTAGGAGCAAAAGTCCTTGCTAAATCAGCTAAATTAAAAGAGTTAGTTAAATTAGTTGCCGTTAAAATAGATGGTGAAGATGCACCGTTAGATGAGGGAACAAAATTAAAAACAGAGTTGGAAATGGTTATTGGAGACAAGGATAAAGAAGTACAGTTTATTTATAGTAAACACAATAAAACTGAGCCTTTAACTGAAGAAAAACCAAGTATTTCGTTTAATAAACCAGACCGACCGAAGTTTAAATCTCACTCAACATCAACTAGACCAGAAGTTAAAAAATCATCAAAAGATAGCACAGCTTTACCACAAACAGGAGAAGGAAAAGTAACAGGTGTTATCGCTTCTATCTTAGGTGGTATAGTAATAGCTGGCGCTGGATTTATATATGTTAAATCATCACGATCACGTAAAAGAGATTAAAAAAAGAAGCCAAAGGCTTCTTTTTTTTGTGGGTTTAATTGTAAAAAGTTAGTAAAAGAAACAAATAAGAACGGTGTTGTGTTAAACTAAACATTATAATTATTCAAAGGAGCGTGTCAGGTATGAAATTTGGCGTTTTGATTGAAACAAAGGAACCAGAAAAAGCGTGGAATGGTTTTAGGTTTGCGTGTGCGTCTTTAGAAAAAAAACATGAAGTTAAAGTGTTTTTGATGAGTGAAGCAGTTGAATGTGAGCTTATAGAACATGCTGTTTATAATGTTAAAGAGCAGATGGAACGTTTTGAAAAATTAGGTGGAGAACTATTAGCTTGTGGAACATGCCTTAAATCAAGACAGTTAGAAGAGGAATCCGTATGTCCAATATCTACAATGTTTGATTGTGTGGAGATGGTGGAATGGGCGGATAAAACGATCACTTTCTAGCTTTGGAGGATGACCTAAAGGGGAATTTTTTTCACTACGAAAAAAGTTCTTCTATTTTTTTATGACTATTTTAAAATATACAATAAGTTTTTTTATTGAACGGTATTTAAACGCATTGACAATAAAAGTAGCAAATGGTATTTTTAATTCAATGTATGAGTGTTATATAGTGTTATATTCATATAGAGCTAAAAAAGTGTAAAAAATTAAATTTATCCGGATTTTTTGTATATAAAAGGTGCGTTAAAAATTTAACGAGATTTCTATTTGTTTTAGGAGGAGTTGTTAGCAGTGATTAAGTTATTTGGAAAGAAAAAACCAAAAGTTCAATATTTGAATTATGATTCATATGAGGAAGAGTTAGATTTAAATTTAATGAGTGATAGTGTTATTATTAAAGTTGAAAATGGGTTAGGAAATTTAAAAACGACTGTGTCACAAATTGGTGAGGAAAATGGATTGTCGTTAGAGTTGAATGGTACGAAGGTTCTTTTAGCAGAGTCCGATGTAAATGTGGATGAGACAACTGTAAAAACTATAGAAGATTATGCGAATGTAACGAATCCAGAGCGTATTGTTACCAAATCAGATGATTATCGTATGATAATGAATGAAGAAGAGGCAACGTTTGATGAACTTTTGAAGATTAATGAGGATATTTTTGGAATGATGGCGTCTGGATTTTATAAAATATCTTTAAAAACTATTTTTCCAACTTATGGTCAAAAAGAACTATTTTCTTCAGAAATTAAAAATAAAGAATTAAAAGCCTCTGTAGATACTTATTATGGCTCAGTTGAGGGAGATGCCATTTTTGCAGATAAACGCTTGGCCTACATGTTACCCACTCAAAATGAAGAAACTATTTCGGATAAATGTTTAGAGAGTTATCGTAATAAATCGTATTTAGGTAGAGGACTAATTCTGTCGTTTACTGGATTTCTAGGCGGCCTTTTAGATGGTCATCATAAAGCAACAGTTGCATATGAACGTGGCATTCCTTTAGAGTGTTTAACAATTGAAGCTTTGTCAGACCAACGTGCGCTTCGTTTGAAGCGTTCACAGCTCAAATTGTTAGGTGTTAGACCACAAGCTTTCCCAACACCCAAGTCTATTCCTACAATTGAAGAGTACGCTCAAATTAATAGTTTTATCAATGACTTAGGTTTAGCAAGTCACCGTGAAGTAGGCTTGCTTTATAGACGTATTTTAAATGGTGAACAATTGTTATCAAGTTCTGAATTTGATGCTTTAATATCGTATTGTCACTTGTATTATAAGAAAGCATTGGTTGAATTATATCCAATTGCATTGGAATTGCAGTATAAAAATTCTAGGAAAAAGTACTTCTCATATGTGACACAAATCAATAATGAATCGAGTGTAGATGAGATTTTGTATGATTATTTGAAAAAGGATCAACGTAGTTGCCCTGAAACAACAAAAGAGTGTGAGGGATACTTTGGTCGTAAGCTGAAAGTAAATAACTCATATGTTATAAATTCAAAATTTGAAAAAAAACACCAATCAGATTCTGCATTTTCAGCAAGACCAATGTTGCCATTATTAGCATTACTTAAAATGGACGAAGCAAAATAAAATACCGATCTTTCGGTATTTTTTTTTTGAGTCCAAACGATTGACCCGCTTAATTCCTTTGTGTTAAGGTCATAGAGTTGAGTTTTTTAAGGAGGAGTTAAGAGTATGACAAGAAAAAGACAGCAGTATTTATTAATGCTGGGCATTATATTGGTTGCAACGAATTTAAGGGCCCCAATTACTTCGGTAGGCCCAGTTGTTAATCAAATTAGTAGTGAGTTAAATTTGAATGGGACATTAACAGGATTGGTTTCAACGACCCCTTTAGTTTCCTTTGCAGTATTTTCAATGCTAGCACCAAAAATTGAGAGACGGTTTGGTATTGAGCGAGTATTATTTGTTGCCTTATTATTTTTGACAGTTGGAATTATAATTCGCTCGCTTGGTTCAACATTCAGTTTATTTTTTGGTACGGTATTTATTGGAATTGGCATAGCGCATGGTAATGTACTATTACCTAGTATGGTGAAACGTTATTTTCCAGATAAACTTGGAATGATGACCGGAGCCTATTCTGTTGCAATGACGACGTTTGGAGCATTGGCATCGGGTATTAGTCTACCCGTTTCAAAGATAGGTGGAATGGGATGGCAAGGAGCACTAGCTATTTGGATGATCCTTTCACTTGTAACAGCATGTGTATGGTTCCCACAACTCAAGACTAAAACAACAGTTGATTTGTCGATAAGTAAAGAGGAATCAACTAAACTTATGCATTCGTCACTTGCATGGGCGATTAGTTTATTTATGGGAATTCAATCTTTAGTTTTCTATACGTTAGCTGCATGGTTGCCTGCTATATTGTCAGATAAGGGAATTAAGGCAGAGAGTGCAGGTTTGATCTTAACTGTATTACAATTGTTTATTATTCCTGCGACATTTTTTGTACCAGTTTTAACAACAAAAGTTAAAAAACAATATCTATTAGTTATTGTAGGTGTTGGTAGTATCATTGTCGGTGTATTTGGTATTATAGTTTCAGATTCAGTTATTATTAATTATATAGCTGCTGCTTTGATTGGAAATGGTGGGGGATTCTGTTTTAGTTTATCAATGATGTTCTTTAGTTTGAGAACATCAAGCCCGCATCAAGCTTCTGAGTTATCTGGTATGGCACAGGCGATTGGTTATTTACTTGCAGCCTGTGGACCATTGATGTTTGGTATGTTGCATGATTTAACAAATAGTTGGTTATCTCCACTCTTTATTTTATTAGCATTATCTGTTATTTTATTAGGTGTAGGGTTAAAATCATCCCAAAATAAACAATTATAAATCATTGTGTTCTTCTATAATAAGTGAGGTGTAACATGATACAAGATGCATTGGTAGTCATTGATTTACAAAGAGGGGTTCATACGATAGAAGCTCCTTTGTATGAACTAAATAAAATCATAAAAGGTGTGAATGACCGTATTGATTTATACCGTGAAGCGGGTAAGACAATTATTTTTGTTCAACATTTTAATGATAGTAATTTAGTTAAAGGCAGCAAAGACTGGGAATTATTTTCAGTATTAAAGAATGAGCCAACGGATAGTTATATTGATAAAGAAACGGCGAATTCTTTTTATAACACAACTCTTTTAGATATTTTAAAAGAAGAGGAAATAAATTCAATTGAATTTTGTGGAGCGCAAACAGAGTATTGTGTGGATACGGCGATTCGATTTGCTCAAGGTAGTGGCTTTAACTGTTATGTTACCCCGGGGTTGCACACGACTTCGGATAGCGAGATTTTATCAGCAGAACAAATTATTGCGCATCATGATTATATTTGGCGTAATTGGTTTTTAAGTAACTAATAGCAGTAACAACACCTATTTAGATTTTATTCTAAATAGGTGTTGTTTTTTTATAATCCCAATGTTACACTCTATTTAGAAAGTTATCTAATTAGAAAAACTTCTAAATAGAAAGGAGTAAGAAAATATGGGGATGTCAGAAACGTTAAAAGCCATTTCAGATCCTGTCAGGCGACAGATTCTTGAGATGTTAAAAGGTGGCGATTTATCCGCAGGGGATATTGCAGAGCGCATTGATTTGACCAATGCGACGGTATCTTATCATTTATCTCAATTGCAAAAAGCAGGATTGATTGAAAAACGTAAAGAGAAGAATTTTATTTATTATGAGTTGAATCTATCAGTTTTTGAGGACGTTCTAGTATGGATTCAACGTTTGGGAGGAAATTAAGATGGAAAAAGTAGATTGGAAAACAGCGATAATAACAAGTGTGGTTACTCTTTTACCAATAGGAGCGGGCTTGTATTTTTATAAAGACTTACCTGAAAGAATGGCCATACATTTTGATATTAATAACGTCGCAGATGGATTTGCAAGTAAAAATGTCACATTATTCTTGTTGCCACTCTTTATGGCAGCTGTTCAGTTATTTACTTGTGTGATGAGTGATCGAAAAAAAGAAGCAGGGTATAAACCTAAAATTGATTATATTTTTAAATGGATTATTCCGATTTTAAGTTTTATCGTATATGGTTTAACACTAGCGGTAGGGTTAAATAAACCTGTTGATATTCGTGTTGTGATTTGTCTTGTTTTAGGTCTTATCTTTATGATTATTGGAAACTATCTACCTAAAACACGTGGTAATTATAGTTCTAGTAACCGGCCGTTTAGAAAAGTTAAGTCGTCATCTGTTATGAAGGAATATAATCGAGTGATGGGGTATGTCTTTTTAATTATAGGTTTGCTAATGGTTGTTTCAATTTTCTTTGCACCAGTTGTTTCAGCAGCGGTTATTGTTATATTTGTTGTTATAAGCATTGCTATGGGTCTGTATTACATGAGAAAAGGGAGATAGTTATTATGTTATACTATAAGTAATATAAGAGGGACAAGGGGAATGGTTATGAAAAGAAAAGCGTTTATTTTTGATTTAGATGATACGCTATACGATCAGTTTTTAACCTTCAAACAAGGGTTTGATTTATTTTTAGGTACGTATACGGGAACTGAACCATTGTCGTCAATACCTGATACTATTTTACATTCGATATATATCAAGAGTCGTTACTATGGGGATCAAAATTTTGAAACCATTCAAAAGTATCCCGATAAACGTTTTTATTATGACAGTTTACGTGTTCGTTTAGCTTTTCAGGATTTTGGCTTTAACTTGACAGAAGAGGATACAAATTCTATTGATACGTTATATAAAAAAGAACAGTCAAACCTTATATTAGCTCATGGTATGAGAGCGTGCTTAACAGAGCTGAAGAATGCAGGTCACTTTATTGGAGTCATAACAAATGGCTATTCTCAACAGCAACGTGATAAACTAGCGGCCCTTCAAGTGTCAGATTTGATGGAGAGGGAAACGATATTAGTATCAGCGGATACGCCCTGGATAAAGCCTCAAAAAGAGTTGTTTGAGTATTATATATCTGAGCATCATTTAGAAGATTTCGCTACATTCTATATAGGAGACTCTTATGAGAATGATGTACTAGGAGCGTGGAATAGTTCTATCACGCCAATCTGGTTAAATAAAAAGAAACAGCTAGTTGAAGAGGGTGAACATGATTTGTATCATGTAACATCTTACGACGACATGTATCATTTACTAAAAAAAATAAGCACCCAATAATAGGGGGCTTATTTTTTTTAGAGACAAGAATCTGCTAGTTGATTTAGAGTTTCATTAGTAAGCGAATACTCTGCGACAACCGAGCCTTTTTCAAGTTCGATGATTGAGTCGGTTGTTAGTGCAAGTAGTTCCAAGTCATGGGTGATAAGTATCACGATTTTACCAGCTTCTTTTATTTCCTGAATAGCAGAGGCTACTTTAACTAAATGATAATAATCTAACCCACTTGAAGGTTCATCTAAGATAATGATAGGTTTTTCAGATAGGTACGCGGTAGCAAGTGCTAAGCGCTGTTTCTCACCACCAGATAATGTCCTTGGGTGATGGTTAAGTAGGTGCTCAAGATCAAATAAAGAAAGAGCATGGTCTACTTTTTCTTTATCAGGTGAATTAAATAGTAATTCTTGCTTCACTGTTTCGAAGAAGAATTGTAACGAAACATCTTGCATAACCATAACAGATTGTTTCATGCGTTTTTTCTTTTTTAATTGTTTATCATCAAGATGGACGGTCCCATGCTTGAATCGTTTTAGCCCAGCTAACGAGTTAATTAGAGTGCTTTTTCCTGCACCGTTATGCCCCATTAGACTCGTGACACGGTTTGAGTTAAACCTGATGTTATCTATTGTGATAACGTTGGGTTTTCCTGAGAATCCTGTTACGAGTTGTTTCCCATCTAGTTTAGTATCAGGTGCAACTTTATCTAGGTTGTTGATAGCTAGATGAGAAGGTTCAAGCGTTCTAAGGCCGATTTCTTTTCGGTAGTTTTCGCCTAGTTTTTTAAAGCCATCATTAGCTAAATCAAGAGTAATGTTTCCTTTTTCTAGGATAAGGTAACGGTCTGCTAATTCGTTCAGGTAAGAAAGTCGGTGCTCAGATATAACAATTGTTGTTCCTTTTTCTTTTATCGTAGTAAGGATAGCAGCTAGTTTTTTTGTGTTTTCAAAATCAAGATTACTACTAGGCTCATCTAAAACAATAAGCTTCGGGTTTTGAATATAAGCCGCTGCACAAGCTACAAGTTGTTTTTCACCACCGGATAAATCAAACATTGAACGGTTTAAAAGTGGTGTCAAATCAAAGAGTGAAATGGCTTCTTCTCTTTTTTGCAAGATTTCTTCAGGAGAATGCCCTAAATTTTGAGCAGCAAATGTGAGTTCGTCATTTACTTGTGTTGTAAAAAATTGTGTACGCGGTTGTTGGAATACAGAGCTTATGTCTTCTGAAAAATCATTAAGTGTGCTTTTTCCCAGTTCTTGATCACCTACAAAACATTTTCCAGAGAAAGCGTTAGGGTGGTTAATCGGTAATAGACCATTTAAACACTGAGTAAGGGTTGTTTTGCCACACCCGCTTTTCCCGCAAATGACTACAAATTGTCCTTTTGGAATAGAGAGGTGCCCAATAGAAAGTACTGGCTTTTTTTTATTAAATTGAACGACCATGTTTTGAATCTCTATCATAGTGCTTCCTTTCTATACTATAAAATTAAAAGCATGAGTGATGCTATGACTACACAAGCATCAAGTGTTTTAAATTGTAATGTTTGCAGCTGTGTACGTGGATTAGTTCGATCGAGACCTTTAGATAGACCTGCGAGTGTGAGTTCTTCGGCGCTTGTAATAGCAGAGTTTAGCAATGGGATTAAAAAAGCTTCCCATGAAAAACGCTTAAAAAAAGGTTTAGAACTTAATCTAAGGCAGATACTATGGTAAACAGATTTGGCATCGCTTAGAAAGTGCGGTATAAATCGTATCATAATTAAGAGAGGAATCACTAATTTTTTTGGTATTTTTAATTTTTCGAGTGATAAAATTAATTCTGATACAGTCGTTGTTTTAATCAAGTAGATGCCAGCCATCATAGTCGGCATAAGTTTAATTAATCCTAATGAAAAAGCGGCTACGGCACTTGCGAAAAAATACTCGTGAGATGTGGAGGTAAGTGTGTAGAGTGTTACCAGCACAAGTAGTATCGAAAGTGTTGTAAAAAGTGTTCGGTATTTCTTAGCTATAAGCAATAAAAAAGCAAGACCTCCGATTAAAAGTGCTTGCTTTGTAAAGGATAGATGGAATAGAAAGGCAAGATTGCCAATTATAATCATAAAGAATTTAATACGAGGGTCTAAAATTAATCCAGGCATTCTTGACCATCCTTATTAAAATGTTTTTTTACCATCTTTTGTCCATATAACCCACCAACAATTGAAAGTAACAGAATCAGTAAAATGATAATGATTAAAAAGCTATTAGTTACATAACTAAAAGTTTGATCGATGTAAGCTGTATCTTTTCCACGACGAACTAAATCGTTAATATACTGATTTTTCATAAACCAAAGTGGAAGCAACGGTCCAATTAAACCAAAGCTGAATAAAATGTAGCCAGCTAAATCTTTAATTTTTTTACGCGATCCTATATGTGTGAGACAATCTGCCAAAATACCGAATAGAAAATTTGGTATAAATGATAATGGGAAATGACCAGTTAAAAGCATGAAGACACCCATCACAGAACTAAGAATAGTGATGACTCCAAATTTAGGAACACGGTCTAAAAGAACAAAGTAGATTGGACCTACAAGAAGTGCGCAGACACTAGGTAGTAAGAAATTACCTAGACCAGGTAACAAGAACATGCAACTGAAAGTTATAATTGTAACGATTACAAAGTATAAACCAGAAAAAACGCCAGTAGTAATTAAATCTTTTGTTGATAAATTAAGTTTCATTGCGGTATTTCCTTTCATTTTTAAGTCTAGCCTTACCTTATCTATTTTATCACAAATGAGAACTGATATCAGTTGATAGGCTTGTGAAATATAAAAAAACACCCACTTTTTTTTAAGGGGGTGTTTTTTTGTTTGGTCTGACATGTTAAGTTGTAATAGTTTGACCACGCTTTATATGTTGCATAATTTTTAAAGCTGTTTTTTCGTCGATAATCATGTCTGTAAAGAAATTCCCATTTAGTGCTCCGAGACAAGGGTTGGCCTTGAATTTATTATTACATATAGCAATTCGCTTAGGAATTTGTAAAATCTCTACAAGACTTAAACCGAACGTTTTGTCATGTGCTTGATTTAGGAATTGTCCATTGATGTCATAGGGGCGCCCGTACACCATACCGATAGCTTCCTTAAATTGGGGTCCAAAAACAAGCTCTTTATTTTGATTCCAAGCATCAACACTTGTAATAGAGCTTGGAGTGGCCAATCCTGTCAAAAGTAAATCAGCTTTTTTAGCGGCTGATAATGTTGTATTGATAATCGGTTCAAGAGCAAGTAACTCACGAACGTCATCATTCATAATATAGAGAGGGGCACTTAAGGTTAGGTAATTGGCTTCGAATTTACTAGCTGCTTTTTGAACCAATCTTAATGAACCGGCAAGAGAATGGTATTTTCCGACTTCACCTATAAATTGAGTGAATGTTAAATCTTCACGAATTTCGTTTTTAAATTGTTCTATGACCTTGTATACACTATCTCCCCATGAGAGAGCTACAGTTTGAGATTGATCAATACGAGATTGAACTGTTTTGGCACAGAAGTCCCAGAAATGTCCGTCGTCTTCGGTAATATTCTCTGTGTTTTTTAAAACTTTTACATTTGTTTGAAATTGTCGATTGAAAAAGGCTTCTAATTCCTTATTTCTTGAAAAAGGAGAATTGATTGTGATTGATACCACGCCAGTATCAATTGCTTGTTCCAAGTTTTTTAATATTTTATAACGACTTAAGTTATATTTTTTTGTTAAGTCAGTGATGGGTATATTTTTTAAATAGTAATCTTCAGAAAGATTCACTAATAGTTCGTCATTATCAAGATTATTGTCCATAAAATCACTTCTTTTCTCTCAGATTATTAATAGTATAGCAAATCTTGACTAAAGTTTGTAGTGTGATTATTTAAAGTTATTTAAAAACAGATATAGTTATTTACTTTTTTGAAAAAAAGTTTATAATAATATTTATAATATTTCAAAATATTTAATAAATTTTTTAAATACTTAAAAAAGGAGGAAGTTGAATGGAACAAGAAGTATTAGATTTACATAAAAAACACACGGGTGTTTTAAGTATCAAAGATGAGATTAATGTGACAAATAGTCATGATTTAGCCTTGGCTTATACCCCAGGGGTTGCTGGTTTGAGCAAATTAATTGAAAAAGAACCTGATTTAGCTCGTGATTACACAATTAGTGGCAAAGTTGTTGCGGTGGTAACAGATGGAACCGCTGTTTTAGGGTTAGGAAATGTTGGACCACAGGCAGGTTTACCAATCGTTGAAGGGAAAGCGTTATTATATAAATCCTTAGCAGATGTAGATGCCTTTCCAATTTGTATTAAACAAGGAAGTGTTGATGAAGCTGTTGCAACGATTCAAAATTTAGAGCTAAGCTTTGCTGGTATTCATTTAGAAGATATTCAAGCCCCAGCTTGTTTTGAAATTGAAGACCGTCTACAAGAAATGTTATCTATTCCTGTTTACCATGATGACCAAGAAGGAACAGCTATTGTTGTTTTAGCAGGTCTATTGAACGCTGCAAAACTTGCGGGCAAACATTTGTCTGAAATGAAAGTTCTAATTAATGGTGTTGGTGCTTCAGGTATTGCTACAGCTAATCTTTTACATGCTGCTGGCATTACTAAAATGACACTTGTTGATATTGAGGGTGTCTTGAGTAACGGAAAGGGTTGTTCAAATCCTTATCAAGAAGCGTTGGTAGAACGTATCAATTATGAAGTAGACGCTAATACGTTAGAAGAGGCTCTAGTTGGTCAAGATGCATTTATCGGATTATCAGATGCAAACTTAGTAACGAGTGCTATGGTAACTACAATGGCTGAAAACCCTATTATTTTTGCCTTAGCTAATCCAGTACCTGAGATTACACCTGACGAAGCTAAAAAAGGTGGTGCCCATTTAATAGGAACAGGCTCGTCGGCTTATCCAAATCAGATTAATAATATTTTAGCTTTTCCTGGTTTATTTAAAGGATTATTGAAAGCTAAAATTAATGCTGTTACATTACCACTTCAAGTAGTTGTAGCAGAAGCAATTGCAGGGTTAGTTTCAGAACCAACGGCTGAAAAGTTAGTCCCCGGAGTATTTGATGCGGGTGTTGTTGAGGCTGTAACGGATGCTATCGTTAATTTTAAAGAAAAAGAGGAGGCGTTATAATGTCAACGCAAACAGAGACAAAACAAACAAAGACGTTTGTTGAAAAATTAAAAGGATTTAAAATTGGGTTCATTCCATTGCCATTATATTTATTATTAGCTATCGGTTATGCTCTTATGACATTTGCAGAAAAAGTACCTGAAAATGATATGTTAGCAGCATTAGGTATCATGACGGTATTTGCTTATTTATTAGAAGAAATTGGAAAAAATATTCCAGTTCTTAATTCACTAGGTGGGAAAGTATTAGTAGTAACATTCTTCCCAGCATTTATGGTTTATAAGAATTGGTTACCTCAAAGTACAGTTAAAGTTGTAAGTGACTTTATGAATAATACAAATTTCTTAATGTTCTTTATTACATTATTAGTAGTAGGTAGTATTGCATCAATGAACCGTCACACATTGATTAAAGCAAGTTCTAGAATTATTATTATTCTAATCTTATGTGACATTATTGGGTCATTAGTTGGAACAGGTGTTGGGATGATGTTAGGTATGTCAGCTTGGAAAACCTATTTCTTCATTGTTGCGCCAATCATGGCTGGTGGTGTTGGTGAAGGTGCGATGCCACTTTCAATGGGTTATGCAGCAATTATTGCTAAAGATCAAGATGGTATTTTTGGACAAATCTTGCCGTGTGTTATGTTAGGCAGTTTAGTTGCCGTTTTATGTGCAGGAGCTCTTAAAAAATTAGGTGATGTTCGTCCTGATTTAACTGGTAATGGTAAATTGATTGATGATCCTAATGAAGAAAAATTAGCAAGTCTTAAAGGTGGTAAGGTAGAAGTTAATATCGAGCAAACATTGATTGCTGGTGTTGTTGCTATTTCAATTTATTTCTTAGCAGTATGGGTAGAGCATATCTTTAAAACATATGTTGGTTTCCATATCCCATCTCCTGTTATTTTATTAGTATCTGTTATGGGTGCTAAGATGTTAGGTTTCATCCCTAAAGAGATTGAAGAGGGTGGAAACAGTTTATATGGATTTACAGTTAAGGGTATTACGCCACCGTTACTATTTGGTGTCGGTGTTGCCAAAACAGATTGGAATAAATTAATCGAAGTATTTAATAGTCCAGCAGCTATCTTGACTATTATTGCAACAGTTTTAGCAATTGTGGCTACAGCTTACTTTGTATCAAAAGCCTTAGGTTTATATCCAGTAGATACAGCTATTGCCGTATCATGTTGTAGTGGACAAGGTGGGACAGGTGCCTTAGCTATTTTAGGTGCTGGGGACCGTATGGAATTAATGCCATTTGCTCAAGTTGCTGTAAGACTTGGTGGCGCAATGACCGTAACTTTTGCCATTTTCCTAATGGGAATTTTATCATAAGCTATTTTTAAGGAGGACTACCATGTATTCAGAATATAATGTAGTTCATCTAAATTTAAGTCATACGAAACAATTAAATGAGTGGTCAACTCTTCTTAAAGAAGAAGGGTTAACAGCTTTCTCTAAGGTAGAACTAGCAGAGCTAGATTTTACCTTAGGGATTTATTTAGATGATGAATTAATTGCAACTGCATCAAGTTCAACTAATATAATCAAATTTGTAGCAATTAAAGAATCAGAACGAGCAGGCGGAAGTTTGTTTAATACACTTATTTCAAGTGTTATTTCTGATTTAGCAACACGTCATATTTTTCATGTCTTTGTTTTTACGAAGCCAATGTATAGTCAGTCTTTTCAGTATTTAGGATTTAAAGAATTAGCTTCAATTGAAAAAGGCTGTTTATTAGAAACTGGTGATCAAACTATCATGGACTATTTGAGTACTATTCCTCATAAAAAAGGGGAGAAGATTGCTAGCATTGTCATGAATGCCAATCCATTTACTTTAGGACATCGTCATTTAGTTGAGACAGCTGCAACTGAAAATGAGTGGGTTTACTTATTTGTTGTCAGCGCGGATAGATCACTATTTACAACGGAGGAACGTTATCGATTGGTTCAAGAAAATACAAAGGATTTAGAGAATGTCATCGTTTGTAGTGGCGCAGATTATCAAGTTAGTCCGATTACTTTCCCGACCTATTTTTTAAAGGACACAGATGATAAGGTTGCATTTCAAACAAAACTAGATGCTAGTATTTTTAAAAAGTGGTTTGTTCCAGAGTTAAATATAACAAGTCGCTATTTAGGAGAAGAACCATTTTCGGTAACAACACAAGCTTATAATGAAGCGTTACAGTCCGTTTTGAATGACGTATGTGATGTAAAAGTGATTCCTCGAAAGGAAACACAAGAAGGTATCGCTATATCAGCGACAGAAATTCGACATCTATTGGCTCAAAACCAATTAGAATATATAAAAGACCAAGTGCCTAAACCGACATTTGATTTTATTATGGCGCACAAGGAGAGCTTGTTGACGCGAATAAAAACTAGGGAGGAAATTAAGAATGAAGATTGAAAAAACAGCCATTGCAGGCACATTGGAATCAAGTGATATCCAAATTACAGTATCAAAAAGTACTGAAGGGATTCAAATAGAATTAGATAGCCAAGTAGCTAAACAGTACGGAACACAAATTAAAAAAGTGATGATAGACACACTGGAAGCTTACGGTATTACAGAAGCTAAAGTTAAAGCTGTAGACAAAGGTGCACTAGATTGTACGATCAAAGCTCGTATGGTTGCGGCGATTAACCGAGCTATTGATGCGAAACACACAGATATTAATTGGGAGGTACTGTAAAATGGAAGAACGTTTAAGAAGAACGATGATGTTTGTACCTGGGAATAACCCTTCTATGATTAAAGATGCTGGGATTTACGGTGCAGACTCGATTATGTTTGATTTAGAAGATTCAGTATCATTATTAGAAAAAGATGCAGCTAGAATGTTAGTTTATCAAGCCATCCAAACAGTTGATTACGGTGAAACTGAATTAGTTGTTCGTATCAATGAGTGTTCATCAGAATTTGGTAGAGCTGATATTTTTTCAATGGTTAAAGCAGGTGTAGATGTTATTCGTTTACCAAAAACTGAAACGGTTGAAGATGTTTTAGAGGTTGAAGCAGTTATTTTAGAAGCGGAAAAAACTTTTGGACGTGAAGAAGGCTCAACACGAATGATGGCGGCTATTGAAGGGGCGAGTGGGGTTTTAAATGCACCAGCTATTGCAGTCTCATCTAAGCGTTTGATAGGTATAGCTATTGGGGCTGAAGATTATGTGACTAATATGAAAACACGTCGCTATCCAGACGGTCAAGAGTTATTCTTTGCTCGTAGTATGATTATTCACGCGGCACGTGCAGCTGGTATTTCAGCATTTGATACAGTTTATTCAGATGTTAACAATGAAGAAGGTTTCCGTAATGAAGTTGCGTTAATTCGTCAGCTTGGTTTTGATGGCAAGTCTGTTATTAATCCTCGTCAAATACCTGTTGTTAATGAAATTTATGCCCCAACTATTAAGGAAATCGAAAATGCTAAAGCTGTTATAGAAGCTATTAAGACTGCCGAGAAGAATGGTTCAGGCGTGATCTCATTAAACGGTAAAATGATTGATAAGCCAATTGTAATGAGAGCTGAGCGTGTCATGATGTTAGCGAAAGCGTCAAAAATAATTGATGAAGAGGGTAATCTCTATGAATAAAATTGAAAATACATTTAAAAATAGTTTAGGACAAACTTATGAGCCGTTTAAAACAGCAGATTTAGAAAGTTTGGAAATAGAGCGTGTTGCTCCTAAAGTTAAAACAATGCCAACAACGGGTTCGAAACGAGTAGATGATATTCAAGAAGTAATCAAACGCACAGGACTTAAAGATGGGATGACTATTTCATTCCACCATCATTTACGTGAAGGAGATTATGTTTTTAACCAAGTGATGACAGAGATTAAAAATATGGGCTTCAAAGACTTAACGCTAGCACCGAGTTCTTTAACAAATGTTATGAATGACATGGTGGTTGAGTGTGTTAAAGCGGGTGTTATTACATCGATTACAAGTAGTGGTATGCGTGGAAGTTTAGGAGAATTTGTTTCAAGTGGACAAATGGAAAATCCTGTAATCTTACGTTCGCATGGTAACCGTGCTCGTGCGATTGAATGTGGTGAGATTAAAATTGACGTGGCATTCCTTGCAGTACCTTGTTCAGATGATTATGGTAATGCTAATGCAGTCAATGGAAAAGCTGTTTTTGGTTCCCTTGGTTACGCTCGAGTTGATGCTCAGTATGCAGATAAAGTTGTTTTAATCACAGATACAATTTGTGGCTATCCAAATACACCGATTAGTATTCCTCAAACGCAAGTTGACTTTGTTGTGAAAGTCGAAGAAATTGGGAATCCTGATAAAATTGGGGCAGGCGCAACTCGTTTCACAAAAGACCCTAAAGAATTAAAAATTGCAGAGATGGTTAATAATGTCATTGTCAATTCGGAGTACTTTAAAGACGGTTTCTCTTTCCAAACAGGAACGGGTGGAGCTGCCTTAGCTGTTACACGCTATTTAAGAAATTCTATGATTGAAAATAATGTAAGAGCTAGTTTTGCGTTAGGTGGTATTACTCGTCCAACTGTTGATTTATTAGAAGAAGGGTTAATTGATACTATTGTTGATGTTCAAGATTTTGATAAAGGTGCGGCATTAGGTATGGCTGAAAATGCTAAACAACAAGAAATTGATGCGTCATTCTATGCTGGGCCGCATAATAAAGGTGCAGTAGTTAATAAGTTAGATGTTGTTATTTTATCAGCGCTTGAAATTGATACCAACTTTAATGTTAATGTTATGACAGGTTCAGATGGTGTCTTACGTGGGGCTATTGGAGGCCATCAAGATGCTGCTAATGCTAAGTTAACCATCATATCAGCGCCACTGGTACGTGGTCGATTAGCCACGATTGTTAATGAATTAACGACTGTCGTAACACCTGGTGAAAGTATTGATGTTGTTGTGACAGAAATAGGAATTGCTATTAATCCTGCCCGTACAGATTTGATTGAACAATTCAAAAATAATCCTAGTATCCCTGTGTTTACTATGGCAGAATTACAAGAAAGAGCTGAAAAAATTGTTGGTGTTCCTGAGCCGATTGAGTATACAGACAAAGTTGTGGCTTACGTGGAATACCGAGATGGGTCACTGATTGATGTTGTTAAACAAGTAAAAGAATAGTGAGGTAAGCGAGATGGATATGTTCTTAACAGGTACACCGCAAACATTGCTTGATATATTAGATAATAAAGAAGAACGGGAGCGTTATAAATTGCAACAATTGGCTGAATTCCCTACATGTCAATTGGTTTCAATTGGGATTAACATACCTGGAGATATCAAAACAAATGAGAGTATTGAAAAAGTATTTAACTTGGCAACAGAAGCGTTCGAACGCTACCTAATGGATAATGAATTAATCATACGTCATGTGAGAAAAAAATATAATCCAACTGGGCCTGAATTTTATACATTGATTGACTCTGAACGAAATGATATTAAAAGACTTTGTATTAACTTTGAAACATTCCATCAAGTAGGTAGACTGCTTGATATTGATGTGTATCAACGAGATGAGGCGGGAGAAATGCTAATTATTGATCGCGATTTTTACAATTTGCCGTCAAGACGATGTTATGTTTGTCAAAAACCTGCTAAGGAATGTACCCGTGCTAAAACTCATTCGATAGACGATTTGAGAACTAAGATAAATAAAATGTGTCAGTCACTAATTTAAAGGAGATAACAATGAAAAATGCTAGATATTACAGTCAATTTGCACAGCGGGCTATGCTTTACGAAGCGGTATGTCACCCAAAACCTGGTTTAGTAGATCCAGTTAATTCAGGGGCACACCAGGATATGGATATTTTTACATTTATAGATAGCAGTTGTAGTATGCAAAAAGAGTTCGAAGATATGTATCTAGCTGGTTATCAATTTGAAGGGAACGATTTAAACGAACTTTTTGATTCAATTCGTCCTATAGGTTTGAAAGCGGAAAAAGAAATGATGCAGTCAACTCATAATGTTAACACTCACAAAGGTGCTATCTTTTCGCTAGGTATTATACTAGCAGGATTAGGACATTTAGAAAGTCAAAAAAAAACTGTAACAATTGACTCACTTCAGAGTGTTGTTAAAGCCATGACAGGTCATCTTTTAGATGATTTCAAAGGATTGGAGTTAAAAACGGAAGAGGCGCTTACAAATGGCGAAAAATTATACATCGACTATGGTTTACTAGGAGTTAGAGGGGAAGTAGCACAAGGATTTCCTACTGTATTAAATTATGGTTTACCTTTATTAGAACAGTATGGAGCGTGCTCTAACGAGTCGTTATTGAATGTACTAATGCTGATGCTTTATTATAATGAAGATAGTAATTTAATAAAACGAGCGGGTGACATCAAAATATTAAACTGGTCCAAAACAATTGTGACGCGTTATTTTGAAAAAGGTGGCAGTCAAACAGAAGAGGGAATAACTTATTTAAATGAATTGAACGATTTATTTATTTCAGAAAATTTATCAATTGGTGGGACAGCTGACCTACTTATTGTGACTGTTTTTATATTTTTAGTGACATCAAATCAAAAAAAATAAGACCATAAGGTCTTATTTTTTTTGGAAAAGTTTTTCTAAATAAACATCAGAAATCAAACGGCACAAGCTTCGAAGGTCTTTATCTGCTTCAATATTAGCGTAATAGTAAAATTTTACAGGTTCCTCATAGGCGTGTAATTGATCAGAAACGACTAAATCTGCCTGTCTTGCATCATTATGAAAGACGATGGTGTCAGGTTTGAATAATTCTGATAAACGTTCTTTTAAGTAGTATTCATAAGATAATTTAGTTTGAAAATCTAATACAACATAAAGTTTAGTTTGGCGTGTTTTTCGATAGAAAGATGATGTTAATTCTTCGAAAAAGTCAATATTATCTAATAATAGTTTTGCATAGCTTGGTGAAATGCCTGTTTTAATTAAATCTGATGAAATATTAGCTTGAAGAGTTGATTTTGGAGAAGTATCTTTGACGTCCTCAGTTAGCTGAGTTGCTTTAAAGATACTCTTCATGTCTGATGAAAAAAGTTTGAGATAGATGAGGCTGACTAACGTTGTGTAGTTAAATGTTAGAGCATCTTTTTTTGAAATAGGGCCAATACTGTCTAGTAAATGTTGGCTGATTTCTTCAGACTGCATAATAATTTCTGGTAATTCAGTATTTAATTTCTCTAAGATGTTTAAGTAGATTATAAGATGGTCATTTTGTTCAGCAACTTGAGAAAATAGTATTAGAATTAAAAAGTTTGTAAAAGCAAGGGCATCCGGGTTGGAAATCATGTCAGTAATTTCAGGACTAAATAAATTCGTTTCCTCATATAAGAGTTTCAACAATAGCTTTACATCTGGATCTTCTATTGTATAGGTTTCTAATTCTGGTAAGAAGTTTCTTATACAATTGTATAAGGTATTGGCACGAAATTGTTGAAAATCATTTAAATCACTAATGGTATGGTCCGCAAGATAGTGTTCTATTTCTGATTTTTTGTCGTCATTATAGTTTTCTCCATCAGAAAATAATTTATCATGCATTTCTGAGAATAGGTATGAAAAAAGAAGGATATTTTGCAAGCTACCCTCTAACCCGATATTTCCGCGTTTCGTTTTGATTGTTATATTATAGTGTTTTAAAAATGCCTTAAGTCGAGCTAGAATTTGATTGTAGTAAACTTCTGAAATATTAATTTCAGTTAAAAGTTCACTTAGTTTAAAATGGCGATGTTTTACTAAATAGTTCAAGATTAAATACTCATAGGAATGAGATAAATCAGATTGAACTTTTTTTATAATTAGGATATTTTTACTTAGGTGTTGATTTTCAGGTGAGTTAAAATCAATTTGTAAAGTTTGCCCTGTATTTATAATAATAGGTTGGCTTGTTTTAAATTGATCCTGATAATAATCATTAAGCTGTGAAACGTATCGATCTAATGTCGGTCGACTTACTGCTAAACTTTCACAGAGGTCCGTTTTTTGTTTCGGGTTCTCGCTAGAAAGTTGATTAAGCAGCATTAGTATTTTGTGTTCATTCGTTTTAAATATAAGATTTAACATAAAGATCTTTTCTCCTTTATTCAACAGATATAATGAATTCTATTTATTTTATCATAAAACAAATAGGTTGTTATTATATGAAAATAACAAAAAAAAACCAAAAAATAAAACAAAACGCTCAAATAGGGTAGTTTTTTCAAAAAAATAGTTATTTGAACAAATTGATTTATTATTAGGAAGTGATTTTTTTTCACCATTAATATACAAAACGAACGTTATTTGAAAAAACGTAAATAAAAAGACCATAACGGCCTTTTTATTTACGTTTAAATATACCAAGTACACTACGGCTCATTTCTCGACCAATGCTTCTGATTAACTGATTTGTGAAAGAGTCTGCTATTTTTTCGACAGCACCTTTTGGTTTTTTCTTCTTCGCTTTTTCTTTAATTTTCTCTTCTTTTTCTAACTCTTTTTGTAACTTCTCTTTCGCTTCTTCTTCTCGTTCAGCATCAATTTTTTTAGAAAGGAGTTCATAAGCTGATTCACGATCAACAGGAGTTTTATACTGTGCATCGAAAGGAGAGCTTTCAATTAGTTTTTTGTACTGTGTTTCATCAACTGTTCCTAGGAAACTTTCTGGTGGCCTAATCATTGCACGTTCAACAACACTAGGGGTTCCAGTCTCATCTAAAAATGAAATTAAAGCTTCACCAACTTGCAATTCAGTAATAACATCTGCCACTTTGAAGTTTTCATTGGGACGATAGCTATCAGCAGCAGCCTTAATAGCTTTTTGTTCTTTAGGTGTGTAAGCGCGTAAGGCATGTTGGATACGATTGCCTAATTGAGCTAAAATCGATTCTGGTAAGTCGATAGGGTTTTGGGTAACAAAATAAACACCAACACCTTTCGAGCGGATTAAACGAACGACTTTTTCAACCTGTGAAACTAGACTCTTGGGCATATCATTAAATAAAAGATGCGCTTCGTCAAAGAAAAAAACAAGTTTTGGCTTATCTAGATCACCAACTTCAGGTAGTTCTTCAAACAATTGTGCAAGCAACCAAATTAACATGGTTGCGTATAATAATGGGTTTTGATAAAGTTTTTGTGCCATTAAAATATTAAGATAGCCTTTGCCAGTCTCATCTTGTCTGATGAAATCAGTTAGTTTTATAGCGGGCTCTCCGAAAAATAAATCTCCGCCTTGTTCTTGGATTGTAAGTAGGTGACGTTGAATCGCCCCTAAAGTTTGTTTAGTAATATGGCCATATTCACCAGTGTAGTCAGGCAAATGATTGCTTACTTCTGTTACTAGTGCTTGTAAATCCTTTAAATCAATTAAAAGATAGCCTTTGTCATCTGCTATTTTAAATAAAACTTGTAAGACGTCTGCTTGAGTCTCACTTAATTCAAATAAACGAGAAAGTAAGATAGGCCCCATCTCTGAAATTGTCCCTCTAACAGGGTGACCTAATTCACCGTATACATCCCACAGCCGAACTGGAAAAGGTTGAGCAGTGTAGTCGCTAATTCCAAGTTTTTCAAGGCGTTCCTTCATTTTACTTTCATCTCCAGCCTGAGATAAACTAGCTAAATCACCCTTGATATCGGCTAAAAATACTGGAATCCCTTGTTTACTTAATTGTTCAGCAATAACCTTGAGTGTGACTGTTTTTCCAGTTCCGGTAGCACCTGTAATAAAACCATGGCGGTTTAAGTATTGTAGCGGTATTCCCAAATCTTTGTCATTTTTTGCGATAGTGATACTTGTCATAATTTATACGACCTCCTTAATTTCTTCTTATTTAGTCTATCATTTTAAGTGTTTATTTTGCAATTAAGCTCATAAAATTCTCATCGTTTTTCTAGAGTCCAATTGTATAATAGGTACTAAAAATAACAATTAGTCTTTACACGAAAAAACGGTTACTGTATACTTAGTTAGGTTAGTGATTAACTGATTAACTAGGAGGGTGATGGGATGAGATTAGATTTTGATAGTACATTACCTTTATATAAACAAATTGCAAAGCAAATAGAAGAAGGTGTGATGAAAGGGGTATATAGCCCAGGTACACAGATTCCTTCTACGACTGAAATTTCTAAACGCTATAATGTTAATCCTGCGACTGTTTTAAAAGGAATGAATTTACTCGTATCAAAAAAAATATTAGTCAAACGACGTGGTATTGGAATGTTTGTAACAGAAAATGGGAGTCAACTTATTTTTGAAGAGCGCAAAGAGCAATTTATTAATGAAAATATTGTAGGTTTAGTAGCGGAGGCGAAAGGCTTAAATTTATCCAAATCAGAACTACTAGTATTAATTGAGAGAGGGTTTGAAAATGAGTAAATTAGAAATAATTAGTATTGATAAATCATTTGGTAAGAAGCAAGTGTTGCATCAAGTTAACTTTAAATTAGAAGAAGGACAGTTGTATGGCTTGTTAGGTCGAAATGGTGCAGGAAAGAGTACTCTCCTTTCAATTATAAATAACAGAATAATAGGTGATGAGGGTGAAGTTCTATTAGATAATGAAAATGTTCTTGAAAATGACGAGTTATTGTCTGAAATCTTCTTAGTCAACGATAGTTGTTTGTTTGGAAAAGATGACTCTATGCAAGCAAAAGATTATTTCAATTTTGCTAAGCTAGTGTATGACGATTTTGATACAGAGTTAATGGAGCGTTTAGTTGATATATTTGGATTGGATGTCAAAATGAAATTAGCTAAACTTTCAACAGGTTATAAATCAATTTTTAATATTATTTTAGCCTTATGTGTTCCGTGTAAATTTATATTTCTAGATGAACCTACATTAGGACTGGACGCCAATCATCGTGATATTTTTTATAAAGAATTGTTGGCAACATTTATTGATAAACCTCGTAGTTTTATTTTGTCAACACATTTAATTTCTGAGATAGCTAATGTTATTAATTCAGTTATTGTATTGGATGAAGGACAAATAATTTTAGATGAGACAGTCGATCATATTTTAGCTAAAGCGTGGTCCGTAAAAGGTCCTAAAGAAAAAATGGAATCATTACTTAAGGAACCAACGATTATTGGCTCTGAAGAAATGGGCGGAGAAGTGACAGTATACTGCTACGGGAAGTTACCGGAACTTTCAGATGAATTGACCGTGGATCGTGTTGATCTACAAAAAATGTTTATTCAATTTACATCAGGTAAGGAGGTTTTGACACATGAAGATTAAGCCTATTTTTAGATATTATTTTAAAATTTGGGTGATAACAACACTAATTGTTTCGAGTTTCGCTATATTAATAGATATTGTTTTTCCTATAGCTGTTGATTTGATTAATAATGTAAACTGGCAAGGGGATTTTAAAGCATCTAATGGTTTTACACAATCCTTATGGTTGTTATTTATTATTGTCATGACCAATCCAATCAAGAAAGTATTTACCTTAGGAGCACAATTTAGCATTTCAAGAAAAACGCAATATGTGGCGAATTTACTTGGCATTTTATTTTTTGCAGTGACGTGGGTTGTTCTTTACAGAGTGCTTTATCCGATAGTTTTGGATTATTTATTTTATTATACGGATGATACGTGGAAGTATACACTAGCACCAAGCTTAGCCGTTAACTTTTGGTTGACTCGCTTGATTGATGTAATTGAATTAGTTTTACTTGGAATTGTTGTTTGGTTTTGCATGGCTCAAACAAAACGTTTTGCTGTACTACCTGTTTTTTTTGTTAGTTTAATAGTTATTATATTAATACCTGTGTTATTGATTGCGGTGATGAATGTCACCCCTGAGTATATCCAAATTGACATTTTTGAGAAATTTAAGATGATTTTTACAAACCCTATCGGCTTTTGGTTAGGTATTGTAGCTGTGGTAGGATTAGGACTTTATATTGTACGTCGATCAACTCGTTCATTATCCATGAAATAAAAAAAGAAGACCAAGAGGTCTTCTTTTTTTATTTAGATATGAAACACATCGTTTCATGCTTGTTTTTACAATCAGAATGTGAGAAACCCGTCATAGTTGTATGGTTTTGTATTATCATGAGTATATAAAAAAAATGAGGAGTGAATATATGGCTAAAGAGGAGAGAAGTTTGTTTTCATCAGATTTTTTATGGGGCTCAGCCTCAGCTGCTTATCAAATTGAAGGAGCTTGGAATGAAGATGGAAAAGCGGCTTCTATTTGGGATGAATTTGTGAAACAGCCTGGGGCAACTTATAAAGGTACAACGGGTAATATAGCAGTTGATCATTATCATCGTTACAAGGAAGATGTTAAATTGATGGCTGAACAGGGATTAAAGGCTTATCGTTTTTCAATTTCGTGGTCGCGCATTATCCCTAACGGTAAAGGTGAAATTAATCTGGAAGGTTTGAAATTCTATAGTGATTTAATTGATGAGCTTTTGAAATACGGTATTGAGCCAATCGTTACTCTTTATCATTGGGATTTACCTTACGCACTTCAAGCATCATATGGGGGCTGGGAATCCAGAGAAATCATTCAAGATTTTACAGAATATGCAAAAGTTCTTTTTGAAATGTTTTCTGATCGAGTAAATTATTGGGTTTCATTAAATGAACAAAATATATTTATCATGCATGGTTATTTATTCGCTACGCATCCGCCGGCTGTTAAAGATCCTAAGCGTATGTATGAAGCTAATCATATTGCTAATTTAGCTAATGCTTCTGTTATAAAGGCATTTCGAGAGGGCGGTTATAAAGGAAAGATTGGTCCAAGTTTTGCTTATACGCCTTCTTATGCATTGGATTGCCAGCCTGAAAACTGTTTAGCTGCTGAACAACACCAAGAACTGCTTTCTTATTTTTGGATGGATTGCTACGTTCGTGGAACCTATCCAAGGTTAGCGATGAAAGTATTAGAAGACAAAGGGCTTGCGCCTACACAATTACCAGGTGATAGCGAACTCTTAAAAGCGGGTCGACCAGATTTTATGGGTTTGAATTATTATCAAACGGCGACACTAGAAGCAAATCCTAGTGATGGAATTGGTTTTGATAGTAAAATGAATACAACTGGAGAAAAAGGGAAGAGTGAAAGTAAAGGGTTACCTGGTTTATTTAAAACGGCAGTTAATCCCACTCTAGAAACAACCAATTGGGATTGGACGATTGATCCAGTAGGATTGAGATTAGCCTTAAGACGGATTGCTAGTCGTTATGATATACCTATCCTAATTACTGAAAATGGGCTCGGAGATTTTGATAAGTTAGAAGAAGATGGGACTGTCAATGACGCTAATCGGATTGATTTTCTTGAAAAACATGTCAGTGAGATTGGAAAAGCAATAGAAGACGGTGTCGACGTTTTAGGTTATTGTACGTGGAGTTTTACTGATTTGTTAAGTTGGTTAAATGGATACCAAAAACGCTATGGTTTTGTTTATGTAGACCGAGATGAAGAGTCTGAAAAAGAACTGACACGTATTAAAAAAGAGAGTTTTTATTGGTATAAAGATATCATTAAATCGAATGGATTAAGCCTTAAAAGAAAATAAAAAATTGAATAAGTGTTTCAATAAAATACACAGTGGGCAACTGCGAGCTCAAATCCAAATTATGAGGTGTACGCTCAACTGCTGAATTGTAGTTGAAATGATAATCTGTGTACGTTGCCAAGGAGTTGAAGGCTTTGCTTGAAATACTAATGGTCACAATAGTTGTACCTTTTAACTCTTTCGCTAGCTGGACAATACTGTGTGATTCTCCAGAAGCAGAAAAAATCAAACAAACATCTGGAATCGAAGAAGCAGAGTGTTGTTTATTATTTAGACTGTAGGAGGATAGGACAGGATCTGTACTAAAACTCCGATAACCGATAGTGGTTAGTAAATTTGACGCGTAAGTTGCCATCAATTGAGAGTTTCCTAAACCTAAACAATAAGTAATATCTGCTTTCTCAATCAACTTTCCGATAGCTGCTAAGTCTTTCTCAAAATTTTTTTGAAAAGAAAACGGGAGATCTGGATTCAGTTTTTCTCTTTTTTGATTTTTTTTAAGTTGGAGTTGTGCTTTAAAGTCTGGAAAGTTAGCGAACCCAAGTTTCTTAACACACCTCAATACAGTAGCAGGTGATGTATAAGTTTCATTTGCAAGGTCTCTTACTCGCATATACATAACTTTTTCGTAGTTATTTTCTATGTAATTGATAATCGTTCGATCAAGAGCGCTAAGATTGTTAGAATGTTCAAAAGTTAGCATCATAATTCCTCGTTTTTATAGGTCTAGTTAGTGCAGTGAAAGTGATTTTTTTAAAGGGTAATGTGGTATTCCGATTTCTTCAAAAGGACGACCACTTACAACATAGCCCTGTTTAAGATAAAAAGGTAAAGCATGTTCTTGTGCACTTAGAACGATGTTAGAAGCCCTGTGTTTACTTACAAATGATTCGACCTCTTGAATAAGCGATTTTCCAATTGCTTTTTTTCGGTAGGTAGGTCTAACCGCAAAACGTTGCAGTTTAAAGGTTGTGTCATCTAATTGCTTGAGACGACAAGTAGCAATAGGTGTATTTTCTTTAGAATACACCACAAAGTGATAGGACTCTTCTTCCTCGCTGATCTCAATGGCAGGCGAAATGTGTTGTTCATTAATAAATACGTCTTTTCTAATTGCCAAGGAATCATTGTAAATGGGGTCTGAAATAGAGTCTGTCCAGCGTATAGTCAAAGATGTTCCTCCTTTTAAGTTAAAAGTGTCTCGTGGTAGGTTTTATTTCCCTTAGTTAGTAGTGCTTGTCCGCTAAATAACTCAGTTATTTCATTATAAAACACGTCAATGTCAGGCTCATCAACCATACAGGTCACAACAACTTTATCTGTAAAAGCAGTTTCTTTAATAGTGTAGGTTGAATTTTCAATAAAGTAATCAAATTTACTATGTTGATTGTAATCTAATGTGACAAATACTTCTTGTTGAAGTTTCCCTTCGACTATTCCAATCGCGTCTAGAGCATCATTAACTGAGCCACCATATGCACGGATTAAACCACCTTTGCCTAATTCAGTACCGCCGAAATAGCGTGTGACAATAGCGAGCGTATTGATAATATTTCGCTTCTTTAGGATATCCAACATGGGTAGACCAGCAGTTCCACTTGGTTCTCCGTCGTCACTACTCCGTTGTAATTCATTGGTGTCACCCAAAACATAAGCATGACAGTTATGACTCGCTTTCCAGTGTTCTTTTTTTATTTGATTTAAAAGTTCTTTTGCCTCATCTTCTGATTTTATGCGGTAAAGATGACAAATGAAGCGTGATTTTTTAATTTCGATTTCATGTGTTCCATTTTCTTTAATGGTTAAGTATGTTGTTAACATGTTACACCTCGTTTCATATTAAGTATAGCGAGGCTATGTGTATCAAGCAAGCAAAAATAATGAGTATTTTTAATTAATATTTGAATTTATAGGGGATTTAATAGTAGAATGAAGAGGAAATCAAATAGTAAGGAGTGGATTGTTTTGGATGCAATTAAAGGCGTGTTTGAAAATGAACGATTGGTTTTAGCTAATGGTAAAAAAGTTTCACTTACTGATATTTGGAGAGCTAGAATAGAACTTATACCCTATTTATTATTTCCTGTAACAGAAGAAGTTGAGGAGAATGTATTTGAAGAGGG
This sequence comes from Vagococcus proximus, assembly GCF_029143285.1. Lineage (GTDB taxonomy): Bacteria > Bacillota > Bacilli > Lactobacillales > Vagococcaceae > Vagococcus_D > Vagococcus_D proximus. The sequence continues at coordinate 443,384 of NZ_JAPDSH010000001.1, forward strand.
AGAAGGTCGAATTCTTTATCCTGTAACAACAGATAATTATTTAAATAAGGGACAGATGGTATATGGAGAAAGTAGAACAACTCGTATTGGTCATTTTTTATACAAGGGTGCTACAGAGGTTGTCCGTAAGCCTGATTTAAAAAATCCTCATAAAGTAAAAACATTAGGATATAGAAAACTAGTGTTAGAGATGAAAGATAAATCAGAGGTTGATGTAGTGTTTGATGGGAATAGTATTGAGTTACCAAAATCTGTCACTATTTTGAAGCAAAGTGGTGAGGCAACGGCCTTAGTACCATTTTTTGATCGACCTTCAGAGTTTATTAATATTTTGAAAAAAGAAGGTATTGAAGTTTATTATAGTGAAGATCATTAAAAAAGACGGTTAGCTTAGCTAACCGTCTTTTTATTTAGTAAGTTGGTGATTAATCCAGTTCAGGATATCGGATTGAATTAAATCACTTTCTTTTTCATTTAAGAGTTCATGACGTAAATCTGGATAGAGTTGTAAGGTAATAGCGTCAAAGCCGTCAGTTGCCATCTCTTCAGTGACTTGTATCACAGCTTTTCCGAAATTACCTACAGGGTCCTGTTCACCACTTATAAAGAGAAAAGGTAAAGTATGATTGATTGCGTTATACCACCCTTTTTCATTTGCCGCAGCGGTTAATTGGAACAATGTGTCAAATCCATTGTTGGTAAAGGTGAATCCAAGTAGTGGATCTTCTAGGTAGTCGTCTACGTTTTGTTTGTTTTTAGATAGCCAGTCCATAGGTGTCCGTTTTTCAGGGAATGATTTGTAAAAATTACCAAAAGCAAGCGTGTCGATTTTCTTATTTATCACAGTGGGTTGTTTTTTGTTAAGTAGGGCGGTAACAGCCAAGGCAGCTTTGAGTTCAGGGCGACGGCCACCTGTTCCCATTATAATGGCACCATCCACAAGTGATGAGTATTTCTTAAGGTAATTTCTAACTACAAATGATCCCATACTATGTCCCATAATGAAATAAGGTAAATCGGGGTAAACTGTTTGAGTTTTAAGTGTGATGGAATGGACATCCTCAATTAATATTTCAGGGCTGTTTTCCTTACTAAAGTAGCCGTATAGAGGTGCACCTTCATCTACTGAATAGCCGTGACCTAGATGATCGTGACCTACAACGAGTATCTTATTTTCATTTAGGTAATGAGCAAATGCGTCATAGCGCTCAATGTACTCAGCCATACCGTGAACAAGTTGTAAAATAGCTTTTGGTTTGCCTGTTGAAGGGGACCAAGTCACGTGATTAAGGGAAGTTTTTCCATCAGTAGAGAGTACCTTTTCTTTTGTTTTCATGAGAATCATCCTTTCGATTCTTTAACATAATTGTAAAGTCCCTTTGATTATAAAACAAAGTATAATAAACTGCTAATATTTCGTAAAAAAAACGTATCTATTTTCAGGAGGTGTTATATGGAGATAGATAAGATGTTGTTAATAGGCAGACGACTACTATTAAATGAATTACCCTATAGTAAAGAACAATTGGAGGGAGAAGTGGGAATAACTATTTCACAAACAATGAGTATTGAACATGGCATTTTGACATGTTTGAGATGTGGCAACACGGAACTTGTGGACTTAGCTTTTACAGACAGTCCGATTAAATATTGTCCTGCTTGCATTATGTTGGGGAGGGTTACGAGTATAGGTGTTTTTTATGGGATCAATAGTGATTATTCTATGCAAGGGAGAATAAAAGGGGCACTGACTTGGGACGGAGTGCTTTCAAAAGATCAGAAGAGAGTTTCTGAGAGGATTGTGAAGGCGATAGAGGATAGGTCCTCAATTTTAATTCATGCGGTTACAGGGGCAGGGAAAACAGAAATGCTTTTTAAAGGAATAGAATTAGCTTTAGCGAAAGGGTATAGAATTGGAATTGCATCGCCGAGGGTAGATGTTTGTATTGAATTATTTCCTAGAATAAAAGCAGCTTTTTCTGCTATAGAGGTTTCTCTTTTGTATGGTAAACAAGATGAACCGTATTTTTATAGTCAATTGGTGGTGTTGACATGTCATCAGCTTTTCCGTTTTTATAGAGCTTTTGATGTGTTGATTATTGATGAGGTAGATGCCTTTCCATATTTAAATAATAAGGAGCTAGACTATGCAAGTAACAACGCGCTGAAGGAAAAGGGATCTTTTATTTATCTTAGCGCTACACCACCTAAGATGCTGCTTACAAAAGTAAAAAAAGGAGAGCTTGAGGGAATAACCTTAGCCAAGCGTTATCATGGTTATGCTTTGCCCGTTCCCGAATTCAAATTTGTGAGAAATTGGCAATACAAACTTAAGCAAGGAAAACTAGACAGAACTCTTAAAAGGATACTGTTGCAAAAAGAAAGTAAACAAAGGCAGGTATTAATTTTTTGTCCAAGCGTTGTGATGTTAAAGAAGTTAGTTCATCTCACAAAACAATTATTTCCAGGTGTTATGCAAGGTTTTTCTTATGCATCAGATGAAGATAGAATTTTAAACGTGCAAAAAATGAGAGAAGAAGAGTACAGATGGTTTTTTACAACAACTATTTTAGAGCGAGGTGTAACTTTTCCTTGCATAGATGTCATTGTTGTAGATGCAGATCATATCGTGTTTAACACTCATAGTCTTATTCAAATTGCGGGAAGAGCAGGTCGAAGTGGTCAGGACCCATCTGGTGATGTTTATTTTTTAGCGGAAGGTCGGAGTCGAGCGATGAGTCAGGCAAAAAAAGAAATAAAGAAGATGAATGAGTTGGTTAAACGTGGTGAAAATGAGGTGAGATGATGAATTGTATAATTTGTGAAAGACGGATTGATGTTAGATTATCACTAGTAGATTTATTTTTATTTAAACCCTTAATTCCAGAAATGATATGTCTAACGTGTAAAAATCAATTCGAACGGATTGATAAAAGTAAAAGTTGTCCCAATTGCTCAAAACCGAATGAAGAATCCATTTGTAAAGATTGTTTAGCTTGGGATAAGGCTGATAATCTTGGTCGTATTCAACATGAGGCTATATTCTCATATAATACAGTCATGCAAGAATGGTTTAAACAGTATAAGTTTATTGGTGATATACGGTTAGCGAAGTGCTTTCATTCAGATTTTAAAAAACTATTAACTGCATACCATGGGTGGATTATTACAACTATACCGTTAGGGACTCAGCGTTTAAATGAGAGAGGATTTAATCAAGTGGACGAGTTACTAAATCAAGCTGGAGTCAAAGTTGTTCCGTTATTTATTAAACTTGATACAGCTAATAAAGCACAAAGCGAAAAAAATCGTGATGAACGTCTAAAAACTCCCCAATCGTTCGCATTATATTCGAATAGTGAAATAAATTTTAAAACGGCTAAAATAGTAATTGTAGATGATGTGTATACAACTGGTCGCACGTTAAGGCACGCTTGTTCATTGTTGAGGATGGAAGGAGTTGCTGAGATTAGGACAGTTTCGCTAGCACGGTAATTTAACTGAAATTTAATTTTAGTATAAATAGGAGCTTGCAAGTGTTGGTAGCGCTATCTTTGTAGATTTTTGATAGAAGTGTTCAACGAGAAGTGAGAGGTTATTAATTGAAATTTAATTTTTAATTAGTTATAATAAAGACAAGAAGAAGTTAAGTAATTAAGAAAAACTACTTCTTATAAATGGTAAATGAGAGGGGTAATTGTTATGCTAAAATTCAATATTCGTGGAGAAAATATCGAGGTAACAGATGCTATTAGAGACTATGTTGAGAAAAAAGTATCTAAATTAGAACGTTATTTTGATAAAGAAAAAACGATTGATGCAACAGCTCATGTGAATTTAAAAGTTTACTCAGATAAAAATGCAAAAGTGGAGGTTACGATTCCTTTACCATACATAGTACTAAGAGCGGAAGAAACGTCTCATGATTTATATGCAAGTATTGATCTTGTAGTTGATAAATTAGAAAGACAAATCAGAAAATTCAAAACGCGTATTAATCGCAAACAAAGAGAAGGCAATATCGATACTCAAATGGCGGCTGTCTTCCTAAATAACCAAGGCGACGAAAAAGAAGAGAAAGAGCCTGAACTTGAAATTGTAAGAACAAAACGCTTATCACTTAAACCAATGGATAGTGAAGAAGCGGTTCTACAAATGAACATGCTTGGTCATAATTTCTTTATCTTTGAGGATTCAGAAACAAATGGAACAAGTATCGTTTATAAACGTAAAGATGGTAAATATGGATTAATTGAAACAAATTAAAATAAAAAACCTTGACCATGGTCAAGGTTTTTTATTTTGTTAGAAACGTTGCGACCTCTGTGACAAGTGAGGTGTTCTCTGGTGATATGAGTTCACCATGGGATGCTTTGATTGTTTTTTCTTGGTACAAACTCACAGTTGGTTTAAAAATGATACGGGAGCCAAAAGCACTACTTATGGGGACCGTTCCATCTGATAAGGTTCCTTGCTGATTATCGCCAGCGATTGATAAAACTTTTAAGGTATGTGGAATACCATCTGTTGCATCAGAGAATTGTTTGAAGTAGGAGTCTGATTTTGTTGTAAGATCGTCTAGTGTTTCGTTAGTGATAGGATCAAGATCATTGAATGGTGAACCTAGTAAAGCGAGGTGTGTTATATCTTTTTTATGTTTTTTGGAGAGCGGAGACTCAATGTAGTAGGAACCGGCAAGGCCACCGTTAGAAAAGCCAACAAGTTTATATGATTTGAAATGATAGGTTTTATCTAAAGAGTCGATGACTGTTGCTAGACCTACAGCCCAATTTTGAATGGAAGCTTCTGGCTCTTCATAGCCAATAAATACACATGGATATTGTGGTTCTCGTCCAAAATCAGATAAATACTCAAGTGTCCCGTCTTTTTTTACTTTTATTTTTAAAATATCATCTGAGGTCATTTTTTTATTTAACTGTTGTGCAAATGGAATCATGTTTGTTTCATTACCGCCGCTACCGTGTATAAAGATTACAGGGGAAGTATCGTTTAAAACGTTTGGAGCAGGGTGAAAAACTTGCTGTTGCTTATTTATTACTGAAAGATAACTTATTCCGCTAAATACAAGAACAAGAAGGAGTAGCACTAGTAATCTATTTGGATTTTTTATATATAACGCCCCCTATTTCATTCATTTTTTTTTTTTTTGATAATTTAATTATACATTTATTTAAAAAAATATAAATATTTAATTAAAACTAATTGTACAATGTGGTATTGTATTAGAGTAAAACTATTTCAATTTCATTCCAAAAATGCTAAAATAATAGAGATGGATTGATAAATTATTAAATTGTTTATAAACTAAAAAATAAGAACAGATAGAATCGTATTGATTCTTTTATTATGAAAGGAACGACAGAATGGCTAATTTTCTTAAAAAGATAATTGAAAGTGACAAAAAAGAAATTAAACGCTTAGAAAAGCTTGCAGATAAAGTTTTTATACATGATGAAGCTATGTCAAAATTAAGCGATGATGAATTAAAAGGTAAAACAGAGGAATTCAAAGGGCGTCTACAAAAAGGTGAAACGTTAGATGATTTATTACCAGAAGCATTTGCTGTAGTTCGTGAAGGAGCTAAGCGTGTACTAGGCCTACACCCTTATAAAGTTCAAGTTATGGGTGGTATCGTTCTTCATGAAGGTAATATTCCAGAGATGAAGACCGGTGAAGGTAAAACGTTAACAGCTACAATGCCAGTATACCTAAATGCTTTATCAGGAGAAGGCGTGCACGTTGTTACAGTAAATGAGTACTTATCTACTCGTGATGCTAGTGAAATGGGTGAGTTATATAATTTCTTAGGTCTGACAGTTGGACTTAACTTAAATGAAAAATCATCTGAAGAAAAACGTTTAGCTTATGCTTGTGATATTACTTATAGTACAAATAGTGAGTTAGGCTTTGATTATTTACGTGATAATATGGTTGTTTACCGTGAAGATATGGTACAACGTCCATTAAACCATGCTATTGTCGATGAGGTTGATTCAATCTTAATCGATGAAGCCCGTACACCACTTATTATTTCTGGTGGAGCAGAAAAATCAACAGCTTTATATTCTAGAGCAGATAATTTTGTAAAACGTTTAGAAAATGAAGTGGATTATAAAATTGATGTTCAATCTAAAACGATTGCTTTTACAGAAGAAGGTATTTCAAAGGCTGAAGAAAATTTTGGTGTCGAAAACTTATATGACATTGAAAATACGGCGTTAACACATTACCTAGATAATTCATTACGCGCAAACTATATCATGCTGTTAGACATTGATTATGTTGTCCAAGATGGTAAAGTAATGATCGTTGATCAATTTACTGGTCGTATTATGGATGGTCGTCGTTATTCTGATGGCCTTCATCAAGCTATCGAATCTAAAGAGGGCGTTGAAATTGAAGATGAAACAAAAACTATGGCTAACGTTACGTACCAAAATTTCTTTAGAATGTATAAAAAATTATCAGGTATGACTGGTACGGCTAAAACAGAAGAAGAAGAATTCCGTGAGATTTATAACATGGAAGTGTTCCAAATTCCTACAAACCGTCCCATCGCTCGTGATGACAGGTCAGATTTACTATATCCAACTCTTGGAAGTAAATTTAAAGCGGTAGTTCAAGATATTAAAGAACGTCACGCAGCCGGACAACCGGTTCTAGTTGGTACGGTTGCCGTTGAAACTTCAGAATTAATATCTGATTTATTAAATAAAGAAGGCGTTCCTCATGAAGTTTTAAATGCGAAAAATCATTTTAAAGAAGCTGAAATCATTTTAAATGCTGGCCAAAAAGGAGCGGTAACAATCGCAACAAATATGGCTGGTCGTGGTACAGATATTAAATTAGGCTTAGGTGTTAAAGAATTAGGTGGACTAGCAGTTATTGGTACTGAACGTCACGAATCTCGCCGTATTGATAATCAGTTACGTGGTCGTGCTGGACGTCAAGGTGACCCAGGTGTTACTCAATTCTACTTATCTTTAGAAGATGATTTAATGAAACGTTTCGGTTCTGATAAAGTTAAAGCAATGTTAGACCGTTTCAAGATTGCAGAAGAAGATGCAGTTATCCAAAGTAAAATGTTATCTAAACAAGTTGAAGCAGCACAAAAACGTGTTGAGGGTAATAACTACGATACACGTAAAAACGTCTTGCAATATGATGATGTAATGCGTGAGCAACGTGAAATTATTTATGCACAACGTAATGAAGTTATCATGTCTGATGAGTCGTTAACACCTGTTGTTATGGGCATGGTTGAACGTACGATTAAGCAAGTTGTTGTAGACCATACAACAGCTCCAGAGAAAAAAGATTGGAACTTGCAAGGTATCGTTGATTTTGCTGGCGCATGCTTAATTCATGAAGATGATATTACATTAGCTGATATTGAAGGTAAGACACCAGAGGAAATGACAGACTACCTAGTTTCTAAGGCTAAGGAAGTATTTGAAACAAAAGCTGATCAGTTACAAAGTGAAGAACAATTACTTGAATTCCAAAAAGTAGTTATTTTACGCGTAGTAGATATGAAGTGGACAGATCACATTGATGCTATGGATCAATTACGTGAGTCAATTGGTTTACGAGCTTATGGGCAAAATAATCCGCTTGTTGAATATCAACAAGAAGGTTATAGAATGTTTAATGAAATGGTTGGTTCAATTGAGTATGATGTTACTCGTTTGTTCATGAAATCAGAAATTAGACAAAATGTTCAACGTGAGCAAGTAGCGCAAGCTGAAGTGACTAAACCTTCATTGGATGAAGGTCGAGTGGATTCAGACTCTCGCAAAAAACCTCGTCAAGTTGAAAATGTAGGACGTAATGATTTATGTCCATGTGGTAGTGGCAAGAAATTTAAGAACTGTCACGGTAAAGAGATGTAATATGACAGTGCGGTTTGGATAATCCAAGCCGCATTGCTTTTTTTTAAAGGAGATGACAGCGTGGAAATTAGTGAAATCAAAAAAGAACTAGAATCTGCTCAAAGCAAATTGCTCGAATTTGGGAGGTCCCTTTGACTTAGATGAGTTAGAACAGACTCTTGCTGTTTTAGATAACAAAATGTCTGAACCAGGTTTTTGGGATGATAATAATTCAGCACAAAAAGTAATTGATGAGAGTAATGCTTTAAAAGCTAAATATGAATTGTATAAAAAGTTGGAAGAAGAGTATGACGAGTTGATGGTATTTCTTGAAATGCTTGGTGAGGAAGATGATGTAGAGTTTGAAAAAGAGTTAACTGACCGACTAACATTATTCTTAAATCAATTATCTCAGTATGAATTAACACAACTTTTAAATGGACCATACGATAGTCATAATGCTATTCTGGAGTTACATCCGGGCGCAGGCGGAACTGAATCGCAAGATTGGGGAGATATGTTACTCCGAATGTACACAAGGTGGGCGAATGCTCATGATTTTAAGGTGGAATATATCGACTATCAAGCGGGTGATGATGCCGGAATAAAAAGTGTTACATTATTAATCAAAGGTTTAAATGCGTATGGGTATTTAAAAGCTGAAAAGGGTGTCCATCGATTAGTAAGAATTTCACCGTTTGATTCGCAAAGTAGAAGACATACTTCTTTTTGTTCGGTTGATGTCATGCCAGAACTTAATAATGAAATAGAAATAGAAATTAACCCTGATGATATTAAAATGGATACATTCAGAGCAAGTGGGGCAGGTGGTCAGCATGTTAATAAAACCGATTCTGCTGTTCGATTGACCCATATTCCAACGGGATTTGTTGTTTCAAGCCAAGCTCAGCGTTCTCAATTGAAGAATAGAGAGCAGGCATTGGGCATGTTAAAAGTTAAGCTACATCAATTAGAACTTGAAAAACAAGAAAAAGAAGCAGCGGCTATCAAAGGAGAACAAATGGAAATTGGTTGGGGATCACAAATCAGATCTTACGTTTTTCACCCGTATTCTATGGTTAAAGATCATAGAACCAATTTCGAAGTTGGGAATACTCAGTCTGTTATGGATGGAGATTTGGACGACTTTATAGACGCTTTCTTACGATTAAGTTTATAATGCGTGATATATTTGAAATAAACTTGTAATTAAAAGTAAGATGAATTACAATATTCAAGTGCTATAATAGTGACAGTCTTAAAAAGATAAAACTAGTTATTTTTCAAAAAACAACTATTGTAAGATAGGGGAATGTAAATGATTGAAATGATTGATGTTACGAAAAAATATTCTAATGGTACAACAGCCCTTAGAAATGTTTCGATTAATATCGGACAAGGCGATTTTGTTTATGTTGTAGGGCCCAGTGGGGCTGGTAAATCAACATTTATTCGTCTTTTATACCGTGAGGAAAAAGCAACAAAAGGTAGTTTAACAGTATGTGATCATGATTTAATGCAAATTAAAGATAAACAAGTACCATACTTAAGACGTGATGTTGGGATTGTATTCCAAGATTATAAATTATTACCTAAGAAAACAGTGTATGAGAATGTAGCTTACGCTATGCAAGTAATTGGTAAAAAACCAAGAGAAATCAAAAAACGTGTATTAGAAGTTTTAGATTTAGTTGGATTGCGTCATAAAGTGCGTATGTTCCCAAGTGAATTATCTGGTGGGGAGCAACAACGTGTTGCGATTGCTCGTGCAATCGTAAATACACCAAAAGTTCTAATAGCTGATGAACCCACAGGGAATTTAGATCCTGAAAATTCTTGGGAAATTATGAAACTTTTAGAAAAAATTAATTTACAAGGAACAACTGTTTTAATGGCAACACACAATAGTACAATCGTAAATACGATTCGTCACCGTGTATTAGCTATTGAAAATGGTCGTATTATTCGCGACCAACGTGAGGGGGAATACGGTTACGATGATTAGAACATTTTTCCGTCATATTGGCGAAAGTTTAAAAAGTTTAAAACGTAATGGATGGATGACTTTAGCATCAGTTAGTGCGGTTACCGTTACATTAGTTTTAGTAGGGATTTTCTTATCAATTATCTTTAATGTAACGAAATTAGCTAAAGATATTGAACGTACTGTAGATGTCTCAGTATTCGTTGAGATTGGAACAGAGAAGAAAGAATTGGATAATTTAGAAAAAGAGCTTAAAAAGCTACCAGAAGTGAAAGAAGTTAAGTTCTCAAGTAAAAAAGAACAATACGAAAAATTAGTTGAAGATATGGGAAATAGCTGGAAATTATTCTCTAAAGATGAAAATCCATTATATGATGTATTTATTGTCAATGCATCAACACCTGAAGCTACTAAAGAGGTTCAAAAGTCAGCAACTAAACTTAAGAATGTCTATAAAGCCGATTATGGTGGACTATCTTCTGATAAGATTTTCAAAATATCTAAAGCAGTGCGCAAGTGGGGAATCATTGCAACGGCCGTCTTATTATTTATAGCGGTATTCTTGATTTCAAACACAATTCGTATTACTATCATTTCACGAAAGCGCGAAATTCAGATCATGCGACTTGTTGGAGCTAAAAATAGCTTTATCCGTTGGCCATTCTTTTTAGAGGGGGCTTGGATTGGTATTTTAGGTAGTATTGTACCAATTATTATTATGACTTTAGGTTATATGCAAGCGTACTTTTATGTGAATCGTGGATTAGTAACATCAGGTTATTCATTAATTAAACCAGATGCTCTTATTCCGCAGATTAATATACTAATGTTAGTAGTTGGGATATTGATTGGTTCTGTAGGGTCAATTTTATCGATGAGACGTTTCTTAAAAATATAAAAATAAAGACCGCATATATGATATGTGGTCTTTTTTTTTATAAAAAAACAGTTGGTCACAAGACCAACTGTAAGGGGATGAATCAACCATAGAGAGGACGATTGGGGAATAACCCTCTCTATGACATAATTCTTTGAAAAGTTATTCTAGCATAAACGGTCAGACTTTGGGGAAGTAACAACTGCCCTTGCTCAGAAAAACACCAAAGATGATTCGTTTAAAGTATACCATATCTGTTAATTAAATATCAATTAGCGGACATATTTTAAATCTTTTAAAAATAAGAATGGATTTTGAAGTTGAGAATGTTACTATTTGTTAATGTATAAACAAGTATTTTGAAAAGAACATCTGATTGTAAGTATGGTGTAACTAGGGTAAAATTAAGGTATAAAATACTGGAATAGGTGGGATAAAATGGAGAAGTTTATTTTAGTTATTGATCAAGGAACGACAAGTACACGAGCAATTTTATTTAATAAAGATGGTGTAGATATTGCGAAATCACAAGAAGAATTTCCACAATATTTCCCACAACCAAGTTGGGTTGAGCATGATGCTAATGAAATTTGGCAAAGTGTCCTTAACGTAACACACAAAGTTATGCAAGAGGCAGGCATTAGTGCTAAAGATATTGAAAGTATTGGAATCACCAATCAACGTGAAACAACAGTTATATGGGATAAAGAATCAGGAATGCCGATTCATCATGCGTTGGTTTGGCAATCAAGACAAACTAACGATATCACTAATCAACTAATTGACGAAGGTCATGAGGACTTAATTCGATTAAAAACAGGATTAAAAGTGAATTCTTATTTTTCAGCTACCAAAGTAATGTGGTTATTAAACGAAATTCCACAGGCTCGTAAGCGTGCAGAAAAAGGAGAGTTATTATTTGGTACAATTGATACGTGGCTAATTTGGAAACTGACAGATGGACAAGTGCATGCTACAGACTATACAAATGCATCTCGTACGATGATGTTTAACATTCACAGCTTAGAATGGGATGAAGAATTATTATCGATTTTTAATATTCCTAAAACCCTTTTACCAGAAGTCAAAAAATCCTCAGATTTTTATGGTAAGACGGCCTATTATCATTTGTTTGATGAAGAAGTTAGTATTACAGGTGTTGCGGGTGATCAACAAGCAGCATTATTTGGTCAAAATTGTTTTGAACCAGGTAATGTAAAAAATACTTATGGAACAGGTTCATTTATCTTAATGAATACTGGTAAAAAAGCAGTTAATTCTGAACATGGGTTACTTACAACGTTAGCCTGTGATGACAAGGGTGAAGTTTGTTATGCTCTAGAAGGTAGTATCTTTGTAACAGGTTCAGCCATTCAGTGGTTAAGGGATGGGTTAGAAATAATTGAAGAATCGTATGAAACTGAAAAAATGTCTTATGAGCTTGCGAGTAATGAAGGGGTGTATGTTGTTCCAGCATTTGTTGGTTTGGGAGCGCCTTACTGGGATTCAAATGTCAGGGGCGCAATTTTTGGTGTGACAAGAGGGACAAGTCGACAAACATTTGCACGTGCCACGCTTGAAAGTATCGCTTATCAAACAAAAGATGTCATTGAAACAATGGTTTGTGAAACAGGCTTGCCAATTACACAAATGAAAGTAGATGGCGGGGCATCAAAAAATAAATTTTTATTAGAGTTTCAAGCAGACATACTGAACATTCCGATTTTTAAACCTCTGGTTACTGAGACAACTGCTATGGGAGCTGCTTTTTTAGCGGGATTAGGTACTGGATTTTGGAAAAATACAGAAGAAATTCGTCATATATGGCAAGTTGAAAGTAGTTTTTACCCTGATATGGATGTAAATGATCGTGACGCTTACTATAAAAAATGGAAAAAAGCTGTAGCAGCTGCTCGTTTCTTCCACGAAGACTAAACCTCATCCTTAGAATTGAGAGATAAATCCATCTTAGGTCCTATGACAATTCATTGTTTTAGAGTGATAATAGTCATGTAAGATAAAACTTCAATAAGAAGTATATTAGCTAAGGAGGCTATTTATTATGAAAGAACAAGAACGCGTATTTGAATTAGTAAAAAAAGGAATTATTACAACTGAAGAAGCATTAGTGCTTTTGGAAAATATGGCAACAGAAAAAGATGTCAAAACTGTTACTAAAGAAGCTGGGGATATTAAAAATACAGTTAAAAAAACAATCAATCCAGTTGAGAATGACTATTTTTATACGGAAGATACCTTATCTTTTGAAGAAGAGAAAGAACAAGCGGAAAAAGCAAGAGCTGCGAGCGAACAAGAGGATAAACAACGACTTGAAAGATTGCTTGCTCAATTGACACAAGAGGCGAATAACGCATCTGCTGAGCTTGATAATGTGTGTAAGGATATTGAAGTATTAGAAAGTAAAATAAGTGCAAAAAAAGAAGAGTTGATGGTACTTAATACACTATCAGATTTAGAAGACCTGACAGAAGAACAGCAAGCCAAAAGTAGTGAATTGCATGATATCATTTCTACCTTAGAACTTGAAATGAATCAATTAAGTGATAAGAAAACAGATCTAGAGATTAAATTATCTGCGATTAACAAAGAGAAGAAAGAAACACGTAAAGACACACCAAGATTTGAAATCCCAGAGGATTGGGAAGAGTCTATTAATGAATTTGGACAAAAAGTAGGGGAAGCGGGTTCTCATTTCGGTAAGAAAATGGGAGAAGCGGGTGTTCAATTAGGACGTTTCTTTAAAGATACTATAAAAACAGTCAATGAAAATGTAGATTGGAAAGATATTAATATTAAGGTTCCAGGACTGTCATCAAGTAGTTTTAAACATGAATTTTATTATCCTGAAATGACCGCTTCGCTTATTGATGTCAAAGTTGCAAATGGAGAAGTATCCTTTATTCCTTGGGATTCAGAAGATTTAAAAGTTGAAGCTGATGTTAAATTATATGGAAAAATGGAAGCAGACACACCTTTTGAAGCTTTTTTAGAAAGAAGTCAAATTTTAGTAGATGAAGAACAAATTCTATTCCATATCCCAAATAAACGCATTAAAGCGGATCTGAATTTCTACCTACCACGCCGTGTTTACGATCATGTTTCTGTTAAGTTATTGAACGGTGATGTGACGGTCAGTGAGTTGGAAGCTAAAGATATATTTGTCAAAAGTACTAATGGCGATATGACATTCAACAGCTTGATTGCAACGATGCTTGAAGTAGAAGGTGTCAACGGTAATGTGGCAGTATCGGGTGGTAAAGTTATGGACTTCCTTTCAGAAGCAGTGAATGGTGACTATAGTTTACAAGGTAACATTGAAAATATTAGTGTCAGTAATGTGAATGGTGATGTAAAAATTACTGGGACAGATAGCTTAGCTAAAGTAGAAGCGAGTGTTGTTAATGGTACGCTTAAATTAGCACTGCCTGAATCGCTAGGTGTTGATGGTATGGTTAAAACAAGCTTAGGAACTATTAAAAATCGATTAACTGATTTTGAAGTTATCCGTGAAAAAGCAGATAAAACGAACCAATTATTACAGTTTAGAAGATATAATGAAGACAAAACTGCTTATATTCGTTTAAATACAACAACAGGTAGTATTTATATGAAAGATACAGAGCAGTAGTTAGAACGAATAGAGGAGTGAACCAGTATGAAAAAGAAATTAACCAAATCAAGACATAACATCGTCTTTTCTGGTGTATTAGGAGGGATTGGTGAATTTATAGGTATTGATCCGACTATTTTGAGAGTTATTTTCATAATTCTAACATTCTTTGGTATTGGAACTCCAATTGTGTTGTATATTATTTTAATGGTAATTATACCTGCTGACAGATCAGGTAGAGGCTCATATGATACATTTGGTAGTTTTAAAGGGCGTGAAAATAGCGGATACAATCAGAGAAACTATGAAAACAATCCATATACATCAGGAAATAAAAAACGTAAAGAAGCTGAAAAAGTTGACGATGATGATTGGAGTGATTTCTAATGACTTATTTTCAAAGATTAATTGTCAATACTCTTACATTTATCTCGCTTTCAGTTGTTTTACCTAATGATCGCTTTTACGTGAGTAGTTTAATGGTGGCACTATTAGCAAGTTTTGTATTATCAATCTTGAATACTCTTGTAAAACCTTTGTTACATATTCTGTCATTACCCATAACAATTTTAACATTCGGTTTATTCAGTTTAGTTATTAATGGTATGATGTTGTCGATGACGTCTTACATACTTGGTGAACAAAATTTCGGTTTTTCAAGTTTAGGGACAGCAATACTTGTTGCAGTAATCATGTCGCTTGTTAATTCTGTTGTAATTAATAAAAATGTTGGTAATAGATATTAAAATAAGCGTTGACCCATATGGGTCAACGCTTATTTTTTTAATGAGTGAACTTTTTCTTTATCTGGTGTAACAAATAAAGTTTTTTGATTTTCATAAATCACATAACCAGGTTTAGACCCATTCGGTTTTTTTATGTGTTTAACTTGAACGTAATCAACGGGCACGCTACTTGATAATCTGAATTTCGAATAATAGGCTGCAAGGTTTGCGGCTTCGATTAAAGTGTCTTCTGAAGGATGAGCACTCTGAACAATAACATGAGAGCCAGGAATATCCTTTGCGTGAAGCCAGAAATGATTTTTATCAGCTGTTTTAAGTGTCAGCTGATCATTTTGAAGATTATTTTTCCCTACAAGAATAATTGTTCCGTCAGTAGCCATATATTTTTCTGGTTTACTTTTTTGATTCTTTTTAGCTTTCTGTTGCTTAGTAGGGCGAATATATTTCTCGCTGATTAATTCTTCCTTGATATAATCGACTTCAGAAGGTGTAGCGAGTTCGAGTTGAGATAAAACAGAATCTAAATAGTTGACCTCTTGTTCCGCGATTTCAAGCTGCTCTTCTATGATTTTAACACTATTTTTTAACTTGCCATATTTTTGAAAGTATTTCTGAGCATTCTGAGAAGGACTTAAATCTTCACGTAAGCTAATGGTGATTGGTGTATTCTCTTCGTAGTAGTTATCAACGGTGACAACTTTAGCCCCTCTGGGTACTTCGTGAAGAAATGTCGTCAACAATTCTCCTTTTTGTCTGAAGACTTCAGCATTTTCAGTATCAAGTAATGCTTGTTTGAATTTCTTTTGCTTTGCTTTAATTTTTTTGCTTTCACCAGCTATTTTTTTTACTAAGGCCCCGGCTTGTTGTTTGACACGTTCTTTTTCAGCCTTACCTTCATAAAACATCTCTAATAAGGCGCTTAAAGAATCAAAAGTATACTTTTCAGGACCTAGATAATCGTAGGTGATAGGTGTGAAGTATTCTTTGTTTTCGAAAATCGTAAGTGTGGGAACAGGATTTGATACTATTTTTGACCAAAAGTCTTTCCATGTCGCGAGTAAAGCAGTTGGATTTTCAGCCATCTGATAAGCGAGTTCTCTCGCAGTATCTTGTCCCAAACCTTGAAAAGTTTGTTGGAAGTAATGAGGAGTCAATTCCTCAGCTGTAGCAAGTAGTTCAAAAATAAGCGTATAATCTGTTGTAAATGGATCACGTTGTTCAACGTTTTTAGGAGGGCGTACATATTCTGCACCAGGTAAAAGTATTCTGTAGCTATTTTGACTAGGTCCTACATGCTTAATACAGTCTAGTATTTTATTGCTTTCTTTATTTACAAGAATGATGTTACTGTGACGGCCCATTAATTCAACAACTAAAACAACATTTTCTAAGTCACCTAACTCGTTTCGTTTTGAAAATTCAAAGTGAACAATTCTATCATTTTCAATTTGCTTCATTTTTTGAAGAATAGCCCCTTCAAGATACTTTCGTAACATCATACAAAAATTTGGTGGTGTGGATGGATTTTGGTAATCAACTGTCGTAAGTTGTATACGTGCATAAGCTGAATGAGCTGATAGTAGTAGTTTATGATTCTTTCCTTGGTTACGAATGACCAAGATTAATTCATTGTCGAAGGGTTGATGTATTTTTGATAGACGACCATTCATTAATGTGCCGGAAAGTTCATTTATCATTGCGTGAGTAAATACGCCATCAAATGCCATAGGGTAAAACCTCATTTCTAATTTTCAATAGTTAACTAATTATAATAATAGCGATTTTGAATGAAAAAGGGTACAAATTATGCTTTCCTTTTTGGCTATCAATTAGTATACTTATATTATAACAGAGTAAAGGTGAAGTGAATGGAAAAAATAACGAAGTTACTAGAGAATTTAAAACAAGCTATTATTGACTATAAAGATAAAGTAATGACTTACTTCAAAGAACGTGAAGAGAGGTTGATTGAAAAGAATAAACAAGCGATTGCAAACAAACAACCTAGAAAAAAATCTGACAAAAGTTTTATAGAGATTTTTATGGAGAAGAAAGAATTAGTTCTTATATCCATCCTCTCAATTATAGTGTTGGTGTTATTTTTAACTATTGCAGGACCGAGAATTAATCATAGTATTATATTGAAACAAAATGAGACATTGATTGGTCAAACTTTTGAAGGAAATAAAAAAGTTAAAGTTGTTGCTTATGATGAACTTGAAGATATTATCAAGAAAAATAAAAAAGTGACTGTCATGATGGTTGATCAAAATGGTAAGCATTATGAACAGTTAGAAAAATCATTATTGGATTCAAAAGAATTAAAGAAATATGATGGAACTATTTATTTATATCCCATTACGATGAATAAGGATAAAATTGAAAAATTTTATCATTTGAAATCAGATTTTACAATGCTTCGCTTTGAAAATAATAAAGAAGTGAATCGTATTCCTCTTACAACGAAAGATGAAGCCGAAGAAGAGTTAGTTAATTACTTAATTACCTTAGAACAAGGTGAGCGTCCTCAGATTGGCGAGAAGAATAAACAAAAACAAAAAGAATTACGTGAGCAGAAAGAACGAGAAGAAAAACGTAAAGAAAATGAAGATATTATAGATGAATTACAAGATTTTATCTTATAAAAAAGAAGTGACCTAGGTCACTTCTTTTTTATTATCCAAATAATGTTGTTAGTATAGGGATGATAGTTGTAATAAAGAGTATTCCGATTACAATGAGGTGTCTTTTTTTAGTCATAACAAGATATCCGATATATTCTCTTATGAAAGCAGTAGGCAGGTAGTAGAATTTTGTTTGGGCGCCGATGCCTCTAAATGATAGGCCGAGATTACGTGCTAGTATTCCAGCTCTAAGGAGGTGATAGTTGTTCGTTGCAACGACAACTTTTTTAGAGTGAAAGCTAGCAATATTATCTTTTTTGGAGGCTAACTCTTGTGAGTATAAAATATTTTCTCGAGTTGTTGTTGAACGATCTTCGAGATAAACTTTTTTTGGCTGATATCCTTTTTCATTGATGTAGTTTGCCATCGCTTGTGCTTCTGAGATGAGTTCATCGGAACCTTGACCACCAGACATGATAAGTGTTGGAGCGTGGTCATATTTTTTTAACTGCTTATTGTAGAGCTTGATACCAGCCTCGATTCTACTAGCAAGTAAAGGTGTAACCTTATCACGATTAAGTCCAGCTCCAAGTACAATAATATAATCTACTTTGCCAAAAATTGGATAGAAATTGTAAAGGACTGCAGTCAGTGTGAATAAAACAAAAGTTATAGCGAAGTAAACGAATGACATGTTAATGAAGCTAAAAACTTTTAAAAGACTCTGATTTTTAATTCTGTTATTTGATAAAAATAAGAGGATTTCAATAAAAATTAAACCTGTAGCCACGCCAAGTGGGAGCATATTGCTTAATGATGGTCGTTCTCTCTTTAATAATATTCGCTCATTCCAAAATAGAGCAATAATCATAGCGTAGATTCCAAATAGTGCGACAAATACAAGTAGTAGTGCAATAATTACACCTAAAAAATAGGCAATAGGTGCGGATACTCTTTCTATTAAAAAGAAGATGAAAATACCAAAAATGCTAAAAAAGCACAAGAACCAGAAACCGGTCCATAGACTAGTTGGTTTACGAGTAACCCATATAAAAAATAAAAGTGTGGGAACGAGTAGTAACATAAGAAGCATAAGTGTCATAGATTTAATCCTTTCTGTTGTGTTATATTATAAAATAAGTATAACATGAAATGGATAGACTTGATTAATTTTAGAGTTGTTGCTATAATGTTGTAAAATTAAGAAAGTAAGAGGTATCAGTACATGAAGTTATAATCTTATTGAAAATTTAAACACTATGTTTAAAACAATGGGATTAGTCTGCGCTGATATACAATTCGTATAGATGGGACCTTTTGAGGTACCCTTTTGCCTATCTAATCCTTCCGAAACTGGGAGGATTATTTTTATATCCTCCTTTTTATAACGAAAGGAGATGTTATTTATTAATACTATAATGACATTAAGTAATTTAAAATTAAAAATTAAAGAGCGTGACATAGTTAATATAAAACAAGTGAGTGTTGATAGTGACTCTATAATAGGTTTAATAGGAGCAAACGGAAGTGGAAAATCAACATTACTCAACTATATTGTAGGTTATCCACGTCCAGAAGAGATTGTTATTTCAGGTGATATCATTTCTAAAGTTAAAAATATTGGTTATTATGAGCAAGAAATAAGCAGCTATCATTCAGACTCTAAAGAGATAGACTATTCATTACTTAGTAAGCATGGTTTGGACGATTGGAAGAAAGTGTCTAACTATATTCGGATGAGTGGTGGTGAAAAAAGTAAGAGAAGGTTGTTAGATAGTTTTTCTGAAAAGACAGACTTACTTATTTTAGATGAACCAACCAATCACCTTGATCAAAAAGGTTTAGATGAGTTAGTTGAACTAATAAAGAGTTATAAAGGTGCTATTATCCTTGTGTCTCATGATCAATCGTTTATAGAGAAGACGTGTAATACTATTTGGGAAATAAAAGATGAAACGTTAATTACTTTTAAAGGAAAGCTGTCAGAATATGAGGAAGACAGCCAGCGAAAACTTAAAGAGAAGCAACGTGTGATGAAGAAGAAAGTGAAAGAGCAAAAACAACTTGAGAAAGAGTTGCAATCGTTAAAAAATTGGTCAGCGTCTGCCCATGCGCAGTCGACTAAACAAGAGTTCCCTAAAGAATTCTATCGTTCTAAAGCAAAGAGAATGGATAGTCAACGGAAATCAGCAGAAAAAAGATTGACTAAAAAAATAAAAGAATCAGATGAGATTACGATAAAGCAAGATAAAGTTACCCATTACGATTTTGATACAGGGCAATACAAAAAAGGAAAAGCTATCTTATTAGATGAGGTTAGTTTTAGCTTTGGTAATCATAAGGTACTTGATAACGTATCACTGACTATTAATTTTGGTGATAAGTTAGTGATTAAAGGATCCAATGGAAGTGGAAAAACAACCTTATTTAAACTCGTTACAGGTGAGTTAGTGGGGGACAAGAGGCCCTGGGTTTCAGAGTTCGCTAAAATAGGGTATTTGAAGCAAAGTATAGATGAAAAAAATGAGGAGACATTGGAAGACTATGTTTCTTTAACACCAGATACAAGACATCGTTTCGTTCTTTTAGCAACACAACTAGGATTTAGTCTTGATCAATTACAACAAGAGGTGTCCTCGTTTAGTATGGGAGAACAGTTAAAAGCCAAATTATTATATTTTATGATGAGAGAAATGAATGTTCTTATATTAGATGAGCCGACGAATCACTTAGACTATCCCTCTAGACAAGCGTTAGAGAGTGTACTAAAAGATTATCCTGGGACGATCATTTTCGCCTCTCACGATGAGAGGTTTGTTGAATCAGTGGCAACAGATGAGTACACATTAGGTAAGAAAATAAATAAACCAGTCGCAAATGATGTAATTGTGAAAAAGAAATCAAAATTACTTTTACAAATGGAAAAAGATCGTTTAATAAGTGAGTTGAGTTTACTTTCACAAGGAACTGACGAATATTCGTCTAAAAACGAACGTTTTACGAAAGTTATAAAAACGTTAAAAGAGTACGAGTAATAACGATTATAGCTGTTTGACATGACTCTAATAAAAAGGCTATACTTAATAGAATCGTTTGATCAGTATGAGGATAGTTAAACCCTAATTTATCTTGTGTAGACCTTTCTTTTGGCTTTTAAAAGCATAGAGATACTCTCTGGGATTTAATTATGAGATAAAACGATTACCTTTTCGGGTAGTCGTTTTAATTTTTAGTAAAGTGAGGGACTAGTATGATGATTCCTGATGGAAAGACAAGGTGGGCAGCGGTTATTGCTTCACCAATCGGACATAGCTTATCGCCCTTGATTCATAATACAGCGTTTAAAACGCTAGGCATTAATGCCATCTATCTAGCATTTGATGTGTCAGAGCAAGAATTAAATGATGCTTTTTTAGGTTTAAAGGTATTTAAAGGACTAGGGTGTAATCTCTCTATGCCAAACAAACAACGTGCTTTGGAGTATGTTGATCAAATAAGTGAAGAAGCGCAGTTAATCGGAGCTATCAATACGGTTGTGAATAGTGAAGGTAATTTGATTGGACATAATACAGATGGTCGAGGTTTTATTAAGAGCTTGGAATCGGAAAATGTTTCTGTAAAAGATAAACGAGTGACTGTTCTAGGATCTGGAGGCGCTGGATTATCGATAATTGTAGCTTTGGCTTTGTCGGATGTAAGGGAAATCAAAGTCTTCAAACGACTGAATGATAGTTTCGAAACAGTCAACGACAAGCTCAAATTTATAGCCGAACAGACAGGCTGTGAGATAGAATTGTTTCCTTTGGGATCGGGTGACCGTTTAACTAAGGAGATTTCTATGAGCGATATATTAGTCAATACAACTAGTGTTGGAATGGGAAAAAACTCTTCTGAAAGTTTAGTTAATGACACGTCTTGCTTAACGCCATCATTAGTAGTGGTGGATATTATATACAATCCCAAGGAAACGAGATTGTTAGCTGATGCGAGAGTAAAGGGCTGCCAAACGATTAATGGGCTGGGGATGCTTATTTATCAAGCGGCAGAAGCATTTAAATTATGGACAGGACAGGATATGCCTGTTGAAGACGTAAAAAAAGCAATACTAGAGCATGAAAGGAATTTGTAAGATGACAGATAGTTTAAGAATAGAAATGAAAAGTGAGAGTATTTCTTCTGATGTGACAGCAGTTGTTCAACAATTAGAAGCGGCAGGTCTGACTGTCTCAGTTAATGATGCGACACCAATTTACTTAAGTGTTCAAGGAGACATATCAGAGTCGTTTGTGACTGCACTTAAAAATAATCCTATCATTGCTGATTTAAAAGAGATAACAGGAACATATAAATTAACAAGTCGAGAGTTTCATCCAGGGAACAGTATAATTAAAGTGGGTGATATCGAAATAGGCGGTGCTGATTTTGTAACGATGGCAGGGCCTTGTTCAGTGGAGACATTAGATCAAATGATGACCTGTGCCAAAATTGCTCATGAGGGCGGTGCTAAGGTTCTTCGGGGTGGTGCGTTTAAACCCAGAACGTCGCCGTATGCTTTTCAAGGGTTAGAAGAGGAAGGGCTTATTTACTTACGACAAGCCGCAGATGAGTATGGCTTAAAAGTTATTACTGAGGTTATGGACGAGGCGAATTTAGAACTTGTTTGTAAGTATACTGATATTATACAAATCGGAGCACGGAATATGCAGAATTTTAGATTGCTAGAAGCCGTGGGAAAAACAACTAAGCCAGTAGCGTTGAAGCGCGGAATTTCTGGAACGATTGATGAATGGTTACATGCTGCTGAGTATATCGCAGCACAAGGCAATTCAAATATTATTTTTGTAGAACGTGGGATTAGGACCTACGAAACAGCAACTAGAAATACGTTTGACGTAAGTGCCGTGCCTATTATTCAAAAACTCAGTCATTTTCCAATTATTGTAGACCCGAGTCATGGTGTTGGGATTTGGGACATTGTTCCGCCAATGGCTCTTGCTGGTGTGGCCGCTGGAGCATCAGGAATGATTGTTGAAATTCATCCGACTCCCTCAGAGGCTTGGTCAGATGGGCCACAGTCTTTGAATGAAAAAAATTATTTATCTATGATGAAAAAAGTTACAATTCTTAGTCAAACGATGAAAGAATTAACTCAACTTGATTAACCAAAACCAACAAAGGAGAACGTTTATGAAAGTATGTGTTCCTTTAAAAACAACACCGTATACGATTACTTTCTGTAAAGGTGGCTTAAGTACCATCGGGGGCTGGCTTAGTGATATATGGGAGCCCCAACGTGTGGCAATAATCACTGATAAGACAGTCTCAAACTTATATTTAGAGTGTGTCAGTGTGAGTTTGAAAAAGGCTGGGTTTGAGGTCTCTCATTTTGCAATTGAACCAGGTGAAGCAAGTAAAAGCCTTCAGATGGCAGAAGTATTATTTCACTGGTTAGCAGAAGAAGGGCTAACTCGGAGTGATGGAATTATAGCTTTAGGTGGAGGTGTTGTAGGTGACTTAGCAGGATTTGTCGCGTCAACATATATGAGAGGCATTCACTTTGTACAAGTGCCAACAACACTTCTTGCACAAGTTGACAGTAGCGTGGGTGGTAAAACGGCTGTTAACACCGCAGTTGCTAAAAACTTAGTCGGTAGTTTTGCTCAACCGTCTGGGGTATTCATCGATACGACGACTTTACATACATTATCTGAAAGACGTGTCAAAGAGGGATTAGCTGAAATTATAAAAACAGCAGCTATTCTTGATGCCAAACTTTGGGAAACGTTAAGTGGGTTTGACTCGCTTGCTGATTTTCTGAAAGAATCAGATGCAGTTATTGCGAGGTGTTGTGAATTAAAGGCATCAGTCGTTTTAGAAGATGAGTTTGATAATGGTAAGAGACTTATTTTAAATTTTGGCCATACGATTGGTCATGCCATTGAAGCAACAAGTGGTTATGGTGTTGTGACTCATGGAGAAGCGGTAGCGTTAGGTATGGTTCAAATTAGCCAAAGAGCAGAGGATAAAGAGTTAATACCTAAAGGGCTGACGCGTGATATCAAGAAAATGCTAATCAAGTTTGGATTGAATACCCACATAGATAAATGGGATGAAGAAGCATTACTAGAGGCTATCGCTCATGACAAAAAAAAGCGTGGTAATACTCTAAAATTGATTTTATTAGAAACAATTGGTGAAGCAAAAATTGTCACTTTGCCAATCGAAGAAATAGCAAGCTTTTTGAAACGTTTAGACTAAGAAAAGGAGAGGGTTTATAGTGCGTTTTCTTACAGCAGGAGAGTCACATGGTCCTGAGTTAACGGCAATCATTGAAGGTTTGCCTGCAGGTATGCCATTAGACGTAGAGATGATAAATAAAGATTTAAAAAGACGTCAGGTTGGTTACGGTCGTGGTGGTAGAATGAAAATAGAACAAGACCAAGTTAGGATTACATCAGGACTAAGACATGGTAAAACATTAGGTTCTCCCTTAACATTAGTCATAGAAAATAAAGACTGGAAAAATTGGCAGTCGGTTATGGGGATAGATCCTGTTACTGAAAAAGAGAAAGTAAAACGTCAGGTAACCAGACCACGTCCGGGTCATGCTGATTTAGTTGGAGGCATTAAATATAATCATCGTGATTTACGTAATGTTTTAGAGCGATCTTCTGCACGTGAAACAGCTGTAAGAGTTGCAATTGGTGCTGTATCGAAAGCTATATTATCAGCCTCAGGTTGTGAAGTAATGGCTCATGTTATTGAAATAGGTGGAGTTGAAGCAAGTATATCTGAAGGCATGTCCCTAGCTGATTTAAAAATCAAGTCGGAAAGTTCAGATGTTAGATGTAGTGATGAGAATGCCGCAGGTTTAATGCGCGAAGCGATCGATAGAGCAAAGAAAGAGGGCAATACATTAGGTGGTATTGTTGAAGTCATTGTAACAGGTCTACCGATTGGTTTGGGCAGCTACACACAGTGGGATCAGAAATTAGATGGAAAACTGGCGCAAGCTATGTTGAGTATAAACGCATTTAAAGGTGTTGAATTTGGTGTCGGGTTTGAAGCTGCTCGATTGCCAGGTAGTGATGTGATGGATGAAATCATATGGGACCAAGCACAAGGTTACACACGTAAAACAAATAGACTAGGTGGTTTTGAAGGTGGTATGACCAATGGAATGCCTGTTATTGTTAGAGGGGTTATGAAACCTATCCCTACATTATATAAACCGTTGGAAAGTGTTGATATCACCACTAAAGAAGTTTATACAGCTAGTGTCGAGCGTTCTGATTCGTGCGCTGTACCAGCAGCAAGTGTTATTGCGGAAGCTGTAATAGCTACAGAATTAGCTAAGGCTCTTTTAGATAAATTTGATGGAGATTCTTTCGTTAAATTA
This sequence comes from Vagococcus proximus, assembly GCF_029143285.1. Taxonomy (GTDB): domain Bacteria; phylum Bacillota; class Bacilli; order Lactobacillales; family Vagococcaceae; genus Vagococcus_D; species Vagococcus_D proximus. The sequence continues at coordinate 468,537 of NZ_JAPDSH010000001.1, forward strand.
ACTGAAAACATTAAAGAATACAAAAACTATACAACAGAGTATTAGGATATAAGGGGAAGAAAATGAAACTTAAAACAAATGTTACGAAACTAGTTGGAAAAGTGATAGTTCCTGGCGATAAGTCAATTTCACATAGAAGTATTATGTTAGGTGCCATGGCTTATGGTACAACTGTTGTTAATAATTTTTTATTAGCAGAAGATTGTTTAGAAACGGTTATTCTTTTTAAAACGTTAGGTGCTGATATTGAAGTGGATAGTGAGACTGCTACTGTTACGATTAATGGTGGTGGACTACAATCGTTAACTCAACCGAATGAAGATTTATATGTTGGGAATTCTGGTACAACAATGCGTTTAGGTTTAGGTGTTTTATCAGGTGTTCCGTTTATGACACGATTTAAAGGCGATGAATCTTTATCTAAGCGTCCGATGGAGCGTGTAATGGCGCCGTTAAGAGAGATGATGGCTATTACTTTTTCTGAAAAAGGTGGTGATACCCCACCAATTATTATGCTTGGAACATCACGTTTACGCGGTAGAACCCATAAAATGACTGTTGCAAGCGCTCAAGTAAAATCAGCTATTTTATTAGCGGGTCTATCTGCAACAGGTGAAACGGTTGTCGAGGAATTAGAACAAACCAGAAATCACACAGAGCAAATGATCCAACAATTTGGTGGTGAATTGACGGTTTCGGATAAAACAATACGTTTGATTGGCCCACAAGTTTTAACTGGAACAACTGTTGTTGTACCAGGGGATATATCGTCTGCTGCGTATTTCATTGCTGCAGGTGTTTTAGTGAAGGATAGTGAAATCACACTACCTAATATAGGATTGAATCCAACAAGAACAGGGATCCTTAATGTGTTGGAGTCAATGGGAGCACAGTATAAAATAAAAAATAAGACAGAAGGTTCGGAGCCTAGAGGAACTATTAAAGTGTGTTCTAGTGACCTTAAAGCTACAACAATCGAAGGCAATATTATTCCAACATTGATTGATGAACTGCCAATAATTGCTCTATTAGCCACACAAGCTGACGGAAAAACAATTATTAAAGATGCAGCGGAGTTAAAAGTGAAAGAAACAAATCGTATAGATCTAACTGCTGAAGAGTTAAATAAGATGGGTGCTAAAGTTACCCCAACTGAAGACGGATTAATTATTGAAGGGCCAACACCTTTAAAGGCCGCAAAGGTATCAAGTCATGGAGATCATCGTCTAGGTATGATGTTATCGGTCGCCGCATTACTTGTTAAAGATGGCGATGTTGAATTGGAAAATGTTGATTCAATTCGAGTATCTTACCCATCATTCATCGAGGATTTGACTAATCTAGTAGAAAGTAAATAGGTGGTTGTATGTTATTTTTAGTAGGCTTTATGGCATCGGGAAAAACAACGGTTGGCTCGCAACTGGCCTCTACTTTGGATAGGGGTTTTTGTGATTTGGATTGTAAATTTGAAGATATGACGCAGATAACTATTCCAACCTTTTTTGAAAAATTTGGTGAAAAAGCGTTTAGAGATAAGGAAAGTGAAATACTTTGTGATGTGATAAACGAATGTTCAAAAAAGGTTTTTGCAACAGGTGGGGGTTGTGTAGTACGTGAAAAAAATCGTGTATTGCTTGACGGGCAACATGTTATTTATTTAAAAGTCCCATTTGATGTTATATATGAGCGTCTCACTACTAAAAATAAAAGAATACGTCCATTAGCTAATACGACATCTAAAGAAGAGTTACATTCTCTTTATGAAGAACGACAAAAGTGGTACAATTCCGTTTCCACTCATTGTATTGAGTGTGAGGATCTGAATTCTAATGAAATTGTAAGGTTGATTTTAAAAGAGCTGAGTCATTAAGCTTATAAATTTATTAAGCATAAGTCATATATCTTTATAATTGCACTAAAATCTATTATTCTTATTTTATGGTCTTTTAAATAAAGGTAAAGAGGTGACGATGTGTGAGTTCTCCTTATAAGGGGCAAAAATTAGGACTGAGTGGGGTTATTCGTTCGTTTGGGAAATTATTTTTATTTATTCTTATTATGTGTATTGCATACTGTTATTATAACTATACCCAGGGCAAACGATTATCAGAAAATGATATAAACTACAAGGAACCGACTGAAATGATTTATAAGGGTAAAAAAAATCGGAATGGCAGTATCAGCAGTATAATAATCATAAACAAAGGCAATGATTATTCAAAACGAGAAGCAAGTGCAATCATGTTTGTGGACTATTACGCGAAAGATAAAACGCCTCGTTTAATATCTTTTTTTCCGCAAGCGATAATCGAAACGAGTTCTAATCAAAAAACGACATTGGCAGATTGCTTCAAGCAAGATGGACCAGAAGGGGTTCGAGCATTGCTTAAAGAAAGTTTAGGTTTGGATTCCAACTATTACTGTGTGTTATCTCCCTATGCTTTAGAAAAAAGTATGGAAGGGCTAATCCCTAATGGGGCGACTTTTCAAACTTCGGCCCCATTCACTACCAAATCAAATTTTATTGATTATGCAATAGGAAATGGACAGGAAGATAATGAGTTGGCAGAGATAACAAAAGATCAGCTTGTATTTGAAGAATTGCATAGAGTCAGCTTTACCTTGAAGAACAGTTTACATGTTCCAAGAGGAATAGGAAATGCACACGGCTATATGGCAACAAACTTACCTGGGAGAGCCTATACAGGTATTTTAAAAGATTTAATATTAGGTCAAAATAAACCATTAAAAAAAATAATTTTACCCATAGAGTATTTGGTTAATGGGAAAGATAACAAAAAAAATGTTACAATAGACGATGAAAAAAACAAAAAAATAGTACATGAGTTTTTAAACTAGGAAAAGTTTTTGAACATAGAGCTACATGTTTTTTTAAACCTATAGTATAATAGGAACATGCACGAAGAAAAAAGTGAGGTTATTTTTATGAAAACGGCAATTGTGACGGACAGTACAGCTTACTTGTCTGATGAAATTAAAAATCACCCGGATTTATATATTATTCCAATTCCTGTAATTTTGGATGGAAAAATTTACAATGAAGGTATTGATATTGAAGCAAATGATTATTACGATTTATTAAATAACAGTAAGGAATTCCCAACGACCTCTCAACCGTCTATTGGTGAAGTACTTGAGTTATTTCAAGAACTAGCTAACAAAGGATATGAACGCGCTATTAGCATTCACCTGTCATCAGGTATTTCAGGGTTTGTTAATAACCTAATGGCAATGGCTCCTGGTATTGAAGGTATTGATGTTCGTCCATTTGATTCAAAAATTACAAGTATGCCAATGGGCTATATGGTAAAAACAGCCCTTGAAATGGTAGAGGAAGAACAAGATATTAATACTATCTTTGAAAAATTAGAGTTAATTAGAAGTAATACAGATGCGTACTTAGTTGTAGATGATTTGAATATCCTAGTTAGAGGTGGACGTCTTAAAAATGGCGCTGCTCTTATCGGAAGTTTATTGAAAATTAAACCAATTTTAAAATTTGATAATGGTGATATTATTTTATCAGAGAAAATTAGATCAACTAAAAAAGCGTTGTCACGTGTAGAAGATTTAATGGCAAAAAAACAAAAGAAAACAAAAGAGGACTTAAAGTTCTTCATTATTCATGCAAATAGCTTAGCCATTGCTGAGCTTGAGAAAAAAGAGATGGAAGAAAAATACCCTGGTATTGAGATTGAAATTGGACATATTGGCCCAGTTGTCGGAACTCATATTGGAGAGAAAGCAATTGTATTTGCTTGGTGTGGTAAATAGTTTTAGCTATTATTTTACTTATTTTTAATTACCACTGAGAAAAAGACAAGTGAGACAGTCACTTGTCTTTTTCTGTATTATTATCTTTTTATAAAGCTAGATTAGGAGGATTTGATGAAAGAGTATGGAAAGACTGTAAGAATAATTAGACAAAATAAACAACTCTTGCAGAAAGAAGTTTATGAAAATTTGGTAGTAAAAAGTTTTGCAATTCGCTTTGAAAAAGGTGAAGTGATGTTACAATATGATACCTTTTTAGAAGTATTAAACCGATTGAATGTAACGCCAGACGAATTCCATTTTATACATAATGATTACAAGATGATAGAAGAAAAGACAGTTTGGTCAGAGCTAATACTGGCAATTTCTACTGGGAATGATCGTAAACTACATAGTATTTATCAATCATATAAGGATAGTAAAGTTATTTTTGAACGTGTCTTGGCATTTTTAGCAAATGCAATTGATTGTTATAATCCGCAACGATCAGACCCACATGCTGGTTTAGATAAAAACGAAGTTAAGGCTGTTTACAACTATTTTAAAGGACAAGATAGATGGACATTGGATGAAATTACAATTTTTACGACGTGTCATTATATTTTTACGAGTTTAGAACAACAACGTTTGCTTAAAAGATGTTATCCTAGTTTACGGTTATATAGAGGATATCCTTTGTATAATGAAGGTATGGTGACCTTGTTGAGCCATTATGTTTTAGATTGCTACCATAAAGGTGAAATTAAAGAGGCGAACGCTTGGTTTGTCAAATTAAAATCTATTCCGACAACTAAGGATGAATTATCACTTAGGTTACGCCAGTTGTTATGTGAGGCCTATTATTGCTATGCTAAAGGGCAGAAGAGTGAAGCTGAACAGCTAATTAAAAATCAATTGTTTATTTTGGAAACGTTAGGGCTTGAAAATGAAGCTGAAGGAATTAGTCGTTCTTACAAACGCTTTAAAGAAAATAATTAGCCACTGTCTTAGCAGATAAAACTAAAATAAGAAAATGAGGGGAAAGCATGAAAGTAGATTGGAAACGTAATATGTATATTGCATGGGCGGGTTGTTTTTTTACAGGCGCAAGTTTCAGTTTAGTCATGCCCTTTATACCCGTATATATTGAAAGTTTAGGGGCTCCCAAAAATATGATAGAGTTTTATTCGGGAGTGTCAATCAGTATTACTGCACTAGCGTCTGCATTAGTTGCACCTATATGGGGTAGTTTAGCGGATAGAAAAGGGCGTAAGTTGATGATGGTTAGAGCTGCAGCAGGTATGACTTTTACCATGGGGGCGTTAGCATTCGTTCCTAATGTATACTGGCTGCTAGCTATGAGATTTATGACTGGGATACTTTCGGGATATGTTCCGAATGCAACGGCTATGATCGCTTCTCAAGTCCCCATGGAAAAAAATGGGTGGGCACTTGGAACTTTAGCGACAGGAACTGTTGCAGGAAGTTTAATTGGCCCTATGATGGGTGGATTGTTAGCTCAAACTTTTGGAATGAAAAATGTGTTTATTATCACAGGAACTGTTCTATTTATTACAACAATTTTAACGGTATTTTTTGTAAAGGAAGACTTTACACCAGTCTTGAAAAAAGATGTTATCTCAACAAAAGATTTATTTACACAAATCAAAAATCCAGGAATGCTATATGGTATGTTCGCAACAACGCTAATTTTACAAATTGGGATTACAAGCATTTCTCCAATTTTAACGTTGTATATACGTGAGTTGGGTGGCGATATGTCTAATATTTTGTTTGTATCAGGTATGATTGTTTCAATATCAGGACTTTCCGCGTTTATCTCTTCACCTATTTTAGGTAAAATAGGTGATCGGTTCGGTAATCAAAACGTCCTACTTGGAGGACTTTTATTTTTCCTTTGTACAATAATTCCTATGGCTTTTGTCACTACACCATTTCAGTTAGGGGTTCTTAGGTTTTTAATGGGATTTTCAACAGGGGCACTAATGCCATCAATTAATTCAATTATCAGTAAAATTAGTCCTAAAGAAGGAGTCAGCCGGATTTTTAGTTATAATCAAATGGCACAAAATTTCGGGCAGGTATTTGGTCCATTGGTTGGTTCAACAATAGCGAGTAGTTTTGGTTATCAAAACGTATTTATCGGAACAGGATGTTTTATAGTTCTTAATATTTGTTTGTCACTTTATAATTTCAGAGGGACAATCGGTAAGAAAATTAGATACAAATAAAAAGAAGCCTAACTAGGCTTCTTTTTATTTTGTTGCTTGTTTAGTTGTAGGTTTAGAAACCACTGCGACTAGGCAGACAACGACTGCTAATAGGACAGAACCCATTAGCCCTTGTTCGAAGCTGTATAACGTGTGGCTTAGAGTTGAACCAAGAAACGCTACAACTTGTCCTAAGATTAAAGACCATAATAATACGATTGCATAACGCATTAGCTACACCTCTTTTCACTTTCGTATTTTATCATATAATGAATTGTTTAACAAAGAAAATATTATTTGAGTGATTATCAGCTAGGGCGATTTACTTGTATTTCATGTTATAATAGTGAGGATATTAAGAGGAGGTGCTTGAGTGATCACGGCACAATTACAAACACTGAGTTGCTACTCTTTGTTACAAAGTACAAATAAAATTGAAGAATTAGTGAGAACGGCAAAAGACTATGGCTATCAAGCGATGGCTTTGACTGATCTAAATATTATGACAGGTGCAGTTGAATTTTATAAAAGTTGTAAAAAAAATGGGGTTAAACCGATTATTGGATTGACATTAGACTATCACTTGTCAGATGAACAGCCAATAAAATGTAGAATGCTTTTATATGCCAAAGATCAAAAAGGCTATGAGAATTTGATGAAGATTTCGTCGGCAAAGATGGAACGTGATTCAAACGAGCCTTTCTATTTTTCAGAATTTTTCGAGCTACTAAATAATATTGTGATTATTGAACCTGAGCAGGGGTCACAATTAAGTTTTTATTATCAAAAGCAGGAAAATGAGCAGCTTAGAGCCTATTTGTCAAAATTAACTTATCATATGCAGAATGAAATGTTTTATGCAGGTGTTTCTCTTTATCCAGAAAATACCCCTCAAGCAAGCTGGTTAAGTTTGTTAGAAGCCAATAAAATAGAACCTATTGCGCTTCATGATGTGCGCTATCTACATCCTCAAGATGCTTTTTCAGTAGCTGTTTTAAAGCATCTTGAGGCAGGAACTAAGATTACGACTGAAGAAATAGGAGAGTCAGGTTCCTTGTATTTATCAAAGCCATCAGATTTTACTACCGTTTACACAACGCATAAGTTAGAACGTGCTGTCATAAATACTGATAAGGTGGCAGGAATGTGTGATTTTTCTATGCAATTTAATCAAACACTTTTACCACATTATGATGTACCAGATAATAAAGACGCCTCTTTATTTCTACGTGAGTTATGTTTAGAGAGTTTACCTAAGCGAATCGATAATCCAGGCCAAGAGTATCTTGAACGACTAGATTATGAGCTTTCAGTAATTGAGGAAATGGGATTTGTCGATTATTTTCTGATTATTTGGGATGTGATGATGTTTGCTCAAAGAGAAGATATTTTATTTGGACCAGGTCGGGGATCCGCTGCAGGATCTTTAGTGTCGTATTTAACGTATATTACGCATGTTGATCCTATTAAATATGATTTATTATTTGAACGCTTTTTAAATAAAGATCGATATACGATGCCTGATATTGATTTAGATATCCCTGATAGACGTCGTGATGAGGTGTTACAGTACGTGAACTCTCGATATGGTCATCACTGTGTGTCTCAAATTGCTACGTTTGGGACACTGGCTGCTAAAATGGCGCTTAGGGATATTTCTAGAGTATTTGGGTTGAATCAAAATGAAATTGGTCAGTGGTCAAAAGCATTTCCTGCAAGAGGTAAGCATACATTAAAAGAAGCGTATAAAGAATCGAAAACTTTTCGTGAGCTGGCAGAAAGTTCTGATAAAAATCGGTTAATTTTTGAGGTTGCCTCTAAAGTAGAAGGGCTACCAAGACACCTTTCGACCCATGCGGCAGGAGTTGTCATTAGTGATCAAGATTTGACTCAATGGGTGCCTCTACAAGAGGGGAGTAATACTATTCCCTTGACACAGTTCACGATGAACGATGTTGAGGAAATCGGCTTGCTTAAAATGGATTTCTTAGGTCTAAAAAACTTAACAATTATTGATGATACAATGAAAAATATTGCCTATACTACTGGTAAAAAAATAGATTTGCTAAATATACCTTTAGATGATGATGCCACGTTGAAGTTATTTAGAAAGGGTCAAACAACAGGGATTTTTCAATTTGATTCTCAAAATATAAAGAATGTATTGAAAAAATTAGGTCCGACCTCACTAGAGGATGTAGCAGCCGTAAGTGCGCTACATCGACCAGGTCCGATGGCTAATATTGATATATTTATCGATCGGAAAAAAGGGAAGGTTCCTGTGACTTATATACATGAGTCATTAAAACCAATATTAGATGTCACGTATGGCGTTATTGTTTATCAAGAACAAATTATGAAGATTGCGAGTGTTATGGCAGGTTTTTCACTAGGTGAAGCAGATATTTTAAGACGTGCCATTGGCAAAAAGAAAAAAGAGGTTTTAGATGAGCAGCGTGATCATTTTATTAAAGGCTCCTTAAGTCAGGGATATGATGTAGCTGTGGCTTCGGAAGTCTATGATTATATTGAACGATTTGCGAATTTTGGTTTTAATAGATCTCACGCTATAGCTTATGGGTTTGTATCCTATTGGATGGCATATTTTAAAGTTCATTACACAGGAGAATTTTTTTCAGCACTACTTCATTCAGATCGTCAAAATACTGCTAAAGTCAAAGAGTATTTATTAGATGCCACACGGATGGGGCTGAAACTCGTATCACCAGATATTAATAAGGCAACGTTTAGTTTTAGTTTTCAAAAAGATGTTCTTGTTTTTGGTTTAAGTGCTATTAAAGGTGTTCGTAGTGATTTTGCTAAAAGTATCATTGCGAATCGCAATAACGAAGGTAGCTTTAATTCATTGAAAAATTTTCTGATGAGGATGGAAGAAAAGTGGCTTAAAGAAGACCATATCTTGCCTTTAATCTATAGCGGTGCGTTTGATAAGCTTCATCCGAATAGAAAAGAATTAGTTGATGAATTAGGAGCGTTATTAAAAAGTATTTCGTATAGTGCGGGGAGTCTAGATTTACTAGATATTTTGAGTCCTAAAAAAGAAGAACATGCTGACTATACGGTAGGAGAAAAATTAGACCTTGAGGCTGACTATCTAGGAATGTATATTTCCGGACATCCGGTTGATGATTTTAAAATTGTCAGACTTATAAAAAATGTCACAACAATTGATCAGTTGCAAGAAAAAATGACACGAACTATTTTTATATATGTAAAAAATATAAAAGTGATTCGAGCAAAAACGGGAGAAAAGATGGCGTTTTTGGAAGGCAATGATGGGACAGGTGAGCTATCATTAACGTTATTTCCCGTTATTTACAAGCAAGTATCTGAATTGTTAGAATTGGATAAAGTATTAGTTGTGACAGGGAAAGTCGAACGAAGTAGTTATACTCAAAGTTTACAGATGTTAGTCAATAATGTTGAATCAGCAGATGAGTTGGCTAAAAAAATGGGACCTAAAGTATGTTATATAAAAATACCAGCAGATAAATACAGCCAAGATATTGTAGAGCAGTTAATGACTATTTTGAAGAAATACAAGGGTCAATGTCCAATAATTTTATTTAATGAGCAAAGTGCACAAAAAAATATTTTAAATGCCGAACTTTGGGTAAAAGAGTCCGTGGAATTAAAAAATGAGGTATGCTATTTATTAGGAAAAAGTACAATAATCTTCCAATAATTGTGATTTTAGTAATTAGTCAGTAATTTTTCATAGTATTTTCATATTTTGAAAGACTTTTTACTGTAAAAATGGTAGAATTATGACGTTGTAGTATTGTATACTGTTATTAAAGTAAAAAATACTTAAATATAACAAATTAAATAAAAATTTATTGAGGTGAGTTAACTATGAAACGTATTGCTATTTTAACAAGTGGTGGAGATGCTCCAGGAATGAACGCTGCAGCTCGCGCAGTTACTCGTAAAGCTATTTACGAAGGTATGGAAGTATACGGTATTAATTATGGTTACGCAGGTTTGGTTGCCGGAGATATTCGTAAATTAGAAATCGCTGATGTTGGGGATATTATCCAACGTGGAGGAACTTTCTTATATTCAGCTCGTTACCCGGAATTTGCTACTCAAGAAGGACAATTAAAAGGTATTGAACAACTTAAAAAATTCGGTATCGAAGGATTAGTTGTTATTGGTGGAGATGGTTCTTACCATGGTGCGTTAGCTTTAACAAAACATGGCTTCCCAGCAGTGGGTATTCCAGGAACTATCGATAATGATATTCCAGGAACAGATTATACAATTGGATTTGATACAGCTATTAATACTGTATTAGATGCGGTTGATAAAATTCGTGATACTGCTACATCACACGTTCGTACGTTTGTAATTGAAGTGATGGGCCGTAATGCTGGCGATATCGCTCTTTGGGCAGGTGTTGCTGGTGGTGCTGACGTTATCGTTGTTCCGGAACAAGAGTTTGATATGAAAGATGTTGCAACTAAAATCGCTGAAGGTCGTGAGCGCGGTAAGAAACACTGCTTAATCATGTTAGCTGAAGGTGTAATGCCAGGACATGAATTTGCTGAAAAATTATCAGAATATGGTGATTTCCATGAACGTGTATCAGTATTAGGTCATATTGTTCGTGGTGGTTCTCCAACTGCTCGAGATCGTGTACTTGCAAGTAAATTTGGTGGTAAAGCAGTTGACCTACTTAAAGAAGGCAAAGGTGGACTTTGTGTTGGAATCCGTAACGAGGAAATCGTTGCTGCAGACATCGTTGACACTTTAGAAAATGGCAAACATAAGCCAGATATGTCTTTATACACATTAAATCAAGAAATTTCTTTATAATCTAAAAGCTTTATTATAGATGATACAAAATACAGAATATAGGAGCGTTATTGTAATGAAAAAAACTAAGATTGTATGTACCATTGGACCAGCTAGTGAAACAGTTGAAACATTAGCTCAATTAATGAACTCAGGAATGAACGTTTGTCGTTTAAACTTCTCTCATGGAGATTTCGAAGAACATGGTAACCGTATCAAAAATATCCGTGAAGCTTCAAAACAAACAGGTAAACGTGTTGCTATTCTTTTAGATACTAAAGGACCAGAAATTCGTACGCATGATATGGCTGGCGGATCAAAAATTACAATTGTTAAAGGATCAACTGTTCGTATTTCAATGACTCAAGTTGAAGGAACTCCTGAAAAATTCTCAGTAACATACCCTGAACTAATTAATGACGTTACACCAGGATCACACATCTTATTAGATGATGGTTTAATTGACTTAGAAGTATCAGAAATTGATAAAGCTGCAGGCGTAATCGTAACAGTTGCTCAAAATGAAGGATTATTAGGAAGCAAAAAAGGTGTTAACGTTCCTGGCGCTTCGATCAACTTACCAGGTATCACACCTAAAGATGCTGCAGATATCGAATTTGGTATCCAAAATGATATCGACTTTATCGCTGCAAGTTTCGTACGTCGTCCAAGCGATGTATTAGAAATCACTAAAATTTTAGACAAACATGATGCCACTCACATCCAAATCATTTCTAAAATTGAAAACCAAGAAGGTATCGATAACTTAGACGATATCTTAAAAGTTTCTGATGGTTTAATGGTTGCTCGTGGTGACTTAGGAGTAGAAATTCCAACTGAAGAAGTACCAGTTGCTCAAAAATTAATGATTAAAAAATGTAACGAATTAGGTAAAGTTGTTATTACTGCAACACAAATGCTTGATTCTATGCAAAAAAATCCTCGTCCTACACGTGCTGAAGCGAGTGATGTGGCAAATGCTATCTATGATGGTACAGATGCTATCATGTTATCAGGTGAAACAGCTGCAGGGGATTACCCAGTAGAAGCTGTTCAAACAATGCATAACATTGCTGTTCGTACTGAAGAAGCTCTAGTAGAACAAGATGCTTACGCTCTTAAAAACTATGCTCAATCAGATATGACTGAAGCGATTGGTCAATCAGTTGGTCATACAGCTAAAAACTTAGGTATTAAAACAATCGTTGCTGCGACTGAATCTGGTCACACTGCACGTATGATTTCTAAATACCGTCCAAAATCACATATCGTTGCGATTACATTCGAAGAACGTAAAGCGCGTGGTTTAGCATTAGCTTGGGGCGTATTCCCAACGGTTACTGAAAAACCAGCTTCAACAGATGATATGTTCACATTAGCTACTGAAGTTTCTCAAGAACAAGGTTTCGCTTCAGAAGGTGATTTAATCATTATCACTGCAGGTGTTCCAGTTGGCGAACGTGGTACAACTAACTTAATGAAGATTCAACTAATTGGTTCTAAATTATTAGAAGGTCAAGGCGTAGGCCGTGAAGCTTTCGTTGGTAATACAGTTGTTGCTGCTACTGCTGAAGAAGCAAATGCTAACGCTACTGAAGGCTGTGTCTTAGTTGTTAAAACAACTGACAAAGATTACATGCCAGCTATTGAAAAAGCAGGAGCTTTAATTGTTGAAGAAGGTGGCTTAACTTCTCACGCAGCTGTTGTTGGTATCGCTAAAGGTATTCCAGTAATCGTTGCAGCTACAGATGCTACAACTAAGATTGCTGCTGATACATTAGTTACTGTTGACCCTCGTCACGGTATCGTATCAAGTGGTTTGAAATCACAAGCATAATTTAAGAAATGTTTAAAAGACTAGGAATTTCCTAGTCTTTTTTTTGCATTATAGAGACAAAGTAACTAAGTTTCTTTCTTTTGTGTTAGAATAAGGAGACAATTTTTTGTTAAAACAGAAGAGAAAGAAAGTGACACAATGACTAAACGTAAACGACCAGATGTACCCTATAAGCAATACATAATTTCATTAATTTGTATGGGGATTATTGCTGGTGGCGGTGCTTATAAAATAACAGAAATGCGCTATGATCAAGAAAGAAACCAACTTGCAACAGTTATGCCGCATTTTGATGAGATGATGAAAATTAATACAACGTATGAAACCATCAGAAACTCATATGTTGGTAAAGTTAAAAATGAAGAGTTGGTTGATGGTGCTATTAAGGGAATGACACAAGCTTTAAACGATCCTTATTCAGATTATTTTAGTGGGAAAGAATTCGATGAATTAAATGAGACAATCTCAGGATCATTTGCTGGTATAGGAGCAGTAATGACAGTGAAAGATAACAATCTAGTGATAGCAGAACCGCCTGTTAAAAACTCACCTGCAGAGAAAGCTCTCTTAAAAGCTGAAGATATCATTTTGAAAGTCAATGGGAAAGCAACTAAAGGAAAAGAACTAAGTGAAGTTGTTAAAGAAGTTCGAGGAGAAAAAGGAACTAAAGTTAAGTTGACAATTCAACGTGGAGAAGAGATTTTTGATAAATCATTAGTTCGTGACGATATTCCTGTAGAGACAGTTTTTGGGGCTATTTCTAAAGATAATAATAAAATTGGTTCGATTATTATTAGTAACTTTTCAGAACGAACAGCAGTAGATTTAAAAGACCAGATTGAAGTCCTTCGAAAAGAAGGTGCTCAAGCTTTTATTATTGATTTAAGACAAAATCCAGGCGGCTTATTAGATCAGGTTGCTGAAATGAGTAGTATGTTCTTAAAGGATGGTAAAACAATTGTTCAGTTTGAAGATAAAGACGGAAATAAAGAAGCTTTAAAAGCTAACAAAGGTGTCGATAAAGGCTTTAAAGTGAAAGAACCGGTAGTAGTTCTTGTTGATGAGGGCAGTGCGAGTGCTTCGGAGATTTTTGCAGCAGCTTTAAATGAGTCAGCTGGTGTCCCTATCATAGGTACAAAAACGTTTGGTAAGGGAACAGTTCAAACTGTTCAGCCACTTTCTGAAGAGAGTGAGTTAAAATTAACAACTAATAAGTGGTTAACTCCTAAAGGAAATTGGATACATAAAAAAGGATTAGAGCCAACTATAGCAACAGAATATCCTGATTTTGCTTATCTTGCCCCAATAGGCAGAGATATGACGTATCAGGAAGGTATGACAGGTAAGGTGATGGTTAATATTAACGGAATTTTAGCGGGGATAGGTTATGAGGTAGATGCTAAAAGTGATAAATACGATGCCCAAACTAAAACTGCTGTTAGTGAGCATCAAAAGAAATTTGATTTACCTGTTACAGGAGAGATTGACAATGACACAGCTCATAGTTTAGAAAAAGAATTAGCGAAAAAAATTATCGATAATGATGAGACGATGACTAAGGCACTGGAAGAAATCGTCAAAAAAATAAACTAAATTATCTCACTCTATCTTAATGTGTTAAGTAGAGTGAGCTTTTATTTTATAAAAAGTATTAAAAGAGTAGCCAATCCCTCTTTTTTTTATTATGATAGGTATAGTGTATGATAGGAGGGTACTATGAAAGACTATATACTAGAAAAGTTCTTCTATTGGGCTAAAATGGTTATTTTGGCATGTGTATTAGTTTTTATAATTAGAGGCTTTCTTTTCATTCCGATGAAAGTAGATGGAAATTCAATGGAAACAACACTGAAGCCGAATGATCAATTGGTTTATGAAAAAATTTCTAAAATCAAAAGATTTGATGTGATTATATTTGAAAATGAGGATGGTTCTATCTATATTAAACGAGTGATAGGGCTGCCGGGTGAACACATAAAATATGAAGATGATGAGTTGTATGTTAATGGCAGTAAATTAGAAGAAGCTTTCTTAGGACAAGCAAAAATTAAGCGTGACAGTAATCAATATACGACAAACTTTGATTTGAAAGAAATGACTAACCAGGAAACATTATCAGATGATGGGTATTTTGTTTTAGGTGATAATCGTAGGTTAAGTAAAGATAGTCGTTCATTTGGTGAAATCAAGGCTGATAGAATTATTGGTAAGGCTCGCTTTATTTACTATCCTTTGAAAAATTTCGGTAGAATAAAATAAGTTGTTAGATAGAAAGTTGGAGAGAAGAGTTATGACAATACAATGGTTCCCAGGACATATGGCAAAAGCCAGAAGAGAAATTACAGAAAAATTAAGATATGTAGACATGGTATTTGAATTGGTAGATGCTAGATTACCTTTATCAAGTCGTAATCCGATGATGGATGATATTGTTCAACAAAAACCACGTCTTATTTTATTAAATAAAGCAGATTTAGCAGATCCAAGAGAAACGGATAAGTGGAAGCACTATTTTGAGGAAAAAGGGCATGCTGCGTTGGTTATTAACTCACATGAAGGCAAAGGAATAAAGCAGATTGTACCCAAGTGTAAAGAAGTATTAAAAGAAAAACGTGAGCGTCAACAAGCCAAAGGGATGAAACCTCAAGCAATTCGCGCAATGGTTATAGGGATTCCTAACGTTGGTAAATCGACACTGATGAACCGTTTAGTAAAGAAAAATATAGCTAAAACAGGTAATAAACCTGGCGTTACTAAAGGACAACAATGGTTAAAAGCAGGCAATGATTTGGAGTTGCTTGATACACCAGGTATTTTATGGCCCAAATTTGAAAATCAAGCGATTGGGAAGAAGTTAGCCTTAACAGGTGCAATTAAAGATAACTTACTTCATTTAGACGACTTAGCAATCTATGGCTTAGAGTTCTTTGGGACTCACTATCCCAAAGACATAAAAAACCGTTATAATTTTACGGATGAAGAGATGGAATTAACACCTGTCGATCAACTCGTATTGATTACGAAAAAACGTGGTTTTAGAGATGATTATGACCGTGCTAGTGCCATGTTTATTCAAGAAGTACGTGCAGGTATGGTTGGAAGATATACATTAGACAGATATAATGAAATGCGAGAGGATTTTAATGACTAAAGGTTTGACGATAAGTGATATTAAAGAAAAGTTACAAACAGTAACAACTCAAACGGACCCATTTTTCAAAATTATTTCTGAGGATGAACGTAAAGGCGTTCAGAAATTGATTGAGTCATGGAAAAAGGATCAATTAAAAAAAGAAAAGATTAAAGAGCATTCTGAGTTCATGTGCCGTTATGAGCGTGCAGGTTTAGAGAAAGGGTACAAAATGATAGCGGGTATTGATGAAGTAGGTAGAGGTCCCTTAGCAGGTCCTGTCGTGGCTGCTGCTGTTATTTTACCTAAAGATTTTGAAGTTCTTGAGATTAATGATTCTAAACAATTATCTGAAAAAAAGCGAGACGATTACTATGATTTAATCATGGAGCAAGCTGTTGCAGTATCTGTGGGACTTGTTGACGAACGTGAGATTGATAATATTAATATTTACCAGGCAACAAAATTAGCAATGAAAAAAGCAGTCGGCAAATTGTGTTTTAAACCAGATTATTTATTAATTGATGCCATGGTTTTAGAAGATGTTGAAATCGATCAAGAGAGTATTATCAAAGGCGATGCTAAAAGTGTATCCATTGCTTGCGCTAGTATTGTGGCAAAAGTAACACGGGATCGAATGATGAAAGATTTTGATAAACAGTATCCAGGTTATGGTTTTGGTAATAATGCTGGTTATGGTACTAAAGAACATTTAAATGGGCTTGAAAAATTGGGCGTGTGCCCGATTCATCGACGTACATTTGCACCAATTAAAAATATGATTTAAAGATAAACCTTTTTTCTGCGTATCATTTCTAAAAGCAGAAAGAAGGTTTTTTATGTATGATGTAAAATTTATGTTTTTTAAATTGAAACATTGTCGGGGAATTTCGAATAAAGAGTTAGTTTGCTTATTTGAGAAAAGAGAAGACTGTGACTTAACAAGACTTTCAGCAAGAAATTTAGCTGAATTGTTAGGTATCAAGAACAGCAAATTGGAAAGGTTTTTAACTAGCTATCAACAAATAGCAGATAATCCAACCATATGGATAGACTACTACAAACATAAGGAGTTCTTATTTATTTTGGATGATAACTATCCAGATTACTTAAAGGAAATTTATAACCCGCCAATAGGATTGTTCTATCAAGGAGATATTAGTTTATTGCAAACGCCCTGTATAGCTATAGTAGGCTCTAGAGATGCTTCTTCTTACGGCAAAGATATTATCAAGGAAATAGTCCCTGGACTTGTTAGAAGGGGGCTAACGCTTGTTAGTGGGTTGGCTAGTGGCATAGACACTGCTGCTCATCAAGAATCAATATATAATAAAGGAAAAACGATAGGTATCATTGGATGTGGTTTAGATAGAATTTATCCTAAAGAGGGGAAACATCTGCAAACATATATGGGAAAAAATCATTTGGTATTATCTGAGTATCCGGAGGGAACACCACCACTTCCGTATCATTTTCCAGAACGAAATAGAATTATTGCAGGGGTATCATTAGGGACTTGTGTTATAGAAGCAAAAGTGAGGAGCGGCAGTCTTATTACAGCATCGTTAAGTTTGGAGATGGGACGAGAGGTTTTCGCCGTTCCGGGGTCTATATTGGGTTCTGGAAGTATTGGATGTTTGAAATTAATACAAGAAGGTGCCAAGTGTGTCACGTGCGCCAAAGATATTTTAGATGAATTAATATATAAGATTTAAGCAAAAAATGACATAATATAGAAGAAAAGTTGACAAAGGGTAAGCTTATAGAATAAGATTGTAACGATTTGATATAAGTTTATTCCTATATCACATGAGTAGTTAGTAAATTAAAGGTGGTAGTAAAATACATGGCATATAAATATTTAGTAATTGTAGAATCACCAGCCAAAGCAAAAACAATTGAAAAATACTTGGGTAAAAATTACAAAGTTGTGGCCAGTGTTGGGCATATTCGTGATTTACCAAAAAGTAAAATGGGTGTGGACACTGAGAACAATTATGAACCTCATTATATTTCTATCAGAGGTAAGGGTCCTGTTATTAAAGAATTAAAACGTCTCGCTAAAAAAGCTGAAAAAGTCTATCTCGCAAGTGACCCGGATAGAGAAGGGGAGGCTATTGCTTGGCATTTAGCTTATCTCCTTGGCTTAGATTTAGAAGATAAAAATAGAGTTGTTTTCAATGAAATTACAAAAGATGCCGTCAAAGCAGCCTTTAAAGAGCCGCGTTCAATCAATGTGGATTTAGTTGATGCCCAACAAGCTCGTCGTATTTTAGATCGCTTAGTTGGTTACTCAATTAGTCCAATACTTTGGAAAAAAGTAAAAAAAGGGCTGAGTGCTGGACGTGTTCAATCGATTGCTCTTAAAATAATTATAGACCGTGAAAATGAAATTAGAGCGTTTGTTCCAGAAGAATATTGGAGCATTGCTGGTAATTTTATGAAGAAGCGTAAAAAATTCAAAGCTAATTTTTACGGAGTGGATGGTAAAAAAGAAAAACTAAATAACGCTGAAGATGTGAAGGCTGTTACTGACCGTCTTGAAACAAAAGATTATACAGTAGATAAAATTACGAAAAAAGAACGCAAACGTAATCCAGCTAAACCCTTTACCACAAGTGGTTTGCAACAAGAAGCTGCACGTAAGTTGAATTTCCGTACTAGAAAGACAATGATGGTCGCGCAACAGTTGTATGAAGGAATTGCATTAGGGAAAAAAGGAACAGTCGGACTGATTACATACATGCGTACCGACTCTACTCGTTTATCAGATGTTGCAAAAAATGAGGCTGCCTCATTTATCGAAGAAACTTACGGTAAAGAATATGCAATTGGGTTTAAAGAAACATCTAAAAAAGAAAAAGGGGCTCAAGATGCCCATGAGGCGATTCGTCCATCAAGCATCTTAAGAACACCCGATTCAATCAAAGAGTACTTAAGTAAAGACCAATATAAATTATATAACTTAATTTGGTCACGTGTTGTTGCCAGTCAGATGACACCAGCAGTTCTTGATACAATGAAAGTTAATTTAAGCCAAAATGGCGTCATGTTTGTTGCGAATGGCTCTAAAATTAAATTCCCTGGTTTCATGAAGGTCTATGTTGAAGGAAATGATGATGGTAAAGAAGATAAAGAAAATATTTTACCTGATTTAGAAGAAGGCGAAACGATCACAGCTGTTGATTTAGAGCCAAAACAACACTTTACTCAACCACCCGCACGTTTTAGTGAGGCGACTTTAATCAAGACGTTAGAGGAAAATGGTGTAGGTCGACCGTCGACGTATGCCCCAACTTTAGAAACCATCCAACGACGTTATTACGTTAAATTAGTGAGTAAACGTTTTGAGCCGAGTGAGTTAGGTGAAATCGTAAATACAATTATCTGCGATTTCTTCCCGCAAATTGTTGATATCAACTTTACTGCCCAGATGGAAGAAGATTTAGATAAGATTGCTGATAGTCAGGAAGAATGGAAAAAAGTTGTGGATCGTTTTTACAAACCATTTGCTATTGAATTAGAGAAAGCAGAAACTGAAATTGAAAAAATCCAAATTAAAGATGAGCCTGCAGGTTTTGATTGTGAAGAATGTGGTCATCCAATGGTCATCAAATTAGGACGTTTTGGCAAATTCTATGCGTGTAGTAATTTCCCAGATTGTCGTCAAACTAAAGCGATTGTTAAAGAGATTGGTGTGAAATGTCCAACGTGTAAAGAGGGCGAAGTCATTGAACGTAAATCTAAAAAAAATCGCCTATTCTATGGCTGTTCGAGATATCCGGAGTGTGAATTTACTTCGTGGGATAAACCAGTTGGACGTGATTGTCCTAAATGTCAAAAATATCTGGTTGAAAAGAAAGCCAAAGGTGGCAAACAAGTACTGTGTAGTGAATGTGACTACAAGGAAGATATTCAAAAATAAAAAATCAAGCAAGAGCGTATCATGCGGTCTTGCTTGTTAACTGATAGGAGCTAAAATTATGACGAATCAAGTTGTTAATGTAATTGGTGCAGGTCTTGCTGGTAGTGAAGCAGCATGGCAAGCGGCCGAAGCAGGAGTAAAGGTTAATTTATATGAAATGCGCAAGGTAAAAAAATCACCAGCGCATCACACTGAAAATTTTGCAGAATTGGTATGTTCTAACTCATTACGTGGTAATACAATAACTAATGCTGTCGGTTTATTAAAAGAAGAAATGCGTCAATTTAATTCTTTAATTATTGGTTCAGCTGATGCGACAGCTGTTCCTGCTGGTGGAGCACTTGCAGTAGATAGAGATACTTTCTCAGAGATGGTAACGGATCGATTAAGAAATCATCCTAATGTTACTGTAATGGATGAAGAAGTCACTGAAATACCTGAGGGGATTACAATTATAGCAACAGGGCCATTAACATCAGAAGCATTAGCAGATCAAATTAAAGAGTTTACCGAATCAGAAGGACTATATTTTTACGATGCGGCAGCTCCGATTATTGACCGTGCCACTATTGATATGGATAAAGTTTACCTAAAATCACGTTATGATAAAGGTGAGGCAGCTTACTTAAACTGTCCAATGACTAAAGATGAGTTCAATGCTTTCCGTGAAGAATTAATTAATGCAGAAGTTGCTCCACTTAAAGAGTTCGAGAAAGAAAAATACTTTGAAGGCTGCATGCCGATTGAAGTGATGGCTGGTCGTGGTGAAAAAACAATGCTATTTGGACCGTTAAAACCAGTTGGATTGGAAGATCCTAAAACTGATAAGCGTCCTTATGCTGTTATTCAATTGCGTCAAGATAATGCTGCGGCATCGTTGTTTAATATTGTCGGTTTCCAAACTCATTTAAAATGGGGTGAGCAAAAACGTATTATTCGAATGATTCCAGGCTTAGAAAATGCTGAAATTGTTCGTTATGGTGTCATGCACCGTAATACATTTATGAATTCACCTGAGTTATTAGAACCAACTTACCAATCACGCAAACGTTCAGATTTATTCTTTGCGGGTCAAATGACAGGTGTTGAGGGTTACGTTGAAAGTGCAGCTAGTGGTATGGTGGCAGGCATGAATGCAGCTCGTATGGCTAAAGGTGAGGACTTAATGATCTTCCCTAGAGAAACTGCAGTAGGAAGCATGGCTTACTACATTACACATACAGCGGGTAAACACTTCCAACCTATGAATGCTAACTTTGGTATTTTCCCTGAGTTACCAACTCGTATAAAAGACAAAAAAGAACGTTATACCGCTATTGCAGAGCGCGCGTTAAATGCAACAGAAAAATTAAAATAATAATAAAAAGCCTAAACGCTGTTTAGGCTTTTTATTTAGTTTTATAAAGTGTTAAGAAAGGTAAAAAAAAGTAAATTTATATTAATATATTTGTATTAAAAAAGGGTCTATGATACATTTATTTTGTAGTAGAAAGAGGGCTCTATAGTGAGAGAAAGAGATTGGATAAAGGAGTTTTTAGATTACTTAGTCATAGAGCGACAGTATTCAGAAAAAACACAAAAAGCTTACAAAGATGATATTCGCGATTTTCTTATTTTTCTTGATAACACAGGTCAATCTGATTATTTAAAGGTAGATTATCAAGATATCAGACTTTATTTAGCTGAGTTACATGATAAAGAATACAGTCGGAATTCAACTGGCAGAAAAATTTCAAGTTTGCGTTCTTTTTATCAGTATTTATTGAGACAAGAGTTGGTTCAAGAAAATCCTTTTACCTATGTACAACTTAGAAAAAATAATCTACGTTTGCCTCGTTTTTTTTATGAAAAAGAAATGGATGCCCTGTTTGAGGCTGCACAAGGAGAAAGAGCACTTGATAAACGAAACCAAGCCTTACTCGAAACGTTATATGCAACAGGTATACGTGTTAGTGAATGTGCAGGGATGAAACTTTCAGATATTGACTTTGAATTGAATGTTATATTAATTCGAGGTAAAGGGAACAAGGAGCGGTATGTGCCATTTGGTTCACACTGTGAGGAAGCGTTACAAACGTATTTTGATAGCGCTCGTATAGAACTTCTTAAAAAAAATAAAAAGAAAAATGATTTTGTTTTTATTAATCATCACGGAGAATCGTTGACACCTCAAGGAATAACTTATATTTTAAAAACAGTTATAAACAAAAGTAGTTTAACGAGTAGTATACACCCCCATATGCTGAGGCATACGTTTGCAACCCATTTATTAAATAATGGCGCAGACATGCGTACGGTTCAGGAATTATTGGGACATGCTAGTTTGGCTTCAACACAAATATATGCTCATGTTACAAAAGAAAAATTACAAAAAAGCTACCGTGATTTTCATCCAAGAGCATAATACTAAGACATTTCAGGAGGAATTATAAATGGGATATACAACATTTCATTCAACAACAATTTGTGCAGTAGAAAAAGATGGTAAATTTGCAATGGCTGGTGATGGTCAAGTTACAATGGGAGAATCGGTTGTAATGAAAGGGACTGCTAAAAAAGTGCGCCGTATTTATAACGGAGAAGTGGTCGTTGGATTCGCTGGAAGCGTTGCAGATGCTTTTAATTTAGAAGGAAAATTTGAAGCGAAATTAAATGAATATAAAGGTAATCTAATGCGTGCCGCTGTAGAATTAGCGATGGAATGGCGCAGTGATAAAATGATGCAAAAACTTGAAGCGATGTTAATTGTCATGAATAAAGATGAAATGCTAGTCGTATCTGGTACTGGTGAAGTAATCGCACCTGATGATGGCATTTTAGCAATTGGTTCAGGTGGTAACTATGCGTTATCAGCAGCTCGCGCTATGAAACGTCATGGTAAAGAAGAATTAACAGCAGGAGATATCGCTCGTGAAGCACTACATGTAGCGGGAGATATCTGTGTGTATACAAATCATAATATTATCGTAGAAGAATTGTAGAGGGATGAGAATATGACAACTATAAATAAAACACCGAGAGAAATAGTATCAGAGTTAGACCAATTTATTATTGGACAAAATAGTGCTAAAAAAGCGGTCGCAGTTGCCTTGCGCAATCGTTACCGTCGTATGATGTTGGATGAAGAGATGCAACAAGAAGTTACACCTAAAAATATGTTGATGATTGGACCAACAGGTGTTGGTAAAACAGAAATAGCAAGACGTTTAGCAAAAATTATTCAAGCGCCATTCGTTAAAGTGGAAGCAACTAAATTTACTGAAGTCGGGTATGTGGGCCGTGATGTTGAGTCAATGGTACGTGATTTAGTAGAGGCAAGTATTGTGATAGTTGAAAAAGAGCAATATAGTAAAGTTTACACGCAAGCTAAGAAACGTGCAGAAGAGCGTCTCGTAAAACTTTTAGTACCAGGTATTAAGAAAGAACAAAAGAAAACAGCAAATCAGTTCGAAGCAATGATGCAAATGGTCAACTCAATGCAAAATCCACAAGAGGAAACGGAAGAAGTAACCGATAAAATTAAAGCAAATCGTCAAACAATTGCTGAAGAATTATCACGCGGGACTCTTGAAAGTCGTGAAGTGACTATTGAAATGGATGAACCTAAAAAAAATGTTGCGCCTATGAATAATGGTCTTGAACAGATGGGGATTGATTTAGGGGATACTCTTAATTCACTAGCACCTAAAAAACGTATTAAACGCACGCTTACAGTGAAAGAAGCACGTGAAATTTTGATTCGAGAAGAGTCTGAAAAATTAGTTAATAAAGGTGATTTATACAGTGAAGCGATTAAATTAGCTGAAAATAACGGTATTATCTTTATCGATGAGTTTGATAAAATTACTTCAAAATCACAACAATCTGGGGAAGTGTCTCGTGAGGGTGTTCAACGTGATATCTTGCCGATTGTTGAAGGGTCTCAAGTTAATACGAAATATGGCGCTATCCAAACAGATCATATTCTATTTATAGCTTCAGGTGCGTTCCACTTAAGTAAACCAAGTGATTTAATTCCTGAATTACAAGGTCGCTTCCCTATTCGTGTAGAGTTAGACGACTTAACAACAGAAGATTTTGTCAAGATTTTAACAGAACCAAATAATGCGATTATTAAGCAATATATGGCGTTATTAGGAACTGAAAATATTGATGTGACATTTACGATTGAAGCGATTGAACGTATTGCTTCAATTGCTTATCAAGTAAATAGTGAGACAGATAATATTGGAGCAAGACGTTTGCATACGATTCTTGAAAAATTATTAGAAGACTTATTATTTGAAGCATCAGAGATGCAGATGGGCGAAATCATGATTACTGAAAATTATGTTAATGAAAAATTAGGAGATATCGTAGAAGACGAAGATTTAAGTCGCTACATTCTTTAGGATAGAAAGGTGCACATATGAGCTGGGTAATTGAAAATGATAAAGTAAAAGTAATGATAAATAGTAAAGGAGGAGAACTTGCTTCATTTATTTCAAAGGAAACAGATGTTGAATATATTTGGCAGGCAGATCCGGAGTTTTGGGGGAGACATGCACCAGTACTTTTTCCGATAGTCGGTAAATTAAATGAGGATTGTTATAGCTATAAAGGTGAAAGTTATCCTTTAGGCCAGCATGGTTTTGCCAGAGATAGAGAATTTATGTTGGTAGAACAAACGGATAACTCATTAAAAGTGAATCTGAAGAGTGATGCAGTTAGCTTAAAAGTGTACCCATTTGATTTTGAGCTTATCTTAACGTACACATTAAATGATAAAAATTTAACGTGTGATTACGAAGTGAAGAACACAGGGGATGAAACAATGTATTTTGGTATTGGAGGACACCCTGCTTTTAATATCCCTTTAGGTGGTCAAGGCTCTTTTGATGATTATTATTTTGAAATAAATGGTTCGGATGAATGGACTGTTTATCCTTTAGAAGGTGCGTACATCAATAAAGAACAGTCTTATATTGAAAAGACACCAGATGAAATTCGAATTAATCGCGAATTATTTAAAGGTGATGCTTTAGTATTCGGTACAAAAGGAAAACAAGAAATTAGTATTAAATCTGATTTAACGTCAGCAAGTGTTAAGTTGAGCTATGATGAGATGCCATTTGTTGGATTATGGAGTCCTTATGCAAAAGAAGCACCATTTGTTTGTATTGAACCGTGGTGTGGTATTGCAGATACAACATGTGCATCAGGTGATTTATCCGAAAAATTTGGAACGAACCGTTTAGAATCACAAGAAGTATTTACAAACGGCTATACAATATCTGTAAAGTAAAAAGCAATCCCGTAATAGGGATTGCTTTTTATTTATTATATTTAAACTAATTCAGGTGAAGCATTAAATGGTAGATCGAGAGCGGAAGCAACTGCTTCATTTGTAAGTGTGCCTTTATAAGTATTAAGTCCTTTTTTAAGGACATCATTTGAATTTAATGCTTCTGCTAAACCTTTATTAGCAATTTGCAAGATATAAGGAATCGTAACATTTGTTAATGCTTGGGTAGCTGTTTTAGGAACAGCGCCTGGCATATTGGCAACAGCATAATGTTGAACTCCTGACACATTATAGACTGGTTCGTCATGTGTTGTGATACGATCAATTGTTTCAAAAATACCACCTTGGTCAATTGCAATGTCAATAATAACAGAGTTTGGTTCCATTTGAGCAACCATCTCTTTTGTGACAAGGGTAGGTGCTTTGGCACCAGGGATAAGAACAGCACCAATAACTAAATCGGCTGTCTTTATTGATTTTTCAATAGTAGCTGGCGTAGAGATTAAAGTTTGTACACGCCCGTTAAAAAGTTGTTCCAATTCAGCCAAGCGCGTAGCATTGACGTCTAAAATAGTTACGTTAGCACCCATCCCAACAGCAATTTCTGCTGCATGGTAACCAGAATGACCACCACCAATGATGACAACATTACCTTTAGGTGTAGCTGTTGCACCGCTAAGTAGGACACCTTTACCACCATGAATGCTTTCTAAGTACTGAGCTCCAATTTGAATGGCTAAACGGCCAGCGATTTGACTCATAGGAACTAAAAGTGGTAGAGAATTATCTGGTAATTGAATCGTTTCGTAAGCAATCCCAGTTGTTTTAGATTCTAATAGAGCATCTGTTAACTCTTTGTTTGGTGCTAAGTGAAGGTATGTGAATAAAATTAAATCTTCTCGTAAATAGTTGTATTCTTCTTTAAGAGGTTCTTTAACTTTAATAACCATATCTGATTGCCAAATTTTTTCGACATCAGCCGTTAATGTAGCACCAGCTGCTTCGTATTCCTCATCAAAATAACTTGCGTTAACTCCTGCATTTTTTTCGATTAGAACAGAATGACCTGCTCCGACTAAGTTACTAACTGATAGGGGTGTTAAACCGACACGACTTTCGTTGTTTTTAATTTCTTTAGGTACACCTATTTGCATAATAAACCCAACTTTCTAATCAAATTTTAACAAACTAAGTATACCACTTAAAAACTAAATGCGCAAAGATTCACAATTTAATTAACGACAGATAATTAAAAAATAACACTGTATTGATGTATTTAGTTTGAAAAAACATATAAGAATAGGCTGTTTATCGAAACAAGACTTTTTACAGCGCTTACATTAATAACTAACGTTAATTTTAAAAATAAAAAGTATTATTACTTTTATAAAAAAAATAACCACTCCAATGAGTGATTATTTCTTACGACTATTTAAACCGAAGGGGACACGGCTTTCAGTACCGTTTAAAATACGTTTTATATTTTCTTTATGACGTAAAAATATAAACAGAGTCAGCCCTATTGCAATGGCGGTTAATAACCAGTCAAATTCAGGCAAAATAGTTGGCCAAAATTTTGGCAATAGCACAGTAGATAAGGTAATTAAAATAGCACTGATCATACTTGTTAGACTAACCATACTGGTGATAAGTAGTGAAATGATAAAAATACTAGCGGAATAAATAAAGAATAATGGCGAATAACCTAGCAGCATTCCAGCACTTGTCGCAACAGCCTTGCCTCCTTTAAAATTAGCGAATATCGGAAAGGTATGCCCTAATACAGCTGTAAGACCTATCCAAAGTGGGTTAATAGTTGTAATACCCATTAAGGTTGGCAAACATGTCGCTAATGTTCCTTTTAGAATATCCATAAGTAAAACAGCAGTACCAGCAGTTTTTCCTAAGACACGGTATGTATTTGTAGTGCCGGAACTGTGACTACCATAGTTACGAATATCTTTTTTGTAAAATAATTTTCCTATCCAAACCCCAGAAGGTATAGACCCTAACAAATAGCCAATCGCGACCATTAAAACAATTTTCATATAGTTGAACTCCTTTTGTTAAGCTAAAAGTTATTTTACCATGAATAACGACCTACCTCAATAAGCTAACGCTTGTTATATGAGTAAATAAGGGGATACGTTATATAAGTAAAAGGCTTTCTTACGATTTTCTAATATAACAATCAAATGCTTTACTATTAGTATAAAAGA
The DNA here is from genome assembly GCF_029143285.1 of Vagococcus proximus. Taxonomy (GTDB): domain Bacteria; phylum Bacillota; class Bacilli; order Lactobacillales; family Vagococcaceae; genus Vagococcus_D; species Vagococcus_D proximus. The sequence continues at coordinate 495,755 of NZ_JAPDSH010000001.1, forward strand.
GGGTAGAGTTTAAGGGGATAAATACCTTTTTTTGCATAAATACAAATTATAATATAGGAGGCTTTTTAATGCCTGAGAAACAAAATGAATTGAAAAAAACGCTTGGTTTCACCGTTGCTTTTTCAACTATCATCGGAATTGTCGTAGGATCAGGAATATTTTTCAAACCTTACGCTGTATTTAATGCAACAGGAGGAGCACCTGGTCTTGGTATGTTAGCGTGGTTACTTGCGGGACTACTATCCATTGCAGGAGCCTTAACTGCATCAGAAATAGCAGGGATGATACCTAAGACAGGAGGTATGGTGACCTACCTTCATGATATTTTTGGTAAAAAAGTGGGTTTCTTAGCTGGCTGGGTTGAATCAACATTGTATCAAACAGGATCAACAGCTGCAGCAGCTGTTGTATTTGGTGTTCAGGCGGCTAGCTTACTGGGATTTGAACCAGGTGCCTATTGGCCGAAAGTCTTGATAGCGATTGGTATTATTGGGTTTTTAGCTTTCCTAAATAATCTTGGAGCTAAGACAAGTGGTTGGATTCAAACGGTTGCAGTGGTTTGTAAGCTCATCCCTTTAATAACTATTGTCATTGTGAGTTTTGTAAAAGGGACGGGTAATGATGTTTTAACACCGCTTCTCGGACCAGACCTAAACCCGGCTAAAGCTTTTTCTTTAGCGTTACTAGCCGCGCTATTTGCTTTTGATGGCTGGATGGGTGTTGGTATGATTGCAGGTGAAATGAAGAATCCAGGAAGAGACCTTCCACGAGCGCTAATTCTTGGGATGGGAACGGTATCGTTAATCTATATTGTCATGAATGTGGCTTATCTTTGGGTAATGCCCGCCAGTGAATTAATGCTTACTGAGACACCAGCTGCTGATGTTTCTCGTGTGTTATTCGGAGAGCGTGGGGGGCAATTCGTTTCGATTGGGATTTTAGTTTCCGTTTTTGGTGGCGTAAATGGTTATGTATTTACGGCAGCACGTTCGACGTTTACTTTGGCACAAAGTAATCGAATTCCATTAAGTAAAACGTTACAAAAAGTAAATAAAAATGGCGTGCCAGCTAATGCTACATGGTATATCTTCATTGTATCAAGTTTATTTTGTTTAACTGGTAAATATGATTTATTAACTGATTTATCAACATTTATGATTTGGAATTTTTATGTGTTAACATTTTATGGTGTCATTAAGTTAAGGCGAGAACAACCAGATGCTTATAGACCTTACAAAGTCCCTTTATATCCTTTCATCCCAATAATTGCGATGTTGGGTGGGTCCTATGTTGTCATTAGTACAATCATAAGCCAATTCCCAAAAGCAGTAGTTGGATTCGGAATTATGTTAGTAGGTCTTCCGATCTATGCTTATTATGAGAATAAAGAGAAAAAACAAACTATAGATTAGTTTGTTTTTTTTTTACTGCTTTTATTGATATTGTACTTTTGTTAAGAGTAAGGTAGAATAAGGTGCATTATAAAAATTGAATGTATTACTTTTTTGATATATTAGCAAACGGTTACACGTTATGCTTCAATGGAAGTTGGTTTAAATCCAACACTGTCCCCGCAACTGTGTTAGTAATCTCATTACTTAAGTCAGGAACATTGCCGTATATTAAAAAACACTTTTTCGGGAGTAAAAAGGTGGCTTGTTTTACTGTATGCCACTGACTTGATTTGTTAGTGGCTTTTTTTATTTTGTTTGGAAGGAATGAGGTTATGAGAAGTGAACATCAGAAAGATGACACTGTTTTATCTTTCTACCATCCTGTATTGTTACTAAGTTATTATTGTTTAGTTCTGTTAACAACGATGTTCACAGATAATCCATTAGTTCGAGGTATAAGTTTTTTAGGTGCAATGTGTGCATGCTGGCTTGTACTGGAGAAAGATTTATTTTACAAAAATATTAAACTAGGGAGTTTGATGGTTTTTGTAGCGACATTATCCAATTTTTTGTTCGTACATCGTGGTGCGACAATTCTTTATATTTTAAAATTTCGATTGTTTGAAAAAAATTATAGGTATCTTTTCACCTTGGAATCTATCGTGTACGGGGCATCCTTCGGTTTAATGATGTTTGCGATGTTATTGTGGTTTCAGTCACTAAATAAAGTTTTAACCACAGAAAAAGTAACCTTTTTATTTGGTAGACTTTTACCTAAGCTTGCCTTAGTGCTATCGATGGTTATGCGCTTCTTACCCATGTATCAAAGTCAGATGCGAACTATTCAACAAGCTCAAGAAGGGTTAGGACAATCTTTTTCTGGCTCAGTGAAAGAAAAAGCGACAAAGGGAACGCTTGTCCTGGGGAGTCTTTTCTCGTGGGCGCTAGAAAATGCAATCGAAACATCTGATTCTATGAATGCGAGAGGTTTTGGTATGAAGGGTAGAACAAATTTTTCGATTTTCAAATGGAGAGGACGAGACATGTCATTTCTATTTATTCTTTTCTTAGCAGGCTGTGGTATAAGCTATTCGATGCTACATCAAAGTTTTAAATTTACCTATTACTCGCATTTACGTTTTTTACAAGAAAATCAATTAACGAGTATGGTAGGATACGGTTTTATTAGTATCACTTTTTTGATGCCTATACTTGTCGAAGTAAAGGAGTGGCTTAGATGGAAATTCTTACAGTCGAAAATTTAAGTTTTAGTTATCCAGGGAAGTCTGGACGAGTTTTAAATAATATTAATATGAGTATTAATCAAGGCGATTTTGTAGTAATAACAGGTGATTCTGGCAGTGGAAAGAGTACCTTATTACGATTACTAAAGCGTGAATTAGCTCCTCATGGAAAAAAAGAAGGCAGCATTAGTTTTAAAGGTCAAGGTGTCGAGTCTATGAGCGACTTTGATTCTGCTTCTAAAATAGGTTTTGTGATGCAAAATCCGGATAATCAAATTGTAACGGATAAGGTGTGGAGTGAATTAGCCTTTGGATTAGAAAATTTAGGTCTTCCTCCCCAAGTAATAAGGAGTCGGGTTGGAGAAATGGCCAATTATTTTGGCATTCATTCGTGGTTTAGAAAAAATACTACCGATCTTTCCGGAGGTCAAAAGCAACTTTTAAATTTAGCGTCTATTATTGTCATGCAGCCTGACGTTTTAATTTTAGATGAACCTACAGCTCAGTTGGATCCAATAGCAGCTTCTGATTTTATTAAAACTGTTTACCAACTTAATCAAGAAATGGGAATTACGGTCATAATGGTTGAACACCGTTTGGAAGAGGTTTTTTCATTAGCCTCATCGGTTGTTTGGTTAGACGAAGGTAAGCTTGGTTTTAAAGGAACGCCCGATCAATTTGCCTCTCAACGTAATTTTTATAAAAAAGGTTCTAAAGTAGCATTATCTTTACCCGTATCAGTAAGACTTTTTCATTCGTTAAATGGAGAGGGGAAAATACCTTTAAATAATAGAGAAGGCATCCACTTCTTTGAAGACTATTTTTCGAAGACACCAGAGTTACTCATAGAAGAACCGAAAAAGTACGATAGGAATACTTCAGAAATCATCGCTAGGATGAAAAATGTTTGGTTCAGATATTCGAAGAAATCAGAAGATATTTTATCTGCAGTTGACCTTACAATTTATAAACAAGATGTATTCTGTTTGTTGGGAGGTAACGGCTCAGGCAAGAGTACACTGATGAAAGTTTTAGCGGGTTTGGAACAACCGTATGAAGGCTCCGTAAAGTTATTTGGACAGAAAAATAGTTTTATGAAAAAACAAGGGTCTTACCGTAATAAGATAGCGGTTTTACCACAAAATCCGCTATCACTTTTTACAGAGGAAACGGTTGGTCAAGACTACGCAAGTCAATATGAGATGATGGGATTTTCGAAAACGGACTATTGCTCTAAGCTATCGGAAGTGTCTGACTTATTGAAAATCAGTCATTTAATAGAGTACTCACCGTATGATTTGAGTGGTGGTGAACAACAATTGGTGGGGTTAGGGAAGTTATTACTAATGAATCCAGAATTTTTATTATTGGATGAACCGACTAAAGGATTAGATGCAGCTGCTAAAAACAACTTAGGTATACTATTTAAAGAATTAAAGAAAAAAGGTGTAACGATTTTTATTGTGACACATGATGTGGATTTTGCTGCACAGTTTGCAACGCAATGCGCGTTGTACTTTGATCATCAAGTTATTTCGTTAAATGATCCTACTAGCTTTTTCTCTACAAATTATTTTTATACAACAGCTACTAATAAAATGGTTAGAAAGTATTTGCCAAAAGCTATTAGACTAGAAGATGTTCTATCGGCGGTGGGAATAGAGGGGGGCTCTAATGAAAGACTATAGGATGAGATATGTATCCTCGCTTCTTTATCTAATTGGAATTCCTTTAATCATCGTATTTGGTTACACTATTTTAGAGAACAGAATGTACAATCTTATTTCGATGCTTGTGGTAGTGATACTGCTACTCCCTTTTTTCTTCTCATTTGAAAAAAAAGAAAGTACTTCAAGAGAATTAGTATTATTATCTGTGATGGTATCACTAGCAGTTTTAAGTAGAATGGCTTTTTTCTTTCTACCGGGTATGAACCCAATGGCAGCAATTGCTATTATTTCAGGTATATATCTAGGCAAAGATTTTGGATTTATGATTGGGGCATTGTCGCCACTAATTTCTAATATGTTATTCACACAAGGCCCATGGACACCTTTTCAAATGTTTGCCTATGGCTTTGTTGGTTTTTTAGCAGGGCTTCCATTTATCGCAAAATACGCAAAAGAGAAACAGTGGCTACTTTGGTTGCTAGGTATTTTGTTAGGTTGTTTATTTTCAGGCATGATGGATGTTTGGACGGTATTATCTGCAGATGGGGTTTTTACAATTAAACGTTATTTGATGATTATTTTGCAATCGTTCCCTATGACGGTAAATTATATTATTGCTAATATTTTATTTTTATCAGTATTAAATCGCCCGATGGGAGATCGAATTGAGCGCATTAAACAAAAGTATGGTATTGAAGTTGGTTAACAACTTTATATAAAAAAATTAAAGGAGTAGTGATTATGAAAACAATGAAAAAATTAATGGCTGTAATGGTATTAGGATTAGTATTAACAGGGTGTTCTGCAGGCGGATCAGATAAGAAAACTGAAAACTCACAAGCGAAAACTGAGGAAACGAGCAATAAAAAAGCTGAGAATGAGCAAAAAGCGACAATTCAAGTGATTGTTGATGACAAAGAAGAAGCGAAAAAAGAAGTAACTTTTGAAGAGGGTCAATCATTAGCAGAAGTTATGGATGCTAACTTTGATATGGCAGACGACAATGGCATGGTATCATCTATTGATGGGCATGAACAAAATGTAGATGACAATAAATATTGGTTATTTGATATCAATGGTAAACCGGCAACTAAAGGGGCATCTGATACTGAACTAAAAACAGGCGATGAAGTTGCTTGGAAATTAAATAAATTAGAAATGAAATAAAAAAAAGGAGCTAACTTTAAAGTTAGCTCCTTTTTTATGATTAAAATACCAAGCTGTTAACTAATTCTGGTCTAGGATTAGGTAAAACGATATGATTGATAATCATAGCTTCTTCTTTAGCCCCTTCAACTCCAGCATCAACAGCTGCTCTGACAGAATCGACATCACCAGTTAATACAACAAATGATTTTCCGGCAATTCCAGTTCCTAATTGTAAACTAATCAGGTCAACATCAGCTGCTTTGACAGCAAAATCAGCTGCAATGATAGAGCCTGCTGCTGAATAATATTCAATAGCACCCACAGCTGACATGTTATCTGGAACATGAGTCATGCTGATTGCTGTGATTACTTTCGGATCAATACGTGGAATAGTCAGTTTACCCACAACATGCATACCACCGATACGTGTTCCTTCTTCAATCGAACGTTCGACGGAATCGACACGACCTGATATGATGATATAATATTTCCCTGGACAACTTGCTTTAGCTGAGATTAACTGACAATCTGCAGCTTTGAGCATAAAGTCAACTGCTTCGATTCCTTTTGCAATACTATTTAATTCTAAAAATCCTAATGTATCTATAGCCATTATGCCACATCCTTTTTAATATGAATTAATTGTTCGCCAACAGTTTGTACAATCCCTGAAATACTTGCATGAATAGGTGCACCAAGTTTATCGTCATCTAAAGTTGCAATAACATCGCCAACGTTAACATGTTGGCCTGGATTAACAATAGCTTGGCAGGGAGCTCCGATATGCATTTTCAAAGGAATAAAAACTTCTTCAGTCTCAAATTCAGTAACATCCTCAAATGTATAGTTTGCGTATTTTTCCAGTCCCATTTTTAACAAAATATTTTTAGGTGGTGTTTTAGCAAAGTCACGCATTGGTTTTGGAATTAATTCTTCGCCGTTATATTGATAACGAATCCCTTTTTCAGCTAAGCGATTTTTAACATAAATATTAACTTGTCGAGGAGAAAGGGACATCGGACAGGCGATAACTTCACAAATTCCACATTCACAACATAATATAGCTTGCTTCCAAACCGGGTCATCATCAATATCATCTGGAATCTCATTCATTGACAGATGACGCATAACTTGATGTGGATGTAGAGGTATGCCTATTTGGTAGCGTGGGCATAAATCTGTACACAAGGTGCATTGGATGCAGCTTGATTTTGCTTGATTAATAATTTGTGAAATTTGACGCTCGTGTAATTGATACAAATACTCTTTTTCTTCAAGTACGATGATGCCAGATGTAGTTTTTGTCACAACTTGATCGTTAAAGTTTAAATGATTACCAATCTTACCCATCATAGGGCCTCCGTTTAGGAAGATGAATTGTGTCAGAGATGTACCACCAGCTAACTCTAAACATTTTGAGAAAGGAGTGCCGATTGGAACAAGCAACAGCTTAGGTTCATTAACTTCTCCGGTAATAGTAAGTAGTTTATGGGTAAGGGCTGTTTCTGATACCATCGATTCATAAACGTTAAGCATAGTTGTAATATTTGATACAACACAGCCCACTTGAAGAGGAATTCCTCCTGGAGGAACAGTCCTTCCTGTCACTTCATACACAATAACTTGTTCATCACCCGCTGGATAAAAATTACCCATTTTGAAAATAGTAATCGGAGCATTAAATTTGTCGATGGCCCGTTGTAGTGAAGCGATTTCTTCGTTGTAATGACTTTTCGTAGCGATGACAATATGCTCAGCTTCAACAAATTTCCCAACTTCAGCAATCGCCTGGATACATTTTTCAGCATGATTTTTCATAACATAGTGGTCCGTTTTTAAAAGGGGTTCACATTCTGCAGCATTAATTAAGAAATACTCTGCTTTGGCATTTAATTTCTTAGCAGTTGGAAAGCCAGCGCCGCCAGCACCGACTATTCCAGAAGAATGGATTTTTTCTAATAACATGTTTTCACCTGCATTCTTTCTTATTAGTTTATTTTTGAGAATCAAATGACACCGTTGTCAAAAATATTGTAAGCCTTACCAAACCGTAATGCAACGTTTTTTGTAAGTTTAAACTCGTTATTATTATGAAAAGGCTTAAAACCATGCTTTGACTATTATTAAAAAATTTGATATTCTATACACAAGTTAATAACGGTAGAAACACAGCGTGGTGTTTCTTAAAATGCAACGGTGCAAAAAAGTTTTCTTTTTTGTGCCGTTTTTTATTTTAATACGATGTAAAGGGGGGAATATCGTGAGTGTGGAGGAATCATTTGAGCTTAAATGCGGACTTGTTTTAAGAAACAGATTATTTTTTGCACCAATTTCGACTTTAAGTTGCCATTTAGGTGGTGAAATAAGTGAAGAAGACTTAGAATTTTATGACATGCGCTCTAGCTCTGTTGGGGCAGTAGTTTTAGCATCAGCGTATGTTTCACAAAAAGGTAAAGCCTATGAAGGTGGTATTGGTATAAGCCATAATCGTCACATTCCAGGTTTAAACAAGTTGGTTCGTACGATTAAAAAGCAAGGTGCTAAGGCAATTGTTCAGGTGTATCACGGAGGGGCAATGACCTTGTATAACAGAGATATTAGAAAATCATTCTGTGTGTCAAAAGGGTCACAGAACTTAAATCCAACACATCTCTATGATGAATTAACCCTAGTAACCATTGAACAGATATATCAAGAGTACGAAGAAGCGGTTGTTCGAGCTATTTCATCTGGATTTGATGGTGTTGAAATACATGCTGCTAGTAACTATTTACCGTTTCAATTTATGTCGCCGAATTGGAATCATCGAGAGGATTCGTATGGTGGTGATTTAAAAGGACGTTTAAAATTCACTAAAGAATTAATTTCTCGTTTAAAAAGGTGTATAGATAAACACACGTCTTCACCATTTGCGCTAGGTATTAGATTGTCAGAAGTCGATACATCGTTAGAAGCAGAAGAACAGGATCAGTCGTTCAAAACAACTCTATTAACGATTCAAGAATTAAATGATCTCCCGCTTGATTATATTCATATGGCGAGTTCTGATTGCTTGGAAGAGGTTCAGTTAGAGGGAAGGACTTACTCAAAATCGAGTTTATTGACTACAATGTCGCAATCTGTGCCGCTTATTATGTGTGGGGGGTTATTAAAAAAAGCAGATGTTGTAGCTGCATTGGCTCATAGTCCGCTGATTTCAGCCTGTCGTCCGTTTATATTTTTGCCAAATTGGGCAGGGGATATTCTGACTGGAGCTAAAGAGATCGTGATTGAAGAGAGGGCATTAACAGGTGTCGTTCGTCAAGAACTAAGAGTTCCAAGGATATTGTGGAAGAGTGTTAAAGAGTCTAAAGACTGGTATATGTATAAGTAGAGGGAGTTGAAACTAGCTGTGTCACTAAAATCTTTTAAAAATAAATGTTTTTTGGATGGTGCAAAGGGTACTGAAATTTCAAGTCGAGGTTACACAAAATATCCAATTGACTATGCCTCGATTGATGCTGTTGAAATAGTTGAGCAAGTACATCAGTCATATATTGATTCAGGTGTGGATGTGATAACAACGAATACATTTAGAGTGACTTCTTTTCCTGATAAATCTAAAATGAAAGACGTGATATGTGCAGATTGCTCTTTAATAAGGAACCTTAATGCTCCTAATATAGCGCTAAGTATTGGACCTGGGGATGGTGATTTTTCGGATTTAACTTCTAGGCAAAGAAAAGAGTTAAAACAAAAGTACAAATGGCAAGCCGAACTAGCTACTGACTGTCAAGTTGATATGATTTTATTAGAAACGGTATGTAGTCTTGATGAGGCGGTTATGGCAATCGAAGAAATACTGTCAATTACAAGTATTCCATTATGCGTGACATGTACATTAACTGAGAAAAGTACTATGCTTTCTGGTGAAACGCTTGATCAATTTTCTGAGAAAATGGAGAGCTTAGGAGTTTTTGCGATTGGTTTAAATTGTATTCCGATTAGTAAGTTATTATTAAATAATGTTAAAGAGCTAGCTAAAAAAACATCATTACCCTTAATCATTCAACCTAATCTTGGTATGCCAGAGCAAACAAAAAATGGGTCTGAGTATCCTGTGAAGGAGAAGGAATTTTTTGAAACAATGCAAGCTATTTCAGAGATTAATCAAGTTAAATTTTTAGGTGGATGCTGTGGAACCACACCTAAACTGATGACTAAACTAATTGAACTAAAAGTAAAATAGAAAAGGGGTCTACGAATAAATATGTCAGAAAAAAAGAGAGTTATTCAAGAATCGGTACCGGGTCGTCAGATAACAATTGCACATATCGTTGCAAATCCAGATAGTAAAGTCTATGAAAAGGTGGGTTTACAAGCCTTTAAATCACAAGCGATTGGTATTTTAACGATTACCCCAAGTGAAGCGGCCATTGTGGCATCAGATATTGCAACGAAAGCAGCGGATGTTAAGATTGGATTTATGGACCGTTTCAGCGGAGCATTAGTTGTAACAGGTGATGTGACTGCTGTTGAAGCAGCTTTGGAAGCAGTAATCGATACTCTAAGCAATATGTTAGCTATTTCTAAAACAAAAATTACACGATCATAGAATTCGGATAAGAGGTAAATACATGAAAAAAATTATGTTAGTTGGCGCTGTGGGAACAGGGAAAACGACGTTGACTCAACGTTTAAAAGGTCAAAAGATTTCGTATCATAAAACACAAGCGATTCAATTTGAAGAGCTGGTCATTGACACTCCAGGTGAATTCACACAACGACGTCAATATTATAGTGCGTTACAGGTGACATCAACTGAAGCCGATGTGGTTGGATTACTTCAAAGTGTTGGAGAATCATTTGATACGTTCCCTCCAGGTTTTGGTAGTATGTTTGCTTGCCCTAGTGTTGGCATTATTACTAAAATAGATTTAGCTGAAAGTGAAGATGATATTAAGCGTGCTGAACTAAGTTTGCTTAATGCGGGAGCTGTAAAAATATTTAAAGTGTCTTCAACTGAAGATAAAGGTATTGAAGACGTACTTGATTATTTGAAAGAGGAGGATGACTAATGAAGATTTATACTAAAACTGGTGATAAAGGTCAAACAAGTATCATAGGTGGGGATAAAGTTTCTAAAGCTTCTAACCGAGTATGTTCATATGGAACGATTGATGAATTAAATTCATATTTAGGTGTTATAATTAGCCAAATGAAGAGTAGTTTGGATGTAAAAAAAGATTTGATTGAAATTCAACAAGTTTTATTTGATTGCGGAACAGATATGGCAACACCTAACGCTACAAAAGGATATAGAACAAAAAGTGAGTCTACATTGTGGCTAGAAGAGTGTATAGATAAATACTTACAATCACCTGCTCCGTTAACGGAATTTATTTTGCCTGGTGGCGATCCTGTTGCGAGTCATTTGCATTACGCACGAACAATCGCAAGACGTGCAGAGCGAGAAGTAGTCGCAACGGCTGATACTGAAGAGATTAATGAAGAAGTCTTAAGATTCTTAAATCGTTTATCGGATTACTTTTTTGCAGGCGCACGATTAATTAATCACCGTGAAGGGCGTCCAGATGTCAGTTATAGAAGAAACGGAAAAGTTTTTTATAATTAGTACCAAAATCACAAGAAGGTGTTGTAAACGCTTATCAATTGTGATAGAATTTTTTTAGATGAAAGTTATTTAATTGGTTTATTTTAGATGGAAGTTTGGTTAGATTCCAATACGGTCCCGCCACTGTGAAGAGTGAAAACTACAAGTCAGGTCTTTCTAAAATTAACTACATGGTACTTAGTGTTTCGTGGTAAGACGACTAAGTTTATAAAGAAGATAGCCTATTATAAGGCTTATTCAGTAAAACTCCTTGTCGTTTTGATGAGTACCAGTATATACATGTAAGAGTTTAAAGAGAATTTAATACTTGCATAAAACTAAAGGTATAAAAAGACAACGGATTATTTTACTGAAAAGTAAGATTGCACAATGACGTGTATCCCGCTGTCTTTTTATTTTTTAGTTAGCAAGGAAGCTACCTAAAGAAAGTCTAGATATAGTCTTTTTTAGGTAGCTTTTTTCTATTTATTATTATGTGGAGGTGCAAAGGTGAAACAATTAAATTTTAATACAAATATCTTTATAGGTGAAAATTCCCTAGATTGTTTAAAAACATACTCAAATGAAAGAATTTTTATTGTAACAGATGGCTTTTTAGTAGAATCTAAGTTAATAGATTTTATTACTGATAATATAAATGATACAAATACAGTAGAGGTATACACAGATGTTGTTCCAGACCCTGTTGTTGATAATGTTGTAGGTGGTGTTGAAAAACTTGACGCTTTCAAACCAACCTTATTAATCGCATTTGGTGGCGGTTCAGCTATTGATGCTGCAAAAGCGATGAAGCTTTTTGGAATTAAATTAGGCAAATTTGAACAGTTAACTCTGATTGTTATTCCAACAACAAGTGGAACAGGTTCAGAAGTAACTAATTTCTCAGTTATAACTAATCCGAAAGAAAATTTAAAACACCCATTAGTGGATGATTTATTACAGCCTGACAAAGCAATTTTAGATACACGCTTAGTTAGAACAGTTCCACCGCATATCACTGCTGATACAGGGATGGATGTTTTAACACATGCTTTAGAAGCGTATGTTTCAACAGAAGCAAATGATTTTTCGGATGCCTTAGCTGAAAAAGCGATTAGTTTGATTTTTAACTACTTAGAACGTGCCTTTGTTAACGGTGATGACATGGAAGCTAGAGAAAAAGTCCACTATGCATCATGCTTAGCAGGGATTGCATTTAACCAAGCGTCATTAGGATTATGTCATGGTATCGCACATACAATCGGTGGAAAGTTCCACATGCCACATGGTCGTATTAATGCAATTTTATTACCATCGATTATTGAATTTAATTCAGATAAATGTAATATTGCAATGACAAAGTATGCTGATATTGCGCAAAAAAATAACTTATCAACTGGCTCAGGTAAAATGGCTGTTCGTCAACTGGTTAACCGTATTAAAAAATTAAGACAGTCCCTAGCTATTCCAACAAACTTTGTTGAGATGGGTGAGTCACAAGAGACGTTAAAACCACATTTGGATACAATTGGTAAAGAAGCTATACAAGATCCAACAACAGCAACAAATCCAATTCAACCGACTGAAGAAGAAGTAGTCGCAATTATTAAGCCGTTATTTAGTAAATAGATTAGGAATGTCTTAAAAAAGGAAGGGTGCTAGTTCTTGGAAGAAAAACAACGCTTAATACAAGAGTATGTTCCTGGTAAGCAAGTCACAATGGCTCATATTATTGCTAGTCCAACACAAGATATTTACGATAAACTTGGTTTGGTTACTACAACTAAAGGTGCTATTGGTATTTTAACCATTACACCTAGTGAAGCAGCCATCATTGCAGTAGATATTGCATTAAAATCAGGTGATATAGAAGTAGGATTTGTCGATCGTTTTAGTGGGTCAGTCGTTTTAACAGGTGATTTATCATCAATTAATTCCGCTCTCGAAGCGGTAACGTCAGGACTAGAATCAATTTTAGAGTTTTCATCAACGTCTGTTACAAAAACTTAAATTTTAATTAAAGCTTGATATATGAAAGGAGTGGTATCGTGACTAAGAACATTGTCATTGTAGACGATGAACCATTAATGAGATTAGATTTAAAGGATATGTTGCGTGCAGCTAACTACAATGTCGTAGGAGAAGCAGCAGATGGGTTCGAGGCAATCGAAGTTTGTAAACAACATATTCCAGATTTAGTCATTATGGATGTTCAAATGCCACTTTTAGATGGTTTAACAGCTGGAAAAAAAATTATGAGTGAACGTTATGCAAAAGGAATACTAATGTTAACGGCGTTTAGTGATGCTAGCCACCGACAAAAAGCTCTTGGATTTGATGCGGTAGGGTACTTAGTGAAACCACTAGATGAGAAATCATTCATTCCCACTGTTGATATGGCTATTGCTAAGGGAGATCAAGTTTTTAATTTAGAAAAGAATGTTTTAGAACTTTCTACTAAACTGGAAAACAGAAAAATGATTGAAAAAGCAAAAGGTGTATTGATGTCAAGTCAAGGTATCTCTGAAGATGAAGCCTACAAGCAAATCAGAAAGCTAAGCATGGATAAAAGGTGTCAAATGATTGATGTTGCTGAAATGATTGTGATTAGTCATGCATGAGGTTCTTATTAGAAAGTTATGCAAGGAAAATTCTGATTTAACGCCAAGTGATATTGATGAGATAGTCAAGGCCTCAAATATATTAGAAAATAGTATTTTGTATCAAGGTGAGGATGTATTTATTGATATTCTTTCAACTTTAACAGATGAAGCTATCGTTATATATCACCGTAAGCCAACTTTGAAACAATCATTATATAGAGATGAAATCATTGGTAAAGTGGCTAAGAGACTTAATGAGCCTGGTGTTTATAGAACATTCGAAACATCGTTAAAAACGGAGGGGTTATTAGGGAAAACGCAAGAAAATATCTTGATTAGACAAAAGGTATTTCCTATACGGAATAATCAGAAAAACATTGGTGTAATCATCGTAGAATCTCCTTTTGCTGAAGCTGTTGAAGAGCGAGATTATCATGCGAAAAAAAGTGTCTTTGATGATCAAACTAATGGCAGTTATAACCATCCAAAAGCTAACCTATTTTACCGATCATTCTTAGATAAATTAGACGAGGCAATATTAGTTTTTGACAAGGATGGCTATCTTGTGATGAATAATAGTGTAGCTGATTCTTATTATTATCACTTTGGTTATATGGAACGAATCAAAGGGTTTCATTATGATAATTTGTCACTTGATATGAGCACATTCGAGCAGTTGCTTTATTTGTTAGATGCAGGCAGATGGCATGAGGTTTCTGAAAAAGAAGTCAGATTTGGTGAAAGTCACTTTGAAATGAAACGATTTTTTGAGAGCGATAAAGATCTTTTTGTAATGGTACTCCATGATAAAACTGAGATTTATAATAAAGAAGTAGAGATTATTACAAAATCTGTTGCAATTAAAGAAATTCATCACCGTGTTAAGAATAATTTACAAAGTATCGTATCATTATTACGTATTCAAAGAAGACGTATAGAAAATGAAGAAGCTTCAAAAATTCTTAACGAAAGTGAAAATCGTGTACTCGCTATTTCTAGCGTGCACGAAATGTTATCAAAACAAATAGATGATGATATTTACTTGTCGTCAGTATTGAGTATGATAATTGGGAACGTTCAACGGATATTTTTAGGAACACTTAATGTTCAGGTAGATGTTGATTTAGATGATACAATTTGTCTAGACAGTGACCGTACGGTTACAGTGGCCTTGATTGTCAATGAACTCCTTCAAAATAGTTTTGAGCATGCCTTTAATAGAAGTTTGACAGATAATAAAATCAGTATTTTTCTTTCTAGAGAAGGGCATGATTTTGTTAAAGTCACAGTTAAAGATAATGGTTCAGGATACGATTCTGATGCTATATTTGAACAAAGTTTAGGACTTCAAATCGTATCATCATATATAAAAGATAAGCTTAGAGGTAAATTACAAGTAAACTCATCAGATGATGGGACTACAACATGTTTTTATTTTAAAACTACATAGGACAAACAATGTCGTTTGTCGTCAAGCAAAGTCGCTTAAACAGATCTTTTAACTTATTAAAAGATTTATTTGAGCGGCTTTTTAATTTTTAAAAAGAAGGGTGGGAATGATTTGTCTGAAGAAAAAGTATTGAGTGTCGGGATTGATTTAGGTACATCAACGACACAAATGATTATTTCAGAATTATCGATACAGAACATGGCATCAGCTTTTACGATACCTCGTATCACGATAACAGATAAAAAAGTTATTTTTCGAAGCGATATAATGTTTACTCCCATTTTTTCAAACAACTTAATTGATGTTGAAAAAATTAAAGATTTCGTCTCAAAGCAGTATCTATCAGCTGGAATTGGTAAAGATGATATTCAAATTGGTGCGGTTATTATTACAGGTGAGACAGCCCGTAAAGAAAACTCAAGCAAGGTGTTAGAGGCTCTTAGTGGTTATGCAGGAGATTTTGTCGTGGCGACAGCCGGACCTGATTTAGAAAGTATTATTGCTGGTCGTGGTGCAGGTGCCCAAAGCTTCTCTAAAGAACATCACAATACTGTGGTCAATTTAGATATCGGTGGTGGTACTACAAATTTAGCTGTCTTTTATGACGGTGAAGTAACGGATACAGGATGTCTTGATATCGGTGGGAGACTGATAAAAGTCGATAAAACCACCCATAAGATTACTTACTTGGCGCCTAAAATTAAAGAAATCATTACTAAGGAACAGCTAAAATTACAAGAAGGTCAAGTGGTAACCCCACAAGATTTAGAACCTATTATTTCAATAATGGTGACATTACTTGAAAATAGCGTAGGTATTGGGCCAATCAGTCCCTATTATGACTTGATTATCACTAATAAAGGTTTAGGCCATTCTAGAGTGATAGAAGCTTTATCATTTTCAGGTGGCGTAGCAGATTGTATTGATCAAGACAATAGAGTTGATCCGTTCATGTATGGAGATATAGGGTTACTTTTAGGTAGAGCTATTAAAGATTCCATTATTATGAATGAGATGAATGTCATTAAATCTATTGAAACAATACGTGCGACAGTTGTTGGAGCAGGTGCACATACTGCAGAAATTAGTGGCAGTACGATTACGTATATCGAGGAAGTATTGCCTATCAAAAATAGCCCGATTCTAAAGCTTAGTCATCAAGATGAGTTAGGTGCCGAACATTCTATTGCTGATGCTATTGTTAAGAAAATGGAATGGTATCAATTAGAAAACGAGTTCCAAGCAATATCATTGGGTATTGAAGGGGAGAGCAATCCTACATTCAATAGAGTCCAGGAATATGCTAAAGGAATTGTTATTGGTCTAGATAGTATGATTCAACGAAATGAAACTTTAGTTATAATTGTCCAACAAGATATGGCGAAGTCACTAGGTCAATGTTTATTTGGTCTTTTGCCAAAAGGTTATCCTTTTGTCTGTATTGATAGTGTTCGTGTCGAAAATGGAGATTATATAGATATTGGGAAACCAGTAGCAGCGGGTAGTGTTTTACCTGTGGTAGTAAAAACGTTAATTTTTAATTAGAAGAAAAGTGAAGGAGGAATTTTAAAAATGATATTAAAAACAAGATTGTTTGGCAAAACTTACGAATTTAAATCAGTAAAAGAAGTTTTAGCCAAATCAAATGAAGTGAAATCTGGCGATACCTTAGCGGGTGTAGCTGCTACTTCAGCAGAAGAACGTGTTGCAGCTAAAGTTGTTTTAGCTCAATTACAATTACAAGATTTATTCAATAACCCTGTAGTACCTTATGAGGACGATGAAGTTACACGTATCATCATTGATGATGTAAACAAACGTGCTTACAACAACATCAAACATTGGACAGTTGAGGAATTACGTGAGTATATCCTTGATTTCAAAACTAGTGACTATGATATTAAACAAGTTGCTCGTGGTTTAACATCTGAGATGGTAGCCGCTGTTACTAAGTTAATGTCTAACATGGATTTAGTCTATGCTGCACAAAAAATTATTGTTATGAAAACAGCTAATACAACGATTGGTGAACCTGGTCGTATCTCAGCTCGCTTACAACCTAACCACACTACTGATGATATTGATGGTATCATGGCATCACTTATGGAAGGTTTATCATATGGTATCGGGGACGCTGTTATCGGTTTAAACCCTGTTGATGATTCAACTGAAAGTGTTATGCGTATCTTAAATAAATTTGAAGAATTTAAAAATGAGTGGGAAATTCCGACACAAACTTGTGTGCTGGCTCATGTTAAAACACAAATTGAAGCGATGAAAAAAGGAACACCAACTGGTTTAGTATTCCAATCAATCGCAGGATCAGAAAAAGGGAATACTGCTTTTGGTTTTGATTCTAACGATATTGCTGAAGCTAAAAAATTAGCTATGGAAACAGGTGCTGTTGCAGGCCCTAACGTTATGTATTTTGAAACAGGTCAAGGTTCTGAATTATCTTCAGATGCTCACTATGGTGCTGACCAAGTAACAATGGAAGCCCGTTGTTATGGTTTTGCTAAACGTTTTGATCCATATATTGTTAATACAGTAGTTGGATTTATTGGACCTGAGTACTTATATGATTCAAAACAAGTTATTCGTGCAGGTTTAGAAGATCACTTCATGGGTAAACTTTCTGGCTTATCAATGGGTTGTGATGTATGTTATACAAACCACATGAAAGCTGACCAAAATGATGCTGAAAACTTAGCTTCATTATTAGCATTAGCTAATGTTAACTTCATTATGGGTATTCCACACGCTGATGATATCATGTTAAATTACCAAACAACTGGTTACCATGAAACAGCTACAATTAGACACATGTTAAACAAACGTCCTACTCGTGAGTTCGAAGGTTGGATGGAAAAAATGGGACTTATGGAAGATGGTCGCTTGACTGAACGTGCTGGCGATGGCTCTATCTTCTTAAAATAGAAAAGGAGGGTTCACTAAGAAATGGTCGATGAAAAAGGATTAAAAGCAATGATAGAAACAATCTTATCAGAAATGTCTGGTCAAGATTCTAATAAAAATGAGGATGTTGTAGGAAGTATTGTTTCAAATATAACATCTCAACAAGATGCATCATACAATGGTCAAGTAGAAGATGGATTTATTCCAGATATTACTGAAGTTGATATTAAGAGTCAATTCCTAGTACCAGATGCAGCTGATGAAGAAGGATACTTACGTATGAAACAATACACACCAGCTCGTCTAGGTTTATGGCGTTCAGGTCCTCGTTACAAGACTCAATCTATGCTACGTTTTAGAGCTGACCACGCGGCCGCTCAAGATGCAGTATTCTCAGATGTTCCTGAGGAATTAGTTAGCGAAATGGGATTTGTTCCAGTTCAAACTAAATGTAACGACAAAGATGAATATGTAACACGTCCAGATTTAGGTCGTCAATTTGATGATGAAAATCGTCAAATTATCAAATCTCACTCTAAACAAGGTGCTAAAGTACAAATTGTTGTAGGAGATGGGCTAAGTTCTGCAGCGATTGGTGCTAACATCAAAGAAATTCTTCCATCAATTAAACAAGGTTTAAAAATGTTTAACCTTGATTTCGATGAAGTTATCTTTGTTAAGTACTCTCGTGTAGGGGCAATGGATGAAATCGGTGAATTATCAGGAGCAGATGTTGTGTGTATGTTAATTGGAGAGCGTCCAGGTTTAGTTACTGCTGAATCTATGAGTGCTTACCTTGCTTATAAACCAACTATCGGTATGCCAGAAGCTCGCCGTACAGTTATTTCTAATATCCAAAAAGGTGGTACACCGGCAGTTGAAGCAGGAGCTTACATTGCTGAAGTTATTAAAAATATGCTTGATAAGAAAAAATCAGGTATTGACTTAAAAGAAGGTTAATAAAGGAGGAAAATTAAATGATTAATGATTCATTAGGTGCTAACGTTTTAAGTGTGAAAATCATTGCAAACGTAGACGCTGGTATGGCTAAAGCGTTAAACTTAGATCCTCAAAAACACCGTAGTTTAGGTATGATCACCTCTGATTGTGATGATGTGACATACGTTGCTTTAGATGAAGCAACTAAATCAGCAGCAGTTGAAGTGGTATACGCTAAAAGTATGTACGCTGGTGCTGGAAACGCTAGTACTAAATTTGCAGGTGAAGTGATAGGTATTATTGCTGGTCCATCACCAGCAGAAGTTAAAAGTGGGTTAGATACAGTTGTTCAAGAAATTGAAAATAGCCCTGGTTTCATCAGTGCTAACGAAGATGATAGTGTTCCTTATTTTGCACATTTAATCTCTCGTACAGGTACTCACCTATCAAAAGAAGCAGGAATTAAAGAAGGTGAAGCACTAGCTTACCTAATCGCTCCTCCTTTAGAAGCTATGTACGCTTTAGATGCTGCTATCAAAGCAGCAGATGTGGAAGTAGCAGCTTTTTACGGCCCACCTTCAGAAACTAACTTTGGTGGTGCATTATTAACAGGTAGTCAATCTGCGTGTAAAGCGGCATGTGATGCCTTTGCTCAAGCAGTAGCATTAGTTGCGGCAAACCCAACAATGTATTAATCCAAAGGAGGCAATAACCTTGTCTATTCAAGCTTTAGGCCTTATTGAAGTTAATGGTTTTCTTGGAGCAGTTGCAGCAGCAGATGCAGCACTTAAAACAGCTGATGTTCAGTTGATTAGTGCTGAGAAGATTTCTGGTGGTATTACAACAATTCAATTATCAGGCAATGTCTCAGCTGTTCAAGTAGCAGTTGAAACAGGGAGTCGTGTTGCGAATGACCTTACATGTTTAAGATCTAGTCACGTCATTCCACGTCTAGCGGATGAAGCTGCAGAAATGGTTCTTTCTTCTTTAAATAAAGAACCAAAAGCAGAAATGAAATCTGTCATAACTGAAGAACAAGTTGAATTACTCCCTGTTGGAGAAGCTAAACCTGAAATACCAAACAATTCAACAAGCGCAAAAAAAGAAACCGTTAAAAAACAATCAACAAAAAAAGCATCAAAAACTTCTTCTACAAAAAATAAGAAGAAAAAATAAACAAGGAGGCGTAATTTTTGGTGAATTTACAAGATAAAGATTTATTATCAGTTCAAGAAGTAAGAAACTTATTAAGAGAAGCGACTGCAGCTCAAAAAGAACTATCAACTTTCTCACAAGAAAAAATTGATACAATTTGTAAAGCAATTGCAGATGCTGCTTATAATGAGCGTGTGAAATTAGCAAAAATGGCTCGTGAAGAAACTGGCTTTGGTATTTGGGAAGATAAAGTAGTTAAAAATTCTTTCGCATCTAAAGTTGTTTGGGAAAATATTAAAGATATTAAATCAGTTGGTATCATCAACGAAGATAAAGTTCGTCGTGTTACTGATGTGGCTGTACCAGTTGGTGTTGTTGCAGGATTAATTCCATCGACAAATCCAACATCTACAGTGATTTACAAAGCTTTAATTTCAATTAAAGCCGGAAACAGTATCGTTTTCTCACCACATCCAAATGCTTTAAAAGCAATCTTAGAAACAATCGAAATCATTCGTAACGCTGCTGTTGCAGCTGGCTGTCCTGCTGGAGCTATTAGCTGTATGACAGTTCCAACTATTCAAGGTACATCTGAATTAATGAAGAATGACTTAACAAACTTAATTTTAGCAACTGGTGGATCTGCAATGGTTAAAGCGGCTTATTCATCTGGTACGCCAGCGATTGGTGTAGGACCAGGTAATGGACCAGCCTTTATTGAGAAATCTGCAAACATCCCTATGGCTGTTAAACGTATCATGGATTCAAAAACATTTGATAATGGTACAATTTGTGCCTCTGAACAATCAGTTGTTGTTGAAGAAGTGAGCAAAGCTGCAGTTGTTGCTGAATTTAAAAAGAATGGTGCTTACTTCTTATCAATCGAAGAGGCTGCCAAATTAGAAAAATTCATTATGCGTGCTAACGGAACAATGAACCCACAAATCGTAGGGAAATCTGTTCAAGATATCGCAACATTAACGGGTCTTTCTGTACCAACTGGAACTCGTGTCTTAATTGCTGAAGAAACTCGTGTTGGCGATAAAGTGCCGTATTCTCGCGAAAAATTAGCACCAATCTTAGCTTTCTACACAACTAAGAATTGGGAAGAAGCTTGTGAATTAAGCATTGATATTTTAAATCATGAAGGTGCAGGTCATACTTTATGCTTGCATACTGAAGATGAAAATGTTGTCCGTGAATTTGGTTTAAGAAAACCAGTTTCTCGTTTACTAGTTAATGCTCCTGGAGCACTAGGTGGTATTGGTGCGGCTACTAATATGATGCCAGCCTTAACATTAGGTTGTGGTGCTGTTGGTGGAAGTTCAACATCAGATAATATTGGACCTGAAAACTTATTCAATATTCGTCGTGTTGCTTATGGCGTACGCGAATTAGAAGAACTTCGTGGTGAAGATGCTTACTTAGTTGAAGGTAAAACAACTGCTTCAACAAACACATCAGTAAAATCAGAAGACGTTTTAATTAACACAATAGTTGATGCTATTTTAGCAAAACTATAATAATTGGTTATAATCTATTTATAATATAAAAAAAACATATACTATTAGGAGGAATTTTATTATGAACGCAAATGCATTAGGAATGATCGAAACTAAAGGGTTAGTAGGAGCAATTGAAGCAGCAGACGCTATGGTTAAAGCAGCAAACGTAACACTTATTGGTAAAGAACAAGTAGGTGGCGGATTAGTAACAGTTATGGTACGTGGTGATGTTGGTGCAGTTAAAGCTGCTACTGATGCTGGTGCTGCAGCTGCAGAACGTGTTGGAGAATTATTATCAGTACACGTTATCCCTCGTCCACATTCAGAAGTTGACGAAATCTTACCAAAAGTACAAGGTTAATTTCTAAATACACCAGCTTTTTTTAAAAGTTGACATGAAAGGGTATATTTAACTTTTAAATATACCCTTTTCTATAATTAAAATGTGGTAGGAGGTATAGTATGACTGATTTAGATATCAATGTATTAGTACGTGAAGTTGTTTCTCGTATTAAAACTGAAAACAAATCTTTTGAAGTGGAAGCTAGTGGTCGTCACGTCCATTTAGACCGTAAAACAATTGATTTATTATTTGGTGAAGGCTACCAATTAACAAAGGCTAAAGATTTATCACAACCTGGACAATATGCTTGCCAAGAAAGAATCTCTCTTGTTGGTCCTAAAGGCGTTCTAAGAAATGTCATCATTTTAGGTCCAGAAAGAAGTGACTCTCAAGTAGAAGTGTCATTAACAGATGCCCTTATTCTTGGAGTAAAAGCACCAGTTAAAGAAAGTGGCGATATTGAAGGAACACCAGGTATCGTTTTAATGAATGGCTTAAAAGTTGCTTCTCTTGAAAAAGGGTTAATTGCAGCAAAACGTCATGTACATATGACGCCAGAGGACGCTGAACGTAATAACGTTGTTCAAGGTGAAATTGTACAAGTTAAAGTTGAAGGTGAACGACCATTAATCTTTGATGATGTTGTTATCCGTGTGAGTCCAAAATTCGCAACATACATGCACATTGATTATGATGAAGCAAATGCTTGTGGATTCAAAAAAGGAACACAAGGTCATATCATTAAAAAGCAGGCGTAATTTATGATGGATATAGAGGCATTAGTAACCTATATAACTGATAAAATTATGTTGCAACTTGCTAATGGCAGTGAGTCCAACAACTCAAAAAAACTTTATATTTTAGGAGAAACAACTAACCAAATAGAGCAATTTATTTCGGATAATGATTATGTAAGGTCAACTGATCATCAGGTAGCAGATGCTATTTTAGTGGCTGACTTATCTGTGAGTTTACTTAGTCAAGTTGCTTTATTCTCTCCTCAATCAGATGAATCTACGTGTTTACTTTCTTTTTTTAAAGAAAAGAAACCTGTATTTATAGTTAAAGATAGTTTATCTTATACAGATGAAGTTGAAAAACTTCCTTATTTGATGGGTAAAGTAATTAAAGACTATGAAGCAACGTTAGAATCATTTGGTGCAAAATTTGTAGAGTGTTACAAGCAAGAAAACAATGAGAAACGACAAGTTTTGACATATGATAAACTTGGTAAGTTAGGTTTGGAAATAGGCTCAAAATTTGAAGTAAGTGAAGGAACAATTGTAACGTCGCTTGCAAAAGATTATTTGAGAGAAAAACAAATCACACTTATATATAGAAGAAAAGAGGAATAACTATGTTAATCGGGACAGTCTCAGGTAGTCTATGGGCTACTAGAAAAAATGAAAAATTAAATGGTTTGAAGTTTTTATTAGTTGATATTGAAGCGGATGAAAAAACATCAACACCCCAAACTCTAGTTGCAGCGGATAATGCTGGAGCAGGGTTTGGTGACATGGTTTTAGTCACAATGGGTGGTTCAGCCCGTGTCGCTTTAGATGATCCTGAAACTCCCGTTGACGCGGTTATTGTCGGCATTATTGACTCGGTAGAGCGTCAAAATTAAAATCGCTCTGCCTAATAAGAGGAGGGTTTTATTTAAATGGGTATCAATGAAATTATTATGTACATTATTGCTTTTTTCATGATTCTGGGAGGAATTGATAAGTGTCTAGATAACAAATTTGGTCTAGGTGAACAATTCGAAGAAGGAATTATGGCAATGGGTTCACTGGCTTTATCTATGGTCGGAATTATCACATTAGCCCCTGTATTGGCTAATGTTTTAGAACCAGTTGTTGTTCCAGTATACAAGTTCTTGGGTGCTGACCCCGCGATGTTTGCAACAACATTACTTGCAAACGATATGGGTGGCTTCCCATTAGCTGTACAAATGGCTGAAACTAAAGAAGCTGGACTTTTCGCCGGTACAATTTTAGGTGCTATGATGGGACCTACTATCGTGTTTACAATTCCAGTAGCATTAGGTATCATTCAAAAAACAGACCATAAATACTTAGCAACAGGTGTTTTATCAGGAATGATTACAATTCCAGTTGGTGCTTTTGTTGGTGGTTTAGTTGCAGGTTTCCCTGTTATGATGATTCTTAAAAACTTAGTTCCAATCGTTATTGTTGCTGCATTAGTTATGGCTGGACTTTGGTTCAAACCAGAAGCAATGATTAAAGGATTTACTGTTTTTGGTAAATTTGTCGTTATGGTAGCTATTATTGGTTTAGTAATTGGTGCGTTAGATCCATTAGTAGGAATTAAAGTACCTGGCATTACTCCTGTATCAGAAGGTATTAGTACCGTTGGTGGTATTGCGTTAACATTAGCAGGAGCGTTCTGTTTAGTGTTCGTTATCACAAAAGTATTCAAAAAACCTTTAATGGGATTAGGTAAAGTATTAGGTATGAATGAAGTTGCAGCTGCAGGTATGGTAGCGACAATGGCTAATAGTATTCCAATGTTCCAAATGATGAAAGATATGGATGCTCGTGGTAAAATCATCAACGTTGCGTTCGCTGTATCAGCATCATTTGTATTAGGAGATCATTTAGGATTTACTGCGGGTGTGGCTCGTGAAATGATTTTCCCAATGATCGTAGGGAAATTAGTTGGTGGTGTGACTGCTGTTTTCGTTGCAATGTTCATGGCTAATCGCATGATTAAAAATGAAGAGAAAGTAGGCGCTTAATAATGGCAGATCAAAGCAGAGAGTTAATTGAAAAAGTAGTTCGCGAAGTACTTTTAGAGAAATTTTCAGGTCTTTCAAGTCTAACAAAAACGGTTGATCCTAGTGGCGTGTTATCTGTAAAATTACCAATGCTAGAAGTTAATGAAGATGATCGTTTAGACACAGGTAACCCTGCGCATAAAGTTTACTGTAAAGATTTAGTAACACTTGAGGAAAGTCCTCGTTTAGGTTGTGGTCTTATGGTCATGAAAGATACAACATTTGATTGGACACTTGAATATGATGAAATCGACTATATTATTGATGGAACATTAACAATCATTATTGACGGTCGTCGTATTTCAGCAGGTCCAGGGGAAGTTATTTTAATCCCTAAAAATACATCTATTCAATTCTCAGTAGAAGGGGACGCACGTTTTGTGTATGTCACTTACCCTGCTGACTGGAATTCGTAGAAATTAGGTGGTGAACTAATGGTTGATTTACAAAAAGCAAATAGTCTTCTTAAAGAGTTTAATAGCATTGTTAATACAAAAAAATGTCGTAAATTTAATAAAAATGAGCCTTTAAAAGTCGGAATTGACTTAGGAACATCTTCTATCGTTTTGGCAATATTAGATAAAAATGATGCTCCTGTATATGGGAGTTTTGAGTTTGCTGAAGTTATTCGTGATGGATTAGTTGTAAACTATGTTGAGGCGGTTCAAATTGTGTCTCGCTTGGTACGAGATGCTGAAGAGGTTCTTGGTTTAGATATCACAGAAGCTGCTACAGCCATACCACCAGGGACAATTGGTAATGATAAAAAAGTAGTATCTAATGTTTTAGAGTCTGCAGGTTTAGAGGTGACATGTGTTATTGATGAACCAGAAGCAGCGGCGTGCTTACTTAATATGACGCACGGAGCTGTTATTGATGTGGGCGGTGGAACAACAGGTATTAGTGTTATCGAAGAGGGTGAAGTTGTTTTAAGCTTAGATGAGCCCACAGGTGGTGCTCATATGTCTTTAGTTCTAGCAGGGTATTACGCTATAACCGTACCAGAAGCAGAAGTATTGAAGCGAGATAAGTCTAAAGAAAAAACGAATTTCATTATTATTAAACCAGTTGTCGATAAAATGGCGGCTATTACACAAGGTATGTTGGCACAACACCCCATTGAACCGTTATACGTTGTTGGGGGCGCAAGTTATTTTGAGGATTTTGTACCGACGTTTTCAAAGTATTTGAAAATGCCAGTTGAACGTCCAGATTATCCGCAATTTGTGACACCATTAGGAATTGCCAAAGCAAGTATTCGTACGATTGATTAGAGATACTACCTGAAATTATATTTCAGCTTGTATAAATAAAACTACTTACTTAAGAGGTCATGCTAAGTAAGTAGTTTTTTTAGTGTATTAAAATATAACTATTATTTTATTTGATTATAGAGACGTGTCATTAAGGCAGGTAGCCAATCATCAAGCTCACTTACTGAGTAACCACATCCTATAAGTGTCGCTACAGACATTGGATTAGGGTATTTAGCAAAAGGAGATAACTTATCCCATGTAGTATCTTCATAAGCGATAGAAAGTTCATCCTTTTCAGATGCCTGACCTAGACGTGTAATAAACTCATCTGTTGTATAGATTTGGTTAGACGCTAAGTTTAAAGGTCCAACGATAGAAGAGTTTACAACAAATTGAAGCATGTTAGGTATTTCAGATGCCCTTACAAAAGAGAAGCGACCGTTGCCATTTTGAAATTTAATGGTCTCGTTATTTTTGATAGCTCTTAGGTAAAAATGCAAACGCTCCGTATAATCATCATCATCTAAGACTACTGGAAATCTTAAAAAGGTTACAGGGTTAGAGTAGTTGTGAGTAAAATAATGCTCAGCTTGGCGTTTACCTTCGCCATAATCAACAGGTGTTGTGTCATCAAAGATATGTGAGGCTGCGGTAAAATCAGTTTCTATAAAACCATTTTTTGGAGGTGTTCCTTTGTAGACAGCAAGGCTAGAAGTAAGGAGATAATGTGAGACTTCTTTTAGGTGTCTACACGTAATTTCTGCATCCTCTTTAGTGAAACAAATATTATCAAAAACAACATCCCAGTGGGTGTTAGTTAATTCTATCCAAGCAGGATGGTCGGCATTTGAACGATCGATTTCAATACGATTGACCGTATCACCAAATGAGTCAGGGGTTAACCCTCTTGTAGCGATGGTTACCTGGTATCCTAAACGTAGGAAAGAGGCAACAACTTTTTCACCGAAAAAGCGAGTCCCACCAAATACTAGTAGTTTTTTCATAAAAAAACCTTCTTTCTTTTAATCTGTTAGTTTATTATACCGTATATAAAGAGTAAATCGTAGAAAAATGAGGGGAATGACTTTCTAAATTTGTATTAAATTGACCGAAGAAATAAGGTTTCTCTTTTAAATTAGAGCGTTTTAGAGTATGATTAAGAATGGTGTAGCCTAGACTACGTTAGTTGTGCACGATGTGTTGCATAAAAGCTTGAAGTAAGGGAGTTATATAATGAGTAAAAAAGTGACGAATGATTACAATGATGCTTCCATACAGGTCTTAGAAGGACTAGAAGCAGTTAGAAAACGTCCCGGTATGTACATCGGTTCGACAGATGGCCGCGGTCTTCATCATTTAGTGTATGAAATTGTAGATAATGCAGTGGATGAAGCTCTATCAGGTCATGGTAATGAGATAGAAGTAACGATCCACAAAGATAATAGTATAAGCGTACAAGATTTTGGGCGTGGTATGCCGGTCGGTATGCACGCATCAGGCGTCCCTACTGTACAAGTTATTTTTACGGTATTACACGCGGGTGGTAAGTTTGGTCAAGGTGGCTATAAAACCTCTGGTGGCCTTCACGGAGTAGGGGCCAGTGTTGTAAATGCTTTGTCTTCATGGTTAACAGTTAAGATTGTTAGAGATGGCATCGAATATAAGCAAGAGTTCGAAAAGGGTGGAAAACCTGTGGGTACTCTTGAAAAAATAGGGAAAACAAGTAAGAAGAATGGAACATACATTCATTTCTTACCAGATGACTCTATCTTTTCTGTTACTAAGTTTTCTTATGATACTTTAGCAGAACGTTTAAGAGAATCAGCTTTCTTATTAAAAGGTGTTAAAATTACGATTACTGATGAACGTTCAGAAGAAAAAGTGGTTGAAGTTTTTCATTATGAAGAAGGTATTAAAGAGTTTATCTCTTATTTAAACGAAGAGAAAGATGACTTAACACCTGTGATTTATTTTTCAGGTGAAAAAGAAGGCATCGAAACAGAATGTGCTTTCCAATATAATGATGGCTATTCTGAAAATATCTTGTCCTTCGTTAACAATGTTAGGACGAAAGATGGCGGTACTCACGAAGTTGGAATGAAAACAGCCATTACTAAAACATTCAACGAATATGCTCGTAAAGTTGGGCTTTTAAAAGAAAAAGATAAGAACCTAGAAGGTAGTGACTTTAGAGAAGGGTTAACAGCCGTGATTTCTGTTCGTATTCCTGAAAACTTACTACAGTTTGAAGGTCAAACGAAAGGTAAATTAGGAACACCACTTGCTCGTTCTGTTGTTGAATCAACAATAAGCGAACAAATGGTCTTCTACTTACAAGAAAACAGTGAAATGAGTCAAATGCTGGTTCGTAAAGCGATTAAAGCCCGTGAAGCTAGAGATGCCGCTCGTAAAGCCCGTGAAGAAAGCCGTACGGGGAAGAAAAAACGTAAAGGTGAGTCGCTATTGTCAGGGAAATTAACACCTGCACAGTCGCGTAACCCTAAACGTAATGAATTGTACCTAGTGGAGGGGGATTCTGCCGGAGGTTCTGCTAAACAAGGACGAGATAGAAAATTCCAAGCTATTTTACCACTTCGAGGTAAAGTTATTAACACTGAAAAAGCTAAGATACAAGATATCTTAAAAAATGAAGAGATTAACACGATGATTTATACAATTGGTGCTGGAATTGATCCAGATTTCTCTTTAGAAGACTGTAATTATGACAAAGTTATTATTATGACCGATGCGGATACCGATGGGGCTCATATTCAAACGTTACTTCTAACGTTCTTTTACCGTTTTATGAAACCATTGGTTGAAGCAGGTAAAGTTTATATTGCCTTACCACCACTTTACAAGGTGTCAAAAGGTGTCGGTAAAAAAGCTAAGATTGATTATGCTTGGACAGATGAAGAACTAGCTACAAGCACTGCTAAGATGGGTAAAGGTTACATGATTCAACGTTACAAAGGACTGGGTGAAATGAATGCTGATCAGTTATGGGAGACAACAATGGATCCTGAGACTAGAACGCTTATCCGTGTTACATTAGATGAAGACGAAGGTGAAGCAGGAAGTAATGAACGTATTGTTTCAACGCTAATGGGTGACAAAGTAGAACGTCGACGTACATGGATTGAAAATAACGTTGCCTTTACGTTAGAAGAAGAAGGCAGTATTTTAGAACATGTCGATGAAGAAGATACTCCCAAAGTAACATCTACAGCAGAAGTGGATAAAACCCCTGTTTCAGAACGTGTTATTATCGAAAATTATAGAGATACAGACAATAAGAATGATGAAGAAATCACATTGTTTGATTTAGAGGATTAAGGAGGCCAAATCAGTAATGACTAATCCACGTGATGATATTCAAGATATAGCATTAAAAGAAGTGATGGGCGATCGATTTGGTCGCTATTCAAAATATATTATTCAAGAACGTGCGCTACCAGATATACGTGACGGGTTAAAACCCGTACAGCGTCGCATCTTATTCTCAATGGACCAAGATGGCAATACCTTTGATAAAGGTTTCCGTAAATCGGCTAAGTCTGTCGGTAATATCATGGGTAATTATCACCCACATGGAGACAGTAGTATTTATGAAGCGATGGTTCGTATGAGTCAGGACTGGAAATTGCGTGATGTTCTGATTGAGATGCATGGTAACAATGGTAGTATGGATGGTGATCCACCTGCTGCGATGCGTTATACAGAAGCACGTTTATCAAAACTAAGCGGTCAATTGTTAGAAGATATTGAAAAAGAAACGGTTGATTTTGTTTGGAACTTTGATGATACAGCAAAAGAACCAACTGTATTACCTGCAAAATATCCTAATTTACTTGTTAACGGATCAACAGGGATTTCAGCAGGTTACGCGACAGAGATTCCGTCACATAACTTAGGTGAAATCATTGATGGCACGATTCATTTGATTGATCATCCTGATGCGACATTAGATCAACTAATGACGTATATCCCAGGTCCTGATTTCCCTACAGGTGCGATTTTACAAGGGAAAAAAGAACTTAAACAAGCCTACGAGACAGGAAAAGGTCGCGTTGTCTTGCGTTCAGTGACGAAGATTGAACCGCTTAAAGGGGGAAAGCAACAAATCGTTATTAATGAAATTCCTTATGAAGTCAATAAAGCCAGTCTTGTTAAAAAGATGGATGAAATTCGTCTAAATAAAAAAGTAGATGGTATCGCTGAGGTCAGAGATGAAAGTGACCGTACAGGTTTACAAATTGTTGTAGAGCTTAAAAAGGATACAAATGCTGAAGGTATATTAAACTATCTATTCAAAAATACGGATTTACAAGTAAACTATAATTTTAATATGGTCGCAATTGATAACCAACGTCCTCACCAAGTAGGGTTAAAGCGCATTTTAGAAGCGTATATCGCCCATCGTCGTGAAGTTATTCGTCGTCGTAGTGAGTTTGATTTATCTAAAGCTCAAAAACGCCAACATATTGTGTCAGGTTTGATTAAAGCTTTATCTATTTTAGATGAAGTCATTGCAACTATTCGCGGTAGTAAAGATAAACGTGATGCGAAGGCTAACTTAGTAAAAGAGTATCAATTTACTGAAGAGCAAGCAGAAGCGATTGTGTCACTGCAATTATACCGTTTAACAAATACTGATATTACTGCGCTAGAAGCAGAAGCAGAAGAGTTATCACTTTTAATTTCATTGTTACAGGCTATTCTTAGTGATGAAACAACGTTGTTAAGTGTTCTGAAAAAAGAACTTAAAGAAGTGAAGAAAAACTTTTCAACGCCACGTCTTACCGTTATTCAAAATGAGATTGAAGAGATTGTGGTTAATACAGAAGTCTTAATCGCTCAAGAAGAGGTAATGGCGACGGTTACGAAAGAAGGGTATGTGAAACGTAGTAGCATGCGCTCATTTGGTGCATCAAGTCCTGACGAAATAGGGATGAAAGAAACAGATGAATTAATTTTTGCTAAGCAGTTAAGTACGTTAGATCATTTGTTGATGGTTACGAATAAAGGAAATATGATTTATCGTCCTGTTCATGAATTACCTGACTTGAGATGGAAAGATGTTGGAGAACATTTATCAACTCAATTAAGCGGTTTAGCTGTAGATGAGCATATTTTAGCAGTCTTTGATTATCAAAAACTGT
This sequence comes from Vagococcus proximus, assembly GCF_029143285.1. Lineage (GTDB taxonomy): Bacteria > Bacillota > Bacilli > Lactobacillales > Vagococcaceae > Vagococcus_D > Vagococcus_D proximus. The sequence goes on from NZ_JAPDSH010000001.1 coordinate 526,934, forward strand.
CTGAAAGCAAAAACTTCATCTTTATTAGCCGAGGCGGATTGATTAAACAAAGTAAAATGTCTGATTTTACACCGTGGCGTACTTACAAAGGTCGTCCGACACAATGTATGAACTTGAAAGCAGATGATGAAGAAATTGTTAATTGCTATTTAGTGGAAGAAGCGATTGAGTATGACGTGTTACTTGCGACACATCTTGGATTCGGTTTACGTTATCCAATTAATGAAGTGCCAGTAGTAGGAGCACGAGCGGCTGGTGTTAAATCAATCAACCTTAAAGAAAGCGATTATGTTGTAAATGGTGTATTGATTGAGCCAGATATTAAAACGGCTATTACATTAATCACGCAACGTGGGGCAGTGAAGAGGATGGTAACACAAGAGATGCCTGTTCTATCACGTGCTAAACGTGGTTTGATGATGATTAGAGAATTGAAGAGCCACCCACATCGTCTTGTCTTTATGGGATTAAGTCATAAAGCGCAATTTGAAGTGATTACTCAAAATAATACTCGTTACTCAGTAGAAGAAATGGACTTTCCACTGAGTGACCGCACATCTAATGGCTCATTCCTAGGGGATGAAAAGAAAGATGGCGAAGTTTTTGAAGTGAAAACTGAACTAACTGTAGTATTGAAACAAGATTAAATAAAAAACACCATGAGATTTTTACTCATGGTGTTTTTTTATCCCTAAAAGAGAATCCACTGTTGTATTGTATAAACTTGCTAAAAGGATAAGGTGTTCAATTGTGGGACATCCACGCCCGTTTTCCCATCCAGAAATAGCTTGTCTAGAAATACATAATTTTTCAGACACTTCAATTTGCGAAAGAGCGGCACGTCTGCGGTAATGTGTCAGTTGTTTAGAAATATCTTTCATAACAGAACACTCCTTATTTGAAGGTAGTTTTTACTATTATATCATCTTATTGTCGAAATAAAGAAATGTAAAGTTAGCCGTTCTTATAGATTTTAAGTTTATAGATTATAATTAAAGTATATAAGATAGGAGGCTTAGGAATGACGCAACCTAATTTTTATGAATCGATTAAAACTAGATTATCTTTAGATTACTTGGTAGGTAATATCTCTAATCATTCTTTAAAATCAGGCTATATACTGTTAATCGCAGTAGTAGATAGTCATGCGCTTTTTGGATTGGTAGCTTTGCCAATTTTTCTAGAGGGTGAAGAGTTAACATTTAGAACGTTAGACGGCTTTGTTACAAGTTTATCAAAATTTGATAGTATTTTTATTTTTTGGTTGTTATTAGGGCTTATTTTAATAATACACGCTGCTCTTGTCCTATATCATTATCGACGTAAGCATTTTTTAAAAGGCTCCCTCAATATTCCGATGATTGTGGCTATTGTTTTAGTAGGTATTTTTCAAATGAAATTTCAAAAAATTGCTATATCGTTATCAGCGATTACTACATTTAGTTATTATATTGGTTATTTCTGGTTGAAAAGAACGAAGGTATTTTATGAAAAAAAATAATCATTTAGTGTTAGTTGCAGATTTATTTATCGTATTGATAGTAGGTCAATCTGCAAAAGTCTATGCTTATTATTCAGGAATAGTGCAGAGAATAGATATTCTCAATATTCCGATACCTAAACTGAATTATGCATGGTGAGTTTAGTTTTATGACTATAAAAGAGTAAGGTCAATCTGTTGATTAATCTTGCTTTTTTTGTTTGAGTTGCCTGTTATAGAATATTGAAGCAAAAAAACATCTGTTATAACACAGTTAGTGACGTGTTTCACTGATGTTGCTAAGGCTTACACTATGTGTTTGTACATTGTTTTTCAAACTAAAAACACTATTAATAGAGGGATTGAAGCGTTTTAATGTGATTATTAAGCTTCACATAATATTTTTTTGAACATTTCTATTGTGATTTTTTTATCTTGTGTTATACTGTATTTATAAACCTGTTACATATGATTTATATCATATAATTTTAAGGAGGCCTATAAAATGGAAGCATGGAATGGTTTTAAAGGTAAACAATGGAAAGAAGAAGTAAACGTTCGTGACTTTATTCAAGCGAACTACACTGAGTACACTGGAGATGATAGTTTCTTAGAGCCTATCGCACCAAGTACAGACAAATTATGGACTAAATTACAAGAATTATTCGACGTTCAACATGAAAAAAATGGTGTATACAACATGGATACAAACATCCCTGCTACTATCACATCACACGAACCTGGATACTTAATTAAAGAAGAAGAAACAATCGTTGGTTTACAAACTGATGAGCCACTTAAACAAGCATTTATGCCTTTCGGTGGAATTAACATGGCTAATAATGCGTTAACATCAAATGGTTTTGAAGCAGATGCTGAAATGACTCACATCTTCACTGACTACCGTAAAACACATAACCAAGGTGTATTTGATGCTTACACGCCTGAAATGCGTTCAGCACGTAAAAACAAAATTATCACTGGTTTACCAGATGCTTACGGACGTGGACGTATCATCGGTGACTACCGTCGTTTAGCTTTATATGGTATTGATTACTTAATGGCTCAAAAAGCTAAAGACCATGCTAACACAGGTAACAAAGTAATGACTGATGATGTTGTTCGTTTAAGAGAAGAAATCTCAGAACAATACCGTGCATTAGGAAAAATTAAAGAAATGGCAGCAGGCTACGGTTTCGATATCTCTAAACCAGCTGTAAACTCTAAAGAAGCTATCCAATGGTTATACTTTGGTTACTTAGCTGCAATCAAATCACAAAATGGAGCTGCAATGTCTATCGGACGTATTTCAGCATTCTTAGATATCTACATCCAACGTGATTTAGAAAACGGTGTTATCACTGAATTCGAAGCTCAAGAAATGATCGACCACTTAATCATGAAATTACGTATGGTTAAATTCGCTCGTACTCCTGAGTACAACCAATTATTCTCTGGTTACCCAATCTGGGCTACTTTATCAATCGCTGGTATGGGATTAGATGGACGCTCATTAGTTACTAAGAACGATTTCCGTATCTTACATACATTAACTAACATGGGACCATCACCAGAACCAAACTTAACAGTTTTATATTCTTCAAAAGAGCCAGAAGGTTTCAGAACATATGCTGCTAAAATCGCTAAAGAATCTTCATCAATCCAATTTGAAAATGATGATTTATTACGCGCTAACTGGGGATCAGATGACTGTGCTATTGCTTGTTGTGTATCTTCAACAGTTATGGGTAAAGACATGCAATTCTTCGGAGCTCGTGCTAACTTAGCTAAAGCTGTTCTTTATGCTATCAATGGTGGGGTTGACGAAATGACAAAAGCTCAAGTAGCTCCTAAATTCCGTCCAATGACTGGCGATAAATTAGATTACAACGAATTCATCGAACGTTACAAAGACATCATGGATTGGTTAGCTGAATTATATGTTAACACTTTAAATGTTATTCACTATATGCATGATAAATATGCATATGAAGCACCACAATTAGCATTCATGGATTCAGATTTAAAACGTACTTTCGCAACTGGTATCGCTGGTATCTCTCATGCTGCTGATAGCTTAATGGCTATTAAACATGGTGATGTTGAAGTTATCCGTGACGAAAATGGTTTAGCAATTGATTACAAACCAACCAAAGAATTCCCAACATACGGTAACGATCAAGAAGAAGCAGATGCTACTGCTAACTGGATCTTAGATTACTTCATGACTCAAATTAAACGTCAACACACTTACCGTAACTCTACACCTACAACGTCATTATTAACAATCACTTCAAACGTTGTTTATGGTAAAGCTACTGGTAACACACCTGATGGCCGTCGTGCTGGTAAACCATTAGCACCAGGTGCTAACCCATCTTACCAAGATGGTAAATTCTTAGGAGAGAAAAATGGTCTTTTAGCATCATTAAACTCAACTGCTCGTTTACAATACACTAATGCCTTAGATGGTATTTCAAATACTCAAACAATTAACCCTAACGGTTTAGGTAAAGACGACGAAACTCGTATCAACAACTTACGTAACGTTATGGACGGATACTTCGATAAAGGTGGCTACCACTTAAACGTGAACGTATTTACTAATGAATTATTATTAGATGCACAAGCTCATCCAGAAAAATATCCTAACTTAACAATCCGTGTATCTGGATATGCAGTTAAATTCCGTGATTTAACTCCAGAACAACAAGCAGACGTTATTTCAAGAACATCACATGATCATATGTAATTTTTTGAAACATCTGTTATAATAAACACATAATTTTAAAGGGGTGACTAATTAGTCATCCCTTTTATGATAAGGATGGGGATTTAAAATGACTAAACCTGTAGTAGGGCGTATACATTCAACAGAAAACTTCGGAACCGTTGACGGACCTGGTGTTCGTTTTATCATCTTTACGCAAGGCTGTCGCATGCGTTGTGAATTCTGTCATAATCCAGACACTTGGGAAATCGGAACTGGTAAAGAGGTAACAACTGATCAAATGATTGAAGAAGCACTTAAATATCGCAGTTATTGGGGTGAAAAAGGTGGTATTACGGTAAGTGGAGGAGAGCCGCTGCTGCAATTAGACTTTTTAACAGACCTATTTAAGAAAGCTAAAGCTTTAGGGATTCATACTACTATAGATACTTGTGGTAAACCATTTACTCGTGAAGAACCTTTTATTAGTGAATTTGAAGAACTTTTAGAATATACTGATTTAATTTTATTTGATATTAAACATATTGATGCTGAGGGACATAAGCGTTTAACACACCAACCTAATGATAATATCCTTGAAATGGCTCAGTATCTGTCTGAAAAAGGCCAACCGGTTTGGATTCGTCACGTATTAGTTCCAGAACGTACAGACTATGATGAATTCTTAATTCGTTTAGACGAATTTGTTAAAACACTTAAAAATGTCGATAAATTCGAAGTACTTCCGTATCACACAATGGGTAAATTTAAGTGGGAAGAGTTAGGTATTCCTTATCCACTAGAGGGAATTAATCCGCCTGAAAAAGAACGTGTTGAAAATGCTAAGAAATTATTGCATGTTGATGATTACAAAGGATTTGAATCGCAAACTTATAAATAAAAAAGCTAAAGCTGTTATTTTATATACAGCTTTAGCTTTTTTTTGTTATTATCTTCTATAATATTAATGTAATAATAAAATATAATTTGTTCAATTTTTATTATCAGAATTCTATTAAAGTATTATTATAGCGCTGTTTTATCAGGTTTTTAATATTAGATCCTATTAGATTTCACAATTTTATTTTATTTTATTTTTATTTTACTAAAATTATTAAAAAAAAATTTAACGTTATAAGTGTTATTATAATTTTATAAACAAGGAGGAGAAATACAACATGACTAAAAAAACAATCGTATCAAAATCAGTGAAATACCTTATGTTAGCATCAGTTTTAGGCACAACATCATTATCACTTATGAATGGGGTAACTGCTAGTGCAGCTGTGGTTCAACCTGAAATTTCAGAAATTATCGCAGAAAGTAACGAAGCTCAAAACTCAGCTATCTCATATGTAGATAAAGAAGGCTATATGCAAGTATTACCAATCGCAGAAGGAGCTACTGTTTCAATTTCTGGTTCAAATAGAACTTTAACAATCAAAACTCCAGATGGTAAAGTTTCAATCGATTCACCACAAGAACTTGTTCTTAAAGGAATTACTATTTCTGGTAACTCAACTATCGGAACTGATTCACTTGCAAAAATTACAATTGACGGAGTTACATGTCAACGTGGTTTAGAATTATCAAAATTAACTAACTTAGAAGAAGTAGTTGTTAAAGATTCATCATTCGGTACTGGAAGCGGATGTTGCCACGGATGGTCATTCTCAATTTCTAAGTCAGCTAAATTAACTAGCTTAGTAGTTGATAATTCAACTTTCGAAGATGATTTCCAAATTGCTAGCAATAAATCATTAGCAACTGCATACGTTTCTGAATCAACTTTCAAACAAAATGTACGTCCTAAATACAACAAAAAAGGTTACTTTACAGAATTTGTAAATAACACATTTGTTCGTGACGGCAAAAAATTAAAATATATCGGTGCTGGCTGTCATAATGAAGATATCTTCTTCATCAATAGAACAGGCGAAGCAATTGGTATGAAAGATGACAAACGTTTTGATGCTACTAAAGACGGTAAAGTAACATATACGACTGCGGATGGCGAAAAGAAAGATGTTGTTGTTCCTGCAGGTGTTAACATTTCTTCAGTATCTGCTAACAAAGATACTTATAGCTTTAAATTATCAAATAAAGAAACTTTCAAAATTACTGGTGCTACAGAGTTAACTTTCAGAAACGTTAACATTACTGGTAATATTAGTTTCGGAACAAGCTGTCATAAAACAATGAACTTAGAGTCATTACGTTTTGTATACTCAAAAACTAGTTCTGTAAAAGTTAATAAAGCACCAAAATTAAAAAATATCGAAATCCATGGTACTGAAATGACTAACCCTCATTCATGTAAAGGGATTAACTTCTCAAATAATGAAGCTTTAGAGCGTTTTGTTGTTCAAGATTCTGAAGTATATTCAAAACTACAACTTTCAAATAGTTCAAAAATGAATTCATTTGTTATGAATAATGTATATGCACCAGGCTATGTTGAAGCATATCGTTTAGGAACAGTAGAATTAGAAATTAGCAACACTAAATTTGATAATATTTTAGGTAGTACTCAAGGTATCGCTGGTGAAGCTGGCCGTCAAACTTTAGACAATGCTCCAATAATTAAAGCAAATTCAGTTGCTCAATTTGAACCCGGCAATGAAGTTTCATATGAAGAATTTTTAAAAGCTATTAAATTTTCAGCAACAGATGTAGAAGATGGCGATTTAACAGATAAAGTTGAAGTTATTGGCTTCGAAGAAATTGACTTCTTCGAAGAAGGTGAGTACCCAGTATCATTCACAGTAACTGATTCAGATTATAACAAAGTTACATTTGATATTATGGTCGTTGTTGTATTTTAATTTTAAAAACCTATCTCTTCAGAGATAGGTTTTTTTAGTCCAAAAGATTATTTGTTCAATTAAATACAAATACTGAATTAATATATTTAGTAAAAGGAATTTTTTTTCATTTTTTTAGAATCTTTAAAATTTTAAAAAAAAATGAAAAGATTCCATATGTTATATTATCTACAGATAAACAAAGGAGGAATTTAATATGTCAAAAAAATCTATTATGTCAAAAACTGCTAAATATTTAATGTTAGCATCAGTTCTAGGAACTACTGCCCTTACAGTAGTAAATACTTCAGTAGCAAGTGCTTCATCTGAAAAAATTGAAATGGTGAATCAATTCAAGTTAATGGATCGTGATGCTAAAGATTCAGCAATTACATATGTTGCTGAAGATGGGTCATTACAAGTTTTAGAGATTCCTAAAGATACGAAAATTGAAGTTCGTGGTCATAACGATCGTTTAGATGTTAAAATTGGTAAAAAGACTACAAAAATTAATAACCCTAAAGAAATCATTTTCAAAGGTATTACAGTTAAAAATTTAGTTCCTTTCTATACTGATAGTGTAGAAAAAGTTATGTTAGATGGCGTTAATTTTGAAAAAGGTACTGACTTCTCAGTATTAAAAGGAATTGATACTTTACTAGTTAAAGATTCTACTTTTGGTGCTACTGATTATTCATTAGCTATCCATTCAGCTCCAAAATTAACTACTTTAGAAATTGATAACTCATCATTTAATGCAGATATCAGAATCTATGACAACCATGCTTTAGTCTCTTCATTAATCTCTAACTCTACTATTAAAGATGATGTACGTGGCGACAACAATGCTAAAGGATACTTTACTGACTTCCAAGGTAACTCAATTGTTCGTGGAAAATACCAAAAACAATTAACTTCAGCAGGCATGAATGCTAATTCAATTTTCTATATTAATAAAAAAGACGGTGTTGCAATTGGCGATACTAAATTTAATGCTGAAAAAGATGGTAAAATTAAAGTTAAATATGAAGATGGTTCTAAAGGTGAAGTTGTTATTCCAGCAGGATTATCAATCACAAGCATGACTGATAAAAAGAACACAATTACTTATAAATTATCAGATGATAAGAAAAAATCTTATACAATCGAAAATGCTAAAGAAATTATCTTCAAAAACTTAAATATTGATACAACTATTTCATTTGTAAATAAACGTTTACGTTTAGAATCATTAACATTTGATAGCTGTAAAACACGTTTAATTGATGTGGCATATAGCGAAACTATGAAAGAGGTTAAAGTTGTTCGTACTGAGATTTCACAATCAAGTGGTTATTTAAGTATCTATAATAACAAAGCTCTTAAATATGTTGGCTTACAAGATTCAACTGTTGAAGGTGGATCAGGATACATTTCAGTTTATAACAATAAAACATTAGAAGAATATGTTATGAATAATACATATAACTATGGTTACTTATCAGCTTACAACATTGGAAATGCAGATCTTAAAATTAGTAACTCTCAATTTGATGATTACATTTCTACAGATGCTAATATTCAAGGCGAAGGTTCTCGCGTAACAGTAGGTGAAGTACCTGTTATCAAATGTCCTGAAGTTGCAATCTTCGAACCTGGAAATGAAGTGTCTATGAGCGAATTTATTAAAGCTCTTAAATTATCAATTACAGATGCTGAAGATGGCGATATTACTGATTTAGCAGTTATTAAAGGTTTTGAAGATATCGAATTCTTTGAAGAAGGCGAATATCCTGTAACAATTTCAGTAACTGATTCAGATGATAATATTGTTGTTAAAGATATTATTGTTAACGTTACATTTTAATAGTTAAAAAGGCGTAATCTATTAGATTACGCCTTTTTTTATGTTCGTCATTTACAATAGTCATTTGGTAAAAGATTATTTTGTTGCTCAATGTGATCAATATTATTATTATGACTCACAACTAATATCACTTTAGACCATTTAATTATTTAAAATAGATTATATTAAACTTTTCAATGGCTTTATATTTAGATTCTTTGCCATTAAAAGTTTTTTTCATGTCTAAACTAAAATGTGTTTTAACATAGATTGTCGAGGGATGCTATTGCTTTACTCGTTCTTTTTTATAAAAAATTACGTGTCATGTAATGTAACTCTTAAATTATGGTATAATAATGTTGTCTTAGTTTTTTTATAGAAGGGAAGGTTGTTTATGAAAGAACATCCAAATAAAATGATTTCATCACGAGCATTTTCTTATTTTTTACAGTTGGCAGATACTCTAAACTATACTAAAACAGCTCATTTACTTGGCATTTCGCAACCAGCATTAACCCAGCAAATTAAAAAACTTGAAGTTAAATTAGGTTCGCCGTTATTTCAGACCGTTGGTAAACAGTTATGCTTGACTGAAGCGGGGGTTATAATGAAAGAAGCTATTGAATCGATTTATGATACATTAGTTGAAGCTTCAGAAAAAATTCATGATGAAAATTTAAGTACACGTGGTAAAATTACTATTGGAATATCCGCATCCGTGGAGGATTGTGTTTTTACAGATTTTATCACAGATTATTTCAAACAGTTTCCTGATGTAGCTGTTACTTTATTTATGGTAGGGCGAAAGGAAGTATGGGAGTATTTAGAAAAAAATAAAATTGATATTGCGATTCTTTATCTTCCAGATGGGGTTCTTAATAAATGGAAAGGCTATGAGTCAGTTCGTATTATTAAAGATGAATTGCTATTTTTGCATCATGATGAGAATCTTGAAGGCAAGAAAACTATCACCTATCATGAGGCACAAGCTTTCCCTTGGGTAACTTATCCTAAAAGCTATTTCGTATCTCAAGTTATTCAAACAGCTTTTGAAAGTCAAGAAGTTGGCCGACCGGAAAGTGTTGCTAATTTCACTAAACCAAACCAGATGTTCCGTTTCAGTAATGAGACAGGGACGAATACGGCTTTACCTCGTTCTTTTTTCCAAGCACACGAAAAAGAAGGTGAACTACGTGCTATTCCATTTGAACCACCTATTGCTATGGAATTAGCCTTTGTTTATCGTAAGGAAAAATTAAACGTTCCACGTATTAGCCACTTTCTAAATGTATTTGATAAGTATATTACAGACGAGGATTATATTTCTCGTTTGAAAAATAAAAAATAATTATTGATTAAGGGAGTTTTTCATATGTCAAAAGTATTAGTCTTTGGTCACCAAAATCCAGATACAGATGCCATTACATCTGCTATTTCATTCGCACATTTACAAAGAGAGTTAGGCGTAGATGCTGAAGCAGTGGCATTAGGTGCTGTAAATGAAGAAACAGAGTATGCTTTAAATCACTTTAAAGTTGAGGCTCCTCGTGTTATTGAAACGGCAAGTAATGAAACAGATAAAGTGATGTTAGTTGATCACAACGAAGCACAACAAAGCGTTTCTGATATTAAAGAAGTAGAAGTGTTAGCAGTTGTTGATCATCACCGTATCGCTAATTTTGAAACATCTAATCCATTATTCTACCGTGCTGAACCAGTAGGGTGTACAAATACAATTATCTTAAAAATGTATAAAGAGCGTAATATTGCTATTCCTAAAGAAATCGCAGGGTTAATGTTATCAGCGATTATTTCTGATTCACTATTATTCAAATCACCGACATGTACAGAAGAAGATATTGCCGCAGCGAAAGAATTAGCAGCTATTGCAGATGTTGATATGGAAGCTTACGGTTTAGAAATGTTAAAAGCTGGAACAAACTTAAGTACTAAATCTGAAGAAGAGTTGTTATCTATGGATGCTAAGAGTTTCCCTATGGGGACTAAGAGTGTTCGTATCGGACAAGTAAATACTGTAGATGTATCTGAAGTATTAGCCCGTCAAGGAGCTCTTGAAGCAGCAATGTCTGCGGAAAATGCAAAAGAAGGCTATGATTTATTTATCTTAGTTATCACAAATATTTTGGATAGCGATTCAGTTATCTTGGTAAATGGTGAAGGACAAGATAAAGTTGAAGCAGCTTTCAATGTAACATTAACAAATAATACTGCTGAATTACCTGGCGTTGTGTCACGTAAAAAACAAGTAGTTCCACAATTAACAGAAGCGTTTAAATAAAATGGAAAAAGAACTAGCATCCATTAGGATGCTAGTTCTTTTGATAAAGAGGTCTTATTATCACGATGACAAGTTATACATTAAGACAGTTAGGTGGAAAAAGTCCCAACTTAACTGAAAACCAAATGAATTATTTAACAAAGTTATTTAATTGGTACAAGGAAACGAAGCAAACCGAATTGCCTTTGAAACCAATCAAACAGTATTTTAAAGCATGGACTACTATTGATGATGATATGGATTATTTTGTCAAAATGGGCTTTTTGGAACGCTACGATAGACGTTATCGATTTTTAGCCAAAGAAATTGATTTAAGTGTTATAGAGCGTATTCAACAAAAGAGTCAACCCTTAGATAGTCAGGTTACTGATTTTGATGAATCGGTAGTAGTATCTGCTATTACGAGCTACTACAATAACCTTAATCTATCATTTTTTTCAAAAAGTCCTAACTTAACTTATGCAATTCCATCAGCTAGCTTTGGTGAGAACTATCTTTTCCAGGACACATTATCTTCTGAGACTTTTGGTTTAGCCAGTCATTTTAATCATAATGAAAATAATATTATTTCTGAACAAATAGGTGATGTGAATCAAAGTTTTTTTGTTGATATGTCTGGGACTGTAATAGCGGCAAAGCAGTCAGAGTCGAGTCGTAAAATCAAGGAACCCAATCTATTCTTGACGATTTTAAGACAATTAGGGTATTTTCAAGATGAGAATGATAAATTAGCAGAAACTGTTTCATTCCAAGACTATGTAAAAGTGGATTTTGAAGTGGAGGTTGAGAAAGTTTCAGTGAGACTAGGTAGTTTTGTTCATGAAGCTGAGTTAGAATTGGATGAGATAACTAAAGAGCTGCTGTATTTTCTTGTAATAGAGAAGTATATATCTGAATTACGTTGTTCCAAACAAGTGATTCGTTTTATTTAATAGAAAAGAGGATCAATTATATGAAACATGCACGTCAACAATCCGTTAATGTGAAAAATACAAGCGGGGCAATTGAACATGAAGCCCGTGAAACATTAAGGTTAAATAAATATATAAGTGACAGTGGACATTGTTCAAGACGTGAGGCGGACCGTTTGATTGAAGCAGGACGTGTTACTGTCGACGGTGAAACTGCTATTATTGGACTTAGAGTTATACCGGGACAAGAAGTTGCTGTCGATGGCAAAGTTGTAACGGTTAACACTACCAAAGTGTATATTGCTTTGAATAAGCCGACAGGAATAACATGTACAACGGATGTTGCAATTCCGGGGAATTTAACCGATTTTATGCGCTATCCTGAAATGATTTTCCCTATTGGTCGTCTAGATAAAGATTCAACAGGCTTATTATTAATGACGAACGATGGTGATGTGGTTAATAAAATTTTACGTGCTGAAAATGGTCATGATAAAGAATATCAAGTGATGGTGAATAAACCATTTGATCAATCTTTTTTAGATAAAATGGCTTCAGGCGTTGAGATTTATAACCCAGTAGCAGATAGAAGACAAATTACTAAACCATGTAAGATTGAAAAAATTGGAGCTAAAAGTTTTAATTTGACCTTACAACAAGGTTTAAATCGCCAAATTAGACGCATGTGCGAAGAGTGTGGTTATTCTGTTGTAAGCTTAAAGCGCCGCCGTATCATGAGTGTTCATTTAGGGAATCTAAATGAGGGTCAGTGGCGTTATTTAACCAAAGATGAACTTGTTGCAATTAATGATGCTATTAAATAAAAAAACGACTTTCTTTAAATAGAAAGTCGTTTTTTTGTGGGCCATTTCCGCTGTAAAATAACCAATTTAAATTTAGTATAATCCATTATAGGTCCTAGATAAGTAGAAATAGTGTTAGATGATAGAACAACAGTTACAATAAGGCTCATAATAACAATAATACAAAAAGTGAGTGCTGTAAAAGGTAACTCATTAAGACTTGTTTCTCTTAATCCTTTCACAATGAACCCATGTAATAGATAGGTGAAGAGTGTATTTTTACCAAGGTGTGTCACCATTAATTGTATATTTGGAATGATAATAAAGAAAGCAAACATCGCCATGAAACTCAAGCCGTAAACATATAGTCTAATGAAGAAGCCCATAGATGGGTCTTCAAGAAAGTGATCATATGATTCTGAGCCAAATACCCAGTACTTGTTCATATTATCATTGATAGTTACAGCACCGAATACAATAAAAAATAATACTAAAGAATAAAAGCTTGATAATTTTGTTTGGATGTATTTAATAAAGCGTGGTGTTGTATAGTATCCTGCCAAAAAGAATGGTAAGAAAACAAAGGTTCTAGAAATACTTAGGGACTGACCAATGTAATCAATATAGCCTATTGTACAGGCAATAAAAATAGAAAGTGATAACCCGATACTAGGTTTTAATTTTCCAAAAACAAGTAAACTACAACACCAGAAAAATAAACTTAATAAAAACCATAATGACCACTCTGGTGCGATTAAATTAATACTAAATCCTCGTTCAGAATCTAAAAAAGAGTAGAATATTCCGTAAATAACTTCAAACATTAAATAGGGAAATAATAGTTTTTTAGCCGTTTTTAAAATATAACCTTTTTGGTAATAATTTTTATTAAAATAACCTGAAATAAAGATGAAAGCAGGCATGTGAAAGGTAAATATAAAGTAATAGATATTTTCTAGTATCTCATTTTTTTCAATATACGGTTGTAAAAAATGACCGAAAACAACTAAGAAAATTAAGATAATTTTAGCATTATCAAAATACGGTTCGCGGACTTTAGAGTGTGTTTTGTTCATATATTCCTCCTATATCTATTTATATTATACCTTATGACTATTGATAATAAATTGAATTCATAAATAAATCATAAATATTTTGGATGTTTGTAACAAACGTATTATTTCTTTAAAAAAAGTCGCAAATTGAGTTGTTTTAGCTTATAATTAAGAGTAATTTAATTGTCTTAAAGGAGATAGAGCGAAACATGTTAATAGGTAAAATAGGAATCATTATTTTAATGATTTTATTAACCGCCTTTTTTGTTGCAGCAGAATTTGGCTTAGTAAAAATCAGAAAGAGTCGTTTAGAATCACTTTCGCAAAATGGAAATAAGAAAGCGACATTAGCGCTTCATATAGTAGAACATTTAGATGCTTACTTGAGTGCTTGTCAGCTAGGGATTACACTGACATCACTTGCAATTGGTTGGCTAGGAGAAAGTACGGTTAGGGAATTAATTGATCCTGTGATGAGTAAACTGCCACTTCCGACATCAGTGATTCAAGTGACGTCACTAGCATTATCATTCTTATTAATCACCTTTGTGCACGTTGTTATTGGAGAACTTATTCCAAAATCATTTAGTATTACCAAAACGGAGGCAGTTGTGCTAGCAATTGTTAAACCACTCCATTACTTCTATAAAATAACTTTCCCATTCATTTGGTTATTAAATACCTCTGCAAATGGTATCGGAAAATTATTCGGTTTAACATTAGCAGGAGAAGGGGATGAAACCCATTCTGAAGAAGAACTTCGTTTAATCGCTAATCAAAGCTTTATTCAAGGTGAGATTAATGAAGATGAGTATGAATTTTTAAATAACGTGTTTGAATTTGATGAGTTAATCGCAAAGGAAATCATGGTGACACGTGTTGATATGGAAACGATTAATGAAGGAACTACAGTAGAGGAAGCGTTAAACTTTGCAATCGACAAAGGTCATTCTCGTTTCCCAGTTATTCGTAAAACGAAAGATGATATAGTTGGGTATATCACATTACAAGACTTAATTAAGGTCTATGTGGACCAACCGCAAGCGATTATTGATGATTTCATGCAAGAACCAATTATTGTCATTGATTCGATGCCAGTTAAATCATTGTTATCTGAAATGCAGAAAGAGCATAAACATTTCGCTATCTTATCAGATGAATATGGTGGGACAAGTGGTTTAGTTACTATTGAAGATATTATTGAAGAAATTGTTGGTGATATTCAAGATGAACAAGACCAAGAAGAGGAGAATATCGTCGAAGTAAGACCGACAATCTTTATGGTTAACGGAAAAACTGCTCTTTCAGAAGTAGAAGATGCTTTTGAAGTTGATTTTCCAGAAGACTTAGATAGCAATAGTATTAGTGGTTATATTACGGATACGTACCAACGTGATGTAGAAGTAGGATTTAAATGTGAGTTTGAAGGCCTATCTTTCGAAGTCATATCAATGGATAAAGTCAATATTACAAAAATTAAATTAACTGATAAAAGAGAAAAGCCAACTGAATAAGTTGGCTTTTTTTATATGATTAAAATCCTATATATTGTTTTAATAACAGTTGATTAATCCTTAGTTTAGAAGTACAGTTAAAATAATAAATAACTTTTAAATGCTTTGCCGGATTGATAGTATGTTTGTTCGTAGGATTATAATGGCTGTTAAAGTACGTTCAGTAGACAATAATTCTTTGTACAAGTATACAGAAAATAGATTAAACTTCTAATTTACTAGAAATGCGTCTTCATTATAAGTCAGTAGAAAACGTTTGTTTTAGGATAGTCTTAATATTTTATCTAAAACATTAAATTACGAGCATTTTTACTATAAAAGACAAATTAAGAATAATTACGATAAAATTATTTTGTTAAATCTTGATATAATATAGCTTATATTTAAAAAACAATTCAAATGATGCCGCTTATAGCCAACTGCTAAAAGAAAAGATACTTTTCATCTGTCTATGCTAAAGCCAACTATGTCAAAAAGATCATGAAAGGAAAAGGTATAAGAATGAATAAAAAATGGATTTTAGTATTAGGGCTACTATCTTTAGTGTCCTACGGAAGTTTTTCTTATGCAGATACACAAGACAAACCATTTGACTTACATCTAAAACCTAGTTCAAATAATGCTGACTACAAACAAACAGATGCTAGGAATAAAGATACTTATTCATATGTCTATGCTAAAGTCAATTATGTAAAAAATCCTTTCTGAAATCCTGACTAAAAAATATTAGATATAAACGAGGCAAACACACAAAACGTTAGGCTCGTTTATATATTGAAGGGAATAGTTCCAATGAGAAACTTTTTATTGAAAAGAGTCATAAGAAATAAAAATTTTTATTACAGCTTAATAATAGCTAATGGGATATCTATATTTTATATAATGTTTGATATCTATCCTAATGCTAAGTATGGTGGTTCTCCATATACAAGATGGATTGGAAGTTTTACAGGTTCCCAGATTCCAGCAGTTCTTTTTATGTTGTTACCTATAATTTCAGCCATGGGGTTTTCTGATACATATTTAAAAGATAAAAGCACAGGTTTATTAAATATAATAGTAAGTAAAGGTTATGGAAAACAATACTATAAGGAATTGTTTTTCACTAATTTTATTGTAGGAGGAATTTGTTTTGCCTCAAGTTTATTAACAAATTTATATTTCTGTTTTATGTTATTGCAAGACGAGGCAGTAGACATGTTAGTAAATGGCAATGGAAATGTTCCTTTGTTATTTTCAAATACATTATTTCCACAATTTTATTATGACCATCCATTATTACATATCGTTTTATATTTAATAATCGCATTTATTATTTCAGGAATATATGCCTCACTAGCGTTGAGTCTAAGTTTTATCTTATCAAACTCATTTTCGGTATTTTTAGCTCCTTTCGTTTTTAACTACATATATAATATTCTAATTCCTGATATACCAGAAAGTAACTCATTTCTGTTTACAACATTTGCCAAGCAAATTTCAGGCCCTATATTATCTCCAGTAATCGTTCTTTTAGTAACAGTAACGTTTTTTTTATTATGTATACTATTATACTTAGTGGGAATTAAACGATATGAAAATTTGTAAACTGGTATTACCACATAAAAAAAGTCAACTATTAATAATAATAGCTATTCTTTGGTTAATTTCTGTATACATGTATGTTACAAAGTTCCATGAAAATACAAATCTATATATAATTCAGGAAATGTCATTTAATATATTTTGTTATTCCGCCGCGATAGTTCCTATATATCTTTGTATATTAACAACTATCCATTATTACTATTTCAATTCATCTGTTATTTTAAACTTTAAAACTAGAAAATCCTTTTTAAATAAAGTGTATCTTGCTTTTTTTAAAGTTGCCTTAATATACATGCTTTTTTATATGATAATCACAATTATTATTTCAAATCTATTAGCTGGGGAAGTAAGAGAGTTTGATATTTTTATTATGATTAATTTTCTAAAAATTTATAGTATACACGTTTTGTTTTTATTTTTTTTAGGGTGTATCTATTTACTATTAATAGATTTAATCCATTCTATTAGTATATCTTTTGTAATAACACTATCTTTTCCTTTTATATCCCAAATATTTAATTTTTACTTCGGAGTTACAGCTTTGATCAATCAGTTAATTATGCTATCTACGTATCAATCTATTGATGTTATAGAATTATTTCTTTTTTTAAGTAAATTAGTAGGGTTTACTTGTATTGTAATATATTTATCGTTTTCTATATTAGAAAAAAAAGATTTCGTGACTATAAAGGACTGAAAATTAAATGAAAAATGTTTTCATGAGAGATTTATTTTTATTGAGAGGTTATAAAAAACGTTATATTGTTGTCCCTCTTATTTTATCATTGTTATTAATTTTTAATAAGATAACTAAAAATAACACGGAAGTATTCGATATTATTTATGCATTAGGGGGAATACATGAAATAGATGCTAAAGAAAATAGTTTTATAAACATGCCATATCTTTGGCAAATATTTGAAGTTTCAAACATTTTTATATTCTTTGATTTTTTTAGAGAAGATATGTATCAATATGGACAAGGCGCCTATATAAAGGCAAAAAAAAATACTTTCTTTACAAGTAAAATTTTATGTTCAATGTTGATTATTTTTCTTTTGAATTGTTACTACTTTATTTTTAGTATGATTATTACTAATACTTACGAGAATTTGAGATACTTTTCAATACTTATATTTGGTCAAATTATTTTTCTATTATTCTATTATATTTTTTCTATTTTTATGTCAGAAGTATATTCATTTATATTAGTATTTCTTATTTCATGTATTGGATGGGGAAGTTCAAATAATTATTTTCCTGCAAATTTTAGTATGCCTATTCAAGTAATGGAATCTGCTAATAAATCAGTATTTACAGTTTCGATATACTATGTGTCTATATTTGTATTACTAACTACAATGGGAAATTTATTTTTAAAAAATAGAAAATTATATTAATTAGTAAGGAGAAACTATGGAAACAATTAAATTTAAAAATGTTACTAAAATAATAAAAAAAAACAAAGTATTAAACAATGTCTCATTTGAATGGGATATGACTATCAATTATGGTATATATGGTCCAAATGGATCGGGAAAAACAATGATCTTGCGAGCTATTTCGGGTTTGTTAAAAGTAGATGGAGAAATAGAAATAAATAATATAAGCGATATAGGGAGTAAAAATTTTCCGGAATCTATAGGGATATTGATAGAAAACCCTAATTTTATTAATAGTTTTACAGGCTTTGAAAACTTGAAACTATTATCATTTATGACTGACGGTGTTGATGATAAGCAAATAGTTTTATCACTAAGTATGGTTGGTTTAGACCCTAATGATAAGAAAAAGGTCTCTAAGTATTCTTTAGGAATGAAACAAAGATTAGGTATTGCACAAGCTATTTTAGGTTCTCCTAAAATAGTACTTTTAGATGAACCTACAAATGCCTTAGATGAAAGCGCAGTAGAGTTAATTGAAAACTTAATTAAAAATATGAAAGATACTACTTTTATAATAACCAGTCATGATAAAGAATTTTTAAAAAAAGTTACTGAAATACAGTATTATATGAATACAGGAATTTTAAAAGAGGAAAAATTATGAAGAAAATAATATCAGGACTATTTATTTTTTTTATTGCTATTAGTGGAATAAGGTATTATTTATTAAATAATATTGATAGGTATTTGATAACAGAATACGATGTAAATATAAATGAACCTATGGATATGGATAAACTGACATATACTATATTAAGCATAAAGAATAAGAAAGAATTTAGCGAAAGCTATAAGCAAGATGTTATTAGGTATACTATTAGGTTTAAAGCTGAAAATAAGACAGAATCTAACCGAGACCTATCAATTTATAAAAAGCTAGCACTAATATCAGGAGGAACATCTTGGTGGATTGATCCGATAGAAAATTTAGAAAATTTGAGAAATGAAAAAGTATTGTTAACTTTAAAGCCAAATGAATCTACAATTGGAGAAGTTTGGATTGATGTTGTCCCTGATAAAGAAGGATTTTATACAGAAAATGTCCTAAAAGATGCGGACATATACTATATAGAACATTTTCATAGAGGAGCCTATAAATATCACTTATTGTATTAAAAAGGGAAGCCAAATCTTATTTAACCTCTTGTTTGGTACTGCGTGTTCAAATTATCTACAATCGCATCAAAAGAAGCCTCCTCGTCAGTAGTAGCGCTTTTTTTGGTGCGATTGTTATAGTATAGACGAATCAATAAGAACGAAAGATTGTAAAATAAAGATAGGTATTCCGGGTGTTTTGTATAATATCTTTTTAAAATAGAAGGTTATACGTCTTGAAATCCAATTCTGATTGACAAATGTGATGTTAGTTGTAAAATTAAAGTGTAAGGTATACAACGATTAAAACATTTAAAGAATGGAGATTATTGCAATGGACAAAGAAATTAAAAATAACGCACAAAGATATATAGGAGAACTTATCAAGCTTCTAGAAAGTCGAACAGAGCAACCTAGCAAACTTCTTGATATAACAGATGTGCTATCACAAGTAAGTCTTAAACTAGATTCTGAAAGTCATCCTGAAGTACTAGTAAATAAACTAGTGAATTATATTAGAAGTGCTGCAATAGCTGGGAGAATTAATTTTTCAAAAGAAGAAGAATCTCTTATTATTAAACTTGGTATCATTGGACAAAAAGCTGGCATAAACGGACAGTATATGGCTGATTTTTCTGATAAGTCACAATTTTATAGTATATTTGATACGAATAAAATGCCACGTCGTTAAGATGATATCAAATAAAATTTTATAAACTAAGGAAATAATTATTTTAGACGTTTTTCTTGGTTTGGGGCTTTAATTCTTTAGAAGTGTATATATACTGCGATAACTTTTTGTTAGTCAAGAAAACACCAGAGAGAGTAGATAGACAATATAGTATTGGCATGTTTTTATATATGAAAAAAATATATTATTCTAGTTTACATAATATATATTAAAGAAAGTTAACTGCGAAAATGAAGAGTCGGTTAATTATAGAAATGCATCTTGTATTTGTAACTAAAACAAAAAAGCTAAACAGCGCGTATAAACTGTTTAGCTTTTTTGTTTTAAATTCTAACTATATTTAGCTATAAGTTCTTGTAGTTTGGCTTGAGCTGCAGCATCTTCAGAGACGATTAATGGTGTTGGTGGATAGTTTGTATTAAATGAACCATCATCGTTACACTCGGCAAATCCTGATCCTGTACTCAGACCATCACCCGCAGCTTTTTTGAATTCGTAAACAACACCGTTGTCACCAAGAATGTATTTACTAGCTGGTAAAGACTCATCTAAATTAAGAGTGTAACCGTCTGCTGTAGCTCCGGAATTTATTTTATCATCATGCCCAACAGTGCCATCTAAAGCATAGAAAAATAACATCCCGCCAATAATATCAATTGGAAAGGCATCACTACCTGGTAAATTTTGCTTGTTATCTTGAACTAACATTTTACCGTCAGGTGTTTCCGCATACCAATCACCACGACCGGCAGCACCATGATTAAAGTAAAGTGTCGTAATCGCCATATCCCCTTTTTTAGCTTGATTTGTAGCCCAAACGTAGAATTCATTAGTGATTGCTATTTTAGTATCATTACTGAATTTATGAGAGCTCTTTTTAGATTTAGCTGGCCCAGAGAAATTATGTCCATTACCGGTTGCAATAGATTCAAAATTAGTTACTAAGTCTTTGTTTTCTGACTCCTTAAAGTATAGTAAATTTTCGGCATTACCTTGATTCTGTGAGGTCACAAGAACATGCGGTTGGTTATCTTTGAGAGTGAAGAAATACAGATGAGCGCCTCCGAACCCAATATGATCGATATCAGAATAAATCCCTACAATTTGATACGCATTCTTATCGGTAGTTTGGTCGCCAATAACCATGTTTACCGCTGAACCATTGACACCAAAATTATTCTTAGATACATCGTTGGGATAATGATAACCATAGTAATTAATTTCTCGACCACTTGGATAAGCTTCATCGTAATCCTGTCCCATAACGGTACCGAATTTAGCCATTAAATCTGCTAGTTCTCTACTTTTTTCTTTTGTCCATGTAGATGCTGAATTTATTTTTTTCTTTGTTTCTTTATCATTACTATTGCCATCTTTAGTCGCTTTTTTTGCTTCTTTTACTGCTTTATCGGCTTCAGCTTTCGCTTTCTTAGTTTCAGCCTTCGCTTTTTCCACTTCGAGCTTTAACTTCTCGTTAGCTAATTGTTCTTTAACTTTAGCTGGGTCTTGTGTATCGTTACTACCACAACCCGTTAAAAGCACAGTAGCTAGTAATAACGTTCCTAATAACTTTTTCATTTGATTAAGTATCCTCCAATAGTTTTATCTCTTACTATTTTACAATAAACTGAGAGTAATTGAAAACAATTTCAAAAAAAGACTGACCATGGATAAGGTCAGTCTTTTAGGAAATATACTACTCCATTCCGTATGCAATGTGATACGTGTTAAGTAATTGTGCTACGTGAACATTTTCAGATAAACTGCTTCCACCGACTGCTCCACATCCAAGTGTTAATGATGGTTTCAGTTTTGTTGTGCTTCCGATAGCGCCAAGAGCAGCCAAACTATTAATGATAATACGTGATGCAGGGATACATACACCAAACTCACGCACTAATTGGTCATTTGTTGTATGTAGAACCGCTGTGTGACCAATTCCCTCATTCTCTAATAGGGCACGACAGGTTGCGACACCTTCTGTAAAATCCTCAACGGTATACATCGCTAAAATTGGAGTTAATTTTTCACGAGAATACGGATTTTCTTTACTGATAGCTGTTTGTGGTGAGACGAGTACAGTTGTTTCTTTAGGTACAACGATATCGCTTAATGCTGCGACATCGAAGGCTGTTTGACCAACAATTTGTGGGTTCATTGAGCCGTTTTCACGCATAATATATTTACTAATTTTACTAGCTTCTTCTTCTGACAAGAAGTAGGCATTTTCTTCTTTAAGTGCTGCAATAACCTCATCTTTAATTTCTTTTTCAATCACCAAAGCTTGTTCTGATGCACAGATTGTACCGTTATCAAAAGTTTTACTTGAAATAATTTGGCTAACTGATTTCTCAATATCCGCTGATTTTTCAATTAAGACAGGTGTATTCCCAGGTCCAACCCCAATGGCTGGATTTCCTGATGAGTAAGCTGCCCGAACCATTGCTTCGCCACCTGTTGCTAAGATAAGAGCCGTTTTATTGTGTGCCATTAAAGCTTGAGTTGCTTCTAGTGTAGGCGTTGGTAAAACTTGTACAAGATTCGCTGGAGCTCCTACAGTTGCAGCTGCTTCATTAATCAAACGAGCAGTTTCTTGAATAGCATGTAAGGCTCTAGGATGTGGCGATAGGATAATAGCATTACGTGTTTTAAGGGCTAATAATGCTTTAAAAATTGTTGTTGAAGTTGGATTAGTTGAAGGGATTAAACCTGCTACTATACCCATTGGGACAGCTACTTTCATTACTCTGTCTTCTTTGTTTTCTTCTAAAATCCCTACGGTTGGGATATCTTTAATACTTTCATAAACTTCTTCACTTGCGAATAAGTTCTTGATAACTTTGTCTGATACTTTACCAAAACCAGTTTCTTCGTGAGCTAATTTTGCTAAATATTCAGCTTGACCACTTAAAATCTCCGATACCTTTTTAATAATTAAGTCAACAGCTTGCTGTTCGTATGTTGCATATACAGCTTGGGCCTCGTGTGCTTGATTGACTAATACTTCTACCTCGTTTAAAGAGCGTTGGATTTTATCGTGTTGTTCTGTCATGTCTATCTCCTCCTTATTGATTACACCCTTATCATAACGCGGTGTAAGCGATTTCTTTAGGACGATTTTAAGATGCTTTTGGATTATTATAGACAAGTTTGTTATCTTTATAACAAGCGCCACATCAGGGTTTAGAACAGTTATATTTGTTTTATCTTTAATAAAAGTATGTTATACTTTAACTGTAATGTAAGCATTTTCTAAGACTACCCAAGGAGGGGTTATTATGTGTCACGTACTTATAGCAACACCCATTGATACTGACCGCCAATTTATTAAAAAGATTATTAGACGTGATTTTTTTAATATCAGTCTCTTACCTGATGCCTATACAACTGAGGATGTATTAAATAGTGCCGATTCCCATGTCATTGATCTTTTGATTTTGGATATTAGTGGGACAATGCCAAATGCTTTTGAATGTAAAACGCAAGTGATTGAGAAATTTCCTAACGTCAAAACCATTTTGATTGATCAAACAGAAGACTATCATCATCTTCATAAATCTCTACGCTGCGCTGCTATTGATTATCTTGTCAGTCCTCTTGATGAATCAGAGTGTCAGCAGGCCATTCATAGGAGTATTTTATCCCTTAATCAAATTTCATTACTATATGTAGAAACAAATAAAAAAATAACAGATAATAAGAGCGAGCAGACTAAACAAATGATTCAATACATTCATGTCAATTATCAAGAAGCAATTTCTTTAGACACATTAGCGGCGTTTACCCATTTACACCGAAATTATGTTAGCCGTTTGTTTAAAGAAGCGTCAGGTATGACATTTACAGACTATTTAAATCAATACCGTATAGAGCAAGCTAAGTTATTATTATCAACGACTCAAAATTCTATTGCGCAGGTTGCTGAAAGTGTCGGCTATTTAGATCCAGCCTACTTTAGCCGTCTATTTAAAAAAATAACAGGTCTAACACCTAACCAATTTAGACAAGACTATCCCGGTGTGTATACGCCAGGTGACATTACTTTTGCTTTAAGTTAATAATGAATAAAAAGGTTATGCAAATTTAATTGCATAACCTTTTTATTCATTATTATTTTTAGTTTACATAACATAATTATCGTAAATTATTTTTTATTCACACTAATCAAACACCAAGTGGTCACTAAGAAAATACTAGCTATCGCTATTGCAATTCCCCATTCTGTTGGTTTAAAAAGCATGATGACACAAGATAGTGATGATACAAAGCATACTAGTGCGGTTTTCTTTCCAATATTTCTCTCTTCACTCTTTCTTTTTTCTTGTGGGCTAGCAGTATTATAGCCTGCAATTAAATTGAACCATTTTCCTCGATAGAATTGAATACCACAGATAAGAAATAAACTAATAAGCGGTATCATGATAAGTAACGATATTAATGTCTCTGTTGACATGTTATTTCCTTCTTTCTAACGTTTAAACTGATTACTCATTTGGTTAAAAAAATCATAGTATTCTTTAATGGCGGGCAGTTTGGTCCATTTGGATGGTTGCATGCCGGGTAAGTCCAGATTATAAATTGTTCCCTCTAATTTACCTAATAAAAACGGTGAATGAGTCGCAATCACAAACTGACAATTTAAAAAGCGTGTGTGGTAGGTTATGATATCGGCTAAAATAAGCTGATTTTTTGGTGATAAAGACACTTCAGGTTCGTCTAAAAAATAAATGCCATCAGGAATTAAATAATCTTCAAAAATCTGCATGGCTGTCTGTCCGTTAGAATATTTTTCTTGTGCGAATATTATTTTTTCAATATCCCGGTCTGTTTTTACTTTAGATTGTTTAGCCATAACTTGCTTTTTAGACAGCCCTACACGTTTTCTTTCGTAGCGGTACCCTTCCCTTAGAACTTCCTCTTGTTGGATTTTTTTGACTTCGTATAAGACATCTTCACTTTTTAAATAATAGCTATTTTCAGGTACACGTTTTGTCCATCCTGTCTCTTCATCATCTTCAAAGGTAATGGTTAATCGGTTTAAATACTGCTCATAATAGTCTTTTTTACCAAATAGTCGTGGTTTCTCCGCACCTTTAATGTCTAACTTGTCGGCTAATAAATTCAGTAAGGTAGATTTTCCGGATCCGTTATTCCCATAAAATAAGGTGATGCTATCGAAAACAATCGTCTCTCCCAATTGTGAACGTAAACTGTTATAAGGATAGATATTAGGGTTATCTACATCTTCTACTGGTAATTGGCAGCTTCTAATATAACGCATAGAATCACTCCTCTACTTCATACTTAGCTTATCGTAATCATCTTTAGTCATACCATAGTAAGCCACTTCTAATGACTTAGTTTGATATTTTTCAGGACTGATATAGTTTTTACCCCAATAACTCATCCCGATTTTTGCCATCACCCGACCTGAGTTTGGATTATCTACGTGATGTTTTGCTTCTATTTTGATTAACCCTAATTCTTCAAAGGCTAATTTTACAAGCGGACGAGCTACTTCAGCAACAATACCTTGACCCCAGTAATCTTCTGAGATTGCCCAACCAAATTCAGTTGAATCAGCTGTCATAGCCATCATATCTATCGTGCCAATCATTTTATTGTTTTTTTTAAGTTCAATTGCCCATTTAGTAAGTTGGTCAGGTATAAAGAAATTGGCGATCGCTTCTTCTGATTCTCTAAGTGTTTGATGAGGTTCAAATGTGGTATATTTCGCTACATTAGGGTTAGAACAATACTCAAACATATCCTGACTGTCTGCAAGTGTAAGTGTTCTTAGGATGCACCGCTCTGTTTCGATTATTTCATTTTCTGCTAATAGTAAAGCACGACTTTTTGTCATGGTGATGACCTCTTTTCACGAATTGTTATGTTCTTATTATATCACTTATCGAATAAAATATTGACTTTCATTTTAGGGTTAGCTAAGATTAACCAGTTAAGTATATTACTGTTCGTTTAACGAAAGGACATAAAAGCGTTACTCTTTAGGAGCTTAATATAAATAACACTAATTTTGGAGGAAATAATATGAAAATAGCATTACTACTCAGTGTTTCAATCTTGACTGAAGTTGCAGCAAGTTCATCTTTAAAATTAACTGATGGCTTCAAAAAAATTAAGCCTAGTATTTTTGTGATTGCGTGCTACTGTCTTTCTTTTTATTGCTTGTCGCTTGTATTAAAAGTATTCCCAATCGGAAATGCTTATGCCATTTGGGGTGGCTTAGGAACGGTTTTTACCTGTTTGATTGGTGTTTTTTATTACAAAGAAAATATGACTAAGCAAAAACTATTAGGAATCTCATTAATTATATTAGGTGTTATTGTTCTTAATTTATGGGGAGGTGCTCACTAATGCGTGGTTATCTTTATTTATCAGGGTCTATTATTTTAGAAGTATTCGCTACAACCATGTTAAAAGTATCGGATGGTTTCAGCGTGCTGCTACCTAGTCTGTTACTAGTAATAGGTTATATGGGGTCATTTTACTGCCTGTCGTTATGTTTAAATTATTTGCCACTTAGTTTAGCTTATGCCATTTGGACAGGCTTAGGGACAGTTTTAACCGCTATTATTGGTATTACCTTGTGGCATGACCCATTTAATACGTTCACATTTATTGGCTTTACTTTAATTATTAGTGGTGTTGTCTTATTGAACTTAAGTTCTGAAGGACATTAAAAAAAGGAAGACCTTCTTTAGGAGGTCTTCCTTTTTTATAGTGATACGAGTTTGATTAAGTCAGCTACTTCTCTTTTACTGGGCATTCTCTCTAATGAACCCTCATCTACCGCTGCTACAAACAATTTCTGTAACTGTTCTTGTAAGTCTTCTTGCGACAGGTTTTCTTTTGTAAGCAAACGTGCCTCAGTAATAATGTCTTGATGACCTAATACTGTTTTCTTTTTTCTAAAAAAATGACTAATCCCCATATCGGCCTCCTAAAAAGTTTTCCTTAAAAGGAGTATAACATATTAGGTATTATTTGAAAGGCACTTCTATTCCTCCGATTGTAACAGATGCCACATCTTCAAGTTCAAAGTAAGTTAACTCCGACATAAAATGATCTGATTTTTTAGTCATGTCGCTTGGTTCAAAACTCACTTCTTTATGACTACCATTTTTTAATTCAATATCTGCTTTAATCGTTTTATCAAGACGTTTATCAAGGGTGTAGTCGAATGATAAACCTAAAGGAGATAAACTAATATTTTTTAATTCAATTCCTTCATTTTTTAGTGAAATATCTTCAAGCTCTTTGCTTACAAGGTACGTTGGTTCTGCTAATTTAATCGCCCAATTTCCTTTAACATAATCTTTCATAGTCGAACCTGTTAGTTCTAAGGAGTAATCTTTTAAGTCCTTGTTTCCTATATTGAATATAAAGTGTTCGTAATCAGTTCGACCACTTTCGTTATTATGTGTTCCTTCATCAACCTGGAAGCTAGCAACATATCCGAGAGTTTTTCCATCCTGTTTAGACTTTACTATCGGATAAAATCCATCATGATTGACGTCATTAGGTCTTTTAATTAGCATGTGTAATAAGCCATCTTCCAGGGTCATGTTTTCTAGTGTAATATCTTGTTCGGTTGATAATACTTCATTTATTACACCAGGTTTAAGAACCCGCTTGTTTAATTCGTCCCAATCGAGCCCTAATTTATCTAATTCCACATCATTAGCCCCACCACCAGAGTTAGTATTATCAATCCACTTAGCCTCTTTTGGCATTAATTTTTTTAAATCACCCTCGTATATTTCGTCGAATTTTTCTTCATGACTTATAAAAGAATTCAGCTTAAATCCTAGTGGTTTTGTAGTATCCTCCATAGTAATGGCACGTGTTACTAATGTAGCTGTTTTCGTCTTAGGATTATAATCGACCACTTGAGTGTTTCCACCGCTTAACATTTCCCACCGTTGAATACGTGTGTCCTTTGCTAAACGATCCTCTTCTAAATCTGTTAATTCACTGACAAAATAAGTCCTATTTTCGTCTTTAAAGCTTGTTTTAGCTTTTAATCTAAGTCCTTTATCAACGACCTCTTCATTTAGTTTATCGGATTTTAAAAGTAATTTTTGTGAGTCTGTTCCAAATGATTTCATATAAGCTATTTTGATGTTATCACGTTGGCTAAATGCGGATAATAGTATAACACTAGCTGCTGCTGTTACGATAATTGCTGCTTTTTTCTTTTTGAATGGGATCACTTTCTTTTCCTCCGATTGTTTTACTTTTATTTTTTGCGCTAATTCTTTTTGTTCAGTCTCTCCAAACGGCTCCTCTAAATAATTTAAAAAGTCATCAAGCTGTTCATCTGTTAAGTGTTCCAACGGTTCTTTTTTATATTTTTTAACCATGTCCTGTCACCTCGTTTATAAATGTTGTGTAGTCCAATTCTTTTTTTATCTTTTGTTTCCCTCTGTAAAGTCTGTTATCAACTTCTTTAGCACTCAAGTTTAGTTCTTTTTGAATGTCTGCTGGTTTCATATCACAAAAGAAACGTTTGATAATAACGGATCGTGTGGGTTCTTCTAAGGTCATTACCACTCGGTATAATTCTTGCCAATCTAAATCATTCATCTCTTCAGCTGTAACCATATCTGAAAAAATAGAATCATCTGTCGCCTCTTCCTTTTTACGTTTGCGACTTGTCAGAAGATTGATTGCCATACTTTTTGTCATAACTGCCAAATAAGTCTTAATCGTACCCCTTACAGGGTCATAACTTTTAGGGTTACACCAGAGTCTTACAAACACATCACTAACAAGCTCTTCAATGTCTTCTTTTGCTTGTGGTTGTGTGGGTGTTAAGACCGAAGCTGCCACCGCCCAAAGTAATTTAGAATAATCAGTTACCACCTGATCGAACACCTCTTCATCACGGTTTAATAGTCCTGTATAAACTTCTTCATTTGTCATTTAATTGCACCTCCTAACGTCTTGTTCGCTAATATTACAATCGGAATTTGAGAATTCCTCACATTTCGAATATTTATCATGCATAATTGTGTTCTGTTTATAAAAAAATACTCACTGGTCACATTTTACATGACTGGTGAGTATTTTTTGAAGTTACTTTCATAACATTTATTTTTTAGTGAATCCAACATTTTCAAGACTTTTGCCTAAATTATCTAGAGAGAGAGTCCCGTCTTCATTCGCGCTTACTGAATATAATAACAATAGAGAATCAGGTTCAACCTCTTTTATTGTTACTATTAATGTTTCAGTCGCTTTCATATCTTCAAACTCTAACGTTTCATTCACTCCATCCATCTCTTTGTATATCTCTATATTATCTTCTAAATTACTTTTGATTTCTTTTTTTGTGCTCCCCATTTTTTTATAATCATAAGTATTTTTTGCTATAGTTTTTGTCACATTTTTATTTTCATCATATTTAACTGTTAGTTTTAGATTGACACCATTATTTTTTAGAGAATAATTGACCTGTCCTGGCTCACTTGTATGAGTGCAACCACTTATA
This sequence comes from Vagococcus proximus, assembly GCF_029143285.1. Classification (GTDB taxonomy): domain Bacteria; phylum Bacillota; class Bacilli; order Lactobacillales; family Vagococcaceae; genus Vagococcus_D; species Vagococcus_D proximus. Next base: position 556,670 of record NZ_JAPDSH010000001.1, read on the forward strand.
ACAAGTCCTACACCAATTAAAAATATACTTACTAATTTTTTCATATTTTTCCCCCGATAAAGTTTAATTACTATAGTTACTATACAATAGTACTCCTTAATTTTTTTATTTAATTTTATTTTATTAAATAAAAAAGAAAAAATAGTTGTTTAATAAAATTGATTATAAAAAACTGCACGGAATAAATTCTGTCTCT
>NZ_JAPDSH010000010.1 GCF_029143285.1 Vagococcus proximus
TTTATTAGTAAACTAATAAATGAGCACCCATAGCTCAATTGGATAGAGTACCTGACTACGAATCAGGCGGTTAGAGGTTCGACTCCTCTTGGGTGCATGTATTATCCCGGGAAGTAGCTCAGCTTGGTAGAGCACTTGGTTTGGGACCAAGGGGTCGCAGGTTCGAATCCTGTCTTCCCGATATTATAACCGGTAAAAGCTAAACATTTAATGTTTAGCTTTTTTTGTATACAATAACGTGTCTTTTTTTTGCATTTATAGATATGGTTTTAGTATAATGAAATAAGTCAAATAAAGTCAGTTTATGTGGGAGGGAAATAGATGTGGGTGGTAAAAATATGTCAGATGCTATTGAAAGTCATATAAAAAGTGTTTTAAATGAAAAAAATATGATTGAAATTAAGCGTGTGGAGTTAGCTCACTATTTTTGTTGCGTACCGTCTCAAATAAATTATGTTATAAATACACGTTTTACAATAAGTCAAGGTTATATTGTTGAGAGTAAGCGTGGTGGCGGTGGTTTTATAAGGATAAAAAAAGTTATCCATACGGAACATAGCGTACTACTCGATTTAAAAAGGAACTTAGAAGGTGAACTAACTGAACAAGAAGCAGAGTGGATGCTTCATAAATTGGTAGAGTTTGAATTAATAACAATTAGAGAAGAAGAGTTAATGAAGGCTATATTTGTAAGGTCTGTGTTATCTAATAATTCTAAAAAAGATTCAAAAATAAGAGCAAATATGATGGAGACGTTATTAGAACGTCTTGGCTATGAAGAGAGGGAATAAATAATGGAACAATTTTTTACTGAAAGAGCAAAAACAGTATTAGTCTTAGCACAAGATAATGCGCAATATTTTAAGCACCAATCGATTGGAACGGAACATCTTTTATTTGCACTAGTAGCTGAAGAAAATGGAATAGCTGGTAAAATCCTTAGACAGTCAGGTATGTCAGAAAAATATATTATTGAAGAGATAGAAAAAATAACAGGATACGGCTCTTCTAAAGGGAGATCTAATGATCGTTTCTTACCTTATTCACCTCGAGCTAAAAAAGTCTTGGCTTTTTCAGGTGATGAATCTAAACGGTTGGGTGCCCCTAGCATTGGGACAGAGCATATTTTATTAGGTTTATTGAGAGATGAAGAGGTATTAGCTGCTCGTATTCTCCAAAATTTTGGATTAAGTTTAGCTAAGACGCGTCAATATATACTTAAAACCATTGGTGTTACTGAAAGTAGAGGGATGAAGACTACTAAAAAAGGATTCTCTCAAGATAAATCTGATGATATTTCAGGTAGTTTAACTCCTATGTTAGACTCACTTGCACGTGATTTAACAAGCTATGCTCGTTCTAATAAGATTGATCCAGTTGTGGGTAGAAGTAAAGAAATTGAGAGAATCATTCAAGTCTTGTGTAGACGAACAAAAAATAATCCTGTTCTAGTAGGTGAGCCTGGGGTTGGTAAAACAGCTATTGCAGAAGGGTTAGCTCAAAAGATAGTTATGGGTGAAGTGCCAGAAGAAATTGCTAAGAAACGCCTAATGATGCTTGATATGGGTTCTATGGTCGCGGGAACAAAATATCGGGGTGAATTTGAAGATAGAATGAAAAAAATTATTGAAGAAATTTATCAAGATGGCAATGTTATTCTATTTATTGATGAGTTACACACTGTTATTGGGGCAGGTGGCGCTGAGGGGGCAATTGATGCCTCAAATATTTTGAAACCAGCTTTAGCTCGTGGAGAACTTCAAACAATTGGTGCAACCACGTTAAATGAGTATCAAAAATATATTGAAAAAGATACAGCTCTTGAACGACGATTTGCGAAGATTATGGTTGATGAACCAACAGCTGCTGAGGCAATCCAAATTTTAGACGGTTTAAAAGGGCATTATGAGTCACATCATAAGGTTGCGATTACTGAAGAGGCGGTAGAGGCTGCGGTTAATTTATCGGTTCGTTATTTGCCAACACGTCAGTTACCTGACAAGGCTATCGATTTAATCGATGAAGCAGCATCAAAGGTGAGACTAAGTATTGTTCGTAAAAAATCACGCCTAGTTGTTTTAGAAGAGGCATTAGTTGCAATCAAACAAGAAAAATTAGAAGCGATTCAGCGTCAAGATTTTGAGGCGGCATCTGAATTACGCCAAAAAGAAAAGAAACAAGAGAAAAAATTAGAAGCATATATTGAAGCACAAGCTGATAAAGTTATTAATTATGAAATTGAAGTTCAAGCTGAAGATATTGCTGAAGTAGTATCACAGTGGACAGCTATTCCTCTACAACAATTAGAGAAAAAAGAAAGTGAACGTTTGTTAAATTTAGAATCGGAATTACATAAACGAGTAGTTGGTCAAGAAGAAGCTGTAGGAGCTGTCTCTAGAGCCATTAGAAGAGCGCGTAGTGGGCTTAAAGATCCTAAGAGACCTATTGGGTCGTTTATCTTCTTAGGTCCTACAGGGGTTGGTAAAACAGAATTAGCTAAGGCGTTAGCTGAAACTGTTTTTGGTTCTGAGGAATCTCTTGTGAGAGTGGATATGTCTGAATTTATGGAAAAGCATAGTACAAGCCGTCTAATTGGATCTCCTCCGGGTTATGTTGGATACGATGAGGGTGGACAATTATCAGAAAAAATTCGTCAAAAGCCTTATTCAGTTATATTATTTGATGAAATTGAGAAAGCTCATCCTGATATTTTCAATATCCTGCTTCAAGTATTGGATGATGGCTATTTAACGGATACTAAAGGTCGAAAAGTTGACTTTAGAAATACTATTATTATTTTAACTTCTAATGTGGGGGCGACAGCTCTTAAAGAAGAAAAATCAGTTGGGTTTAACGCTTCTGATGTGACTAAAGATCATAGTGCAATGAAGAGTCGCGTTTTAGAGGAATTGAAGAAGGCGTTCAAGCCAGAATTTTTAAATAGAATTGACGAAACGATTGTCTTCAAATCTTTAGATAAAGAAGAGTTAAGAGAAATTGTTAAGATTTTAAGTCAATCAATTGTAGAACGTTTGGTTGAACAAGATGTGAAGCTTAAGTTAACAACTGCAGCGCTAGACATTATTGGAAAAGAAGGATTTGATCCAGAGTACGGTGCGCGTCCAATAAAACGTGCCTTACAAAAAGAAGTGGAGGACCGATTAAGTGAGGCGTTACTTGCTGGAAAGATTGCACAAGGTGATAAGGTTACAATTGGTGCAACGAAAGGTGAGATTACGTTAACAGTAGGTTAAAAGCACTTGCGAAAATTCACAAAAAGGGTTAAAATTTAAGGTATAAAATTACAAAACTTTTATAAGTTGGTAGGTGCAAAACCAAAGCTCCTACCAACTTTTTGCGTTTTTTTACGCATTTTATTAAAACGGAGGCGAGTAGAATGGCAATTGAGATTACAACAACCGTTGAGTCGATGGCTCAAGCGAAGGCTTTACTTGAAAGCGGAGTAGATGCTATTTATTTTGGAGATGAAAGATTTGGTTTGAGATTACCCACTTATTTTTCGAGAGAAGAGCAAAAAGAATTAGTTGAGTTGGCTCATTTCCATGGTAAGAAGGCTATTATTGCAGTAAATGGAATTATGCATCCAGAGAAAATGCTAGAGATTCCAGAATACTTAACATTTTTGGAAGAAATTGAAGTGGATCAAATTACAGTAGGAGATACAGGCGTTATTTTCTTGCTTCAGAAAAATAAAGTTAAGATTCCGTATATTTACGATGCCCATACGTTAGTAACAAGTGCGCGTCAAATTAATTTTTGGGGAAAACGTGGTGCTGTAGGTGCTGTAGTCGCACGAGAGGTTCCTTACTTAGAAATGAAAGAAATGGCAGAAAAATTAACAGTTTTCGGTGAAGTATTGGTTTACGGCGCAACATGTATTCATCAATCAAAACGTCCTTTAGTAGAGAATTTCTTCTCGTACATTAAGAGTGAGGACAGTGTTGGTAAGGAGCGTGGTTTATTTATCTCTGAACCTAAGAAAGAAGATACACATTATTCAGTTTATGAAGATGAGCATGGGACACATATCTTTGCGGATAGCGATGTTAACTTGATGACAGAGTTAGATAAGCTAAATGAGATTGGGATTACGCATTGGAAGTTAGATGGTATATATAGCCCAGGAGAAAACTTTGTTGAGATTACGACGTTATTTATTGAAGCGAAAGAGTTAATTGAAAAAGGTGAATGGTCAGAAGGTGTTGCTCAAAGTTTGACTAATAAAGTCATTGAGTTACATCCAGATGAGCGTAGTTTAGATACAGGATTCTTCTTAATGGATCCAGATGAAGTGAAATAGGAGGATATAGTAATGGATAAAACAACATTAAAACGTCCAGAGGTACTTGCACCAGCTGGAACGTTAGAGAAATTAAAGACAGCGATTCACTACGGAGCGGATGCCGTATATATTGGGGGAGACGCTTACGGCCTTAGAAGTCGAGCAGGTAACTTTAGTTTTGAAGAAATGGCAGAAGGTGTGGCTTTTGCAAAAGAGTATGATGCCAAAGTTTATGTAGCAGCTAATATGGTAACTCATGAAGGTGATGAAGTAGGTGCTGGTGAGTTCTTTAGAACCTTGCGTGATATTGGTATTAATGCGGTTATTGTATCTGATCCAGCTTTGATTGAGATCTGTGCCACAGAAGCGCCAGGTTTACCCATCCACTTGTCAACGCAAGCATCGGCAACAAACTATGAGACGTTAGAGTTTTGGAAGAATGAAGGATTAGAGCGTGTTGTATTGGCGCGTGAAGTATCAATGGCAGAAGTGGCTGCAATTCGTGAGAATACGGATATTGAAATTGAAGCGTTCATTCATGGCGCAATGTGTATTTCATATTCAGGTCGTTGTACATTATCTAACCATATGTCTAAGCGTGATGCTAACCGAGGTGGTTGTTCTCAATCTTGTCGTTGGAAGTATGATTTGTTTGATATGCCGTACGCAGGTGAGCATCGTTCTCTTCTAACGAATGGTGAAATTGAAGATGAACCATTTTCAATGAGTGCGGTTGATATGTCGATGATTGAACATATCCCTGACTTAATTAAAAATGGGGTAGATAGTTTTAAAATTGAAGGGCGTATGAAGTCTATTCACTATGTGTCTACTGTAGCTAATGTATATAAAAAAGCAGTAGATACGTATATGGAAGATCCAGAAAATTATGTTTGTAAACAAGAATGGGTCGATGAGCTATGGAAAGTTGCACAGCGTGAATTAGCAACTGGGTTCTATTATCAAACACCAACTGAAGAAGAGCAATTATTCGGTGAGCGTCGTAAGATTCCAGTTTACAAATTTATCGGTGAAGTGATGAGCTATGACGAAGAAACTGGTTTAGCTACAATTCGTCAACGTAATCATTTTAAAATTGGGGATGAAATCGAGTTTTATGGTCCTGGTTTCAATCATTTTTATCAAAGTGTTGAAGAGATGTGGAATGAGGAAGGCGAAGCGATTGACCGTGCTCCAAATCCAATGATGTTATTAACAATGCCAGTGGAGCAGCCTGTAAAAACGGGAGATATGATTCGCAAGAAAAAATAGTGGTTACCAAACAGATTAATTGCGTTACGCAGTAGGTGATGAGTATAATCAAATTGGGTAATAGTGTAGAGGAAAGGAGGACTGGCTTATTAAAGAGTTTGACTACATTGTCGTAGGTGGCGGTAGTGGTGGTATTGCCACGGCCAATAGAGCTGCCATGTATGGCGCGCGTGTATTATTAGTAGAAGGGCAACATTTTGGCGGAACGTGTGTCAATGTTGGATGTGTCCCCCAAAAAGTAATGTGGAATGCTGCACAGATGAGAGAGGCGTTAGTCTTAGACAGTAGGAGTTACGGTCTTGATGCAACGGTCAATCAATTTGACTTTAAAAAATTAGTAGCCAACCGAGATAGCTATATTGAACGTTTAAGAGGTCTTTATGCTAAAGGATTAGCTTCAAATAATATAACAGTTGAAAAAGGTTATGCTAAGTTTAAAGACAAGCGAGTTATTGAGGTAAATGGAAATGAGTACACGGCTCCGCATATTGTAATAGCAACAGGTGGACGATCACGGTTTCCAGATTTACCAGGTAGCGAGTTGGGTATAGATTCTGATGGCTTCTTCGCTTTAGACAGTTTACCAGAAAAGGTAGTGATTGTTGGAGCGGGCTATATTGCCGTTGAGATAGCAGGCGTTTTAAATGGATTGGGTTGCGAGGTGCACCTAGCGTACCGTCATGACCGCCCGTTAAGACAGTTTGATGAAACTATTGTCGAAGCTATGTTAGCTATCTATAAGCAAGAAGGGATTAAATTACATCCTAATTCAGTCCCGACTAAAGTTGAAGAGGTAGCTAATGGCCAAGTAACAGTGTCCTTTGATAATCAAATAGAACTAACAGCAGATAAAGTAATTTGGGCAATTGGTCGTGTTCCGAATACAGACCGTATTGGCTTGGAAAAAGTTGATGTTCAGTTAACAAAAGAAGGGTATATTGAGGTCGATGAGTATCAGCAAACTTCTCAAGAAGGAATTTATGCTGTGGGGGATAATATCGGTAAGGTTGACTTGACACCTGTTGCGATTGCGGCTGGCCGTCAATTAGCAGAACGTTTATTTAATGGGAAACCAACTGCTAAGGTTGACTATACAAATGTTCCAACGGTTATCTTTAGTCATCCTGCAATTGGAACGATTGGATTATCTGAGGCGGAGGCTAAGACGCAGTATGGTTCAGACGATGTTAAAGTCTATCAGTCACAATTTAATCCAATGCAGTACGCTCTTCAAGAACGTAAAGTGAAAGCAACTGTTAAATTGGTTTGCGTTGGCCCGGAAGAACGAGTTGTCGGTTTACACGGTATTGGAGTCGGAATGGATGAGATCATCCAAGGTTTTGCTGTTGCTATTAAGATGGGTGCAACGAAACAAGACTTTGATGACACGGTTGCTATTCATCCAACTGCTTCTGAAGAATTTGTCACATTAAGATAGTTCGAAATTTAATAATCATCAAAAAAATTAAATTTCTATTTTATAGTAAGATGTTTTATAATAGTTAGGTAATAATAATAATTACAATATATAAAAAAACTTAAAGGAGGTTCTTTACGTGGATGTATTAACATTAGCACGTATTCAGTTTGGGATGACCACAGTTTTCCATTTTCTTTTTGTGCCATTATCAATTGGTTTAGGATTAGCTGTTGCCATCATGGAAACGATGTACGTCGTAAAGAAAGACAAGGTTTACAAAGACATGGCGAAGTTCTGGGGAAAAATCTTCCTATTAAGCTTTGCAGTGGGTGTCGTAACAGGAATTATTCAAGAGTTCCAATTCGGTATGAACTGGTCTGAATATTCTCGTTTCATGGGTGATATCTTCGGAGCACCGTTAGCAGTAGAGGCATTATTAGCATTCTTTATGGAATCAACATTTATTGGGTTGTGGGCATTTACTTGGGATAAAGTAAGTCCAAAACTTCACGTTGTGTTCATGTGGTTAGTTGCTTTAGGGTCAACATTATCAGCTTTATGGATTTTAGCAGCGAACTCATTTATGCAAAATCCTTCAAAAGAAATTTTCAGTATTAATGAAGTGACAGGTCGTGCGGAATTAGAAAGTTTTGGTGCGTTATTAAAAAATCACCAACTATGGTTAGAATTCCCACACGTTATCTTTGGAGCATTCGTTACAGGTGGTTTCATTATCGCAGGTATCTCAGCTTGGAAGATGTTACGTAAAGAGGACACTGTTTTCTTCCAAAAATCAATGAAAATTGGTTTAGTAATTGGTTTAATTTTCTCAGTAGCAACAATTGCTGTTGGTCACGAACAAACTCAAGCTATTATCGAAGATCAACCAATGAAATTTGCTGCAACAGAAGGTATTTACCAAGATACTGAAGATCCAGCGCCGTGGAAATTAATCGGTTTGATGGATGAAAAAAATCATACAGAGGGACCATCAATTGAAATTCCGTATTTATTAAGTATTTTAGGAAGTTCACATGAAGGACGTTTCAAAGGTATGAATACGATTAATGAAGAGCTAAAAGAAAAGTATGGGGATAAAGCAAACGATTATTATGTTCCGGTTAATGCATTGTTCTGGAGCTTCCGCTTTATGGCAGGTTTTGGTTCATTAATGGCTTTATTATCTGTCGTTGGATTATTCTTATTAAGAAAAGAAAAATTACAAAAAATGAAATGGTTATTAGTCATCATGTCTTTATGTACATTTGCACCATTTATTGCGAATACATCAGGATGGTTAATTACTGAATTAGGTCGTTATCCATGGACTGTTTATGGATTATTCACAATTGCAGATAGTGTCTCACCAAGTGTGACAGCTGGGCAATTGATGTTCTCGAATATTATGTTCTTCTTAATCTTTGCTTTATTAGGTGGCGTGTTAGTCTTCTTAATCCAACGTACAGCTAAATATGGTCCATACGCTGAAGAAAAAGAAGAAGAAACAATTGATCCAATGTCAAAGGAGGCGTTCTAATATGACTGGTTTAGAATTATTATGGTTCATCTTAATCGCCGTGTTATTTATTGGTTTCTTTGTTCTTGAAGGTTTTGACTTTGGTGTCGGTATGGCGATGAAATTAGTTGCTAAAAACCGCCAAGAGCGTGACGTATTAGTTAGTTCAATTGGTCCTGTTTGGGATTCAAATGAAGTATGGTTAATTACTGCGGGAGGTGCTTTATTTGCATCATTCCCAGAGTGGTATGCTACGTTATTTAGTGGGTATTACATCGTTTTATTCTTAATTTTATTCGGCTTGATTTTACGTGGGGTGTCATTTGAATTCCGTCATCACATGGAAACAAAACGTGGCCGTAATATATGGGAATGGGCAACCTTTATCGGAAGTCTTACAACACCATTCTTATTTGGTCTAATGTTTACAAGTTTAGTTCGCGGTATGCCTATTGCAGATGATAAAAACATTTACGCTAGTTTTAGCGACTATGTTAATATCTTCTCAGTTGTAGGTGGTATTGCTGTAACATTAGTATGTTTCTTACAAGGTTTAAACTATATTCGCTTGAAAACAGATGGGCCAATTCGTCATCGTGCTCACCATGTAGCAAAACGTTTATACCCAGTATTATTTGTTGGTTTAGTAGTATTTGCAGGTCTTCTATGGGCAAATACAGACTTCTTCGACAAACGTCCGGTATCAACTTTAATCCTGTTAGTAGTTGTCGTATTAATGGCTGTTATAGCAGCTTACGGTACTTACAAAGATAAAGAGATGGTATCATTTGTTGGAACAAGCGGAATCTTAGCAGGTATTGTTATCTTGTTATTCAACGGTATGTTCCCACGTGTTATGATTGGTTCAACAGGTCATGATTTATTAATCACAGACGCTGCGAGCACACCATACACATTAAAAGTAATGACAATTGTAACTTGTATTTTATTACCGGTTGTTCTTGCTTACTTAGTTTACACGTATTACACATTCAGAAAGAGAATACACGCAGAAAAAATCGAGGGATAATTCTAATGATTGATAAAAATCTTTTTAAGATCAATAAAATTAGACCTGTATTGATAGGGCTTGCGGGACTTGCTGTCCTGCAGGCTCTTTTGATTATAGGTCAGGCTTATTTTTTAGCAAAAGGTATCAGTAATGTATGGGCGGGTAAAACAGTGAAGGCCCAATTGACGTACGTCGGTTTATTTTTTATATGTTTTATGATGCGACAAGTTGCGAATTATGGCAAGGATCGTTTTTTAGATAGCTATGCTTACAAGGAAACAAAGATTATTCGCCAACAGTTATTAAAAAAAGTTTTTTCTCTGGGACCTAATTTTGTTCAAAAAGAAGGAACAGGTAATATGGTAACGATGGCAATTGAAGGAATTAGTCAGGTAGAGGATTACATCACAATCATCCTACCTAAGATTACAAATATGATGATTGTACCATGGATTATTGCAGCATTTGTTTTTACTCAAGATATTAAATCAGCGATTACGTTACTTATTGTTTTTCCAATTATTATCATTTTTATGATTGTATTGGGTTATGCCGCTCGAGCTAAAGCTGATAAGCAGTACGAAGGGTTTCAACGTTTAAGTAATCATTTTATTGATTCGCTTAGAGGATTAGAAACACTGAATTTACTAGGATTAAGTAAACGTTATGGAAAAAATGTTTACCAAGTGAGTGAAAATTATCGTAAAGCAACAATGAGTACATTGAAGATTGCGATATTATCAACGTTTGCCTTAGATTTTTTCACAACCTTATCTGTAGCGGTTATTGCGTTATTTTTAGGGTTAAATTTAATTGAAGGACAAATGAGTTTGTTCCCAGCATTAACAGTTTTAATTCTAGCGCCAGACTTTTTCTTACCGATTCGTGATTTTGCGAATGATTATCATGCTACGTTAAATGGTGGCAATACACTGAAGAGTATTTATGCTGTACTGGATGTTGAAGAACCTATTGATAATTCAGATGCATTGACACAGTTTACAGGTTGGACATCTACAAGTGAACTAGAGCTTAAAGATGTAGCGGCGAGTTATGATGCTTCTATTGAAAAAGATGCGCTTGAAGGACTTAACTTTAAGTGGCAGGGTTACGGTAAAATTGGTGTGGTTGGTCTATCTGGTTCAGGTAAATCAACATTAATTAAAGTTTTGGGTGGGTTTTTAAATGGAACACCATCGAGTGAAATTAGAGTAAATGATGAAACAGTAACTAGTTTAAATAACAGTAACTGGCAAAAGAATTTATTCTATGTTCCTCAAAATCCATACATATTCCATGGTTCATTCAGAGAAAATATCAATTTCTATGTTCCTAATGCAACAGATGATGCTGTGTTAGAGGCAGTTAGCCAAGCTGGTTTAACATCACTTTTAAGCGAGCTGCCAGAAGGTTTAGATACGATTATTGGTGAAGGTGGACAAATGTTAAGTGGAGGTCAAATGCAGCGTGTGGCTCTTGCTAGAGCATTTTTAGATAACAGTCGTAAAATTATGTTGTTCGATGAACCAACTGCGCATTTAGATATTGAAACAGAAGCAGACTTAAAAGAAACAATCTTGCCATTAATGGAAGATAAACTAGTCTTCTTTGCAACTCACCGTTTACACTGGATGAAAGAAATGGATTATATTTTAGTCATGAAAGATGGCTGTATTGTTGAGCAAGGGACTTATGCAGAGTTACTAGCTCAAGATGGTGTTTATAAAGAATTTGTAAATGAAATTAGAGGAGGGAGCGAAAACAATGGCTAATGAACCAAAACAAGATCGTTTATTATTAACCAAACAAGATACATGGGTTCGCCCCTTCTTTAAAAAATACAAACGTCTATTAGCATTAGTGTTATTTTTAGGACTAATGACTTTCTTTGCAGGTAGTGCGTTGATGTTTACATCAGGTTTTTTGATTAGCAAGTCAGCAACGCGACCATGGAATGTTTTAGTGGTCTATGTTCCGATCGTTTTGACGCGTGCCTTCGGGATTGGTCGTCCAGTTTTTCGTTATACCGAACGATTAGGAAGTCATAACTGGGTGTTAAAAATGACATCAGATATACGTTATAAGTTGTATCGTTCATTGGAATCACGAGCAAGCCAATCAAAGGAAGAGTTTCAAACAGGTAGTATTTTGGGAATTTTAGCAGAGGATATTGAGCATATTCAAAATCTCTATTTGAGAACGATTTTTCCAACATTAATTGGATTGTTACTGTACGTTTTAATTGTTATCATGCTAGGATTTTTCTCAATACCATTTGCACTGATGATTGGGTTACTATTAGGTATCTTGATAGTCGTGTTACCTCTAACCTCTGTTGCGATTAATCGTGCGAAAATTTACCGCCGTAAGTATAAACGTCATGTGTTATATAACCAATTGACAGATTCTATTTTAGGCGTGGGAGATTGGCAATATAGTGGTCGCTATGACGAATTTTTAACACGCTACAATGAATCCGAGTCAGCTGTTAGAGAAGAAGATATTAAATTAAATCGTTACACTCGTTTCCAAGATTTAGTTATTCAATTTGTTTTTGGGTTAATTGTACTGGCTATATTTTTCTGGGCGGGAACTTACTTTGGCGACAAAGGGGGAAGTGCTTTGAACTGGGTCGCGGCCTTTACTTTAGCAGTATTTCCATTAATGGATGCTTTTTCTCCTATTAGTCAAGGTGTGACGGAGTTACCGATGTATGAAGATTCAACAAAGCGTCTACATGACTTACCTCCAGTTGAAGATGAAGAAGATGTTATTATCTCAGGACAGACGGATGTGTCATTTGACCAGTATGATGTTTGTTTAGAAGATGTTTCGTTTAGCTATCAATCTAAAGGTAAAGTAATTTTATCTGATTTTAATCTAACTATTCCGACAGGGCAAAAAATTGCGGTGTTAGGAAAAAGTGGAACGGGTAAAACGACTTTAACGAAACTCATTCGTCATGATTTAGTTCCGGATAAAGGAACGATCACTATTGGAGGTCATGCTGTTTCAGACATAGCAGATATGTCACCGTATGTGGGAGTTCTGAACCAAGCGCCTCATTTATTTAATACAAGTATCTTAAATAACGTTCGTCTAGGGAATGTTGAGGCAACGGATGAGGAAGTTTTACAAGCGATTAAGCAAGCTGGATTACAGCCTGTTGTTGATACTTTGCCTAATGGTGCAGATACAGTTGTTGAAGAAGCGGGTCAGCGTTTTTCTGGTGGAGAGCAACAACGTATTGCGTTAGCTCGTATTTTATTACAGAAAGTTCCGGTTGTTATTGTAGATGAACCCACAATCGGTTTAGATCCGATTACTGAAAATGCTTTACTTACAACAGTATTTGATGTATTAAAGGATAAAACTGTTATTTGGGTCACTCATCACTTGATGGCGATTGAGAAAGCGGATCGTGTTATTTTTATTGAAGAGGGAGCTATCAAGATGGATGGTTCACCACAAGAGTTGAAACAAACGAATGAGCATTATCGTCATTTATTGAGTTTGGATTATAATTAAACAAAAAAGACCTGTTGCACAAGCAATAGGTCTTTTTTGTTTAATCATTACGATGAAGTAGTTTTGTCGTAACAGTTAAGATGATTTCTTTTTCTGGAATATTAGGTAGTTTATTAATTTCAGAAAGAGCCTTATTAGTATAACGTTCTGCAAGTTTTGAGGCTTTTTCGATGCCACCAAATGTTTGAATACCTTTAACGATATAAGTGATTTCATCATCTGTTAAATCACGGTTATCATTTAAGATTGAAAAATAATCCGGATTTTCTTTAATAGCATAGATAAGGGGAAGTGTGTAGTTCCCATTTTTAATATCTTCTAAAACAGGCTTATGAAAATCTTCTTCAGTAGAAGAATAATCTAAAACGTCATCTAGTATTTGGAAAGCCATGCCGATATTATATCCAATGCGTTGGGCAATTAGCTGAACACGTTTTGAAGTATTAGCAAAATGAGCGCCTTCGTAACAGCTCAACTGGAATAATTGTGCTGTTTTACCTTGGATATGCTGTAAATATTGTTTAATCGTAATATTTGGATTATTTTTTAGATGGAGCTGGTCTAATTCACCAATTAAGATTTTTCTCATGTTGACAGAATTCCGCTCTAAGGTAGAAAGATCTTTCGATGCTCCGCTTAGTAGTTGGAAATAGACGGTAAATAAGAAATCACCAGCATAGACCGCAATATCTTTGCCGTATAGGGCTTGAATAGATGGTAAATCTCTTCTAACGGGTGATTCATCAATAATATCATCATGAACGAGAGTCGCTGCATGTAAAATTTCTAATGAGGCAGCGTACTGAAATCGACGCTTTCCGTTAGGCGCTTCACCAAATTTTGAAAATAATAAAAAGTAAGCGGGTCTTAATAATTTTCCGCCAGACTTAAAAAATAATTGAAGGGCTTCTGTCATTTCTTTGTTACGAATTTTGACAGAGGACAGCATTATTTTTTGTGTTTCCGTTAATTCTTTTTGGATGGTTGGGAACTGGTCCCAGATTGGATGAATCGCCATGTTAGGCCTCCTACACTATTCTTTACACTGTCTTCAATTTAGCTTAAAATGAAGCAAGTGTCAATTGATTGATACATAAAATTAAAATATAATTGTTTGGTCGGTTTGTGACTATCAAGTATGAGAAAGTAGGGCGATAGAGATGTCATTTAAGATTTTTGCTGAGTTAATAGAATTAAAGGCAAAAACAGCAAGTGTCTTTCCATTTGTATTAGGAATGGCGTACAGTTGGTATCATTACCAACAAGTGGATTGGCTTAATATGCTGTTATTTTTTATTGCAATGTTGTTGTTTAATATGGCGGTAGATATTTTAGATAATTACATGGATTATCATAATGCGACAGATAAACATGACTATAAAAAGGAAACTAATATTATTGGGCGAGAAAACCTATCATTGTCTTTAGTCAAGAATATGATTATTTTCTTAGTTGGAATATCAGCTGCAATGGGTGTTTATTTAGCCTCGCAAACAAGTTGGGTAGTCTTATGGTTAGGGATTTTAAGTTATTCGGTGGGGATTTTTTACTCCGCAGGACCGATTCCCTTATCGAGCTTACCTGTAGGAGAAGTTGCCTCAGGTATCACAATGGGGTATGTTATTCCATTAATTTGTGTGTATTTGAATATCTATGATCGCACACCCTTTACATGGGGATTGGCTGGAGATGTCTTAATGATGTCATTGCCTGCAGTTTTTGCTATTGCTAATCTGATGTTGGCCAACAATACGTGTGATTTAGAAGAAGATATTTTGAATAATCGTCATACTCTGGTTTATTATATTAGTAAGAAAAAAGCAATCCAGCTATTTTGGTTTTTAGCATTAGCACCATTTGTAATAGCGACACTTTCAGTTTTTTCTGGAATTGTCCCTTGGACAGTGTTATTAATGTGGTTAGCTTTCCCAATTGTTTTAAAAAATACAAAACGTTTTTCAGAAAAACAAATTAAGACAGAAACATTTCCGTTAGCAATTAAAAATTTAGCTCTCACGATGCTCTTATATGCTATTTTATTTGTTATTGGAGTTATAATTTAGTTTCAAAAGGAAGATGAGAAACCTCATTTTCCTTTTTTTATTCGGTTATTATTTGCACATTTTTATGAAGTGTTGTAAGATTAACATATGAAAAAGATTTCATATGTTAATCTTAAATTAATCAAAAGAGAGAAGGACGTCACATGTCACATGACCACGGAGCAACTGAAACCAAAGAGAAGCATCACGAACATGAGCATAATCATGGAAAGATGCCACTTGTATTATTTTTCGTAGGACTTATTGCCTTTATTATTGCCTTATTTATGAGTGCAGGTGTATTAAAAAATGTGTTATATGTAGTAGCAATGTTAGCCGCAGGTTCTCATATTATTGAAGAAGGTATTTTAGATACTATTTCTTCTACTAAAGAAAAAGGGAAGTTTACTCCTAATGTTCATATTCTAATGACATTGGCAGCTATTGGTGCGATGATTATTGGTGATTTCCAAGAAGGAGCGTTATTGATTGTTATTTTTGCAGCAGCACATTTCTTAGAAGATTATGCTGAAGGTAAGAGTAAGAGAGAAATTACTAATTTAATGCAAATGAACCCAACAGAAGCACGTCTGATTAAAGTAGATGGCACAGTAGAAGTTGTTGAAGTAGCCTCATTAAAAATTGGAGACCAATTAAAAGTATTAAATGGTGACCAAGTTCCAACAGATGGTAAAATTATTTCTGGATATAGCTCAATCGATGAGTCATCAATTAATGGTGAAAGTGTCCCGGCTGAAAAAACAGTTGGCGATGAAGTATTCGGTAGTACGATTAATGGTAATGGTTCATTTACAATGGAAGTAACTAAAGATTCAAGTGATACATTATTTGCTAAAATTATTGAATTGGTTGATCAATCTCAATCCAACATGACAAAAACAGCAACAAAGATTCAAAAATTAGAACCAGTGTATGTTAAAACAGTTCTAGTAGTTGTTCCTATTTTTATCTTATTAGCGCCAACACTTTTTGGTTGGTCATGGTACGAAAGTTTTTACCGTGGCATGGTCTTGCTAACAGTAGCTTCACCGTGTGCTTTAGCTGCTAGTGCAGTTCCAGCAACATTATCTGCTGTATCAAATTTAGCCAAACGTGGTGTTTTATTTAAAGGTGGCGCCTACTTATCAAATTTAGCAGATGTCAAAGCTGTCGCATTTGATAAAACAGGTACTTTAACTGAGGGTAAACCTAAAGTAACAGATTATTTTTTTGAAGGTTTAACTGAAGATACTTATATTGATATTATTGTTGGGATGGAAAAAACAGCAAATCATCCACTAGCAAATGCCATTTTAGAAAAATTTACAGCTAAAAATGAGTTAACTTTAGAGGTAGATAATCAAATTGGTAAAGGATTGGTGACAACTTATCAAGGTAAAGCTTATAGAATTGGTAAACCCGATTCATTCACAACACATTCAGATGATATTGAAAAATTAAATCATGATTATGCAAGTGAAGGAAAAACAGTTGTCTATTTTTCTGAAGATGAAAAAGTTGTAGGACTCATTGCAATGATGGATGTCCCAAATGAAGATGCTAAAAAAGTAATCAGTTATATGAAATCTCAAGGTGTGCATACGACTATGATTACAGGTGATGCAGAAAAAACTGGTCAAGCTGTAGGGAAAATATTAGGTATGGATGAGATTATTGGAAATGTTTTACCTGAGAACAAAGCGGCTATTGTAACAGAACAACAAGAGAAGTATGGTGTGGTTGCGATGTTAGGCGATGGTGTAAACGATGCCCCTGCTTTAGTGCAAGCGGATATTGGTATTGCAATGGGTGAAGGAACGGATATTGCCATTGATGTGGCTGATGCAGTATTGATGCAAAATGATTTAACAAAATTGAGCTACGCTCATAAAGTTGCCAAACGTTTAGATAAGATTGTATGGCAAAATATTTACTTCTCATTAGCAGTGATTGCCTTACTGATTGTTTTAAATATTTTTGGTAAAATGGATTTACCTTTAGGGGTTATTGCCCATGAAGGAAGTACAATCTTAGTTATTTTAAATGGATTAAGATTATTATTACCAATAAAAGAATAAATAAAAAGATACCAATCTATAGATTGGTATCTTTTTTGTTAGTATGTGATAATCATATCGTCTTCTTCATCAGGGACACCGATGATTTCAACGATGAGACGATGAGGTAAACAAATAGCAGTTTGACCAGGCTTACTTATCCAGCCAGTATGAACGGCAATTTGATCAGGACTGTTATCTTCCTTCACGCGGATACGATGTCCCTCCATTTCTACTATATTATATTGTTTCCCTTTAGGACGATAAGTTACTTCTTTATGTTTTGTAGCATCTGATAATTTAAAACGGTCCACTTCTTTACCATCAATAGAGATGACAGCAGTTGTTTCATCTGTTTTAATATCTTCACCTAGGGCATTATAGCCAACCAAAACATAAGGTATAAAAGATAAAATGATAAGACAAATAATGATAATCCCATCAAATAATTTAAATTGTTTTTTTATTTCATTCCAAAACATAAGACTCACTCCAAACCATCGGCGGTTTATTTAAGATAAATTACTCTATATAGAGTAACTATAATAGAAGCATTAGTCAATAAAATTAAAAATAATACTTAAAACAAACCAGTTTTTGTTTGTGAAACAGGCATTTAAATTGCTTATTATATTTAGTATGATGTATAATTTTTTCGAACAAAGATTAGGAGGAACTAGCCTTGGCTAACTATCAAGTATTATTATATTATCAATATGTCCCAATCGAGGACCCAGAAGAATTTGCAAAAAAACATTTAGAATTTTGTCGCTCAATAAACTTAAAAGGTCGTATTCTTGTAGGTGGTGAAGGAATTAATGGTACTTTATCAGGCTTAGTAGAAGATACAGAAAAGTATATTGAAGCCATGCATCAAGATGAACGTTTTAAAGAGATGTTATTCAAAATTGATGCTGCGGAAGAGCATGCCTTCAAAAAAATGCATGTTCGTGCGCGTAAAGAAATTGTATCATTAAACTTAGAGGATGATTTAAATCCACTAGATTTAACCGGACAATATCTATCACCTAAAGAATTTAAAGAAGCTATTATTGATGAAAATACTGTTGTTATTGATGCTCGTAATGATTATGAGTATGACTTAGGACATTTTAGAGGATCAGTAAGACCAGATATCAGAAGCTTTAGGGAATTACCACAGTGGATGATAGATAATAAAGAAAAATTCATGGACAAACGAGTAGTAACTTATTGTACAGGAGGTATTCGTTGCGAAAAATTCTCTGGTTGGTTAGTTCGTGAAGGCTTTAAAGATGTTGGACAACTTCATGGTGGAATTGCAACGTACAGTCGTGATCCCGAAGTTCGTGGTGAGTTGTGGGATGGTATGATGTATGTTTTTGATGAGCGTATTAGTGTTCCGATTAATCATGTTGAGCATGTTGTCATAGCGAAAGACTGGTTCGATGGTGAACCGTGTGAGCGTTACGTGAACTGTGCCAATCCTTTCTGTAATAAACAAATTTTTGCTTCAGAGGAAAATGAAGATAAATATCTTAGAGGGTGTTCTGCAGAATGCCGCTGTCAAGAAAAAAATAGATATGTATCAGAACATAATTTAACAAAAGATGAATGGCAAGAAAGATTAGAAATGCTTGGTGAAAGTCTTTAATATAAAGAGGAGAGTACGACTGTACTTTCCTTTTTATTGTATCTTCGTTATAATGAACAGAAGAGTTTAAACTAGTTTATAAAATGGAAGGGTTGTCAAAATGGAGAAATTTTTTACAAAACAACGAATAATAGATTTGGCCTATGTTATAGTAGGGTCTTTTGTCTTAGCATTATCAATAAATCTACTATTAGAACCAAATGACTTGGTTGCAGGTGGAGCAAATGGAATTAGTATCATTATTAAAAAGCTATTTGGAATAGAGCTAGCAGTTACACTATATGCGATAAATATTCCTTTATTGTTACTATGCTTTGCGTTATTAGGAAAAGAAGTAGGAATGAAAACTATTTTTGGAAGTATGATCTATCCATTGTTTGTAGGACTTACAACAGATTTACCAACGCTTAGTTCTAATCCATTGCTAGCCAGTATTTTTGGCGGTGTGATTACCGGATTAGGTTTAGGGTTAGTATTCAAGGGTAATGCATCAACAGGCGGTACAGCGATTATTTCTCAGATTGTCCATAAATATTTGAAATTACCATTAGGGATTGCAGTAACAGTTGTTGACGGTTTTGTAATTTTGGGAGCATGTTTAGCATTTGATATTGATAAAGTATTATATTCTTTAATTTGTCTATTTGTAATCGGGCGTGTTGTAGACATGGTTCAGGTCGGTATAGATCGTTCTAAGAATGTTCTTATTATTTCAGAAAAATTAGATGAAATAGAATCAACTATTTTAAAAGAGATGGACCGAGGTACAACAAGAATACCAGTAACCGGTGGATTTGAACAAAAAAATAAAGAAATGCTGATGTGTGTGTTGCCAGAAAAAGAATTTCATGATCTGAAAGAACGAATTTTAGAAGTAGATAGTCATGGATTTGTTGTCGTTATGCCTGCTAATGAAGTGATGGGAAAAGGTTTTAGTATTTCAAAATAAAAAGATTGACGTGTTTCTACTATTATAAAGACATATATTTATAAGTCTTTATAATAGTTTTTTTTGTTCAATTTATTTATTATAACAAATGAACAAAAATAACTAAAAGTTCATACTTTCTTCAAATTTAAAAGATAACATAGTAGTTAAGTGTTTTGTTATTATTTTGAGTAAGAAGTCTCTTATTCTTTATATTATTTTAATAAATTTTAAAAAATTCAAAATAAAAAAGAGACGTATTAAGAATTTCTATGTTATACTAATATAGAAATAAGGGAAAATAACAAATGCCAAAAAATGCCAAAAAAAATAAAAATTAATAGGTGGTAATATGAAACGGACGACGCTTATATTCGCCACTATGTTGATGTTAGTAAGTAACTTGGTTACTCCAGCAATTGGATTAGCTGATGTTATTACTTCAAGCGATAGTAGTGTGACTGCGACAACAGAAGTTTCTGATAATCCAACGGAAGAAAGTTTACCACTTGGAAGTGGTAGTACTGAAAATTCGGGAGGGGAGATAGAAGTGCCAACCCCGCCAACAGGAGAAACTGAATTACCTGGGACAGGAACAACAGAAGCGCCTGAAACAGGAACAACAGAAGATCCTGGGATATCTGAGACAGAAACAACAGAACCTCCAATCACGGAGCCTGAAACATCAGAAACACAAAAACCAGAAACGTCGGAGACAGAGAAACCAGAGACGTCAGAAACACAAAAACCAGAAACGTCGGAAACAGAGAAACCAGAGACGTCAGAAACACAAAAACCAGAGACGTCGGAAACAGAGAAACCAGAGACGTCAAAACCGGAAAAGCCAAACAAGCCGAAGCCGGAAAAACCGAATAAACCAAAACCGGAAAAGCCAAACAAGCCGAAGCCGGAAAAACCGAATAAACCAAAACCAGAAAAACCAACCAAACCGAAGCCAGAAAAACCAAAGCCAGGTGGAAATGTTTCTCCCAAACCTTCAAGACCAAATGGTAATGTAGGTGGGTCAGGTGGAGAAATTCACATAACCACTAACCAAACATCACAAGAGTTTATCGATACAATTGGGCCGTTAGCTGCTGAAATTGGTGAAAAACAAGGTTTATATGCATCAGTTATGATTGCCCAAGCTGCTTTAGAAAGTGCTTATGGAAAAAGCGGTTTAGCTTCACCTCCAAACCATAATTTATTTGGTATTAAAGGATCATACAAGAATTCTTCAGTAAGTTTTGCCACTTTAGAAGATTCAGGTGCAGGGAATATGTACCAAATTGTTGCAGGTTTTAGAAGTTACCCAAGTTACAAAGAATCACTTGAAGATTATGCTGATTTAATTAAAAATGGAATTGCTGGAAATTCAAGTTTCTATGCCGGAACTTGGAAAAAGAATGCTAAGACATATAAAGAAGCAACAAGTTTCCTTACAGGAAGATATGCTACAGATACAAGTTATGATCAAAAATTAAACGGAATCATTAAAGCGTATGACTTAACTAAGTACGATAATGGGACTGAATCAAGTGAATTCGAAACAATTGAAACAACAGTAAAAATGCCAGCTAAGTTTTATCGTGTTCAAAATAACGATAGCTTACAAAAAATATCAACGAAACAAAAAGTTGAGTTAGATAAAATATTTGATTTGAACGAAGAAATTGAAAATCCAAATATGATTTATCCGGGTCAAAAAATTAAAGTAGCAAAAGAAAAAGAAATCAAAAAAATTATTAAACGTAAAAAAACTTCAAATAGAAGAATGCTTAAAGATCCAAATAAAGTAATTGAGTTAGCAAGAACATATATAGGAGTACCTTATGTATGGGGCGGAACAACACCGCAAGGGTTTGACTGTTCAGGATTAGTTCAATATGTCTATAATAAATTAGGCGTATCGTTACCAAGAGTTACATATGATCAAGAATATGCTGGGAAAATCATCCCATTCGAACAATTAGAACCAGGAGATTTATTATTCTGGGGACAACGTGGAAGTACGTGGCATGTTGCGTTTTACTCAGGAGAGGGCAATATGATTATGGCCCCTCAACCAGGAGAATTTGTTAAAGAATTACCGATGAATCAATTTATGCCAGATTTTGCAATTAAGATTAAACAGAACCGTCTTTCACCAGATTGATAATGAAAAAACTTTTAGTTTGAAGTCGACTGTGATGAAATCTAATAGTGATTGACTTGATTTTATTAGTAGTTAATCATCCTCTTGTTAGGAAGTTACTTGGACGAATAGATATTACTCGAGATAATATTTTACTCACCGATTATACTTGAACTTAATCGTATTAATATGATTTCTAGCTAAAATTTTATTGATAGGAATAGGTGCTGATAAAAGCTATGCTTTTCTAATAATAGTAATCATGTGAAATCATTTGTTGGGTTTCCTTACTGAGATAGATACTAATTGATTTTAGATTTAACAGGCTTGTGATAGACAAACCACTAGTATAAGGTACACATCTTTTTGAGAATAAGTAATATATTAGAATGATATTTTATAAATAAAGTCTTTCTAGAAATACAGTAATATAATTAGTGATCAGTTCACTGATTAAACTCCGGCATAAGTTTGGTCGGTAAGCTGTTAAATAAGAATAGGACTGTAATTCGAGATAATTCATTATGAGTGAAAGATCAAACTAGTTTTTACGAGTTTTCTAAAAGACAAACTTTAGAGCAGCTATTTTCAGACTGCTAGGATATGTACTAAGTGATTATTTAGCGGTAATCACTTAGTAACATATTTCGTATGGTGAAATAGTTTGCGCTAATTCATTATCAATGTTATAATAAAAGTATAGAAATACCACACGTATATTAAATAAAAGATAAGATGCACTCTAGTATAATAGTATTAAAATACCTTAGTAGTTCACAGACTAGTATAATGAAGAAAAGCAACAGAATAAGCAGAAAAAATATGCCGTATTATGTAATTAAACAAACGAGTATAAATTAGAGAGCAGTAACAAAAGAAGTATAGAAGTATTAAAATGCCAAAGTAGTAAACACACTAGTACAATGAAGTAATACAAAAGTATCAGAACAAGTATGGAAATATGCCGATTTATGTAATTGACAAACGAGTAGAAATTAGAGATCAATAAAAAATGAAGTATAGCAGGATTAAAATGCCGAAGTAGCAAACACACTAGTATAATGAAGTAATAAAAAATTATTAGAATAAGTATGGAAATGTGCCGATTTATGTAATTAAACAAACGAGTATAAATTAGAGATCAATAAAAAATGAAGTATAGCAGGATTAAAATGCCAAAGTAGCAAACATACCAGTATAATGAAGTAATACAAAAGTATCAGAACAAGTATGGAAATATGCCGATTTATGTAATTAAACAAACGAGTATAAATTAGAAAGCAGTAATAAAAGAAGCGTAATAGTATTAAAATGCCAAAGTAACAAACACACTAGTATAATGAAGTAATACAAAAGTATTAGAATAAGTATGGAAATGTGCCGATTTATGTAATTAAACAAACGAGTATAAATTAGAAAGCAGTAATAAAAGAAGCGTAATAGTATTAAAATGCCAAAGTAGCAAACACACCAGTATAATGAAGTGATACAAAAGTATCAGAACAAGTATTGAAATATGCCAAGTTATGTAATTAAACAAACGAAGTGTAACATTATTAGAATACGAAAGTAATAAACACACCAGTATAATAGAGTAGTAAAACTATCAAAATATGCCGAATTATATAATCAAATAAATGACCATAGACTTTAGTGATTGATAAAATATGTCAGTGTTAAAATATAAGTAATAGTAACATAGTAGTACAATAAAGAAATAAAACAGCTTGCAAAGTTATTATGTCAAAAATTGTGATAAGCATATGAATATAACAATTAAAAGTTAATATCATATGAATTATGTTTATGTTCAATGCTAAAGTATGTCAGTATTGAAATGATCAGGCTAAGTAGAATGAATATTCCTAAATGTTTAATATTATATAAATTTCCAACGTTTTCAAAATAAGGGGAATTTAGACACGTCAGTATGATAATAAAATCTGCTAGCACAGCGGCCTATTTGTCATGAAAATATTTCCTTACATTGTCGATTGTTATATCGAAAATAGAATTGGTAAGTAATATGTTAAGAGTTCTTAAGTGTACTTTAGTGTATTAGAATATCTTTTTTCATGGGATTTGATTTTTTTTATATGTAAATGACTATCAGTTTATTTGATGTGGATTTTTTATGACAAAAGCGAATAGTTTTGATTTGTTTTTAATTTTTTGTTTTTTGATAGCAAAAGGTTTATTTGTTTTACATATTTTTATACAGTTAAGTCGATCTTGTTAAATTTTTTGTTTAGCAGGTTTATTTGTGTTTTTTTAAATAAATAAATAGAAATAAGCTAGAGATATTGAGTGACAGATTTGTCATTTTTTTATATAATAACATTATAATATTATTATATTCGAAGGAGCTGGTTGGTATGAACAGAAGACAAAAAAGTTTTGATTGGTTAAGTTTAATATTAGGAATGTTATTTATAGTAACAGCCTTGTTTTCATTAAAAGCATCGCCTATTTCTAATTTAGGGATTGTAGTTGTTTTTTTCACACTACTATTAATTACTAAAGGAATTTCAATGTTGGTTATTCGGTCTAGAGTGAAATTATATTTAGATATATCAGTAACGCCGTTATTGATAGTAGGCATTCTTGATATTCTCATGGGATGTTATTTCATTTTTAATTTAAGTAAGGGTATCATGATAGCGCCATATGTATTTTCTATTTGGTTTTTGATCGATGCGTTTATGGGATTATTTGATCTAGGTTGGATTAAAAAAGTGAGTATGACATTTTTTTGGCTAACATTAGTGAGTTCTACTATAGGAATTATCATAGGATTCATGCTTTTAGTATCTCCAATAGTTTCTGCTTTAACACTATCATTTTTGGTTGGTTTTAATTTATTAAATGTTGGAATTACTTATATTATAAGAGCATTTCCAATTAAATAAAAAGGTACTGTTGAATTTTTTTACCTTAATTCAACAGTACCTTTTTATTTTAATACAGTATATGAGAAGATTACCTCATGATTGTCAGGATCTCTTTTTTGAGTGTTGAAAAAACCAAAGTCTTCATATAGACTTATTGCTTGATTATTCATATCATGGACGCTTAAATAGATTGTTTCAAGATTAAAGGTCTCCTTGAGGTGCTTTATAATAAAATCAAGAGCGGCTTTACCATATCCAAGCCCTTGAAAATGAGAGTCAATCATTAATCTGTCTAACCAGATTGATTTATCTTTTATATTATAGTCACCATACATGGTAAAACCGATATAGACTTGATTGAATAATATTGCTTTAGGGATCCAAGAGTAGTTGATATCATAAGCGGCCTCTAGCAACGAATCTGCGTTACTCTCGATATGTGTTTGTTGAGCGAGATTAACTTTTAGATTGACAATAGTTCGCCAATTTTCTTTGGTAATGTCTGTTAACTTTATGTATTTATCGATAGTGATTCACCTCAATATGATAATATCATATTTTGAATTGAGAGTGATTAATTTTTTTTTAATACTAAACAAAGTACTTTATATTTTTAGTCTTCTAGACTAAACTAGAAGGATAAGAATAAAATAATAATGAATGGAAGAATATTATGACTATTAATGTATTGGTTACCGCAGGAGGCACGACTGAAAAAATAGATAATGTTAGAGGGATTACTAATTTTTCAACAGGGACATTAGGCAGCTTAATAGCTGATGAATTTGCTTCTCAAAGTTTAGTTGAGGTAGATTATGTTCATGGTTTGGGATCTAAGATGCCAAAGAGTGATAATATTGTTGCAACTCAGATAGTGTCTGTTGATGATTTGTTAAAGGTTATTGGAGAAAAGCTAACTGAAAAATCATATGATGTGATTGTACATGCTATGGCTGTAAGTGATTATTATTTGGTAGGTTCTATAGGAGAGGAAGACTTAACCACACAATTATTTTCCGAGGGAGATAGACTAGACAGAGAAAAGTTTGAAGATAAACTTAATGAGGCGTTTAGTAAAGTTAAATCTGTAGGGAAATTAGGATCGGATATGTCGACGCTTTATATGCAATTAAAAGAAACACCAAAAGTGATTAGAGAAATAAAGCAATTACAACCAACTACTACATTGGTTGGATTTAAATTATTAGTGGATGTTCCTGAAGAAAAGTTAGTATCTGTGGCAAAAGCTTTAATGGAAAAAAATGACTGTGATTATGTTTTAGCAAACGATAAGTCATTGATTAAAGCTGGTCAACACATCGGACTTTTAGTGAGTTCTGATGGAAACATTCAGCGATTTAATACAAAAGAATCTATTGCTGAAGGAATAGCAGTAGAGTTGATGAAGGAGAATAGATAATGAAACGTATAGTATTAGGAGTAAGTGCAAGTATTGCAGCATACAAAGCTGCATCGATCATATCAGAGTTGAATAAAAGAGGTGTTGATGTACATGTTGTTATGACAGAGCACAGTACAGAATTTATTACACCACTGACGTTACAAATTTTATCAGGTAATCCTGTTCATGTCGATGTTATGACAGAGCCTTCAGTTGAGAGAATCAATCATATTTTCTTGGCTCAAAATACGGATTTACTATTGGTAGCGCCGACCACGGCCAATATGATTGGTAAGTTAGCAAATGGTATTGCTGATGATATGCTTTCGACAGTGTGTATGGCAACACCACAGACAACTCCTCGACTATTTGCACCAGCAATGAATACAAAAATGTATGAGCAACCTGTTACGCAAGATAATCTAGAGAAGTTAAAACGTTATGGTTACGAAGAAATTAAACCAATAACAGAGAAGTTAGCTTGTGGTGATGTTGGTATTGGTGCAATGGCTCCAGTTTCTGAAATTGTAGATTTAGTTATGGCTAAATTAAATGAAAGCCCCATAGTTTAAATAAAAAGAGACGTTTCAAAATGGAAACGTCTCTTTTTGTTTTCTAATTTTAATAGTAATGCATTAAATGACATCTTTTGTAATGTTCTCGTTATCTATATATTTTTTTTATAAAGTATAATTAGAGGGTTAGTATGAGACATATGGAGGTGTCCAGATTTATGAAATTAAAACAATTATTAGTAGTTCAAGGTATCACTGTTCTATGTTTATTAGTGAGCCCAGTTGTGGGGATAGCTGCGGGGACAGAAGAATCTTCAGTGGCTGCCGAAGGAGAAGTTATTAGCCAAGAAATAGAAGATTTAGTTTCTGTTATTAATAAGAAATATAAAGCATTAAATGAGATTGATACGACAATCGCGAAGTCAAAAGAAACGATAAAAACGGCTAAGCAAGACATTGTTCAAACTGAAGATCATATAGCTAAACGCAGTGATTATGTTGCGAAACAAATGCAGATTTTACAGTTAAGAGGGACAACTAAGCCCACTATATTGGCGCTACTTGATTCAAAAAGTGTGAGTGATTTTTTCAACAGAGCGTATGCCATTAGTGTGTTGTCATTTGCTCAAAAAGATAAAGTTGAATCCTTGCATCAAGACAAGGAAAAACTGGTAAAGTTACAAGAAAAGTTAGAAGATAATCAAAAAGGTTTAAAAGAGCAGCAGGAAGTTGCGATTGTTGAGAAAGAAGAGCTAGATAGTAGAATGTCTGGTTTAAAAGATAAGTTAGCAAATAATAAAGATATACTTGAAAAATTAGTGAGTGAACGAATTGAAAAAGAAAAAATACGTAAAGAAGCCTTAGTGAAGGCAGAAAAGGTAGAAAGAACTAAGAAAAAAGAAAGTAAGGGCGCGGAGCCTAAAGTGAGTGTAAAAGCTGAAAAAGAGTCACCTAAAACACAATCAGAGACAACAGAATCAACGCAATCAGATTCTGAAAATCAAACATCTGAAGAAGTAACAGAGTCTACAGAATCTGAGGTGACAACAGAAACTGAACCTAAACCTAAAGAGCCAAAACCAGAAGAAAAACCATCAACGGGTGGGATGTCTGGACAGGCAACAGCTTATATTGCAACAGGTAATCAGACTGCAACAGGAACTGTTCCACAAGTAGGAAGAACAATTGCGGTTGATCCCGGACTTATTCCATTAGGGTCAGCTGTTCAAATTACAGTTCCTGGAGCACCATCTTATTCAGGAGTCTATATTGCTGAGGATACAGGTGGCGTTGTTAAAGGAGCTATTATCGATATATTTGTGGGAAGCCAAGGAGAAGCTGTTTCATTTGGAAGACAGTCGATTACTTTCACTATTTTATAAAATTAGAACGATGTTTGGAGAGTCGATTTTCCAACCATCGTTCTTTTTTAGTAGATTCATTTGACTTATAACCTAGGGACACGTAAACTTTTAGACATGATATAGGAGGATGAGATAGATATGTTACGTTCAGCTAAAATAAGTGACGCAGAACAAGTTGTGCCACTAATTATGATTATTTTGAAAGATATGGAGTTACCTTTCTTATTGAAGTATGGAGAAGAGAAAGTGATGACGGTACTAAAAAAAGGTTTTTCAACAGAAACATACCGTTATAGTTATAAAAGAGCGTTAGTAGTGGAAGAAGAAGGAGAAATTTTAGGTGTAGCTTTTGGCTATAATGAGTCTGAAGAAGCAACAATTGATGATCCGTTGTTCCCGATACTTAAAGAAGAAGGAATCGAGGAAGCTGAGAAGATGTTTACGGATAAAGAAGCATTTGAAAATGAATGGTACTTGGACAGTATTGCAGTACGTTCAGACCAACGTGGTCGAGGAGTTGGCGCATTATTATTAAATGCTTTGCCAGAGTTTGCTAGAAGCCAAGGCGCTGATAAATTAGGCTTAAGCGTAGATGATGCTAATCCTCGTGCCAAAAAACTTTATATGCGTGAAGGATTTGAAGAAGTCGGACGTAAAACGATTAGTGGTCACTTATATGACCATATGCAAAAAAATATATAAAGAAAAGAGGAGGTCAGTTAACTGACCTCCTCTTTTTATTTGGCTGGTGCAGAAGACGCTGGGCCTTTTTTTAATAGTGTTAATGGATCAGGGTCTGAACGTAGTGACCAATAATCTAAAATGGCCGCAATACATAAGCAAATAGGTGTATCCGCTTCAGAAATGACCGTCATTTTAAGTTCATGGCGGTCATTTTTTGTAACCGGTTCTATCGTCATTATTTTTTGATTAAAGTGATAGATATTATAACGTTGAGTGTCAACAGAGCCGATAACAACCCAATTTAGTTTTCTAACATAGTAAAAATCACGTTGTAAGGATAAGAAACGATTAAGGCTAGCGATTTTTTCACTATCATAAAAGAGATCAAAACGTGTGCCTATAGTTAAAGAAAAAGTTGCCTGCTTAATGGAAGCAATCAATGTCCCATCAAGATGATAGAGTGAAAAGACATCGCCCCTAGATCCCCATCTTCCAACCATGAGATAGACATCACGTCCATTTTCATCCTTTATTAGGGAGCGACAGTTGGAACCTAATACATTTTTTCGAATATAATAAGTAACCATACTTTCAACACCTTTCATTAAATCCTTAATTTATAAGTCTTCATCAATAGCGCGTCGAATGGCTTTGGCAACACCACCATTATCATGATTATCCGTTTCAAAGCGAGCAATTTTTTTAACACCATCTTCGGCATTTCCCATAGCGAAGCTCACACCCGCAAGTTCAAGCATACTAGCATCATTAAAGTTATCGCCAATTGTCATGACCTCATCCATAGAAATACCAAGTTGTTCTGCATATTTTTTAACGGCGATCCCTTTTTGAGCATTCATATGGTTGATTTCAATATTATTAGGGAAGGAAGAAGTCACAACGATATCTGGTATTGTTTCGACTTTCTTTCGTAAAGGTTTTAAGATTATATCCCCTTGTTGCTCAAAAACAATGACTTTTAAAATAGTAATAGAGTGATCATCAAGAAGCTCTTGGTAATCTTTAACATAATCTACCTCAAGCATAGCAAGGTGCGTAGAGGCCATAGCGATTGCCATTTTGAAAGTTAAATGAGGCAGTTGGCTTGCAAGCATAGTAGCTGCATTTTCAATTCTTAAGTGTGGATTATCAGAAAAAATTCCTTTATCCGTGGCAATTTCAAAGTAAACATCGGCTTCTTTTAGAAGAGTAATAATCGAAAGTGCTGTATCTTTTTCTAGCCCAACAGTAAATAATTTCTTACCTGTTTCATCAAAGGCTTCGGCACCGTTAACGGTAATCATTGGGCAAGTGATGCCGGCTTCCTCTAGTACAGGGATGGCTTCTGTTGAACCACGTCCAGTTGCAACCATAAAAGTAATTCCTTTATCAGTGGCGTAACGAATGGCATCGATATTTTCTTGAGGTATCTCCATTTTCTTACCTAAAAGTGTTCCATCCATGTCGGATGCTATTAATTTAATCATAGTGTATTCCCCCTAATTATCAGTTGTTCGTAAAATAAGTGTACCATTTTTTTAGGGCTTTCGCATATAATAGAGATGAAGATAGGATAGTAAGACGAAGGAGTGGGTAAACGTGTTAGAGATGAAGAATGATTGGTCAGAATATCTATCTGATTGTTTAGAATCAGAGCATTATAAAAAGCTAAATTTATTTTTAGAAAAAGAATATAAAACTGAAACAGTTTATCCAGAGGTGAACCGAGTTTTTGAAGGACTGGATTTAACCTCATATGAAGAGACTAAAGTTGTCATTTTAGGACAAGATCCTTATCACGGACCGAATCAGGCACATGGTCTGAGTTTTTCAGTATTACCTGGAAATAAAGTTCCACCATCGTTAGTTAATATTTATAAAGAGTTAGAATCAGATCTAGGCCATCAACCTGTGACGCATGGTTACCTTGAGTCGTGGGCTAAACAAGGTGTTCTAATGCTTAATACAGTATTGACAGTTAGACAAGGTGAGCCGAATTCACATAAGGGTCAAGGTTGGGAAATGCTCACTGATAGAATTATTGAAACGTTGAATGAGAAAGAAACACCTGTTATTTTTGTCTTATGGGGGAAGCCGGCACAGCAAAAAATAAAAATGATTGATCAAACGAAACATAAAATTATAGCAGCGCCTCATCCAAGCCCGCTGGCAGCTTATAGAGGCTTCTTTGGAAGCAAGCCGTTTTCGACAATCAATAAGTATTTAAAAGAGAGTCATCAAGAAATAATAGACTGGAAACTTTCAGAAACTGTATAACAATCTTTTGTTCTGTATCAGTATTTATGTTTTTACAAATTGTTTTATGAATCAGTCACGGTTTTAACACCTAGTACAGGAATTTAAACTGTTATTTTCTCAAATTTAGGTGTATGATAGGTAAGAATGTAATAAAACAAACTTGGAGGTTTTACAATGGATATTTTTGAAGGTTTAAAACAACAAATTGATGGAAAAAATGTTAAAATCGTTTTCCCAGAAGGAAATGACATCCGTGTATTAGGAGCTGCTATTCGTTTAGGTGTTGAAGGGTTATTAGAGCCAATCGTAATTGGTGAAGAATCAGCAATTTCAGCTTTAGCTGCAGAAAACAACTTAAAAGTGGAAGGCTTAACAATTATTAACCCTGAAACTTATGGTGAGTTTGATGAAATGGTTGCATCATTCGTTGACCGTCGTAAAGGCAAAGCAACAGAAGACCAAGCTCGTACAATCTTAAAAGACCCTAACTACTTTGGGACTATGTTAGTATACATGGAAAAAGCTGCAGGTATGGTAAGTGGTGCGGTTCACTCAACAGGTGATACTGTTCGTCCAGCGTTACAAATTATCAAAACTAAACCAGGTGCTAGCCGTACAAGCGGTGCGTTCTTAATGGTACGTGGTGAAGAAAAATACTTATTCTCAGATTGTGCAATCAACATCAACCCAGCGGCTCAAGAGTTAGCTGAAATCGCTGTTGAAAGTGCTAAAACTGCTGAAATGTTTGGTATCGAACCAAAAGTAGCAATGTTAAGTTTCTCTTCAAAAGGGTCAGCTAAATCTGATGAAGTTACAAAAGTAGCTGAAGCAACTAAGATTGCTCAAGAATTAGCTCCAGAATACGCTATCGATGGCGAATTACAATTTGATGCTGCTTTTGTTGAATCAGTTGGTCAACAAAAATCACCAGGTTCAAAAGTTGCTGGTCAAGCATCAGTATTCGTATTCCCTGAAATTCAATCAGGAAACATTGGCTACAAAATTGCACAACGTTTAGGTGGATTTGAAGCTATTGGTCCTGTTTTACAAGGGTTAAACAAACCAGTTTCTGATTTATCACGTGGTTGTAATGAAGAAGATGTTTACAAATTAGCTTTAATTACTGCTGGCCAAGCTTTAATGGGTTAATTATAATGAAACTGCTCAATCCTAGTGATTGGGTAGTTTTTTTTTTGAATTATCGTTATACTAATAAAGATAATAGAGATTAGAAAAAGTAGGTGACCAAAGATGGAGAAATGGTTATTAAATAGCGCTGAGGAAACGTTAGCAGTCGCAACAAAAATCGGCGAAGTATTAGAAAGTGGCGATTGTATTGTACTAACAGGAGAGTTAGGGGCCGGTAAAACAACTTTCACTAAAGGAATTGCGAAAGGCTTAGAGATTGAAAGAATGGTAAAGAGCCCGACGTATACAATTGTGAGAGAGTACCGTGAGGGGAGACTACCGTTATTTCATATGGATGTCTATCGTTTAGAAGATGGTGCGGGTGAATTAGGTTTAGAAGAATATTTCGAATCAGAGGGTGTCTCTATTGTAGAATGGGGCCAAATAATCCGTGATGAATTACCTGAGGATTATGCTGAATTGACATTAAGTTATCTTGAAGAGCAAGATACACGTAGTTTAAGTGTTGCTAGTACAGGTGAGCAAGGGGCAGAATTAGCTGCTCGTATTAAGGCTGTTTTGTAGGAAGCGAGGGAAATCATGACAGAAGAAGTGGCTATTACGCTTAGAGAAGTAGCACCTGAAGAAGCAGCGGATGTGAAAGGATTATTAGCAAAAGTTGCTTTAGAAACAGATTTTGTGACGATAAGTGAAGCAGAATTGACGTTATCAGATGACTTATTAGCTTCTCAGTTAGGGGCTATTTATGAGAGTGACCGACATTTTTTACTGGCAGCTTATGATGGAGAGAAGATGATAGGTTTAGTCAGTGTTAAAGGTGAGGACTGTGATAGTATTGCTCATATTGGAGATGTTGGTGTGAGTGTTTTGAAAGACTATTGGGGTATGGGCTTAGGTCAGTTGCTATTAGAAGAGGTTGTTTTATGGGCACAAGAGATGGAAGTATTACACCGTTTGGAATTACGTGTTCAAGCTAGGAATGAACGAGCGGTACATCTTTATAAGAAATTAGGATTTGAGATAGAAGCGACACTAAAAAGAGGGGCACTTTCATCAGAAGGTGACTTTTTAGATGTTTATATGATGAGTTTGATGATTAATTAAAAAAGAACGTGCCAATTACGGCACGTTCTTTTTTTTACATATATTTAACGAGTTCCTTTAAAGGTTCGACGCCAAATTGACGTTCTTGTTGAAGTAAAATGTTGGCACATGCGATGCTATCATCGAGAGCATGGTGATGATTCTCAAGTGAAATCCCTAGGTTTTTACATACGGTATTAAGCCGATGATTTTCAAATTGAGGGTAAAGTTTTTTACTTGTACGAACGGTACATAGCGATAAATAGTGAGGTTGCTCTAAATTGTAGTGTTCTAAACATGCTTTAAGGACGCCGTTATCAAATGGGGCATTGTGAGCAACGATCAGACGGTTATCTTGAAAGAATTCACTAATTTCTTCCCAGATTGCAGGAAAGGTGGGTGCATTCTTTACCTCATCGGGTTGAATACCATGGACTTCAATATTTTTCCAGTGAAAATCAGTTTGAGGATTAATCAGTGAGTAATAATGACCGACAATTTTGCTGTTTTGAACCATGATTAAGGCAACAGAGCAAGCGCTGTGTTTTTTAAAATTAGCTGTTTCAAAATCAAATGCGATAAAATTCATAGTCATCCTCCTTACTCAATCACTAGTTCTACAGGACAATGATCACTGCCTAAAATATCGGCATGAATGGTTGCTGAAACTAAACGGTCTTCTAGTTTTTGTGAAGCTAAGAAATAGTCAATACGCCATCCAGCATTATTCTGGCGAGCATTGAAACGATAGCTCCACCAAGAGTAGGCACCTTCTAAATTAGGGTAAAAATGACGGAAGGTATCGATAAAGCCACTATTTAAAAATTGCGACATTTTTTCACGTTCTTCAGGTGTGAAGCCTGCATTTTTTTTATTTGTTTTATGGTTCTTTAAGTCAATTTCTTGATGGGCCACATTCAAGTCACCACATAGGATGACAGGTTTTGTTTGGTCGAGTTCATTGATGTACGCTTGGAAATCTTCCTCCCATGTCATACGGTATGGCAGACGTTTTAACTCGTTCTGTGAGTTAGGGGTATAACAAGTTACAAGATAGAAATCAGTGTACTCTAAGGTGATAACACGCCCCTCTTGGTCATGTTCTTCAATCCCTATGCCATAAGTTGCGCTTAGTGCTGGTTCTTTAGCAAAAATAGCTGTACCAGAGTAACCTTTCTTGACAGCATAGTTCCAATATTGAGTGTAACCAGGTAATTCAAGGTCAATTTGTCCTTCTTGTAATTTGGTTTCTTGTAAACAGAAAAAATCTGCATCTAATGTATTAAAAATATCAACAAAGCCTTTTTTTACAACAGCACGTAAGCCGTTGACGTTCCATGAAATAAACTTCACTCTTTTTTCCTCCTTAAAAACTTCTGATTCTATTGTAACGAAAAAAAAGAAGTAGTGAAAGGATTTCACTACTTCTTAAGAGACTTATTTATTTTTTTAATGATTTAACAAAGTCACTAGATTGTGTTCCAGCTTGACGACCATAAATAATGATGTCAGCTACAGCGTTTCCGCCAATACGATTTTTACCATGTAGTCCGCCTGATGCTTCGCCAGCTGCATATAAACCAGTAATTGGTGTGCCATCTTTTTTCAAGACTTGAGCTTTTGTATTAATTTTGGCCCCACCCATTGTGTGGTGAATACCTGGTGCAATCTTAATTGCATAGAAAGGACCTTTAGATAAATCATTATCCATACCAGTTGTACGACCAAAATCAGCATCTTTTTTAGCTTTGACAGTGTCATTCCATGTTGTCATTGTATTTTCTAGTGTTTTAGCATCCATGTTAATTTCTTTTGCTAAGTCAGCGATAGACTCACCTTTTTTAACAAAACCTTGTTTTTCATAGAAGTCGATAGCTTTAACACGGTCTTTAACACCTGAATCTAATACTAGATAAGCATATTGATCTTTAAGTCCAATGATAGCTGCTGAAACATTGTCACGTGTTTCTAATTCGTTAACGAAACGTTTGCCTTCTTGAGAAACTAAGATAGCACCTTCGCCACGAACCGCTTCCGTTACTAAGAATGATGTTTCTTGCTCAACAGTTGGATGAATTTGAATTTCTTTCATATCAACAGTGTCGCCGCCTAATTTTTCAATCATTTTCACGCCATCACCTTGGCTACCTGCTTGGTTTGTTGTAACAAAGCCGTCTAAGTCTTTGTTGTAGCTTGTCACCATATCTAAGTTAGCACCAAAACCACCAGTTGCGACAACAACTGCATTTGTTTTGATTTCTTTTTCATCTTTATTGTTGAATTTAACTTTAACACCAGAAACAGCGCCATCATTTTCTTTGATGTCTTTAACGTCAGCATCTGTAAATAATGGAATATCACGTTCGTGAACGTTGCGTAGTAGGCCTTCAACTAAATATTGTCCTACTGCAGAACCATCAGCTGGACGGTGTGTACGTTTGACACTCATGCCACCTGTTACTGTTAAGTTATTAAGCGTGATACCCATACCGTCTAGCCAGTCGATAGCATCAGCTGAACTGTCTACAAAGTAACGTAATAATTCTTTGTCGTTTGTTTCTTTTCCGCCTTTAAGAGTTTCATCGAAGAATAAATCGTTAGAATCTTTCACGCCAGCTTCTTTTTGGAATTTAGTTCCTGAAGCATTCATACCAGCAGAGGCTTTAACTGTATTTCCACCTGCTACAGGCATTTTTTCAAAGATAACAGGGTTCATTCCCATATCTTTTGCTTGAATAGCAGCTGACATTCCGCCGCCACCAGCACCAACGATAACAACATCGTATTCATCTTTTAAATCGTCAAGAGATGTTTTCTTTTGTTCAGACGCACCGGTATTTGCATCGGCAGTTTGCTCAGTTTTTTCTTTCTTTTCGGTTGCTTTTGTAGCACTTTCTTTTGGTTGATCAGGTGTACATCCAGTTGCGATGAATAGAACTGATAAAAGTGAAGCTAACCCAACTTTGATTTTACTTTTCATATTAATTCCCCCAAAACATTTAGTTATTAATTTCACAAACCTATAATATCAAGGGTTTGATAGTATTTCAATATTAATTAAGTAATTTAAGTAACTTTTCTTATATGGTTGGTTTAATTGTAGCAATAGATGACAAGTTAAAGTTGACAGTTGTCACAATGGAAAGGGTTCCGTGTTATTTATTATAAGGTATATGAAATTTCACAAACTTACAGGTTGTCTTACTCCTCAATTCATGCTAATGTAAGGGTGTTACAAAAAACTAAATAGAACTTTACCATCACAAAGGGGTGCCGTTTAGGCTGAGATTGAGCGCAAGCTTGGACCCTTCGAACCTGATTAAGTTGAGACTTACGTAGGGATTGTGATGGAGCAGAGACTCTTTTATTATATGAAGCTAATAATTAAGACGATAGGCTCCTCCTTTGTTGTATGGCTCTTGTTCTATACAATTTTAAGGAGGAGTTTTTTATGTTAAATCAGCGTTTGCAAGTTTGGATTGAAGGGGCTATCGTGGCAGCATTATGTATGGTTTTATCCATGATACCAACAAATATCGGCAGTAGCTTCACTATTTCTTTAGGAATGATTCCTATTACGATTTATTCATTAAGACGTGGCTTTAAGGCAGGGCTATTTTCGGGATTATTGTGGGGGTTACTTCACTTTTTAGTAGGAAATATTGCTTTCTTAACAGTAAGTCAAGTGTTAATCGAGTATGTGATTGCTTTTATTTTTGCAGGTTTTGGTGGGTTATATGCAACTAAATTAGCCAAGCAATTATCGGAAAATAAGACGAAAAGTGTTTTAGGAACAGTTGTCTTAGCTAGTTTAGTAGGGTGTGCAGCTCGTTTCTTCTGGCACTTTATCGCAGGTGTTATTTTTTGGGGGAAATTTGCAATGTGGGGATTGAATCCATGGGCTTTCTCATTTGTAATGAATGGTGCAAGTGGACTAGCTACTGCGATAGTTACAGCTATTATTTCATTTATGATTGTTAAAAAATATCCAGCAGTAGTTATAGGGAAGTAAAAAAAGACGAAGCCATGGCTTCGTCTTTTTTTATTTTGCAAATTGTGAGTGATAAAGTTGTGAATATGCCCCGTTTGGAATGGTTAGTAAGTCATTGTGGCTGCCAATTTCAACGACTTCTCCCTGATCCATTACCATTATCTTATCGGCGTTTCGAATGGTTGAGAGACGATGGGCAATAACAAAGCTCGTGCGTCCTGTCATCATTTTCAAGAAGCCTTCTTGGATAATTTGCTCCGTTAGAGTATCAACAGAGCTGGTTGCTTCGTCTAAAATAAGCATAGGAGGTTCTGAAATCATTGTTCTAGCAATAGTTAACAATTGACGTTGACCTTCAGAAATTTTAACACCACTAGAACCAATAACGGTGTCATAATCTTGAGGGAGTTTCATGATAAAAGAATGGATATTAGCTGATTTGGCACCGGCAATAATTGCTTCATCTGTTGCCTCAGGCTTACCCAGGCGTAAATTATCTTTAACGGTACCATCGAATAACCAGGTATCTTGCAATACCATTCCAAACGCTTTTCGCAGAGAATCACGCTTATAGTCTTTTATAGAATGGTTATCGATTAAAATATCTCCTGCAGACACGTCATAAAAACGCATAAGTAAGTTGACTAGGGTAGATTTTCCCGCCCCTGTTTTACCAACAATGGCGATGGTTTCACCCGGCTTAACACTCAGGTTTAAGTCCTTGATAAGTGGGTTATCCGGTGTGTAAGAAAATGCTACGTGTTTAAATTCAATAGCCCCATTGGCTTGTTCCAGAGGTAGGCTACCAGGGGTATCTTCCGTTTCAATTGGCTCATCTAATAGTTGGAACGTTCGATCTAAACCAGCAAGTCCAGTTTGAATTTGTGTGGTGATACCAGATAATTCAATAAATGGTTTAGAAAATTGGCCCGAATATATGGTAAAACTTGAAATCATTCCTACTGTTAACGTCGTATTTCCTTTAACAACTAAAAGGCCTCCAATTAACCCGATAAAAACATATGTCAGATGATCAATGAAACGTGATAAAGGATTGGTTAAAGATGAAGCATACTGCGCTTTTTGACCTTCAATTTGTAACGCATGATTTAGTTTATCGAATTGGTGCTGTGACTGGTCCTCGTACTGAAACGCTTTTACTAATTTTTGATTGCCGATAACTTCATTTACATAACCTGAAATGTCTCCGACTAATCGCTGTTGAGAAGCGAAGCGTTTTTGACTAGAGCGAGCGACAAGCCAACTGATTAAAAAGATAAGTGGTGTGGCAATCAATACGATAAGGGTAAGTTGCCAACTCAAAGCAAGCATGGAAACAAAAGCAATTAAAACAATGGTCATACCTGAGAAAAGGTTATTAAATATGGCAACACATGCTTCCGATACTGTATCTAAATCATTGGTAAATCGGCTAATAATATCACCATGTGAGTGTTGGTCATAGTAATTGACAGGCAAATGGTTCAGGTGATCAAAACTTTCTTTTCTTAAGGTAGCAACAGATTGATAGGCCATTTTATTGCCAAGGAGTTGAACACCCCACTGGGAAAGACTTGCCACACCTAGTAGACCAGCTAATACTAGTAAGTAACTTACTAGTTGTTTGAAATCAACACGACCGACACCAAGCATGGTATCAATCGCTTGGCCGATGTAGTACGTCATCATAACAGTGGCAGCTCCTCCTAAAAGACCAAGTGAGATAGCACCGATAATTTCTTTTTTATACTGAGAGAGATAAGGTAAAAAACGTTTAAATGAAGAAGGTCTGGTTGACTGTTTCATTAGTTCTCATCCTCCTTTTCTTGTTGTGAGGCATAGATTGCTTGATAAGTTTCAGATTCATTAATAAGAACCTCGTGTGTCCCACTTGCGACTTGTTTGCCATCATCTAAGACAACAATTTTTTCAGCGTGTTGGACGGAGCTGATGCGTTGCGACACGATAATTAAAGTTGTTTGGTCTAAGTCACGCTTTAAAGCTTGGCGTAATTCTAAATCTGTTTGATAATCTAGCGCACTAAGCGAATCGTCTAAAATTAAAATAAGTGGTTTTCTAATAACCGCTCGAGCAATAGCTAAACGTTGACGCTGACCGCCCGAAAAGTTTTTTCCACTTTCAGTGACCATGGTGTCTAGTTTATCAGGTAAGGTGCTAACAAAATCTAAACACTGGGCCGTTTCTAAGGCTTGCCAACAGTCCTCATCGGTAGCACCTTGTTTACCCCATTTTAAATTGTCTCGAATAGTTCCGGTGAATAGAACACTCTTTTGTGGCACAATTCCAATAGTTTCACGTAGAGTGGTTAGCGGTAGGTCAGTTAATGCGTGACCAAAAAGCGTAACAGTTCCTACAGTTGGGTCATAGAAACGTGGGATTAGTTGAGTAAGGGTAGATTTTCCGCTACCGGTTGGCCCAACAATTCCTAAACTTTCCCCAGGATGTAGTGAAAAATCAAGTGCATCAAGAGCTAAACCACTTGTAGCAGTATACCGAAATGAGACCTCTTCAAAAGTTAGGACATAGTCAGTATCTGTAAGGGGAGGTATGTCCGTTTGATCAGTGTGAGTATCCGTAATAGATGACTCTGTTTCAAGGATATCATTGACACGTTCTGCAGAAGCAGCAGCTTTGGTAAAAATAATAACTAAGTTAGAGACGACAATTAAAGCTAGGAGCATTTGCATTAAATAATTAATAAGGGCAAGTAATTCCCCTTGAGTCAGACTGCCACTGTTAATTGAAACACCACCAAGATATAGTAGAGCGATAGTAGCGCCGTTCATTACTAAAAGGGTAGCTGGATTTAAAAGAGCAGAGATGTTAGCTACGCGATTATATGCGCGTGCAAGGTCATCAGTTGTATCTGCCATTTTTTGTTGGCTATATTTTTTCTGCCCAAAAGCTCTTAAAACACGAACACCGCTTAAATTTTCAACTAAAATAGTATTTAGGTTATCAACTTTTGCTTGTACTTTTTTGTAAAGAGGGACGGTTCTAGTCATCATGATAAATAAGACTAGACAAAATAAAATAAGGGCTGTTAAAAAGATAGCAGCTAGTTTAGGACTAATGTAAAAAGCCATGACAAGTGAGCCGATACTTAAGAAAGGTGCCCTAAATACTAAGCGAATTAACATGGCTAATGCCAATTGTAATTGATTAATATCATTTGTCATACGTGTGATTAAGGTTGAGGTTCCGAAGTTATCAAGCTCTTTATGTGAAAACGTGTTGATTTTTTCCAGTAATGCAGAGCGTAACTCTGTTCCAAACCCCTGTGAAGCGACTGAAGAGTAGTACTGACAAATCATAACGCAGATTAAACCAATGATGGACATGGCGATCATGATAAGTGCTGTTTTAAAAATGTAATGTGAGTCATTCTTTGCTACGCCATTGTCAATCAAGTAAGACATATAAATAGGAAGAAGTAATTCAAAAACAGCTTCTAAAAATTTGAAAAAGGGGCCTAAGAGTACTTCTTTCCGGTAGTTTTTGGTGAATCGTAAGAGCTTTGCCATATAATTTCTCCTATTCGTTGTAAAATCTAATATACTGACTGTTATTGTACTCCATGATAATAGATAAATAAAGTCCGTTAAGAAAAGTAAATAGAGTTAATTTTTATTCTACAAATATAGTTGTAAACGGATTTTTACCAAAAACGTCTCTTTTCTTGACTTAATTTCAATTGGCTAGTATGGTGTAGACATAAGCTTATATTATAGTGTGACTATTTCAAAAGGGCGATTTTTATGAAAGAGTCATGATGAGCAATCAAATGATAGATTAAAAACTGCTACTATCCTTTGGTAAATAAGATCATTCTATAATGTTAGGTTTAGTTCGCTTTTCAGGAACTGACAAAAAGGGACCGGTTGTTTATCTGTGTTGGTCGTATTAGTGATTTGATTGAGGATGAAACGGATTAACAAGAGTAACAAAAGGATCTCATTTTTGGAAAATATCTTAAGGAGGAGATTATTTATGGCAGTCTTATTGAAAGTA
Source organism: Vagococcus proximus (assembly GCF_029143285.1). Lineage (GTDB taxonomy): Bacteria > Bacillota > Bacilli > Lactobacillales > Vagococcaceae > Vagococcus_D > Vagococcus_D proximus. The sequence continues at coordinate 41,216 of NZ_JAPDSH010000010.1, forward strand.
AACGAAAGAGCGGTACGTCCAAGATCATTGAAAAAACAATTACGTGAGGAAGGAATAATTCCAGCGGTTGTATATGGTAATGGAATGACAACAACATCAATTTCAATTGATGAAAAAGAATTGATGAAGGCTATTAAAGAGAATGGTCAGAATGCGGTGTACACATTAGACATCAATGGAACCAAAACACCTACATTAATCTTTGACCAACAACAAGATACCTTTAACCGTCGTTGGTTGCACGTGGAATTCTTGGCAGTTGATATGTCAGAGAAAACAGAACTAGAAGCAGAAGTACTATTAACAGGGACACCTAAAGGCGTGAAAGTTGGAGGCTCATTGGGTCAAAACTTATACACAGTCTTGGTTTCAGCAACACCAGATAATATTCCTGATGTCATTGAAGTGGATGTAAGTGAATTAGAAATTGGTGATGCTATTACATTAGGTGATTTACCTAAGAATGATAAATATGACATTGTAATGGATATGGAAGAACAAATTGCAATTGTTGAAGAACCTCGTGTTCATGAAGAAGAAGAAACGGATGGTGTCGCAGCTGCACCTGAAGTGATTGGTGAAAAAGAATAATATAAAAAAGAGCGAATCAATCAGATTCGCTCTTTTTCTGCTTTTAATCAGAGTTATCCACCGAAAAAGGAAAGTTATCAACAGATTTCTGTGGATAACTCGTTATTAACAGGGGATAACTCTATAAAAGCTTAAAAATATAGACTTTTAGATGTGTATAACAATGGGGATAAGAAAGTGTAAGTTCTGGGTATAATGTGAATAACTAGTAAAAATAAAATAAAAGTCTCGTCATCAATTTGATAACGAGACTTTTATTGCCTATAATAAGGACGAGATAGTCGTCTTATTTAGCGGGTGCTAATTTTGGTTCACGACCTAAGATGAATTTCAGAACTGCTAAAACTAATTCTGCAGCGATCAAGCCATACATTAGTGAACTGTATGTAGTGATGTCGAAATCCCAAGTTTTGTAGACAACTAAAACAATAGCTAAAACAATTGCTGCAATAACATTTAAGAAACCGAAAGCCCAAAGATTTCCGTTTTCTTTGTTTGCTAAATAATAAATAGAAAAACCAGTGCTAATAATAATCCAAGCAATACTTACAAGAATACTTGCCCAATAAATTAAAAATGCTACCATTTTTTTCACCTCTTTCTTTGTCACTTTATAGTTTATCATCTTATTTTTAACTTGTCATTGAAAATATATGAAAATTTTTTCAAAAAGTAACGGGGTATTTATTAGAGTTAGTAAGTGATTCGATGATGTTTGGAAAGGGGAGAACATTATGTCAGTTGAGGAACAAGTGTTGAAGCTTTTAACCGAATCTAAGAGACCCGTATTTCTAACAGGAGCAGGACTTTCAGTGCCTTCAGGTATTCCAGATTATCGTTCTTTAGGGGGCGTTTATCACGATTTAGAATTACCTGAATATTTACTGAGTCGAAGTTGTTTCGAGCAGGAACAAGAAAAATTTTATACGTTTGTAAAAAAGTTATATCATCCAGAGGCTAAGCCTAATGAGAGTCATTTGAAAATTGCGAAACTTACGAAGGAAAAAGAATCAGCAAAAGTGGTCACTCAAAATATTGATCATCTACATGAAGAGGCTGATACCAAGAATTTGATAAATTTTCATGGGAGTTTATATCACTGTTACTGTACTAAATGTAACAAGACTTGTTTAGTTGATGATTATTTAGTAAGTAATTATCATGAGGATTGTGGAGGGATTATACGTCCGGATATTGTTCTATATGAAGAGAGCTTACCTAATAATAGGATAGAGGCAGCGATTAAAGCAGTGAGTGAAGCAGATTTAATTTTGATTGTAGGAACGAGTTTCAAAGTCTACCCGTTCAGTCAATTAATAGAATATCGCCAGTCTAATAGTCCGATTGTGGTGATTAATAAAGAGGAAATAGAAACGAGCGACAATCACTTGTTTATTAAAGGTGATGCTCAAAATTTTTTTAGTAAGGTATAAGAGGAGAAGAGAAAGATGTTAAAAAAGCAACGTCAAGAAATTGATAGAATTGACCAAGAAATTATACGTTTACTCGAGGCGCGTTTAGATGTTGTAAGTGAGGTTGTTGGGATTAAAGAGCAGGAAAAGATAGAGGTATTAGATAGTGAGAGAGAAAAGAGCGTTCTCGATAAAGTTGAAGGAGCAGTTAAAAATAAAGAATATGCTTCTACTATTAAAGCGTTATACCAAGAAATGATGAGAGTATCGAAAGAGTATCAATCATCTAAATTAATCAAAAAAAGCGATGAGCTGTAAGCTCATCGCTTTTTTTATTAAAAGACAATAACAGGGGTGTTGATTTCGATTTCAGCGTAAAGTTTTGCTGCTAAATCAGGTGGTGTATTGATACAACCATGTGATCCGAAGCCATCTTTCCAACGAGCGCCACCATATACGGGCTGCCAGTTAGAATCATGAAGACCAACACCAGTCCAATCGATAGGCATCCAAAAGTCTACAGGTGCTGCGTAATCAGAACCGTCATCATTTTTACCTCTTAGGATAGATGGAGATTCTTTGTTCCACAAGTAATGAATACCAGGAGGTGTTGGCGTTTTAGGTTTTCCTGAAACGATGTCTGTATCGATAATTGTTTTTCCTTCTTTATAGAAGTACATATGTTGATTTTTTAAATCGACTTCGACGTAAGTATTACCAATTAAAGCAGGGCCAGATGATGCACTCCCCATACTAATAGGAGAACGATCAATGCCTTTACCAGCTAAGAAGTCTGCCGCTAATGCCTTAGCTTCTTCCTCTGTTTGAATAGTCCAACTGTATGTTCCAGCGGGGACGCTTACTGTGCCACGTTTTGTACTCTTGAATTCAGTTGGAACCGTACTTGTATTGTATTTTTCACCAAGTTCGGTTACGTATTTAGTGATGACCTCTTGATTGACACCAACTTTTTTTTCTTTTTGGTCCACAGTTACCCATTTTACTAATTCTTTTTTGGGAATAGTGATAGATTTGCCATTGATTAAGTAGGTTGCTTTTTGGTCTACTAAATCATTTGCTTTTGTCAGTAAGTCTTTCAGTTCAGGGCTCTTAGTAGTTAACTCAGGTAATGCAACATAATCTTGTAAGTTAACATCAGGTATACCATTTCGCACAGCTTCTTTTAAAGCTTTTGAAAGATTGTCATAGCCAATATCATTACCATAACTTTCTTTTTTAATAGTTAAACCTTCTTCTTCACTAATGATGGTTGCGTTGACAGAAGAGGTTTTATCTTTATTAAATTCTTTGATTTCTGGCTCTAAAGACGTGATGAAGTCATTTAGACCATCTTCGTTTAAAGAAGATGCTGCGATACTAAGGGTAGTTGGTTTAAATAATGAAGTAACCCAAAGTAATTTATTTTGAGAATCAAGAATTTTATGAAGACCAGGTTTAAAGTCGGTTTCAATTCCAAGTTCTTTTTTATGAACCTCTTTCCAAACTTTTTCACCGTTTAAAATTTTAAATGTCCCTTTTTCTTCTTCGTCGTATAACATCTTCTCGACCTTAGAGAGTGGCATACGCCCAACGGCTAGACCATTTATGGTCGTCTTGGGTAAAAAGTGGGTTTTATAAAAATTAGCTTGCATGGTGTAAAGTGCAACTAAGATAAAAATAAGGGTGGTTACAAGTAAATAAATCCATCTGCGCCGTGTAATCGTCATGAATCAAATTCCTCCAATGTATCATTTGTAATCATATTGTAACATAAAACATTTATTATAGAACTATTTTTTGCACAATCCTGGTTTTTTTAAGGAATTATAGAAGGTAAAAATACTACAAGAACAGTGACTATATGCTATAATTAACAAGAACTGAGGGGCTTTTGAACGCTTCTCGGCTATTTTGTATTTAGTATGTGTAAAACGAAAACGACTAATTAACGTCCGTTTTTAAAATGGCTGTTATTTGGGAATATTGAATAGAATGGGAGATTTTGATTTATGAAGATGATAGTTGGTCTGGGAAATCCAGGTACAAAATATATGGCAACAAAGCATAACATTGGGTTTATTACACTGGATGAGATAGCTCAAAGAGAGGGTTGCCGATTTACTAAACAACAATGTGAAGCTGATATAGCAGAGTATTTTATAGCGGGAGAGAAAATATTACTCGTTAAACCGATAACATTTATGAATGAATCGGGTCGTTCGATCGGACCGTTAATGGATTATTACAATTTAGATGTATCAGACTTATTGGTTATATATGATGATTTAGATTTAGCGGTAGGTCGTATTCGTTTAAGAGAGAAAGGCAGCGCAGGTGGTCACAACGGTATTAAGAGTTTGATTGCGCATTTAGATACGAAGGAATTTAACCGTATTAAGATAGGAATTGATAGACCTAAACCAGGACAAGACGTTGTCTCACATGTTTTAGGAACATTTCCTAAAGAAACACATGAAGAGATAGGGGTTGCGGTCAAGACTGCAGCAGATGCAACAGAGATGTGGTTAAAAGGTGCCTCTTTCGTAGATGTTATGAATCAATTTAATGTTAAGAAATAAAAAATAGGAGCTAGTGAAAGAATGAAGATGTTAGAAATTATATCGAAATCACCAAAAGTTCTAGACTGGATGGCTCATACCAAAGAAGGTAAACAACAATTAGTTACAGGCCTAACTGGTTCTGCCAAGATGTTAGCAATGGCAAGTTTATATGATTATAAACGTAAGAAGACATTAATTATTACACCGAACTTGTATTACGCTAGTAATTTAATGGAAGATCTAAGAAATGTTATCCCAGATGAGAGTGTTCATTTTTTTCCTGTCAATGAGATGACAGCTATTGAAATGTCTTATTCGTCACCTGAAACAATGGCAGAGAGGGTAGCAACCTTATCATTTTTAGCGAGTGATAAGCCAGGTGTTATTGTAACGCCACTTGCGGGGGCTAGAAAGTACTTACCAAGCAAAGAATGTTGGCAAGGGTTCGAAAGACAATTTGCTTTAGGAGAAATAATTTCATTAGAAGAAATAATAACTGATTTAGTATTAATGGGATATACACGTCAAAGTATGGTAGGAAAACCAGGGGAGTTCAGTTTAAGAGGAAGTATTTTGGACATCTATCCACTAACGACAGATTATCCTGTTCGTGTGGATTTATTTGATGATGAAATCGAATCACTACGTTATTTTGAAGCGGACACGCAACGATCTGTTCAAAAAATTGATAACGTTTTGATTACGCCGGCATCAGACTTGTTATTAACAAGTGACGCGTACCAAAAAGGGGCAGTAAAACTTGAGAAAGCTTTAGATAAATATGTGGCTCACTTAACAGATGAGTCTGATAAAGTTCAAGTATCAGCGCAGTTTAGACCGGTTATTGAAACTTGGAAATCAGGACTACCTACATCAGAAGATCGTTTATATAGTGATTATTTGTATAAAGATAAAACCACTATTTTAGATTATTTTGATGAGACAGATGATATTATCATAGATGATTACCCAAGGTTGCTAGAAATAGAGAGAGAAGTTGTCAAAGAAGAGGGCGAATGGTTGACGCTAAAGCTTGCAGACAACAAAGCGTTACCAAAACAGAAGCTTGGGACAGATTTTAGAAAGAAATTAAAAGAACATCCCGCAGCAACATCGTACTTCTCATTGTTCCAAAAAGGGATGGGGCATTTGAAGTTTCAAGAAATTCATGCCTTCCAATTTAGAACAATGCAACAATTCTTTGGACAATTTGCTAGTTTGAAAGTAGAAGTAGACAGATGGGCTAAAAAGAAAAATACAGTTGTCTTTTTAGTGTCAACTGAAGAAAAGTTGAAAAAAATAGAAGAAATGTGCTTGGATCATGATATTCAAGCTGTTGTGACTAAACCCAATGAGCTATTGCCAGGTCAGTTACAAGTAACATTGGGTGATTTACAAGCAGGGTTTGAGTTGCCGGAAGAGAAACTGGTTGTCGTAACAGAAAAAGAAATACTTCAAACAGTGACGAAGAAAAAGGCCCGTAGACAAAATATTTCTAATGCGGAACGTTTGAAAAGCTACACTGAACTTAAAGCAGGCGATTATGTTGTTCATGTGAATCACGGTATTGGGCAGTATTTAGGAATGGAGACGCTTGAAGTTGATGGTATTCACCAAGACTACATGAGCATCCTCTACAAAAATAATGACAAGCTATTTATTCCAGTTACACAGCTGGATATGATTCAAAAATATGTAGCTTCAGAATCTAAATCACCAAAAGTTAATAAATTGGGTGGTACGGAATGGTCTAAAACGAGAAGTAAAGTGTCTTCTAAAATCGAAGATATTGCCGATGATTTGATTAAACTGTATGCTGCTAGAGAAGCAGAAAAAGGATATGCTTTTTCTCCAGATGATTCGTATCAAAAAGAATTTGAAGATGCCTTCCCTTATAGTGAAACTGAAGACCAATTAAGAAGTACAGCTGAAATCAAGAAAGATATGGAAAAAGTAAAACCGATGGATCGCCTATTGGTAGGTGATGTAGGGTTTGGTAAAACCGAAGTAGCAATACGTGCGGCATTCAAGGCAGTACAGGATGGCAAGCAAGTTGCAGTACTTGTCCCGACTACTATTTTGGCACAACAACATTATGAAAATATGATGGAACGATTTGAAGGTTTTCCTGTGACGGTGGGTTTGTTGAGTCGTTTTAGGTCTAAAAAGCAACAAGAGGAAACTCTAGAGGAAGTATCTGAAGGGAAGGTTGACGTATTAGTTGGGACGCATCGTATTTTATCTCAAGATGTTGAGTTTAAAGACTTAGGATTGTTGGTTATTGATGAAGAACAACGATTTGGTGTTAAACATAAAGAGCGATTGAAACAATTACGATCACAAGTTGATGTTCTAACCCTAACAGCAACACCGATTCCTAGAACGCTGCATATGTCGATGTTAGGAGTAAGGGATTTATCAGTTATTGAAACACCACCTTCTAACCGTTATCCCGTTCAAACTTATGTTATGGAAAAAAATCCAGGCGCTATTAGAGATGCCATTGAGCGTGAGATGAGCCGTGGGGGGCAAGTTTTCTATCTGTATAATCGTGTTGACACGATTGACCAAAAAGTGTCTGAGATTCAAGAACTAGTGCCAGGTGCACGTGTTGCGTTTGCACATGGTCAGATGACAGAAGTTCAACTAGAAAATGTTCTATTAGAGTTTATTGCTAAAGAATATGATGTGTTAGTAACCACAACTATTATTGAAACGGGTGTAGATATTCCAAATGTTAACACGTTATTTGTTGAAAATGCAGATTATATGGGGTTGTCACAACTGTACCAATTGCGTGGCCGTGTTGGTCGAAGTAATCGTGTCGCCTTTGCTTATTTTATGTACGAGCCAGAAAAAGTTTTAAATGAAGTAAGTGAGAAACGTCTACAAGCGATTAAAGATTTTACTGAATTGGGTGCAGGTTTTAAAATTGCGATGCGTGATTTGTCTATTCGTGGTGCGGGTAATTTATTAGGGGCGCAACAGCATGGGTTTATCGATTCAGTCGGATTTGATATGTATACGCAAATGTTAAGTGAAGCAGTTGATCGCAAACAAGGTAATGAGAAGAAAGACCGTAAGACGTCTGTTGAAATTGATGTTGGGGTGGATGCGTATATTCCATCAGACTACATTAATGATGAGCGACAAAAAATCGAAATTTATAAACGTGTCCGTCAGCTTGAAAATCAAGTGATGTTTGAAGAGTTAGAAGATGACTTGATTGATAGATTTGGTGATTATCCTGATGAAGTAGGTTATTTATTATCAGTAGGTTTAATTAAGATGGATGGGGATTACGCTTTAGTTGATAAAATTAGAAGAGATAAGCAACAATTAATCGTTACGATTAGTAAAGCAGGAACAAATCTGTACACGATTGAACAATTATTACGTGCATTATCAGCAACAGATTTAAAAGCAGATGTGGGTACAGTAGAAGATAAGATGGTCTTGAAGTTGACTATTGGTAAAAATATGAGTGAAGCGAGATGGCTATTAGAGTTGTCTAAAGTTATGTCGGCACTACGTAAAGAAAAATATATAAGTTTAGAACGAGTGAATCAACACCCTAAAGAATAAGGAGGTAGTGGCAGGCTCTATGTTGAAAACAAAACAAAAAGCAGTCGTAGAAGGCGCTCTTCTTCTGACACTCACCTCTTTTATTGTGAAGATATTAAGCGCAGTTTACCGAGTCCCTTTTCAAAACTTAGTCGGAGATGAAGGGTTCTATGTGTATCAACAGGTTTACCCTATTTATGGTATTGCCATGACGCTTGGGTTGTCAGGTTTACCTATTCTAGTGTCTAAAATGGTGGCAGAGCAAGAGACACACACTAAACAAGAAGCGGTTATTCGAGGGTTATTTCCATTATATTGGGTATTATCCTTGATTTTATTTGTTGTATTTTTCTTAGCCAGTAGCGTATTAGCTCAATTGATGGGGGATATTAAACTTGCTCCGGTCATAGAAATGGCTGCTATAGTATTTTTGTTGGTGCCGTACTTAACGACTTATAGAGGTTATTTTCAAGGGAAATTAGAGATGGAACCAACTGCCTACTCTCAATTATTCGAACAACTCGTTCGTGTGGGTATGATTTTGGCGGTAGCTGGGTTATATACCTCGGCAAATTGGACGGTATACACGATGGGACGATATGCGATGAGTGGTGCTATTCTTGGCGGAGTAGTCGCTTTAATAACGTTACTGCTTTTTAAGCCGAATTTAAAGTCGATAGTCATTCCTTCAAAATTAGAATTATATAATAGTAGGAAGTATTTGAGACGATTTTTAGTTGAAGGTGGTTTGATTTGTGGTTACAGCTCACTATTAGTCATTTTTCAATTGATAGATTCATTTTTAATTAAAAATGCCTTGGTTGCACAAGGGTTTTCGGACCAACACTCTAAGATTATTAAAGGAAGTTATGATAGAGGACAGCCATTAATACAAGTTGGCATGGTAATAGGTATAGCTTTAACAACAGCTTTTCTTCCGATGTTAATAAGGTATGTAACGGAGAAGAATGAGTGGGCTTACCGCCGAACAATTGCTTTATTTGTCAAGGTAGTTATGGCGGTATCGAGTGCTGCAAGTGTAGGGTTGATTATGTTGTTGCCCTATTTGAATGGTAGCCTGTTTGGTGATAATCAGGAAAGTCTATCACTGTCACTATTGATGGGAACGGTCTTCTTTATGTCACTTGTCCTAATGTTTCAAATTATTTATCAAACAAAAAATCAATATAGAATACCAGCGTATAGTTTACTTGTAGGTTGTTTAGTAAAAATCATACTCGGGTTTCTACTCACAACAAAATTCGGAACAGTAGGGGCTAGTTTGGCAACCCTGTGTGGATTAATAGGTGCGCTAGTTTTATTAGTGTCAGGTCTAGAGGCTCAGACAAAAAAAAGTGTTACAAATTCTGTCTTTATCTGGAAATTACTAGTAGCATTAGGTATGATGATAGTGAGCTTGACCCTCTATCGTTGGCTAACGCTATCTGTCTTTGAAAGCACCACATCGCGGTTTATTTTATTTATACAGGCTTTAGTAGGTGTGGTGATTGGCGGTGGAGTATATGTGGCATTTGTTTTTAAAATGAGGATGTTTACATTAAGAGAGTGGCTTTTACTTCCTAAGGGAAATAAAATAGTTCGTAAAGTAAGAAATTTTTCAAAAAAATAGAGTGAGGTAGAAAATATGCGTTTAGATAAATTTTTAAAAGTATCACGTATTATAAAGCGTCGTACTGTAGCGAAAGAAGTAGCAGATAAAGGTCGTATCCAAGTGAATGGTCAGATGGCTAAATCATCGACTTCTGTTAAAGTAGGAGATAGCATTAAAATTTTATTTGGTAATAAAACTTTAGAGATTAAAGTGTTACAGTTAAAAGACTCGACGAAAAAAGAAGATGCTGAGAAAATGTATGAGATTATCAGTGAAACAAGAGAAGAAGGATTTGAAAAATTAGATTAGACAATGCTTGTCCTTATTGCTATAATATCTATGATACAAAATCCAGAAACGGAGTTTTTGAGATGAATGAAATGAACGAAGAGAGAGTACAAAATGAAGGTAATAATGTATCTTCTATTGGAAATCAATTTACGATAGAGCAGTGGGATCAATCTAATCAAGTTAATAAAAAAATAATTTTCAAGAGACGCAGATTAGGAGTGATAGCCGCAGTAGCGAGTATCATTTTTCTGGTAAGTGGACTCAATATATTTAGAAGTTACCATCATATTAAAGAGTTGAAAAAAGAAAAGATTGCGGTACAGAAACAACAAGCGCAACTTTCTGAGCAGGTTGCTTCTTTAGAGTATGATGTTAAGTTATTGAATAGCGATGATTATTTAGCGAAAGTCGCCCGTCAAAAATTCTTTTATACAAAAGATGATGAGTTAGTTTATAGCATTCCTCAAACAGAGGAAGCGATGGACAAACAAGCGGAAAAAGCGCTTCGCAATTAGAAAAATTATTAAAGAGAGTTAAAATTTAAGGAGGAACAACTTTTTTATGTCAATCGAAGTAGGAGCTAAAATTCCAGGTAAAATTTCAGGAATTACAAATTTTGGAGCATTTGTTGATTTAGGTGAAGGAAAAACAGGGCTGGTTCATATCAGTGAGGTCTCAAACAGTTTTATTAAAGATATCAACGAGGTTCTTAAAGTAGGCGAAGCTGTAGAAGTTAAAGTAATGTCAGTTGGAACAGATGGGAAAATTGGTTTATCAATTCGTCGTGCCTCTTCTGATGAAGTTCCTGAAAGAGCTCCTAAGAAAGAGTATAGTCGTCCACAACGTAAAGAATATAAAAAGCCGGTTGCTAAACCAGCACCTAAGAAAGATGATTTTGATTCATTAATGAACTCTTTCTTAAAAGATAGTGATGATCGTTTAACTTCTTTAAAACGTAATACTGAAGGGAAACGTGGCGGTCGTGGCGGCCGTCGTAACTAGTTTAGAATATACGATGAAGGATAAGGAAACTTATCCTTTTTTCTTTTTTTAGGAGGTGTTGATATGTTACGAAAGAAATTTATTTCTGATAGTAGTCAGTTTTTTCAGTGGTCTAAACAAACGAAGTTATTGGTCGCAGTATCAGGTGGAGTTGATTCGATAGTGCTTCTAGATTTATTATTAGCTATTCCGGAGGAAGAACGACCAGAAATTGGTGTTGCGCATGTCAATCACCAATTAAGAAGAGAGTCCGAAGAAGAAGAAGAAATGGTTAGACGGTTATGCGAAGAAAAAAACTTATCTTTCTATACATATGTGTGGCAATCTCAGTTGGAACAAGGGAATATGGAATCTAAAGCTAGGAAAGTTCGTTATGATTTTTTTGCTGATATATATAGAAAAGAGGGTTACACGGGATTAGTAACGGCTCATCATGCAGATGACTTGGCTGAAACTTTGATTATGAAATTAACAAAGGGAACTCAGTGGACTAACTTAGCAAGTATAAAAGCGGAGTCAAGTCGTTTAGGTATGAAAATTTACCGACCGCTTCTTGCTTTTTCTAAGCTTGAATTACGGGAGTACGCTGCAGCTAAAAGGCTATTCTATTATGAAGATCAATCGAATTATAGTTTAGATTATCACCGAAACAGAATTAGACATCGAGTTGTGCCGTTATTGAAAGAAGAAAACCCTAATTTTTTAAATCAGGTTCAAAATTTAACGAAGCAAATAAGTTATACAGATAAAGTATTAACAGCCACGCTGGACCCTATTTTGGATGATATGACACATTTAGAAAGTAAAAAATGTTGGAAAATAGATTTAGAATTATTTTTAAATCAATCCAAGGAGATGCGTTATTTGTTGCTAACGAAGCTTATTCAGAAAGTGATGATTCAAAAAGGATACTCTATGTCGGAAGTACAAGTGGAGACAATCTTATCGCTTATTGAAGATGGAAAATCACAAGGAAGGATTGATCTCCAAGCTGACTGGCGATTTAGGAAAGAGTACAGTGTTGGCTATATTGAGCAAGTTTTTGAAAAAAAAACTGGGGATTTACCGGAAGGTACTGAGTTGCCAAGAACGGGAGAATATGAGTTGACGAAGTCTGATAGAGTTATGCTTTATCGAGAGGAGGAGGCCGTTAATTTTTGTCATTTATTTACAGGCTGTAAAGAAGAAGTGTCGTTATATTTGACTTCGTCTGATTTTCCTCTTTCTATTAGAAGAAGAGCGCCAGGTGATGCTATTATTTATAATGAGAAAGGGAATCATAAGAAATTAAGACGGCTGTTTATAGATGAAAAAATTCCTCAATCAATGAGGGAAGAAATGTGGGTTGTAGTAAATTCCGAACGAGAAGTTCTCGGAGTGTTTACAATTGGTAAAAGTTATTTGAGTATTAAGAAAGAAACTGATAAAATACATTACAGGCTCGTTTATTTTAAAGAAGAGCATTAGTTGGAAGGAGAGTTTTATGTTAGAAAAAGACATTGAACGTACATTATATTCAAGAGAGCAAATTGAAGAAGTAACAAAGCGACTAGGTAAAGAAATTACAAAAGACTATGCGGATAAAGAACCTTTAGTTGTAGGTATTTTGAAAGGTGCTGTACCGTTTATGGCCGAGCTAGTTAGCGAAATTGATGTTTATTTAGAGATGGACTTTATGGATGTTTCAAGCTATGGTGATGCCTTGGTGTCATCAGGTGAAGTCAAAATTGTTAAGGATTTAGACACTAACGTTGAAGGGCGCGATATTTTAATTGTTGAAGATATTATTGACAGTGGCCGTACCCTTAAATATTTAGTGGAATTGTTTAAATACCGTAAAGCAAAATCAGTTAAGTTAGTCACACTGTTAGACAAACCTGAAGGTAGAATGGTTGAAATCGCTCCTGATTACTTTGGTTTCCACGTACCTAATGAATTTGTTGTTGGTTATGGACTAGACTACAAAAACAAATACCGTAATTTACCGTTCGTTGGGGTACTTAAGCCTGAAATTTACGAATCAAAAAACTAATGTTTTTTCCAAAATATGTTAAACTGGTTAATGTATAAGACATAAGTTAGGTAAGATAGAGGGAGGCTATGTATGAATAAAAAGAAAAATGGGAAAAATACGCTATATTACGTCCTATTGATTTTAGGAATGGCAATGCTAGTATTTTTTGTCTTTGGAGATAACCAAAGCCCCGGTTCAGAAGTGACCTATTCGAAATTTTCTGAACAATTAAAAAATGATAAAATCAAAGAGTTGACCATTCAACCTGGAAACGGTGCGTACAGAGTTTCTGGAACGTATTATGACAAACAAAAAGTATCGAATAATGGCCTACCTATTTTTGGTTCTGCAACAACGTCAGATCGATTTACAACACTTGTGTTACCAAACGATGCTACGTTAGCAGAAATCACTAAAAATGCAGCAGGTTCAGAAACAAAAGTTCATATCAAGGAAGAGTCAAGCAACGGGATGTGGATGACAATGATTTTATCATTCTTACCATTACTTCTGATGATTTTCTTCTTTTATATGATGATGAACCAAGGTCAACAAGGTGGCGGCGGTGGCCGTGGCGTTATGAACTTTGGTAAATCAAAAGCTAAAGAAGCAGATAAAAAAGCAAGCACTGTTCGTTTTTCTGACGTAGCGGGAGCTGAAGAAGAGAAACAAGAACTTGTTGAAGTTGTTGAATTCTTAAAAGACCCACGTCGTTTTGCGGCACTTGGGGCCAGAATTCCAGCAGGTGTCCTTTTAGAGGGCCCTCCAGGTACAGGTAAAACATTATTAGCACGAGCAGTTGCAGGAGAAGCGGGTGTTCCGTTCTATTCAATCTCTGGTTCAGACTTCGTTGAGATGTTTGTTGGGGTTGGGGCAAGCCGTGTTCGGGATTTATTTGAAAATGCTAAAAAGACAGCACCAGCGATTATCTTTATTGATGAAATTGATGCTGTAGGTCGTCAACGTGGCGCTGGTATGGGCGGCGGAAATGACGAACGTGAACAAACACTTAATCAATTATTAGTAGAAATGGATGGTTTTGGTGGCAATGAAGGTGTTATTGTTATTGCTGCAACAAACCGTTCAGATGTGCTAGATCCTGCTTTACTTCGTCCGGGTCGTTTTGACCGTCAGATTTTAGTGGGTCGTCCAGATGTTAAGGGACGTGAAGCGATTCTTAAAGTACATGCTAAAAACAAACCATTTGCTAACGATGTTGATTTAAAAGTCGTAGCACAACAAACACCAGGTTTTGCTGGTGCGGAATTAGAAAATGTCTTAAACGAAGCGGCTCTAGTAGCAGCTCGTCGTAATAAAAAAGTTATTGATGCTTCTGATATTGATGAAGCGCAAGACCGTGTCATTGCTGGTCCAGCTAAGAAGGACCGTGTGATTAGTAAACGTCAACGTGAATTGGTAGCTTATCATGAAGCAGGACATACTATCTGTGGTTTGGTTTTAGATGATGCTAATACGGTTCATAAAGTAACTATCGTTCCTCGTGGTCGTGCCGGTGGTTACATGATTGCTCTTCCTAAAGAAGACCAATTCTTAATTACTCGTAATGAAATGTTTGAGCGTATTGTAGGTTTACTTGGTGGACGTACAGCTGAAGAAATTATCTTCGGTGTTCAAACAACAGGAGCAAGTAATGACTTTGAGCAAGCAACTGGTCTTGCCCGTAGTATGGTAACTGAGTATGGTATGAGTGAAAAACTTGGACCTGTTCAATACGAAGGAAACCATCAAGTGTTTGTAGGTCGTGACTATGGACAATCAAAAGCATTTTCTGATCAAGTGTCATACGAAATTGACCAAGAAGTTCGTGCTATTTTAAATGAAGCTCATGCAAAAGCGCGTGAAATCATTGAAGAATACTCAGAACAACACAAGTTAATTGCTGAAAAATTATTAGAATTTGAAACATTAGATGCTCGTAGTATTAAATCATTATTTGAAGAGGGTGTAATGCCAGCAGATGTTGTGAACGATGAGTTTCCTAGTGAAAAATCAGGTTCTTTTGAAGAAGCGAAACATGCGTTAGAAGAAAAAGAAGCACAAAAAGAATTAGAAGCTAAAAAAGAAGAATCTTTAACGGAAACAGCTGAAGAAGTTGTGGAAGAAACAAAGGATGGCTCAGCAGAATAATAAACTGAGCGTATCTTATTGAAGGTTCTATCAAATACGTTATAATATAAAGTGGGTTGCCTAGGCAACCCACTTTTCTATTAGTAAGAATGAACTGAGTTAACTAAAAAATTTATTATAAAGGTGAGTATTGATGGAAGATTATTTATTAAAAGCGTTGTGCTTCGATGGACAAATTAGAGCCTATGCAGTCAACGCAACAAAAACAGTTAGTGAGGCGCAACGTCGCCATGATTCATGGAATACATCTACAGCAGCATTAGGTCGTACAATGGTTGCGTCAGTCATGTTAGGTGCGATGAACAAAGGTGATGATATCATCACAGTTAAAGTACAAGGTAACGGCCCTGCTGGAGCGATTGTTGTAGGGAGTGATGGTCGAGGTAATGTAAAAGGCTACATTCAAAACCCACAATTAAGTTTACCTCTAAATGATAAAGGTAAAATTGATGTACGTGGAGCAGTTGGAACTGTAGGTTCTTTATCAGTCACAAAAGATTTAGGGATGAAGGAACCCTTTACAGGTCAAGTGGAGCTTGTTTCGGGTGAACTAGGTGAAGATTTTACTTATTATCTAGCAAATTCAGAGCAAGTGCCATCAGCAGTTGGTTTAAGTGTATTAATCGACAATGATGATACAGTTAAAGCAGCAGGAGGTTTTATTGTTCAAGTTATGCCTGGTGCGACGGATGAAACAATTACGGAAATTGAAAAACGCATTGCAGATATGCCATTCGTTTCTCGTATGATTGAACAAGGAGAAACACCGGAAACCATTCTAAATCGTTTATTAGGGGATGAGAATGTAAACTTCCTAACAGAAACACCTGTACAATTTAAGTGTGATTGTTCTATGGAAAAATTTTCTAAAGCGTTAGTATCTATTGGCAAAGAAGAAATTCAAGCGATGATCGACGAAGATCACGGTGCAGAAGCGACTTGTCATTTCTGTAATAATAAATACAACTTTACTGAAGATGATTTAAACAACATTTTGCAAGAAATGTAAGATAGGGAGATAAAATATGACTTGGAAGATAGGAAATATTGATATCCCTAATCCTGTAGTAGTCGCTCCTATGGCTGGTATTAGTAACGCGGCTTTTCGTGTAACAGTGAAGGAATTTGGTGCAGGACTGGTTGTCTGCGAGATGATTAGTGACAAAGGTATACAACTGCGAAATAAAAAAACATTGTCAATGTTACATATAGAAGAAAATGAATACCCGCTCAGCGTCCAAATTATGGGTGGCGGTAAAGAAAGTTTAGTAGAAGCTGCTAAATTTGTTGCAGAAAATACAGAGGCAGCAATTATTGACATTAATATGGGATGTCCTGTTAATAAAGTAATCAAAGCAGAAGCTGGAGCTAAGTGGCTATTAGATCCTAACAAGGTATATGAGATGGTCGAGGCGGTTGCATCGGCTGTAGATAAGCCTGTTACGGTTAAACAACGTATTGGTTGGGACGATGAACATGTATTCGCTGTTGAAAATGCCCTAGCTGCAGAAAAAGCTGGTGCAGCAGCTGTAGCAATGCACGGTCGTACTCGTGTCCAGATGTATGAAGGCAAAGCAAATTGGGATATTTTACGTCAAGTTAAGGATAAACTAACAATTCCTCTAATGGGGAATGGGGACGTCAGGACACCACAAGATGCTCAAAGGATGTTAGATGAAGTGGGCTGTGAAGGTGTTATGATCGGTCGTGCTGCGTTAGGTAATCCATGGATGATTTATCAAACAAAGCATTATCTGGAAACTGGCGAATTATTAACTGAGCCAACAGCGAGAGAAAAAATCGAGACAGCTAAACTACATTTACAACGACTTGTCACTTTAAAAGGTGAAATGATAGCATCGAGAGAATTTCGTCAGCATGCTGCTTATTATCTAAAAGGAATTCCACGTGCTGCAAAAGCGAAAGTTGCAGTCAATAAAGCGGAAACTCAAGCGCAAATGATAGAGATACTAGATGAGTTAGTAGAGAATGTTGAAGCAAGAGGCATTATTCGTTAACAATTAATATAGATACCACAAGAAAAGGCAAATTTTACTTGCCTTTTTTTGATTTAATGTGGCATTATAGATAGATGAAGCATCATATTAA
Organism: Vagococcus proximus; assembly: GCF_029143285.1. Classification (GTDB taxonomy): domain Bacteria; phylum Bacillota; class Bacilli; order Lactobacillales; family Vagococcaceae; genus Vagococcus_D; species Vagococcus_D proximus. The sequence goes on from NZ_JAPDSH010000010.1 coordinate 58,520, forward strand.
GGGATGGAGGAAGTCAAATGACGGATGAACAAACAGTACAACAAGAAATGAATGACCAGTTGCTAGTTAGACGTGAAAAAATGGCTAACATGCAAGAAGCTGGGATGGATCCTTTTGGCGGACGTTTTGAACGTACGCACAACTCAAAAGAATTACAAGAAGCTTACGGTGAATTTTCTAAAGAAGAATTAAATGAAAAAGAAGTAGTAGCAACAGTAGCAGGTCGTATGATGACTAAGCGTGGCAAAGGTAAAGTTGGCTTCGCTCATTTACAAGATAGAGAAGGGCAAATTCAAATCTACGTTCGTAAAGATGCGGTCGGAGAAGAAGAATATGATTTATTTAAGCATGCTGATTTAGGTGACTTTATTGGTGTTACAGGTCAAGTAATGAAAACAGATATGGGTGAGTTGACTATTAAGCCGACATCACTAACTTTCTTAACGAAAGCATTACGTCCATTGCCAGATAAATATCATGGTTTGACTAACGTAGAGCAACGTTACCGTCAACGTTATTTAGATTTAATTAGTAACCGCGAAAGTTTTGATACGTTTGTTAAACGTAGCCAAATCATTAAAGAAATCCGCAACTACTTAAATGACAATGGTTATTTAGAAGTTGAAACACCAACTTTACATAATATGGCGGGTGGAGCAGCTGCGCGTCCGTTTATTACTCATCATAATGCGTTAGATATGGAACTGTATTTGCGTATTGCTTTAGAGCTACACTTAAAACGTTTAATCGTTGGTGGTATGGAGAAAGTATATGAAATTGGACGTGTTTTCCGTAACGAAGGAATTGATACAACTCACAACCCAGAATTTACAATGATTGAAGTCTATACAGCGTATGCAGATTATAGAGATATTATGGACTTAACAGAAGGTATCATTCAACATGTTGCTACGGCTGTTAATGATAGTTTAACTGTTCAATACGGTGAAAATGAAATTAATCTAGGTGGAAAATGGGCACGTGTACACATGGTAGACGCTATTAAAGAGCAAACCGGTGTTGATTTCTGGAAAGAGATGACGGATGAAGAGGCTCGCGCAATTGCTAAAGAGCACAATGTACATGTTGAAGATCATATGGACTTTGGTCATGTTGTAAATGAGTTTTTTGAATCGTTTGTTGAAGATACATTAGTTCAGCCAACATTTATTTATGGACACCCGACATCAGTGTCGCCGTTGTCTAAGAAAAATCCTGAAGACGGAAGATTTACTGATCGTTTTGAAGTCTTTATTGTAGGTAAAGAATATGGTAATGCCTTTACTGAATTAAATGATCCAATTGATCAAAGAGAACGTTTTGAAGCACAAGCTCGTGAAAAAGACTTAGGTAATGATGAAGCTCATGGAATTGATGATGATTTCATTGAGGCGTTAGAATACGGTATGCCGCCAACCGGAGGGTTAGGTATCGGTATCGATAGATTAGTTATGCTGCTAACAAATTCTCAATCTATTAGAGACGTACTACTATTTCCAACAATGAGATAACCTGAAAATGCTCGCTTTCAGAAGAAAGTGAGCATTTTTTTTATATTTTCGAAAAAAATAGTTGCCTTTTTATTCTAAACTTGGTATATTAATACATGTCCTTGAGACAAGCAAAACGTGTTTTAACAACTGTAAAAAAGATGTTGACATTAGATTGTTCAAGTGGTATTATAATAAAGTCGTTAAAAACAGACGAGCTTAAAACCTCTAAAACTTAATTAAAAAAACTTTTGAAAAGTAGTTGACGAAATCAACTAAACATGTTATTCTAATTAAGTCGTTAAGAACGATACAACGTAGACCTTTGAAAACTGAACAAAGTAAGACGAACC
>NZ_JAPDSH010000011.1 GCF_029143285.1 Vagococcus proximus
TTAATGCCAACACCTGGCCATACTTCTGGACGTTCTGGTTTTTCTACAACTGTTATAACAGCCATCTCTCTTACTTTCCCGTATTTATATTCAACAAAATAATGACTTAAAACAGATGTATCAACCTCTCCTTCGACCTCAACATCTTTAAAACTCAATTCATTTCCTTTTTCATCTGTTCCACCAATGAAATTGTCTTCTGGCAACCATTTACTTCCCTGTGCAATAGTTGTATTTTTTACGTTGATACTAGATTCATCCATATCTTTATAAGTCAATGTAATCGATTGTTGATCCCAGTTTATTGACATATCTAGTGATTTATCCGCTTTTATGTATTTATACCCCTCAATTTCAGGAACTTCTATTTTTTTCTTATCCCCGTATTCTCCAGTAAGTTTGTCTGGTGATTTAATTTCATTCCCATCTTCGTCTTCGTAATACACTGTAATAGGTCTTTCAACTAACGATTTAGCCGGTCTAACCACATAAGTTCCAGGAATAAGTTCACCACTCCCGTATTGTTCCATAAAGTCTTCTGGTAAATAAGACGCTGTTGATCCATCTTCTTTAATCCATTCTCCAATCCCCATCCCTAACCAAGGATTCAAAGCTGGATTAGTATAGAACATATCGTATCCTTTAAATACAAAATTTTCACCTAATGTAATACGTGTTAAACCACTATGAAGATCTCTCACAGGATCTGGATTAAACATACGAGTCATCCCGCTATTAGAAACTTGTCTCGTATCCCAATTTTCTAGATTTAAATCACGAATTGTACTTTGCATAAAAGTTTGCCTCATACTAGTTACGCTAGAAGTATCCCATCCACTTAGGTCTAAATTAGTCATTTTTGCGTGATAAAAAGCATTGTCCATCGTTGTTAAACTTGAGGTATTCCAATTTGCTATGTCAAGACTCTTAGCGCCACATCCACTAAACATTCTATCAATAGTCGTCACCTTAGACATCTTAAACGTGTCGATAGATAATTTCTCCAGACTTGGTGTATTCATGAACATTTCACTCATGTTCGTGACATTCTCTGTGTTCCAACTCGTTAAATCTAACTCTTTTAATTTGACTGCTCCGACAAACATCCGTGAAAGGTTGGTCACCTCAGATGTATCAAAATTTTCTAAATTTGTTATTTTTTCTAAATTTGCTAATCGCTGACTTCCCCCTTCATTTTGTTCTAGTCCTGAAAATAAAAATTGTGAATCTACTGGTGCTTTTACCTTATCCTCAAAAACAATTTCTTTAATTTCACTTGCATTAATTTCCGGAAGATTTCTAGAATGTCCTCTCCAAGGTGCAGTTGGATGTCTATCTAATTCCCCTGCTTTGACTGTCAAAATACCATCTTTAAATTCCCAAGGAGCACTCCCCCAAGTTCCAGATGTAACATCACTAGCAAAATCATAATATAATTTAAGGGTTTGCTCTTTATCAGTAATCACGATATCTAAATCTGCATCAGCTTCTTTAAATTTATAGTTATCAATCTCTCGCACTCTAATTGAAATTTTTTCTCCGATAGAACCTTTAACAATGCGTTCGTCACTTATTGGAATATGAGTTGACGCGTCTAAGTATTCCACTGTTACCGGTTTTGATAAATCAGCATCTTTATCAACTTCCGCAACATATGTTCCTGGTTCAGGTTTATTCGTACTAGTAGAATTCGTCCCATAATACTGTACAAAATGATAAGGAGTATACGCTTGACCAGTTCCGTCTTCTTTCACCCAATTTCCTGTTGTTGGCAAGCTTTCTGAAGGTGAAAAATGACGATTCGATGAAACGAATTGGAATTTGTCACCTATAGTAAATTTAGCTAAGCCATTTAGTCGTTTATCCATTGAACTACCCACATTAAACATATCGTATGATTCTGTAACACTTTCTGTGCTCCAGTTCTCAAAATTTAATTCTTTAAGTCTTGAACTTGAAAATGTCGCAACCATTTCTGTAACTTTACTTGTATCCCATCTCCCTACATCAAGTGTCTTGAACTTAGTTCCAGAAAATGTAGCTGACATATTTTCAACACTGGAAGTATCCCAATCTTTTACATTTAAACTATCCATACCTGCATTAGAAAATAAGTAAAGCATAGTCTTCACATTTGATGTTTGCCATGTGCTAACATCTAATTTTTTTAACTTGGCTGTATTTTGAAACGTCCCTTCTAATGTTGTCACTTTAGATGTATCAAAATGTGAGACATCTAATTCAGTTAATTCATAATTGTTTGCAAACATTTCACTCATATCCACTACCGATGTTGTATCTAAATTTGAAATATTTTTATATTTTTTAACACTAATTAATGAGCCAAAAAGGCGAGCACTATTGGCTGGTGCTTTCACTTTCCCAGAAAAAACTACTTCATCAATAGAACGAGCATCTACTCCATCTTCTAAAATAGAAATCCAAGGGGCTTCACTGCTCTCTCCTAGTTGACCTGCTCCTAATGTAAGCACACCATTGGAAAACTTCCACTTCGACGTCCCCCAAGTTCCTTTCGAGCTTACTTCGCCACTACTTTTTGCAATTTTTCTATTTTCAGTTTTGCCCTTACTCTTTTCTGGATTTTTCCCTTTCGTGATACTTGCTAGCTGTTTTTCAATCTTTGCCAGTGGTGATGCTACTTTTGGCTCTGTAATTGTTTTAACTTGTTGCTCATTAGCTATCTCCGCACTCACTCCTATTAAAGGTGATACCATTAATGTTGTTGCAATAAATAAAAAACTCCATTTTTTCATACAAAACCAACCTTTCTAAAACAAGGAATGAGTACTGTGACTATATCGATACTTTTTATGCATCTTTTTTTATAATACAGGAAGTTAGATAAAATATTCACCAATGTCTGCGCTTACTAAATAAACCATATTTAGACACTTGGTTACGAAACGTCTATATACAATGACTTATCCAACATCTTCTCTTGTTTTTTTATTATATAATTAAAATAACATTAATTGTCAAAAATGTATAATATTTATGTGCTCAGTTTTGAACTTTTTTTATTTCAGCTTATTTTTATGCATAAAAATCCTATTTAGATCAATTAATGAACACAATTATCCTAAAAATAAAAAATCCATTCAGAATTTAAAACAAAAAAATAAGAGAGCTTATGCCCTCTTATTTTTTTCCTGTTTTATTTACTTCACTGCATTTAATTTTGTAATCAACTTATCTAATTTTTCATCATCAATTAACTGACCTTGAGAAAAATTAATCAAACCACGTAATGGCATATTGTTGTACGTTGCAATACCTAACTCAGTATCTACTTTGTCATTATCGCTAGTCTTTTCTCTAACAATCAGACCATACCACGTTTCAAATAACTCACGAGCAATTTCATATTTTTTAGGATCTGCCGCAACATCTCTAACCGGTGTATTTCGAGTCACGACTGTTGCTATTGGGGTATTATTTTCAACAGTAATACTTGTTTTTAACACAAGTTGATCCGCTGATTTCCCGATTGCCACTTGGTACTCACCTGACGCAACATACCATTCATTTGCAACTGAATCAAAGTATTTTAGAGCTTCTTTATCAACAACAAAAGTAACTTCAGTAGATGCATTTGGCTCCAATTCTACCTTATCGAAACCTTTTAATTCTTTAATAGGACGAGGTACTGTTGCACCTAACGGTAAAACATAGAGTTGAACAATTTCTTTTCCTTTGACATTTCCAGTATTCGTTATGGTAACAGTCACTTCCACTTTTTCATCTGCTGATATTTTTTTAGAATTGATTGTTAAACCGCTATAAGTAAAGTCTGTATAGCTCAACCCATGTCCAAATGGATAACGTGTTTTAATCCCTACTTTATCATAGTGACGGTAACCTACGAAAATATCATCCGAATAAACTGTTTCATCTCTTACGCCTGGGAAATCATGGTAGCATGATACATCATTTAATTTCTCAGGGAAACTTTCCGCTAATTTCGCACTTGGATTTACTTTACCGACTAAGATATCGGCAATCGCTCCTCCACTTGCTTGGCCTCCTAAGTATGCTTCTAAAATACTCTTCGCTTTGCCATCCCAAGATAAATCAATAGCTGAACCATTGGATAACACAACAATCACATTTGAATTAAAAGAAGATACTGCTGATAATAACTCCAATTGATTCTCTGGTAAGTTTAGATGACTTCTATCCAACCCTTCCGCCTCGTAACGAGCTGGTAAACCTAAGTGCAAGATAACTTTATCTACTTTACGTGCTAGCTCACATGCTTCATCTAGCCATTTTTTAGAATCGGCAACATCCAGATCTGCTTCATACCCTCTTGCAAAGATTACATTTCCTTCTGGCATAAGTTTTGTTAATTCTTCACGTAAATTCTCAATTTTTGTTGGAATAATATGAGAACTTCCACTGCCTTGATAACGTGGTTTTTGGGCTAGATCACCAACTAATAAAACTTTATCCGTTTGTTTTAGTGGTAAGGTATTCTCTTCATTTTTTAACAAGACCATTGTTTCCGCAGCAACTTGGCGAGCAAACTGATGGTGCGCCTCTTGATCATACATCTCATGCTTTTTAGTAATCTCAGTTTTTTCAATTAACGCTAAAATACGTAATACTACTTTATCCAAATCGCTTTCTAACAATTCACCGCTTTTAACAGCATTCACAATTTTTTTAGGTGAATAGTCGCCCGTTGTTGGCATTTCAACATCATGACTCGCTTTAATGCCATTAATACAATTATCAACAGCTAACCAATCTGATACAAGTACACCTTCAAATCCCCACTCGTCACGTAAGACATCTTGTAACAAACGTTTGCTTTCATTTACATACTCACCGTTCACTTTATTGTAAGACGTCATAATAGTTGTCGGTTGCGCTTCTTTTACAATGTGTTCAAAAGCTGATAAATAGATTTCTCTAAGGGCACGTTCACTCACTTTAGCATCAATTGTCATACGACGTGTTTCTTGGTTGTTCACTGCGAAATGTTTTAATGATGTCCCAACACCCATCGACTGTGTTCCTTTAACTTGTTCAGCTCCCATTTGTCCTGTTAAATAAGGATCTTCTGAAAAATACTCAAAGTTACGACCACATAAAGGTGAGCGCTTGATATTAATACCAGGTCCTAATAACACGCTAACGTCATGAGATAGACACTCTTCACCAAGAGCCTCCCCTACTTGGTACACTAATTCACGGTCCCATGATGACGCTAATCCTACAGCAGGAGGGAAACAAATCGCCGGCTCACTATCCATAAATCCTAAATGATCCGATTGGTCACGGCGTTGTTTTCTTAACCCATGTGGTCCATCTGTCAAAGCAATTTCTGGAATACCTAAACGATCAACTCCTCTTAAATCCCAGAATGTTCCTCCTGAGCATAGTCCTGCTTTTTCTTCTAATGTTAATTCACTTAATAATGCTTGATAATTATTTGTCATAGTTACTCTCTCTTTTCTTAATTAGTTTTTTGTTTGATTTTTCCAAATATAAATGTTCCTACAAAAGCTATTACAAAGGTAACAACCGATGATAAAATACCTAATCTCATACTAGAATCTGGTCCAATAAATAGCGGATAATATAACGCACTTAAAATCGGTGTAAATTGGAAAATTTTAACACCTAGGAAGCTAATTAAACCTCCGCCTAGTGCTGATGCAACTGCCCCAATAATAAATGGTTTCCCATGTTTCAAATTCACTCCGTAGATAGCTGGTTCTGTTATACCAAAGAATGCTGGTATTAAAGTCGAAACAGTTAAGGCCCGATCCTCTTTTGGAACGTGACGGATCATTCCTGCAGCTGCTCCGAATTGACCAAAAACAGCCATCATCATAATCGGTAAAATCGTGTCATATCCTAGTGACTGAATGTTAATCATTGCCACTGGTAAAATACTCCAATGAATACCAAATACAAAGGTAAATGGGAACAAGGCGCCCAATAATAAGCCTGCAACCAATGGACTAAAGCCATACGCTTGACCGTATACCCATGAAATACCACTCCCCAGTGCCATGCCTAAAGGACCGATTACTAGGAAAGTCACAAATCCTGCAACTAACAATGTTAATGCTGGCACTACAACTATTTCTGCTACATCCGGTACTATTTTCTTGAAAAATCGTTCGATATAGCCTGCAACCCAAACTGCTAATATTGTCGGAATAACTGCGCCGCCATATCCTTTAACCCCTAAACTTAACCCAAATAAATGAATAACATCAGGCATATCTGCTGCTGTTAATGGGAATAGTAACGCCGTCGCTAATGCAACACCAATATATACATTACTTTTAAATACTTTGGCTGTTGTTATCCCTATAAAAACTGGTAATAAGGTAAACACCCCTGATGATACTGCCGTTAAAATCACACTAATTAATGATTCTGCTGAAATTAGTGTCATTTTTTGTAAAAGTGTATTGAGTGCCATCAAAATTCCTGCTCCAGCTAAAATCCCAATATAGGGCGTAAAGATAGCTGAAATTATCGCAATTACTTTATTAAGCCCTCTTACTTCCTGACCTGATTCTGTTGCTACTGTTTCATTCAACTCCATTTCCTCCTTAATAAAATCGCTTCAACCCTCCTTTTAGCTAAATTTAGCTCACTCGAGTATCCGCACTTTTATTTTTCTTCTATTTGATTTCCTTCAGCAAGTTCAGCTTGATACTCTTCTTTACGCGCTTGCCAATACGCTTTATCTTCATCTGTAATTGGACGTAACACTTTGCACGGATTTCCCACTGCGATTACATTATCTGGAATATCTTTTGTCACAACTGATCCTGCTCCAATAACCACATTACTTCCAATTGTGACACCAGGTGTTACGATTGTATTTGCACCCAACCATACGTCATCTCCTATTGTGATAGGTGACCCAAACTCGTAAAATTCATGGCGAATGTCTTTATCAATCGGATGATTTGCTGTATACAACCCAACTTTTGGCCCTAAATAAGCACGGTCACCAATTGTAATAGGTGCCACATCTAGCATCGTACAATCAAAATTAGCAAAGAAATAATCCCCTACTGAAATGTTAAATCCATGGTCACATTTGAATGGTGTTTCAACTAAAAATAAATCCGGCGATTTACCAAATAATTCTTTGATGATGCCGTAGCGTAACTCCTCATCATGTGGATGCGATTGATTAAATTTATAAAGAAGTGAACGGGCACGACTTAGACCTGCATTAATTTCCACGTCATTTCCTGATAAATAAAAATCACCAGCAATCATTTTTTCTTTTTCTGTTCTCATCATATCTTCCTCATTTCTTTTAATTTGTCTGACTGACAAGACACAGTATACGGCTGATAATTTGTTATAAATAGATGATTCCACCCTTTTTTTTCAACTAATGAGTAGAATAGGATAATAATATCCAAAAATTGCGTTTTTATTCATCATGAGTTAGGATGAATAAAAGCGATTAAGGAGGTACACAAATGGAATTCAAACATATACAAAAACTAATAAAAGATATTCACTCTGTCGAATTACACGTTATACACACCACAGAGGATTTAAAAAAATTACTATCCCAAGGAAAGTTAGAGTCAGATAATCAACAGCTCATCACCACACTTTACGAGGCACATCAGAATGATTTGGATCCTCTTTTTGTCGAAACAAACAGTGACTGTCACTTTATTATGTTTCCCGATTCTGATTGTTATTATCTAGTTGGTCCGTTCACACTAGAAGCCAACCACCGCTCACTTCCTTATCTAAAAAGAGCATCCCTACGATCATTAGCAGAATTGCTCTATTATCTAATTTTTGAAAAACAAGGGGCTAAACTATTATTTTCAGAAGACTTAGAGGCAAGTTCTCCTCTTCCTTTAACTCGCTCTCCCTTAACACCAGATACTCCTCTTCACCAACAAGAATTAGAAAACTTGATGTTAACAGCTATTAGAGAGGGACAAATTGCCAAAGTTAAAGAACTGCTTCTTTTAAATCCTATTAATAAAGAAAATGACTCTATAGGTGTGCTGTCTAAAAAAAGTTTAATCCGTCACTACCGAAATATCAGCATTACAACGGTTACCTTAGCAACCCGTGCCGCCATCCAAGGTGGGTTATTTCCAGAAATTGCCTATACCCTAAGTGATCGTTACATACAGGCACTCGAAGAGACACAATTTATTTCAGATATTAGTAAATTAATGACCGAAGCTCTTGTTGAGCTTACTCGTAAAGTATCCCAAGAGAAGCAGTTAAACTTTAGCCCTATTACTAATAAAGCTAGAGAATATATCAGCAATCATCTTTATGAGCCAATAACAAGAGAAGATGTAGCTGATTTTCTTATGATTAGTCCAAACCATCTAGATAAAGTTTTTAAAGCAGACTTGGATAACTCTATAGCCCGCTACATCAAACATGAAAAATTAAACCTAGCTTGTGAGTTGATTGAACAACAACATTATTCGCTAAGTGATATTTCTGAATCACTTGGCTTTCACTCACTTAATTCCTTTTCAAAACTATTTAAACAGCATTATGGTTATACGCCTTCACACCATCTACGTCATTCTGCTAAATAAAAAAAGATCCGTCTCAAAATTGGTATTTCCCTCACTTAGTGGGACACAAGTAAAAAAGCACGTCTTGTTGAATACAACAAGACGTGCTTTTTTATATAATTTATTATCTGCTCATCTAACAATTTTAAAAATGCTCTTATAAATTTTATTTTAACTTTAATTTCTATCAATTCAGATTTTCTAAAATTCATTAAGCATAAATGCTTCATAAGCGAAACAACTAAAAAAGGATTTAGTTTAATTTGTAGTTTGCGCTGCAATTACATTCGCTCCTTTTAATTTAACTCTATTACCACTCATTAACCCTTTATGGTCAATTAGGATTACGAGGGTATCTTTATTTGACATATTTTCTAAACGAGTCGCTATTTTTTTTGAAGTCTCTATATCTAAAGATGAAAAAGGTTCATCTAAAATTAATACTTTGGGTTCAAAATATAATGCTCGACATATGCACATCCGCTGTTTTTGTCCTCCAGAAATATTATCTGTAATTATTGTATTAATCCCCTCTGGTAAGCTATCTACCCATTCGATCAACTCACATAAAGATAGGACTTCTCTTACTCGATCAAGAGAAATGTTATACGATGGGCTAAAAAGTGTAATATTTTCTACAATTGTACCAGAGAAAATCCGATTTTCTTGCTCGACTAATTTTACATATGTTCTACGAGTGTACATATCAGCTTCTATTTCGTTAAAATAGATTTCTCCAACTGTTGGATTTGTTAGACCACTTATCATCTTAATTAGAGTCGTTTTTCCACTCCCCACACTACCTGACACTATATTTATTTCTTCGCTTAAAAATCTACTGTTGGGATAATAAATTTTGATATTATCAGATTCAAATAATACATTGTCTATCTGAATTTCTTTGACCTTATCAAATTCTAATACTGGGTGCTCCTCGTAATTCTTCTCATGAGCTATTAAAAATTCCTCCAACTTTAGTTCATTCAAAGAAATAGTCGCTTTTTGAATTTTATTAACAGTGTCAATAATTGATACTATTGCAGCATTTAAGAAACTTGTAAGCATAAATAAAGATATGACACCACCCATTGTCATATGAAAAAACTTAATCGCAATAATGAGTATCAACACTTCACGAATTATATTTGAAATTAAGCCTATTGATTGTACACATGCTATAACCTTAGCCTTTTTATCGACCTTAACTTTCGTCGTTTCAGTTAAATGTAAATATTTTTCTATATATTTATATGCTCCATGATAAAAAATAAATATATATTTATTAACATAAATATCATTAAAATATTTCCATTCTTTCTCACCATTTACTGCTAATTCTTCTTCAATTTTTTTTAATTTATCTAAAAATAAAAGAGTCAAGCTAAACAAAACTGAAGTTAAAATAGAAATAATAAGAAAAACCGGGCGAATTGAGAATATTCCAAAACTCATAATAATGATATTAATAAACACTTTGAATGCATTTGGAATATCATTTTCAAAAAAAATTTGAAATGTATTGAGATGTTGATTTATTTTAGCAATAATGTTTGATTTGTTTTTTTGTTCAATGTCATAATCAATTAAATTTTCTATAATTTCTGATCTTTTTTCGTTAATTATCTTAGAAGACAGTTGCGTTGATCGTCTATTAAAAAAAATAAATCCAACAGATAGTATTACTATTAAAATAATATTCTCTTTCAAAAATGAAAGATTGCCGTTACTTGAAACCCCATCAATTAATCTCTTTTGTGTATCAGCAAGATACAAAAACATAATATTTAAACACATAAACTCGATAACTAAAGAAATATAGTACTTTTCTTTTTTCACATAGAACACCCACTCACATTAGAACTTATTATCATTTTATTTTTAGATTTCAAAATAATATCCCTATCATGTGTTGCCATAATGACTAAATGACTCTTTGCATATTCTTCCAAAACAGAGAATAGTTCTGCTCTCAACTCTTCATGTAATGAAGAAAATGGTTCATCTAAAATAAGAATATCGGGATATGAATTCAAAGCTCTTAATATATTAATAATTTGTAACTGTCCACCAGATACACTATTTATAGAAACATCATAATTCAAATATTCTTCTAGTACAGTATTGTTAAAAAAATCAATTTCTTTATTATCACTCCCTATCAGAATATTCTCCTTAATTGAAAGTTGTAGAAAGACTGGAAATTGTGAAACATATATAATATTATCTGTTGAATACTGTATTTGTCCTTCATAATTTTGGAGTAGTCCTGCTAAGCACTTTAATAGAGTTGTCTTCCCCGCCCCAGACTCACCGATAATAGTATATAATTCATTATTTATGAAATTTAAGTTTTTATCCTCAACTATTTGATTTTCACTATTAGAGTATTTATAACTTAAATTTTTAGTAGAGATTATCACATGATTATTTAAAAAATTCTTCTCAATTCTTCTTACACGACTATCATTTATCAAAAAATTTAATAGAGAATATTTTTCAAGTATGCTCATTGTATTTCTTTTATTTTTAAGACTATCGAATAGCTCAACAACAGATTGAGCTAGTGCAGCAGATATGAAAGAGGCGGAAATAATCATTGAATCTTGTTTAGTAAAAAGTATTACAGATATCATGGATAAACAAGCAACTATCACGTATAGAAATCTTGATACTATTATTAGAAAAGAATCTGAGGTCTTATATAATGATGTCTTATTCACGAAATTCTTATTTAACTTTAAAAGCTTCTGCATAACATTATCTTTTACATTAAAACTTTTAATCACCTCAAGATTCAAAATAACTTCTTGTGAAAAATTATTAGATAGCGCGTTACTTTCTATAACTTCTTTATTTCTAGAAATTAATTTATTGATTTGCCTATTAAATAAAAGAAATACTGGAACAATAATTAGATTTGAAATTAATACCTTCAAACCAAAAAAATACCATATACTTAATACTAGGGTAATTATTTCTATAGTTGACACTATTACGGAAAAATAGATCTTGGGAAAATTTGATAAATCAGAAATTTTTTTATAAACTTCAGTAACCTCCCCTTTATTGAAAGTCAAGGTATCATCCGACCCATTAATTATAGTATCTACTAATATCCTTTTAAAAAAAAATTCATTATCAGTCGTAAATGAGATATCTAAATAAGTATTCATAAAATATACAAACGTAAATATAAGTAAAAAAAATATAGACAGTAAGGTAATGCTTTTATAATTGTTTAAAGATACTAAATAGCTATAAAAATATATTAATGAAATTTTCATAAAAGCCATACACAATGGAAATATAATAATACTTTTCAAATATTTTATTTTATTATTTTTAAACAAAAGTTTATTAATTCTCATATTCTTCTCCTTATCCATTGTGAGTTAATCAACAATATTATAAAGCGCTTACATAGTGATGTCAATTTTTTTTGATTTAAACATTAGAGAAGATACTATTAACTTGACAAAAAAATAAGGTGTCTATATTTATCCAAAAAAGTACCTCTTGTTGAATTCAACAAGAGGTACTTTTTTGGTCCCATTAAATTAAGTGATGCTTTTTAAAGGCTTTAGCTAAACCATCATTTTCTGGTGTTGCCGTAATATCATCTGCCAATGCTTTTAAAGCATCCGTTCCATTTTCCATCGCAATTTTTAAAGCAACTGCCTCAAACATTGCAATGTCATTATCACCATCTCCAAAAGCAACTGCTGATGATTTGGGTAACCCAATTATTTTTAACATCCGTTCTACCGCTGCCTTTTTATCACACCCTTTTACTCCAGCTTCCCCGCTATTTTCCCCGTATTGAGCAATTGTTATCCGGTGAAGTTCAAAGTCTTGTCCAAAATCCTCTTCTATTTTCTCGTAGGGATAAGTGTCGTTTAAAAAACAAATTTTATTAATTTTACTATAATCTAGCTCATACTTTGAAACATCTTTAAGTAAGTCAGTAAACCAACTCATCTGTTTTAACGCCTTCGCTTTGATCTCTGGTATATCTGGTAAACCTTTCGTCACATTACGTTCCATCGTAGGCACACAATAACGATTTGAATATAGTCCGTCGTTCGTTTCAAAATAACAGCCTATCTTTTCCTGCTCAAATAAATCAATCAGTCTAAGGACCTCTTCTTTAGGTAATGTTTTATGAAATATCACCTCATTTTGATACTCAATATACGCACCACCCGCTCCGATAATACCATCAAATCCAACTGCTCGTATCTCTGGTAAAATTTCTGGATTAGAACGTCCTGTACAAATAAAGACTTGATGCCCATTTTTACGTGCTTCTTTAATCGCATTACTCGCCGATTCTGGCACCTCACTCGAAAGGTCTACTAATGTTCCATCAATATCAATAAAAATTGCTTTCTTCATTTTCATTCTCCTCTTCCCTTTTAATTAATAAAGTCTAACAAAAAACCTACTAAAATAGGACATAGCGCTGTCCAACTTTAGTAGGTAATGCCTGATACAATCAGTAACAATCCATTTGTATTCTAATTAATTCAATCATAACAAAACGCTCCTAATAAAACAAGCGCTTTCACCATTCAAACTACTCACTACTTTTGATAATAGATGTTATAATAAGCTAACTATCACATTTAGGAGTGACACGATGAACGAAAGCCAACAAGAAAAGGCCAAACGCCTAATTGCTATGAAGCAAGGCAAAACATTACCTGGTGAAGAAGCCACATCTGGCAAACGCCATTCTCAAAAAACACCAACTAATAGTTTCGCTAAAACAACTGCTACAAAAAAATACGTCAAAAAACGACCTCACTAGTGTAACAACTTGAGGTCGTTTTTCTTACTTAAATGTTAAAGTTTGCAAGTTGGTAGTGGCATACTCTGGTTTAGTCTCTGCTACAAATTGAGCCAATTCTTTTTGAGCGAGCATGACATCACGCGACTTCATACTTTTATCTGTGTATTTTTTAATACTTTCTGACAGTTGTCCCACTACTACACCTGACTCGTCATCGAAATTAGCGAGTAACATGTATTTAAGCCCTTTATCTGTTAATTTTAAATCATCCAATTGATCGTCTGGATTATTTGAAAATGAGCTCATACGTAAACCATTCGGCATCTTCCCAATCAAACATACCATTATTTTTTCGCGCTCATTTTTATAAGGTATCTTGGCAACACCATCTGTCACTTCTTTTAACCAGTCTTCATAAGAAGAGGCTACTTGTAACTGTTCACTTGCATCTTTCTTTACCTTTTCCATATCAGAAGCATTCCCTGTATAAGTCATAACATGCGCATCATCTAAACGGTAAATTTGAGAATAATCGTCAAATCTTTGATTATCCTCCCCACAAACTAAGCTGTCTGTACAAATATTAATATATTTACTGTTCCCAAAAATAGAAATAAATCCCATCTCTTCCATCCCCTCATTTGTTTATCTTTATTTAATATAACACTAAAAAAAGACTCTGACTAATCAGAGTCTTTTTATTTAAATTAAACTAAACGGCCTTCTTTAATTTCTTTTTCTAATACTAAACGTTGAACTTTCATTGTTGCGGTGCGTGGAATAGCATCGAATGACATAATAATCGGTTCATTCAACGTTGGCATCTCTGCTACTAAACTCCACCAACGTGACCAGTCTATCTCACAGCCTTCTGCTACAGAAATAATCGGTTGTGGTTTATCATCAATCCCTCTAACAATAACGACTTCATCTAAAAATTCTAGTTGATCAAGTAAAATATCTTCAAGAGCTAAGTTACTATCCACTGTCTCAATTAAATCAACTTGGCGGTCATATAAGAATAATTCGCCCGCTTCATTTTTAATACCGAAATCACCACTGTCCCACCACGCATCATAAACATTGTCAGCAAAACGTTGGTCTTCTTTATAATACGTTAACGCACGGCCTTTTGATAACATTAAAATATTCCCTGGTGTATTAGCAGGTTGTTCGTTCCCCTCAGCATCCACGATTTTAACTTCCGTTAAACCTGGCATCCCAATCCCCATATCACGGGAATCAACTGACATAACCGTTTCTTTTTTGTGGAATTTGAAAATCATCGGACCACATTCACTTTGACCATACACTTGCATGAAACACGCATTAGGGTCATTTGACGCGTTTAAGAAATCAGCCATTGTACCTTTGTTAATCGCATCGAATGTTGAATGGAAGTAAGACACTGAGCTAAATGCTTCAGGGGCTTTCTTAGCCAAACGAGACCAACGTACAAAGTTGTTTGGATGTGTTTCTAATGTATACGGTTGGTACTGAATTAAGGTTGCTTTTACTTGCTCTTCTGCAAGGTTTGAGATGTTTAATAACGGGAAGCCTTTAGACATTGCTGAACTAATCCCAATATTAAAACGTGAGTGAACAGGTGAAATATGGAACGCCATTAATTTTTTCTCTGGAATTAAATCAAAGACATTACGTTGCCAAGTCGTGCGCCATCCCATTGAATTTGCTGAATGAGCAATTAATTTAGGAATACCTGTCGTCCCAGATGTATGGGTAATATAAGAAATTTGGTCACGGTCTAAGAAAGCTTGCTCAACATAGTCGCTTTCTTCGATTGGTGCCCCTACTAAATCTGCTAATTTAATAGCATGAATACGGTCACTTGCTTTTAATTCTGTGGCAACTGGCTCTGTCGCTTCATCAAAAATCAACCATGGTTTTTCTAAACGATCACTTAAAACACTCATGATTTCTGTTGGTAGATGATGTGAAATCATCGCAGGAACTGCTCCGATATAAGACACCGCAACGGCTAATAAATAAGTATCAAATCGGCTGCTTTTGAAGATAATGACTTTATCTTCTTTTTTCACACCTAACTTTATCAATTGATTGGCACGCTTCACGATAGCTTCTGTTGCTTTTTCGTAAGTAACCTCACGACCAAACTCCGGGAAAGCTGGTAAGTCTGAATCAGACTGAATCGTTACAGTAGGAAACTTTTCACTTGCCTCTTTAAAGTTGCTAAATAAATTTAATGGTTCATATGTATTTTCTGGAAATTTCATTCTGTCACTCCTTCTAAATCAATATGTTCATTTTATCACGAAGAGTATCTATAACGAAACAACTTTTTTAGCTAACTCATTATTATTTTTTAGACTGTTTTAAAACATTAATAAAACTATTACTGTTTAATAAGCCTCACATTCAAGTTATATTCCATGACCATGCAGTTTGAATCATTCCTTACGATGACTTAATCCCTAATCTTGAGACCTTCATCTGTTAGCAGATAACAGGTACCGCCAAGCGACTCTATATATTTTCTATCATGAGACACACTGACAATCGTTCCTTTAAACTCTGATAACTCTTGATATAACTGAGGATTAGTGATTGGACTTAAATTACGTGTCGGCTCATCCAAAACCAATACCTCTGCTTGGCTATGAATCATCGAAAGTAGTAAAATTTTAGCTTGCTGACCCCCACTCAACCCGCTCATTGGTGCTAGCATTTCTTCTCGAGTGAAATTAACGTTACCTAACATCGTATAAATGGCTGTCTTTTCCTCTGCCTCTCCTGTACGAACCAAAAACTCACTAGCCGATTGATCCATTGGTAACACCTCTTGGTAATTTTGTGGCATGTAACCTATCTTAGCCTTAGGTAGTTGATTGTAAATCTCTTTTAATAGTGTTGATTTACCACAGCCATTCTTTCCAGTAATCACGATTTTTTGACCCGTCAGAATCTTCAACTCAATGCCACTCGATAGGACTCCACTGTCATTTTTAAGTATTGGAACATTAATAGTTGCTAATTTCTTTCCTGCAATAATCGGCTCTGCATAGGAAAAACTAAAATAACTTTCTTTTTCATAGGCTGTAAAGCCTTTAATACTTGATTTTTCTTTTTCTAAACGTGTTCGCTGATTTTTTAAATTAGCCACTTTCTTTTGTAGACGGGGATCTGCTCTGTTCACATGTTGATGCTGATGCTCAGCTTTTTGCCAGACTTGACGCAATGCTGCTTCTCTCTCTGCCATATCACGATTCTGACTTTTTATCTGATGCTCTTCCTTTTCAATCCTCTCCTGTCTTCTTTTCCTATAACTCTCATAACCTTCTTTATCAAGAGTATGAAGTGGAATGTCCTTACGTCCGGCTAGTTCTACATGAAGAATAGCTGTCGCTGTTTTCTGAATGAATACTTCATCATGAGAGACATAAATAACAGGAATCATTGTGTCTTTAACAAAGCGTTCTAACCACTCAATCGCCTCAATATCAATATCATTAGTCGGCTCATCTAATAAAATCAAATCTGGTTCAACTGCTAGCATCGCTAAAAGTTGGTATCTCACTTTTTCGCCACCAGATAAGGTATTAAATAATTGCTCACTATATAAATTATCAATACCAAACTCTTTCATCGCTTTTAGCAACGTTTCATTCCAATCCACTTCTTGAAATAAATCCATTACCCTCACAGAGTCATTCTCATTTACCTGCTGTTTGAGATACCCCATAACGGAAGCTTGACTGCTTACCTCACCTGACACTTCTATATAATCAGGTACAAATTCTTTCCCCCTCATCACTTGGAGTAACGTTGATTTTCCATTTCCCTCTTCTCCAATGATAGCTAACTTATCTCCTTTGTTGACGGTCAAATCTAAATTTCCTATTAATGTTCGACCTGTTTTTCTTTCTTGTATGGTTAGTTTTCTTAACATCATCATACGTATCACCTACTTTTCATTTTTTAGGCTGGATTTATTTAAACTTTTAACACTAAAAACGCCTCCTTGCGCACAAAAAAACACCTCTGCCTAAACAGAGGTGTTTTAAAAAATACAAGAAAAATTCCCTAGTTCTCTTTTATCTATTTGTAGACACACTGACCCTGTTTATTTATAAGAATTATTTTTCTTTTAAATAATACAGTGTTCAAATGCGCCAACTCCTTCAAAATTTATTTTCTTAATCTTAACAAACTTTTTTTACAAAAACAAGTCCTTTTTTAACATATCAATGAATCGGACACTCTAGGTAAAAACAGTCATACGCTAAAACATAGCTCTCACAAGGTCTTAGGGTCATTTGGTAAGTATAATTTGTCTCTTTCATCAATGCATCCAGCCAGTCATTAAATGCTCCCAGCTTCATTAATCGTTCATAATGTTCTTCTAACTCTTCTTTTATACCTGCTCTATCTGTGTATAAATCATCAAAAGTAAAATAAAGTTGTTTGCTATCTTCTTTTAATTTATCAAATATTTTTTCTGCAAGAGACCAAAATGCATCCTCACCCTTTATGTTCTTCATTAAATACAGGTGATTTTTCACACGAATCCTATCTGATTCGCATAGGAAATCTAGAACATTGTCATCTTCTTTTAGTTGTTGATCATAATAAAATAAAGCTTTTTCCTCATCACCTAAGCCTGCATAAAAATCAGCAACCTCATCTAAAGTATGAAACAGATAGTCTAGACTGTGGTCTGTACCATACAGACAATTTTTAGGGACAGCATCTAGGTAGTATTTAAAATTCTCTTTATCTCCACGTTCCATAAGTAACTGTAACCCAACTTTATAATTGATAAAATCAGTTCCCTTACTTTCATGAGATAGCTCATTGAACAGTATCGATAAATCAGGTGCTTCTTTCGATTTTTCTTTTAAAAGTATTTCAACCAAACCGGCCAGTTTATCGGTTCCTTTTAAGTATTCTTGATAAAAGGTATGGTATTTTCTAGCAGCATCATACTCTTCAAAATGTAAGTAAATAATCACTAATAACGCATAGCCATTAGCATTAGTAGGATCAAGATTTAGTGCTTCTTTTAATAGCGCTATCGCATCTAACATCTCATCAATTTCTGTTACAAACTGAAGATTATCTTCTACTAGAAAAGCCGCTAAATTAGTTAGGGTCAAACTGTTACGGACACAGTCTAAATTTTCTTCTAAAAGAGGTTGGACATCTCCAACTAAAGTCAATGCTTCTTTATTTCGTTTTCTTATCTCTTTCATCTTTTCTTCCATCTCATTGTTACCTCTACTTTAGATTTACTGCTACTCTTCTATAATTATTAAGCTCAGCCTTGTTCCCTTGAAGCATTAAAAATACGGTGTATAATTCAAACTGTATAGCCCTTTTATAGTCACCCGTATCCCTTATAGAATACCATAAAAGGAGAACGAACCATGAAAAAATTCGAAACGTACTTTACTAGGTCACTTCCACTCGCTGGTATAGGAATTACCTGCATACTTGTGATGCTGTTTATTGGATACTATCAGGAACGTTCTCTACTGGCTTGGCTTTATTGTTTTATGCCATTTGGGATTAATTTAATTGTCTCAATTGGCTATCGACTTATAAAAAAATAAGAAGCAGACTTAATAATAAGTCTGCTTCTTTACGTTATTAAATTAGTTAAAACCGTTATTTTCTGATAATTCTTTGAACCAAATCCCACTCTTCTTAAGTGTACGCTCAAAGTTATTATCTAAGTCCATACGGTAGAAACCATAACGATTTGTGTAGCCATTTAACCATGACCAACAATCGATAAATGTCCATGTATGGTAACCGAAACAGTTACTTCCTGCTTCAATTCCTTTATGTAATTCTTTCAAATGATCCATCATAAATTCAATACGGTAATCATCTTGAATTTGTCCTGATTCGTCCATGAAACGTTCTTCTTGTGCGACGCCCATTCCATTTTCAGATACAAACCACGGAATATTTCCGTAATCTTCTTTCATCATGATGGCAACATCATAAAGAGCTTCTGGGTAAATCTCCCAACCACGGTACTCATTCATTTTACGCTCTGGCCAGATGTAAGGAATATAAAAATCAGACGGATCTGTTGCGTTCCCTACTAATTTCTCTTTAGGCTCTTGCACACGTCTTGGTTGGTAATAGTTTAATCCAATAAAATCAACTTTATTTTCAGCAATTAATTCTTTATCGCCTGCAACTGTTTCTGGTAATAAATCATTAGCCGCTAATAATTCTTTTAATTCAACTGGGAACTCACCTAACACAACTGGGTCTAAGAAGCTCTTCGTATTTAACAAATCAGCTTGCTTCGCAGCTAATGCATCGCCCTCTGTTTCACCACGAGAATAACAGGGTGACACGTTTAGGATGATACCAATTTTACCTTCTTGTTTAAGTTCTTTGTACGCAGCAACTGCTTTAGTGTGTGCCATAATTGTATTGTAACCCACTTGGATTGCTTTTTTGAAATCGTGGATAGCTGGATAATGATAGCCATATAAATACCCACATTCCACATGAACGATTGGCTCATTGAACGTTGCCCATGTATCCACTTGATCGCCAAATAACTCAAAGGCTGTTTTAGCATAAAAAGCAAAAGCATCAACTGACTCACGAGCTTCCCAACCGCCTTTTTCCATTAACCACCACGGCATATCAAAATGGAATAAATTAATAACAGGCTTAACGTTATTTTTTAATAACTCAGCAAAGTACTCACGGTAAAATGTAACAGCTTCTTCATTAACTGTTTTACCATCAGGCAATAGACGTGCCCATGAAATTGATGTTCTGAATGAGTTCATACTAATATCAGACATTAATTTAGCATCCTCTTTATACATATTGTACATATTTGATGTTGTTTCAGGACCTTGATTTGGCGTAAATTTATCAGGACTCAACTCATACCATTTATCCCAAGTTGTAGGTGTTTTACCATTTTTACTACCATGACCTTCTGATTGCGGTGCTGATGTTGCAGCTCCCCATAAAAAATTTTCTGGAAATTTATACATAACACGACTTCCTTTCATAACACTCACTATTTTCTTTCTCTGTTACTATATTAACGAATAAAAGTGCTCTTGCAAAGTAAGAATTTCAAAATAGGCTAGTTTTTATATGTCATCTTAAAAACATCCGCTGCTACCACTAGCCTCAACACATAGTAAGTAGCCAAACTCATTCTTCATCATTTTTAAACTAGTTCACTAGATAGAAAAAGCCTCCATATGTATGGAGGCTTTCAAACTTACTTATTCTTATTATCCTCAATTTCACTATATGAAATAAGCCTATTGATGTGTACAGCTAAGTAGGCTACTTCTTCATTGGCCATCGTTTTTCCATACACTTTTTCAATATAGTCTCGTACTTTTAAAGCTCCGTTCATAGCTTGAGGGTACAGGGTTGCAATCTGATTATAGAGCATATTATCTTCTTGAGTCATGAGCTCATCCGAAAAGAAACGCTCAACAAAAAATTTAACATGTGTTATAAAACGTGAATAGTGAATACTTTCCGTGTCTATATTCATACCTAAAGAATAACGCACCAGGTTAACAATACTTCCAATCATTTTTGCAGATTTTAACGCATTGCCTGTACTTTCTTCACCTGACTGAGCATTGATCAGATGAAACGCAATATTTCCAGCCTCCTCGAAAGGTAGCCTACAATCAAAATAGTCTTCTATCAAATCTAAACAATAATGACTGACTTCTAATTCTTTAGGATAGTAACTCGATATTTCCCAGTACACTCTATTAGTAATCGTGATTCCTTTTTTAAAACGCTCAACAGCAAAATTCAAGTGATCCATCAGCGTAAAATAAATACTAGAATTAACTTCAATATCTAATACGTCTTCCGCATGCTTAATTGTTTTTTGCGTGATTTCTAAAAATTCTTCTGGAATTGAAACTAACAGTTCAACAATTTGTTGCGCTTGGGCAGACTCGACAGGTAAGAAGACTTGATCCACATCTGATTCTAAAATCGTTTCCCCCTGTTTCTTACCATACCCAATCCCTTTACCCAAAAGTATTTTTTCTTTTCCCTCTTCCTCACCTAATATAACGCTAGAGTTTAAAACCTTTTTAATAATAATCAAACTCTCACCTCATTTGGAGTTTAGTCTAACTCATTTCCGTTTGTTTTAATCACATTTTGATACCAATCAAAAGATGCTTTTTTCTTCCGTTCTAACGTGCCATTACCGTCATCATCTTGGTCCACGTAAATAAAACCATAACGTTTAGACATCTGTGAAGTAGAGGCACTCACTAAATCAATCGGTGCCCAACTTGTAAAGCCAATTAAATCCACACCCATTTCAATCGCTTCTGCCATTGCTTTGAAATGTTCTCTAAAATACGCAATACGGTAAGGATCTTGGATCGAACCATCTTCTTCGACCGTATCTCTTGCTCCCATTCCATTTTCAACAATAAATAACGGTTTTTTATAGCGATCATATAATTCCATTAAAGAAATTTTCAGACCTTTGGGATCAATTTGCCAGCCCCACTCCGTCTCTGATAAATGAGGGTTGCGTACGCCCATTGCTGTATTTGCTGCAACACGCTCTAGCGTAGGGTCTGTCGATTCTGTTAGTGTCATATAATAACTAAATGAAATAAAATCAACTGGTGACTCTTTTAAAATCTCTCTATCTTGTTCTTCCATCTTTATCATTATACCTTTACGCTCAAATAATTTTTCAATCATCACAGGATATTCACCAAACACTTGAACATCTGAATAAAAATTAAAGTTTAAATTTTGATACAATGCTTTTTCTACATCTGATGGATTACACGTATGTGGATAGGTTGTTAACTTGGTAATCATACATCCCACTTGACTATTAGGAATAATTGCATGACATGATTTAGTTGCTAAAGCTGACGCAACAAATTGATGATGCAATGCCTGGTAAATCGCTTCTTCCAATTTATCATCAGCAAAACGTTCTGGTATAATTCCAGCCGTTGTAAATGGGTGTCTCGTAATACTATCAATCTCATTGAAGGTTAACCAGTACTTAACATAGCTACCAAAATGAGTGAAACAGGCTTCACTAAAACGGACAAAATGAGTCACCACTTCTCTTCCGTACCAACCATCATATTTCAAACTCAAGTGTAGTGGCATTTCATAATGCGACAATGTCACGATTGGTTCAATTTCATATTTTTTTAGTTCCTCAAAAACCTTAGTATAAAAATCAAGCCCCGCTTGATTAGGCTCTAATTCTTCACCTGTTGGAAAAAGGCGTGTCCAAGCAATGGATAAACGTAGTGTTTTAAAACCAAGCTCTGCAAACAGTGCGATATCTTCTTGATAATGATGGTAGAAATCAATTCCTCTGCGCTTTGGATAGATATCATCAGAGTTATCGAAACTCGCTTTTTCAATACTTTCGAGTGTCACTTTATTATGACCAGCATAGTCTGAAACACTTAAATTTGATTTATAGCTGGCCATATCTGCTACAGATAACCCTTTACCTCCAACATTCCACGCACCCTCCACTTGGTTGGCTGCAATCGCCCCCCCCCATAGAAACTCTTTTGGGAATTTTTCAACCATTACACTCGCTCCTTTTTAGATACTTCTAACATCAAATTATCTGTTCCAATTATTTTAACATCATATTCTTCTGAGTTAGTTACAATCATCATCGTTTCCATGTTATAGCCAGCTTCTTCTATTTTCTTTCTATCAAATCTTATTAAGTCTTGACCTGCTTCTACATGCTCATCTACTTTTACTAGAGATTCAAAATACTTCCCTTTTAACTGTACAGTATCAAGTCCTATATGAAATAGCAACTCTGCACCATTCTCTAATTCCATCCCTAAAGCATGGTTGGTATCAAAAACCATTTTAATTGTCCCACTCACTGGTGCTTTTAGACAATCATCTGAAGGGATAACCGCTAAACCTTCACCCATAATTTTAGCTGAGAATACTTGATCAGGGACTTGACTTAAATTAATAGTATCACCTGAAACAGGAGCTGGTACCATTACTGTTTCCGTCGTCTTAAATTGGTTAGTTTTCTCAACGTTTAATTCATCCGTTGCGTTACTATTATCATCTTTGTACAAAATAAAAGCTGAAACAAAAGCTACTGCAAATGAAATCGCAAAGGCAATAAAAGCGTTAATAATATTTGATGGGGCTTCTTTTGACACAAACATTGTCATACTTGCTAGACCTGGCCCTACGGGTACATAAGCAGCAATCGCTGTTAAGCCAACATAAGCTCCCCCTACTAACCCACCGAACACAACTGAACCTAATACTTTTTTATTTAAAATAGTAATCCCATATAATGCGGGTTCTGTGATACCAAATACTGCTGAAATCCCAGCTGATAAGGCTGTTGATTTCTTATCTGCTTCTTTACTCTTGAAAAATACAGCAAAACAAGCGCCTGCTTCTGCAAGATTGTGAGCTAATGAAGCAGGTAAATATAACAGTTCTTTTCCTAATTCAGTCATTGATGAAACTGCATACGGTCCCATTGCTTTATGCATACCTGTGGCAACCATAAATGGCGAAATTGCTGCCAATAACGCTACGGCAATCCAACCTACTTTTGCGTACAACCCTACAATAACCGCACTTAAAGCCGAACCAATATAGAAACCAATTGGTCCTAAAATTAATAATGTCACTGGAATTGTTACAAGTAATGACAGTAATGGCACAACAAATATTCGTGTTGCTTTCGGCGTATACTTCTTAAAGAAGCGTTCCATTACTGCATAAAATAACACACATAAAATAGCTGGAAATACTTGTGAGGCATAGGCAATATTTGGAATTGTCATTCCGAAAAGTGTCAATCCTTCAGCCATACTTGCAGTCATAGCAGGTAATAATAAGATACTCACTGCTGATGTTGCAACCAATGTATTAACCTTTAATTTATTAGCTGTTGTGATTGCTACTAAAATAGGTAAGAAGTAAATCGGAGCATCTCCAATCGCACTTAATACTTTAAAGGTATCTCCCTTATCACTTAACCAGCCAAACATTGAGACTAGTAAGACTAATGATTTCAAAATTCCTGCACCAGCAATCGCTGGTACTAACGGTTGAAATACACTTACAATGAAATCAAGTAAGATATTCCCAAAACTTTGCTTTTCTTTAGAATCTGACGCCTCTGCTGATAATGCACCTACTTCTTTCATAAACTCATCATAAACTTCAACAACATCGTTTCCAATAATGACCTGACATTGACTTGCTACCACCAAACCAAGAACACCTGGTATAGCTTCAATCGCCTTTTTATCAACCTTACTATTATCCTTTAAAGATAAACGTAAACGAGTCGAACAATGTTCAACATGACTAATATTTTCTTTTCCACCAATGTGGATGAGTATTTCTTTTGATACCTGTTTATAATCCATATTTTTCTCCCCTTTTTAGGCTTTTAGACCAACGAAAAAGGACCTAAATACACAGTCCTCCCCTTGGAGAAATTGTGTATTTAGGTCCTGCCTGCTTTACCAGTCACATGCCTGAAATATAAAGCTATTATATAAAGCCTTTTCATGATTGTCAAGACTTCTTAATTATCTTACTTATTTTCTTTTAAATACATCTCATGAAATTTAGGATCAACCTGAGTCGTTCCTTCTTTAAAAAAGATACTTTCTGTTTCGGCTTTGGTTGCTTCTGAATAATACCACTTTTTCCATCTTAAGTAATCTAGACTTTCTGATAAACTCGTTATCTTGTCCTCTAACTCTTTTTCTTTTTTCTTAATAAAATCATAGCGATCCTCTAAAGTACAATCCCCCTGTAAACACATTTCTATAAATAATGCGATTTGTTTCACTTCAATCCCTGCGCGTTTTAAACAAAGAATTGTATCTAAATATTGAAAATCACTTTCTAAAAAATAACGTCTATTCGCTTTATCCTTTTTTACAAAGGGAATAAGTCCTTCTTTATCGTAATATCTTAAAGTATCTGTCGATACATCATATTTTTTGGCAATTTCACCAATTGTATAGTTTTTCATAATTCCCCCTTGACTTGGAGTTTACTCCAAGTGATATGCTACAGTATATCACAGAGAAAAGAGGAACAACAATGACTACAAAACCATTAATCGTTATCACAGGAGCAAGTTCTGGATTTGGTGCAGAAATCGCTAAATTATTTAATCAATCGGGATTTCCAATGCTCTTACTTGGACGTCGTATCGATAAAATAGAAGCCTTACCATTAGATTTTAAAAACGTTATGATAAAAAAAGTAGACGTAACAGATTTGAACCTATTTAAAGAAGCGGTTCAAGATGCAGAAAAAATTTACGGCCCTACTGATTTACTTGTTAACAATGCAGGCGTTATGCTGTTAGGTAACTTAGAAACCCAAGACCCTAAAGAATGGGAAACAATGTTAACAACTAACGTATTGGGTGTTTTAAACGGTATGACTATTGTTCTAGAAACTATGAAACAAAATAACAGAGGGACTATTATTAATATGTCTTCCATTGCTGGCTTCAAAGCATTTACAAACCATGCTGCTTACGTGGCTTCAAAATTCGGTGTTCACGGTGCGACGGAAACAGTTCGACAAGAAGTTGCGGCTCATAATGTTCGTGTCTCTCTTGTCGCTCCAGGAGCAGCTGAAACAGAACTGTTATCTCACACCACTGATCAACAGGCCCTTTCAGATTACAACAGTTGGAAGCAAACAATGGGCGGCATCACATTAGACCCCATTCACGTTGCTCAAACTGTTAAGTTTATTTACGATATGCCACAAAATGTGACGATTCGTGAAATTGATATCTCAGCAACTAAACAAGAAGGGTAATAAAAAAACTGAACAGCCACGAGGCTGTTCAGTTTTTTTCTATATAATATTAACCATTAGTTGTTTCTCTCGTCCTCTTAATTCCAACTTATACTTCACATGACGTTTCAGTTGCTTTAAGGATCTACTTTCATTCGGCTTCAAGTCAAATTCGGCTACCGATTTACCCGTTTCATAGTCACTAATTTTTACTTTTAATGATTCCTTATCAACTCTATTAGAATCATTAATTATCTCCTTGTCATAAAAGATACTGTTAAAAACAAAGTAATCTTCTCCTGTAGAATGCCCAATGAATTTCTCTTTATAAAAAGTAGCAGTGTGCCAGTCCAACTCATTCTCCTCCTTATTAACCATCACCATATGAACAGGTGAGAAATAATGAAAGAAATTAGTCGACTCTTTTAATACCATTCCTAAAATAACAAAGCTGATAATCAGCGCACTTGTTAACCCTGCAATCCACAATTTTCGTTTCTTTCCTTTTCGTTGCTCCTTACTTACTTCTTGAATCATCTCTGTATCCTCTCTTAATAACGAATCTAGGGAAAGATTAAAAATATCACTTAACTCCACAATCATATCAAGGTCAGGATAATTTCGTCCTACCTCCCAGTTTGAAATCGTCGAACGTGACACATTCAATTTATCTGCCAACTCTTGCTGTTTCATATTACTCTCTTTTCGTGCCGCACTGATACGTTTATTAATCACTGACATTTTAACGTCCTCCCTGAATCGTATTATCGGATACCTCTTTTCAAAAGTAACGCGTGTTTCTCTATCATAAAGGAAACAGCTAAAAAAAGTCTACAAAATCTCGTGACACAATCTGTGGCATTGGCTTTATATCAAGGTTTAGGAGTGAATGTCTTTCGCTAAAGTCTCTAAAGCTTGTCGGTCTGTAATCCGGTAAATCGGCTTCTCTTTTTGGATATAGCCTGCTTCTTGTAGCTGCTCAAACGTATACAATAAATGACGATAACTAATACTCAAATACTCTGCCACCTCTGTATGCTTTTCATGATAAATTCCCTCTTGTTCCGTATACAAAATAAACGCTGCTAATCGGTTTACTAAAGAATAGTTCAGCCCTTCGCTAAAACGCTCCGTTCTATTTAATAATTTTTCAACTAAATACTTGTTCATTTCTTGTAAAAAAGTCACATCGTTTAATAATGTTTCTTTATGGTCATTAAGAGAAATTGCCAAACACATGCAGCTCGACTGAGCAATAACATCTTTCGTATAGTCTTCTGTACCAAATAATCCCAGTTCACCGATCATTTCTCCAGGCTTAACAAAATGAATTATCGACCGTTTGCCATCCTCATGGATAAAATAAATTTTTGCGGTCCCTTCAAGTAACACGTATAAAATCTCAGTTTGGCTATTAAACGCAATAATCGTTTCTCCTTTGTCAAACTGCTCTAGATGAGCTATTTTTTCTAAAGGTAAAGACGTTATTTGACGAACGGACTGCAACACTCTTAGCTGTTTTTCATCTTGGCTTAACACTATCTTTTTCATCTTAACCTCCTAATGTGAGATATCTCATATTATTATCAGTCTAAGTACTGTAAATTACAAGTGAAAGGACGGTGTACCTATGAAAAAAATAAACACGTTACTGCTTTCTTTACTCTTTTATACGTTAACAGGATTTGGCATTAGCTTAACGATTATCGCTGGGATTGGGGTAAGTAGCCTAAATGCAATGAACTTAAGTTTGGCAGAATTGTTCTCTCTAAAAATAGGGACAATTACCGCACTTGTTAACAGCTTGTTCCTCATCCTCTACATTATTTTAACGAAAGGAAAGTTACTTAAAACCTATCTGATACAAGCCTTGTCAGTCTTTAGCTTGGGATTTGTCATTAACTTCTTCACCTATCAGCTTTTAGGTTCAATCACACTTACAGACTACCCAACGAGACTTTTACTTTTTATCCTTGCTTCACTTATCGGTGGTTTCGGAACAGGTATGGTTCTAAATCTAAAAGTCCTTGCCTTTCCAATTGAAAGTGTCTGTCAGATTATTTCTAGTCAACGAGCTATCCCATTTTCAAAAGTACGTTATGGCGTAGACATCTTCTCGGTTGGCACCTCACTTGTCATCTCTCTAATGACGCAATCTGACATATATGTTAGAGAAGGGACTATCATCAGCTTAATCCTACTTAGCATGACGATTAGTATAACCAAATCACTCTACGAAAAATATAGTGTACCAAAACTATCTCAAACAAAAAAATGCAAAAGTCATGTTTGATTTAACATGACTTTTGCATTTTTTT
This sequence comes from Vagococcus proximus, assembly GCF_029143285.1. Taxonomy (GTDB): domain Bacteria; phylum Bacillota; class Bacilli; order Lactobacillales; family Vagococcaceae; genus Vagococcus_D; species Vagococcus_D proximus. Next base: position 28,515 of record NZ_JAPDSH010000011.1, read on the forward strand.
ACTCTATATACCTCTAACTTTTAAATGAATTTAATCTGACAATTTCCTTTATACAGTTTCTCACCTTTACGAGTAACAGTCTAACACCTCATCCTTTGTTAGTTAGCCTTTATAGCTTTAAACCTTCTTCAAAGTAATGATTATCACCAATGGTTTCTACTGTTAGCTTGCCATCGTCATATACAATTTTTGTTACACTTACATTTTTAAGTGGTTTGCCTTCATACTTGTCCGACAAACTTGATAACATCACATTAATTGCCATACCATGACTAACAACCAGCACATTTTTATTGCCTGCTTCACTTTCAGTTTTACCGATTTTTTCAAGTGTTTTTGTCATTCGGTCGATAATCATATTAGAATCTTCAGCAATCCCTATTTCATCTAGCTCTTTATACGTATCAGCTAATTTGTTCCAATACATTTTACCTGTTTTCGCTTCAAACTCTTCGCCATCTTTATAGCCATTTTTTTCAGCTAGTTTAACACTTGATTCGGCAATTCTATCGCCCTCAAACGAACCATAAGACGCTTCTCTAAGTCCCTCGTCATAAGTTACTTTAAGGTCTTTTTGACCTGTGTTTGCTAAGACGTGAGAGGCTGTATCGTAAGCTCGTTTCAAGTCACTAGAATAAGCTGAATCGAATGTTATTTTTTCTGCTTTTAAGCCTTTACCTAAAGCATCTGCGACTTCTTCACCTTTTTCAGTCAGAGGTGTATCAGACCAACCTTGGACTTTTGACGTTAAATTAAACAATGTTTCACCATGTCGTGTTAAATAAATCGTAACAGGTTCTGAACCTTTCGCCTTTTCAGCAGGCTTATTTTCAGCTTTTCCACACGCTGTTAAAGCCATCATACTCATTGCTACTACCGATACCAATACCCCTATTTTTTTAACTTTTTTCATATAAACCCCTCTTTCATTTTATAAAAGAAAATACATATGAATCTTATTGACTGTTGTAAAAGTGATTAAAAACATGCGGTAAATTGTCAATTAAAGTATAACATACTATAACTAAAATGAAAGCGCATTCTAAAGTTAATCCAAATAAGAAACCTTTTTTAGTTATTACTTTGTCTAAATCATTGAGACACGCTATAATTAACAACTATGACAGAGTAATTTAGAAGGAGATAACCATGCAGAAAATCATTTGGATTAATGGAACTTTTGGCTCTGGGAAAACAACCTTAGCCACTCAACTTAAAGCTGACATAAAAAAGAGTTTCCTCTTTGACCCTGAGACAATCGGAGGCATCTTATCAACTATCATTCCCAAGAACTTTCAAACTGGCAATTTTCAGGATCTACCTAGTTGGCGTTTTTTGACTTATCACGTACTTGCCACACTAAATAAATTCTATAAAGGGACGATTATCGTTCCTATGACTCTTTGTAATAAGGACTACTATGAAGAGATTATTGGTAAAATGATACATCAAACTATTCCAGTCGAACATTATATCCTAATCGCTTCCACAGAAACAATAGAAAATCGTCTTAAGAAACGTGAACGTGAGGAACAAAGTGATGAAACATTTGCACGTCAAATGATGGCCGACTGTGTGAAAGCCCTAAGTCACGATATTCCTGGTATTAAAATTGAAACGGATACACTCACCACAACAGATATTTCTAAGTTTATTTTAAATCATCAAGTTAAAACTAAACGAGTATAAGAGAATAAAACTTACCTATTGCGAAACACTAAAACTAAGCGTATAATCCGAATTGAAAAGAGAACCATGCGTCAACATGATTCTCTAGTCGTAAAGCCAGAATGATGGCGACTTCTTAAATTTAAAAAGTAACCCTAATCCGGTGAATGATTATGAGGGTTATTTTTTTTTTCGTCTTTTTTTATAAGCGCTACAATCGTGGTAACAAGCAGAAGTACAAAACTTCCAAATGCCAACATCAATTGTAAGCAACTCGCAACAGACAAAAGGCCTCTCCTTTCATAGATTTCGATACTTACTTTCATAAGCATCACCTCCACTTCCAGATAGCCACCATCACAACTTCTTTACTCGCTCATTGTAGTCTTAATAAGTAAGATATAAAAGCGAACATGAGTGTTTTTCCTTACTTTATTTTACTCTTATTTTTCCAATAAAAAGTATAACTAAAAAACGTAAAAGTCATGTTAAATCGTACATAACTTTTACGTTTTTTAATAATATACTAATCGCCTAACTCTTCTCCTGCAGTCTCTATTACTTTTTTATACCAATGGAAACTATCTTTTCTGATACGGTTTAGCGAGCCGTTTCCTTCGTCATCTCTATCCACGTAGACAAAGCCATAACGTTTCTTCATCTCACCGGTACCTGCACTAATCAAATCTATACAGCCCCACATCGTATAGCCAAGTAACTCTATCCCATCTTGATTAATACCTTCATCCATTGATTTAAAATTTTGTCGTAAATACTCAATACGATAATCATCATGAACTTTTCCTTCTTTAGTTAGTTCATCTGCCCAGCCAATCCCATTTTCAACAACCCAAAGTGGCTTATGATAACGATCATAAAGGGTATTCATTGCTAAGCGTAAACAAGCAGGATCTGTCGCCCAGCCCCATGCATTTGTTTTTAAGTAAGGATTTTTAATTCCCATTAATAAATTACCACTCGCTTCTAGCACATCTTCATGTGTTGTGAGAGTGCTTGAGCCATAGCATGAAAAACTTAAAAAATCTGCTGAATAGTTTTTCAATAAATCATAATCCTCAGGACAATCTTCTAATACGATACCTTCACGTTCATATTTTTTTATTCTGTATTCAGGATACTTCCCACCTGTTTGAACATCGGAATAAAATAACATGGCTTGCATTGATTCCATAACAAACAGTTGGTCTTTAGGGTCACAACTATAAGCATACATTGGTTGATAAGCTAACATCTGACCCACTTGAATATCTTGAGATAACTCATGGGCATATTTTACAACTTTAGCACTTGCGACAAATTGATTGTGTGCCCCTTGCGCTTTATTTTGAGGTGTCCCATTACTAATCCCGCCTGCCATAAAGGGGCCGAACTCCATACAATTAATTTCATTAAATGTTAGCCAATACTTAACTTTTCCTTCGTAACGTTTAATGACGGTTTTGGCATAGGTTTCAAAGAAGTCAATACACTTACGATTCGTCCACCCACCGTATTTAATCACAAGATTTAAAGGTGTTTCATAATGAGATAGCGTCACTAAAGGTTCGATCCCATACTTTAAGCACTCATCAAACACTTTGTCATAAAAAGCAAGACCTTCTTCATTTGGTTCTGCATCATCACCATTTGGAAAAATACGAGCCCAGTTCAAGCTCATGCGAAAGGTTTTAAAACCCATCTCACCCATCAGTGCGATATCCTCTTCATAATGATGATAAAAATCAGTCGCTTGATGACTTGGATAATACTCTCCTTCTAATACTGCTGGAATTGTCCCTTCAGGAATCGTTGTGTTTGAACCAAACTGCATCGTGCCTGAACCGGTTTCTTTGGTTTCAGGATTTAACCATGTTATTCTTCGAGGTTCGGTATGTGAGCCAGACGTCATCACATCAGCTGTACTTAATCCCTTACCACCGTCTAAATAACCACCTTCAAATTGATTGGCAGCTGTTGCACCGCCCCATAAAAATGTTTTTGGAAATACCATTACTGTTTCCTCCTTCTTTATTTATGAAGTAGCCAGTTCTTTCGCTGCTTCTTCTGATTTTTCTTTTGCAATTAACTGTTTTTCGTATATTTTGAAGAATGGATAGTAAATAATAAATGCAGGAATAATCATTAAATAATCCCATATTGCATTTTGCCATCTTAGGGTTGATAAATAACCTGAAAATCCCATAGGCAATAATGCCATAACAGCAATCCATCCCGGTTGTAAAAATCCTACTTTAAACGCTATTAACATTAATATCATAATAATTGGAACGCTTAATACATAAGGAATACATAAAATCGGGTTATACATAATTGGCATACCAAATGCCAGCGGTTCATTAATCCCAAACCAACCAGGTCCTGCAGAAACTTTTGCAATTGCATTAATTTGTTTCGATTTTGATCGCAATCCCAATATAGCTAACGGTAATGTATTTCCAGTACCACCTACAGCTGCTATAGCTCCCCATAGAATAACAGGATAAAAAACTAACGGTTCACCTGCAGCATGATTCGCACCATTTTCTGCAATCGATTGTAATAACATCGGTGTTAATACTGTCCCAACAATCATTGTTCCATGAATACCAAAACACCATAATAACGTAGCAAAAATACCTAAGATAAACATACCTGGAATAGATGTCAATGCTCCTAATGGTGCCGACAGTAAAAGCATAAAGCCAGAACAAACATTTAAAGCACCATGTGAAACGCTTAAAACAAGACCATTAATAATAATAAAGAATGTCACGCTAAAAAATAAGGGCACAATAGCTGAAAAACCATCTTGTAAGAACGGTGGTACAACACTCGGCATTTTAATTCTAATATTATGATCAATACAATATTTCTCAATATGAACTGAAATATACACTACAATAAATCCAATAAACATACCTTGTGCACCTAAATATGACATACTAATACTTACTGCTCCCGTTTCTGCTGTGATAAGTAAACCAGCTACAACTAAGAAACATACTAACGCATCTACAGCATGCATCAGGGGTGACTTCATTTTTAAATTTTTAGAATAATTATAGGCAAAAAATATTACTACCCACAAAGATAAGCTATTCATCGTAAATTGATAGGGCAAATAGAGTAAGTTATAAATCATACTCTCTCTTTCAATCAAATTAAACATATCTGGACCAATTACTGAAACCATAATTTGAAAAATCGCTCCGACCATAATAATACCCATTAGCGACATCATCGCAGCTTGTAAAGATGTTAGAAATAAATTACTACCTAATTTTTGTCCAAATGTTTGAAGTTTTTTCATAAACGCACTTTCAAATAATTTATCCATATGAGCTCCTAACCTTCTTCATTAACTTGACTATATAAACTCTCAGCCAATGCCATAATTTTTGGACAATCCCCTATTGCATATTCAAATGAGCCAATCGTTTCACACGGTTTTCCAGTTTTTTCCTTTACCTCTTTCAAACGATAAGAAACTTGTGGTCCAACCATAACGATGTCATATTCTTCAAATACTTCAGTATATTCTCCTAATCCAACTGCTTTAATGTTTAACTCAATTCCTTGTTCTTTCCAGTACTTTTCCATTTTTTGCATTAGGATACTTGTAGACATTCCACCTGCACAGACTAATAGTATTTTCATTATTTTTGCTCCCAACTGTGTTTGTATAGTACAATCATCTCTTTAATTAACTCATTTGCTAATAAACTGGTCATAAAATGATCTTGAGCATGAACCATCAATAGCCCAACTTCTTGTTTTGTTCCTGATGCCTCTGCGACTAATAGTTCCGTTTGCGCATTATGAGCCACCCTAATCGCATCATCAGATTTTTTTAATAATAAATCAGCTTCATCAAATTTACCTTCTTTAGCCTTTGCCAATCCTAAAAAGGCACAACTTCGTCCATCTCCTGCATTAGCAATCAAGGTCATTGCTGCTAATTCATTACTCGTATTTTCCACTCAACATCATCCTTTCTTTTAAAGAAAACGATTACATCTTATTAATTAACAAACAACTGACTTCAACAACAATGATAGAAATAAATCCGACTTGCTTACACGATAATACGCATAAAAAAAGAGGCTGGACAGTATCGTCCAACCTCTTTGACATAGTTAAATAAGGTACACCTCATCTCTAAGGATAACTCAAAAAAACTTTATAAAAAGTCACGAGTATATTTACAATCCTTAGAGATGGTGGTAGCATAAACTATGGCAACTTGATTGACAGTATGTCTGACGTCTGTCTAATTCAAGGCTCATCAGAAGGATTGCCGTCCGACTGGTGAGTGCCTTTTTTATTTTGATTTATTTCTATCTACGGTGATTATAATCCTATATCATAAGGATAGTCAATAAAAATATGATTAGTCACCATACGTCTGTCTAATTTCCTCTCTATCTACATCGAATGGTAAGATACTTAAACGATTCGTTAAAATTAATTTATGCATTAAATTTTTCCCATGATTTATATTAGTCATACTCTTACCATATGTATCTATTAATTTACTCACAGCTTCAAATTGTGTTTCTACAATCTCACTCTCTTTTTTCTTGTCATAAACTGAATAATAAAATATCAACTCCACATTTGAATTATATAAATCATAGTAATCAAAAATCGATTGAAAATATGAATAATCCATTTCACTTAATGAATGACCATAAAATTTTATATGCGTTATGTCAGGATTCAATATTTCAGTATGTTTTTTTAGTTGTGATAATTTTCGATATGTTTTACTAAATTTATAAATTTCGATATTTTCCTCAATATCAATTTGTTCTTGATCAATTCCAAATATTATATCATTATCAATTAATGAACCATGAACTTGCTCTATTACAACAGTATCACTTTTATATTCTATAGGATTTGTATAATTAAAACTTAATAAATGATACTCTTTTTTTCCCGCTAAATACCTAAGCTGTCTCAATGCATTATATTGATACTTAGAGTTTTCACTAACTTGTTTTTTTAAATAAATAATAAATGCTTCCTCAAGTTTTTTTAATTCTTCTTTTAAAAATTGATAGACTTCTCGTTCATTATTAAATATTTTTTCATCTTTAAAAATATAAGCTCTTGCCAAACTACCTAAAAGTGAAGCTGGCAAATTACTTTGACCTTCAGATACATAACCTGTTTTTCTTTTTATAAAATCATATAATAAATTCTTACGATTCTTTGAAACCAAACCATTTTTTATATTTCCTTCAACATCGCACCAATTCACCTCATTAGCATTTAAATGTTTAGAATAAAAATAAAAATCCCAAACTGTATAATCTGAATCTAACGTTCCAATTCTAAATATCCTATTTTTACGTTTAAACTCTCCACTATGTCTCTCCATTATTTCTACAAAATCTGTCGTTATTCTTTGATTAAAAAAATCTTGAAAACTTGATTTTAACCCTGCGGCAATATCAAATCCATTTCCTATAATTAAAAGTACTTTATCTTCACTCACCATAGATATTCATCTCCTACCATAACTTAATAAAATCATAGTTAATCTAATTCAATATTTTCAGTTAATCTTTCTAATTGTTCAATTTTTGAATTAATATTGTTAAAAAAATCAATATAATAATTCGCCATTTTTTTTATTTCCTCTTCAGGAATACTTTTTTCATAATATAGTTTTATTATTTGTTCTCTAGAAAATACCAAATTTTCATTAGTGGAAAATAAGATACTACTATCTATTAAATATAGTATTTCAAAAAATTCAAGCGCTATTTCATCAGGAATATAATTCTTATATCGTTCAATAAATATCTCAATCTTATTCTTTATATGGAATCCAACTTGTCCTGAAACATGATAATGGCTCACATTAATAAATTTCAGATTTCCATCCATAAAATCATTAATTACATTTTCTCCTGCATATAGCTTGTCATACCCGTGCTTTAACTTCTCAGAAGTAAATAATTCATTTATTTTTGAATACTCTTTTTTATATACTTCTGAATAATTTTCAATCGTATGCATACCAGTCATCAAATCAATTAATTGAAAATATATTGTTTTCATACACTCTTTTTGACTTTTTCCTGCTAATTTTTTATAACGCTTATCTTGAATTTTTTTATTTTGAACCTCTTCAGAATTTGTCAGTAATTTTGTCACAACAATTCCTAAAACGATTACTTCTATGGGAATCCAAATTAAATTTTCAAAAATAAAATTCCATTTCTCATCCCCATATGGTGATAAAAAGCCAAGAAATCCAATTATCCCAAAAATTAATGAACCAAGAAGTATTTTTTTCATATTTTTATCAAACATTACTTTTCATCTCCTAATCTGACGTCTAAAATAACCAAAAAGCCTCACATATGTTATGTAAGGCTTTTTGTATCTTTCTATTTCTTCGGTTCGTCTTCATCCATCTTCAGAACGGCCATGAAGGCATCTTGTGGGACTTCTACTGATCCGATTTGTTTCATACGTTTTTTACCATCTTTTTGTTTCTCAAGTAATTTACGTTTACGTGAAATATCGCCACCGTAACATTTTGCCAATACGTTTTTACGCAAGGCTTTGATGTCACTACGCGCCACGATTTTTTGACCGATGGCAGCTTGGATTGGCACCTCAAATTGTTGACGAGGAATTAGTTTTTTCAGTTTCTCAACGATTGCTTTACCACGTTCAAAAGCAAAGTCTCTGTGAACGATGAAGCTTAACGCATCGACGTTTTCACCATTTAATAAGATATCCATCTTCACTAGGCGGCTTGTTTTGTATCCGATAATCTCATAATCAAGAGAGGCATAGCCTTTTGTACTTGATTTTAATTTATCAAAGAAGTCGAATACGATTTCTGATAATGGTAACTCATAGACCACGTTTACACGGTAATCATCTAAGTAATCCATTGTTAAGAAGTCGCCACGTTTACGTTGTGATAATTCCATAACAGCCCCAACATATTCGTTTGGTACCATGATAGAAGCTTTAACATAAGGTTCTTCTACTGAATCAATCTTCACAGGCTCTGGGAAATCTGATGGGTTATCCACCACGATTTGCGTGCCGTCTGTTTGGTTAACATGATAGATAACTGACGGTGCTGTTGTGATTAATTCTAAGTTAAATTCACGCTCAAGACGTTCTTGAACCACGTCCATGTGTAGTAACCCTAAGAAACCACAACGGAAACCAAACCCTAGGGCTTGTGATGTTTCAGGTTCAAAATCAAGGGCTGAATCGTTTAATTGTAATTTTTCTAATGCTTCACGTAAGTCATTGTAACGGGCTGTGTCGATTGGGTAAAGACCACAGTAAACCATCGGTGTCATCTTACGGTAACCATCAAGTGCTTCTTCAGCTGGATTGTTAGCAAGGGTAACGGTATCCCCTACTTGTGTATCTTTAACAGTCTTGATACCGGCAGTAATATACCCAACATCTCCAACCATTAAGAAATCACGACTAATTGGTTTTGGTGAGAAGATACCAACATCGATAACTTCAAACTTTTTACCATTTTGCATCAGCATAATTTCGTCGCCAGGTTTAACCATTCCATCCGTTACACGGACATTCAGGATAACCCCACGGTAACTGTCGTAAACTGAGTCAAAAATTAGGGCCTTAAGTGGTGCGTTTAAGTCACCTGTTGGCGCTGGCACGTATTCCACGATTTGCTCTAAGATTTCTTCAATTCCGATACCAGCTTTCGCACTAGCAAGAACTGCTTCACTGGCATCAATACCGACTACATCTTCAATCTCACCACGCACGCGCTCTGGATCAGCCGCAGGTAAGTCAATTTTATTAATAACAGGTAAAATCTCTAAGTCATTATCTAACGCTAAATACACGTTAGCTAATGTTTGGGCTTCAATCCCTTGGGCTGCATCGACAACCAAGATAGCCCCTTCACAGGCAGCCAAACTACGTGATACTTCATAAGTGAAATCCACGTGTCCCGGTGTATCAATCAAATGGAAGATGTAATCTTCTCCATCTTTAGCCGTGTATGTTAATTCAACCGCGTTTAGTTTGATTGTAATCCCACGTTCACGTTCTAGATCCATTGAATCTAGTAATTGATTTTGCATTTCACGGTCTGATACTGTTTCCGTTTGTTGTAAAATACGGTCAGCTAATGTTGATTTTCCGTGGTCAATATGGGCGATAATCGAAAAGTTACGGATCTTTTCCTGGCGTTTTTTCATCTCTTCTATCGTCATCTATATACTCCTACTTTCTATTTCTTCAGCACCCTTAATTATAGCAAGCTTGGACAGGGATTAAAAGACTTTTCGCTTGTCAAAGCGTACTCTTCTTAACAATAGCACATTTTTAACCGAATTTCAGAATATTTGGTATAATGAACCTAACAACTAGAGAGAGGTTATAACATGAATCGAGAAGAGATACGGGAAAAACTTGAGATCAAGCCCGTTGAACTAAAACATTTAAAACAATTTAACGAATTATTACGCTACGTTTTCCAAGTCACAGACTCAGATATTGAAGAAGGTGGCTATGAAGATGAAAGCGAGATTACGAAAGCCAAACGTCCCGTCTTAAAATCAGCCGATGTTTTAGGTTGGTTTGACGAAGATGATAAATTACTGTCACAAATCGCTGTCTACCCTTGCCAAGTCAACATTCACGGCAATATTTACGATATGGGTGGCGTGACAGGTGTGGGAACTTATCCCGAATACGCAAGCTTAGGCTTGATGAAAGATTTAATTACACTAGCCCTAACGAATATGCGCGAACGCGGACAGTGGATTTCTTACCTGTACCCTTACAATATTCCGTACTACCGTCGTAAAGGCTGGGAAATCATGTCTGACCACATGACCTTTAAAATCAAAGACAGCCAACTGCCAAAACAAGCCGCAACACCTGGATCAGTTGAACGCTTAGCTTTTGACGATCCCGATGTAATTAAAGTTTACGACGAGTTCGCTAAACAAACCCACGGCGCTATGGTTAGAAGCGAGCTAAACTGGGACGAATACTGGCGTTGGGAAAACGAAGGCGAACGTACAGCTGCCGTTTATTACGACGAAAACGACCGCCCTACTGGCTTTTGTTTCTACTGGATAGCCGAAGAAGTCTTTCATATCAAAGAAATGATTTACCTTAATCAAGAAGCAAGAAAAGGCTTGTGGAACTTTATCTCAGCCCACTTCTCGATGATTAATTACGTCGAAGGGTCAACTTATAAAAACGAACCGATTGCGTTCCTATTTGATGATAGCGACATAAAAGAAACGATTGCCCCATTCTTTATGGCACGTATCGTAGACGTGGAAAACTTCTTAACTCACTATCCTTTTGATAGTAGTGTCGAACCTTTCCACTTTGTTATCGAAGACCCAGTAGCCGAATGGAATAACGGAACCTTCTCCCTAACATGGGACGAAGACGAAAACGTCACCGTCACACGCGAAGCCATCGGCCAACCCGTGACATTAGACATCCAAACCCTAGCAACCATGCTAATGAGCTACAAACGCCCAACCTACCTGTCACAAATCGACAGACTCACAACAGACAGAAAAACACTAAGATCCCTAGAACGCATCATCCCCAACCAAAGCGCCTACTTCAGTGACTATTTCTAGAGCTGTAAAAAAATTCGTTCTGCTCTGAGTAACTAGGAATTTGAGATAAATAGGTACTTTCGATTCATCTCAAATTGAAGCTACCGAAAGAGCAAAAATTTTTTTACGCGTGAATAGTTGATGTGTATTGAGACTAACAAAAAAGGTAAGCCAATTTTATTGGCTTACCTTTTTACTTTACACTTTTTTATCGTACACATAAGTTACAATTGTTGTTTCTTTAGAATACTGCCCTGTGATTGGCGCACTTGAATCAGCTAGCTGGATAAAATCATAACCATAGACAGGAATCTGTTTTACTTCATAAGAAGAACCTATCTCTCCTGTTGATTCTGTTTCTTTTCTTATCACGTTGCCTTTCATGTCAACATAACGAACAATTAATTTTCTTAATCCATTTTCCGAAACGGTATTAAAATCATCCTGTTGGTATTCAAAACATACCTCTTGCTCATGCTCTTTATACTTTCCTGTTGCAGGAGCACTGTTTTCCGACAATCCTTTATATGTGTAGCCTCTAAACTTAACTTTGCTAACTTTATAATGTGTGCTTATTTTTTCTGTCGTTGCTCTCGGAGCAATGATATCCACTCCATTAGTATCTACATAACGAACTTTCAAATTCCCTTTTTTAGATGCTGTCTTTTCTTTTGCCTTATACATGTAGGTCACTTTTTGTGTTCCATTAATAAAAAAACCTGCTGTAGGAGCACTTCCTTCAGATAACCCTACAAACTCATATCCTTTTATATCTTCCCTATTAACTTGGTATGGGCTACCAATTTCTTTTTTTATTGTCATACTAGGTTTTAATTCTTTCCCATTTTTATTTACAGATAAATAGCTAACTTTTAATTTTCCCTTTGTTGCATTAGGATCTAAAATGGCTTTCGTTTTTTTAGTCTTAAATTGATTTTCTTGTGCATTTGAATGAATTGGTTGAGACAACTCGATACCTATAATCATAATACCCACTACCATAATACCTATTAATCCAACAATTATTTTTTTCGAGCCTTTTTTCATAGCTAAAAATCCCCCTATATGACAACTTATTCCTTTTTATCATATAACCCTCATTAATATAAACATAATCAACATTTACGTATGCATACGCAAAAAAATAAATAGTAATCAAAAAAGCAATTATACCCAATCAAATGAGTATAATTGCTTTGCAAACAATTTATTTATTCCTTCTGAATATAACCAGACTTACAACGCTCATTAATAGGGCTATTCCTACAAAAACATGGTTTTTTGTTCTGACTTCGCTTGTTTGAGGCAAACGTTTAATAGAACTATCCTTTGCATGTTTTTTGTCTAAGTTATCATAACTAGAATTTTTTTTGTATAAAGGTGTTGTTACGTTAGTTAATCCTTTTAAATTGGTGTTATTTTTATTAACCTTCTCTAAGGTGTCATGAGGTAATCTAATATTTTTAATTGGTTCATATACAAAGATAACTTCAGTAATACCACTTGAGTAGTTACCAGTTCTTGGTGCACTTTTTTCTGAAAGTCCTACGAATTTATAACCTTTTATCTTTTCAAAATTCGTAATATAAGGTGTTCCTTCTATATTTTTTTGACTACTTGATTCTTTTAAAAGTTTTCCATCTTTTGTCATATGAGTAATAACCAAAGACCCAATCTTATTTGAAGGTACTTTTTCAGCTATTTTTTTATAAATATAGATAACTTCTGTTGTTCCCTCTTTATATTCTCCTTTAATCTTCGAACTGCTTTCATCTAGTTTTAGGAATGTATAATCTTTAAACGTTTTTTTAGCTGTTTCATATGGCGTTCCGATTTTTTTATTCTCGATTTTAATAAAGCCCAACTCTTTGCCATCTTCTGTTATGTGACGAACGATTAAGTTGCCGTATTTTTCTTTTGGCTCTTCCTTAGACACGTCATTAATCGCTTTATAAATATAGGTTACTTTAGTTATTCCTTCGACATACTCACCAGATACTTTCGCGCTATCCTCTGATAGTTTGACGAATTTATAACCATCAAATTTCTCTTCTTTCGTTTCATAGGCTGTTCCAACTTTTTCTGTTGTACCCACAATCGGCGCTAATTCTTTGCCATCTTCTGTTATGTAACGAACCACTAAGCTTCCGAATTTTTCTTCAGATTCTACTTCAAGTGCTTTATAGATGTAAGTCACATTTGTTGTACCTTCTGCATATTCACCAGCTGCTTTTCCACTAGCGTCTGATAGTTTGACAAATTCATATCCGTCGAATTTCTCTTCTTTCGTTTCATAGGTCGTACCGACTTTTTCTGTCGTACCGACAATCGGTGCTAATTCTTTGCCATCTTCTGTTATGTGACGAACCACTAAGCTTCCGAATTTTTCTTCAGGTTCTACTTCTATTTTTTTGTAAATATAAGTCACATTAGTTGTTCCTTCGACATATTCGCCTGATGGTTTCCCACTATTATCTGATAGTTTAACAAATTTATAACCATCAAATTTCTCTTCTTTCGTTTCATAAGCTGTTCCAACTTTTTGTGTCGTACCCACGATGGGTGCTAATTCTTTACCATCTTCTGTTATGTAACGAACCACTAAACTACCGAATTTCTCTTCGGGTTCGGCTTCGATTTTTTTGTAGATATAAGTAACTTCTATTGTGCCTTCAACATATTCCCCAGTTGGTTTTCCACTATCGTCTGATAGTTTTACGAATTCATAACCGTCGAATGATTGGTTTTCAGTACTGTAAGCTGTTCCAACTTTTTCTGTCGTACCGACAATCGGCGCTAATTCTTTGCCATCTTCTGTTATATGACGAACTACTAAACTACCAAATTTCTCTTCAGGTTCGGCTTCGATTGCTTTGTAGATGTATGTTACTTCTGTTGTGCCCTCTACATATTCGCCAGCTGATTTTCCACTATCATCTGATACTTTGACGAATTCATAGCCGTCAAATGATTGGTTTTCAGTACTGTAAGCTGTTCCGACTTTTTCTGTCTTACCTACAATCGGCGCTAATTCTTTGCCATCTTCTGTTATGTGACGAACCACTAAGCTTCCGAATTTTTCTTCAGGTTCTACTTCAATTGCTTTGTAGATATATGTTACCTCTGTTGTGCCTTCAACATATTCCCCAGTTGGTTTTCCACTATCGTCTGATAGTTTGACGAATTCATAACCGTCGAATTTTTCTTCTTTCGTTTCATAACGTGTTCCGACTTTCTCTGTTGTCCCAGTAATCGGTGCTAACTCTTTGCCGTTTTCTGTTATGTAACGAACCACTAAACTTCCGAATTTCTCTTCGGGTTCTACTTCTATTTTTTTGTAAATATAAGTCACATTAGTTGTTCCTTCGACATACTCGCCAGCTGGTTTTCCACTATCATCTGATACTTTGACGAATTCATAGCCGTCGAATGATTGGTTTTCAGTACTGTAAGCTGTTCCGACTTTTTCTGTCGTACCTACAATCGGCGCTAACTCTTTGCCATCTTCTGTTATGTGACGAACCACTAAACTACCGAATTTTTCTTCGGGTTCGGCTTCGATTTTTTTGTAGATATATGTTACCTCTGTTGTACCT
>NZ_JAPDSH010000012.1 GCF_029143285.1 Vagococcus proximus
CGCATTAAAAGAAATCAAATAAAAAACTGCCAGTCCTCTTGGATTGGCAGTTTTTTTATTTTTTAAAGATAAATAATTTACTAAAAATATAATTAGCTATTAATACGACAACATTGGCTAGTATTTTAGCAATTATGGGAGTCATATCTAGCAAACTAATGCAGACAAACATAACGGCTAAATCCATGAAAAGTGATAGTACTCTAAATCCAAAGAACGAGCTTATTTCTTGTATGAGTTCAGTAAAGTTGTTATGTTTGCTTTCGAATACATAGAGTTTATTAGAAATGTAAGCAAATAAAACAGCAAATACCCAAGCAATAATATTAGAAATCGTATAATTTAATCCAAGTGTAGAATTAAATAAATAGAACGTTACAATATTTATGACAGTTGTGATACCACCCATTATAAGGTACATCAAAATAGAATAATAACGTTCAGTCATAAAGTCAAAACTCATCAGCCATGTTTTTATTTTTTGCATGAGTCAGTGTCCTTCCCGTCGTCTTCTGCTGTAATATATTCTTGAATAAGATATGGAGGACGTTGTTTAACTTCCATAAATATTTTTCCAATATACTCCCCCATAACGCCTAAGAAAATCAGTTGTGTCCCGCTTAGGAAGAGGATCAGAATAACAAGACTAGGATATCCGGGTGTAGCATTACCATACATAAGCGTTGTAATAAAAGTGTATATCATATAGATAAAAGCAAAAAGAGCAATAACAATACCTGAGACTAGAGAGAAACGTAGAGGGGCAGTAGAATCAGAAATAATTCCATCAATCGCTAGTTTTACTAGTGATTTAAATTGCCATTTAGTCTCTCCGGCAAAACGTTCATTGGCTTCAAAAGTGACTTCTTTTTTCTTAAATCCAATCCACATATAGATACCTTTAGTGTAGCGTTGTGATTCTCGTAGTTTCTTTATACTATCGATACATTTTCTATCTAATAATCTAAAATCACCTACAGCAGGTAAAACAGGAACAGTTGAAAACATTCCTAGAATTTTATAGTAGAGTTTTGAAAATCCTTTTTTCAGAAATGATTCGCCATGACGAGACACACGCTTACCATAAACATCTTGGTAACCATTTTCCCATTCCTTAATCATTTTTGGTACAGTACTTGGCGGATGTTGTAAATCTGCATCCATCATAATAATAGCGTCCCCTTTAGCGTAATCAAAACCAGCTAACATAGCAGGTTCTTTTCCGAAATTTCGGGATAAATCAACACATTTTACACGAGAATCCTGTTGAGTAAGTTCTTTAACAATGTCAAGCGAACGATCCATACTGCCGTCGTTTACAAATAAAAATTCAAAAATATACGTTCCTTTATATGGCTCAGCAAGTTCTACCAATTTTTCGTGCAAAACTACTAAATTATCTTCTTCATTATACATTGGAATGCAAATGGTAATCATCTTCATAATACGCACCTCATTTACTAAATGTAATATTTTATACCTAAATAATCATATCTTATTTTAATGTTAAAGTCCATTTAATTGAGGGAGGCTGTCAGTGAGTAATTGATTAAAATGAATAGCTGCAATTAATACTAAATTTAGGGCCATAAGTTTTTTCTATTAACAGAAAGTATGTATTTAAAAAAATGGACAATTTCTTTCAAAAAAAAACATAAGTGATTTTGTGATCAAAGGAAGTTGAGTCAGTCAATTAACTTGTATTATAACGAAATAGTAATCTGTTCTATATATTTTTTGTAATATGGATTTTATTACGGTCTGCAACTAAAAAAGAGTGTTATATAAAAAATACACAATAAACTATTGTACAAAATTGATATCAAGTTCATTAAGCCACTAGTAAAATACAATTTTGTATTATTAGTTTTTTCTCATTGAATGCTTATCTAATTTACATTTTTTTTTTTTAGATATGTTATTTTGGAGATAAGGAACACGTGTAAGCGTTTTCTTTTGTGAAAATAATAAAGTTTAAAGAGGAGGCAGTTTTTATGTTATTTGAAGAAATGGTTAACAGAGATTATGAGCAAGTGGTATTTTGTCATGATAAGAGTTCAGGTTTGAAAGCAATTATAGCGATTCACGACACAACTTTAGGACCAGCACTTGGTGGATGCCGTATGTGGCCATATGAAACTGAAGAAGAAGCCTTAACAGATGCTTTAAGATTAGCCCGTGGAATGACATATAAAAACGCAGCAGCAGGTTTAAACATTGGGGGAGCTAAAACAGTTATTATTGGAGATCCTAAAAAAGACAAAAGTGAAGCGTTATTCCGTGCGTTAGGTCGTTACATCGAAGGCTTAAATGGTCGTTATATTACAGCCGAAGATGTTAACACTACAGTAGAAGATATGAACTACATGTTCGAAGAAACAAATTATGTAACAGGTAGTAGTAGTGCAGCAGGTGGATCTGGAAATCCTAGTCCTAAAACAGCGTTAGGTGTTTACTATGCAATGAAGGCAACTGCAAAAGAAGTTTACGGTTCAGATTCATTAGAAGGTAAAACAATTTCTGTACAGGGTGTAGGAAACGTTTCTTATAGCTTATGTGAAATGTTACATGAAGAAGGTGCTAAATTAATCGTAACGGATATCAATCAAGAATCGATTGATCGTGCTGTAAATAATCTAGGTGCGACAGCTGTAGGAATCGATGAAATTTACGGTGTTGAAGCAGATATCTTCTGTCCATGTGCTTTAGGTGGGATTTTAAATGATGATACAATTCCGCAACTAAAAGTTAAGGCGGTTTGTGGTAGTTCTAATAACCAATTACTAGACATTGAAAAACATGGCAAAGCAATTGAAGAAGCAGGTATTGTTTATGCGCCAGATTATATTGTTAACTCGGGTGGTGTTATCAACGTAGCTGAAGAATTAAGTGGTTATGATGAAGCGAAAGCAGATCGCAAGATCAAAGAAGTATATAACCAAATGACGAAAGTATTCGAAATCGCTAAAAATGAAAAAATAACAACTGCGATGGCAGCCGATCATTTAGCTGAAAGTCGTATCGAAGAAATGATGCGTGTTCGTAGTACATTTTTACAAACTGAAAAATCATCAATTACTAAGCGTTAATTAAGATAGACATTTGAAAAGAATTATCTTCAGTTTGTGTATAAAGCATACCATGGAGGTAGTTCTTTTCTTATAATCAAAAACAATGACTTTAGAAAAGGTGTTGATAAAAATGAAGACAGATAAAAAAGCGATAGTGGCAGTAGCCGGAGCGAGTCAGAGTTTCGTTGATAAAGTAGTGAGACAAGCAGTTGATGACGGTTTATGTGACTTTATTTTATTTAGTAAGGAGTCATTGGAAGTTGAGATGGATGAAGTAACAGCAATGGTTTGTTTAGATGATCAAGATATGGTGACGGAAGCAGTAAAAGCAGTAGTTGATAAGCGGGCGACGGTTTTGATGAAGGGATCGGTTCAAACATCAACGATTTTAAAAGAAGTATTGAAGAAAGAGAATGGTCTTAGAAAAGAAGGCGTATTATCTCAAGCATCAGTGATTGAATTAACAGAAGGTGGTCGTCAATTTATTTTGACAGATCCAGCATTAAATATTCAGCCAGATGTTGCTCAAAAAGTAGAGATTACAAAAAATGCAATTGAAGTCGCGCATAAGATGGGGATTAAGTGTCCAAAAGTTGCGCTTTTAAGTTCAGTTGAAGTTTATAATCCGAAGATGCCTTCATCAGCAGATGCTCATGAAGTGCATAATTATTTTGAAAATAACCCAGTAGAGGCAGTTGTAGAAGGACCGATTTCCTTTGATATTGCGACATGTAAAGATGCAGCGTCAGTCAAAGGCTACGAAGGTAAAATAAAAGGCGATGCAGATGTTCTTGTAGTTCCATCGATTGATGGAGGGAATTTCTTGTATAAAGTATTTAGTCATTTTGTTCCAGCTACAGTCAGTGGTGTAATCGTTGGAGCGGGAGTTCCAATCGCTCTTTCATCAAGAAGTGATAGTACAGATACGAAAATGGCTTCTCTAAAATTGGCCATTCAAACAAGTTAAATAAAAGAAAGCGAGGCGGCATATGAACTTTGAAACATTAGTTATTAATCCAGGGTCTACTTCTACTAAAGTAGCGGTCTATCGTGGGGATGAAAAATTATTCCAAGAAGAATTAAGTCATCCAATGGCGGAGATTGAAGCGTATAAAAGTATCAGTGATCAATTTGACTTTAGAACGAAAGCTATTTTAAAAGTGATTGAGGATAATAACTATGACTTAACAAGTTTATCAGCGGTTGTTGGTAGAGGTGGGTTACTGAGACCGATTGAAAGTGGGACATATGATGTAACTGAAAAGTTAAAAGAGGACTTACGTATCGGTGTTTCAGGTCAACATGCTTGTAATTTAGGTGGATTAATTGCGGATGAGATTGCGCAACAATATGGCATTCCAGCTTACATTGTAGATCCCGTAGTGGTTGATGAAATGAAAGCGATTGCTCGTGTGTCAGGAACAAAAATAATAGAACGTACGAGTGTATTTCATGCGTTAAACCACAAAGCAGTAGGGCGTATTGCAGCTAGAGAGCAAGGAACGACCTATGATAAGAGAAATTATGTGATTGCTCACCTAGGTGGTGGTGTTTCAGTTGCTGCTCATGAACAAGGCAAAGTAATAGATGTGAACAATGCTTTGGGCGGCGAAGGACCTTTTAGTGCTGAGCGTGCTGGAGGAGTCCCAGTTTATGACTTTATTCAGGCGACAAAGAATTGGGACGAAGAAAAAATCTACAAGACGTTAATAGGTAAGGGTGGGTTGGTATCCTATCTTGGTACGAATGATTTACGTGAAGTTGAGAAATTGATGGCAGGTGGAGATGATAAGGCACAACTTATTTTTGAAGCAATGGCTTATCAAATTGCCAAGGAGATTGGCGCAAATGCAGCGTCACTTAAAGGGAAAATTGATGGGTTAGTCTTAACAGGTGGTCTATCAAGAAGTGAGAAGTTTGTAAAAGAAATTTCAGGATATATTGACTGGATTGCACCGATTATTGTAGTACCAGGAGAAGATGAAATGGGTGCTTTAAATCAAGGTGCTCAGCGTGTTTTAGCTAAAAAAGAAGATGTGAAACACTACTAAGAGGAGGAATTGTTTTGGCTCAAGAATATGATTTAGTGATCTTAGGCGGCGGAACAGGTGGCTACGTTGCAGCGATACAGGCAGCTAAAAAAGGGAAAAAAGTTGCAGTTGTAGAAAAATCTAAAGTAGGTGGAACGTGCCTACATAGAGGTTGTATTCCGAGTAAAGCACTCCTACGTTCAGCAGAAGTGTTTCAAACGGTTAAAAAAGCAGCTGAATTTGGTGTTGAACTTTCGGGTGATGCAGCGATTAATTTCTTGAAAGCGCAAGAAAGAAAACAATCGATTGTGGACCAATTAGAGAAAGGGATTCATCAGTTATTTAAAATGGGTAAGATTGATTTATATGAAGGGACAGGTACTATCCTAGGACCATCAATCTTCTCACCAATGGCAGGAACAATTTCAATTTCTCATGAAGATGGCTCTGAAAATGATATGATTATTCCTAAAAATCTAATCATCTCAACAGGCTCAAGACCTCGTCCGTTACCTAATCTACCATTTGATGAAGAGGTTGTTTTATCATCAGACGGCGCGCTTAAAATGGAAGAATTGCCCAAATCAATGGTTATTGTTGGGGGTGGCGTTATTGGTATGGAGTGGGCTTCATTATTAACTGATTTTGGGGTTAAAGTAACAGTTTTAGAGTTTGCTGACCGTGTGGTTGCTATGGAGGATAAAGAGATTTCAAAAGAGTTAACAACACTCTTTAAGAAAAAAGGGGTAGAGATTGTTACAGGGGCGGAAGTTTTACCTGATACGTTTAAGAAAACTAAAAAAGGGATGACTATTCAAGCAACTGTAAAAGGCGAAGCTCAGACATTTGAAGCTGATAAGTTATTGGTCTCAGTTGGTCGCCAAGCCAATATTGAAAATATTGGGCTTGAAAATACAAATATAATTCTTGAAAAAGGCTTTATTAAGGTAAATAATCAATTCCAAACAAAAGAAAGCCATATTTATGCGATTGGCGATTGTATCCCAACATTACAGTTAGCGCATGTTGCTATGCATGAGGGGACACTCGCTGTTAAGAGCATTTGTGGTGAGAAAGTTGAGCCAATTAATTATGATTTAGTTCCAAGATGTATCTACACATCACCAGAAATTGCATGTGTAGGGGTATCTGAAGATAAAGCTAAAGAGAACGGTCATAAAGTTAAGAAAGGCAAATTTGTCTTTAAAGGGATTGGCAAGGCTTTAGTTTTCGGAGAGTCGGATGGTTTTGTGAAAGTAATTGCTGATAAAGAAACCGATGATATTTTAGGAGTGGCAATGATAGGTCCTCACGTAACAGATATGATCAGTGAGGCGGCACTTGCTCAAGTATTAGATGCGACACCATGGGAAATTGGTGAGACAATTCATCCGCATCCAACTTTATCAGAGGCATTAGCAGAAGCAGCATTAGCAGTGGATAATAATCAAATTCACGGTTAGTAAGTAAAAAACTATTATCAGGAGGGAATACAATGGCTTTAAAAGAGACAGGTTTATCTAAAGAAGAACTACAAAGTATTTACCGAACAGCGTTATTAACAAGAAGAGTGGATGAACGCATCTGGTTATTAAATCGTGCCGGTAAAATACCTTTCCATATCTCGGGTCAGGGTCAAGAAATTGCTCAAGTAGGAGCAGCATTTGCTTTTGATTTAGACAAAGATTATTGCTTACCGTACTACCGTGATTTAGCAATGGTACTTAGCTTCGGCATGACAGCGAAAGATATTATGTTATCTGTTTTCGCTAAGGCAGAAGATCCAAACTCTGGTGGGCGTCAAATGCCATCCCATTACGGGCAACGAAAAAATAGAATTGTGACACAAAGTTCTCCAGTTACGACACAATTCCCACATGCTGCAGGGATTGGTTTAGCAGCGAAAATGGCTGGAGATGATAGCGTCTCTTATGCATCATGTGGTGAAGGGTCGTCTAACCAAGGAGATTTCCACGAAGGAATCAACTTTGCTAGTGTCCATAAATTACCAGTGGTATTTGTTATTCATAACAATCACTATGCAATCAGTGTGCCTGCTGACAAGCAATTCGCCGCTAAAAAATTATCAGATCGTGCGATTGGGTATGGCATTCCAGGTGTGCAAGTAGATGGTCATAATTTTGCTGAGGTTTACTTAGCATTCAAAGAAGCGACAGACCGTGCAAGAAGAGGTGAAGGACCAACTTTAATTGAGACTCTTTCTTATCGCTTTACACCACATTCTTCAGATGATGATGACCGTGTATACCGTTCACGTGAAGAGGTGGCAGAGGCTAAAGAAAAAGATCCGATTGAAATCTTCAAGAAAGAATTGATTGCAGAAGGCTTTATGAAAGAAGAAGACGTTGACGTGATGGAAAAAGAAATCGCTAAAGAAATCAACGAAGCGACGGATTATGCAGAAAATGCACCGTATGCGACACCTGAATCATCATTTAACTATGTTTATGAAGAAAGTGGGGAGGAATAAGTCATGGCAGTGATTTCATATATTGAGGCAATTAAGCTGGCTCTTCGCGAAGAGATGGAAAGAGATGAAAAAGTATTTATTTTGGGTGAAGATGTCGGTCAAAAAGGTGGCGTATTTAAAGCGACTGAAGGCTTACATGCAGACTTTGGTGAAGACCGTGTGTTAGATGCACCACTTGCTGAATCTGCAATTGTTGGGGTTGGTATCGGAGCAGCGATGTATGGTTACCGTCCAATCTCAGAAATTCAGTTTGCTGATTTTATTATGCCTGCTGTTAACCAAATTATTTCAGAAGCTTCTCGTATTCGTTACCGTTCTAATAACGATTGGAGCTGTCCAATGGTAATCAGAGCACCTTTCGGAGGCGGAATTCACGGTGGATTATACCATTCACAATCAGTTGAGAAAGTATTCTTTGGTCAACCAGGACTTAAAATTGTTATTCCTTCAAATCCATATGATGCAAAAGGATTATTGAAGTCGGCGATTCGTGATAATGATCCTGTTTTATTCTTCGAACATAAGAAAGCATACCGCTTACTTAAAGGGGAAGTTCCTGAAACAGACTATACTGTGCCGATTGGCAAAGCTAACGTAGTACGTGAAGGTTCTGATATTACTGTTATTACTTATGGTTTAGCTGTAGAATTTGCTAAAGAAGCAGCGGAACGATTAGCAGCAGATGGCTTCGATGTTCATATCCTAGATTTAAGAACAATCTATCCATTAGATAAAGAAGGCATTATCGAAGCGGCTAAGAAAACAGGGAAAGTATTATTAGTGACAGAGGATAACTTAGAAGGAAGTATTATCGGTGAAGTAAGTGCCATAATTTCAGAAAATTGTTTATTCGATTTAGATGCACCGATTGCAAGACTTGCAGGACCAGATATTCCAGCAATGCCATTCGCGATTACAATGGAGAAAAACTTCACCATTGACCCAGATAAAGTAGAAGTAGCAATGCGCGAATTAGCTGAATTTTAGATAGGTGTAACTAAACTATATAATTAAGGAGTGAAGTAGAGTGGCACTTGAACAAATTACAATGCCTAAATTAGGTGAAAGTGTAACAGATGGAAGTATTAGTTCTTGGTTGGTAAAACCAGGTCAACACGTTGAAAAATATGAAGCATTAGCAGAAGTATTAACAGATAAAGTAGTAGCTGAAATCCCTTCATCATTCACAGGAGCAATTAAGGAAATCCTAGTGTCTGAAGATGAAACGGTAGATGTGGGTACAGTAATTTGTACCATTGAAACAGATGGTGCAGGTTCTGAACCTGTTGCTGAAGCAGCACCTGCAATAGAAGAAAAAGCACCTGTAGCAGAATCACCAAAACAAGAAAAAACACCAACAAAACCTGCAGTGAAGCAATCTGGATCAGGTATGAGATTTTCACCAGCGGTATTAAGATTAGCTGGCGAACATGATATTGATTTAGCTCAAGTAACAGGTAGTGGTTCTGGCGGTCGTATTACACGCAAGGATATCCTAGCTGTTATTGAAAATGGTGGCACGCCACAAGCCGTACCAGCTGTATCAGCTCCAGTTGAGCAACCTCAAGCGCCAGCTGCGGCAGCACCTGTAGCAAGTAGTCCAGCTCCAGCGGTAGTTGCAAGTGGTAATGTTGTTGAGATACCAGTAAGTGGTGTCAGAAAAGCAATCGCTAAGCATATGGTTGAAAGTAAACAAACAATTCCGCATGCTTGGATGATGGCAGAGGTAGATGCGACAAACCTTGTAAACTATAGAGACAGTATCAAAGCTCAATTTAGAAAAGACGAAGGTTACAATGTAACGTACTTTGCGTTCTTTGTAAAAGCAGTAGCCCAAGCTTTGAAAGAATTCCCACTATTAAACAGTAGCTGGGCAGGAGATAAGATTATTCAAAATAAAGATATTAATATTTCAATTGCTATTGCAGCAAATGACTTATTATATGTTCCAGTTATTAAAAATGCTGATGAAAAATCAATCAAAGGCATTGCAAGGGAAATTAACGATTTGGCAGCAAAAGCTAAAATTGGTAAGTTAGCACCATCTGATATGGAAGGTGGCACTTTTACAGTTAATAGTACAGGATCATTTGGTTCGGTTCAGTCTATGGGAATTATTAATCATCCGCAAGCCGCTATTTTACAAGTTGAATCTATTATTAAGCGTCCGGCAGTAGTTGATAATATGATTGGGATTAGAGATATGGTAAACTTATGCCTATCTATCGATCACCGCGTATTAGACGGTATGATGGCAGGCGCATTCTTGAAGACGGTGCAAGAATCAATAGAGAAAATCTCTAAGGATACAACATCCGTTTATTAATGATAGTCGATAGAAGAAAGAGAGACCCTCTTTCTTCTATTTATTAGAAAGTTTCATTTATGGTCTGTTTAATCGTGAAAGATAGCAAGTTATTTGGGAGGGATATTATGTCTAAAAAAGTACCGACGTCTTATGTTATAATCTTAGGTTTAATGCTGTTTGCAATGTATTTTGGTGCAGGTAATTTGATTTTTCCAGCAATAATTGGTCAGCAGTCAGGAACTAATATTACGTCAGCGATGGCAGGGTTCTTCTTAACAGGGGTAGGGTTACCACTATTAAGTTTCCTAACACTCGTTGCAACCGGTAAAGATAATATTCAAGAATTAGCTAGCCGAGTCACACCGTGGTTTGGGGTTGCCTTTGCTGTTGTTTTATATTTAGCAATTGGCCCATTTTTTGCCATTCCTCGTGCAGGAACAGTTGCCTTTGAAATTGGAATTAAACCCTTTAGTAGTAATTTAGGTGAATCTACAACATTATTAATTTTTTCAGCTATATTCTTCACGATTGCCTGTTTATTAGCCGTATTTCCGGCCAAGGTAGTCGATATTGTAGGAAAGTATTTAACACCATTAAAAATCACATTAATTGGTATTTTAATTGTAGTAGCAGTGGCATTTCCTATGGGGAAAATCTATGAGCCACAAGATCAATTTATAGACTCAGCATTTGTTACAGGGTTTAAAGAAGGGTACCTAACCCTTGATGCGATGGCATCATTTGCTTTTGGTATTATTATTATTGATGCAGTGAGATTAAAAGGTGCCACTGACAAAAAACATGTTATGGCAGCGTGTGGTAAAGCGATTGGAATTGCAGCAGTTTTGTTAGTCATTATGTATTCAGCATTATCTTACATGAGTGCAACTAGTGTATCTAAGATTGGTTACCAAGAAAATGGTGGCGAGGTTTTAGCAAAAGTATCGAATTATTATTTTGGTATTTATGGCAATATTTTATTAGGTTTGATGATTTCAGTAGCGTGTATGACAACATGTATTGGTTTGTTATCAGCCTGTGCACAATATTTTAGTCGTCTGTATCCTAAAGTTAGCTATCAGTATTATGTAATCGGAATGGCGATATTTAGTTTTTTAGTATCTAACATGGGTCTTACTGGTTTAATCAAATTTTCAGAGCCTATCCTAAATGCTATTTATCCTTTAGCAATCAGCATGGTATTCTTATTGCTATCAAATAAATGGTTTAGAGGAAATCGTCGAGTGTATCAAATGGTTATCTTATTTACATTCTGTATTAGTATTTTTGATGGCTTTGATACAGCTGGAATTAATATTTTAAATATTTCTAGTTTCTTAAGTAAGTATTTGCCTCTATACGAAATGGGACTAGGGTGGATAATCCCAGCAATTATAGGAGCGGTTGTAGGGAATATTTGGGCAATGATGGAACGAAAAAATAGTCCTGAAAAAGTAATGGAATTTGAATAAATGAAAAGCGTAATCCAAAAGGATTACGCTTTTTTTATTTGTTTAATAAAACACTGATTAAGAATAAGATAAAGATGTATAATAAATGTGTATAAATAAAGGGGGATTTAGATATGTGTACAAGTATCAGAATTATTAGTAAAGAAGGAAAGGTTATTTTTGGTCGCACTCAAGAATACATGTTGCCACTACCTTATGTAGGTGTAAATATCCCTAAAGGAACGCATTTAGTCAATACGATGACACCGATTGATTTTAAGCATCAGGCAATAGGTGTGTGTTATGATGGTGAGCCATTTGGTGTGGAAGGTGTTTTATTTGCTGACGGAATGAACAGTGCTGGAATAGGGGCTAGTATGCAATATTTTAGCGACTATTGTGTTTACGGTAAGGAAGAAGCGATAGTGACACAAGGAAAAAAAGCATATCGTGGGGAAGAATTTGTAACATGGGTTCTTGCCACAATAAGTTCGATTGATGAGCTTATTGAAAAATTAGAAACAGAAATCGATTTGTGTGATAAATTAAATAATTTAGGAAAATCAGACCCTTTACATTTTAATGTGACAGATAACTATGGTCGTTCTGTTGTAATTGAGCATACGAGTGAAACGGGTGGATTTGATATTCATGAAAATGAAGTTGGAACAATGACGAATCATCCAACTTATGATTGGCATTTAACGAATTTATCTAATTATGCAGGGATGCAAACGCCTCTTTTGAAAGAGGTTGTGTTAGGTAAGGCTACAATTCCATCTGCTGGAAAAGGATCTGGAATGTTTGGGTTACCAGGTGATTTTACCTCAGCTAGTCGTTTTGTAAGAGCGACATACTTAAATAATTTATCAAGTACAGTGTCACATGATAAAGGGATAGATAAATTCTTCCATATCATGAATCAGTTTGATATTCCGGATGGTGTCTTTGATTTACAAGATGGGACAGATTACGTGTATCATACGCAATATACAAGTGCCTATGATTTAGCTAATATGGAAATGTATGTGTCTATGAATGGCAATCGTCAATTACAAAAAATTGAAATGGTAGAAGTGAACGGTCTAAAAAAATATAAATTTGAAACGACACAAGCTATTGATACTATAAGTAACTAATTGTCCGGTTTTGTTTCTTGCTTATTTTTGCTATACTTATAGAGATAGAAATAGGGAGGGGACTGTTAGTATGAGAGAAGAATTCCAATGTCAGCACTGCTATACTAAGTTAGTGAAGATTTATGGTGAAGATTTCCCAAAGAAAGAACGTGCGGTCTATAATTGTCCGGCGTGTTCTAAACAGTTATATACAAAACGAACAACTGAAAATATCAAAATTCGTTTAAATGAAAAATAAGAAACATCTTGCTTAGGCGAGGTGTTTTTTATTTTTTTTTTTAAAATATAGGTTAGTTATTTAATAAGTAGTGCAGATTTTAGGTGAGCGAAATAGTCTTTTAAAATGAAAACATTCACATTCTGACTTGAAATACTCCACTATATTTACTATCATTGATAGGTATGGCATAACAGTTGCAAGGTTATGTTAAGAAATAAAGAGGTGACGAGTCGTTTGAAAATAGGAATGCGAACAATAAAAACTGGTATAAGTGTCTTTTTTTGTATTGTGATTAGTTTTTTATTCAATAGAGACACTTATGTTGTAGCGGCAATTACAGCCATTTTTACATTAAGAGAAGACATGGAAAATACAATTCGCTACGGGAGACATCGTGTTGTAGGGAATATTGTGGGTGCGTTGACCTCACTCGTTGTGATTACCATATTTAAAATTTTTGGTGATTCAGAATTAGTTCAAGTTGTTGCGATTCCGATTGTGATTGTTTTAATGATTGCAACATTGTCGAATATAAAATGTCATGAAGGAACAGTGGGAGCGAGTGCAACACTTTTAACTATCTTATTTATGATCCCTAATACGGAGTCATATAGTTATGCGTTGGCAAGAGTTGTAGACGGGTTTATTGGGATGTTTATCGCACTAGCCGTTAACCATATCTTGCCGAATCGAAAGATGCATTTAGAAGTGATTGATAAAGAAACTATGGAAATAGTTGAGGATGACTTAGAAAAATCTGATGGAGAAAAGGTTACGGGTTAGGCCGGGGCCTTTTTTTCGTACTTTCGACTGAGGTGTTTTATTAAAAATAAGGTATAATAATAGTAATAGAGTTTTAAAAGGATGTGAGATCATGCTAAAAAAATTACTTTTGATAGGATTAGCTGTGTTGATGTTAGTTGCTTCTTTTGGTGCAGGGGCATACGGGACAAGAGTTTATTTAGAGCGTGAAAATGCTAAATCTGACCGTAAAGAAGAGTCATCGACAGTTGAGCGTCTCTCTGCTGAGATAGCAGAACTGGCAACCTACAGCGAGATGGAGTTAGAAGCAGATAAACTGCCTTTATCTGTAGATGTTATGTCAAAAAAAATTGCACGAATTTATTCAGAAGTGTCTGATTTAAGCGATGGACAGCTAAAAAAAGAGTCACTATTAGCAAGTTTGAAAAGAGTTGAATTAGATTATGAAGAAAAAGTTAAGGCTGCTGAGGAATTAAAGAAACAGCAAGAAGAACAACGTGCACTGGAAGAAACCAAACAAGCAGAAGCGTTGAAAGAAGCTGAGGAAAAAAGAAAATTTGCAGAGCGTGAATTAGAAGAAGCTAAGAAACGCGAGCAAGAATATAAGATACACGTAAAAGAGTCCGAGAGTACTAGAGAAACTGAAAAAGAAAAATCAAAAGAGGATGAGTCATTATTTAAAATACCCAAGATTTTTACTAAAGGACAGGCTAAGACTAAAGCTGAAGAGTGGTATGAAAAAGAACACCCACTTGATTCTGAAAATCGATTGGAGAGTCAGGTTTCTGGAAAAGAATCGGACTCAAAAGGAACATTTTGGACGGTCAAAGGGCAGTTGAAAGAAGGTCACCGTTCTAGATCTAAAACCGTATTTGAAGTAAAAGTTTACGACAATGGTGAGGTTATATCTGAAAATTAAAGAAGAGAGATCTCTCTCTTTTTTATTTTCGTTTAAAAACGAACAATTTATAACAATATTGAAAAATTGTCTGTTTTTATCTTGATTAAATAACGATTTTGCTAGATAATAGGAACATCAAATGACAACTTAACTTATATAACGCTGAAATATGGTCGGCAGTCTCTACCCAGTACCGTAAATACTGGACTATAAGTAAAAAATAGTGTGAGAAAGACACCTTTTTTTGCTTATGCAGAAAAAGGTGTCTTTGTTTTTAGGTTAAGTAAAAAAGCCATAGGAGGAAAAGGATTGAAAACAGAGTTAAGAAAAGGACAAGAAGCGGTTTTGGGGTTGCAACATTTACTCGCAATGTATGCAGGAGCGGTAGCAGTACCGTTATTAATTGGAACGGGTCTTAATTTTAACGCTGAACAGATGACATATTTGATTTCGATTGATATTTTCATGTGTGGGGTTGCAACGCTACTGCAATTAGTAGTAACAAAGTACTTTGGAATTGGGTTACCTGTCGTATTGGGGTGTGCGATTCAGACGGTAGCACCACTTATTATGATTGGGAATAGTAAAGGTGTTGGGGCAATTTATGGCTCGATTATAGCATCGGGTATTATCGTAGTCCTTATCTCTGGTGTTTTTTCTAAGATAAAAAAACTATTTCCGCCAATCGTAACAGGAACGATTATCACAGTGATCGGTCTAACACTTATCCCTGTTGCGATGGAGAAAATGGGGGGCGGTAGCAGTAGCTCACCTGATTTTGGTTCAAGTAAGTCTTTGCTATTAGCCTTTGTAACGATTGCGTGTATTTTAGTTATTCAAGTATGGGGACGAGGCTTTTTGAAATCTATTTCAGTACTCGTTGGGTTATTAGTGGGAACGGTTTTAGCAGGTCTAATGGGCGGGATTGATGTTAGTCCGGTTGGAACAGCGCCGTTATTTCACTTGCCTCAGCCCTTTTATTTTGGAAAGCCAACGTTTGATTTAAGTTCAATAGTATTGATGGTCATTATATCTATCGTTAGCATGGTAGAGTCAACGGGAGTTTACTTTGCACTAGGTGATATTGTGGGTAAAAAAGTGGGAGAGGAAGAATTAAAAAAAGGCTACCGAGCAGAAGGTCTTGCAGCTATTTTAGGAGGAATTTTTAATACGTTCCCTTATACTGGTTTTTCTCAGAATGTGGGATTAGTTCAGCTTTCTGGCATCAAAAATAGACGTCCAATTTTTTATTCAGCCTTCTTTTTAATTATTCTAGGATTATTTCCCAAAGTAGGAGCATTAGCTCAAATTATTCCGGAGCCTGTATTAGGTGGGGGGATGTTAGTTATGTTTGGGATGGTTGCCATTCAAGGGATTAAGATGTTAACTCAAGTTGAGTTTAATAATGAAAAAAATCTTGTGATTATGGCGATCTCGATTGGATTTGGTTTAGGTTTTAATAGTATGCCCCAGTTGTTTCAATCGTTACCAGAGATGGTTCAACTCTTTACAAGTAATGGTATAGTGATGAGTAGTGTGACGGCAGTTGTGCTTAATTTAGCGATTAACGGATTAGAAAACTAATAGTACAGAAAGGGAGTAGCGTTTAGCTACTCCCTTTTTTATTTTAAAAAAGGGCTTTACAAAAACAAGTGTACTATATATACTAGTACACGAGATACAGTTGAGAAGGAGGTGCCTTATGTTGATCAATAAAACAAGTCCGAAGCCATTTTATGAGCAAGTGGTATTAGGTATTAAAGAAGATATTCTACAAGGAATTCTTCAACCAGGTGATAAGTTATTGTCGGTTAGAGAGATGGCAAATTTTTTAATGGTTAATCCGAATACGGTAAGTAAAGCGTATAAAACCTTAGAGGCAGATGGAGCGATTGTGACTGTTAGAGGAAAAGGGACGTTCGTTAATGAATTAGAAAAAGAGTATCGTAACGAAAAAGAGATTGAAAAAGTGAAAAAGCAATTTCAATCGTTAGTGATTGAGGCTAGTTATTTAAACATTCCCAAAGAAGAATTAGCAAGTTGGCTAAATGAAACGCATGAAGGGTTAGGAGGAGTAGACAATGAAAGTTAAACAACTAAAAAAGTCGATTGATAGTAAGGTCATTATCGAAGGGATTAATTTTGAATTAAATCGTGGTGAAATTGTGGGGCTAGTCGGTCGTAATGGGACAGGGAAGACAACCTTATTTAGAACATTAGCAGACCACTATCAAGCGGATGAGGGCAGTATTGTCATCAACGGTAAGAGTTTAGTAGAAGCGCGTCAAAATTATGAAGAGATTTTTTATAGTGATACTGAAATGACATTTTTAAGTGGGCTGACGCCAGATAAAATGGTGCTATTTTATAAAGAGTTGTATCCGCGATTCGATAAAGAAAAATTTGTTGGATTGGTAGAGAAGCATCAGTTACCTCGTAATAAGCCATTTAGAAAATATTCTAAAGGAATGAAAGGGCTACTCCTAATCATCCTTGCCGTTTCAAGTGGTGCTAATTACATTTTACTCGACGAACCATTTGATGGGCTGGATATTTTGATAAAAAAACAAGCCATTCAACTTGTATTAAATGAAGTCAGCTTAAATAATCGAGGCATTTTAATTTCATCTCATAACTTAATCGAGTTAGAGCAAATTGTTGATCGAGTATTGCTGATGAAAGATCAAACAATTGTTAAAGCGTATCATTTAGAAGATATGCGTGAAGAGGCTGTGAAGCTACAGCTTGTTTTTAGAGGTGAAACGATTCCTGAGATTGTTAAAGAAACAGGAGAAGTCTTAGAGGTTCGTGGCCGAGTTATTGTAGCTTTGTTTGCTAATTATAATGAAGCCATTGAAGTGGAGTTGAAGAGTTTAGAGCCACTTGTGATGGAGCAATTGCCAGTGAGTCTTGAAGATTTATTTACTGCAAATCTAGCCGATGAGTTGATGATTGATCAGCCGCGTGCGTTGGTATAGGGGGGATAAGAGATGACAAAATCATTAAATAAATTATTAGTTCAACGGTACTGGAAATATTTATTACTTGTTGTAATTGTGATTTCAGGTATGGCGTTTATGGATGCTTTTTCAGGTATAAAAAATTGGCAAGCGGTGGAACAAAATCAGTCAAGACCAGAGGAAAGAGAGTATTTTGAATCAAGACTTAAAGATGACGATACAGAAGTTCCAGGAAAGGTAGCTTATTACGATTTTAAATCAGGAGAGGAAAAGTTTACAGATGATTTTGAAGAGTATAAAAAGTCAGAGTTACAGTTTACTGTTAGAAGTTATAATACAGAAGAATATGCAGTGAATGAGTTCTATAGTGAGAGTAGCTTTTATCTTGTCATCATCCTGATGGTAGTTGGCTTTTTAAGTTTCTTTTTAGATTTAAAAACCCATTTTAATACGTTATTATTCAGTTCACGTTTCACTAGGAAAGATATTTTTATTCGTAAGAAAGTATTGATAAGTGGGACGCTCTTAGTCACATTACTGCTGACTAAACTAATTGGTGTATGGGTATTAAAATTAGCTATTCCAAGTGAGCATTTCTTAGTCGATATGGGACCGATGATGATTTCTGTAGTGACCAGTACGATTACCCTTATGACAGTTTATGAAATCTTTGCTTTTGCAGGGATGATTATGGGTGAGTGGGTCACCGCAATTGGTACATTGGTAGCCTTTTGGTTTTCGTTACCTATGGCAAGTGACGCAATTGACCGTCTGGTTATAATAGTTAAACATTACATTTTAGGTTATTCAATGAGAGAGATAGACCAAGGTTCATGGTTAGACAATGGGTTTGTAACCTATCTTAATGATAGTCCCTTTGATATGAAAAATGTTATTTTATTACTAGTTGTTATTGCTATTCTTATCATTAGTGCGATTTATTTATATAATAAGATGGGCTTAGATAACAATAATGAATATTTAGTATTTAATGGTTTGAAGCGTCCTATTCAGTGGGTGATGATAAGTTATATTACAGTTATTTTAGCAACGACAGGTATTACCGATCATTTATACGTGAGTAATATTGAATTCAGTTGGATTGGGTTCGCCTTGAAGGTAGCGTTTAGTTTAGTACTATCCTACTTACTTTCTCAAGGACTGATTTATCGTAAGTTCAAATTGGGGACTAAGTCTATAGATTTAACACGTAAATAAAAAAGCTAGTCCCCATCGAGGGACTAGCTTTTTATTTCTTTTTCCAGTTACTTAGAGCAAAGCGAATTTCCTTACACCTTTTTCTTGGGTTCTGAAAAATTGATGTCATAAAACTTCAGCTCATCCACGAATTGAAAGAGCCAATTAGGGGATGAACTTCCAGTTTTTAGCATCATCCCATTTTTCCTCACACCTTTTTCTTAGCTTTTTCGGTGTTGGCGAAGTGGAGTTTAGTGTATTTACCTAGAAGTTCCATACCGCCTCGTTTTAGGATTTTAGCAGCGACGCTGTCAGATTTTGTGCCGGCACCTGAGGGGATAGTCATACCAAGTTCTTTGCTGGCTTTGTCTAGCTCATCTAGGAAGCTTGCGCGACAAATAATAGAAGCTGCAGCTACTGATAAGTGATGATGTTCACCTTTTGTTGCAAAGTATAGGTTATCTTTAACTTGGACTTTTTCACGAGATAAATGCTTACGGTAGTTCCCTTCAGGTGTAAATTGGTCAATCAAGATACCTTGTGGAACAGTTGGTGCAATATCTTCTAATAATAATGCAATCGCTTGGTTATGTAAGGCAACTTTCATACGCACAGCATTGTATTCTGGTTGGATTTGATTGTATTTTTCTGGTGTAACAACAAGTTCTTTATAGGGTAAAACGAGTTTGATATCTTTAGCGATTTCACGAATCTGGATATCTGTTAATTCTTTAGAATCTTTAACACCAAGTTCTTTGAGTAAAGGCATTTGACTCGCTTCAACGTAAGTTGCGCAGACCACAACTGGTCCGAAGTAACTGCCGTTTCCGACTTCATCGCTTCCTGCTGCTGACCAGGTTGCGAAATCTTTTGGTAAAGTACTGCTAGTTGTTGAACTACTTGTTTTTTTTGCTTCAAGGGCATTTCCCCATTTCGCTGCCTCTTCCTCAGCGCCGGCTCCTTGGAACATTACTTTTCCCGAATTATAGCCAGTAACGGTAAGAGCACCAACCTTGGCAGAAAAAAGGGAATAAGGTGGTGTTTTTACTTTTAGTTGTGGCTTATAATGCGTGGCCATTTCTTTTAATTTAGTGGGGGTTACTTTAATAACGCAAGAATTTGCCATAATAATCATCCGTTCTTATTTTAAGTTTTGGTTGTTGTTTTTCCTATATAAATAGTACGCATTAACAGTGTATACAATTTTAATATGAAACTCAATGTTCTTGAGGTATATTAGATTGTAAATTGAAATAAACTCCCTTATAATAGAGTATGATTTTAAATTGATGTAATAGCAGGTAGCAACTGAGAATTAACACAGGTTATTATTGATGGTGGAGGGTACTCAAATGACTCAAAATAAAAAACGTTATAAAGCAGTTATTGGTGATAGAGCATACACAATCATAGGCAAAGAGAGCAAAGCACATATGGATATTGTGACGGCCTTAGCAAATAATCAACTACGTGATATTTTAAATATGTCTGATACTACAACGATGGAGCAAGCTGCTATTTTATTAGCTGTTAATGCTCTATCAGACCAAGTCAAAAAAGAATCGAAAGTTATTGAGATGGAAAAAGAAATTCAAGAGTTAAATGAAGCGATTGAATTTTTAGAGTTAGAGAAATCAGAGCTTACCAATCAAGATGAAA
This sequence comes from Vagococcus proximus, assembly GCF_029143285.1. GTDB lineage: Bacteria > Bacillota > Bacilli > Lactobacillales > Vagococcaceae > Vagococcus_D > Vagococcus_D proximus. Next base: position 20,190 of record NZ_JAPDSH010000012.1, read on the forward strand.
AAATTAAGACTTTAGAGTCACGTCTGAAGCGCTATGATGATCTAGAAACAGAAGCAAAAAAAGCGCTGTTAACAGCGGGACAAGAAGTTGAAGAGTTATCTCCAATGGAGGCGCAGCAAATATTAAATCAGCAAGTAAAAGAAAAAATTCAAAAGAATGCTGACGTATTGTCAGAAAATGATAAATCATAGAGAGAAAAGGTTGAGACTATGTTAACAATTGTAATTATGTTGACTTTAGCTATTGCGTTTTATACTGGTGCTAGACGTGGTCTGGTGCTCCAGGCTGTTCTAACAGTTGGGTATATAATAACAATGTTTATAGCTAAAGCTAAGTATCCTGTAGTAGCTAAAAAAATAGAACTTTTAATTCCGTATCCAGCACCAACACCACAAAGTGAGCTACATTATTTTGCTGGAGAGTCTCTCTTTAAATTAGACCAAGCTTTTTACGGTGCAATGGGCTTTTTAATTATCATTATGATTGGCTGGGCAATTATGCGCTTTGTAGGCCTACTTTGTCACCAATTAACATTTTTCCCTATAACGATGGAGTTAAACGTATACGGTGGTGGCCTTTTAAGTTTTGCAGTTGCGTATTTAGCACTGTTTATGTGCTTGATGATAGGTGCGATGATACCATTGGATGGTGTTCAGAAAATGATTGAAGAAAGTACTATTTCGAGATTTATTATTGAAAATACACCTTATTTTTCAAAAACAGTCATCGATTGGGTCAATCAAATTATTTATTAATACCAATAAAAGCTGAACGATTGACGTTCGGCTTTTATTTTAGAATAAGACACAACTAGAAATAGAAATGGAAGTGATGGATGATGAATCCAAAAATTATAAAAACGTTAGAGTTTGAAAAAATAAAGCATCTTTTAACGGAGTTTTCAGTTACTGCAGCTGGACAAGAAGAAATTGAAAGTTTAGCACCGATTACCGATAGAGAAACGTTAGAAAAATGGTTACTTGAAACAGAAGATGGGATGAAAATTCTTCGTTTACGTGGCGGCATCCCGTTACCTAAATTGGAAAATATTAGACCACATATGAAGCGTATCGAGATGGGAGCTAATCTTAATGGCATAGAATTAGCAAACGTGGGCCGTGTGCTCCAAACTACAGCAGAACTAATTCGTTTCTTTGACGACTTATCAGATGCCGAGATTGAGTTGCACCGCTTGTATGAGTGGGTCGGACAAATGCAAACTGTACCAGCTCTTTCACAACGTATCCGTGAATCTGTAGAAGAAGATGGACGTATTACAGATGAGGCTTCTCCAGAACTTAAGGGAGTAAGAACTGCCATTCGCCGCAGTGAGCAAACGATTCGTGAGCAATTAGATGGTTTAATTCGTGGTAAAAATGCTAAGTATTTAAGTGATAGTTTGGTAACAATGCGTAATGATCGTTATGTTATTCCAGTTAAACATGAGTACCGTGGTGTCTTTGGTGGTGTGGTTCATGATCAAAGTTCATCAGGTCAAACGTTATTTATTGAGCCTAAGCAAGTAGTGGAGCTTAATAATAAATTAAGACAGCATCAAATTGCAGAGCGTCAAGAAATTGAACGTATCTTAGCAGAACTATCAGCAGAGTTAGAACCGCATCGTATTGAAATTTTACATAATGCTTATGTGTTAGGTAAATTGGATTTTATTGCCTCTAAAGCGGCATTTGGTAAAAAATATAAAGGGACTATTCCAACTATTAGTGATGAAAATCATGTGGCTTTGAAATCGGCGCGTCATCCACTGATTGATGCTGAGAAAGTAGTAGCTAACGATATTCATATTGGGGAAGATTATCAAGCGATTTTAATTACAGGACCAAATACTGGTGGTAAGACAATTACTCTTAAAACATTAGGGCTATTACAATTAATGGGACAATCTGGTTTACCCATAACGGTAGAAGAAGAAAGTGTTATTGGAGTCTTTGATAATATCTATGCTGATATCGGAGATGAACAGTCTATTGAGCAAAGTTTGAGTACGTTCTCGTCACATATGACAAATATTGTGTCTATTTTAGCAGATGTCGATGACAAGAGCTTGGTATTATTTGATGAGCTAGGCGCGGGAACAGATCCCCAAGAAGGAGCGGCTCTTGCGATTTCTATCTTAGATGCGGTGGGCGCTAAAGGCGCTTATGTTATGGCGACAACGCATTACCCTGAACTAAAAGTTTATGGTTACAATCGTCCCGGTACGATTAATGCCAGCATGGAATTTGATGTGGATACACTTAGTCCAACTTACAAATTATTAATCGGTGTACCAGGTCGAAGTAATGCTTTTGAGATTTCAAAACGTTTAGGTTTAGATGATATGGTAATTGAATCAGCTAAACAAATTCTTGATGGCGACAGCCAAGATCTAAATGATATGATTGCTGACTTAGAAAATCGACGTAAGATGGCTGAAACAGAATATATGGAAGTGCGTCATCATGTATCGGAAGCAGAACGATTACACGCTGAATTAGAAAACGCTTATGGCTATTTCTTTGAAGAACAGGACAAAGAGTTAAGTGCAGCTAAACAAAAAGCGAATGACATTGTTAAAGAAGCGGAAGAAAAAGCGGAACAAATTATTGCAGACTTACGTGAGAAACAAAAAGCGATTGGTAAAGCGAATGTTAAAGAGCATGAGTTGATTGAAGCAAAAGGGCAACTTTCAAATCTTTATCATGAAGAAGATCATCTGAAGAAAAATAAAATCTTACAAAAAGCAAAAGAGCAAAAAAATCTGCATGAAGGTGATGATGTAAAAGTTGAATCTTACGGCCAGCGTGGGACATTGATTAAGCCAATGGGCAAAGGGCAATGGCAAGTGCAGATGGGTATCTTGAAAATGACGCTAGATGAATCTGATTTAACCTTAATTAAACCGGAGAAAGCGAAACCGCAACGTATGATTTCAACGATGAAAGGTTCAACGTCTAGTCGAGTAACTAGCCAATTAGATTTACGAGGAAAACGTTATGAAGATGCGTTAAGAGAAGTAGACCAGTATTTAGATGCTGCTATTTTAGCAGGACATGGTCAAGTGACGATTGTTCACGGAAATGGGACTGGAGCGCTTCGTACAGGGATAACAGACTTCCTTAAAAATCATCGTAGCGTGAAAAAATTTGGTTTAGCACCTCACAATCAAGGTGGAACTGGTGCAACGATTGTTCAGTTTAAATAATCTAGGATTGCAAACAAATTATTAGAGAAATAAAAAATCCTCTGTTATAATACAAAGTGTAAAGAATAAAACGGATATCCAGGAGGAATGTAAAATGGCAAAAATATTTACAGATAGCAATTTCGAAGCAGAAACAAGTAATGGCGTAGCATTAGTTGACTTTTGGGCACCATGGTGTGGTCCTTGTCGTATGCAAGGTCCTATCATTGATGAATTAGCTGAAGAAATGCCAGAAGTTTCAATTGGTAAAATTAATGTGGATGAAAATGCTGCAACTGCAGCAAACTTTGGTGTACAAAGTATCCCAACTCTTCTTATCAAAAAAGATGGTCAGATTGTGGAAACGTTAGTAGGCGTTCACCGTAAAGAACAATTAAAAGAAATTTTAGCAAAATATGCTTAATTTAAAAGAGCTTCGTAGCCGATTTCGGTTACGAGGCTCTTTTTTTATGAGTACTTTAGTTGACCATTAGCTTTCTTGATGTTAACCTTATATAAAAGTTAGGTAAACCTAAAAAGATTGTTAGAGGGAGATTGAAAGTATGAAGAGACATGGTAGTTTAAATAAAGAGCGTCGTTCCAACGAAACAAATAAAAATATTAGAGTAACTGATTTAACAGTGGCGTATCAAGGGAAGACTGCCCTGGATTCAGTTTCGTTAACGATTAAAAAGAATGCAATAACTGGAATAATTGGTCCGAATGGAGCAGGTAAGTCAACTTTCATCAAGGGTGTAATGGGGTTAGTGCCGACGGTATCAGGGGAAAGCCTGTTAGGTCAGGATAATCTATTAGATCACAAGCACGATATTGCTTATGTTGAGCAACGAAGCATGATTGATTTAAGTTTTCCAATCACTGTAGAAGAAGTTGTATTGTTGGGGACCTATCCTAAGTTAGGGTTATTCCGTAGACCGAAGCAAGCTGATCATGAAAAAGTTAGAGCCTGTTTAGAGTTAGTGAAAATGAGTGAATTCAAGACTAGACAAATAGGTGAATTGTCTGGAGGACAACTGCAGCGGGTCTTTATAGCTAGAGCACTTGCTCAAGAAGCATCTGTTATTTTCTTAGATGAACCATTTGTAGGGATTGATATGAGTAGTGAGCGTGTCATTGTGGATGTTTTAAAAGAACTTAAAACATTAGGAAAAACGATAGTGATTGTCCATCATGATTTGCATAAAGTAACAGAATACTTCGATGAGCTAATTGTGTTGAATAAACAATTAATCGGTTATGGCCCAGTTGAGAAAGTATTTAATACAAAGATAATTCAAAAAGCTTATGGTGATACTTTAGGCGATATCAGAATAAAAGGGGTTGAATAAAGATGATAGCTAATTTTATAGATGGGTTGATGCGGTATGAATTTTTACAAAATGCTTTAATAACGTGTTTGATTGTCGGATTAATTTCGGGTGTTATTGGGTGTTTTATTGTCTTAAGAGGAATGTCTTTAATGGGAGATGCAATTTCCCATGCCGTACTACCAGGTGTCGCGATTTCTTATATGATGGGAATTAATTATATTATAGGTGCGTCAATCTTTGGGATTGCAACGGCAGGTTTAATAGGGTTAGTCACACAAAAAAGTAAATTGAAAAACGATACAGCCATTGGGATAGTGTTTAGTTCGTTCTTTGCTTTAGGAGTTATTCTCATTTCATTAGCTGAAAGTTCGACCGATTTGTATCATATTTTATTTGGGAATGTTTTAGCGGTAAGGCATAGTGATATTGTAATGACAGCAGCAGTGGCGTTCATTGTTTTTATTTTTATCATTATTTTTTATAAAGAGTTACTTGTCAGTTCTTTTGATCCAACGATGGCAAAAGCATATGGTTTAAATACTCAATTGATCCATTACTTATTGATGTTTGGTTTAACGTTAGTAGCGGTAACCTCACTTCAAACAATTGGTACGATTTTAGTAGTCGCATTATTAGTAACACCAGCGGCTACGGCATATCTTCTAACAAATAAGCTCTCTCATATGATTATGATTTCAGCGGGAGTCAGTACGTTAAGTTCAGTTATTGGGTTGTTCTTTAGTTACAGTTACAATTTAGCATCAGGAGCAGCGATCGTCTTAACAGCAGTTTGTTTCTTTGCTATTGCATTTTTATTTTCACCAAAACAAGGCATTTTAAATAAGAGAAAAGAGGTTACAGTTCATGAAGAAATTTAAATACATAATGATGGCAGGACTTGCAGTGGTTCTTTTAGCAGGGTGTGGTCAAACGAAAACAAAAGAAAAAAAGGAAGAAGCCAAAGGTGATGGAGTTTATCTTCACGTGGTAGCAACAAATTCAATTTTAGCAGATATGGTTGAAAAAATAGGAGAAGACAAGTTAGATGTACATAGTATTGTACCAGTTGGAACGGACCCGCATGAATACGAACCGTTACCAGAAGATATCTCAAAAGCAACGGATTCAGATGTGATCTTCTTCAATGGTTTAAATTTGGAAACAGGTGGAAATGGTTGGTTTTCAAAGTTAATGGAAACGAGCCGTAAGAAAGAAGATCATGATTTCTTTTCTGTAAGTAAAGAAGTCGAACCAATGTATTTAAACGGTAAAGGTCAAGAATCAGAACAGGATCCTCATGCGTGGTTAGATATTAAGAATGGTATTAAGTATATTAATGCTATTGAAGATGTCCTAGTTCAAAAAGATCCCGAGAATAAAGAGTTTTATCAAAAGAATGCAAAAGACTATACAGATAAACTACAAAAGCTACATGATGAGTCCACGGATAAGTTTTCTGCCTTACCCAAAGAAAAAGCATTACTTGTGACCAGTGAAGGGGCGTTTAAATATTTTTCAAAAGCATATGGATTAGAAGCCGCTTATATTTGGGAAATTAATACAGAGAGCCAAGGGACACCCGATCAGATGAAAGGAATTATTGACAAAATTAATGAAACAAAAGTGTCATCGTTATTTGTTGAAACAAGTGTTGATCCTCGTAGTATGGAGAGTGTGTCTAAGGAAACAGGTATTCCAATTTATAAAACAATTTTCACCGATTCTTTGGCAAAAAAAGGAGAAGTTGGAGAGAGTTATTATAGTATGATGGATTATAATTTAAAAACAATTTATGAAGGACTATCAAAATAATTAGTGAGCATGTTATTTGTAATTATTATAAATAAGAGGTATGATAGGTATATAAATAAGAAGGAGGAATTAGTTTATGAGTTATGAAAAAACGCAAGGTGTTTTAAACCAATTAGTAGCAGATTTGAGTCAATTTTCAGTGATTATCCATCAGACACATTGGTACATGCGAGGAACTGATTTCCTAACGCTTCACCCACAAATGGATGAGTTCATGGATGGGATTAATGGTCAATTGGATGAAGTAGCAGAACGTTTGATTACAATCGGTGGTGCTCCTTATTCAACATTGAAAGAATTTGCTGAACATACAAAATTAGAAGATGAAATTGGGAGTTATGATAAAGATATGACATCTCGTATCGAGCGTTTAGTAGACGGTTACCGTTATTTACAAGGCGTACTTGCAACAGGGATCGAAGTAGCGGGTGGCGAAGGTGATAACGTAACAGAAGATATGTTTATCGATATGAAAGGGTCAGTCGAAAAAACAATCTGGATGTTAACAGCTAAATTAGGTCAAGCACCTGGAATTTAATAAATAAAAAAAACGCACAGTGATGTGCGTTTTTTTTATTTTCCTAATTCACTATCACGTTTGATAGTAGCATCTAAACCTTTTATAACAGTAGAGATGAATTTTTCATCTTCTAATGCGACCAGCCCAGCGACAGTTGTCCCACCTGGCGAGCAAACTTTATCAATCATGTCCCAAGGCGTCTCTTCAACATTAAGCAAGGTTTCGGCACTACCTAGAACAGTTTCAGCAGCAATTTTTGTAGCGATGTCTTTTGGTAAGCCGTTTTTGACACCGGCTCGTGATAAGGCATCAATGAATAGATAAGTATAAGCAGGTGAACAGCCAGCTATAGATGTAAAGTTTGCAAAGTCTTTTTCTTCTAAACGATAAGTAGAACCTACCGATTGGAATATTTTTTCGACAGCAGTGATATCATCTTCCGATACAAATAAGTTAGAACAAAGAGCAGAGACTCCTTTTCGAATCGTAACATTCATATTGGGCATGACTCTAATGATTTTTTGAGCGGAATGCTCTGAGATAAGATTGGCCAATGTATCTAATGTTAGACCTGCTGCAATCGATACGACTATCGGTTGTTTTTCTACTAAGACAGACCCAATTTCAGCAAGGACTCCTTCAAATTTATTTGGCTTAACTGCTAATATTAGACAATCTACTTCCTTAACAAGACTTGTATTATTCAGCGAGGCAGAAACACCTAATTGTTGTGCTCTTTGTTGAGCGCGCTCAGATGTAGAGGCTGTTAAAAAAATGTTTGAGGCTTTAAAAGAACCACTAGCTACCATCCCTTTGATGATTGCTTGTGCCATGTTTCCAGCACCTATAAATCCAATTTTCATATAATTTCCTTCTTTCGGTAAGTTTCTTAGTTGTATCTTACTCGTTATTTTAAAAGTGTGCAATGCTTCTTAGTAGAACAGTGGAAAAAAAGCGTATAATAAGCTAACATAGTGAGGGACCAACTGTGCAGGTTGGCAATAAATTTCTAAATATATGTGAGTAGAAAAGAACTGAAACGAGTGTGACGTATGAAAAAGATAATCAAACAATTAGGAAGCTTGTTAAAGAAACATAGTGGCTTATTAAAAGTCTTGTTTTTATTTTCAATATTAGTTTTTGTAATTAATCAACTGACAGGTATCTTGCAAGGGATGACGTGGTCAGATTTGAAAGGGATTTTATTTGCTCAAAGGAAACGTACCTTACTTGCGATGACGGCTGTTGGGCTGGTGAGTGTGTCGCCGATGCTTTTATACGACTGGGTTACGGTTGAGATATTAGAGGAAAAAGGTAGGTCACGGTTAGACAGAAAAAAACTACTTTTTTCTGCTTGGACAACAAACACTTTAAATAATTTAGCTGGATTTGGTGGTGTATTAGGTGCGACACTTCGAGGTAAATTTTATGGTGGTGAGGTAGAGACGAAGAAAGTAGTGTCTACAGTGTCTAAGGTAGCGGTCTTTATGTTAAGTGGCTTATCACTTTTGTGTTTAGGAACGTTGCTTGATATTTCTTTTGTCCGACCAGATAACCCTTTTAGGAGCTATTCAATATGGTTGTTGGCAGGTAGTTTCGTAGCGCCAGGTCTTTCAATTTTTATTTATCTTAATAGAAACAAATTATTCCAAGACTTTCCAATAAAACGAGTTTTTAAACTTATGATTGCTTCATTAGGTCAGTGGTCTGGTGCACTTATGATGTTTTTAACGGTGGGCAAGCTTTTGCAAGTGGATGTGTCGCTTAGTACGATTTATCCGTTATTTATTGCAGCTAATTTCATCGGGATGATTTCTATGGTTCCAGGCGGGATGGGAACATTTGATGTTTTGATGATTATGGGATTAGGAAATTTAGGTATTTCTAAAGAATTGGCTTTAGCTTGGTTATTATTTTACAGAATATTCTATTATATTGTTCCTTTCTTTACGGGGGTCTATACTCTTATTCACTTAACTGGTGCAAAAATGAATGACTTTTTTGATAATATTCCAAAATTAGTGGTCCAACGCACGGCTCATTTGATTTTAGTTGGAATGGTGTATTTTGCAGGAATCATGATGGTTCTCCTTGCTACGATTCCTAATTTATCTAATTTGAGTTGGATTATTGAAAAATTATTGCCATTTTCATTTCATTTTTTAGACCAAACATTAAATATGTTGATTGGGTTTATGTTGCTAGGCTTAGCACGTGGCGTAGCAAATCGTGTTAAAAAAGCTTATTTTCCAACATTGATGATTTTATTATTCTGTATTGTTAATACTATTTCTAGAACATTTTCGTGGAAACTTGTTATATTTTACGCTTTTTTATGTGGCTGTCTTTACTTAGCACGACATGAATTTTACCGTAAGCAACTTATTTTTACATGGGAATCTTTATTATTTGATACCTTCTTATATGGCAGTTTGTTTATTCTATACTCTGTTGTAGGGTATTACTCAAGTGATCGAACAAATCATGGGGATTTACCGTCAAGATTCTTGTTATTCCCATCAGAAGATGTTTGGTTAGCGGGATTTGCAGGCGTTATTTTATCAGCAGCTACGATTGTAATGCTTTATGATTACCTAAGTAGTTCTGAACGTCCGGGTATTTTTTATGATGAAAAACAGGTAAAAGCTATGTTAACTCAGTATCCTGGAACAGATTATAGTCATTTAGCTCATTTAAGAGATAAGCGCCATTTTTATTATCAGGAAAAAGGGGTAGATAAAGTCATGTTTACCTTTGAAGTTCAAGGTAGTAAATTATTCGTTTTAGGAAATCCTGTGGGTGACGAACGCTTGTATACTAAAGCGAGCTTGGCATTTGGAGATGAGGCAGATGTATTAGGGTATCAACCTGTATTTTATGGTGTGACGGATAGTTATGCGTTACTGCTTCATGATATAGGATATGAATTTATAAAATTAGGTGAGTATGGCAGTATTGACTTGGAGCAACAAGATGAAACTATGGTTACGCAAGAAGAACAGCATAATCAGTTAATTAAATCGGGTTATCGTTTTGAGTATCAGGAGCCACCTTATAGTGATGTGTTAATAAAAGAACTGACAGATTTGTCTGATGATTGGAGTCAACATCAGCCAGAGCGTTATTTTTCAGTAGGTCGATTTAACCCTTATTATATTCAGCAAGGTGATTTAGGTCTTGTGTTTAATCAAGAAGATAATATAGTAGGCTTTATCACTGTTAAACCAGGGAAGGCAAAAAGTGAAGTAGGGTACGATTTAATTCGCATGACAACGGATATTCCAGAAGCTATCAAAGGATTTATGGTGACGAGTTTGGCAGAATCTTGTCGTAAACGTGGTGTTGATGTAGTAACGATTGGGTTAGCCCCACTTGCAAATGTTGGCGAGTCTAGAAGTGCTTTTTTTAAAGAGCGTGTGATAAATATTTTTTATAAATATAGCAATCCGTTATATGCATTCAAAGATAATCATCTATTTAAAGAAGAATTCGCGACAAATTGGCACCCACGTTATTTATCTTACAAGAAGAATAATAATTTATTACTGCTAATGATGCAGTTAACGTTAGTGATTGTAGGTCGAAAATCCAAACGGACACGTCCAATCGAAAGTTTTTATTTAACAGATTAGATTAAATTAACTTTTACATTATAGGAAAGAGGATAGAATATGAAAAATTGGTTTATAGGATTAGTAGGATTAGTTGTTGCAGCAAGTGTTCTAGTAGGATGTGCTCCTGAAGAGAAGAAAGAAGAAGCTATGAAAGGTAGCATCCCAAAAGTTCGTTTAGGTGTTATGCCGTCAACGGATAATATCCCATTCTTAGTGGCTCATAAAGAAGAATTTGACAAAGAGAATGGTGTTGAAATCGAATTAGAGATGTTTAAAAGTGCACCCGACAGAGATGCAGCTTTTCAAGCAGGAAAAGTTGATGGTGTTATTTCAGATTTAGTGGGCCTAGCTATTTACCTTGAGGGTGGTATGGATGTTAAAACAGTGGCAGCACCATACGATCAGTTTGATTTATTAAGTGGCGACAAGACGATAAAATCAGTAGAAGATTTGAAAGAGAAAGATGTTGTTTTTTCTAAGTTAACAGGAACAGCTTATGCAGTAGATATGATGTTAAAAGATAAGGGTCTAATGATGTCTGACATTAAAGTGACAGAAATTCCGCAAGTACCTGCCCGCCTAGAGTTATTGAAAAATAATAAAGCAGCTGCCGCGATTTTACCAGAACCATTTATTACTATGGGGAAAGCCAAAGGCATGCATGTGGTGAGTTCAACGCGTGATTTAGGTATTAACCCCTTTGCCATCGTCTTTGGTTCAGACTTTATTAAAGATCAGAAATCAGCGATTAAAGGAATGTTCGATGCTTATAATGAAGGATCAACTTATATTGCTAAAAATGAACCATCAGAATTTTTAGATATTTTTATTAAAGATGTCGGTTTCCCATCAGAGTTGAAGGACCAGATTGAGGTTCCTGATTTTGGGGAAATTGAACCGGTTAAAGAGTCAGATGTGACATCAGCTCTAGAATGGTCTAGAAACGCTGGTCTGTTATCAAAAAATATTAAACCGAAAGAAGTTATGAGTAATGTCTACTTCAAGTAAATCACTGGTTTTAAAACATATTAGTGTCGAGATAAAAGGGCAACAAATTTTAGATGATGCATCAGTTGAATTAGATGAGGGGCGTATTTATACGATTTTGGGTCCATCTGGAGTAGGTAAGACGAGTTTATTAAAAGTAGTGGCCGGTCTTTTACCTTTTTCAAGCGGGACGATGACTTTAGGAGGAAATGAGTTTAATCCTAATGAACATATTATAGGGTTAGTCCCACAAAGCTATGGCTTGTTACCTTGGCAGACCGCTTTTGAGTCAGTTAGCAGTGCTTATAAGATTAGTCATAATAAAAAGAAATTAACTGCGCAAGAAGAAAGGCTATTAACTCAGCTATTTTCTGATATGGCATTAATGGAACAGAAAGACAAGTATCCTAGTCAGTTGAGTGGTGGGCAACAACAACGTGTGTCTATTGCGAGAGCTTTTGCAACTGGAGGAGATTTTTTATTAATGGATGAACCCTTTTCTGCCCTGGACTCATTGAGTAGAGAGAAGGCACAACAATTATTTTTAAGACGATGGCTGAAAGGTCCTAAGACTACTTTATTTATTACTCATGATGTAGAAGAAGCTGTTTTTCTAGGTCAAACCATCTTGTTAATGGGAGATAGAGAAGGAATAACTATAGAAGCAATAGAAAATCCAGTGTTTGATCCATACGCGACAAGTTTAGAGATTAAAAATCATGACGATTTCTATCCTTTAGTAGAACGATTACGAAAGGAATTACATAATCATGACAAGTAAAAAACGTATACGAGGGTTAATAATTGCTGTTATTATTCTTCATATTATTTGGTGGGGAGCAAGTTTACTCTTAAATAAAGAAATTCTTCCAGGACCACTTAAAGTGTATGGATCCTATCCAAAGTTAATTGAAAATCAGTTGGGGTGGCATATTATAGTAAGTTTGAGACGTATGGCAATTGGCATGGGGAGTGCACTATTACTTGGAGGTATCGTAGGAATCTTAATGGGTAGAATTTCAAAAGTAAATCAATTTCTAGATCCTGTTATTTATTTAACTTACCCTATCCCTAAATTAGCACTTCTCCCGATGATTATGTTGTTGTTTGGTTTGGGGGAACTTTCAAAAATTTTATTAATTATTTTAATTGTATTTCCACAAGTAGTGTTGTCGGTTAGAGATGCGATACTTCAGATACCAAAACCGCTATATGATGTATACGAGTGTATGAATGCTTCGCAGTGGTCTATTTTTAAACTTGTCACGCTTCCTGCCAGTTTGGGAGCATTATTAAGTACAAGCAGAGTGTCATTAGGTACCGCAATCTCTGTTTTATTTTTTACTGAAAATTACGGAACAGAGTATGGTATGGGACACATCATAATGGATGCATGGCTAAGAATGGATTACCCACAAATGTATGGTGCCATTTTAACTTTAAGTTTAGTTGGATTTTTATTATTTAGCTTAATTGATACGACGGAGAGACTTTTAAAAAAAGGGTAAAAAACAGAGCTGAGCTCTGTTTTTTTACTGTTATTTAGGGTGAAATATGGTAAGATAACCGTGATTATGTTGAGAAAAAGATATGGAGCTAGATGAGATGAAAGTATTGGGTAAGAGAAAAATTCTGGGCGTAATATTGTTATTTATGCTAGTGATTTTAAGTGGATGTCAGGTTTTTTCTAAGATAGAAAATGTAGTTAAGCAAGAAGGTAAACAAGGAAAGAAAAAAGAAGTCGAAGAGAATTCAGATATAGAATATGATAAAGTTTCATTTGAAGTGACGTTATCGAATGAAGAAAGTATGTTACTTCATAGTCCAAATGACTACAGCACGTTATTTAAAGTGGGTAGCGTGAAATCACCATTTGAATTAGATGAGGTCGTAAAGGTAATAGAACAAGCTAAGACAGAAGATGCTATTTATTATAAAATAGCGGAGTCGGTGTGGGTCAATAAAGAGGATGTTACAATAGCCGATAATAGTATGGCGAAAGTTCAATCTTTATTGGATGATGAGTATGAGGATCCAGATATTGGCGTTTTTGTAAAATCGTTAGTAACAGGAAAAGAAGCCGGAATCCATGCAAATGAAATGTTTACGGCAGCAAGTACAGGGAAATTACCTATTATTTATTACACTCAAAAAATGATTTCAGATGAAAAAATTGATCCAGAAAAAACATTTAAAAATGATACAAGTAAAATTAATGAAATGGATTTGTCCTACCAACAAGAGGGAGCAGGAATACTTCAAGATAAACCAGAAGGGACGAGTTATTCTGTTGATCAAGTGTTGAGGTGGACGATAGAATATTCTGATAATCAAGGAACAAATTTTTTAGGATACTATGTTGGCAATGAATACGATAAAGAGATGAGAGATACTATAAGTAGGGTTATAGGTCGAACATGGAAGACGCCATTTGAGGTTACAGCGAAAGAAAATGGACGTCTGATGGAGGAAATCCATAAATTGGGTGGTCGGGCGATTGAGTATATGAAGAATACGGAGTATGATGACGAGCGTATTGCTAAGTATTTACCTGTCGATGTAGCTCATAAAATTGGTGATGTTGATGGGTATGAACATGATGTTGCTATTGTTTATGCTGATGACCCTTACGTTTTATCTATTATGACTAAAAATGATACGGGTTATGAAAAAATTGCGACGTTATCGAAAGATATATATAAATTATTAGGGCCATAGAGGGAAAGAGGACTGATAAATATGTTAGATACGATATTTGGATTATTATTTTTTGTTGGATTAGTTTTATTTTGGCGTTACCGATTAACGGACCAACGTAAACGCAATTTGAGTTTACTTTTAATTATTATAACATTGGTCTTTATAATTTTTTTCAGAGACAATTCTAAAGAAGAGCAACGAAAAAAAGAGCATCAAGCTGCCTTTCAGGTGGAACACGTTAACGTTTTCTAATCATTTGATTAGGAAACGCTTTTTTAGTTTAAATAAATAGTAGCGTTTTAAAAAAATATGGTACACTATTTTCGTAATGAAGCAAGTATACAGTTGAAAATAAAAAGAGTAGCTATAAGGAGTAACGAGATGAAGAAGCAATTGTTTGATATAACTGAAAAAAAAATTAAAGGTGATAAAATTGGTATTTTCTTTGGAACAGTCAGTCCACTTCACCAAGGGCATTATTCAGAAATTATCCGTGCAAAGCGTGAAAATGATGGGTGTATTGTTGTAGTAAGTGGCTATACAGGTGATCGTGGTGAAAATGCGGGGATGAATCTAACACAACGTGGTCGCTCAGCACGTGAAATATTTTCTGAGGACAATACGGTTTCTGTGACATATGTCAATGAAGATAATATACCCCCAATGCCAAAAGGATGGATTCCTTGGTTAGAGTTGGTCATGTCAGAAGTTAAAAAATTAACAGTAAATCCGAATGCATCATATGTGTGGTATACGGGCGAGTTAGACTATAAAGAAAAATTAAATGAGTTAAGACCGCAAGATGAGGTCGTGTTAGTCGATCGTCAGTTGCTGCCAATCAGTGGAACTGCTATTCGTGAAAATCCATTAAAAAATTGGGATTATATCATGCCACCATTCAGGAAATATTTTTCAAAAAACTACCTAGTGATAGGTAGTCCATCGACTGGGAAAACGTCATTAGTGAGGGACTTAGCTCGTCGATTTAATGCCCCTTATACACGTGAAGCGGCTAGGACATATGAGCCTTTATTTAATGTTCGTGATAACGAATTGTTAATCCAAGATTTATTAGGGATGGGTATCGCCCAATTTGAGGATAACCGTGAAGCGATCAGAAGTGCTGGGAATAGGGGAGTTGTCTTTTTTGATACAGATATTTCGACCACAGAAGTGTACACACAACTTTATGCGCCAGATGACTACGAAAGCGTCCGCCAGACATTTGAAATTTATGCGAAACGTCAAAAGTTTGAGAAGATTTTTGTTATTCCACCAATTACTGAGTATGTAAATGATGGCTTTAGGGATATGTCGACAGCTGATGAAGAAGAACGTATGGCGATGCACGATTCTTTCATGGCTATTATTGAAAAATATAACTGGTCGGATAAAGTTGTTTTATTAGATGACCCAACGTATATGGGCAGATACGAGCAAGCCTGTGAAGTAGTAGAGACTCTTTTAAATGAATCTAACTAATTTTTTAAAATAGAGCATCTCATTAGCAGAAAAGGCTTTCATCGTTTATGATGAGGTTATTAAATTAGGAGGCGATTGAGATGACAGAATTTACTGATTCGTACAAAGAATTAAAGGATAATTCATTATTACTGTCGAAACACTGTCCAGATGTAGCTAAAGCGTTTAAAGGATTACATGGTGAGGCAGTCAAAGACGATGTTTTGGATAAAAAGACTAAAGAATTTATTGCATTAGGTATTGCTATTGGTGTGAGGTGTGAAGGTTGTATTTTATCACACGTTAAAACAGCGATTTCGTTAGGTGCCACTATGGAAGAACTAGCAGAGGTAGTTAATATTGCAGTTCTAATGGGTGGCGGCCCCTCAACGGTTTATGGTGGCAAAGCACTAGCTATAGCAGAATCTTTGTTCGAGTAATAAAAAGACCCTTTGTTTACAAAGGGTTTTTAATTTGTCTTTTTTTTTGCATGAAATTAAATTTTTAGGACAATTATTAAATAAACGCTCTTTATACGAAAAATAAATTATGTTACTATTAAATCTATTCGTTATTAGGAGGAAAAAAATGAACAAAAAGCAAATCACGACATTATTTTTATTATTTTTAGGTTACAGTATCGTTTATTTAGACAAACAGTCTATGGCATTTTCATTAATCCCATTTACAGATCAATATGGATTTAATGAAACGGATAAAGGATTAATCGTTTCAACTTTTTATTTGGGCATAGGTTTAATGCAGATTCCGATGGGATTCTTATTAAATAAATTAAATACAAAATGGGTGATTGTAGGCTCATTAATTATTATTGGTGTAACAGCTTTATTATTTAGTAGTATTTCAGGATCGTTATGGCTATTCTTAGCTGTTCGTTTTATTTCAGGTATGTTTGGACACACAGCGTATCCACCTGCTTCAACTCTAGCAGTTAACAAAGTAATACCAGAGGATAAGAAAAGCTTTGCGCAGTCTATTTTACTCTCTTCATTAGGTGTGGCAGCATTAGTTGGGCCACTTGCTTTTGCCTCATTAGCTGAAGTGAAATGGCAAGCGATTTATTGGATAGTAGCAGGGGTAGCGTTAGTTGCAGCAGTCGGTTTTGCTATTTTTATGCCTAAAATAGAAGGTAAAAAAGAAGAAGAGTCGGAACCGGATTTACCGATTCGTTCAATTTTAAACAATCCTAACTTATGGTTAATGGCTATAGGTGCGGCTTGCGTTAATTTCGTAGTTATAGGTGCAGCTAATTTAATGCCGACTTATTTAGCGGTTAACAAAGAATTAGATATGGTATCTTTAGGTATTTTAGCGGCATTAGCAGGAATTTTCTTATTAGTTGGTGGAATTGGGAGTTCATTCGTAGTGACTAAATGGTTTAAAGGTCGAGAAGGTCACTTCATAGGTGTGAGTATGATTTTAGGAGTATTGGTTATTTGTTTAATGCCACTAATTCCGTCAGGACCGAGTGGTAAGTTTCCCTTATTCGTTATTATGGCGACAGGAAATCTCTTAACAAATGCAGCCTTTACAGTACTTTACAGTTTGCCTTTGGCAATGTTTAAAGGAAAATCATTTTCTCCTTCATTTGGTATTTTCTCATTAGGTGGGATTATCGGTTGCGTCACACCATCAGTAGTTATTGGGAAAATTTTAGATGCTACAGGTATGGATTATAAATGGATGTTTGTTAGTTTTATTATTAGTGCAGTCGTTCTTTATGTTGTTATGTTATTATTACGTGATAATCGAATTGAAGATGGTAAAAAAGGTCGAATCGAACGTAAAGAATTAGTCAAAGTTATGAATAAATACCATTTCCATTAAGTCTGCTATAATAAGAGTGATTACTAATACGATTAACTCTTAGGAGGAAGACTGATGACAAAAATTTATTATGCAGCACCGCTTTTTTCTGAAATGGAACGTCGTTACAATGACTATTTGGTAGCACAGTTAAGAGGGCAGTTTAAAGAGTTGGATATGTATGTCCCTCAAGAACAACTGGGTATTAATGATAAGTCAGCTTATGCAGACTCTAAAATGATTGCTAAATTCGATACAGAAGCTTTAATTACAAGTGATATCGTTATAGCTATATTAGATGGTCATACGATTGATACGGGTGTAGCAACTGAGATAGGCGTAGCTTATGCGAAGGGAATTCCAGTTATTGGATTGTATACCGATGTCAGACAACAAGGCGCGACTCAACCCGATAAATTAAAGGCATTGAGTGAAGTCGGAGAAAATCAATTTCATTACCTTAACCTGTACACAGCAGGCTTAATTAAATTGAATGGTGAGATAGTTAGTTCTGAGGAAGAGTTAGTATCAAAACTTTCAAGTTATATTTAAAAAGAGGCAAACAAAGATAGAATTCTTTGTTTGTCTCTTTTTAATTTCTTTCTAAATAATTAAGTTATAGCTAAGGTGCTAGTCAGCCTTGTTCAAATATATTATGATAAGTAAATAATCAGAAATTTAAAGTGAGAAGGAATAAATATGATAAATTTACCTCAATCGGTATTACAGGCAAGCGCTATTTTTGTATCAATTATTATTGAAGCTGTTCCATTTGTATTATTTGGTTGTGTGATAACCGGTTTTCTTCAGAGTTTTCTAGACCCAGCGAAAGTGAAACAATGGATACCAAAAAATAAAATTTTAGCAATTTTGACAGGCATGTTTTTGGGATTCTTTTTTCCATCATGTGAATGTGGAATTGTTCCTATAGTAAAAGAGTTACTAAAAAAAGGTGTACCGAGTTATACAGCAATTACCTTCATGTTAACGGCACCGATTATTAATCCAGTGGTCCTTTTTTCTACCTATATAGCATTCAATAATGATAGTTATCCTGTTTTTTTAAGAGTTTTAGGTAGTCTAGTGGTTGCTTTTATAATAGGACTTTGGTTAGCATACCGTAATAAAGATACGATATTGAAGGAAGAATACAAAAAAGGAGAGACTGCTCATAGTGGAAGTTGTTGCAATGAAGAGGTTTCACCTAAAGAAAAAGTCTCGCTATTTAATAAAATCAGTCATGCTCTTCAACATAGTGTGGATGAATTTTTCGATACCGGTCGTTACCTAGTTATCGGTGCACTACTTGCTGCACTAATGCAAACTTACTTAAAAACGGCACTATTATTTCCGTACGCATCAAATAAAGTAACGAGTATTCTTATTATGATGGGATTTGCCTTTATTTTATCTTTATGTTCAGAGGCAGATGCTTTTATTGGAACATCAATGAAAAGTATGTTTGGTTTAACACCAGTTATCGGTTTCTTAGTGTACGGACCGATGGTTGATATAAAAAACTTAATGATGATGAGTCATCATTTTACACGGAAATTTATGCTTAAATTAATTGGCTTAGTTACCGTTATTGTTTTTATTTACACGTTGCTATTATAGAAGGAAGGAGTGCTTAAAATGATTAGAACATGGATATTAGCGGGATATTTTATGATGATGAGCTACCTCCAAACAAGCGGTAAAATTAATCAGTATATTAATCCGAAATACCAGTATTTGAGTAAAATGACAATGTTTTTTGCTTTATTTTTAGCTATTATTCAACTCATTAGATGGGTTCGTGAAGATACAAGTAAAGAATCATGTGACTGTGAGGATGGTCATAATCACGGAAGTAAAACCTGGTTTGGTAAGGCTAGCACTTATTTTTTAGTGAGTTTGCCAGTGTTAGTAGTCTTCTTATTGCCAACGGTTAATTTAGATGCGAGTATTATTGATGCTAAAGGATTTAATTTCCCAATAAGTAAAGATAGTACCAGTTTTGGTGATATTGAGCAGCAGTATCTTAAACCTAATACACATATATTTTTTAATGATAAAGACTATGATGAACTAATGGAAAAAGATCTTTCTCATTATAAAGATAAAAAAGAGATATACTTAACTGATAAGAATTATTTGGAAGTGATGGAGTTGATTTATAATTACCCAAAAGAATTTAATGGTAAAAAAGTGAAGTTAACAGGATTTGCCTATAATCAAGAACAAACGAAAAAAATATTTTTATTTAGATTTGGGATACTGCACTGTGTGGCAGACTCAGGAGTCTATGGATTAATGTTACAAACTGATAATCCAGAAAAAAAATGGGATGACAACACCTGGTTACAGGTAACTGGTATTATCGATACTGAATTTTATGAACCGTTTGGGCAAGTGTTGCCTGTGGTGAAAGTCGATAAAACGCTACAGATAGATGCCCCTAAAGATGAGTATGTCTATCGTATTTTTTAATAAATCGGACCTTAGTTAGCTAAGGTTCTTTTTTTTATAAATAAAGCTTGCAATTGATTGATAAGCTTGGTATATTTATACATGTCGCTACGACGTGTAGCACAAACGAAAAAAACTTAAAAAACTTTTTCAAAAAGTAGTTGACGACATCAACTAAT
>NZ_JAPDSH010000013.1 GCF_029143285.1 Vagococcus proximus
TGATATGCAGTATTGTATCGAAGATTGATAACAAAATAAAGAGAACGTAGATGCGTTCTCTTTATCCAATAACCATATTAAATTTTATTTGATTAACATAAGTCACGTTATGCCTAGTTATTTTTAATCAAAGAATTTTTCAAAAAGTCTGTCTTTGATAAGGTATAATCATTATTCGACGCCTCACTATATCCTGATACAGAAGTGGTTAAATAAAAGTCATTACCAAATAATTTATTTATTTTTTTCTCAAATTTCAAAAAATCTGTTTGTTTTAAAGTGGATGTCGCATATATTTCATCAACATGGTTATTGATTGCTAATATTTGACCTCCAAATTCTTTAATTTCAGATAAAAAATTACCTATGTTTTGTTGAGACGAACCAATATTAAATTTGATTATTGGCTCAATAATAGTTACATCTGCTTGGAGCAATGCTTTAAATATGACATAAGGAGTTAATTTTCTAAAATCAGAGGGTGTACTTACAGGACTAGAAAATTCAGCTTCAAGTAGAGTTATTTTAAGACCTATAAATTCGTAACCATACAATCCGTTCACAAAAACTTGTTCGACACTTTCTTTAATGGCATTTTGAAAAGATTTTTTTAGATAGCCATTACTAACTAAACTAGAATACCTATTTTCGTTGCTATCATTTGGTTCAACTTTTACTTTCATAGTAGCCCAATATGGATTTGGGTGTTCCATCATTATCATTTCAGCAACTGCTACTGAAGTAACTTGTTCCTTGAACTGAACTAGAGGAAGTGAAAGATTTAAAGAGTTAAATGAATAATATTCCCGTATAGTTGATTCTAAATATTCAATCTGAACTTGTCCAAACACCATCATTGATATCTCATGAGTTTGTATATTAATGGCTAAATCCAGTAATGGATCTTCAGCATTTAAAATAGTTAAGATTGCTAATAATTGATTTCGCTCTTCTTCGTTGATATTAAAAATGGTTTTTAATGTTGGTTTGAACATAGACTGAATATTATTTACTTTCTTTCCAAAATAATCATTTATTGATAACTTATTTTCACCTTTTAGCAAGATGATATCTGGACCTTGTACAGATACTGATTGGTTAAATCCAGATTCATTTATTGTATAAATATTTGATAGTTTTACAGAGGTATCTTCGTTAAATGTAACTATTTCTTTATTTAATAATGTACCAGAGTTTACTTTAATATACGTTTCCTTAGTTCCTGATGAATAGTCAATTTTATAGACATAACCACTAGTTTCTTTTGTTGGTATTTTTATCTCAGATAGAACACTTAGCAAATCTAGTAGGTTTGAAATTTGCCAATTTTTAATAGCAGAACCTACAAATAATGGAAATAGCTCTTGTAACATGATGGATTTTTTCATTTGTTTGGTTAAATCATCTATAGAAACTTCATCATCTGACAAGTATTTTTCAAGTAAAGCATTATTCATTTCAATTATTTTTTCTTTCGTTTCTAAGGTATCTAAAGTATCAGTTCTGATTAATTGGTCTGTCAATTTTATTTTAATATCTTCAATGACACTATTAGACATTTCATTTTTCATATCTGTTTTATTGATATATAAAATAATTGGTTTATTTATTTCTTTTAAAAGGTTAAATAACTTTCTTGTATGATTGTTTAATCTTTCAAGGCCTGAAACAACTAAAATAGCAACATCTATCGCATTTAGAGAACGTTCTACTTCTCCAAAAAAATCAATATGACCAGGCATATCTAAAAGGTTTATTTTCGTATCATTCCATAAAAAAGAGATTGCTCCTGTTTTTATAGTAATACCTCGTTCTTTTTCTAGTTGTAAAGTGTCTGTCAAAGTTGTACCTTGTTTAATACTACCTGTTTTGTGTGTTGGATTCGCTGTAGAGAACATAGCTTCAGACAAACTTGTCTTTCCAGCGTCAACATGTG
The DNA here is from genome assembly GCF_029143285.1 of Vagococcus proximus. Taxonomy (GTDB): domain Bacteria; phylum Bacillota; class Bacilli; order Lactobacillales; family Vagococcaceae; genus Vagococcus_D; species Vagococcus_D proximus. The sequence continues at coordinate 1,937 of NZ_JAPDSH010000013.1, forward strand.
CCATGATACCTATATTTATTATTTTTTTCATATAAAAAAGACTTCTATGGTTTTTCCTAGCAAATTACTCTAGATTCATACCATAGAAGTCTGTTCTCATTTCTTCATATGCATTTCTAGAGTATTTATTTTAAAAAAGGGTAAACTAAATAAGCCTTAAAAAAAGCAATTTTTATTTAATTTCCCTAAAAATAAATACTCCGAAGCATACTGATCCACTCACTTTAAATTATTTGAATTAAACATACTATAATGGACTTATTAAATCAATGAGATTCATTTAATTATAATATTAATAATACAATTAACTAAATAGTTATTTAACTTCATGGTAAACATAATCAGATGTTATACCGAGCTGTAGACTTACCAAGAGTTACAGACGTTAAGATTGTGAAAATCGACTTGTCTACCCAAAATCAAAAAGCAGAACCTTGATTTAACAAGGTTCTGCTTTTTTTGACTTAGTGAAATTTGTAATCGTGAGTTAGACGGTTTTTGTTATTTTTAAGTTTAATATTACTGGTAATGTTAAACTTTTTTAGCGAGACATACCTCTACTTTTTCGTTGCTCTATTTGTTTTTCTCGTGTGATCAATTGTTTTAACCACGTTGTTAACTGCTGAATCCATTGAGTTAAACGATTTTCAGGGATATATCGCTTTACTTTATTTTCTTCAAGAGTTTCTTTCCAATCAGAACACTCATAAGAATCTCGTGGTTTTTCATCATTTTCAAGTTTTTCTAAAATAACTCGACCTTCGTACTCTACTTGAGACATAGAAAAATCAGATTTCCCTGTATCTTTTAATAAACTCTTCAGAACTCTATTATTATCCCTTACTTGTAGTGTATGTTCTTGCGTTTCTTCTAAGTCTTGTTTCAGACTTCTATTTTCTTGTTTTAAATGATTAATATGATTATCTCGCCCATCAAGTTGAACTTTATGATTAGCTATTTTTTCTGTTAAGTTTTTGACCTTTTTATTTAGATTATAGTTGGTAGTCTTGGTTAATTCAGCTTCTTTTTGAACTCCACCCATAAACTCTTTTAAATTAGTTAAATTTTTGGTATCAACAATCGTTTTTCCTAAAAATGTTTTTTCAAATTGATTGGTTAAATGAGTCCATTGATCTTGGACGTCATACACATTTTGAGTTGAAACACCTATATTTTTTACTTCTTTTATTTTTTTATTGATATGCTCTTTTCTTTGAGATAGCTCTGTTTCTTTTTCAGCGATTTCTTTCGCCATTTTTTTAATAATTTTAACGTCATCAATGCCAATTGTTTGATTATTTAAAATGCCCTCCTGGTAAATATGAGGAATTTGTTGTTTGAGATATTTGTCCAGGTCTTGATGAAAAGAAGATAGTTCTTTCCTGGTTAAAACTTCTTTGGCAGAGACTTTTTCACGTTGTTTTTTTTCGTCAAAAACAACAGGAATAAAAGCATAATGCAAGTGAGGAGTCGTTTCATCATAATGAACGGTTGCAGATAACACATTTTGATTACCGTATCGTTCATTCAAAAAATCGACTGTCGATTTAAAAAATTCTTTTTGAGTACTCATTGTCTCTTGTTCAAGTGATTTAGGAAGTGTCACAATCCAATCAGCCATAACTTTAACATCAGCACGATTAAAGCAATAAACCTCGGCTAATCTATTTTTTAACCGTTGGTTCATATCGCCTTCTTTATCACACAAATCATAATTTAAATAAGTTCGTTCTGAATCAATATCAGGGTTAGAATGATTTGTTGTTTTTCTTTCAATGTGAATGGATAATCCGTTCACTGAACCTTGGGTAAATTTTTCAACGTGAGCCATGAGAAAACCTCCTAAATAAGTTGAGTTCATCATAGCATGGTTAGAAAGCCAATTCAATTTGGTATAGCTCGTTATACCAAAATAAATTTTGGACTCGGTCTGCGACGCTTTTCGACTGAGACCAGTCGAGCTAAAACGTTCCGCTTAAATCGTCTGTGGACGATTTATCACCTTCACTTTTTTAGCTTACAGCAAGTCCAAATTGTTGCCAATTTAGACTTGCTGCTTTTTATATTTCAACGGTGGCTAGATTGCCAATGATTGAAATATAAAAAAAGAACCTTAGTAGGTTCTTTCAAAATTTAAATAGATGTATCTGTAATCATGATTTCATAGCCAACAACTTTTCGTCCTCTTTTTTGTGTGGTAACGAAAAATTCACATGCAATCTTTTCTTCCAATTCTTCGATAGAGCGTGTAATAACTTTTTGAAAAAATTGTCCTGCAGGCATACGAGAATCTTTACCTAAAAACCATGACTGCCAACTTTCTAAATCAGCAGAAATAGTTGTATATTTTTCTCGCCCCCTTCTATGAGATTCCCAAAGCTTTAACATAATTAGTGAATACTTCCCGTTAATTCTAGAAAGTTCATTTAATCTAAAGCTATAAAAATGTTCTTTCAAATCAAAAACTAAAGGAGCAGCATCTTCAGAAAATTTAAATCTAACAACACCGTTCTCTAAAAATTTAATTCTAGAAAATAATTGAGTCATTAAAATACCACTTACACCATTTTCAACTATAGGTAAATACAAAGCAGTATTTTCATTTAATTTTTTAAAAGCTTTAGCAATCCTAGTATATGAATCGCCTGAAGTATTAAGATTAAAATGTTTAATGATTTCCAATGCAGATACTTCATATTCATCGTCTAATTTAGAGTCTTTTCTAACATAGCTAAAACAGTAATCAAGAACACGTTGTTCAAAAGATTTTAAGCCACCAAACGACTTAGCTAAATCATTTCCCTGAACTACTAAGTAATCTTGACGTGCTAATAAATCTTTTATTGCTAGCTCAGCTTTCTTATTTTTCAAATTATACACCTCTATCCATCTAATTATACAATAATACCAAAAAAACGGAACAAATACAAATTAGGTATTTATGACGTGGAAAATGGTATTTATGACGTGGAAAATGGTATTTATGACGTGGAAAATGGTATTTATGACGTGGAAAATGGTATTTATAACCTCTGAAAGAATTGATATGAGTGCTTTTTGAAAGCCCCTAAAGTATTTAAAAGTATTTAAAAGTATTCTTTAAAGTATTTAATTAATAGAATGAGCTATTATTTTTCTATTTCTTTTGAAGAAAAGTTAACTAAAAAACAACTGAAAAAGGAGTGAGAGAAAAACACTCTCACATTTTACTTGCAACAGTCGCTATACGCTCCTTTGCTAAAAATAAAAAGATATCAATCAACGAACTTTTTAAATAGTTAAAAAACGCAAATAAACAGCCCTTTAAGCTATTTTAAGAGTGACATCATAGATTTACTCGCCAAGCGTCTTTCAGACGGTCAGGGCAAGCCCTAACAACCCTAGGTGTAAAACAAATATCAAAGAGCAATTGTCCAGATCATTTCCACCACTGCCACCATCTTTTATTTTCTATATTTTCTTCTAGTAGTTTTATATTCTTTTGTTGCTCGTAAAGTAATAATTGTTGTTGCTGGTCTAACAAAGCATGAAGTTTTTTTATTTGTTCTTTTTGCTCTTCATCATGCTTTTTAAGTAAGTTTATTTGCTCTTTTAAGCTCTCAACAAGCATTACATCGACCATTTCATCGTTTCTTGATGAAATGAAACGCTCTTCATTTTTTACTTGCTTAAAGCTCTCTATTATAGCGTTTGTAGTCGTTTCATCATACATGTTAGCGTTTCGTTTCTTAAACGTTTCGTGAAATGAGTTGGCTTTTAAAAACCTAAATAGAGTAGGCTTAGAAACGCCTATAATATCAGCTATTTCTTTCATTGTCTTATACGTTTCATCATTTCTCAAAGCGTTCAACTCCGTTTCACAG
>NZ_JAPDSH010000014.1 GCF_029143285.1 Vagococcus proximus
TTATGGTTATGTAGATAAAGATGCAGTATCTAAGCTGACTAGACAAGACGATGATGTAAATGATAGTGAAGAGACAACCCAGACTATAGTCAATAGTGAAGAGACAACTCAGACTGTAGTTAATAGTGAAGAACAGTCTGATTCGTCGGAGATAGGTCAAAATCCTAAAGAATCGAATGAAACAGTTAGTTCAGAGAGAAATGAAGTAATTTCTAATAGTTCTTCTGAAGATATAAAACTAAGTGAAAGCGAGTACTCAGAACGAACTAACTAACTAACTAGCCAATAGCTCTTAAGATATTAATTTATCTTAAGAGTTTTTTTGGTTATTTTGATAAGTAGATAGTAATGAAAAGAAAGTTATGTTAATAGAATATAAATATAGAAAACGTTTTATTTGTGATATAATTTATGTACAATATTATTGGAGGAATAGATATGAAAAAACATATGCCATTATTTTTAAGTGTTATTTTATTTGGTTCATCACTTTGGAGTCCGATTATAGCAGCTTCACAAGATACAGAGACTGTCATAAAGAGTGAGGACATAAAAGGAGACATTAAAAACTCTGAAGATCAAGTATTACAATCAGATACAGGTTTGACAAGTGAGTCGAATTCTCAAAATGAACTAGATAGTTCCGAAGAAATAAAAACTAATGATAAAAATACAGAGAATATTGAAGCACAAGAACAGGATAAAAATGGAATTTTAGAGACAGAAGATATTCATAATGTGGATAAGAAAATAGATCAAGAACGATTCTTACGCAATTTTTTATCAAATCCTGACAATTTGGAAGTTAATCAGTATTTAAATAATCCTGAAAAGTATAAAGAATTACTAGAAGTGATTAAAGAAGATACAGATTATGCTGATGGAACAAGAATGCCAGCTTTTAGATCTTTTTCAAATGAACGTGCAGGTAAAGCTCAAGGAGTTGCCAAGTTTTTAGGTATTTCAAAGGCCGCGTTATTAAGTGAGTTGCAACGTCACGAACATGATAATTACTATTTAGGAACACCTTTTAGAGGACTATGGATTCCTCAAAAAATGTGCATGAGCCCATTGGGTGCACCAAATGAATATGGACCAGGCTTTAATTGTACAGGTTTTGTCGCTACGGCTTTTCAAAAATCAGGAGGTAATTTAGGTAATATTACACGAGTTGCGAATGCATGGGGTGGAGAAGCTAATGCATATAATTGGCGAGATGCATTAAGAGCAAATACTAAATACTATTCATTTAATACTATTCAACAGTTATTAAATAGCGGAAAGGCTGAAAAAGGAGATATCATTTATTTTGAACCTAATTATAATCAGCCAGGGTATGATTCACATATTGGTTTTTTCTGGGGAAGTCGCCCAAATGAAGATAAAATGTGGCATTCTTATAGTAAAAATGAAATCACAAATATTAAGACTGCAAAACAATATACTCAAGTTTATTTATTTAAATTAGAGGATAATAGCTTAACTATTAAAGAATCTAAAAATGTAAACTATGAAGCTGAAGTTGTTACTAAAAATGATGGTGTACGAACACTACCATATGGTATGGATGGTTCGAAAGCATTGGCTATGACAGATAAATATTATGGAAGGTCTTTGCAAGTTGTAAAAGAAGTAACAATGTCTAATGGCACAATTTGGTACCAAGTAAAACAGAATGGTAAAGAGGTAGGCTATATTCCTAAGCACGCGTTTAAACGATATAGAACAATAACTAATCAAAAAAAAGTTAATTATCAAGCAACGGTAACAACTAAGACAGATGGTGTGAGAACGCAACCGTATGGAACAAAAGGGTCGAATTTAATCACATTGACAAAGGATTATTTTGGAAAAGAAGTAACCGTGGTTGAAGAAGCTACGATTTCAAATGGAACTATTTGGTATAAAGTGAAGTTATATGGAGAAGAAATAGGTTATATTGATAAAGTAGCATTTAAAAAATATGCAACGATTGTTAGTCGTGAAAAAGTGAGTTTTAAAGCAAAAGTTGTAACTAAAAATGATGGTGTGAGAACGGAACCGTACGGAACGGCTGATTCAGTCTATTTGGCAATGACAAGTAAATACTATGGTCAAGGAATGGACGTTTATGAAGAAGTAAAAGTTTCAAGTGGGTCTACTTGGTACCATGTCAAACAAAGAAATAAAGAAATAGGATATATTGATAAAGATGCATTTGAAAAATATAATACTATTGTGGAGAAAAAAGTAATTGATTTTGGCGGCATAGTTATTACAAAAAATGACGGTCTGAGAACATTGCCATATGGTATGTATGGCTCAGATTATATAGCGATGTCAAGTAAATATTATGGTCAAGACATGTATGCTAAAGAAGAAGTTAAAGTATCATCAGGGTCAATATGGTATAAAGTAGAACAAAATGGAAAAGTGTTAGGATACTTAGATCGTGATGCTTTAAGAGCCTTTTATACAGTAGTGGCCCGTGAGAAAGTAGACTACAAAGCGGAAGTAGTTAGTAAAAATGACGGTATTAGAAGTAATCCTTACGGAACAGAA
>NZ_JAPDSH010000015.1 GCF_029143285.1 Vagococcus proximus
AAGCTTAACTTCTGTGTTCGGCATGGGAACAGGTGTATCCTTCTTGCCATCGCCACCACACTTTTAGATATTATTTAGTTGAGTAATTGCTCACTCAAAACTGGATGTTAAAGTCTAATCAAAACATTCCTTGATCCTACGTTTAAATTCTTGGTTAAGTCCTCGACCGATTAGTACTAGTCCGCTCCATACATCACTGTACTTCCACTTCTAGCCTATCTACCTGATCGTCTCTCAGGGGTCTTACTTTCCGAAGAAATGGGAAATCTCATCTTGAGGGGGGCTTCACGCTTAGATGCTTTCAGCGTTTATCCCGTCCACACGTAGCTACCCAGCAATGCCCTTGGCAGAACAACTGGTACACCAGCGGTGTGTCCATCCCGGTCCTCTCGTACTAAGGACAGCTCCTCTCAAATTTCCTACGCCCGCGACGGATAGGGACCGAACTGTCTCACGACGTTCTGAACCCAGCTCGCGTGCCGCTTTAATGGGCGAACAGCCCAACCCTTGGGACCGACTACAGCCCCAGGATGCGACGAGCCGACATCGAGGTGCCAAACCTCCCCGTCGATGTGGACTCTTGGGGGAGATAAGCCTGTTATCCCCAGGGTAGCTTTTATCCGTTGAGCGATGGCCCTTCCATGCGGAACCACCGGATCACTAAGTCCGTCTTTCGACCCTGCTCGACTTGTAGGTCTCGCAGTCAAGCTCCCTTATGCCTTTGCACTCTACGAATGATTTCCAACCATTCTGAGGGAACCTTTGAGCGCCTCCGTTACCTTTTAGGAGGCGACCGCCCCAGTCAAACTGCCCATCTGACACTGTCTCCCACCACGCTAAGTGGTGCGGGTTAGAATGGTCATAACACAAGGGTAGTATCCCACCAACGCCTCCTTCGATACTAGCGTACCGAGCTCTACGGCTCCTACCTATCCTGTACATGTGTCACAAACATTCAATATCAAACTACAGTAAAGCTCCATGGGGTCTTTCCGTCCTGTCGCGGGTAACCTGCATCTTCACAGGTACTAAAATTTCACCGAGTCTCTCGTTGAGACAGTGCCCAAATCGTTACGCCTTTCGTGCGGGTCGGAACTTACCCGACAAGGAATTTCGCTACCTTAGGACCGTTATAGTTACGGCCGCCGTTTACTGGGGCTTCAATTCTGAGCTTCGCCGAAGCTAACCCATCCTCTTAACCTTCCAGCACCGGGCAGGCGTCAGCCCCTATACGTCATCTTTCGATTTTGCAGAGACCTGTGTTTTTGATAAACAGTCGCTTGGGCCTATTCACTGCGGCTGATCTTACGATCAGCACCCCTTCTCCCGAAGTTACGGGGTCATTTTGCCGAGTTCCTTAACGAGAGTTCGCTCGCTCACCTTAGGCTACTCGCCTCGACTACCTGTGTCGGTTTGCGGTACGGGCAGTAATCATCTAACTAGAAGCTTTTCTTGGCAGTGTGACATCAGAAACTTCGGTACTTTAATTTCCCTCCCCATCACAACTTGTCCTTATAAGAGTAAGCATTTTACTCACCCTAAGACTCATTGCTTGGCCGTGCACTTCCAATCGCACGGATTTCTTAGCCTACTGCGTCCCTCCATTGTTCAAACAATAATTACTGGTACAGGAATATCAACCTGTTGTCCATCGCCTACGCCTATCGGCCTCGGCTTAGGTCCCGACTAACCCTGGGAGGACGAGCCTTCCCCAGGAAACCTTAGTCATACGGTGGACAGGATTCTCACCTGTCTTTCGCTACTCATACCGGCATTCTCA
>NZ_JAPDSH010000017.1 GCF_029143285.1 Vagococcus proximus
ATTTGCTCATTGAAAACTGGATAGTTAAAGAAAATATAATCAAAACAAACCGAGAACACCGCGTTGATGATAAGTACATTAGTACTATTCATAAGAGTTTTTAAACAAGTTCAAAACGCTGTTTAAAGGATTAGTGGAGCATGTATCGCTACATGTGGAAGCTAAAAATCTAACATTATTGTTAGTAAATTAGGTTAAGTTAATAAGGGCGCACGGTGGATGCCTTGGCACTAGAAGACGATGAAGGACGGGACTAACTCCGATATGCTTTGGGGAGCTGTAAGTAAGCTTTGATCCAGAGATTTCCGAATGGGGAAACCCGGCAGCTTTTATAGGCTGTCATCATATACTGAATACATAGGTATATGAGGTGAGACGCAGAGAACTGAAACATCTAAGTACCTGCAGGAAGAGAAAGAAAATTCGATTACCTTAGTAGCGGCGAGCGAAACGGTAAGAGCCCAAACCAAGAAGCTTGCTTCTTGGGGTTGTAGGACTCAGACATGGTAGTTGTAGTTGATAGTCGAATCGACCTGGAAAGGTCAGCCGTAGCGGGTAAAAGCCCCGTAGGCGAAATGGACTGCACACCTATGAGTATCCTGAGTACGGCGGAACACGAGAAATTCCGTCGGAATCCGGGAGGACCATCTCCCAAGGCTAAATACTCTCTAGTGACCGATAGTGAACCAGTACCGTGAGGGAAAGGTGAAAAGCACCCCGGAAGGGGAGTGAAATAGATCCTGAAACCGTGTGCCTACAACAAGTCAAAGCCCGTTAATGGGTGATGGCGTGCCTTTTGTAGAATGAACCGGCGAGTTACGATAGCATGCGAGGTTAAGATGAAGAGTCGGAGCCGTAGCGAAAGCGAGTCTGAATAGGGCGAGTGAGTATGTTGTCGTAGACCCGAAACCATGTGATCTACCCATGGCCAGGTTGAAGGTGCGGTAAAACGCACTGGAGGACCGAACCCACGTACGTTGAAAAGTGCGGGGATGAGCTGTGGGTAGCGGAGAAATTCCAATCGAACTTGGAGATAGCTGGTTCTCTCCGAAATAGCTTTAGGGCTAGCCTCGGATTAAGAATTGTGGAGGTAGAGCCACTGTTTGGACTAGGGGCCCATCTCGGGTTACCGAATTCAGATAAACTCCGAATGCCATATATTCATATCCGGGAGTCAGACTGCGAGTGATAAGATCCGTAGTCGAAAGGGAAACAGCCCAGACCACCAGCTAAGGTCCCAAAATATATGTTAAGTGGAAAAGGATGTGGGGTTGCACAGACAACTAGGATGTTGGCTTAGAAGCAGCCACCA
>NZ_JAPDSH010000018.1 GCF_029143285.1 Vagococcus proximus
GACTTGGGTAATCCTCCACGGCTATATAATTATAACACTAATGACCCGTACGGGAATCGAACCCGTGATACCGCCGTGAAAGGGCGGTGTCTTAACCGCTTGACCAACGGGCCTTGGTAATACTTTTTTATATTATTAAAATATAATGGGCCTAAATGGACTCGAACCATCGACCTCACGCTTATCAGGCGTGCGCTCTAACCAGCTGAGCTATAGGCCCCAATTAAAGAGCGGGTGACGAGAATCGAACTCGCGACAACAGCTTGGAAGGCTGTGGTTTTACCACTAAACTACACCCGCTAAAATGGCTTGAAACAGAATCGAACTGCTGACACCTTGAGCTTCAATCAAGTGCTCTACCAACTGAGCTACCAAGCCATGATAACTTTTGAAAAACGGTCTGGACGGGACTCGAACCCGCGACCTCCTGCGTGACAGGCAGGCATTCTAACCAGCTGAACTACCAAACCATGAATCTTTG
>NZ_JAPDSH010000019.1 GCF_029143285.1 Vagococcus proximus
AACTTGGGTAATCCTCCATAATAAGTATTGAATGGACCTTGTAGGACTCGAACCTACGACCGAACGGTTATGAGCCGTTTGCTCTAACCAACTGAGCTAAAGGTCCAAGCTCTTAATACAATAATCGCGGCAGAGGGGATCGAACCCCCGACCTCCCGGGTATGAACCGGACGCTCTAGCCAGCTGAGCTACGCCGCGAAAAAATAATATCGGGAAGACAGGATTCGAACCTGCGACCCCTTGGTCCCAAACCAAGTGCTCTACCAAGCTGAGCTACTTCCCGCAATATTATAATGCACCCAAGAGGAGTCGAACCTCTAACCGCCTGATTCGTAGTCAGGTACTCTATCCAATTGAGCTATGGGTGCCAGTTAATTGATAGTTAACTAACAATAACTAT
>NZ_JAPDSH010000002.1 GCF_029143285.1 Vagococcus proximus
GAAAAATGGACATGGCGTGACAACTGTCCCATTAGATTTTGGAGACTACACATTAGTAGAAACTAAAGCACCAGAAGGGTATGAATTAGATCCAACACCAATACCTGTAAGTGTGGTTGAGGGTAAAGAAAGTAATGTAATGACAGTAGATGTAGACAACCGACAATTACCAGGAGAACCTGTAATACCAGGGTTACCAGGAAAAGGAACAATTGAGGTTATCAAGCATGATTCTGTAGATAAAGAGAAGCTATTAGCGGGTGCAGGATTTGATATCATGGATAGCGAAGGTAATTTTATCGAGCATATTACAACTGACGTGACAGGACATGCAGTATCAACAACTCCCTTAGATTTTGGAGATTACACGTTAGTAGAAACAGAAGCACCAGAAGGGTATGAATTAGATTCAACACCAATACCTGTAAGTGTGGTTGAGGGTAAAGAAAGCAATGTGATTACAGTTAATGTTGATAATCGCAAATTACCAGGCGAACCAATTATTCCAATGATTCCGGGTAAAGGAACAATAGAAGTGATCAAACATGACTCAGAAAACTTAGAGAAATTATTATCTGGTGCAGAATTTGATGTTAAGGACGCTGAAGGAAAAGTTGTAGATCATATTGTTACTGGTGAAGATGGTCATGGCATGACAACTGTACCAGTAGATTTTGGAGACTACACATTAGTAGAAACTAAAGCACCGGATGGTTATGAACTAGATACAACACCAATCAAAGTGAGTGTAGTTGAAGGTGAAGAAGATAATGTGACAATAGTTGACGTATTGAATACAAAGCTGCCAGAAAAACCAACAGAACCAGGCAAACCAACAGAACCAGGCAAACCAACAGAACCAGGAAAACCGGGAAAACCAACAGAACCAGGAAAACCTAAAGTACCAGATACAACTAACCATAATAAACTGCCACAAACAAGTGAAGCTAATTCAAGTTATTTAACACTTATTGGTAGTGTATTATTAATTGGTTTAGCCTTTAGCCAAGTTCGACGTTTTAACTAATAAGAAAAGACGCTAATCATTATGATTAGCGTCTTTTTTAATTGACTCTATTAGAACTATCGTTAGTTGTGACAACATCGTAAACTGCATTTAAACCACCAGCAACTAAGTTTTCAACGGCTGTATCAGTATAGAATGCAATGTGTGGTGTAAAGATAACATCTTCTCGATTGACAAGTTCTTTAAAGGTTGCATCTTCAATTTCTTTTCCAGTAAAGTCCTTAGTAACATAAGGCATTTCGTTTTCATAAGTATCAAGTGCCGCACCTGCTAATTTACCACTATCAAGTGCTCTTAAAAGTGCAGCAGTATCGACAATCATGCCGCGCGCTGTATTAACTAAGAAAGAGCCATCTTTCATAAGACTGAATAAGTCGTCATTAAACAAATGATGGTTGTCTTTAGTTGCAGGCATATGAATTGAAATTAAGTCAGCTTCTTTTACAACATCTTCAACACTGTCTTTATAAGTTAAAAATTCTTTGGCGTCATCATTTTGATAAAGGTCGTATGCAATAATTTCAGCACCAAAGCCTTTTAAGATTTGAGCAGTGATACGTCCGATACGCCCAGTTCCAATGATACCAACTGTCATTGAACGGATTTCACGGCTAATCATATCTTTTGCCCATCTAAAATCTTGTTTAGCCATATTAGCTTGAATTTTATTTAGTTGACGTACAGTTGCTAACGCTGAAGTAACTGCAAATTCTGCAATAGCATTTGGTGAATATTCAGGAACATTTGTCACGATTAAACCTGCTTCAGTTGCGGCTTCTAAATCATACATATCATACCCAGCTGATCGAGTTGCGATTTGTTTTATCCCTAGGTCAGCAAGTTGTTGATACATTTCTTTTGGTAATCCCATAGTTTGTTGAAGCGCAATACCATCTTTTCCTTCTACTAAATGAAGTGTATCAGGACTTAAAAAGTCATTGGTAATTTCAAGATCTATTTTATTTTCTTTAGCCCATTTTTCAGCAAAAACACGTTCATCTTCTCTAGCACCCATCATAAGTAATTTCATTTTATATTCCTCCTAGAATTTTATTAGTTTTTATTAAAAGTAAAGACCTCAGGTTGATAAAGCTTAAAGACTTTTGTACATAAGAAATCAGCGATTAAAGCTGAAATCAGTGGAATAACAAAGAATGCAAGCCCCGCAATAATCAGGTTCATTGTTGGAGAGCCAGTCATAAATTTCATCGCATTAATGGGTCCAACTAACCCAGAGAACCCAAACCCTGCTGAAGCAGCGGTCCCTTGAATATTAAGTAATGATCCTGTAATACCTGTTAAAGTGGACGCAATAACAATTGGGATGGCGATGATAGGGTGTTTGATAAAGTTAGGCATCATCATCTTCATAGCACCTAGACCCACAGCCCATGTCACCCCAGATTTGTTAACTTTTCTAGAACTGACAACTAGTAACATAGCGCAAGCGCAAATACCTAAGTTAGCAGCACCAGATGCTAAACCATCAAGTCCAATTGCAGTAGCAATCGCTACGGTTGAAACAGGTGAAATGATAATAATACCAAAGGATATTGAAATTAAAATTGACATAATAACAGGTTGTAAATCAGTGAAACTATTAACCCCAGTTCCAATAGCAGCCGTAAACTGGCTAACAAAGGGTAAAGTCAGAACCCCAATCAGACCAGCACCACCAGCAGCAATTATTGGTAATAAAAGAATGGTCATAGATCCCAGTTTATCGTGAACTAAATAAATGATAATAATACAAATGGCAGCTGTTAACATCGTATTAATCAAATCACCAATGCCGACTAATACAAATTTACCATCAATAACTTTGTAAGCACCGGATGCTGCAAAGGCGGCACTACCAGTGATAATTGCTTCCATAGCAGTTAGTCCGAATTGAAGAGCAATAAGCACGCCTACAATAATAGGGACTGTAAATTGGATAGCTTGTACAATAACGAGAGGTGTTGTAAAAATATCATTTTTGGTGATTAAAAATTTAAACAATTCACCAAGTATAGCGTTAGGTATTAGTCCGACAACAATACCGACTGCAGTACCAGATAAAACTTTATTGAGAAATACTTTAGGGGTTAGGTCTTTTGGAAAGGCCTGGGAAAAAGTGTTTGCCATAATAGTTAGCTCCTTTTAAATCGTTATCAACTTTTTGTGTTATTATTCACAAGTTCGTTGTACCAGTAGATTATCATACTCATTTTGTGAAGTAAACTACTAAGTCTGTTTAAAAACGAGAGGGTCCTTATTTAAACAGGAATTCCTTTGATATACCAATATTTCCCAATTTTTGCCGAATGAACGCAATTTTTGACAGAGGATTTTCACAAACTGTAGAGAATGTGAAAAAGGATTAATTAATATAAGTATCTACGTGAATAAAGCCCAAATAAATGGAACTATTTGAGGTATAATAGAGGAGATATGATGATGTAAGAAGTAGGAGAGGAAAATAGAAATGAAAAATATAAAATTGACAATAGAGTATGATGGTAAACGTTATTTAGGGTGGCAACGATTAGGCGATTCTGATAAAACAATTCAGGGTAAAATTGAGGCGACATTAAGTAAAATGACGGGGGAAGAATTAGAAATAGTTGGATCGGGTCGTACGGACTCAGGTACACATGCTAGAGGTCAAGTTGCAAATTTTAAAACAATGTCAACGATGACACCTGAAAAGATGATGAACTATTTAAATAATACTTTACCGCGTGATATAGTTGTTACAAAAGTGGAAGAAGTACCAGAACGTTTCCATGCAAGATATAATGCAGCGGGTAAGCAGTACAGTTATTACGTTTGGAACAAAGAAACACCTTCAGCAATTGAACGTAATTTTAGCTATCACTGTTCTCAAAGTCTAGATATCAAAAAGATGCAAGCCGCTTGTGATAAATTAGTAGGAGAACATGATTTTATAGGTTTTTCGTCTCTTAAAAAGAATAAAAAATCAACAGTTAGAACACTAAATTCGATAACAATTGATAAAAAAGGAGACTTAATCCAATTTAAATTTATAGGAGAAGGTTTCTTATATAACATGGTTCGTATTATGATGGGAACGATACTTGCTATTGGATCGGGTGAGATGGAGTTAGAGGTTATTGATGAAGTATTTGATAAAAAAGTAAGACAAACTGCTGGGGAAACAGTTCCAGCTCATGGTTTATTTTTGGATGAAGTTTATTATAAGTAATAAAAAAGCATGATGTGTTGTAATCAACACATCATGCTTTTTTCTATTGATTTCGTTTAGAGAACATTCTGCTGAAAAATGATTTCTTTTCTGGATCTTCATGAGGTGCATCTTCTCTAGGAAATCTACCTAACTCACGTTCTTTTTCTTCTAATTTCTCTTGTAGTTCTTTTAATTCAAGAGAGTACTCATCATCTGTATAAGTTTCTTTTGTTTTAATAGGCTCTTCTTCGGGTTCGTCTTCGTGTTGTACAAAATCATCTTTAGATTGTGTAACATCCTCTTTATCAGGTTGTACGTCACCAGTTAATTGTAACTGCAACTGTTGAATTTGTTTGTTGCTTTGTAAGGTTAATTGTTGCTGTTGATTAAGAAGATTTTGATTTTCTTTTAGGCGCTCTTCTAATCCAGAAATAATACTGTATAAGTTTTGTTTATCACGGCGTAATTCTTCAACCACAGTGGCAGTTGACATGCCGTCAAGGGGTATCTCTATTGTCTCATTTTGAGAGGGTGAATCTTTTGGTGTATCTGCTTCAACTTCTTTTTTATCTTTAGTTTTTTCAGGCTTTACTTCTACCTCTTTTTCTTTGTATAAATTCTCAAAGCCTGTATCTAATTCATCTAAACAACCGTCAACTAACGACTTTTCAGTTGTAGGGTCAGGTTCGACATTAGTGTCAACTTTATTTTCATTAGGGTATTTTTCTTCCAAAAGTGCAACTGTTTCTGGAGAGATGACATATCTACCGTCCACTTTTTTTGGATGATTTTCTTTAGGTAGTGATTTGATTCTTTTTTGAATGGCTTGTCGGCTAATTCCCCATTCCTCTGATAATTCACGTACTGTCTTATAATTCATTCTATTCACCTCTAGGATTCTTTATATGATTTACTTTTATTAATGATTATGCGTTCTTTTGCAAAATGCAACCTTTTGATTAGTTGGTCATTTTATAGGTACACCAGTTTCAACAGGTCAGTTGAAGTTGATGATTTGAATAACTTGTGATAGCTACTTATTATTATACTAGATACCGCAAGTATTTCAATAACACGACGCACCTAAACTTGTGTTAGTAGGTAGCTTGGTATTTGAACATAGATAAGTATTCTTGAAATATTGTTAGTTGGGTAAGTTATGTATTTTATTAAGTCTAGCATAAAGAGGAGAACTATGGGTTCGAAGAGTGAGTAAGAAGCATTAATTAAATAAATTAAAGTTAACTGCAAATGATGATTTTCCATTTAGAAAGTAAAATTACATATAAAGTTTCGATTTTTTTTCTACTTAATTTAATAATTGGATTAAAAGGTTTACTTTGGAATATAAAATCATAAGAGATGTATTGTATTAAAATAAACTAGTGAATCTATTTGCTTATAAATATTAAAATATAATTAGCGGTTTCAAAAAGCGGCCATTAATGAAAACGTTGACAATCAGAGGATGCTTTTTTATACTTAAAGAACGTATTATGTTTAATGTGTCTATTTTATTTTTGTTAGGAGGAGATGGAAATAAAAAAAATAAAAAGACTTACGGTATGTTTAGTGAGCATTTGGTCATGGGGAATTTGTTTTAAGAGTGTCCTAGCGGATGAGATATTGGAACAAGAAGAAATAGTAACACTAACGTCAGAAATATTAAATGTCGAGAGTACGATAGAAATCGTTAATGATGATAGTAGTGAAGGAACAAGTACTGAGGAACTGAGATTAAGTGATTCAGAAGAGACATCCGTTTCGCAGGAAAGTATTGAAGTAAATCAGAGTGAATTTGAAAATACAACTCGTGATATAAAATATAATGAGCGTAAGGATAAAATTGATCATGAAAAACATCAATCTGGTTTAAAAGAGTTCGCTAAAAGTCTTGTTCATGAACCTTTAATAAATAACGAAGGTTCAAAAGAGTTAGTGTTTGGTGGATTGGAACCTTTCATGCAAACGCTACTTAATGATAAGAGAGTAGTATTTACTCCCCAAACAACTACGCAGCGATTTAGACTTCCAGAGAAGCTGAGCTATGACCTAGCTCGGCTCCAAACAGATTTACCTAAAAATAAATTTGGCGATGCCGGGCGCTTTACAATTCATCCATCCATGGGGAATATGTCCATTGTTATAGTGGGAGACAATAATTACCCAGATAACGAGAAGTTGGTTGTCGCTATTGATGACGAGGTCTTGGTTGGTGGGCATCCATTGATTATGAATCTGAGTGTTAATGGTGAAAATATCGGTTCAGCAAGTGAATATTTTGACCTAACAGTGTCACCTATTCAAGGTGATAGGACTCAATGTGAGTTCGCATTAACGATTAAAAAAGAAGGGTTAAAGCTTAAAGGTGACCAATTGAGTTTATCATTTGAGTTACCAACATACACTCGTTTTGATGCAACCTATTCAGGCAACCCTTTTTCTATAACAAAAGATAATTCTAAAGATATGGTGAGTTTGATAGTTCCTTTTCGAATCGATGCAGAAGAACCAATAGTTGAACTGGATAATGAGACACTAACTCATATTGTAGATTTGAAAACACCTGGAATAGACCGAACATCTGCGGTTGCATCTGGTGTTTCCAACTTGACACTAAAGAATGCTCAAACTGAAGGATATAAACTTGTCGTGAAGAGAAGTGCTGATGTAACTCCAACAACATTTATACCAGATAAGTTGTTCTATAAGGATAAGTTATTGACAACAAATAGTCTTCAAGAGGTCTATGAAACTGTCAATCGTCAATCAGTGGTAACTTTTCCACTTCATGAACTACTACAATTCCGTGAGTTGTCAAATGATGATTTGGTTACGATTTATGAAGGAAAAAATAGTGTCGCGCTGGATTGGATTATTCAGCCAAATACAGATAGTTTAACTTCTGTCGAGAGTTTATAAGGAGGATAAAGATGAGAAAATTAGCAATAGTATTAGGTTTGCTGTTTTTAATCAGTCTAAGCCCCTTAAAGGTATTTGGCTCGGCAATGACTTCAGTTAACAAAGTTGAAATCAATTTAGGGAAATGGGAGCCTAGTGAAGAGTATCCCCCTAGCGTTCCGAAACCTCCAGAAGGTGAAAGTGTGATTGAGACTATAGAACAAAAGAAGTTGCCCCAAACTGATGAAAAAGCAGGAATAGGCTATGTATTAGCCGGGTATATGGTGATAGTAGTGGCTAGTATAGCCATTTATTATAATAGAGTAAAATACAATAAGTTAACTTAAAAGGAGAATAATGATATGAAAAAGACAGTTTTAGGGATGGCATTGGTAGCCACAACAGTATTAGGAAATGTAGCGATGGCAGAGGAAAATGATTCATCGGCGTCTTCAACTAACACAGTAACAATCATCCCTGGAGATGGCGCGGCTAAGATTACAGCTGCACCAAGTTATAATTTTGGTGACATTAAACCAGAAGATATAAAAAAAGGTTTTAAAGACGTAACAGTAGAGGAATCGGCAGATGGCCAAACATTAGATTTTACAAATGATACATTTAAAGATATCACTATCTCAGTTACAGCAAGTGATTTAGTAAAAGATACAATGATAACAGAATTCGACGTTACTTATACAGGCGGGACAGAAGTAATTGACACGCCTTCAACTTTTACCAAAGGTAACGAAGTTTCAATAAGTGAGTTTAAAGTGGTATCAGATAGTAAGGTATCAACACCTTTAATCATTAAGAATCCTGCGGCTTTAGGCAATCACAAAATAGCATTTGCAAGTGCGACAGCTAATTTTAAATTTGATGAATCAAAAGCATCAGCTACTGCACAACGTGAGTTTACTCAAAAGGTAACATGGACATTGGGCGAAAATGGCGAACAAAAAGTAGCTGAAAATACGTTATAAAAAAAAGACTCCTAGGAGTCTTTTTTCATGTAAAGGAGAAGAGCAAATGAAACGATTAATAGCGGTAATGATAGGGGTATTTGGATTGTTAGGAAGTGTTTCAGAAGCTGCTGACTTTAACGTTCAATTGGTTCATCCATCTGAACAAAAAGACATAAGTGTAGGCTACCTGGATATTCCGGCCGTAAAAGGTGAAACAATCACCTATCAAGTTAAGGTGAAAAATAATGAAGAAGAACCTATCAAGCTGAGTGTGACATTAACGAATGCCAATAGTTCTACTAATGGCGTAATTGATTACGGGTTCAGCCGAGAAATTAGCCAGTCTAGGCAAGCACCATTTGATATAACGGAAGTCATTCATTCTGATTTAAAAGAAAAAGAGCTTAGACTAGAAGCTGGAGAAGAGCGTTTTATTAACTATACAGTTTCGGTACCAGAACCATTTAAAGGGGTTATGGCAGGGGGGATGAATGTAAAAGAATTGCCAGATGACACTCAAAAAGGAGTGGTCAATCTAATTCAACGAACCATTTCTATTTTCTTACATGGTGAAAAAATTGAAAACCGTAAAGAATTAACACTAGATAAAACAAGTGTGAGTATGGTTAATAGGGTGCCCGTTCTTTCTGTGACTTTAGATAATGCTAATGGTTTATTTATTAAATCATTTGATATGTCCGCAAAAATTACTTCAAAAGAGAATGATGTACAAGTAAAAAGTAATCCCTTAAAGGAAGAGAGTTTGTATAATATTGCGCCATACACCAAGACAACTTTAGAATTACCTTTAAATGAAGATGAGATGAAAAAATTAGAACAAGGAGATTATCCCGTCGATATAACGGTTAGGACTGAGAAAAACAAGTGGAAATTTAATTCTGAAGTAAAAATTAAGGATAACTTATCTAAAGAAATAGCTAGAGAAGAGAGCCTAAAAAATGTCAAAGAACCTTTGGATAAAAAAATATTAGTAATTATTGCTTTAGGTATAGTGGTAGTTTTATTAATAGTATTGCTAATTAAGGGAAGAGCTTCTAAGTAATAAGATGAAAATGATAATCTTTGAGATTGACTATATATTCCATGTATTTAGTTATGTTTTAATTTTATGAGTTAGTAATTTTCAAATATCATAATATGTTTACTGTAAACTCGTATTATGAGTGCCATTAAATTCTCAAGTTCGGTTAAAGAGTTAGTATCAGTAAAGGTGAATAACTCAAAATGTTCGGATAAATTATGGATATAATCGGTAGTAATAATATCAGCATCATAGGAGTTAAAGGTAAAGATAAGGACATCTTCAGAGAAAATCTGACGTAGGCTAGTGCGTAAAAATTCTTCAAAAGAAAGATTATAAATAAAGTCAAAACTTATGGAAACGGTAGTACTTCTGTAACGTCTAATAGCTGAGTATGTAGAATCAATAAATAAGTTTTTATTGGAAAGGACAGACAATTGACTTTGAAAGGTTAGATGAGAGAAATTATTGGGCATTTCGAAGTAGTTTTTTAATGCGAGATAGATAGGCTGTGTATTAGTTTTGCTGTAAAGTGATTCTTTGTCCGTTAGTTTGAATAGTGTTTTGAAATCTGTACCGAATAATCGAATATAAATTAAGTGGAGATGAGCACTATAAATAAATTCATAGTAATCATAAGTATTAACACTCATTGGGGAAATAAAATTTGAAATAAGATCGTCAACGAGACACTTCGCATCTTTTGCAAGTTTAGTTTCAGATTCAGCTAATAATAGTCCGATTTTATTTTTTATTTCGTTGTTTTCGAGGTGAGCTGAGTTGAGTCGAATGAGTAGGCTAACGAATAAACGCACATCAAGAGAAAGGGAGTACTCATCTGAGGCAGCTATGAATATGTCTGATTCTAAAAGCATGATAGTTAAACTAGCTATAAGTTCGGGATCGGTTATTTTTATGGTGTTCAAAGTGCTACTGCGTTTTTTTAATACATGATGTAGCTCATTTATACGATTGAGATGGATATCATTTAAATTGAGAGTATTGTAAACGTGGATGACTGTATTTTTTCCGGATAATGGAGGTATGTCTTGGTAATCAAGTATACCAATTTTACTTAAAAATTGACGAACTAAAAATTCAAAGTATACGATGTTAATTTCCTGACCTACTAAGTATATTTTTTTTCTTTTTTGACAGATTCGAACATTAGTAGAACAAAAATAATTATTGATTTGTTTGATAATTTTATTAAAGTAACTTTGTGAGATATTCAGCGATTCAATCAAAACATCTGTTTCTTGAATATTTTGAAGTAGCAATGCATTGATTGTTTGATAAGTAGTAGAGTCATGGAAATAGTTCATCACTATTTTATGAAAAAGTGTATGTGTAAAAGGGGTTGGAGCATCAGATAGAAATATTTTTTCTGATGTAGCGTTAATTATAATGGACTGATTAGAATCAAGTTCAATTAGTTCGGCATTAATATTTCTAATGTATCGATTTAAAGTAGACAATGTTATATGATGATCAGATTCAAGAGCCGACTTATTTATTTCTTGATTCTTTAAAAGAGCCTCCATGATAAGGAGTTGTTTGTATTCATTTTTTTTCAATAATAACTTTAACATAGATAAAACCTCCATTATTTATATAGTTTAATTCAATTATAGGTTGTCTGTAATTAAATTGAACTACCCAAAAATAAATACAAATATACAAAAATAGATCAATAAGTTGTTTTACTATGTAAAAAAATGACGAATGAGTATAGGGAGTTTATTTCAAGGGGATGACTGGCACTCAAGAATTGATAACGATGGAATTATTTAAGGTGTTTAGTTTTGTTTTAAAGAAGATAAGGGTAATATAACCCCTAAACTAAAATCGATTGATATGGATAGAATACCAGAAGATACTAAAGTATTAGGTCAATAATTTGTAGAGTCTATGGCTAAAACTAAGATAGCACAGTTGAAAACAACAGCAAATTAGTCATTAAAAGACAAAAAATGACATAAATGAGAAAAATTTAGGTATTGATGGAAGTTATCCGATAAAAAAAAGAGGGTAAGAATGTCATTATTGAAGTAGAGGCGCAAAAGTTATTTTTTGACGGCATGAACAAATGTAAAAACACTTATTTTACAAATGGAAATAAAAATGTTATGATAAAGACAATATTAAGAGGAGGTCATACATTATGACATTAGCAAGTTATTTAGATCACACAATTTTAGCAGCAGCAGCAACAGAGGCTGACGTAGACCGCGTTACAGCTGAAGCAAAAGAACATGGATTTGCGACAGTTATGGTTAATCCTTACTGGGTATCTCGCGTATCTAAAGCTTTGGAAGGTACGAATGTTAAACCTGCGTGTGTTATTGGTTTCCCTCTAGGAGCTAACACAACAGCAATCAAAGTAGCAGAAGCTAAACAAGCAATTGAAGATGGTGTTGAAGAATTAGATATGGTTATCAACATCGGAGAATTAAAAGGTAAAAACTACGAAGCTGTTCAAAATGATATCAATGCAGTAGTTGAAGTATCGCATGCTTCAAACAAATTAGTTAAAGTTATTATCGAAACAGCCTTACTTACAGACGAAGAAATTGCTAAAGCGAGTGAGTTAGTAATGAACTCAGGTGCAGAATTCGTTAAAACATCTACTGGTTTCTCAACAAGTGGTGCTAAATTAGAAGACGTTAAATTAATGAAAGCGACTGTTGGCGATAAAACAGAAGTAAAAGCTTCAGGTGGGATTCATAATGCTGAAGAAGCAAATGCCTTCATCGAAGCTGGTGCAACTCGTTTAGGTACAAGTGCAAGTATCAAAATTATTGGGAAATAGTTTGAAAGAGTGAGAGGCCTAGTGCCTCTCTTTTTTTTGGTTTAAGGGTTATATGATATAATAAAAACGAGAGAAATAGGAGGAGGGATCGTTTGACGAACGCATCTAAAAAGAAAATACAACAAGCGGTTCAAGTAGCCAAATATTATTACCAAAGTAATTTAGATCAAAGTGAGATAGCTAAAGAAATGTCATTATCAAGACCAACTGTCTCACGTTTATTACAATTTTCTAAAGACGAAGGATATGTTCAGATTAGCATTATGGATCCTTATAATGACTCCAAACAATTAGAAGAGCAATTACAAGAAAAATACGGTTTAAAAAAAGTTATAATTGCTTATAGCCATTCAACTAATGAAGGAAATATCCTTCAAAATATTGGCCAAAAAGCTGCGGAGTACATACAAGATATTGCCGAAAATGATGCGATTATTGGGATTGGTTTTGGTAAGACGATGTATGCTGTGGCAAAAGAGTTAAAGGAGTTTCCTTTAGAAAATACTAAAATTGTCCAATTAAAAGGTGGGGAATCACACGCCTCTGTTACTAATTATTCTCATGAAGTGATGAGTTTATTTACACAAGCATTTCATGCGAAATCTGAAATTTTGCCTCTACCTGTTATTTTTGAGCAACAGGAAACCAAAGAGTTGGTGATGAGTGAAAGCCATATTAAGTATTTGATGGATGAAGGCAGAAAAGCAAATGTAGCAATCTTTACAGTAGGAAGTGTGGAAAATAACGCGATGTTGTTTCAGTTGAATTATTTTGATGATCAAGAAGTAACGGCTATTCAATCAACGGCTGTTGGGGATATTTTGTCGCGTTTTATTACAGTAGATGGTAGTATTGCGAATGAAGAAATCAATAATAGAACGATAGGAATCGAACTATCGGAATTAAAAGATAAAAACGATACGATTTTAGTTGCAGGTGGGAAACATAAGGTAGCCCCAATTCATGCAGCGCTCGTAGGTGGATTGGCAAATACATTGGTAACAGATATTCACACAGCTACAAAATTAATAGAACGACAGAAATAATGAGAGATAAGGGTGGAGACTTAACTCGTTATAATTAGAAGTTTGATAGAATAGGGTAGCTTTACCATAAGGAGAACAGAAATGACGAAGAAAAAAATAACAATTAAAGATGTTGCCAAACATTCTGGAATGTCGATTGCGACAGTTTCTCAGATTTTAAATGGTAAAGAAAGCAGCTTTAATCCAGATACAGTTAAAAAAGTAATGGCATCTAGAGATGAATTGAATTATAAACCTAATTATTTTGCACAAAGTATGATTGGTAAGAAAAGTAAAACAATCGGTGTGTTAGTGCCAGATATAACAAACCCTTTCTTCTCTAATCTAATTAGAGGCATCGAGAGTGTCTTGTATGATAAAAATTTCATTACAATGCTCTGTAATGCCGATTTGGATGAAGAAAAAGAAAATGAATATCTAGAAGAATTAAGCAGACGTGGTGTTGATGGTTTTATTATTGCGAGTTCAGCTATTTCAAATAAGGCGATTAGAGAAAATTTAGAGATGAAAAATTTACCTTTTATCGTACTTGATCAGAAGAAAGCAGAAGGCTTTTCAGATGCTGTTTTTACTGATGATTTTTTAGGAGGCCAACTGGCTGCAAATCATCTTAAAGAGTTGGGGCACAAAAAAGTAGCCGTTGTAATGCCTGTGTGCACCACAGCGAATATTAAAAATCGTTTAGAAGGATTCCGCTCAGTTTATCAAACCAATTTAATTGTAGTAGATACGGAGTTATCAAAATCAGGTGGACGAGAGGCGGTAGATCGTATTCTAATGACCGATGCAACGGCAATATTTGCGATAAATGATGAGATAGCGTTCGGGATTTATTTTGGTTTGAGCGAAAAAGGAAAAAGAATACCAGAAGATTACAGTGTGATTGGCTATGATAATGTTGATATGTGTGAATACGTCTCACCGAAACTGACTACAATCGCGCAACCTATTGTAGAATTAGGAAAAGTGACAGCAGAAATTTTACTTGAGAGAATTGAAACACCAGGAAAAGATCGTGTTGAAAAAACACTACCTGTAAAATTAATAAAAAGATTTTCGACAACACACTTGAAATAGCTTTCATTGTGTGTTATCTTTTTATTGTCCTATTAAAACGTTTTAATAATAAATAAAAGCGTTTTATATATTTTTTAGGAAGAAATTAAAACGTTTTAATTTTTTTAATCTTAAATAAAAGCGTTTTATATATTTTTTTCAACCTGATTAAAACGTTTTAATAACAAAGAGAACATATAACTTATCAAAAAATATTAAGGAGTGGTTTAAATGAATACGATTACAATAATTGGAAGTATCAACCTAGACACAACATTACGAGTGAAAGATATGCCAAAACCTGGTGAAACAATCCACGCGATTGAACATTTCACAGCTGGTGGCGGAAAAGGGGCTAACCAAGCGGTAGCAGCTAAGCGTTCAGATGCTAACACTTTCTTTATCGGTGCTGTTGGTAATGATGGCGCAGGTTCTATGATGACAGATTTAATGTCTCAAGAAGAAATTGATATGACGGGTGTTGCGACTTTAGATAATGAATCAACAGGTCAAGCTTTTATCATGGTAGATAATCATGGTGAAAATAGTATCATGATTTACTCAGGTGCTAACAACACCTTTACGCCAGAACACGTTGAAAAAAGTAGCGATTTAATTAAAAAGAGTGACTTTGTCATTGCGCAATTTGAAAGTGCGATTGATAGCACGATTGAAGCATTCAAGATTGCACGTGCTAATGGCGTTAAAACAATTCTTAATCCAGCACCGGCTCTTGAAAATGTACCAGAAGAACTACTAAAAGTAACAGATATGATTATTCCTAATGAAACAGAAACAGAAATTTTAACAGGAATTGAAGTAACGGATGAAGCTTCATTGAAAGAAGCAGCGGATCATTTACATGGGTTAGGAATTGAAGCTGTTATCATTACGATTGGTAGCAAGGGTGCTTTCTTCGACGTAAATGGTAAAAATGGTATTGTACCAGCCTTTAAAGTTAAGGCAGTTGATACAACAGCAGCAGGTGATACATTCATCGGTACTATGAGCAGTATTTTAAAACCTGACTTCTCTAATTTAGAAGAAGCAATTCTTTACGGTAATAAAGCATCATCATTAACGGTTCAACGATTTGGTGCACAACCATCTATTCCATTCAAAAAAGAATTAGTTTAAATCACTTATAAAGGAGAAATTTAAAATGAAAAAAACAAAAGTAATCAATTCAGATATTTCACGCGTTATCTCACAAATGGGGCATTTCGATAAATTAAGTATTGGAGATGCTGGTATGCCAGTTCCAATGAACGTAGAAAAAATCGATTTAGCAGTGACACATGGTTTACCAACATTCATGGATGTTTTAAAGAACGTCTTAGAAGAATTAGAAGTACAACGTATTTTCTTAGCAGAAGAAATCAAAACAGCTAACCCAACGGTTTTAGCTGAAATTAAAGAAACATTACCAGATACAGAAATCGTCTTCTATCCTCATGAAGACATGAAAAAAGATTTAAATAACTGTCATGCCTTCATCAGAACAGGTGAAGTAACACCATATGCAAATATTGTGTTAGAAAGTAATGTTGTGTTCTAGATTCATTATTATAGAAGTAAGACGTCAATAAAATGAGAATTATAATAAAATATTAGGAGTGACATAGATGAACGTTACAGCGTTATTAATTGGCTTAGGGCCACTACTAGGTTGGGGTTTATACCCAACTATAGCTTCAAAAATTGGTGGAAGACCAGTTAACCAAATTTTAGGGTCAACATTAGGAACATTTATCTTTGCTTTAATTTTTGCAATGGTAAAAGGTATTGGTTTGGCAAGTGGTATGGATTTAGTTTTTGCTATTTTATCTGGTGTGGGTTGGGCATCTGCTCAAATCATCACCTTCAAATCATTCGGTATGATCGGGTCATCTCGTGCAATGCCAATCACAACAGCTTTCCAATTATTAGGAGCATCACTTTGGGGTGTTATTGCATTAGGTAACTGGCCTGGTGTGACTGCTAAAGTCCTTGGTGGTTTAGCATTAGTTTTAATCGTTATTGGTGCAGCTCTTACTGTATGGTCAGAAGAAAAGAGTGAAGAAAACGCATCTGTTCTTAAAAAAGCAGTTATTTACTTAGCAATTGGTGAGATTGGTTACTGGGCATACTCAGCAGCTCCTCAAGCGACAAACTTAGATGGGATGCAATCATTCTTACCACAAGCAATTGGTATGTTATTAGTAGCTATCATCTATGCAGCATTCTTATCAACAAAAGAGAAATCAGCATTTACTGAAGCTGTTTCATATAAACATATTTTTTCTGGATTCTTCTTTGCTTTTGCAGCATTAACATATTTAATTTCTGCACAACCAGATATGAACGGGTTAGCAACAGGATTTATCTTATCTCAAACATCTGTTATTTTAGCAACACTTACAGGTATTTGGTTCTTAGGTCAAAAGAAAACACCGAAAGAAATGCGTGTGACGATGTTAGGTTTAGTTTTAATTATCGTAGCAGCAACAGTTACTGTTTTAATATAATATATAGATAAAGCACTCGAGAAATCGGGTGCTTTTTTTATTTTAAAAAATAGAAAATACGGATAAATTAGAGATTTAAAATATGTTAAAAGCTTGAATATGACTTAAAAATGAATTTTTTCTTATTTTTTTATTTATTATATGATAACAAAAAAAAGAAAAAGCCTAATTTTCTGTTTTTTGATGATAAGGGTATATAGTTATTTTATAATTATTCACAAATTATTTATATGTCTTTTATAAATAGAGCTAAATATTTTTTTTTAGACGATACCGTCAGAAAGAGAATGAAAGACTTGCGATAATGGCTTTTTTATAGGGAATTCATACTATGTCTAAAATATACAAAAATATCAATCATGCTACAATGATGCTTGTTGGCCTAGTGAAGAGAACGTGTGATATATCAAGTGATTAATAATTTTATATAAAATTATATAGTAGATTATCATTGTAGTAGTAAGCACGTCTAATCAGGGGAGGTCAACAGGACTAAGTTTAGTCATAATTTTTTTAAGAAAGGAGTGAAGAAATGAAGAAATTTATGTGTTTACTGTCTGTAGGAATTGTAATGGGTGCACCGTTAAGTTCAGTAGCTGTAACGACTGTGGAAATATCAGAACAACATGCTACTCAAGGAAAAGAAAGTAGCAAAGAACATAAGACGTTTATGCTATTTACTTTGGACTATTTGATTAATTTAGAAGGAATTAAAGATGAACAAAAGGATTATGCTAATCGTGCTAAAATTATTTTAGAGAAACTATCACTTGAAGATAAAATAGCCATTGATGATTATTCTTCAAAATTTTCAATTTTGTTGGACGGTTTAACTAAAGAGCATCCGGATTTAGTGAAGACATTGAATCACTTGTATGAGGAAAAAAATAAAGCTCTCTACTCTGATCTGACAGCTAATACAGAAGGTACTGAGATGGAAGTGAAAGAAACAGAAGAACGCTCTACTTTATCAAGTACAGAAGAGATTATTGATACCGAAGAGAGTGAAATTTTAAATTCTGAATCTAGTGAATCAGAAGAAGGAATTATAGAAACGTTATCTTCTGAAAATTTATCGAGTAGTAGTTATTCATCTTCAGTTGAAGAAAAAATAGAAGATTCAATTGAAATCATTGAAGAAGAACCTGCCGTTATCACGGATAATGAAGATGATTTTCTATTGGATGGTGAACTTACAGAAGCTGGTCTTAAGGACTTAGCAACTGAAGGTGTCATTGATCAAGAAAATGATGAAAAAGAGTACTCACCAGAAGTTTTCAAAAAAACACCTGAAAAGCCAACTGATGAAATTATAAAAACAGCACCTAGAGGTATAGCTTTAGATGATATTTTCGCAGTAGAAGATAGGCAAGGCGATACCTATATTGAAAAAGTTGAAGATACTGATACGGATATTGTTTTTATAACGGATAAGGAAAAAAATAATGGAAAAGACCAAGTTGGTGCAATATGGTCAACAGATAATATGAAGATCGATTTGGAAAACGATTTTGAAGCAGAGATGAGTTTATATCTGGGTGGAAATGGTGCTGATGCAGGTGATGGTATGGCTTTTGTCCTACAAAATGATGAAGTTCAAGGGACTAAAGCAATTGGGCACGGTGGTGCAGGTTTAGGAGTATATGGCAACCCTAATGCAACTTTTGAAGAATTTAAAAAGGGATCTATACAAAATAGTTTTGTAGTTGAATTTGACACACATCATAATGGATCTACATTAGATAAACGTGTATCGAGACATAAGATAGAAACTAAAAATATGTTAGGTGCGCTATTATCTACGGGCTATAAAACTTACTATAACCGACAAAGTAAACAACATATAGGAGCGACCTATCCAGCATTTGATAGAAAAAATGGTTTAACAACGGAAGATCAAAATTTTTATCCAGATGTTCCTAAAATGAAGTATCCCGCAGGAAGTTCTAAAAATAGTGATCCAACTAAAAAGAATAAAAAAGACGGTATACTGGGAGAACGAAATTGGATTGCTAATCGATTTAAGAGTGATAGACGACCGCTTTTTTCTTATAAGAGTTGGTTCAAAAAATACCCGATTATTAATCATGACGTGATGTTTAGTTCTAAATCGCTATTTGATGGGACGAAGCAGAATCTATCGAATGGTAAATGGCATGATTTTAAAGTGAAATATCTGACACCTAGAAAACATCCTGATAAAAAGGATGCGGGAATGTTAGAGCTAACTTTTGATGGAAAAGTGGTCAAAACTGTTCGTCGTTTAGATTTAGAAGCTCTAAACATCGATGGTAATTCTAAGAAAAAAGAAATAAGATGGGGCTTTACAGGAGCTACTGGTAAAAAAGGTTCAACACAAGCTGTTGTTTTCAAACAGGTACCAGATTTAATCGAAGTAGAGCATGAGGAAGATATTTTAAATGAATCAGGACAATCTATCTATGAAGATGGCGATAAAACAAAGGTTCCAGAAGTTATACCGGGTAGTCAATTAATCTATCAAAATTCGGTTAAGTACGTATCGGGTAAGCAACAATGGTTAAATCCATCAATAATGTCTCCGATGACTGATTATTTTTCATATGTAAAAGATTCTTATGAGTTATCGTATGATGATGGGAAAACGTGGGAGAAATTCTCTGATAAGAAACTGATTTTGACACCATATCAACTTATAGCAAAACTACCAAAAACGATTACATCAGAAGGTCCAGATAAAGTAATATCTAGGTTTAAAGTAGATATAGAACCGACTGATACAGATGTACAAGTATCTTCTAAAACGATGTATTACGGTAATAATGCTAGTTTTGGTGGAGCTAAATTGGCATATAAAATTATGGCGAGTACGATGAAAGCTGATATGACAATTATCGGAGAGTTAACTGATTTAGATAGTGCTGAAAGTAGTCATAAAGTCAGTGGTGAAATCAATAATATAGAGGAACCGTATCAAAACCTTCCTTTAGAGATTAGGTTATCTGGTGATGAAGCGGTTGATGGACAAGTTGTAGAAGTAACTGATGGAAAAGATGGAACGAAGTTATTTGAGTTTATATCTAAGGATAAACGTTTTACAGCATCAAATAGAATTAGAGCAAAGCTAGTTCCGAAGGATGCAGATAAAGATAATATTATTGCAGTAGCTTCTAAGGAAGTATTAGATAAAACTGCGCCAACAGGTGAAGCCGAAAATTTGATTACAACCTTTGTAAGAACTTCTAAAGAAGTTGAATCAATGGAATTAGATCCTTATATGTTTGTAAATAATCTTGAAGATACTAATCCAACTGTTAAGTTAGATGATATTGTTGCGTCTTTTGTAGATGAAAAAGCACTAAAGAAAAATTTACAAAAAGTATCAGAAGGTGAGCCTTATAAAATTAAGTTGAAACTAGAGGATCCAGCTGGCAATATAAATGAATCTGTTGAAACTGAACTTAAAGTTGTTGACGAAGATGATCGTGTAGATTTACTAGCAGATGATGAAGTAACAGTTAAAAGTGTTGATATTGGGGATACGGACACTATTCAATTAAACCCTGATGAGTCCGTTATAACACAAGTATTAACAGAAGAAGGACATTGGGATGCTATATTCAGAGAAGAAGACTTAACAGAAACGTCAATCGCTGAATTTATACAACCAGATTATACTAAATTAGATTATTTACCAGGATCATATGATGTTAATTTGTCATTAGAGTATACAGAATCACAAGAAGGTGAAGAGGAAGAAGAAGATGGTCTTAGTCATGGAAATAGATGGGGGATGCATCTGAAATTCTTGAAACCTAAAGAAGCAGACCTTGCTAGGAAGCAAGGCCAAACTGTATATAAAAAAGAAAAAATGATTAAAGTTCATGTGAAAGATGGTGAGTTAACTCTTGATATTGAAGGAGACCTATCTTACAAAGGAACCCTTCAGTCTAAGTCTGAACAATTACCACCTCTGAATGATTTTTCTATTTCAGTTCAAGACGAACGTTATATTCAAAATGGGTGGGACCTAACTGTTAAAAATAGTAAGTTCTTAGAAAATGAGCAGCAAATAAAAGATGATTTACCATTGAATCTGTTGTTGGTCGATAAGGATGGCAATACACTTTCTAATCTAACAACATCAGAACAAACCATTAAAACAAGTAATGAAAAACAACTAGTCCTTCCTTTGGGTAAAGGTGAAGGTAATGAGCAGCGATTGGATACAGCTGTGGGAGCTTCTAGTCACTCTTGGGCAACAGAAAGCGATACATTTACTTCCGAGTTAACATGGAATATCAAGCCCGAAAATCAGATGTTAACTACGCTAGTGGAAAAACTTTCTGGAAAGAAAGGGGCTGACAATTCATGACAGTAAAAAGAGCAATTATGAGCTTAGTCATTTCTTGTTGTTTCTTTAGTGCAACTGTTCATGCCGCAACAACGGTTATTTCTACTGTAGACACTAAATCAGGTGTCAAATTTCATGGAGAAAATCCAAATAAATTGGAGCAAGGCAATGACGATACAGCGCATAAAGGGTCGTCTGAAGGCTCGAGTCAAAAAGGAAATCTCCCTCAAACAGGGGAAGTAAAGGCTTCGTTAGGTTATAAAATAAGTGGTAGTTTCATTTTAGCAAGTGGTTTAGTAGGTTACTTTTTTAATAAAAAAAACAATAAAAATAAGGATGTGTCATAGTATGAAAAAAATTCAATTTTTGGCAGTAGCTACATTAGTATCAACTATTTTAGGTGGAGTCGCAGTTTCAGCGGCTGAACCTGGTAAAGGACCACAAGATTTAGATACAACAACACATGTAAAATTTGTTCAAGATGATAATGGTGGAGAAGGTGGGGGAACAGTTGAACCGCCTAAAGGCCCAGAAGGTGGCGGAGAGGTTATTGTTCCTAGTCCAGGAGGAAACCAACCGTCAGAAAAAGCACCATTAATGATTAATTTTGCACCAAATTTTGAATTTGGAGAAGTTAAAATTCAATCTAAAACAATCGCTGTACCTGCTGAAAATCAAATTACTGATGTAGATGGAAAGGATGTCGCACATTTTGCAGAAGTATTAGATAACCGTGGGACACATGAAGGTTGGAACTTAACAGTAACAACGACTGATTTTAAAAGTGCTGAAGGAGAAGACGCTACAACATTAGACGATGCATCAATAAGCTTAACTAATGTAACAGCTAAAGGTGAATCTGAAGGAAAAGCTAATGTTGAATCAAATCAAACAATTAACTTCCCACAAACGGATGTTACCGTTATGACAGCTGAAGCAAAAGCTGGTGAGGGGTCATGGGCAGCTAACTTTGGATCGGCTGCAACTTTAATAGAAAAAGAAGATAAAATCGTTAATCCAGATGTTAAATTAAACATTTCAGCAAAAGACATGGCTAAAGTATCTGCTGTAGACTATACAGCAACATTAACATGGAACTTAACAGGTAATTCAGTATATGCAGTAGCAGCAACACCAGCAGTTTAAAAAATTATAAAATAGGAGGAATTAACAATGAAAAAAATTAATTTAGTAACACTAGCAGTTTTAGCATCGACAATGGTAGGTGGCGTAGTAGCATCAGCAGCGAATAAAGAACCAGATAAATTGGATACAACAGCTAAAGTTGAATTTGAAAAAGTTGAAACAGGAGGAGAAAATACAGAGAAACCAACACCACCAGGTGGCGGTGGGGAAATTGAACCAGGACCTGGTGGAGAGACTCCCGAAACAACTTCTGATTTGATGATTACATATGCACCTAATTTTGATTTTGGTACAGTTAAATTAGATGCTAAGGCAAAAGAAGTGTCAGCAAAAAATATTATTGAAAATGAAGCTGGAAAAGTGACTCATTTTGTACAGGTAAAAGATGTACGTGGAACACATACTGGTTGGTCATTGTCAGCGACTGCAACAGCTTTAGAAAATGGCGATAGCGTTTTAGATGGTGGAAGCTCAATTCAAATTAGCAGTTTCAATGTAAAAGGTGAAGAAGGAAACATGGCGACTACACCTACAAGTACTTTTAATGAAATTAAATTCGATGGTAATCAGACAGATGTTATGTTAGCAGGAGCAGAAGCAGGAGAAGGTGTTTGGTCAGGTATTATGGGTAAGAACAGTACTCAGACAGAAGAGTTGAATAATGATGTTAAATTAAACTTAACAGGTACGGATGCTGTTAAAGCTTCTCTTGGAGAATACACATCAACAATTACATGGAATTTAGTGGGAGCGCCAGGAGATGTTTTATCAGCAACACCTAAAGCATAAATAATTAACTAACTATAAAAGGGGAAATAGATATGAAAAAAATTAACTTATTAGTAGTAGCGACAATTTTAGGATCAATGACAGGATCATTAGTAGCAGGAGCAGCTAATGTTTCACCGACAAAGTTAGATACAGAAGGTCACGTTAAATTTCACCCAGGTAATGGCGGCGGTGAAGGTGGTGGTGAAAATGAAAAACCAACACCACCAGGTGGCGGTGGAGAAGGTGAAAATGAAAAACCTGAAGTTATTGTTCCCAATCCAGGAGGAAATACACCTGAAACTTCAGGACCACTAATGATTAACTTAGCACCTAACTTTGACTTTGGGGATCATGAAATTAAAGTTGGGGCTATGTCATTAGAAAACGAAAGTGTTATAAAATCGAAAGATGATGCGGTTAACTACACATCATACGTGCAAGTAACAGATGTACGTGGTGGTCAAAAAGGTTGGACGTTGAGTCTTGATACGACAGCTTTAGCATCAGGTGATGATAGTTTAGATGCAACATATATTAAAGTGAATGATAAACGTATTGTTTCTAATAATGAAGGCTTAGAAATTTTTGCGCCATCTTCATCAGTAGATAAAATTGAATTCAATAAAAAAGGTCAAGAGATTATGACTGCTGACGCTCAAAAAGGTGGCGGTACGTGGTCAATGGTATTTGGTAAAGAAGATATTCAATCAACTCAATCAAATAGTGGTGTAACATTAGAAATTCCTGCAACTGATAGTATTAAAGTTGCAGCTTCTGATTATACATCAACATTAACATGGAATCTAACAGGCGGTACATCATTTGCAAAAGCAGCAACACCAGCATAGTTATACAACGAAAGGCAGAAGGTGAAAACCTTCTGCCTTTCATTATTAAGGAGTGACATAAAAATGAAAAAAATGATTATATTTTTAACTATTACACTAGGGGCTATGGTATCTATACCTAATAGAAGTATGGCTGAAGGAAATAGTTTATCTGTTCAAATTGAACCTCATAAAAATGCTATTGATAAAAAAGATACCTCATCTTTTAATTTAAAAGTAATACCGAATGAAAATTATGATTTAAAAATTAAAGTAAGAAATGGTTCAAAGAGTAAAACATCAGCAGAT
This sequence comes from Vagococcus proximus, assembly GCF_029143285.1. Taxonomy (GTDB): domain Bacteria; phylum Bacillota; class Bacilli; order Lactobacillales; family Vagococcaceae; genus Vagococcus_D; species Vagococcus_D proximus. The sequence continues at coordinate 23,933 of NZ_JAPDSH010000002.1, forward strand.
ATTTTTATTAATGATGCCTATACAACACCAGAGGGGGTTGTTGCTTATGGAGAGAATGACGTTGAGTTGGCAGAAAGTATGATTGATCCTATTTCTAAGTTGGTGACAACAAAAGAGAAATCAATTGATCTGGATCCCGAGGAGACGAAGGAAATTCTTTTTTCTTTGAAAGCTCCTAAAAAAGAATTTAAAGGGATTAAGTTAGGAGCAATTTATGTTTTAAATGCAGTATCTGATAGTGAAAAGGGAAAAATGTTTAAAAATCGTTTTTCTTATACAGTTCCCCTAATGCTTACTGAAAGTGAGGAACAAATCAAGCCTAATTTAGAGTTTATATCGTTAAAGAATATACAAGAAAATAAACGAAATTACTTACAAATAAAACTAGAAAATACAGAACGGAATATTTTATCACGTGGTATTTTTAAGCTTGAGTTATTTAAAGGGGAGAAGAGAATTGCTTCTCAGAGTAAGGAAGAGATGAGTATTGCTCCTAATTCATATTTGCCTTATCAAATGCAGTGGGGTGATAACAATGTAGTCTCTGGGACTTATACTGCGAAATTCTCATTTGATACACCATATGGGATGTGGAAGTGGGATAAAAGTTTTGATATTTCAAAAAAAGAAGCAAAAAATATGAACGATTCAGCTATTCATGTGACAGAACAAAAATCATATTTAGGTTACATACTAGGTGGGAGTCTTCTTCTATTTATTATTTTATTTATGATAATTTGGTATCTTTGGATGAAAAGACAAAAAGATAATGATAAAAATAAAATCAGCTAAATCTAGAGTACATACAGTTATTAAAAATGGCATTAAATGAGAAATTTCTGAAAATATAAAAAAACATTTGCAATTCCATCTTAGTTTGTTTTACAATCGATAAATGAACAAGAAGGGGAGAGATAGTATGGCAAAAAAAATTATTGCTGAAATTATTGGTACATTTGTTTTAGTTTTATTCGGTACAGGAACTGCAGTTTTAGGTGGAGGCGCTGATGGTGTTGGTATTTTAGGCGTATCAGTTGCTTTTGGTTTATCAATCGTTGCGATGGCATATACTATTGGTGTTGTGTCAGGATGTCACATCAATCCAGCTGTGACATTATCAATGATCGTTAACAAGCGTATGGATGTTAAAGAAGGATTAGTTTACATGGTAAGCCAAGTGGTAGGTGCTATTTTAGGATCTGCAACATTATTCTACTTTTTATCAACATCAAGTCTTGAAACAACTAATATGGGTCAAAATTCATTTGGAACATTAGGTGGTCTAGGTTCATTCATTGCTGAAGTTATTTTAACATTTGTATTTGTACTAGTTATTGTAACAGTAACCGGTAAACACGGTATTAACAAAATGGAAGGCTTAGTTATTGGATTTACATTAATCCTAATTCACTTATTAGGTATTCCAATGACAGGGACATCTGTTAATCCAGCTCGTAGTATTGGACCAGCTTTATTTGCTGGTGGAGAAGCATTATCACAATTATGGGTATTTATTGTAGCACCGATGGTTGGAGCTGCTTTAGCTGCAATAGTTGGTAAATTCGTTTTATCTTCAGAAGAAGCATAATAAACAAAAAAACACCAAGCGAAAGCTTGGTGTTTTTTTGTTTTCATTTGCTTTCAGTATAATAATTATACGTAAATAGCCACTTTTGTTAAAACTAAATTCAATTAGATAATAAATAGATGTGTCTAAAAAATGTCATAGTATAGTGAAGATAGTATTAAAAAAATCAGGAAATTCATCTGAAAAATGTGAGATTTTTATTCCAGTTTTTTTGAATTTTTTTAAAAAAAACTGGAATAAACGTTGATTTTAAAGGGTTTTTAGTAGGTGGATTATTTCTAGGTAAAAAAAAAATATAGAGTCGGTTTTTTGGGTTTTAATAGTTTCCGAAAAAATATATCCAAAAAAACAAATAGACGTTTTTTAGGTAAAAGTTCTTTAAAGGAACGTAAATGAACAAGAGGTGACATTTTTTTTTATAAAAGTGGGTTAAAAATGTTATTTTTTTTGTAAAAAAATAACAAGTTTTAAAAAAAAAATATAAAAAAAAAGTAAAATTTTATAGTATAATTTTCATTTTTGTGAAAAAAAGAAAAAAACGGATAGACCGTCATTTTTAAACGTGCTACAATGATTTACGGAAAGTTTAATATGTGTTTGGGGACGCAGGATATTCAATAAATACTCACTATTAAGCGGTAAGAATGGTGTGTTTAGACGTCTTATGAGTTTTATATTGTTATTTAGTTCAAATAACGTTAATTTATTAATCAAAGATAGTCGTTGTTGCGTATTCGTTCATTAAATGGACTTATTATACAATCAAAAATTGTATGGAAAAAGTTAAGAAAGGAGCAAAAAATGAAGAAATTTATTTGTTTAATGTCACTAGGTGTAATGTTAGGTTCACCAATCAGTTCTGTTGCAGTAGGCTATGTAGGTTCAGCTGAACATGAAAATATGTTAGAGAAATTTAAAGATAGCGAACGTAGAGAGTACATGTTATTCACATTAGATTATCTAAGTAATCTGAAAGAAATGAAGAAAGAGCTGAAAGAAGATGCAGTAAAAGCTAAAAAAATGTTAGAAGATATTTCTATCAAAGATAAAAAAGAATTTACTGAGTTTTCAGAGAAGTTCGCTGACTTGACTAAGGCTTTAGATAAAGAACATCCGAAATTAATCAAAATAATGGATGAGGCTTTTGCTAAAGAAACTAAAGAAGAGTTAGAAATACCAAATGAACTACCTGCTAATACTACAGAGAAAAAAGAAACAGTAACATCTGAAAGTAAAGATGAGAGAGAAGTATCCTCTAGCCAAACAGAAGAAACTGCGCTTAAATCTTCAGAAAGCTCAAAAAACTCAGAAAGTAAAGAAACTGAGAGTGAAGCTAAAACAGAGTTATCTGTAGAGACAGAAGGAACTAAGGAGGAGTCTTCAAAATCAGAAGAAAAAGACGTTTCTACTAATAAAGAAGGGTCTCAACTAACTGAGAAAGAAGAAAAACCATCTAAGGATAAAGAATCTAAAGATAAAGAATTAAGTACTGATCCAGATGACTTCATCGTTGATGGTGTTCTAACGGAATCCGGCCTTAAAGAATTAACAAAAAATGGAGATAAAGATGAAGCGAAAGACCTTGAGTCTTATGCTCCAGAAACGTTCAAAAAAACTCCTGAACAACCAACAGAGGATATTATTAGCAAAGCACCACGCGGTCTTGCTTTAAATGATATTTTTGCAACTAAAGATATCCAAGGTAATGCTTACATTACTAAAGAAAAAGTAACGAATACTGATATCGTGGTTATGACAGATAGCGAAAAGAATGCAGGTAAAGATCAAGTAAGTTCAATCTGGTCAACAGATGCAATGAAAATTGATTTAGAGCATGATTTTGAAGCTGAAATGAGTCTATACCTAGGTGGTAATGAAGCGGACGCTGCAGATGGTATGGCATTCGTTTTACAAAATGATTCAGTTCAAGGTACTAAAGCTATCGGTAAAGGTGGAGCTTCATTAGGTGTTTATGGCGACCCTGCTCATACAACTGATGTCTTCAAGAAAGAATCTATTCAAAATAGTTTCGCTGTTGAGTTCGATACTCATACAAATAGAGGAACACTTGATAAAAGAATGCCTCGTATGAAAGTCAGTCAAAAAAATGGTTGGACTGGTGGATTAATTCCTTTCCCAATTATTCGTACAGGTTATAAAACTTATTATAATCGTTCGGCTAAACAACATATTGCAGCAAGTTATCCAGCATATGATAATCCAGCAGGCAAAGGACTGCTTCCAGGCTACCAATTAGATTTCTACCCAGATACGCCTTACATGAAAGCACCAGCTGGTTATAAAGGTGGATGGCAGGGAGTAGAAAAAGTTCCAGCCAATACAGACCCTAATGCACTTTCTCCACGTGAAGGATTACTTAGCGATGGTAACTTCTACTACAATAAGAAGAAAACAGATGCGCTACCAATTATGTCATATTCAAGTTGGTTTAAAAATTATCCTGTAATTAACCATGACACTATGTTCTATTCACAATCATTATTCGATGGGTCTAAACAAAACCTTGCGAATGGTAAGTGGCATGACTTTACAGTGAAATACTTAGCGCCAAGTCAACATGATGATAAAAAAGACATGGGAACGATGGAGCTGAAATTTGATGGGAAAACAGTTAAAACGGTTAGAGCCCTAGATTTCCAAGCGTTAGGAATTGATCCTAAAGCTGATGTTAAAAATATTCGTTGGGGCTTTACAGCTGCAACAGGTAAAAAAGCATCAACACAAGCAGTTGTATTTAAACAAATTCCTGATTTAATCAATGTTAAACATGAAGAAGATATTTTAGATGAAGCAGGCCAATCAATCTATAAAGATGGCGATAAAACAAAAATTGCTGATGTAGATGCTGGAACTAAATTAACTTATCAAACATCAGTAGAATATATCTCAGGTAAACAAAGTTGGTTAAATCCAGAAATTATTTCTACAATTACACCGTATGGTCAATATGTTAATAACTCATATGAAGTATCATTTGATGAAGGGAAAACATGGGAAAAGTTAGACGATAATAATCCTGATGAAATCGTTCGTACTAAAAATGATATTACAGGTAAGTTAAATAAAACAATTTCTTTAGAGGGACCAACTAAAGTAATGACTCGTTTTAAAGTAGACATAGAGCCTACCGATGTAGACTTATTAGCTAAAGAAAATGTCCGCTACTATGGTAAAAATGACAGTTTCTTAAGTGATCTTTTACAGTACACAATCAAACAAACACCGATGAGTGCTGAAATGACTATTGAAAATATGTTAACAGATAGCGATATCGATGGAAATAATGACAAGGTTTTTGGGAATATTTCAAAAATTAAAGATCCTTATAAAGACATGAAGTTAAAAGTAATTCTGACAGGTGATGATGCAGTTGAAGGTGAAGTCGTACCAGTAACAGGTACAGGGGCTGAACGTTCGTATACATTCACACAAACTAATGGTAAGAAATTTACTGCCTCTAACCGTATTCGTGCGAAACTTGTCCCGGCTGATGCTGATAAACAGGACATTATTTCTGTAGCTTCTAAAGAAGTATTAGATAAAACTGCTCCTACAGGGACAAAAGAAGCACCAGTTACAACGTTTAAACGAACTAAAAAAGAAGCAGAATCAATTGAGGTTGATCCGATGTTATTCGTAACAGATATTGAAGATACGAACCCAACGGTTAACCCGGAAGACATCAAAGTTGAGCTAGTAGATGAGGATCTATTCCGTAAAAATCTACAACAATTAACAAACGGTGCTCCTCATAAAGTTAAAATTCATTTGGAGGATCCTTCAGGGAATGTTAATGAAACTATTGCAACTGAATTATACGTAGTAGATCCAAAAGATCGTATCGAGTTACGTGCTGAAGACGTTACAGTAATGAGCGGAGAAATCAAAGATCCGGAAGCTGAAAAATTACTTGAAAAAGAATTACTAACACAAGTATTAGTTGAAGCTGGTGGATGGGAAGGTATCTACCGCGAGGAAGATTTAACAGAAACTGATATTTCAGAGTTTATCGTTTCGGAGTACAAAGGATTAGATTATAAACCAGGAATTTACCCAACCTTATTAAAACTTCGTTACCAATTAGAAGTTGAGAAACCTGAAGAAGGTGAAGAATCAAGAAATGGGAAACCAGTCACACCTCTTAAATTCAAAGTTAAATTCTTAACAGATAAAGAATACAAAAAAGCTAAAGCTGAAGAAAATCCAAACCCAATTTATGAAGTTGAGAAACAAGTTAATGTAACGGTAATTGACGGTGATTTAGATGTGGATGTTGAAGGTGACTTATCTTACAAAGGTAAATTACAAGCAAAAGAAGCTCAATTAAAACCTGAAACAGACATGAAAGTTACTATTAAAGATGGTCGTACTTCAGAAAAAGGATGGGAACTATCAGTTAAAAACAGCCCGTTCACAGATAAAAACAATACACGAGCTGGTGAATTACCATTAAGTTTACTTGTAATGAATAAAGATGGTTCGATTGCTTTAAACTTAAATAGTTCAGAGCAAACAATTAAAACAGGCGATGAAAAATCATTAGAATTATCATTAGGTAAATCTAGTGAGGATCAACACTTTGAAACTAAAGTGGGTGCTTCAAGTCATACATGGGGAACTCCAGAGATGGAGTACACTTCAGAAATCACTTGGAATATCAAGCCCAAAAACGATACATTAAGTAAAATCACTGATAAACTTTCTGCAAAGAAAGGAGCTGACAAATAATGAAAAGAAAAGCAATGTTTGTTAGTTTGTTGTCAATGTTTCTTATGGCAACAGCCTCAGTAGAAGCCGCTAATACAGTTGTTTCAACCGTTGATACTAAATCAGGTGTGAGATTTCATGGCGAAAATCCAAATACTGGTAGTAACAATGGAGAAAATGGTGGGAATAGTGGTAATGGTGAAGGCAATGGCAACGGTGGAAACACGGGTGGCGGTTCTGGAAATGGCTGGTTAGGCGGAGGATCTGGTAACGGATCTGGAAGCGGCTCAAATAACTATCCAAATGGGGCGTACCCGGGTGGAAGTAATGGATCAGGTTCAACAGGGAATGGTAAATTACCACAAACTGGTGAAACTCAAAGCTCAGGAATTTATGTATTATTAGGTAGTTTAGTAACAGTAGGTGCAATGTTTGCCATTGCATTTAAATTTAAAACTAAAAAAAATGAAGGACGTGCAAAATAATGAAAAAATTAAACTTAGTAACAGTAGCAGTATTAGCATCAACAATGGTAGGAGGAGTTGTTGCATCAGCAGCAAATACAGCTCCAGATAAATTAGATACAAATGCTCACATTAAATTCGTACAAGATGATAACAATGGTGAAGGCGGCGGAGAAGTTGAGCCACCAGAACTTCCAGAGGGCGGCGGAGAAATTGAAGTACCAACTCCAGGAGGAAACCAACCTTCAGAGAAAGCACCATTAATGATTAACTTTGCACCTAACTTTGAGTTTGGTGAAGTAGCAATCAAAGCTAAAGATGTTTCAGTATCAGCAATTAACCAAATTAAAAATAAAGAAGGCAAAGATGTTGCTCATTTTGCTCAAGTATTAGATAACCGTGGAACACATAAAGGATGGAACTTATCATTAACAACTACTGAATTCGCCGCTAAAGATGGTTCGAAATTATCAGATGCTACTATTAGCCTAGCGAACGTTACTGCTAAAGGAACTTCAGAAGGTCAAGCAACAGCTGAAGCTAGCCAAACAATTAAATTCCCACAAACAGACGTTTCAGTTATGACAGCAGCTGAAAAAACTGGTGAAGGTTCATGGACTGCAAGCTTTGGTTCAGATGCTACATTAACAACTGAAAATGAAAAATCAGTTAATAAATCAGTTAAATTAAACGTATCAGCTAAAGATATGGCTAAAGTATCAGCTGATGATTACAACTCAACATTAACTTGGAACCTAACAGGAACTCCAACATTTGCTGCTTCAGCAACTCCAGCAGTTTAATAAGATTTGTCTTATAACATATAAAAAACTAAAACTAATAATCCTCAGGAGGAATATAAAATGAAAAAATTAAACTTAGTAACAGTAGCAGTATTAGCATCAACAATGGTAGGTGGCGTTGTTGCATCAGCAGCAAACGTAGCACCAGATAAATTAGATACAACAGCTAAAGTTGTCTTCGAAAAAGAAGAAACAGGTGGAGAAAATGGCGGAGAAGTTACACCACCAGGTGGCGGTGGAGAAATTACACCTCCAGGCGGCGGTGAAGGTGGAGAAACTCCAGAAACAACAGCTGATTTAATGTTAACATTTGCTCCAAACTTTGACTTCGGTACTATTAAATTAGATGCTAAAGCTAAAGAAGTTGCAGCTAAAAATATCATTGAAAACGACAAAGGGAAAGTAACTCACTTTGTTCAAGTTAAAGATATCCGTGGAACACATGCTGGATGGTCATTATCAGCAACAGCAACAGAACTTAAAAATGGCGAAAGCACTTTAGACGGTGGAAGCTCAATTGAAATCAAAGGTTTCAACATCATGGGAGAAGAAGGCGTTGAAGCAACAGCTCCAACTGGAACATTTGCATCAATCAAATTTGATGGTAGCCAAACTCCAGTAATGTCTGCAGCAGCTAATGCTGGTGAAGGAATCTGGTCAGGTATCATGGGTTCTGCTCCAACACAAACAGGTGATACAAATGAAGATGTTAAATTAAACCTTACTGCATCAGATGCTGTTAAAGCTTCTCAAGGTGAATACACTTCAACAATCACTTGGGATCTAGTTGGAACTCCAACATTTTCATCAGCAGCAACTCCACAAGTATAGTTTTTAAAATAACTATCGTTTTGCGAAAAAATAGTATATAATAAAGGGGAAATTTCAAAATGAAAAAATTAAACTTATTAGTAGCAGCAACAGTATTAGCTTCAATGACAGGTTCATTAGTTGCAGGAGCGGCTAACGTTTCACCAACTAAATTAGATACAGAAGGTCACGTTAAATTCCACGCTGGTAACGGCGGAGAAAATGGTGGCGAAGGCGAAAAACCAACACCTCCAGGTGGAGAAACAGAAGAAAAACCTGAAATTGAAAATCCAGAAAATCCAGGTGGAGAAACTCCAGAAACGTCTGGTCCATTAATGATTAACATTGCTCCAAACTTCGACTTCGGTGATCATGAAATCAAAGTTGGCGCTATGTCATTAGAAAATGAAAGTGTTATTACTTCTAAAGATGCTAACGTAAACTACACATCATATGTTCAAGTAACGGATGTTCGTGGTGGGCAAAAAGGATGGACGTTAAGTCTTGACACTACTGCTTTAACTGATGGTAAAGATTCATTAGATGGAACTTTCATCAAAGTTAACGAAAAACGTATTGTTGGTAATGTAGAAGGTCTTGAAGCTTCAGCACCAACTGCAATTGCAGAGCAAATTGAATTCAACAAAACTGGTCAAACTATCATGACTGCTGACGCTCAAAAAGGTGGCGGTACTTGGTCAATGGTATTTGGTAAAGAAGATATCCAAAAAACTGAAACAAACAGTGGCTTAACATTAGAAATCCCAGCTACTGATAGCGTGAAATTAGCAGAAGCTGATTACACTTCAACATTAACATGGAATTTAACTGGTAGCACTTCATTCGCTGAAGCTGCAACACCAGCAAAATAATAATAATTCGAACGGCAGAAGGATCAATCCTTCTGTCTTTCGTTGTAAGGAGTGAAAATAATTGAAACGTTTTTTAATGAGTTTAACAATGGTAGTGGGGTGCCTTGCAGTATTTCCAACTACAGGACTAGCAGAAGGGAATAGTTTATCTGTTCAACCTGAAGCGCATGAAAATGCAATTGACAAAAATGATACATCATCATTTAATTTAAAGGTGAAACCTAACAAGGACTACACACTAAAAGTTACGGTTAAAAATGGCTCTAAGAAAGAAACATCAGCTGATATTTTAATCAATGATGCGTATACAACGCCGGAAGGTGTGATTGCTTATGGTGAAGAAAAAGTTGACCTACCTGATAGTATGAAGGAACCTGTTTCAGGGCTTATTACAACTAAAGAAAAAAATGTTACATTAAAACCTGGCGAATCTAAAGTTGTTGAATTTAAATTAAAAACACCAAAAGAGAGCTTTAAAGGTATTAAATTAGGTGCAATTTATGTACTTAATGCTGTAGCAGATAGTGAAAAAGATAAAATGTTTAAAAATCGTTTCTCATATACTGTCCCAGTGATGTTAACTGAAAGTGATGAGCAAATTAAACCGAACTTAGAGTTCGTGTCTTTAGAGAATATTCAAGAAAATAAACGTAACTATTTACAAATTAAATTGGAAAATACTGAACGTAATATTTTATCGCGTGGTATTTTTAAATTAGATGTTTTTAAAGGTAATGAAAAAATTGCCTCTCAAAGTAAAGAGGAGATGAGTATTGCACCGAACTCTTACTTACCTTATCAAATGCAATGGGGAGACAATAATGTTGTTCCCGGAACATATACAGCTAAATTCTCTTTCGATACGCCATATGGTGTTTGGAAATGGGAAGAAAAATTTGAAATCTCTCGTGAAAAAGCTAAGAAATTAAATGATTCAGCAATTCACGTTAATGAAAAACCAAATAATATGCCTTATATTATTGGTGGAATTATAGCAGCCTTAGTTGCAGCAGGTATTGGTTTCTTCTTCTTTGCTAAAAAGAAAAAAGAAAAAGAACAAGAAAAAATTAAAGAATTAGAAAATGAATTTGATATGTAAAAAAAAGACAGAATAACTTAGTTATTCTGTCTTTTTTTATTTAACGTTCCGAAAATAGTGTATAATACCATTATAGAAAACGCATACAATTGGAGGATGTTATGACAAAACCTAATATTTTATTCATTTTAACAGATCAGCAGCGAAAAGATACATTATCAGCATACGGAGATTTACCGTGTTTCACACCAAATAGTGACCAATTTAGTGAAGAGAGTATCACGTTTGAAAACGCCTATACAGTTTGTCCTATTTGTACACCCGCCAGAGCTTCTCTTCAGACGGGATTATATCCTATTCACCATGGCATGATTACGAATTCTTATAATTACGGTAATATGGTTCAAGAACTACCTGATACACCAGAATTATTGAGTAGGAAATTATTAAAGGAAGACTATCAGGTAGGGTATACGGGGAAATGGCATTTAGGAACAGGTGTTGAGGCTGTAAAATCAGATGAATATATCCAAAAATATATGGGAACGATTGAATTTGCAGAACTAGCGCTAAAAAATGATGCAACACCAACAAGTGTTGGCTACAGTGGAGATGATTTTCCAGGTCATGGGTTTGGAGGACATTACTATCCAAAATTTAGAGAATACTTAGCTGAGAATAATAAGGAATTTAAAATTGAAAATATCATCAAAGGGTATTATGGTGACCATCAAGCTGGTGAGATTACAACTGGTGTGGCTTCTACAATTGAAAATTATCTTATAGAGAGAACAAAAAATATTATAAATGATTTTAACAAGAAAGATAAACCATGGTATTTTCAGCTGAACTTTTGGGGACCACATGAACCTTATTTTGTTCCTACAGAATTTCTAGATCTGTATGATGGCCTAACGATTCCTGAATGGTCTAATTTTAAGGATGGCAACGCCTTAAAACCGCGCATTCATGACGTGAAACGTGGAGACATTAAGGAATGGTCTGATATTGAACCCGCTGTGAAACATTACTTTGCCTGTACGTCTCATATTGATTATCAAATCGGACGTTTACTTGATTACTTAAAGGAAACTAATTTATATGATAATACACTAATTATCATGAGCTCAGACCATGGTGAATCATTAGGAATTCATGATGGGTTATGCGACAAAGCAATATTTATGTATGAGGAAACGTGTAGTATCCCTCTTATTATCAAGCCTCCAAAAGGGACGACTAAACAAAAATTGAATGAGTTTGTAAACAGTTGTGATATCTATTCGACTATATTAAATTATGCAGGATTATCTGAGGAAGAATGTCAGCGTGACGGGCGCTCATTTAAAGGACTAATCGAAGGCGCTAAAATCGAATGGCCTGATACAGTAGTAACAGAGTGTTCAGGAATAGGAAGTGTTTTATTTTCTCAGCGTATGATTCGAAAAGGTGAGTGGAAATATGTCTTTAATTGTGGTGATATTGATGAGTTGTATAATTTATCTAAAGATCCCCATGAATTGACTAACTTGATTGAAGAGAGTGAAAGTCAAGATTCTCTAGACGAAATGCGTGAGTCGCTTTATGACTGGATGTTAGAGCACAATGATAACTTAATTTTTGAATATAAACAGTTACGTATGAATAGAAAGTAGGAAGTTGTATGAAACAGATAGCTGTTCTAGTTAAACCCTCCTCATCATTATGTAATATTAGATGTCAGTACTGTTTTTATGCGGATGTTAGCTCAATGAGAGACGTGAAGTCTTTTGGTAAAATGACGTCAGAAACAACAGAAAAAATGATTGAGAATATATTTGTCGATTTAGAGGATGGCGATGACTTGTCTATTGCGTTCCAAGGAGGGGAACCGACGTTAGCCGGTTTAAAATTCTTTAACTATTTAGCTGAAGTTATTTCAGTTCAGTCTAAAAAGGTTACCGTGAACTATAGCATTCAGACGAATGGTCTATTGTTAAATGAAAAGTGGTGCGAGTTCTTTAAAGAACATAGATTTCTAGTGGGCCTATCGATTGACGGAACTAAATCAAGACATGATGCTTACCGAATAGATACTAAAGGAGAAGGAACATTTAACCGTGTACTAGGGGGGATGCATTTATTAAGGCGCTATGATATCCCCTTTAATATTCTTTGTGTAGTAAGTACTCAAATGGTCGGAGAAGCAAATGACGTTTATAATTTTTTACAAGAAGAGAAGATTGAGTATTGCCAATTTATTCCCTGTTTAGATGAGCTAAAGCCAAGTGGTGAGGACGAATTTTCTTTGAAACCAGAAGGCTTTTATGCGTTTTATAATGTTATTTTTAACCGTTGGTATGAGGAATTAAAGGAAGGTTCTTATCGCAGTATAAAATTATTTGACGACATCATTAATCTGTTGGTATTAAAAAAAATCACAGCATGTGGTATTGTTGGCAATTGCCAGATTCAGTATGTAATTGAAGCGGACGGTAGTGTCTATCCGTGTGATTTTTATGTGTTAGATGAGTACCGATTGGGCTATATTCAAGAGTCTTCTTTACGAGAGCTATTCAGTAAAGAGTGCGCAAAACAGTTTATATGCGAAAGAAAAGAACTGCCAGAGCTGTGTCTGACTTGTCCATTTAGGCAACAGTGTCATGGAGGTTGCAAACGAATGAAAGATGCGGTATATGTAGATAAGTCGGGACGGTTTTGTGGGTACCAAGAAATCTTAAAATTAATAGTACCTAAGTTACCAGAGCTCGTTACTTTGATAAATGATTCAGTGAAATGAAAAAGGAGATGATTTTTAAAATCATCTCCTTTTTATTATTTTGTATAGTTATCGAAATACCCTTTGATGTAGACAAAAGGTGTTCCTTTATCGCCACTACCCGATGTTAAATCAGATAATGAACCGATTAAGTCAGTTAAACGACGAGGTGTTGTTCCTTGTGCTTCCATAGCGCCGACTAAATCTTCATCTTTATTTTTGATGTAATCTGAGATAGCCGTTTTTAATTCGTCACCGCGTAGGTCAGCGAAGTTATTATCAGCTAAGTATTTTAGTTTAACTTCATTAGGCGTTCCTTCTAAACCAGCAGTGTAAGCTGGAGAAACGACAGGATCAGCAAGTTCCCAAATTTGGCCAACTGGATCTTTAAATGCACCGTCACCATAAACCATCACTTCAACATCTTTCCCAGTTTCTTCTTTAATTTTAGCTTGGATACCTTCTACTAAAGGTTGGCAATCGTTAGGGAATAATTTGATGCTAGTTTCTGTTGATTTATTTGAACCTAATAAGCCATATGCTTCATTAAATCCGCTACCGTTATTTGAAGCAGTTAAGATATCGCTCATAGCGTAAACTTTTTCAGCACCATTATTTTCTAAAATACGTTTTGTACGGAAACGAGTATGAATATCACAAGTTAGAACGTTTTTAGTGTAATCTAAGATTGTTTTAGCATTGTTAGAGAAGATGACTTCACATTCAGCGCCTTCTTCTTCGATTAATGATTTATAGTACTCGATGTAATCCACACCTGTAAATGTATGTTTTTTATAACCAAAGTGTTCGCGGAATTCAGCTTCTGTTAACACATCTGTCCAAGGGTTAATTCCTTTTTCATCTAATTCGTCGATATCTACTAAGTGATTACCTACTTCATCTGAAGGGTAGCTTAGCATTAAGACAACTTTTTTAAGACCACGTGCCATACCACGTAAACAAATTGAGAAACGGTTACGGCTTAAGATAGGGAAGATAATACCAACGGGTTCATCTCCAAATTTAGCGTTAACATCAGCAGCGATATCATCAACTGTTGCGTAGTTTCCTTGTGAACGAGCCACGATAGATTCTGTAATTGTAATGACATCTTGATCATCAATGCTGTAGTTTTCAGCTTTAGCAGAATTTAAAACGACATCAACCACGATTTTTTCAAGGTCGTCTCCTTGATTAATAATTGGGCCACGAAGACCACGGACTGTTGTACCAACTGTTCTTTCCAATTAGCTCTCTCCTTAGCGGTTGCTTATATCAGTTAATAAGCACCATGTATGATTTGTGTTCTTTACTTCTATACTATAGACTATAACTATGCTATAAGTAAACTTAATAATAGTTATATAGGGTATAAGGGGTGTTAATAGTGATTGGGAAATTAGATTTGTATCGTATTTTTCAGATAGTAAGCCAGCATAAGAGTTTTTCAAAAGCATCAGAAGAGCTTTACATGACACAGTCAGCTGTCAGTCAATCAATAGCAAAATTAGAACAAGAATTAGGTGTAACTTTATTTTATCGAACACCTAAAGGAATTATATTGACTAATGAGGGTAAAGTACTGGAGGAACATGTCAAAATTGCGCTTAAGCGTTTTGAATTAGCTGAAGATGATATTTTAAATTTTACTGAAATGAAGACAGGGGAATTACGAATTGGCGTTGGTGATACTATTTCTAGATATTTTTTGCTCCCTTATTTGGAGCAATTTTATGCCAATTATCCAGGGATTAACTTAAAGATTTTGAATGGGACGACAACTGAGATTGTTAGTTATTTAAAAGAAGGGGAAGCAGATGTAGGGGTCTGCCATTTGCCAGTTAGTGATAAACAAATTACAGTTCTACCCAAGAAAGTGATTCATGATGTTTTTGTTTGCACCCCTAATTATCGAGAGAAGTTGCCAAAGACCATGACTTACGAAGAATTATTAAAACAACCGTTAATATTTCTTGAAAAAGAAGCAAATTCAAGAGTATATGTTGAATCGTTTATAGAAAAAAAAGGGCTGATGTTAAAGCCTGTTTTTGAATTAGGGTCATACGATCTAGTATTGGATTTTGCTAAGATTAATTTAGGGATTTCTTGTGTGGTTAGAGAATTTTCAACTCACTATTTAAATGATGGGAGTCTGGTTGAATTAGAATTAGAATTAGAAGAAGAGATACCCTCTCGTCATGTAGGAATCATTTACTTAAAAAATTATCCATTGTCAAAAGCGGCACAAAAATTTGTGGACAGTATAAGCCTTTAATCTATAGTTTTAAATGAGAATAAATAGGGTTTAAAAAGAATCAAAATAGCTTGATAATGATAATCGTTTTCGAAAATAGATGATAATTTTGAGTTATTTTTTCATACTTGTTATACTTATCACGAGTCTTAAATTACTAAGGAGGAATAGATTATGTGTGAAGAAAAAGAAATTTTATCATTACCACGAATTGGTTCACCTGCACCAGATTTTACGGCTGAAACGACTAAAGGAGAAATCTCTTTGTCAGATTATAAAGGAAAATGGGTAGTATTGTTCTCACATCCATCTGATTTTACGCCAGTATGTACAACGGAATTTGTTGGTTTTCAAGGGATTAAAGAGGATTTAGCTGCAATTAATACTGAATTAATTGGATTAAGTATCGATAGCGTGCATTCTCATATTGCATGGGTAAGAAATATTGAGCAAAATTTTGATGTTAAAATTACTTTCCCTGTGATTGCTGATTTATCAATGGATGTGGCTAAAAAATATGGCATGATTATGCCGGGTGAAAGTGACACGGCTACGTCACGTGCTGTATTTGTGATTGATGACAAGCAAGTAGTCAGAACTATAATTTATTACCCCTCATCAAACGGGCGTAACATTCCTGAAGTTTTAAGAATTGTTCAAGCGCTACAAGCATCTGATAAATATGATATTGCAACGCCGGCTAACTGGGAACCAGGTGACCGTGTAATCGTTCCACCGGCAAAAAATCAAGATGAAGCTGCTAAACGTATGACAGATGAAACAATGGAGTGTAAAGACTTTTACTTCTGCACAAAAGAATTAGACAGTTAAACGTGGAAAGGCAATGAAGTATTAACTTCATTGCCTTTTTTTTGAAATATGACATTTCACTAAACGGTTAATTAATATCTGGCCGAAGCCGATACTACTAGAATTTAGGCCTTTTTTTTGCTACAATGAATAAGTATTCAGATAAGAATAACTTAAATTTAGTTTTTATAAAAAGGAGAAATACAATATGATCGCAATTAGTGATTTAAAAGCAGGTATGACATTTGAACAAGATGGTAAATTAATCCGTGTTATGGAAGCTAGCCACCATAAACCAGGTAAAGGTAATACCGTTATGCGTATGAAATTGAAAGATGTTCGTACTGGTTCAACTACGGATACTACAATGAGACCTGATGATAAAGTTAAAAAAGCGTTCTTAGAATTAAAAGCTGTTCAATATTTATATAGCCAAGAAGATATGTCAATCTTCATGGATTTAGAAACTTATGAACAATACGAATTACCAACTGATTCTATTGAAGATGAGTTGAAATACATGTTAGAAAATATGGAAGTTAAAATTCAATTTTTCGGTGAAGAAGTTATAGGTATTACATTACCAACAACTGTTATTTTAGAGGTTGCTGAAACACAACCTTCAATTAAAGGTGCGACAGTTTCTGGTTCAGGAAAACCAGCTAAAATGGAAACAGGCGTTGTTGTAAACGTACCAGATTTCATCGAGGCAGGCGAGAAATTAGAAATCAATACGCAAGAGGGCACATACTTAAAACGTGCAGCTAAATAATAAAAAAAACACCTCTATAAAATGAGGTGTTTTTTTTTATTGCAAAAAAATTAAAAATACGAACATTATATAAAATAAAACTTGATTATTTTTATAGAATATTGACATTTCATACAAAAAAAACTACAATTAAACCTTGTTCATGTAGGAATTAATGTTATTTATTTAGTTAACTTTCAAGTTGTAACCGCTTTTTAGTAAAACCTTTTACTATTTACGGTTTTATCGGATGTTTTTTAAAACGATAATAATAGTTCTTTATGATTAAAATAGTTTAAAAGGAGTGTCAGTTTTGAGTATTTTGATTAGTATTATTGGTATCATTATTTTTATTGGATTAGCATATGCATCAAGTAGTGACCGTAGTAAGATTAAAAAGAGACCGATTATTCAATTATTAGTTCTACAATTTGTATTTGGTTATATTTTACTTAATACAAGTTTTGGGAATATTTTAATAGGCGGGATTGCAAACGGTTTTACAAAAATTTTAGATTATGCAGGTGAAGGTGTTGAGTTTGTATTTGGTGGTTTAGCTAATGAAGGTGCAGCACCATTCTTCTTAACCGTTTTAATGCCTATCATCTTTATTTCTGTATTGATTGGTATTCTACAATTCTTTGGTATTTTACCATTTATCATTAAATATTTAGGTAAAGCGATGAGTAAAGTAAATGGTATGGGGCAATTAGAGTCGTATAACGGTATTGCTTCTATTATATTAGGTCAATCAGAAGTATTCATTTCAGTTAAAAACCAATTAGGTGGCTTATCTGAAAAACGTTTATACACATTATGTGCCTCAGCGATGTCTACAGTTTCAATGTCAATTGTTGGAGCATACATGACTTTATTAGAACCGAAATATGTTGTAACAGCAATCGTTTTAAATTTATTTGGTGGATTTATCATAACATCGATCATCAATCCCTATGAAGTTGAGGATGAAGATGAATTAGAAGTTGTTCAAACTAAACAATCTTTCTTCGAAATGTTAGTAGAATACATCATGGATGGTTTCCAAGTAGCGGTAACAGTTGGGGCGATGTTAATCGGATTTGTTGCGATTATTGCGATGATTAACGGCATCTTCAATGCTATCTTTGGAATTAGCTTTCAAGAAATCTTAGGTTATATCTTCTCACCAGCGGCTGTTTTAATGGGTGTTCCTATGGCAGATGCAGTTGATGCAGGAAGTGTTATGGCAACTAAATTAGTATCGAATGAATTTGTTGCAATGGAAACATTGAAACATGGCTCATTTGAATTTAGTGCAAGAACAGAAGCGATTGTTTCTATTTTCTTAGTGTCATTTGCTAACTTTACATCGATTGGAGTAATATCTGGTGCAGTTAACGGACTTAACAAACGTCAAGGTAAAGTTGTTGCTAAAATGGGCTTACGTTTATTATGGGGAGCGACATTAGTGAGTTTCTTATCAGCTACAATTGTAGGTTTAATTTTCTTTAACTAGATTTTTTTAAAGGTCACACTTCAGGTGTGGCCTTTTTTTGTTAAGAGTATTAGAAAAAAGAGCAAACTTGTTCTATAATGAACATGTAAGAAAACGAAGGAGGGCTACATATGAAAGAGGTTGCTATTACAAGTACAATTGATTTAACAAACGGTGGCTGTAATGCTTGTGGGACTGTAGAAAGTGTTATATTTTCGTTAGATTTAGACGGAAAAGAAATCGTACTAGATGGATTAACTGTGTCTTCGATGGTGATGGGATTAGTTTTGAACGAAGGTTGGAGTCAAGAGTATAAAGTGATGATGATGGACGAATATACTGTTTTCAGTAAAAGTGGAAAAGAAGTAAAATTGGTTGAAGAATACGATCAGTTGACATACAGTTCAGCCGAAAAATCAATTTCTAGTAAGAATGTTATATCAGACAATGATGAACTTTTTTCAAAAGTAAATGGTATCTTACAAGAGTTATTTGAGAGTGAAGGGTATACATTCACAATGTAATCGTATGTTAATGAAAAGAGATGATTTTATATGCTTAAGTTAATTAGAGAATTAGAAGAAAGACGACCTGATTTATTTGTATTTGCTCCATGTGGTAATATTCAACCACTGCAAGTAATTGTTGACTTTAAAACAGCTAAAGGTGAGTTAACAGCAGTTTGTTGGGTTCCAGATACGGTTATAGAAAGAGTAACTTTGTATCAAGGGGAAACTAAACTATCAAGTTACTTACTTGATACAGAGTCAGAGCAATTAGCTCATTATTTGTTGGAAAATGGCTATCTTGAGTTGGAAATCAGTCGTATAAAAAAAACAACTCGAAATTTTACTTACGAATTATAAAAAAAGAAGTTCAAAAGAAAGAGCAAATTGCTCTCTTTTGAACTTCTTTTTAATTAGGCCACAGGTCTATTTTCGAATTGATCAAAATATTGTTGTCCTGGATAGAACTCTTGAATAAGGTCATCAAGAGAAACAAAGCTGTAACCTTGCTTAGTTAATTCGTTGATGATAATTGGTACAGATTTTATTGATTCTTTATGAATATCATGGATAAGAATGATTGACCCTGGATAAGTGTTAGAAACAACACTTTTCGCAATTTTCTTAGCATCTTTAAGCACCCAGTCTTGAGAGTCAATATTCCATTGAATAATTGGCATTTGTAGCAAATCAGAAGCATCTTTATTAATGTCGCCATAAGGTGGGCGATATTTTGTTGGTAATGTGCCAGTTGCTTTGTAGATTGCTTTTTCATTTTCAATTTCATAATCAATAACTTGTTGAGGTCCTATAGCTGAGGCGGCATCATGCACAAGACTGTGGCTAGCTACTTCAAATCCTTCATCATAGACAAGTTTAGCTGTTTTGGGATACGTATTAACGCTCGTTCCTAACATAAAGAATGTAGCTGGAACGTTATATTTTTTTAATGTTTCTAGTAATTCAGGTGTCGTATCTGATTTTGGACCATCATCAAAGGTTAATGTGACAAGCTTATCAGTTTTTGGTTGTGCATAATTTTTAGTACTCGTTATTTTTCCAACCTCTTGATAATCTAAAACTGTAGATTTCTTGGACAGAGTTTTAATTGTAGTTGGGAAATGTAAGCCTTGACTGGTGAAAGTTACATTGCTGAAATCAATTGAGAACTCACGTGAAAAGATTTTATCCATCATTTTTTCATTATCTTTGTTGATACGTAATGCATTTGTTTTTACTTCCAATGCGATACGATTAAGTTGGCGTTTTGAAAATTTGAAATCGTCAAATGAAATTTCATGACCTGTCTTTTCAGAAATAACAATATCATTATGAGAAGTTTTCTTCTTTTTCCAACCGAAGAGACCTGGACGATAGTCATTTTTTATGATGGAATAGCTAATAATACTATTTGTAAATCGTGTTGTTTCAAATGTGACAAGTTCACGTGGTTTTTTAAATCTATTTTTTACCAAGATAGCAGATTGTCCGAAAAAACCACTTGATTTAGTTGAAGCTTCTTTAGGGACTTTACCAATTTGTTTGCCATTATCGGCTAAAGGGACGAGTGTGTTTCCTCCATCTTTTTGGTTAACCAATGTTAGGAAAGGTAATTTTTGTTGTTGAAGATGTGTTTGTTCGTCGCTCAACAAAGTTAACCATTGGGTATTTAAAGCATAGCTATAGAACATAAACAGAGCTATGAGAATAAATAAAGTAGAGTAAAAAATGTAATAGATGGAGTGAGTGCGTTGTTTTTTCATAGATAATCTCCTTACTAAAATGAGTCATAACTATCATAATGCGTTACCTTTATTTATATCAAAAAAGGCTTATAAAGTCAATTTAATGGGGGATAACAAAAAAAGAGAGACATATCTAAATGAAATGTTTTTTTTCTTTTTTTATAAATGTATACAGTACGAAAATGAATATAATGTATATAAAAAAACAAGTTTTTTTGAGCATGTAGTAAGCATGAGATTTATAATAAAAAAAAATAGACATACAATATAGGTTGACTTTTTTTTTGAAAACGGTTTATATTTAAAAAGATAGTAAATGAAATTAATTGGAGAACTATAATGAAAAGAGTTGTAGAAAAAAAAAATCAGTATATGTTTAAACAAATTCTTAATACACAAATGATAATATCTGGAGTTGTTTTATTTGTTCTTGGCCTATTTTCTACTATTGTAATAGGACAAATTAGTTTGAAGCAAGAAAGTGAGAGATTAGACCGTGATATATCAAAGCTTTCAAATTTTATTAATGCGAGGTCAGAATCAAGTAGGAGTTCTACATATAGTATACAAAGAAATAATAGAATCAAAGAGGATTTCATTTATTTTACAACGCATACTAATATGGAGTACGTGAGGCATCGGTTAGAAGATTATGGTAAATCGGATGCGTTTATGCTTCAAGATTTCTTTGGTTTTATGGATGATTGGTTTGGTAATGACGATACATTAGAAGGTGTTTTAATTTATACATATGAAACCGGGCAATTGAGAGAAGTAGACAGATTAGGTAATATAACGGTTTATGATAATATACTTGCATCAGATGTGAGAACTACAAAAGATTTTATATCAACTATTGAAGGGAAGAAAACAACGGACATATATCATTATGCGACCCCAATCGTTGATTTTGATGGTCAAGAGCTGGGTATTTTAGCCTATGCTTATAGCTTAGGTAAGGTAAAAGAGACTGTGACGAATGAAAAGTTTTCTGGAATTAGTGTGGAGAGACCAGAAGGAATCCAAATTTTAGCTTCAGGACTTATATCAGATAAAAAAAAGGAACTATATCAAAATAAAAGAGATTTGGGTTATGGTATAGCGGAATTTTTAAATCATGATGTACCGCAAGTTATAATAAGAGGTTTTTTGGATAGAAAATTAATTATTATAAGTAAACTTCCAGCTATTTTATTAGTCTGGGGTCTTCTTTTTTTACTATGGTACTTGATATACACAGTACTCCAGCGTAAAGTGGAAGTATTTAACGAAAGATTATATCTCATTCTAAAAAAAATGGCCTTAGTAGGTGAGGGGAAATTTGATGAATCAATAGTGATTTCAGAAAAGGGTGATGAATTAAATTTGATTGCAAGCCATTTTCAAGAAATGAGTAAAGAGCTGCAACAAATGATAGAAGATAATTATACATTGCGGGTCAATAGAAGTGAGGCTGAATTAAAAGCGCTTCAAGCTAAAATGGACCCACATTTTATCAATAATACGATCGAGATGATTCGTATGCAGGCGGAAATAGATGACAATATCGAAGTAAGTGAAATGTTATTTAAACTATCTGTTTTAATGCGAGATAACTATCGTGATGGTGATTATTGGACGATTGATAAGGAGTTGAAATATGTTTCTTCTTATTTAGATTTAATGTGCTTTAGATTTGAAGAAACACTTTCATATAGTATCAAAACATTGGATACACAAGGAAGTTTTGAAATTCCAAAGCTAGTCATTCAGCCAATTGTTGAAAATGCAATTAAGTATGGAATGCCTTCTAATGGTAAAGCTTTATTTATTGATATTGAGGTCAACTCAGATGATCGATACATAGTTGTGAAAGTATTTAATAACGGTTGTCCTTTTACAAAAGAGAAATTAAGAGAAGTTAGAACTGTTTTAAGCACTCGGAATTACTTTCAGTCGAATGAATCAATAGGCTTAAAAAATAGTCAAGAACGTATAAAGCGTCAATACGGAGAAGCGAGCTATTTGTCTATTGAATCAAATGCTGAACAAACTTGTGTTAGCTTAGTGATTTTCAAGGGGGAAGAAAGATGCACTTATTAATAGTTGATGACGAAAAAAGGATACGTTTAGGATTAAAAAAAATCATTGAAAAATCACAACCAGAAATTACTGCCATTAGCTTAGCTTCTAATGGGGAAGAAGCACTAGAAATTTTACAAAAACAATCAGATATAAAGTTATTAATCACAGATATTAGAATGAGCCCTATAGATG
The DNA here is from genome assembly GCF_029143285.1 of Vagococcus proximus. GTDB lineage: Bacteria > Bacillota > Bacilli > Lactobacillales > Vagococcaceae > Vagococcus_D > Vagococcus_D proximus. The sequence goes on from NZ_JAPDSH010000002.1 coordinate 46,791, forward strand.
GTTTAGAGTTATTAACAGAATTAAATGCTCAGGATAGAAAAATACGTTCAATAATTTTGAGTGCGTATAACGAGTTTAGTTATGCTAAGAAAGCACTAACACTTGGTGTAGAGAATTACTTATTAAAACCAATTGATAAGGAAGAATTAGAGAATTCCCTTGGTGTCATGATTGAAAAAGAGCTTGAGAATACACCGAATTCTCAAGAGATTAATTTTAAAGAAGCAATGGGGTATAGATGGATATCTAATAAGATTGGTGATAATGAATTTGCCGAGAAGAACCAGTGGCTTGATATTCCCGAAGGTTTAAATTATTATCAAGTTATTTTGTTAGAAGGTATTTCCAGAAATAAGTTGCTAACGTTAAGGGGGAGAATAAACAATAAAGTTGCTTATATATTAGTCGGTGCAGTGACAGCAGAGATATCTTACTTAGTAGTAGGCTACAAAGAGAAAAATGAATCGGAAGAAGTTTTTTTTGAAATCCAAAAATTTTGTAAAGTGCAATCTATTTATGGAAGTTGGGGGGGCATTGTTTCTGATCAACAATATTTATTTAAATCATTTGAGGAGTCTTTATCATTATTTGAGTGGAAGATGGTACGACCCAAAGCTACTCTATTATTCAAAGAAGAACAAGTATTGGAATCTGTTAGTGTAACGGATGAGACAGTCGAAAAATTATGTAGGGCTTTTAATAAAGGTGTAGCAGAATGGACGGAGATTTTTAGTGAAAATTTAAAAGAGTATCAAAAAGCTTATCGTTTAACACCTCAGCAACTAAAAGACTATTTTGAACTTCTTTATTTAAGGTGTGGAAAACAGCTTATCAAGAGAGAAGGTCATGGTGAATTATCTATATTAAAACAAGAGATGCAAAAAAACACCCTCACATTTAAATCGTGGAAACAAGTTGAGCAAGTAATAAGGGAACTAGCTGAGCAACTTCAGAATGAGTTAGAAAGAGAAATTCAGTTAGATCCGAGATTACGAGAAATGAAAAGAGAAGTTGAAGAGAACTATAAGCAGCCCAAGCAACTAGCTGATTTTGCTAAAGACTATTTGGTTTCAACTGCTTATATAGGAAAGTTATTCAGAGCAGCATTTTCTGTTGGTTATTCGAGTTATATTAATCAAGTACGTTTAAAAAAAGCTTATCAGTTGATTAGGGAGACGAATATACCGATTGTAGATATATCTGTGCAGGTTGGCTTTACAGATATAAGTTATTTTTATAGAAAGTTCAAGGAACAGTATGGAGTAGCACCAGGTAAGATAAAAGACTAAATCAACAAATAAAGACATGGTTATTTTAACCATGTCTTTATTTGTCTCAAAAAGTCCAATATAAGTAAAAAAAGTCCAATTGTTTTACTAAAATTTTAGTGATATTCTTGTTTTATTGATTGACAGCGTTTTCAAACGAAGGAGGAGAGAGATGAGACTATATTATCCCGGTATGAATAATATTAGGAATTACCGAATCCCTTCGCTACTAACAACTGCTAAGGGAACCGTTATCGCAGGGGCCGATGCGCGTGTTATCACATCAAGTGATAATCCCAATGAAATTCATATAGTAGTGAGGCGAAGTGAGGATAAAGGTGAGACTTTTTCAGAGCCAATTTTAGTTGCCAAATATCCTGGTAAGGGCTTGAATGGAGCAGCAGCACTGGATTCGTGTCTACTAGAAGATAAAAAACATCACCGTATTTGGTTGTTATTTACACATACTCCAGGAGGCGTAGGTTTGTTTAATAGTCAAGCTGGTATAGGGTTTGATAAGGGAAGAAAGATTCTTCAAAAAGAGGATGGAACACGTTATTTTATAGATGCAACTAAACTAGTATCTGAAGAAGACGAGACGTGCTTGGATGTTCCAGATGAGTGGGGCTATTTCAAAAATGGTCTAGATATTTATTCTAAAAGAAAAACTCCAGAAGAGTTGAAGGAATATCCAACCTCTTTTCTTCAGATCGTCTACAGTGAAGATGAAGGTATCACTTGGTCAAATCCAGAAGATTTAAATGAACAAGTTAAAGAGGACTGGATGACTTTTATAGGTGCAGGTCCTGGAAGAGGTATCCAAGTTGAACAAGGCGATAATTGCAATAGAATAATTTTCCCCATTTATATTGGCAATAAACATGGTTTACTATCAAGTAGTTTGATTTATAGTGATGATTTTGGGGCGACTTGGGTGAGAGGGGTTAGCCCTAACGATGATAGGAAAGTGGATGGTAACGTGATACACAGTGAGTTGAAAGCTGCCCTCGAGTACTGTTTAACCGAATCACAGCTAGTTTCATTAAGTGATGGACGTATTAAGTGGTATTTAAGAAATCATTTGCCAAATAAATGTTATGTATCAGCTGTAAGCAATAATGGTGGGGATACATTTGATCAACTTAAATTAGAAAAAGAGTTAGTTGATCCAACATCACAAGCAAGTGTAATTTCATTTGAGTCAAATGGTAAGCGTGGTTTAATGTTTTCGAATGCATTTGACCCAAATATTCGACAAAATGGTACTGTGAAAATCAGTTGGGATGATGGTGACTCCTGGTCAGAGAGTTACTGTATTCACCCTAACGGTTTTGGTTACTCTTGTTTGACACAATTGACGAAAGATACATTCGGAATACTCTATGAAAACATAATGGATCAAAATCAGTGGATTGATATGGAATTAGAATTCAAACGGTTTACGTTAGATGATTTTAAGTAAGGAAGGGAAGAATATGAGTAAATCAACAGGAATTAAGGTTTTTTTTCATAAGAAATTGCGAACATTCAGTAAGAATAAATTACTTTTAGTATTTTGTTTGCCAGCTTTTACAATTTATTTTTTATTAAGTTATCTCCCGATGTTTGGAGCACTGGTTGCCTTTAAACAATATACTATCTCGCCAGATGGTGGTTTTTTTAAAAGTTTAATGGATAGTCCGTGGATTGGGTTTAAAAATTTTGAATTTTTATTTAAAAGTTCAAATGCATTTGTGATTGTTAGAAATACACTAGCATATAATATTTTATTTATCATTTTAGGAATCATTATTCCTTTAACTGTGGCACTATTACTACATGAATTATTAAACAAATTTGCAGCAAAATTTTATCAAACCGTGATGTTTTTACCTTATTTTCTATCATGGGTAATCGTATCGTATTGCTTATTTGCTTTCATTAGTCCAGATAAGGGATTAATTAATAATATCTTGCAGTCGTTAGGCTTTGATAAGGTTTCTTGGTATACTAATCCAAAATATTGGCCACAAATTATTATTTTCTTCAATCAATGGAAAGGTTTAGGGTATGGGACAGTTATTTATCTAGCCGCAATCACAGGGATTGATAAAACGTATTATGAAGCAGCAGTGCTTGATGGAGCATCTAAATGGCGTCAAATGAAAGAAATTACAATACCTATGTTACGACCAGTAATAACTATTTTATTCATTCTTGCGGTAGGTGGTATTTTTAGAGCTGATTTTGGCTTGTTCTATCAATTACCAATGAACTCAGGGCCCTTATTTGGTGTAACAGATGTCATTGATACTTATGTATACCGTGCGTTAATGGAAACAGGAGATATCGGAATGTCTTCAGCAGCGGGGTTGTTCCAGTCATTAGTTGGCGCAGTACTAATTATCACGGCAAATAAAATTGTTAAGAAATTTGACCCAGGTCAAGAGTTATATTAGGAGGCTGTCATGAGAAAATCAAAAGATCCATTAGCAATATCTAAATCAAGTAATATTCTATTTAATATTTTATTAGCTGTGTTGGCAGCATTAGCAGTATTACCTTTTCTATTCGTTATTATAATCAGTTTAACGAATGAGGATTCTCTGGCTAAAAATGGTTATAGTTTCTTTCCAAAAGAATGGTCATTTGATGCCTACCGATATATTTTAACATCAGGTAGTGAAATAATGAATGCTTATGGTGTCAGTATTTTTGTAACAGTTGTAGGGGTAATTTTAGGTTTACTAGCGACTGCCTTATATGCGTATGCACTTTCAAGAGATGAATTTGCCTACCGTAATTTCTTTAACATGGTGACAATTATCCCGATGTTTATTGGGGGAGGGTTAGTGGCTACCTATTTAATCATGACACAATTTTTAGGACTAAAAAATTCTATTTGGGCGTTAATTATCCCTGGAATGATTAATACCTTTCATATTATAGTTATGCGAACATTCTTTAAGACCACGATACCTAATGCTTTAATTGAATCTGCAAAGATAGATGGGGCGAATGAATGGCAAATATTTTCAAAAATCGTTGTGCCGATATCATTACCTGGTTTAGCCACAATCGCGCTATTTTTAACTCTAGGTTATTGGAATGATTGGATGCATGCGATGTTATATATTTCAAAAGATAATTTGATTCCACTACAATATCTATTGGTAAGAATTCAAAATAATATGGACTTCTTAAATAGTAGTGGTTCAAGTATGGGGATGTCTGCATCTGTAGTAGCAAACTCATTACCTAAAGAATCCGCACGTATGGCAATAGTTGTTATAACAACGCTACCAATTGCGTGTGCATACCCATTTTTCCAAAAGTATTTTGTACAGGGATTAACAGTGGGAGCTGTTAAAGAATAAATTAATATGAGAAAAAGGAGTGTTTGGTTTGAAAAAAAGAAGCAAGTGGATAGGTGCAGTTACAATTTTAGCTTTATCAACAATTGTTTTAGGTGCATGTGGTACTAGTAAGAGCTCAAAAGAAAAAGATCCAACTTTAATTTGGTATTTAGCTAATACACCTCAAAAAGGAACAAAAGACGTTAATGATAAACTAAATGAAGTTCTTAAAGAAAAAAAAGCTGGCTATCAGGTATCGATGGAATTTATCGATGTTGGAGATTATGATAAAAAATTAAATATCATCAATAATTCAGGGGAAGAATTTGATATTGCCTTCACTTCAGGATGGGCAGGTAATTTTGCTAAAATTGGAACATATAAAGATGTAACCGACTTATTACCCAAATTTGCACCTGAAACAAATGAGTTACTATCTGAAGAAACAATAAAAGGAACGTCACAAAATGGGAAATTATATGCGGTTCCTGGGGTGAATGGACAAGGGTATAAAACAAATGCTCATTATTTAATCTTTAATAAAGAATTAGTAGAAAAATATGATATTCCTTATGAAAAAATACATTCTTTAGCGGATGCAGAACCTTATTTAGAAATGATCAAAGAGAAAGAGCCAGAGTATATTCCTTTAAATTACGACAAAGCGACGAGTGTTTACATTCCATATGAAATTATTCAAAGACCATATGCTGTGAATTATGAAAAAGGTTCTACAGAAGTTGTTAATATTTATGAACAAAAAGATACTATTGAACAACTAAAATTATTAAGGAAATATTACCAAGCAGGTTATATCCCTGAAGATGCCGCTGTTAAGTCTCCTGATCCTAAAGCAAAATTCTTCGCAACAACAGGAGAAGGTTTCCCAGGTGCAGATGTGGTTTGGACAAATGGATTTGGTACAGAAGTGGTCTCTACACCAATTTTGAAACCGTTAGTAAGTAATGCTTCTTCAAGAGGATCAATGTTATCAATCTCAGCTAGATCAAAACATCCAGAAGAATCAATGAAATTTATTAACTTGATTAATACAGACAAAGAAATTAGAAATCTAGTTGGATATGGTATTGAAGGTACTGATTATAAAAAAGCTGATGATAATGAAATTGAAATTTTACCAGATGCAAAATATGAAGTAGCTCAGTTCAACTTTGGTTCAAATGTTGTAGCCTATAATCTAAAAGGGGCATTAGATTACAGTACACCTGAATTCAAGGAAATTATTTCAGATTACAATAAAACAGCTGTAACATCACCGATTTTAGGGTTTACATATGATTCATCTAAATTAGGGACCGAATCAGCAGGTATTTCAAGTGTATTAAATGAATATCAGTTTGCTTTAAATGTGGGTTCAGTAGATGTCGATAAACAATTAGAACAAATGAATAAAAAATTCAAAGAGGCTGGCGGAGATAGGGTTAAAGAAGAAATTCAAAGCCAAATCGATGACTGGAAAAAAACTCAAAAATAATATTAAATGACATGTGGTATGACTACCCACATGTCATTTATAAATTGGAAAGGTGTCAGAGATGATAATGAATAAGGGGTTATACTATTACTTTTATAAGTTATGGTCATTTATAAAAATTGGATTAATAACATTTATCGCAGTGATTCCGTTTGGATTATTATACTTTGGAGCAGGTCGTTCATTTTTTCAAACAGTTAGCCTTATGTTTATAAGTAATAGTTGTTTATATTTTGCAATATTAGCTATGATGACAAGTATGAGAAATTTAAGTGAAAAAGGGGAAGAATTAACTTTTAAAGGTTTCTTTTCTAGATATGTAAAAGTAACAAAATCTGAAATTACTTGTGGTTTGATTATTAGTTTATTATTTTCAATTTTACCCTATCTCATTTCAACATTGAATACAGTACCAGCAATTAGTTGGATGAGTTTTATCGTATTAAGTTGGTATTTTTTTATTGCATTAGTCATACCGTACTTGTTTACCTTACAAACTTATTTTTATTGGGACTTGATTAGCTTATTTAAAACGGCAAGTAAATTAGTTTTTCTGAAATTAAAGGAAACGTTTATATTTTTTGCGATGACAATTATATTAGTTTTTTTCTTTTTGAGACTACCTCTTATAGCCCTGTTTTCAGCAATTCCTTTTTATTGCTATTTTCTAGTGAAGCTATTCCAACCAATTATCAAATTTTTAAAAGCTATATAAAAAGACACCTTCGAAGGGTGTCTTTTTTTACAATAATTTTTCTTTTTCTAAGAGAGAAATAAGATTAACTTTACTATCAGCTACGACCTTCCTAATCTCTAACTCAATGCCTTCATTTGCTAAATATTTAAACGTGTCAATGTCCTTTTGATCAACAGCTACAGCATTAGTAATCATTTTTTTACCATGAGAAAAACTCATGCCACCTATGTTAATAGTATCGAAAAAAATACCACCACTGACGAGTCGTTTAACATCATGGGGATTAGTAAATAACAGCATGGCTTTAATGTCATTAAATCGATTATCAGGAAAAATATCAATCATTTTTTTGACAGTAATAACATTTACTTTAACGCCTGGTGGTGCAGCTTGAATAAGTAATTGTTTTCTTAAGTGGTCATAAGCAACAGTATCACTTACAACGATGATACGATTTATGTTGAATGCTTTTGTCCAAACTGTTGCAACTTGCCCATGGATAAGTCGATCATCAATTCTGGCTAAGCTAATGGTCATACTCATAAGGTTCTCCTTTTTGTTTAAAATTCGATATCATCATTAGTGGTTGTATGTACATCTGTTAAGTCTTTTGTCAATTCATTTAATACGATTTGATTGATAAAATAACGTTCTTCAGTAGGGAGCTTAAGATGAAGTATAGATTCTAATTTATCGATTGCTTTCGTTATTTCTTCAGCATGTGGCAGTTGATTCATCTCGTGTTCTTGGCTAGTTGTCAATGTCAATGTATCTTGAGTCATAACACGTTGAATAGCTCCAGCTGTATGCATAACGAGATTAATTCTAAAGTGATGTAAGTTGTCAGAGTCAGGCAAAAGAGTACTTAACTGTTTTGAAAAGGTCCATAGCGGCTCAATTAATTTAGTTGGATTAATAAAACTAAAGCTATCTGACATATAAGTTTCACAGGCAAGTTTTGCTTGATTTTCTGATAAGGTTACAGTCTGGTAGTCTGATTTATTTAATAATTTTTCAATAATGACGCTGGTCTCTCCAATAAAGAAATTCTCCATTGAAATGAATGGGACAGCGAGTTTAGGATCTGTAATCCCTGTAGATGCAATCACATCATAGTTCTCTTGTATAGTACTTATGTTTGATTGAACATCAGCAATAGATATAGGAATAACACGCAGCTGTGTTCTGTTTTCTTCTGATACAGTGGATTCTATTAACTCTTTCATACGTTCTGCCGTTCCAATACCTGAGGCACAGATAGCAATAATCGCTTTTTCTTTAGGTGTTGAAGATGAGGGATGGCTGTAACTCATATCATAGCCTTGAAATTTCTTTAATGAATCATATAAATCATCTAATCTAGTGTCAATGAGCGCTGTTTTGCGAGCGGTCTCTAAAACAATAGGTGTGGAAACCATATCTACTGTTTTAATAGGTATAGAGGTTTGACGCATAATTTCTTCAGAAAAAGTTGCAAGCGAACCCATGTCAACGAGTAAAAGGACACCGTTACCTTCATTTACCTCTTTTACGGCGGTAATAATGGCGGTTAAGGCTTCAGAAGGTGCCATTTCCAATGGCATATCAACCGCACGTAAATTATCGACATTAAGAAGTTGAGTGACAACTTGTACCATGCTGGTTGCAGTACTTTTTCCGTGTGCAGCGACAACAATACCTATTCGCCCAATCATTTTATTTTCTTTTAATGAAATTAAAAGAACGGCTAAATAAAACACCTCAGACTCAGGTAAACCTTGCTTAAATTCGTCTTCTATTAAAGCTTTTATTTCTTTAGCAACTTTAAATTCGTCTGGATGGTCAAGTACCATGGTTTTTATGTTTTCATTGACAGTATAATCACGTTCTTTTCCCGAATGACTACGTTTAATAAATGAGCTTAGGTGTAAGCTAACTGCATAAATAAAATTAGATTGGAAATGGTAGCCAAGTTGCTCTTGCGCAAATCGGTAAATTTGTTTTGTAAGTTCTAGGACACGCTTATCAACCAATTCAACGAGCTTGTTGTCACTGTCGAATGTAAACCCATGATTTTTATAAAATGATTTCAAGTGGACGTTGATATCGGTTTTAATAAAATGAGTAATGGCTTCTTTGTCTAAACCATCATGTTCTAAAAGAGTAGCCTTGTCACCGATTATTTCATAAAGGTTGTAAGGGAGCTCATAAGAATCTGATTGAATAGCAACCGCTGGTTCGTTAGGTGAGACAACCATAACAGGTTCCAAGACTTTGGATAGTTCATTAAGCGAATCACGGTTGTTAGCAAGTTGTAGCATGCCATCTTTGATATTCTCTGTAAGTTCTTCTAGTTCAATGTGCAACTCATCTTGTTCCATTTGGTTTAAAAAGGCACGAGCGGTTACCAGTTGTACATTTGATTTTAGTTGTCCAACATTACCGTAAGAGACACTTCCAATTAACGCCTTGACAACATCTTCTGATAATGAAATTTTTCGTTTGATACGTGACGCTTCTATGGATGTCATTGTGCGTAATAAATCTACTTTTTCCTTAGCTGGCCTATCTTCAAAATTAGGTAGTTGAATAACAATTGGAATTCGTCTAACAAAGGTATTAAGCAAAGCTGAGGTCGGATTTTCGGTCGTAGCACATATAACTCTTACATCAGCTTTATGGGTTTTACCAGATTCACCTAGACGTGAATAGGTACCGTGATCGAGAAAATAAAAGACCATTTCTTGTCCTTCAGGAGGTAAACGATGAACTTCATCTAGAAACAGAATACTTCCATCCGCTTCATGAATAATCCCATTTTTATCTTTGGTTGCACCTGTAAATGCCCCGGCAGCATATCCAAATAGATGGGACATCAATAGTTCAGGATTATGAGCGTAGTCTGCACAGTTAAAGACAATGAGGTCTTTATCTTCAGGAATGAGTTTATTTAACTTTGCAAACCGAAAAATAGCGTGAGCAAAATAAGTTTTCCCTGATCCAGTAGGACCTGTAATCAGACAGTTAAGACCTTTGGGAGGATAGAGAATAGCTGCTTTTGCTTGTTCAACAGAATTTTTCATACTGCCTGTTACGCCAATCATTTGACTGAAAATATCGCGAGATGACGGCGTATTTCTAGAAGGTAGAGTAGTGTTTATCTGAGTATTGGTTTCACTCATTTCATTTTTATCTTGCAAATAGCTAGTAACAGGTTTAGAGAATGGCTGATGGCGTAAAACACCTATGTCAACGTATTTGACAGGTCGACCCTCTATTTTTCCTAATCGACCTTGACGTACAAGCTCATTTAAATCCTTACTTGTATTAGTTCTTTGAATGCCTAGAGCTTCTGATATTACTTTAGTAGTTAAGCCATAACCAAGATGGAGTTGATCAGGTGTTAAATGTTGTGTTTGCTTTAGAACATGTTGATAAATACGGTCAATTCGTCTCATAAGTGGCTCCTTTTATATAGTATTCAAAAAATATTAAGAAATATAATAATCTCATATGATAACGTTGGTTTAGCAAGGTGTATACAAGTGTATTATATAGTGTATTGTTAAAATAGTATACTATCATGGTTAATAAGTGTTGACAAATAACACCAATATTGTCAGAATAAAAAAGACGTCTGGACGGTTTTTAAGGAGGAGTGGACTGATGAAGAAAACAGAGATTAAAAAACAACGTATATTTGATGCGACCGAATCACTGATAAATGAACGTGGTGGAGATTTTTCTTTAGAAATGGTAGCAAAAAAAGCTGAGGTGAGTAAGGGTGGCTTACTTTATTATTTTCCGACTAAAGAGAGTTTGCTAGCTGCACTTGCTCTGGCTATCCATGAAGAGTTTACAGCAGGATTGATTGACAAGGCAGAGCAATCAGAAGAAGCAGGCAGATGGACGAGGGCGTTAGTTGATTCGTTGATAGAAGATATGAACAGTGGCATGAAATTAAATGTTGCTGTTAGAGCGAATATGATGATTGATAATCAACTGATAGAAAAAGTTCAATCTGATTATGAAAAGATTCAAATGCGTGTTGAAAATGATGGGATTGACCCAATAAATGGCACTATTGTTAGATTGACGATGCAAGGGTTATACCATGCGATGTGGTTTGACGTGGCGCCATTAGGAAAACAAGAGACATTAAACGTTGTCGAAAGATTACATACATTGATTCAATAAAAAGGGAACTGAAGGGAACAGTAAGATGAAGAAGATTATTTCAATTATTTTAGGAATTATAGTACTGGTAGTTGCAGGCATAGTTATTTTATTTAGAGGTGAAATAGCAACTCTTTATAATGTGAAAAAAATAGACGATTATGGTTTTTACCAAATGGAGTACAAAGCCGATTATGGTTTTGATAAGTTTTTAGAAAAAGGGGTAACAAACGATACTGAGTTAGTAAAGTTTGTATCTAAACAGTTATTAAAAGGAATACCATTAAGCATTGATATTCCAAACCTAGGGTGTAGTACCTTTAATACAGTGAATGAAAAGGGTGAACCTAACTTTGGTCGTAACTTTGACTTAGGCTATTCGCCATCTGTTATTGTTAAGACAGCGCCTAAAAATGGATTCAAGAGTTTATCAATGGTTAACCTAGAATTTTTAGGTTACGGTAAAAATGCATTGGATAACATGAGCGATCGATTGTTTAGTCTAGCAGCTCCTTATATTCCTTTAGATGGTATCAATGAAAAAGGTGTAGCAGTGGGTGTTTTATTATTACATGACAAGCCAACGAATCAAACAACTGAAAAAGTAGATATTACAAGTACAACGGCTATTCGTTTAATCCTAGACAAAGCAGCTTCAGTAGATGAAGCTGTAAAGTTGTTAAAAAACTACGACATGCACGATTCAGCCAATGCATGTTATCATTATCAAATTACCGATGCAACAGGTAAGAGCGTGATTGTAGAATATATTAACAATAAAATGTCAGTTCTTGAACCAGAGGACAACTACTTTGGTGCAACGAATTTCTACTTAACACCAGGTGAGAAGTTTAACAAAGGGAAAGGTCAAGATAGGTATAAAAAAATCATGACAACTCTTAAAGATAAAAAAGGCGAACTGACACGTGATGATTCAATGGATTTACTTCAATCTGTAAGTACAGATAAAGAAGAAAAGAAAGATGCGACACAGTGGAGTGCGGTTTACAACAACACACAACGTAACATGGATATTGTCATTGGTAGGAATTATGATAAAATCTATCATTTTGATTTAAATTAAAAAAGAGTTCCCGAAAAGGGGACTCTTTTTTATGCCAAATCATGTAGTTGTGGCGCTAATCTCTCTTTGATGTAGCCAACATTATTTTCATGCGTGAGGATATTTAAAGTATCACCTGCTAAAAGCAGGGTATCACCTCTGGGAATAATTTCTTTTCCACCACGTGTGATACTTGCAACTAAACAGTCTTTAGGCCATTTGGCTTCTTTGATCATAGAGCCATCGAGATAACTCCCCGTGTGAATTGACAATTCAATGATTTCTTTTGAACCAGAAATGTCAGTTTCTTGAGTCGGAATCATACGAGAAAGTAGTGCTTCATAGATAGGTTCAGTTCCAAGCAAGTCTGATACGAGATAGGCAACTAGAGAGACAACTGCGATAGTCATCAGTTGCTTAAAGTCGCCAACCATTTCAGTAATTAAGATACAAGCAGTAAGTGGTGCTTTACCAATGGCTGAGAATAAGCCCGCCATACCTAGGACTAAAAAGTTTAGTTTAAATGACATATCTATAGAAAAGATAGGGAAAATAGCTGTTGCAAATAAGGTTCCTAATACCGCTCCAAGGGACAGTATAGGTAAGAAAATACCACCAGGTAAACCAGACCCATAGGAAATCATTGAAAAAACGAAACGCAAACTTACAATTCCAATCAAAACTAAGAAGGTTAGGTTATTTTGAGCAACTAAAAAGATGGTGTCGCTACCCCCTCCAAGTAAATTAGGCCACATCAACCCAATAGGAATGACTAATAGTAGTGGAATGATACTATAGTAATGAGCAGGTATTTTTTTTAACGCGCCATAGAACGTAGGCATCCACAAAAGAGCTTTAGAATATAAAACACCAGCTAAACCTAGTAATATACCAAATAATAAAAGTAAACCATAATGGCTAAGTGGTAAACGTTCAATTTGACCGAATGATAAAATGGGTGTTAACCCGAAAAAGTGTAGAGAAACAAAGTTAGCAGTAGTGGTTGCTGATAAAGTTGTCAGTAAAACAATGGGTGAAAAGTTGTGTTGTATTTCTTCCAAAACAAATAGTAAACCGGCGAATGGTGCATTAAAAGCAGCTGCTAGACCTGCACCTGAACCACTGGCTAATAATACTTTTTTTGACATGGTATTGCCTTTTAAAGCGTAGTTGACACCTTGACCGATAGAAGCCCCTAATTGGATAGAAGGACCTTCACGTCCTAGAAATAAACCAGATGAAATAGCTAGAACACCTGCTAGAAATTTTTTCCATAAAACTGAAAACCAATTAATAGAGAGAACACCCGCAATTTGACCTTCAACTTGTGGAATACCACTTCCTTTTATGTAAGGTTCTGATTTGATGGCGTACCCAAGGATTAGGCATAAAAATAGTGAGATGATAATCCAAGGGATAATAAGAATAGGGTCTATTGCCATGAGATAATAGGCTTTTTTTACTAAAGTAAATAGTTCCTCAATGGCGACTCGAAATAGGCTGACTCCTAAACCAGCGAGTAATCCGACTAATATTCCTTTTCCAATAAAGTAAATTTTAGAACGATCGAAATAAGTAGTAACGTATGACTTGTGTTCAGTGACTTTCAATTGCTGACTCTCCTTTTTGACTAGAAAAACTCTCAACTACTATGATAGTCCTAATAGGTTAAATGTCAAAGAGAATTTTTGTGTTTCATTTCACAAAAAAGTGTATACAAACAAAAAACTACGTGATATAATTCACATATATTCAAGTGGGAGGTTATTTATATGAAAGCAGCAGTCGTAACGAAAGATCATAAAGTATCAGTTGAGGATAAAGTATTACGCCCCATTAAGCATGGTGAAGCGTTAGTAGATATGGAATATTGTGGTGTATGTCATACAGACTTACACGTTAAAAATGCCGATTTTGGTGATGTAACGGGAACTGTTTTAGGACATGAAGGAATTGGTGTTGTAAAAGAAATCGCAGAAGGAGTGACAAGCTTAAAAGTTGGCGATCGTGTCAGTGTTGCTTGGTTTTTCGAAGGATGCGGACATTGTGAGTATTGTGTTAGTGGTAAAGAAACACTTTGTCGTAACGTAAAAAATGCTGGCTACACAGTTGACGGTGGGATGGCTGAAGAATGTATTGTAACAGCAGATTATGCTGTTAAAGTACCAGATGGATTAGATCCAGCAGCTGCTAGTAGTGTGACATGTGCAGGTGTGACAACTTATAAAGCAGTGAAAGAAGCAAACATCGCACCAGGTCAATGGTTAGTTGTCTTTGGTTTAGGTGGCCTTGGAAACTTAGCCCTACAATATGCTAAGAATGTTTTCAATGCTAAAGTTATTGCAGTTGACGTTAATGACAAACAATTAGAGTTTGCTAAAGAAATGGGTGCTGATTTAGTAATGAACCCACTAAACGTTAATGTTGAAGAAGAAATTGTTAAATTATGTGATGGTGGTGCTCATGCTGCAGTCGTTACAGCCGTAGCTAAATCAGCTTTCAACTCAGCTGTAAATGCGGTACGTGCTGGCGGTACAGTTGTCGCAGTCGGTTTACCACCAGAATCAATGGACTTAAGTATTCCTCGCCTAGTATTAGATGGTATTCGTCTGGTAGGTTCATTAGTAGGAACTCGTGAAGATCTTAAAGAAGCATTTGAGTTTGCTAAAGAAGGAAAAGTTGTACCTAAAGTTCAAATGCGTCGTTTGGAAGAAATTAATGAAATCTTTGATGAGATGGAACAAGGTAAAATCCAAGGTCGTATGGTCATTGATTTAAAAAAATAAGTTAAAATAAAAAGCTGAAACTTATAAAGTTTCAGCTTTTATTTTTGACTCAACCCAGGTGACATTTCAACTAGGAAATTCGCAAACTGGATGTCAGGTTGTTGGGCGAGATTTGTCATAATTTCTTGATGTAAAATGGTTTTAGTACTTGATCCCTCACGGTAGTGAACAAGGTATCTCACTTTCAAATCAATACCTACAGTTGTCACATCCATATTAAAAGTAGGTTCAGTAGTTCCGTTAGATAGTGCGATAGCAGCTAACTCTTTTTGAATGTTAGTAACGTCTGTAAATGTACGATTTTTTAAACGAGAAAATTCTTTTTTACAGGCCGTTGTCAAAATTTGTTGTCCTTTTTGCCAATTACTATCATGTGAAATCGTGTAGCATATTTCATTCCATACAAAATGGTTAAGTTCCGTATAGTTAAATACCTCATGGTCAAATATGTAACTATTGGGTATTTTAATAGTACGTCCAGTTGGTGCGTCAGAAGAAAACCAGTTACTGATTTCTACTATTGTAAAGTGGATAAAACCAGTTTTAATGACTTCTCCTTTGACACCATCAATTTCAATTCGATCGTAAAGTCTAAAGTGTTTACGTTTTTCGATAATAAACCAAGCGATAATATTGTTAATCATGCCCTTAATATAGATAGAAACGAATAGAGCAGCTAAGAATAATAAGAGGATAAAAGTATCCATTGCTTGCATCCATGTTTTTAAGGTGGCTAAAATCATAATAGTCCGAGTGGTACTTTTTAAAATAGCACGGCAACGGTACAGAGTCTTAACATTTTTAATTTTTTTCTTTAATACTTTCATACCTAAGTATTCAATAGAGAAACCAATGATGATAATGAAGAGCATCATTGAAAATTTAGTAGAGTATTCTTGTGGATTCTGTAAACCCTTGGCAATGTTCATAGTTGCATTCATAAAATAATCGCTAATTGATTGTTCCATACAAGTTATAAGTCCTTTTCAAAATATTTTTAACATCTGATTAAGTATAAAAATAAAAAGTATAATAGTCAAAGAATATTATTTAAGGCGTGATAAGTGAAAAATAAGAGGGACTAAGGGTATACTGTACAGATAGGTAAAGAGGAGGAGTTTTGTTATGATAGAAAGAAAAGCATGGTCGATTAATGGGTTTGTAGGATTAGTTGTGATGATATTACTATTTTCAGCAGCGGTTACTTCATTTTATAAAGGTGTATCAGCTGATGGTATAACAAATATTGTTTGGGTAATAGTCGGAATAGTCCTTGCTTTAGTTGCAGCCTTATTCACATCATCTTTAACAATTATTTCGCCTAATACAGCAGTAGTGTTAACCTTTTTTGGAAGATATGTGGGGACAATTAATCAGGCTGGGTTATTTATGACAACCCCATTAACAAGGAAAACAAAAGTGTCGCTTAAAGTAAATAACTTTAATAGTGTCAAAATGAAAGTCAATGACTTAGATGGGAATCCAATCGAAATTGCAGCAGTAGTTGTTTATAAGGTTGTAGATACGGCAAAAGCTTTATTTGAAGTAGATTATTACACTAATTTTATCGAAATTCAAAGTGAGACAGCTATTCGTCATGTAGCAACAAAGTATTCTTATGATGGTGATGACAACGAAATTTCGTTAAGAGGAAATGTGAGTGAGATATCAGAAGAATTGGCAACAGAGTTACAGGAACGATTAGAAGTTGCAGGAGTTGAAGTATTAGAAGCAAGATTGACTCACTTAGCTTATTCTACTGAGATTGCAAGTGCGATGTTACAACGTCAACAAGCAAAATCAATCCTTAAAGCTCGTCAATTAATTGTAGAAGGTGCTGTAGAAATAACACAGTCAGCAATTGATCATTTGACGGAGAAGCAAGAGATGATGTTAACTCAGGATCAAAAATTACGTTTAGTGAATAATTTATTAGTAGCAATTATAAGTGAAAAAGGAGCGCAACCGACAATTTCCGCTGATCAAATGACAGAATAGAAAAATATTCTTTTATATTAAAATCTAACATTTAAAAACGTTTATTTATTAGTATGATATTAAAAATTATAGAATAGCTGTTTTTCTCAAAAAAGAATTAGTTTATGGGAATACAAGCTTTAATAGGATTTAATACCCATTAAATAAGGGTTTCAGAGGTTAACGTATTGAAAAAAATTATGAGTAATTGAAAAACAAAACAGTTATTCTTTCATCTTATTTTAATTTTTCTCATGAAAACTATTGTTTTTTTAACCTTTATGTATTAAAATTCATATAAATACTATTATATTTATTAAGAAAGAGTGAGTCGATGAAGTATACACGTGAAGAAATGGTTCAAAGTGTTCCTCAGACTGGTTTCTTCGGTCAGCCTAAAGGGCTTGGGATATTATTTTTTGTAGAATTCTGGGAAAGATTTAGTTACTATGGCATGCGTGCTATTTTGCTATTTTATATGTACTACTCAGTTACAGAAGGTGGATTAGGATTACCAATCGAAATGGCGCAATCAATCATGTCATTATATGGAGCTCTTATATTTATGACCTCATTATTAGGTGGCTGGTTAGCGGATAGAGTATTAGGATCTAGAAAGTCCTTATTCATCGGAGCGACTATCATCATGTTTGGTCATATGGTATTAGCTTTACCAGGTGGCGGTAATTTAAGCATTCCGTTCTTCTTAATTTCTATGGCACTTATTATTTTAGGATCAGGTTTAATGAAACCAAATATTGCAAGTGTTGTTGGTGGTCTGTATGATAAAAATGACGCACGTATGGATTCAGGATTTGTTATCTTTTATATGTCAGTTAACATGGGTGCATTAGTATCACCAATGATCGTAGGTCAATTACAAACATCATTAGGATTCCATTGGGGATTCGGAGCAGCTGCTGTAGGTATGGCAATTGCGTTAGTAGTTTATGCAATGTATAACGTTAAATCATTAGGGTTAGTTGGGAAAGATATTCCTAACCCGTTACTAGATTCAGAAAAATCAAAATATAAAAAAGGCTTTGCTATTGGAGCAGTTGTTTTAGCAGCTTTAATCGTACTAGCTAAAATGGTTGGTATGTTAACATTTGATAATATTTCATATGTTATCACAGGTTTAGGCTTAATCTTACCAATTGTTTACTTTACATCAATGTTCAAGAGTGAAAAAACAAATGCAGTGGAGAAAAAACGTTTATTAGCGTACATCCCACTATTCTTATCAGCAGTAATGTTCTGGTCAATCCAAGAACAAGGATCAAGTATTTTAGGATCATTTGCTGATCAAAAAACACAATTAGACTTAAACCAAGTGGTTGGAATTAACTATCAAGTACCGGCAGCGTTCTTCCAATCAATTAACCCAATTTTCATCGTTTTATTAGCACCAGTTATTTCAAGTTTATGGTCTAAATTAGGTAAATATAACCCATCAACAGCAATGAAATTCTCATTAGGGTTATTCTTTGCAGGCTCATCATTCTTAATTATGGTTATTCCAACATTAGGAATGGTAGATGGTGATTTAATTAACCCATTCTGGTTGATCCTATCATTCTTCTTATGTGTTATCGGAGAATTATGTTTATCACCAGTTGGTCAAAGTGTATCTGTTAAATTAGCACCAAAAGCTTTTGAATCAACTATGTTAAGCTTATGGTTATTATCAAATGCAACAGCTCAAGGATTAAATGCTCAGTTAGTTAGATTATACAATGTATTAGATAGCTCTCAGTATTTTGGATTCTTAGGAATTATGGCAGTTGCTTTAGGAATTATTATTTTAATAGTGTCACCATGGACTAAAAAAATGATGGGTGGCATTCACTAATCAGTAAATCAAGGACGGCTCTCAACTGAGCCGTCTTTTTCTTTACGAGTAAGAAGGTAAGCTTAAATAAAAAGAATGTCTTTTTTTATTTAAACTAACTTTTTTGCGAATACACGTTGTTAATAGAGGCAGAGTATATTAAAATATAATTAAGTACCATTTTCAAAATGTGAGACTATGAAACACTACGGTTGGATAACGTGGTTGTATATTAAGGGGAAAAAATGAAGAATAATCGAATTTTAATGATTGGTTTGCTTGTGATTGTTGCGATGACTAGTCTTTTAGGTTTTGGACAGACGAGTCAAGCTGAGCGAGCAAAGTTCAAGACAGTAGGGTACTTACCAGATTATGATGTTGGTCATATTGACGACACAGTTGATTTTACTCAATTTACAGATGTTAACTTTTTTTCAATGGTTCCTCAAAACAATGGAGAGCTGAAATTTTCTGATACAGGTAGTGCGTCACAATTGAAAGAATTTGTAACTAAGGCACACAAACACCGTGTTAGAGCAGGAGTTAGTATTGGTGGTTGGAATTTAAGTGACAACTTTGTCCAAGCAACATCAAAAGAAAATTTGGCGACTTTTGTAAAGAATATTGCCAAATTAGTTGATAAATATGAATTAGATACAATTGATATTGATTGGGAATACCCAGATGTTTCTGAAGCAGCTCAATTTGAAAGCTTTATGAAGGCATTAAAAAAAGAACTTAGTCCTAGAGAAGTTAAGATATCAATCTGTGTTCCCTCAGGAATAGGCTCAACTGGTGATATTACTGGGAAATGGGAAGATAATTTTACACCAGAAGCATTAAATACAGCGGATTGGGTAAATATAATGGCGTATGATGCACAGGTTCCAGGAGAGGTTAGCCATTCACCAGTAGACTTGCAAGCGAACAGTTTAAAGTATTGGAATAAGTTAATGGGTGGCGATAAAATGTCACACTTAATTGCAGGTGTTCCTTATTACGCTAAGTCTAATATTGGAACGGTTATGACTTATAATCGTATTTTAAATATCGCTCAAGATAAGATTAAAGGTGATAAAATCACGTATAATGGTGCAGAGTACCACTTTAATAATAAAAAAACGATTAAAGAAAAAACAGAAGCCTCAATAGAGCTAAAATCATTAGGTATTATGATTTGGACACCAACTCAGGATGCTGATTTAACGAGTTCAAATCGTTTGACAGATGTTATTGTGAATACGATTGAAAAAGATAAACGTGTGACATTAGATAAAGGGCGTGTTATTTTTGGGAAAGTAGCCGTTAACCCACCCAAAATCTATAAAGTACCCGTTAAACTACTAACAAATTTAGTTTGTGTAGCATTAGCTTTAGTCGGTGTTTTATTCTTTAGAGGTGGTTTTAATGAATATGTTCCTGATATATCAATTAAAGGGAAAAAAATACGTTCAGTTAAATTTGCTAAGATAATAGGAGCCAGCCTGCTAGTTATAGCATTAACAGGTTTGATTTTAATTAACTTACCATGGTATATGATATTATTAATAGTTCTTGCTATTCTTGGTGGAATTTATTATATCTTCTTTACATAAAAAAGAGTTGATGCTTTTTAGCATCAACTCTTTTTTTATGATCTAATTTTAAGTAATAATTCAGTTGCGAGTTTTGAATTCATTTGCTTTTCATTTTTTAATCGATTGGCTAGGTCGTCTATCTCATCACCTATTGCACCAGCATGGATAGCTAGTGATTTAGCATGTAAACTCATGTGCCCACGTTGTATACCTTCGCTGACGAGTGCTTTTAAGGCGGAGAAGTTTTGAGCTAAGCCGACTGAGACAACTGCTTTAGCTAAATCTATTGCTGAATCAAGTTGTAGCAGCTCTTGGTTGATTTTAGCAAGGGGAAGAACGCTAATAGCACCTCCTACAGAGCCGACAGGCATAGGTAAGGTTAATTCTCCAACTAATTCATTATCATCGTTAATCGTCCAGTTAGACATACTTTGGTAGCTTCCTGTACGAGCAGCATAAGCGTGTGCACCAGCTGCAACAGCTCGTGTATCATTACCTGTCGCAATCAAGACAGAATCAATTCCATTCATTATTCCTTTATTATGAGTAGCGGCGCGGTAAGGATCAAGTTTCGCGTAGCGAGTTGCTGCAGCAATACGCTGAGCAATCGTTTTGCCGTCCATATCTCCAGTAGCTAAGTCATCAAAAGAGACGCGGCACTCACTTGTCACAAGTGAGTGATCGTTGTAATTACTTAAAATACTCATAAGACAATTACCACCAAGCCACTCATTAATTTGATTTTTTGTTCCTTCTAGTAGTGTATTAACGATATTAGCCCCCATAGCGTCTTTAACATCTACAACAAGGTGAATAGTTAAGAATTCAATGTCACCAGACTCATTTTTAATCAAACGAGGTTCGATACTTAGGAGACCACCGCTACGTGCAACAATTGATGGGTGAGCTTCTTTAGCTAATTCAAAAATATCATGTTCATGACTTAAAATAGTAGATTTAGCTTGCTCGAAATCCTCTAAATCACTAATAATAATTTGACCGATCAGTCCGCGTTCCTTGACAGTTGTTTCGAAACCACCAAGAGGACGCATGAATTTAGCGCCATTACTACATGCTGCAATAACAGAGGGTTCTTCTACAACCATAGGGACAACAATATCTTTACCGTCTACAATAAAATTAAGGGCAACACCCATGGGCAGTGGAAATTGCCCAATTTGATTTTCGATTAAACTGTTTGCAACAGTCTCTTCGAGAATTGTATTAGCTTTGATTAACTCAAGAGAGTCTGAACTTAAAAAGCCTTCGTCATGAAGTTGAGCTAAACGTTCCGCTCTTGTTTTTTTATAAAATTTTGATAAGTTAGATGTCATGATAGCTCCTTAGTTAGTTGGACGTGAGACAGCAAGTGCTAAACCAATACCGCCACCCACACAAAGTGAGGCGATACCATTCGTTTTGTTTTCACGCTCCATAGTATAAAGAAGTGTTGTTAAAATTCGAGCGCCAGATGCGCCTAATGGATGTCCTAGAGCAATCGCTCCACCATTAATATTTACTTTTTCAGTAGGTAACTCTAAATCTTTTACGATAGCAAGGGATTGAGAAGCAAAAGCTTCATTAATTTCGAATAAATCAATATCTGAAATCTTACAATCCATTTTAGTTATAAGTTGTTTAATGGCATAGTAAGGAGCATATCCCATGTAGTTAGGATCATTTCCTATTTCTGAATAGGCGTCAACTGTAGCCATATATGGAATGTTTTTAGCTTCAGCAATATCTTTGGCCATAAGTAATAGAACAGATGCCCCGTCATTAATCGTTGAAGCGTTACCGGCGGTTACTGTACCGTCTTTTTGAAAAGCTGGTTTTAATGTGGCTAATTTTTCTTCAGAACTAGTTGGGCGAATGCCTTGATCTTCTGAAATAACAGTTCCATCTGCTAATGTGACCGGGACAATCTCTTTTTTAAAATAACCAGCATCACGAGAAGCTGCCGCCTTTAGTTGAGAATTATTAGCATAAGTATCTTGTTCTTGACGGGTAATCTGATACTTTTCGGCAACTGCTTCAGCAGTAGTCCCCATATGTTGGTGACTAAAAGCATCAGTTAAGCCATCGCTAATCATGGAGTCAACAAGTAAACTTTCATCAAAATGCTGGTCAGCTTGTGGACGTTGATGTAAAAGAGGAGAAAGTGACATATTTTCAATTCCTCCAACAATAACAGTGTCCGCATCACCAAGTTGGATGGCTTGTTTCCCTAAGATAACAGATTTCAATCCAGAACCGCAGACTTCATTTATAGTCATAGCGGGTGTGGTAGTAGGGATTTCAGAATGAATCGCAACCTGACGAGCAGGGTTTTGACCGATACCAGCCTGTAAGACATTTCCTAAGATAACTTGATCAATAGATGTGGGGTCAACTTGACTGCGACTAAGTAACTCTTTGACTGCACTCGTACCTAGTGAGACTGCAGAAGTGTTGTTAAAAGCCCCTTTAAATTTTCCAATAGGTGTGCGTACAGCACTAACAATAACGACTTCTCTCATGAGGATCCTCCAATAGTTTATTTTTTATAGTAATAACGTTGATGATCTGTTATCTTTTCGATACAAATTGAAGCAGGATCTGCTTGGGTATCAAGTTTCATTTCAGAGCCATCTTGTGGAAGTTTTTCTTTAAATACTGCTTCGTATTCTGGAATAGTTAACGCTTGGCGTTCATTTAATAAGTTGTGGTGTGCTTCTGTTTGTAAATGGTCAGAGAAACCAGGAACTAAACGACCTGTAAAGAATTCACCAACAGCACCAGAACCGTAGCTGAATAATCCTATCAACTGGTTGTCTTTTAAATTAGGTTGGTTGTCAAGTAGCGAACACAGTCCTAAGTAAAGAGAACCTGTGTAAATATTTCCGATAGCTTTGGTATGTAAAATACTATGCTCGTAGTTGGTTAATAATTTTTCTTTGACAGAATCAGTTGCACCATCGTTTTCTAAAACAGGAAGTAACGCTTTTTTACCCATTTTAGAGTAAGGCAAGTGAAAACACAGAGCTTCGAAGTCCTCTAAACAACGGTTGGTACGACGTTTATATTCTTCCCAAACAGTTGAAAAGAAGGTGATGTAAGCTTCGTTTGAAAATTTACCGTCAACCAAGGCATTATCACTGTAAACTGGGCGCCAAAAATCAAAGATGTTGTCAGTATAGACAACAGACTCGTCTTCTAACGCTAAGATTTTAGGATTATCACTCACAAGCATAGCAACAGCGCCAGCTCCTTGAGTCACTTCGCCACCTGTTGCAAGTCCGTAGCGGGCAATGTCAGAGGCAATAACCAGTGCTTTTCTTCCTGGGTGAGATTGAATATAATCTTTCGCCATTAAAAGTCCAGCAGTTGCACCGTAACAAGCTTGTTTAATTTCAATAGCTCTAGCGAAAGGTTGAACACCTAGCAACTGATGAATAACAGTTGCACCTGCTTTTGAATAATCAATTCCTGATTCTGTTCCTAAGATAACTAGATCAATAAGCTCAGCATCTTCTTTTGAGACAATTGGTAGAGCTGCATTTGCTCCCATTGAAATAGTATCTTGTGTAAGCGGTGGGAAGGCCATTTTTTCTTGTCCAATCCCAATCGTATATTTAGCTGGTTCTACCCCACGAGCTGTCGCAAGGTCAACTAGGTCAACGTAAAGATGTGGTGCAAAGAAATTTAATTTATCAATACCAATAGTCATAGTAGTTCCAACTTTCAATTTTATTTTTATAGTAGTGCGTAAACTCTGTGAAACATATCCTTATTGATTTTAACACACTGACGCAAATATAGTAGAAGGAAGAACGTCAATTTAACGTTTATTTAAAATTTGTTAGGCAATAGGTAGAAGTGAAAAATAAAAAAGCAATTAGACGGGGATGTCTAGCTGCTTTTTTTTGATTCAATTTTATTAAGCCAAGTTTTTAGTAATGTAATGTAATCTTCATTTTCTTCAACAAAGGGCATGTGTCGACTATAAGGGAACAATGTCCACTCTGCATTAGGTATGGCATCTGCCATTGTTTTGGCTATAAGGGGTGTAGATAAGTCATTTGTCCCGCTTGTTACAAGAGTAGGGATAGTGATAGTTGCTAACTTGTCTCGGTAATCCCATTCACTTAAATTGCCATTAGGATGAAATTCATTCGGTCCCCAGGCTGTAATGTAGGCTTCTTCACCACTCGCTTTTTTACGACGAAGTGGTTCTGGAGAAGTTTCATCAGGTGTATCACCAGCATGAAGTTGCATGAAAACATCATTCGCTTGGAGGTATTCCGGTCGAGTAAAATCGTTGTTTTCTTCCGCCCATTTGATTGCGTCTTGGTGTTCTTCGGACATGAGTTTAATCAAACGGTGTTGTTCTTGTGACCATAGTTCTGATGAAGGTAATGTACTTGATAAGATCACACTTAGGATACCGTTTGGAGTATGGTCACATAAGTATTCGATAGCAAGCATACCGCCCCATGATTGCCCTAGGATATGACACTCGCTAAGATTTAGAAAATCACGAAGTGCGATTAATTCTTCTATCCACGTTTTAGAGCACCATAAATCAGGACGTGAGGGTGTAGCAGAAAGGCCGCAGCCGAGTTGGTCATACATAACAAGTTGACGGTTATCTTCTACGGCAAGTTTGTCTAATAGTTCAAAGTAATTATGAGAGGAACCAGGTCCTCCGTGTAATAAAACTAATGGTTTTTTTGTTGGATTTGGATCACCCACAATACGATAATAGGTTTTGTAACCTAAATAAGGCATGTAACCTTCTGAAATTTTCAAGATAAGCCCTCCTTAATTTTTAGGGGTTCGATACTATAATAACACAAAAAAAACGGAAGTTTAAATATATTAAATTGTAAGCCTTTTTTTTGAAAAAAGTGGCGAAAAAGCTTGTCAAATAGCGAATCTGGTCTATAATAAATGAATATGATTTTGAGAGAAAAGAAGATAGCGGAGGGCGAAGAATGAAGAAATTAGGTTTTGACCCACAGAAGTATATTGAAGAGCAAACGAAGTACATTTTAGAGAGAGTGAATAACTACGATAAATTGTATTTAGAGTTTGGTGGTAAGCTAATCGGAGATAAACATGCTAAACGTGTTCTTCCAGGTTTTGATGAAGATGCGAAGATTAAACTGTTGCACCGTTTGAAAGACCAAGCTGAGATTATTATCTGTGTCTATGCTGGGGATATTGAACGTAACAAAATTCGTGGTGACTACGGGATTACTTATGATATGGATATTTTACGCTCAATTGATGAGTTAACAGAATATGGCTTATCAGTAAATAGTGTTGTAATTACACGTTACAGTGGGCAACCGTCAACTAAGTTGTTCATCAACAAATTAGAACGTCGTGGCTTGAAAGTTTACACACATGAAGCGATTGAAGATTATCCATCAAATGTTGAAAAAATCGTAAGTGATGAAGGCTTTGGTAAAAACACATACGTTGAAACAACTAAACCGATTGTCGTGGTAACAGCACCTGGTGCAGGTAGTGGTAAATTAGCAACATGCTTAAATCAGTTGTATCATGAAAGCCGTCTAGGACGTTCAGCTGATTATTCAAAATTTGAAACATTCCCAGTATGGAATGTACCGTTGAAACACCCTTTGAATATTGCGTATGAAGCAGCAACAGTCGACTTAAAAGATGTGAATATGATTGATTCATTCCATTATGAAAAATACAAAGAAGTAGCGGTTAACTACAACCGTGATATTGAGACCTTCCCTGTTATTAAACGTATTATTGAAAAAATTACAGGAAAAGAATCAGTCTTCCAATCACCAACAGATATGGGTGTTAACCGTGTTGGGTTTGGAATTACAGATGATGCTGTCGTTCAAGAAGCATCAAAACAAGAGATTATTCGTCGTTACTTCTCTACAGCATGTGACTTCAAAAAAGGCATTGTGGATGAAGAAGTGTTACAACGTATGAAATTAATCATGGAAGAAGTTTTATTAAAACAAGAAGACCGTACAGCAGTTGTCCCTGCCCGTGAGTATGCAGAAAAACTGAAAGAAAATGATAATTCAAATGATAAAGTAGCCGTGATTGCGATTGAATTACCAAATGGTGAGATTATCACCGGTCGTACGAGTGAGTTAATGGATTCATGTTCAGCAGCACTATTGAATTCACTTAAGACGCTTGCAAATATTTCTGATGAAAACTTCTTATTATCACCAGTTATTCTTGAAACAATTCAAAAATTAAAAACAGAAGATTTAAATAGTAAATTGACAGCTCTTAATGCAAATGAAGTATTGATTGCTTTATCAATTAGCGCCGTAACTAATCCAACTGCAAAATTAGCCTATGACAAATTAAGCGAGCTAGAAGGTGCACAAGCTCATTCTACTGTTATGCTAAACAAAGATGATGAACAAATTTTACGTAAACTTGGTATGGATGTTTCATGTGATCCTTATTACCCATCATCAAACTTATACTATGTATAAGCTTTAAACCGTAAGGCCCCAAAGACGAAATTGTCTTTGAGGCCTTTTATTGTGTTTGAGTGAGCATCTCTTTACTTTACTTGCTTCCACAAGTTTGATTTAATTAAATACTTAAGGGAGGTAAGTGTTATATGTTAAAACGATTTTTTAGTTATTATAAGCCGTACAAGAAATTATTTATTCTTGATTTTGGTTGTGCGACTATAGCGGCATTGTTGGAGTTGGCTTTTCCAATTGTGGTAAATCAAGTGATTGATAAAATTATGCCACAAAAAAATTGGCGTTTAATCTTGGTGGCATGTCTGTCACTGTTATTCTTTTATTTAGTTAATACGGTTCTGCAATATATTGTGGTTACATTTGGCCACAGATTAGGTGTTAATATTGAAACAGATATGCGCCGGGATTTATACGCCCATCTTCAAAAGCAATCATTTGAATATTACGATAATCAAAAGACAGGGAAATTAATTAGTCGCCTGACTACAGACTTGTTTGAGATTTCAGAAGTGGCACATCACGGGCCAGAAGATATTTTTATTACGATTATGACTTTAGTAGGTGCGTTCTTATTGATGATGCAAATTCATGTGAAGTTAGCGATTGCGACGTCAATTCTGATACCGTTTATTACCATTGCCTTGATAGTCTTTAATAAAAAGATGACAAAAGTAAATACTGAAATTTACGATAATCTAGGTGAGTTTAATGCTGGAATTGAAGCCTCTGTAAGTGGAATTCGTGTGGTTCAATCCTTTACTAATGAAGCTTATGAGCGTCAACGTTTTGAAAAATTAAATCAATTATACAGACGTTCAAAAATTAAATTTTATAATGTGATGGGTGTCAGTTCATCCTATAATTATTTCTTAATGCGTTTGATTAGTCTATTTGCTTTGATTTTTGGCTCATTCTATACTATTCGTGGTGAGATTACGTACGGTCAATTTGTAGGGTTTATCTTATTGTCGAATGTCTTTATTCGTCCGATTGAAAAAGTAAACAATATGATTGAAAGTTATCCAAAAGGAATTGCTGGATTTAAGCGTTTTATTAAGGAAATTGATACGCCGTCAGTTGTTCAAGACACTACTGATGCTGGCTTATTAGAAAATCCAAATGGGACTATTTCTTATGATCATGTTTCCTTTGCATACAGTGATGGGACGCAAGTTTTAGATGAAATCTCATTAGATATACCAAAAGGTGAAACGATTGCTTTTGTTGGTCCAAGTGGGGCAGGTAAAACGACATTGTGTAATTTATTGCCACGTTTTTATGACATTACAGGCGGCAGTATTAAAATCGGTGAACAAGATATTAGAGAGGTGACCTTAGAGTCGTTAAGGGAAAATATTGGTATCGTGCAGCAAGATGTCTTTCTATTTCCAGGAACGTTACGTGAAAATGTGGCCTATGGTAATTTAAAAGCGACTGATGAAGAGGTAAGAAGATCGATTGAGTTAGCCCATTTAGAGAAAGTTGTTGCGGATATGCCAGAAGGAATTGAAACGATTGTTGGTGAACGTGGAGTTAAATTATCAGGGGGGCAAAAACAACGTGTAGCCATTGCCCGTATGTTCTTAAAAAATCCGCCGATTTTAATTTTAGATGAAGCAACATCGGCGCTTGATACAGAGACCGAACAAGTTATTCAAGAGTCGTTATCTTTATTAGCTGAAGGAAGAACGACATTAATAATTGCTCATAGACTGGCAACTATTCAAAATGCAACACGTATTGTTGTGGTTGATGAGCAAGGGATTATTGAAGAAGGTCCACATGATGAGTTAATGGCTCAAAATGGAGCGTATAAAAAATTGTATGATGCACAATTTAGAGAAGAGTAAAAGTAGCGGGACTTCCCGCTACTTTTTTTATTTAGCTTGTTATTTTATTAGAAAAGATAAGTGAACACCTTAGACAATATTAAAGCAATCTTGTCTTCTTTATGGTAGAATATAGAGTGAATTAATTTAGAGATTATTAGCACGTGTTGAAACTGGAGTGTAAAAAAACTACTTGCAACAGAACGAAAGCTGTTAGCTGAAACAAATTAGATTTAGCTGAATAGTCGTTACGCAAGTGGCTGTTTAAGTCAGTTCAAGATAGCTGGTCAAATAAATCAATTAGTAAAGCATCCAGACGGTGCTCAGAAAATAGAAAAAATATAAGAGGTGGAAAATTTGAGTAATATCAAACTAATCCCACTTGGCGGTGTACGAGAGAATGGTAAAAATCTATACATCGTAGAAGTGGACGAAGAAATATTTGTATTTGATTGTGGGTTAAAATACCCAGAAAATGATTTATTAGGAATCGATATTGTTATTCCGGATTTCAGTTATTTAATTGAAAACAAAGACAAAGTAGCCGGTGTTTTCTTAACACATGGTCATGCGGATGCTATTGGAGCATTACCGTACTTACTTGAGAATTTAGATGTTCCTGTATTTGGTACAGAATTAACAATTGCATTAGCAAAAATTTATGTGGATGAATATCCAGGCTCTAAGAAATTTAGCGATTTCCACGAAATTGATGAATTTACTGAGATTGATTTTGAAGGTGGAACAGTTAGCTTCTTCAGAACAACTCATACTATTCCGGATTCAGTTGGGATCTCACTTAAAACAAAAGAAGGGAACATCGTCTACACAGGTGATTTTAAATTTGATCACAGCGCTATTCCGATGTACCAAACAGATTTTGCCCGTTTAGCTGAAATCGGTAAAGAAGGTGTATTAGCACTATTAAGTGATTCTACTAATTCAGAAAATCCAATGCAAGTGGCGTCAGAACGCGAAATTGCTGAGGAAGTTTACGATACGTTACGTTATTGGGAAGGTCGTATTATTGTAGCTAGTGTGGCGAGCAATATTCAACGTATTCAACAAGTTTTAGATGCAGCGCACCGTTCACTTAGAAAAGTGGTACTAACAGGTGAAGATTTAGAAAAAATAGTTCGTACGGCGATTAAAATTGGGAAAATCCAATTACCAAGTGAAGACTTAATTATTGATATGAAAGATTTATCTAACTATCAACCTGAAGAAATTTTAGTACTTGAAACAGGTAAAACTGGAGAACCAATCAAAGCTTTACAACGTATGGCAAGTGCTCGTACAAGAGGAATTAACATTTCAGAAGGCGATTTAGTTTACTTAACAACGACACCATCGATTGCAATGGAAACAACAGTTGCGAAGACAGAAGATATGATTTACCGTGCTGGTGGAACTGTAAAATCTATTTCAGATAACTTCCGTGTATCAGGTCATGCTAACCCAAATGATTTGAAATTAATGTTAAATCTTATGAAACCTAAATACTTTATCCCAATCCAAGGGGAATACCGAACGTTAGCAGCGCATGCTGATCTTGCTCACGAATTAGGAATGGATTATAAAAACATCTACATCACAGGACGTGGCGACATTTTAGAATATGCTAATGGTCGTATGCATATGGCCGGATCAACCGATGCGGATAATATAATGATTGATGGTTTAGGTGTAGGTGATATTGGAAATATCGTCTTGCGCGATCGCCGTATTTTATCAGAAGATGGTATTTTCATTGCGGTGACAACAATTAATCGTAAACAACAAAAAATTGTATCTCGTCCTCAAATTACGTCAAGAGGTTTTGTTTATGTGAAAGAAAGCAAAGACTTGATGAAAGAGAGTGCCGCTATTGTAGAAGATATCATTGCTGAAAATCTTAAGAGTAACGACTTTGAGTGGGCTAAATTGAAACAAGATATTCGTGATCAATTAAGCCGTTATTTATTTGAACAAACAAAACGTAGACCTGTTATTTTACCAGTGATTATGGAGACAAGCCAACGTCAATATCAAAATAAAAAGCAATCATAGTAGCTATAAAAAATCTTATTCAGCAATGTGTGAATAAGGTTTTTTATTATTGTTTAAAAATAAAGAAATGAGAATGGGGAGCGAGTTAACTTGGAAGAAAAACACAATTATTATCATCATCGCTGGATTATTTTAACAGCGATTGGATTATTTACATTTATGTCAACACTAGATGGAAGCATTGTTAATGTGGCGCTTCCAACGATATCAGAAGATTTAGGAGTAAAGATGAATCAATCAGAGTGGGTTGTTTCGATTTACCTTATGACAGTCTGTGCTTGTCTGTTATTATTCGGTAAGATTGGTGACAGTAAAGGAAAAGTAAGAGTCTTTAAATTAGGAACTATTATTTTTGTAATAGGCTCGCTACTATGTGGCATTCCGGGATCGTTAACATTGCTGCTGGTTTCACGTATTGTTCAAGCTGTGGGAGCAAGTATGACGATGGCGACAGGAACAGGGATTATCACAGAAGTATTTCCTATGAGTGAGCGAGGAAAAGCGCTTGGTTTAATGGGCTCGTTCGTTTCGTTAGGGTCAATAACAGGTCCAGGTGTAGGTGGTATGATCTTGCATTCGCTACACTGGTCGTACATCTTTTGGATTAATGTCCCAATCGGTATTATTACAATTTTAATCGGTCAAAAATATCTACCTAAAGAATCGATAAAATCAGACAAAAAGATCGATATAGCCGGTTTTATAACCTTTGCAACCTTTATTATGGCCTTTTTTGGTGGTGTTTTTATAGGTCAAGAAATAGGTTTTAAACATGTTTCCGTGCTGGGGCTGATTGTACTATCACTTGTCAGTTTGGTGATGTTTATAAAAATTGAAGGACGTGTGGAAAATCCATTAGTTAAGTTTTCAATCTTCAAAAATAAGATGTTTACAATGAGTTTATTAACAGCCTCGTTGATTTTTGTGAGTAATTTCTTTGCTAATGTGATCGTGCCATTTTATTTACAAAACAATAGAGGGTTATCCCCAAGTAAAGCGGGTATGTTGATGATGGTTTTCCCTTTGGTAATGGTCATCATAGCGCCAATTAGTGGTATGCTTTCCGATAAAGTAGGGCCTATGATTCTATGTTTAATAGGATTAGGTGTTTTAACACTCTCACAATTTTGTTATATGTTAATCGGAGAAACAACACCACTTACACTTTTTGCGATAATTCCAGCACTTATGGGCTTAGGGAATGCGCTTTTCCAAGCTCCTAATAATGCGATTGTTATGAGTAGTGTTGACGTGAAGGATTTAGGGATTGCAGGTAGTTTGAATTCTCTTGCTCGTAACTTTGGAATGGTAGTAGGTATTTCAGTTTCAACAACGATTTTATATAGTTCAATGAGTTATAAATACGGTTCTCGTGTGACGACATATTTGACGGAGCGCCCTGATGTCTTTATATATGGTTTGCGAGTTACCTATTTTGTTTCATTTGCGATTTGTTTAGTTGCATTCTTTATGACAGCTTGGCGTTACGTTAAAAATAAAACTGAAGCGTAGCTGATTGTCTGCTGGATTGTATAGTCGATATTTTTTTGTTATTTAAGGTCACAACCTATATAATAGTAGTGATAAGTAGATAGCCAAGTCACATCAAAGGAAAACAGGAACGAATGGCAATATAAAGGAGTGAGTGTCTGATGGCAACAAAGCACGATCAAATTTTAGAGTATATTGAAAGCCTACCTGTAGGAGAACGTATTTCTGTTAGAAGTATTGCTAAGAACTTAAGTGTCAGCGAAGGAACAGCTTACCGTGCGATTAAAGAAGCGGAAAGTACAGGACTTGTTTCGACCATTCAACGAGTCGGAACGATACGTATTGAACGCAAAATGAAAGGAAACTTTGAGCGTTTGACCTTTGGTGAAGTCGTAAAAATCATTGAAGGGAAAGTATTAGGTGGCGAAGCAGGGTTAGAAAAAACACTATCTAAATTCGTGATAGGTGCCATGACAAAAGAGGCCATGAACCGTTATATCGAACCAGGGTCTTTGATGATTGTAGGGAATAGAGAAGAAGTACAGGCTTTGGCGTTAGAAAAAGGTTCTGCTGTTCTTATTACAGGTGGATTTGAAACGACAAAGGAAATAGTGGGCCTAGCTAATGAAGTTGGTATGCCTATTTTAAGTACAACTTACGATACATTTACTGTGGCAACAATGATAAATAGAGCAATGAGTGATCAATTAATCAAAAAAGATATTATGTTGGTGGGAGATATATACACTAACTTGGAAAATACGCGGTATTTATACACGACGGATACGTTAGCGGATTATCGTAAGTTGTCTGATAAAACAAATCATACAAGATTTCCAGTAGTTAACAAAAGCTTACGTGTCTTAGGTGTTATAACAGCGAAAGATGTGATTGGAAAACAAGATAGCCAAACGTTAGATAAAGTGATGACGAAAGAACCAACCAGTGTAAAAAAACACATGAGTGTGGCTAGTGTCGGACATTCGATGATTTGGGATGGGCTTGAAATGATGCCGGTTGTAGAAGATGATCTGTCATTATTAGGAATTATTTCACGACAAGATGTGATGAAAGCGATGCAAATGGCACAACGTCAGCCACAAGTAGCCAATACTATTTCTGATGAGGTATCTTCAGAAGTAACAACACTTTCCACAGATATCACTAATAATAATGTAAGGTTTGGCTTTACTGTAACCCCACAAATGGTAAGTACAGTGGGAACAATTTCTTTTGGTGTGTTAAGTGAAATTGTCAGTAACGTGTCCCAACGTATGATGTATTTACATCACCGAAGAAATGTAGTGATTGAACAAGTGAATCTTCATTATTTCCGTTTAATTCAAATTGAAAGTGAGCTAGATATTCGCCCGAGAATTTTAGAGATTGGGCGACGTTCAGCTAAGTTAGATATAGAGGTTTATTTAGAAAATGCCATAGTGGCCAAAGCAATTGTTATCTGCCAACTCATGGAAAAATCATAAGAAAAAGGTGCCATTATGACCATTCAAGAAGAAATATTTAAAAAGATAAAAGAGTATCAAAAAATAATT
The DNA here is from genome assembly GCF_029143285.1 of Vagococcus proximus. Lineage (GTDB taxonomy): Bacteria > Bacillota > Bacilli > Lactobacillales > Vagococcaceae > Vagococcus_D > Vagococcus_D proximus. The sequence continues at coordinate 80,382 of NZ_JAPDSH010000002.1, forward strand.
ATACATCGTCATCAAAGTCCTGATCCAGATGCCTTAGGTTCACAAGGTGGACTTGCTGAGATTTTAAAAGCCAGCTTTCCTGAAAAAACAATCTTAAAAGCGGGTGGAAGCGTCAATGATCTTGGTTTTTTAATTGAGATGGATGATGTTTCACATGAAGAGTATTCAGGTGCATTAGTTATTGTAACTGATACAGCCAATGCACCTCGAGTTAGTGGTGAGTTGTTTGATCAAGGCGAACTGTTAATTAAAATCGATCACCATCCAGATGATGAACCTTACGGTGATCTTTCATGGGTTAATACAAGTGCAAGCAGTTGTAGTGAAATTATTTATGATTTTTATGATCTGTTCCAATCAGAATTGACATTAACAGATGAAGGCGCACGTTTACTTTATGCAGGTATCGTTGGTGATACAGGTCGGTTTATGTACCCATCAACAACACCGCATACGTTAAATGTTGCCTCTAATCTAAGAAAATATAACTTTGATGCGCCGTTATTGAATCGTCAAATTTCAGAGATGCCTCTTAAAGTTGCTAAGTTATCAGGCTACGTGTTGCAAAATCTAGAGATGGATGAGTCAGGCGCAGCTCGTATTGTCTTACCACAAAGTGTTTTATTAGAAAATGACGTAGTAGACAGTGAAACCTCTGCTTTAATTCCTTTGGCTGGGCAAATCGATAATGTTGTCGCTTGGGGCTTGTTCGTGGAGCAACCTGCAGGCAATTATCGCGTTCGTTTAAGATCAAAAGGACCAGTTATTAACACTATCGCTAAAAAACATAATGGTGGCGGACATCCGTTGGCTAGTGGTGCTAAGGCAGTTGATTTAGCTGAAGTGGATGAGATGTATCAAGAAATCATTGCAGCTGTAGAAGCGTGTAACTAAAAAATGCTGAGACAATTGTCTCAGCATTTTTTTAATTTGTATGTTCTTCTAATTCAAGACTAGCTTCTTCCCATTTTTCTAAAAGGGTTTCTTGTTCAGTTTCTAAGGTAGTTAACTCTCGTTGAAGATCCATTAACTTTCCTGGATCATTAATGTGTTCTGGTGAACTCATTTCTTCTTGAACGGTTGTGGTTTTTTCTTCGATTATAGCGAGTTGTGCTTCGATGTCATCAATAACTCGTGTAATACTTCTAATTTTACGTTGCTCTTCTTTTGACTGATAGAAGGCATTTTTTGTAGAAGGTGTTGTTGAAGCTGTTTCTGGATTTTTCTTAGCTTCTTCAGCTAACATTAATTGTTCGATTTCTTCTTCTTCTTTTTTCTTCTCAACATAGTAATCATAGTCGCCTAGATAGAGTTTGCTACCATTTTCTGATAATTCTACAACCTTTGTTGCGATACGGTTAATGAAGTACCGGTCATGGGAAACGAAGAGTATTGTCCCTTCATAATCAATAAGTGCATTTTCAAGTACTTCTTTACTATCGATATCAAGATGGTTGGTAGGCTCATCCAAGATTAAGAAGTTTTCTTTATTCATCGCTAATTTAGCAAGAGCTACACGCGCTTTTTCTCCCCCACTTAATTGAGGAACTGTTTTTTCTACATCTTCCCCTGAGAATAAGAAGCTTCCCAAAATAGAACGAATATCTTTTTCAGGTGTAGTAGGGTGCTCGTCCCAAAGTTCTTGAAGGACAGTTTTGTTAGAACGTAAGTTGGCTTGCTCTTGATCATAATAACCAATACTGACGTTTGTTCCTAAGCTAACAGTTCCATTTAGTAGCGGAATTTCTTTAATTAGTGATTTAAGTAAAGTTGATTTTCCAATACCATTGGGGCCTACTAGAGCGATGGCTTCCTGTTTACGAATATCGAGGGTAACAGGTGAACATAAAACGGTGTCATCATAACCAATGGCGACATCTTCGGATTGTAAGACAATATTTCCTGACTGCTTCTCAATGGAAAATAAGAAACGAGCTGACTTTTCATCACCAAGGGGCTTGTCTAATCGATCCATTTTTTCTAATTGTTTACGGCGACTTTGCGCGCGTTTGGTTGTGCTCGCACGAGCTAAGTTACGGGCAACAAAATCTTCTAATTTATTAATCTCAGTCTGTTGTTTTTCAAACGCTTTTTGGTCAGAGAGTAACTGTTCCTCTTTTAAGACCAGATAGCGAGAATAATTCCCTTTGTAACGCGTTATTTTTCGACGTGATAAGTCATATACTTCATTGACTATTTTATCTAGGAAATAGCGGTCATGTGAGACAATTAAAATAGCGCCACGGTAGTTTTGCAAATAGTTTTCTAACCAAGCTAGTGTTTCAATATCTAAATGATTGGTTGGCTCATCCAAAATAAGCAATTGAGGTTTTTCAAGTAATAGTTTAGCGAGAGCTAAACGTGTTTTTTGACCACCGGAAAGGCTAGCAATATCACGGTCATAAAAGCTTTCATCAAAACGAAAACCATTTAAAACAGCTTTGATTTCAGCTTCATAGCCATAACCATTTTGTTCGTTGAAGTTATGCTGAAGTTGGTCGTATTCTTTTAAAATACTATTATACACATCGGGATTCTCCATAACATCAGGATTTCCAAGTTGTTCTTCTAAATGATGCAGTCTTTTTTCAACTTGTCTTAGCGCTTCGAAAGCTGTTAGCATTTCTTTCCAGATGGTTTGTTCACTGTTTAAACCTGTATGTTGATCTAAGTAACCCATGCTTAAATTTTTAACTTTAGAAATCGTTCCTTCATCAGCAGGATCAATACCAGCTATTATTTTTAATAATGTTGATTTTCCGGCACCATTTCTTCCGACAAGGGCGATTCTGCTATTATCTTGTATTTCCATTTGTATGTTTTCAAAAAGTGTATCGCCACCAAAATGACGTGCCACTTGATTAGCTTGTAGTAAAATCATAATATCTCCTCTTTGTTTCCTTATATGTTATCTAGTCTAGCATATTTATCTGAAAAATTGTTGAATATGTACCGTAGCTTAATAAAAAAAAATTCACAAGTTGAGACAACTAAATTGCTTTTATTACTATAATACTGGTATCATATTAAAGTAACAGTGTAGCTGTCACGTTTCTAGAAAAAATATAGGCTTTGTTTGAAAGCAAACAAGCGTCGGAATATAGCAATAAGTGTTATATATTATAGGGGGATTATTATGAAGAACACAGTAATACCAAAAGCAACAGCAAAACGTTTGCCGCTTTATTATCGTTATTTAAAAGTGTTATTAGATTCAGGCAAAACGAAAGTATCATCTACGGAATTAAGTGAAGCGGTAAAAGTCGATAGTGCGACAATTCGTCGTGACTTTTCATATTTTGGTGAATTAGGCAAAAGAGGTTATGGTTATGATGTTGAGAGTTTATTAGAATTTTTCTCAAAAACGTTAAGTGAAGACCGTTTAACTAATGTCGTACTAGTTGGTGTTGGTAACTTAGGAAATGCTTTATTAAAATATGGTTTCCACCATAATAATAATATTCGTATTAGTGCAGCATTTGATGTGCGTGAAGACTTGGTAGGACGTATTGTTGATGGGATTCCAGTTTATCCAATGAGCGATATGGAAGAGCAAATCAAACAACAACAGATTGAAATTGCTATCTTAACAATCCCAGCAGAAAGTGCTCAAGATACAGCAAATTTATTAATTGATGCAGGCATCAAAGGGATTATGAATTTCACACCTGTTAGATTAAATACACCGTCACATGTTCAAGTACAAAGTATAGATCTTACTAACGAACTTCAAACATTGATTTATTTCTTAAATCATTATACAAAAGAAGAGGAATAAAAAATGACCATCCTAGGATGGTCATTTTTTGTCTTAAATTATAGCTAATTGAATGAGAATGACAAGAGTATTCATACAACAGTGAGTGATAATAGATGTCCAAATGTTCCCTGTTAATTGATATAAGTAATATAGAGCCATTCCCATAGCGAAGTAAACTAAAATATGACCGTCAGCATGGGCAATAGCGAATAAAAATGAACTAAAGCAAGCCGCTAAAAGTGGTGTGATATATTTTGTTAAGACACCCGTAATAGCACGTCTAAAAATAAATTCTTCCATAATAGGACCAGCAATACTAACAGTTAAGATGAAAATAGGAGACATTTTAATCATTTGCATAATATTTTCAGTATTTTCAGATTCTGGTGTAGCTCCTATGAAAAGTTGTTCAACCATGCCAGCAACTGTTTGTGAAAAGAAGGCTAAGATAATTCCGATTAAACCGATTTTAATGACCTGTTTGAAAGGTAAATTTTTCCCACGTTCGATAACAGGTGTTTCAGTAAGTTTAGGGCTTAAGTAAATCATGATTCCTGCGCCAATCACATAAGTTGCAGCAGAGAACATAATAACTTGTTGTGGATTAAACTTTAAAGGTAATGTAAGAAGTGGGGCAAAGAAAATGAAACAATACGTCAAAAGATTGACGGTTAAATATTTTTTTAAACTCATAACGAACTCCTTTATTTCTATTGATATTGGTTAGTATATCATAAAGGATTTAACGTGCGATTTATTTTTTTAAGATTATGACATAATACTTGCTAAACTCTAAAAAAATAGGTATGATAATAAAGGAGTTAGCACTCATGGGGTGTGAGTGCTAACTCCTAAGAAAACACTTTAAAATTATTGAAACGGGAGGAATTGACAATGTTAAAACCATTAAGTGATCGCGTTGTAATCGAAGTATTACAAGAGGAAGAAGTGACAGCAGGAGGCTTAGTCTTGACATCTGCGGCAAAAGAAAGACCGCAAACAGGGACTGTTGTAGCAGTTGGACCAGGACATTTACTTGAAAATGGCACTAGAGCAGCGCTTTCTGTTAAAGAAAATGATAAAGTGTTATTTGAAAAGTACGCAGGTGCTGACGTGAAACACGAAGGTAAAGACTACCTAATCGTTCATGAAAAAGACATTATTGCAATTGTCGATTAATTAAAAAATTAAATGAAACAAAAACATAACTAAAAAATAATTATTGAGGTGAAGGAAAATGACTAAAGATATTAAATTTTCAGTAGATGCACGTGCATCAATGGTTAAAGGTGTGGACACATTAGCAGATGTTGTAAAAGTAACTTTAGGACCTAAAGGACGTAATGTTGTTTTAGAGAAAGCATTTGGATCACCACTTATTACAAATGATGGTGTGACGATTGCTAAAGAAATCGAATTAGAAGACCATTTTGAAAACATGGGAGCAAAACTGGTATCAGAAGTAGCATCTAAAACTAATGATATCGCAGGAGACGGAACAACAACTGCGACTGTCTTAACGCAAGCAATTGTTCGCGAAGGTCTTAAAAATGTAACAGCGGGAGCTAACCCAATTGGTATTCGTCGTGGGATTGAATTAGCAACTAAAGCTGCAGTAGAAGAATTACATGCTATTTCTAAACAAGTAGATTCTAAAGAATCAATCGCGCAAGTAGCGGCAGTTTCTTCAGGTTCAGAAAAAATTGGGGAGTTAATCTCTGATGCTATGGATCGTGTTGGTAATGACGGTGTTATTACCATTGAAGAGTCTAAAGGGATTGAAACAGAATTAGACGTAGTAGAAGGTATGCAATTTGACCGTGGTTACTTATCACAATATATGGTGACAGACAACGATAAAATGGAAGCTGTTTTAGAAAATCCGTATATCTTAATCACTGACAAAAAAATCTCTAATATTCAAGAAATTGTGCCATTATTAGAGCAAATCTTACAACAAAATAAACCATTATTAATCATCGCGGATGATATTGATGGAGAAGCATTACCAACACTTGTTTTAAACAAAATCAGAGGAACATTCAACGTTGCTGCGGTTAAAGCACCAGGCTTTGGTGACCGTCGTAAAGCAATGTTAGAAGATATCGCTGTTTTAACTGGTGGAACTGTTATTACTGAAGATTTAGGTTTAGAATTAAAAGATACGACACTAGAATCTTTAGGTACAGCTCGTACTGTAGTAGTTGATAAAGATAGCACAACAATCGTTGAAGGCGCTGGAGATAAAGATCAAATCGCGGAGCGCGTTAACTTCATTAAAATTCAAATGGCGGATACAACGTCAGAATTTGACCGTGAGAAATTACAAGAGCGTTTAGCTAAATTATCAGGTGGCGTGGCTGTAGTGAAAGTCGGAGCACCAACTGAAACAGAATTAAAAGAACAAAAATTACGTATTGAAGATGCATTAAATGCCACACGTGCCGCAGTAGAAGAAGGTATCGTATCTGGTGGTGGAACAGCCCTAGTGAATGTGATGAGTCGCGTTGCTTCTATTGAAGCAGATGGCGATGAAATGACAGGGGTTAATATCGTATTACGCGCATTAGAAGAGCCTGTACGCCAAATTGCAAACAATGCTGGACTAGAAGGTTCAGTTGTTGTAGACAAGCTTAAACAAGCTGAATTAGGCCAAGGATTCAATGCTGCAACAGGTGAATGGGTAGATATGATTGAATCAGGTATCGTAGACCCAACTAAAGTGACACGTTCAGCGTTACAAAATGCTGCAAGTGTTGCGTCACTTATCCTAACAACTGAAGCTGTTATTGCTAATAAACCAGCAAGTGACAGTCCAGCTGGCATGGGTATGGGCGGCATGGACCAAATGGGCGGTATGATGTAAGACTAAAAAAGAGCAAGCACTTAAGTGCTTGCTCTTTTTTTTATGTTTTGAAAAGCGGTTGAAGGTGTGTAAAAATAGCGTCATAGTCTACGCTAAAAAGACTGTCTTTTAAATAAATAAAGTAAAAATTATGAGCTGTTTCGAGTGAACGCAATGGAATACGTTTAAGTGTCATGTTTTCTAGATCTTCTTTCACAACGGTTTCGTATAAAAAAGTAATTCCATGATTGTCAGCAACTAGGTTTTTAGTTGTGGGCAAGTTACCTACGGATAAAAGACGCTCAAAATCATGAACGGTACTATTTTGTTCAGCTAAGAGATGTTCTAAAATAAGCCGAGACCCAGAACCATCTTCTCTGATGATGAGAGGGAAGTCATATAAATCATCAATTGAATAGGTTTGATTGAGTTCTATCGGGAAGTCCTTGCCACAAACACCGATAAAAGGTTCCGTACTTAATTTATGAGAGGTGAAGAGCTCTTTGGGAAAGTTACCCTCAACAAGTGCAAAATCGATTGCGCCAGATTGAAGTTTTTTAATAATATGCTGGGTATTTTCCACATGACAAGCAATATTTGAATGAGGATAACGGGTCGTAAAATCTGCCATAATGCGTGGTAGATAATAATCGCTAATTGAAAGTGTAACTGAAAAGTTAAGAGGTGGACTTTTTTTATCATCGGTAATAATATCAGCTTCTATTTTTGATATTTGAGCTTTCAAATTTATAAGATAATCATAGAGTTTCTGACCACCTGGTGTTAAAGTCAGTTGACGCTGTTTATAATTTACTAATTTGGTGTTGTACCGTTCTTCTAACCATTTGATATGCTGACTAACAGCGGGTTGAGTAATAAAAAGTTTTTCTGCAGTTTTGGTGTAGTTTTTTTCATGACATAAGGTTAGGAATGTTTCGTATCGTGTATCTAACATAGTCCCTCCATAAGTTTGATTTATAGAACTATTATAATATATAATTTAATTTTATCAATAGACCATGCTAATCTAATAGTAGATAAATTAACGAGAAGAAAGGTTAGAGGAAGAATGACTAAATTAGTGAAAGAAAATTGGCGAGGTGTAGCGGTCTGTATTGGTCTAGCTATTATCGCCCAAGAGATAGGGAAAATATTTCCTAAAATTGGAGGAGCATTATTTGCGATAATGTTAGGGATTATCTGTGGTAATACCATTTTTAATCAGCCTGTATTAGCAAAGGGTGTTAAGTTCTCAGAGAGTAAATTATTAGAGTTTTCTATTTGTTTGACAGGGTTAACGTTGAATTTGACTGACGTTATGAGTGTTGGGGTGCGAGGTGTAGGATTTATTGCGATTCAAATGATAGGGACTATCTTTTTTACTTACCAGTTAGGAAAGATACTTGGTTTTAATCGTAAATTTACACTGTTGATGTCTGCAGGAAATGCGGTATGCGGATCGTCAGCTATAGGGACAGTTAGTCCAATTGTTGGAAGTGATGAAAAAGACAAAGGAATTTCGATTACGATAGTTAACTTAACAGGTACTATTTTAATGGTCGCGTTGCCGATTTTGACGAGTCTTATTTACCAGCACGATACATTACAAACCAGTGCGATGATTGGAGGCGTTTTACAGTCTATAGGGCAAGTTATTGCATCAGGTAAATTAGTGAATGATTCAGTAACAGAGATGGCTACTATTTTTAAAATTATTCGTATTATTTTCTTAGTTGTAATTGCTTTAGTTTTTGCAAAGATGAACACACAGGATGAAACTGCTCCGTTATTTAGCAAAACGAATTCAAAAAAATCAGCTAGTAAGGTTGGTGTTCCTTGGTTTATTACAGCGTTCTTTATCGGTTGTATTTTAATGTCGTTATCAGTAGTACCAGAAGGTGTTTCATTTCTTGCTAAAAAAGTCAGCAATCAATTTGAAATTATAGCGTTGGCAGGTATTGGTATGCGTGTGAAGTTTAAAGATTTAGTTAAAGAGGGCCCTAAATCTATGGGATTTGGCTTATTAGTTGGAGTGTCACAGGTGGTACTAGCTTATGTTTTAATAAAAATCCTCCTTTAATTATATAAAACAAAAGGAAACGCTTGCATTCTTGTGGGAATGGTGTTAGATTATGGAGGTGTGAAAGAACTTATATAATTAAATAAAGAGCAGACTATATGTACAGGTGGGTGGGCTATACGCTATCCGTCTGTCTTTTTTTGTTTGTTAGATTAAAGGAGAGATTAGTTTGGAAGAGAAGGCAGTTAATATGAAGCAAGAAATTTTGGCAGGACTTACCGCTTTTTTTGCAGTATCCTATGTTATTATTGTCAATTCGATGATTTTAGCAGAAGCAGGCATTAGACCAGAGCTAAGTGTTTTTGGTACTATTTTGATTTCAGTTATTGGATGTTTAGCCATGGGGTTTATTGGAAAAGTACCGATTGTCTTAACAACAGGTATGGGAGTAAATTCATTTTTCACCTATACACTGGTTTACTCATTGAAGCTAACATGGCAAGAAGCGTTAGCAGCAAGTTTCTGTGCGAGCTTGATTTATTTAGTGGTAGCCTGTACACCACTTGCTCAGATTTTAATAGAAGCCGTTCCGGAGAGTTTGAAACACGCGATTACGGCGGGGATTGGTATTTTCTTAGTGTTAGTCGGACTTGAAAATGGTGGCATTATTGTTCGTGGTGAGCATACGTTTATGGAGCTTAACTCGTTCCAATCACCGGTATTATTATTAACACTGGCTTCACTTGTCATTACGCTGATATTACTTTTAAAAAATGTTCAAGGAAGTTTTTTTATTGGTATTATTGTCACAACACTTTTTGCGAATATTTTTAATTTGGTTCCCAAAACCGATAGTTTATTTTCATTATCTGCCATTACGGAATACCCTCAAATTGTTGGGAAAATGGATTTTTCGAGTATTCTTTCAACTAAATTTATTTTAGGGACGTTCTCTTTAGCCATGATCCTAATTTTTGAATCAATGGGATTATTTAATGGATTGTTACCTGATTTAAGTGATAAACAATTTAAACGTGCTTTTAGAGTAAATGGTTTTGTTATGCTGCTATCAAGTGTTCTTGGTACAAGTCCAACTATTCCTGCAGCGGAAAGCTCAACAGGAATTCAACAAGGTGGTAAAACAGGACGTACGGCAGTTACAGTAGGTATTTTATTCATCGTAGCATTCTTCGCGATACCATTGTTAACTTACATACCAAGCTCAGCCTTAGCACCAGTTATTATCATTACAGGTTGCTTGATGATGCAGAATATTCAACATCTTAATCTCAATGATTTATCTGACTGGTTCCCAGCGTTCTTAATGATTGTGTTAATGGCTTTCTCAATGAGTATTTCAGATGGTTTAGCATTTGGTTTTGTATCATATCCAATCGTTAAAGTTATTGTAGGAGAAGGGAAAAAGATTTCAAAACCAATGTGGATGATCTCGTTCTTTTTCTTATGTTATTTGATTGCTAAAATTTGGATTTAATAGAAAACATCTATCTCTTGATGAGATAGATGTTTTTTTTCGTATCTAGCGGTAAAGAGGGTACAGGTGAAAAATATGTTATATGTTGAGACAAAAATAGGTAAAAAAATAGGTGTACTTGATTATTCTAAGAGTGAACTAGAGCAAATGAGGACTGAGAAGTTCTATTGTCCGGGATGTCATCAAGCAGTTAGGCTTAAAAATGGCCCGATTTTATCAGCTCACTTTGCTCATATTTCAGGTGACGTCTGTGAATCTTTTTCAGAAGGTGAAACAGAAGAACATTTGAAAGGAAAAAAGATAATCGCGGAGTGGTGTGAAAGGTCAAGTATCCCTTATGAGTTAGAGGCGTACTTACCGAAATTAAAACAACGCCCAGATTTTTTGATAGATAAGAGATTAGCGATAGAGTTTCAGTGTAGTCCACTTTCTTTGGAGCGGTTTAAGGAACGAACAGAAGGATATCTATCTAATGGATATGAGGTTATTTGGGTATTAGGTAGGCGTTATTTTTTAGGAGAACGATTAGCAACATTACAAAAAGCAGCAATGACGTATCATGTTAACCGCGGATTAGTAGTATGGCAATTAGATATAGAAAAACAAGAAATGATTTGTAACTATAATATTCAGAGGCAGTTGGTAACAGGAAAATTATTTTATAATAAGACTATTTTTAGGGTGGATAAAATAGACAGTCAAACATTGACGCATTACATGATGAGTATGACTAAACCTAAGACAATCCAATTTTCAAAGTCAGAGTTAAATGAGGTCAGGCTTGAACTTATTCGTAAATTGGTACGAAAAGATTCACAGTTATTAAAGGTACAATCTGCTTGTTATAAAGAATTTTTTTTACTTCAAACAATAGCGGATGAGTGTTTTTATCCACTTGTAAGTTCGCCTGTACTTGGGGATGAGATACTTTATTTGAGAGCACTTTACGGCGGTGGAATTTCAACAAATGTATGGTATGACTGTTTAATTAATAGACCAGAACTTCTAAAAAGATTAGAAGGATTTCCTAGTTTAGTCTTACGAGATCCAAATAAAGCGTATGATTATTTAGAATTTTAATTCTGAATAATTAGTAAATGATTAGAAAAAAAGGATTGAGAAAATAAAAGATTAAGTACTGATAAATGATTGTATTCCTTTTAAACAGACGCTTTCTTCAGTGGTTATTACTTTAAAAAATAAAATAGTATGGTATGATAGGTTATATTAAATGAGTAAATGATAAGAAAAGAGGGTGTCGTATGGGTGAAATTAAACAATTACCAAAACGTTCAGAAGTGAGTGAAGAATTAACGTGGGACCTAAGCTCTATTTTTAAGAGTGACGCGGAGTTTGACACAAGCTATGAAGAGCTTGAGGCAACACTTATTGAGGTGAGTTCATTAAAAGGTAAACTAAGTGAAGGACCATCACAGCTATTAAAAACGTTACAAAAAATGGACGACGTGTCTGCAAAATTTGAGGACTTATATGTCTATTCACATTTGAAAAATGATCAAGATACGGCGAACGCAACTTATCAAGCAATGCATGCTAAAGCGAGTAGCTTAGCAGCTCAATTAAACGAGGCATTTTCATGGTTTGAGCCAGAGTTATTAGAATTATCAGATGAAGAGATTTGGGCTTACTTTGATCAAGAAGAAGGCCTAGCTATCTACAGACATTCGATTGAAGAGTTATTAAGTAGCCGTCCTCATATCTTATCTGCAAAAGAAGAAAGTTTACTTGCCAGTGCAGGTGAACTTTTTGGTGCATCAAGCACGACATTCTCCGTCTTGAACAATGCAGACTTTAAGTTTCCTGTTGTAAAAGATGAAGAAGGAAACTCTGTTCAATTGACTCACGGTTCATATGGTCAATTATTAGAAAGTACAGATTTTTCAGTACGCGAAGCGAGCTTTAAAGGCTTATACAGTGTCTATCAACAATTCCAACACACATTAGCAAGTACTTTAAGTGCAAATGTTAAAGTTCATAACTATAAAGCATCAGTTAGACATTACGGCTCAGCAAGAGAAGCGGCATTATCAGCTAATCATATTCCGGAATCTGTACACGATACACTGATCCAAGTAGTAGATAAACATCTACCGCTCTTACACCGTTATGTTGGCTTAAGAAAAGAGTTACTGGGTGTTGAAAAATTACACATGTATGATATGTATACACCGATTTTAGGTGAGGCTCCGATTCGTTATTCATATGAAGAAGCGGTAGAAAAAGCATTAGAAGCATTACAACCGTTAGGAGAAGAATACATGACTGTCGTAAAAGAAGCCTTCTCAGAGCGTTGGATTGATGTGGTAGAAAACCAAGGAAAACGCAGTGGTGCCTACTCATCAGGAGCGTATAATACAAAACCATTTATTTTAATGAATTGGCATGATAGTTTGGATCAGTTGTATACCTTAGTTCATGAGATGGGTCACAGTGTTCATAGTTACTTTACACGCAGTAACCAACCTTATGTCTACGGTGATTATTCAATCTTCTTAGCAGAGATTGCATCCACAACTAACGAAAATTTATTAACAGAGTACCTTCTGAAAACTGAAACAAACCCTGAAGTAAGAGCCTATGTATTGAATCGTTATCTAGATGGATTTAAAGGAACTATTTTCCGCCAAACACAATTTGCTGAATTTGAACACTTTATCCATGAAGAAGATGCTAAGGGTGTGCCGTTAACAAGTGATTACTTAAACGAGTACTATGCGGATCTTAATAGCCGTTATTATGGGCCTGCTGTTGAAAAAGATGAAGAGATTGCAGTAGAATGGTCACGTATCCCTCACTTCTACTACAATTACTATGTGTATCAATATTCAACTGGTTTTTCAGCTGCAACAGCTTTAGCTGAGGGGATTTTGACTGGATCAGAAGAAAAATTAGAAAATTATCTAGCTTACTTAAAAGCAGGTAACAGTGATTATCCAATCGAAGTTATGAAAAAAGCTGGGGTCGATATGACAGATGGCGCGTATATTGAAAAAGCAATGGCTGTATTTGACTCACGTTTAATTGAATTTGAAGAATTGGTTAAAACGTTAGATAAAAAATAAATAAAAAGCTTATCACCTTAATGGGTGATAGGCTTTTTAATTTTCTAATAAACGTAAATAGGTATCGGCTAAATTTTGATGTGTAATGACAGTATTTTCTTTTACTAGTGGTGCAATTGTTTCAGGTTGATCCATAGCAAGTAAGTCAGCTAGAATATCATCTGTAGGGTGTTCTTCAACTAGAATACCGTAATCCTGGTCACAAGTATAGTTGAAATAAACCATAGAAGAAGCAAAGGAAACTGACATTTCTTTTGCGATGATTTGATCTGTTTCAAACGACTCTTTAACATTTTCAGATTGACGATCGGTAGTAAACATCTCCCAGTCACCGTGTAAATCAATAACAGTTTGTTTGACTAGTTCTTCACTGTAGTTTTTGTTATGTTGTACGGCTTCTTGTAAGGCCATAAGGAACTGTTGTCCTTTTTTCTTACCTTGTAGCTGCATCGCTTTGTAGTCAAGAGCTGCTGAATAAGAATCTTCAAATAATTTATTTCTATCATTTAGATTGCAGTCATGGTTACAGGTAGTAGAAAGGTAACGTTGAAATGTCTGTAAGTTCAGTAAAGGCAGGAATTTAAATTGTATCTTTCTTTGCTCATTTTTAACCATCTGTAAAATGCGCTTTTCAGAAGCTAGGCACTCTGGACAGAGTGGGTGTACAAACAAATAGACTTCAATCATAGCAATCCCCCATATCTTTCTTTTTCTTTTCTATATATAATGTATCACTAAATTTGTTTTTTATGAAATAAAAGGGCTTATAAAGCCTTTTTTGCACGTAGTGTTCGTGAAATTTTATTTTCAGTAGGAATATAAGTAATCCCCTGTTCATTAATGAATTTCACAAAAAAATCTTTTCCTGAAACTGCCTCTCGAACTTCCATTTCTAATTCATAATCGTGCTGACCGTGGTACCAACTTTCATCTAACACCAGTAAATGTGCCTCATCAAGTTTGTATTCTAAACGTTTTGTTTTTAGTTCCCCTATTAAACAAACAGTATTAGCGTCAATGTTAAACTCTTGCAATTTTTCAGCTACATGACCAGTAGCTAGGATATTATTTTCCTTAAGTAGTGCCGCCGCATCTTCTTGAGTTAAGTAATCGGTTGTTTCAAGAAGTCCTTCATGATTTTTTAGTGGTGATTTTAATGTTAGTTCAGCTTTATCATCAAAGGTTCTGATACGAAGGCCCAGTTTTTTTTGTTTCAGATCGCCTTGAGGAGTATCAAAGTAATAATTAGTTTGGGTAAAAGAGTGATCATCAGATAAATCAAACGCTCTACATAGTTTTTCGTAATCTTTTTCAGTTAGTAACGATTTAAATTCAATTTCAATTTCTTGGCTCATAGTATGCCTTCTTTCTAAAAAGCTCATTAAGAATATTCTCTCTAAAAAATTAAGAATAGTCAATCTTTTTTTAACAAATAGCCTATGTACAACGCTAACTTTTTCGTCATTTTTGTGATAAAATAAAGCGTGAGTTATTGGGCAAGTAAAATAAAGTAAAAAAGAGGTTTGCTGAGATGGATAATTGGGAATTATTTATTGCACCTTATGAACAAGTGGTGTCAGAAATGAAAATCAAATTAAAAGGGATACGAAAGCAATTTCGTGATAACAACCAACATGCGCCAATAGAGTTTGTAACCGGTCGTGTAAAGCCAGCAGATAGTATTAAAATAAAATCAAAGCTTAGAGGAATACCTTTAGACCGTTTAGAGACAGAAATGCAAGACATTGCAGGTCTTAGAATTATGTGTCAATTTACAGATGATATTTATGAAGTGGTCCGTTTAATTCGCTTGCGTAAAGACATGCGAGTTGTTCAAGAACGTGATTATATAACCAATCAAAAAGAAAGTGGTTACCGCTCATATCATTTAATTATCGAGTACCCGGTTCAATTGGTAACGGGTGAAAAGAAAATTTTTGCAGAAATCCAAATTAGAACCTTGGCGATGAATTTTTGGGCGACGATAGAACATTCACTCAACTACAAATATCAAGGCGAATTTCCACAAGAAATAAATGAACGTTTACGTAAAGCATCTGAAGCTGCTAGTTTACTTGACGAAGAAATGTCAGAAATTCGTGAAGAGATTCAAGAAGCTCAACATTTATTCTCTCATGGTCGTGGTAAAAAAGAGGATCATTATTACCAAGCGTTTCTGAAAAAACGTGAGTTAGAGCAAATTGAATTTGAAAAAAATAATCCAGAAGGTGACGTGAATGAACATGTTGACACCTGATAAGGTAAAAGTATCAATCGTTGCAAATGATTCAATAAAATCGCAACGTGCACAAATCCGTTTAAAGCAATTACTTGCGGATACAGAAATAAAAATTGATGAAAAAGAACCAGATATCGTCATTTCAATTGGAGGAGATGGGACGTTATTGTCAGCGTTTCATCGTTATTCTCATATGTTATCAAAGGTCAGGTTTCTAGGGATTCATACCGGACATCTAGGATTTTATACAGATTGGCGAGATTATGAACTTGAAGCACTTGTAGAAAGTTTAGTTGCAGATGAAGGTGAAAGTGTGAGCTATCCACTTTTAGATGTCTATATTGAACATAAAGAAGCAGAGAAATCACGACACTTTTTAGCTTTAAATGAGTGTACGATTCGTCGGGTTAACAAGACTATGGTAGCAGATGTCTTTATTAAAGAAGACTTTTTCGAACGATTCCGTGGAGATGGGCTATCGGTTGCAACGCCAACGGGTTCAACTGCTTATAACAAGAGCATGGGAGGTGCAATTATACATCCTCGGATCAACGCTCTGCAGTTGACTGAAATTGCATCATTAAACAATCGTGTTTATAGAACACTAGGCTCGCCTCTAGTTATTGCAAGCAATGAATGGATTACGATGAAGTTGGATGAAGCAGATGATTATTTGTTGTCAGTTGACCAGTTGTCTATTCCACAATCGAGTGTTAAAGAATTAACCTTCAGTGTGGCGAACGAACGCATTAAGTTTACGTCATATCGCCATACCCATTTTTGGCGTCGGGTAAAAGATGCCTTTATCGAAGAAAGTACAGAGGAATGAGGAAGTCAAAAAGATGATGTTTAGTTGGACCTATGCTGAGAGTGAACCCCAGCAAATAAAATTTTTTTTAAAAGCGCAAGGTATTTCGAGAGGGTTGCTTGCAAAGGTGAAGTTTCAAGGTGGACATATTTCAGTGAATGGTACGACGCAAAATGTGTTGTATTACTTACAACCAGATGACGTCTTAGCTATTGAAATTCCTGATGAGAAAGAGCATGAGACTCTTCTTAGAGATGAAACGCCACTTGAAATCATATTTGAAGATGACCATTATTTGATTGTCAATAAACCTTACGATGTGGCTTCAATTCCAGCACAGTATCATCCTAATGGAACAATGGCAAACAGAGTAAAACATTATATCTGCGAACAAGGCTATAAAGATCAGGTGGTTCATGTTGTAACACGTCTAGACCGAGATACAACTGGACTGATGTTATTTGCTAAACATGGATTTGCTCATGCCATGTTAGATCAAGAGTTAAGAGAGAAGCGTGTGATTAAAAAATATCAAGCCCTTGTTGGAGGAGCGGTTGATAGTCTTAAAGAGCACGATATAATAACATTAAAAATTGAACGCGATCCAGATTCGATTTTAAAAAGACAGACAGGACCAGGTGGATTAGAATCAAAAACAGAATATTGGTTAATGAAAAGAACAGAGACTAGCGCTTTAGTAGATATTCAGTTGCATACAGGAAGAACTCATCAAATCAGAGTTCATTTTGAAGCCATTGAGTGTCCCCTTTTAGGGGATGAGATGTATCATGGTGATGTGTCACAAGGGATTGAACGACAAGCACTCCATTGCGGGGAGTTGATTTTTACTCATCCATTTACAAAGGAAGTAGTTCACTGTCAGTTACCGTTAGCACCAGATATGTTAGTTGTTTATAATCAAATGGTAGAGTAAAGCACAAGGGAGAGAAGTAGGATGGATGGCCAAGGAACAATCGAAGAGCAGTATGAGTATTTATTGACCATTCTTCAAGGAGATCAATTAGTTGAATTTAGGGAGCAGTTCTTTGAGCTTCATATTTATGAGCAAGGGCAATTTTATTTGACGCTTAATGAAGAAGAACGTCAACGGTTATATACGTATTTGTCACCTAAAGAGATGGCGGATATGTTTGATGTTATTGAAGAAGATGAAGAAGATGTTGAAGAGTATTTAAAAGAAATGAAACCAAGTTACGTGGCAGATATGTTAGCTGAGATGTACACCGATAATGCGGTTGACACACTTAATCAATTAGATAAAGCAAGTGTTTCTAAATATCTAAGTTTAATGGATGCAGAAAGTGCTAGTGAGATTAAAGAATTACTCCATTATGAAGATGAAACTGCCGGTTCAATTATGACAACAGAGTATGTATCAATAGTTGCCAACCAAACAGTTCGTTCAGCAATGTATTTACTTAAAAATGAAGCAAAAGCTGCCGAAACGATTTATTATGTGTTCGTGGTTGATAGCGAAAATACCTTATTAGGTGTTATTTCATTAAGAGATTTGATTATTAATGAAGATGATGTCATGATTGGTGATATTATGAGTGAGCGTGTTATCTCAGTAAAAGTCGGCGATGACCAAGAAGATGTTGCACGTACAATTCGTGATTATGATTTCTTAGCAGTACCGGTCACAGATTATGATGACCACTTGATGGGAATTGTTACGGTTGATGATATCATCGATGTTATTGATGAAGAAGCTGCTAGTGATTACTCTGGTTTAGCCGGGGTCGATGTTGAAGAATCAAGTGAAAATCCATTTAAGGCAGCATCGAAACGGTTACCGTGGTTGATTACCTTATTATTTCTTGGTATGTCAACGGCGACGTTAATTGGCCGTTATGAGGAATTAGTAAGTGAAGCTAGTATCTTAGCTGTTTTTATTTCATTGATTACAGGGACAGCGGGGAATGCGGGTACACAATCATTAGCCGTTGCTGTTCGACGTCTTGCTATTCAAGATGATAAAGACAGTGGTTTTTTCCGTTTGATCTTAAGTGAAGTGTTGACAGGCCTGGTAACAGGATTTGTAACAGGGGTATCAATATTCTTAGTTGTTGGGATTTGGAAAAATAACTTCCCATTAGGATTTGTTATTGGGATTGCGATGCTATTTGCTATTACGGTTGCCAATCTAGCAGGTAGTTTAATTCCAATGGTAATGGATAAGCTAGGGTTTGACCCGGCAGTTGCTAGCGGTCCTTTCATCACTACTTTGAGTGATTTAACCAGTGTCTTGATTTATTTCAATATTGCGAGCCTATTTATGGGCTACTTTGTATAGAAAAAGCGTACTTTCCTAACTAGGAAGGCACGCTTTTTCTCTTGAGTTTAGATGTCTAAAGGTACAATTTTAGTACCATGGATTTCAGTAACATTTAAGGCAGTTGCAACAGCATCACAATTTTCGTGATTGATGCCACCACCAGGTAAAATAATAATGCGACCATCACTGTAGTCAACTAATTTAGTAAGATGATCAATATTATCCATAATCGGTGTTCCAGCTTTTCCACCATGAGTTAGAATACGTTGAACGCCGTATTTAGCTAACCAATCAATGGCTTTGAACTGGTCGTCAACACTTAATTCATCGAAAGCCATATGGAAAGTAAGTTGCAGTCCATCTGACAACTTGATGAATTCTAGCATCGCTTCTTCGTCAATCCAGTTGTCTTCTGTTAAACAACCGATAACAATTCCATCTGTTCCGCGTTCTTTTGCAGTTGTCAAATCTTCAGCCATCATTTTCAATTCTGTATCGTTGTAAAGAAAGTTACCGCCACGAGGACGAATGATACTCATTACTGTAATGCCTTTTTCATGACAATAGTCATAGGTTTCAGACATAACACCTGGGCTGACAGTTGTACCACCGACAGTAAGGTTGTCACATAGTTCAATGCGTTTCGCACCATTATGAATGGCCGCGGGAATATTTGTAAAGTTTTCTGCGCAAAATTCTTTGATTAACATAAAAAAACCTCTTTTCGTTCGTGATTAGTATTTATGGCATAATTGTACCATATTAAGAGGTGTTATATGGTATGATTATAAAGATAAAAACGGAAGGGAGCATGAGTTTATGCTGCTTAAAAAAATAGATCAAGGAAAACAATTTTTAGAGGAACATGGTGATTTATTCAGTTGTCCAAAATGTCGTAAAGCGATGATAAATAAAGACTATAGCTTAATTTGCCGCAAACAACATCGTTTTGACTTAGCGAAAAAAGGGACCATCAATTTCATCAACCATCAAATTAAAACGGACTATGACAAAGAGATGTTAAGTCACCGTCAAAAAATGATTCAAATCGGATTATATGAGCCATTGATTCAGCGTATTTTAGAAGCCAGCCAAGAAGTATCAATAGAAAGTATCGTTGATATTGGATGCGGAGAAGGAAGCTTTTTAAAAGAATTAACAGATAAAGGGTTAGAAGGTACTAAAATTGGTTTTGACATTTCAAAAGATGGGGTTGCGTTGGCAACAAGCCAAGATATTGATGCTTTTTGGTGTGTAGCAGATATTACCACACTACCGTTTGCGGATCAAAGTATGACGCATTTATTAAACATTTTTTCACCAAGTCATTATGAGGAATTTAGACGTGTTTTGAAACCTGGCGGTCGCTTGATAAAAGTAGTACCTGAAGAAAATTATTTAAAAGAAATGCGAGAGGTTTTTTATCAAGACGATAAAGAAAAACAAACGTATAGTAATGAAAAAGTAGTAACGAAATTTAAAGAAGAGATGACCTTAATTTCACAAGAACGCTTAACCTATCAAGTGCCTGTTCCAACAGAACGTCAAGAAGATTTATTAGCTATGTCACCGTTAAAATGGGGGGCATCACCTGAGTCACTAAGGAAAGCACAAGAAACCTCAATAGAATTTATCACAGTAGACGTTTTAGTATTAATAGGGGAATAAAAACGTTTTCAATGGTAAAGACCTATTGCTTTTACATAGGGGCTTTGGTATAGTTGTTTTAAGATATTTTTCGATAGTTTTTATCAGAGTCCTGTTCTGATAAAAGTTAGTGAAAGATACTTCACTAACGTAGCGACTCGCAGTGAATTGACACCGAGGCGATACGTTCTTTTTTTTGTCAAAATAACGAGGTAATTATATATAGGAGGCAACACTTTGGCTAATCATATTGTATTATACGAACCAGTTATTCCTGCTAATACAGGGAATATCGCACGTACATGTGCGGCAACAAACACCCCTTTACATCTTATTGAACCACTAGGATTTTCAACAGATGACAAGCAGCTTAAACGAGCAGGCTTAGATTACTGGAATGATGTGGCAATCACTTATTATAAAGATTTAGGAGATTTTCTAGAGAAAAATCCAGATATCTCATTGCACTTGGTTACAAAATTTGGACATGATGTCTATAGCGATGTGGATTATAACGATGGTAAGGATCACTATTTTATGTTCGGTAAAGAAACAACAGGTTTACCGGAAGACTTTATGCGTGAGAATGAAGAAAAGTGCATCCGTATTCCAATGAATGATGAACATGTTCGCTCATTAAACTTATCAAATACAGCAGCTTTAGTTGTTTATGAAGCGTTGCGTCAGCAGAGTTTTCCTAATTTAGAATTAACACATCATTATGAAAATGATAAATTAGATTAAAAAAAGAGACTAGAATATTTTCTAGTCTCTTTTTTTATCAGCTGCATTTATTTTGTCTAATGTATCACTTCTAATTGCCTCTCTTAGCTCTGTTAGATAGCTAGAAAATTGAACTTTATCATCGGCATAGACAAGATTTAAGTCAAATTCATTCTCGCTCCAAGTGTTTATATCAGAAAGATTATGTTGGATTAGGGCTTCTAATGAGTCCAGTGCTTTATAGGTTTTCGCTTCGGGAGTTTCTCGTGCATTCATTTCATCAAAAAGTTGAGTTAGAGTGACAGTTGTTTTTTGAGGAAGTGATCCCAACCAATCATTAAGTTTATTTTGTTCAAGGATCTCATGTTCTGTGGTCTTATCAAATGTTGGAATATCTCCAGTGAAACATTCACCAAGGTCATGTATGAGACACATTTTGATGACTTTAGTCATGTCGATGTTAGTCAGCTCATCTTCTAGTAGCATAGCCGTGAGAGTCATCATCCAAGTGTGTTCGGCAACACTTTCATGTCGACCTTGTGAGGTATAACAGTGTCTAGTGGTGTCTTTCAAACGTTCAGCAATCTGTAGAATATCAAGTAATTCTCTGCTTTTCATTATACGCCTCATTTCTGTTGTCATAGGTGATATTACCTAACTAAAGAGTACTCTTTTAAAATAGTATTGTAAACGTTTTATATTTAACTTGTTATTTTGAAAGGAATTAGGCACAATAAAGAAGAAAGTAATAGGTGGAGGGGAAATATGTTATGAAACGAATTGATAAAGAGAACTGGGATAGATTGGCTCATTTTAATGTCCATTCGCAGAGAGATGTTCCGATGTATGAGATAACAGTGGATGTTGATGTTACTAATTTAAAGAGCGTGGCAAAAGAAAAAGGTGTGTCATTTTATTATGCGTTGGTTTACTTAGTGACAGAGAGTTTGGATAGTATTGAAAATTTTAGATATAAAATTCAAGGGGAAGATGTTGTTCTATATGATAGACTCATTCCGTCGTTTACAGATATGATAAAAGGAGAGACCTTGTATAAAGGGGTGACATTGGAAAAAGGAGAAGACTTATTAGAGTTTTGTAGACGAGCTAAAAAGATGTCAGATGACCAAACAGAGTACTTTCCAGACATTGAGTTTCCGTTAGATCAGTTAATTCATTTTTCTATGGTTCCTTGGTTGAATTTTACAGCTTTTAAAAATCAATTTTATATTGATAAGGATGATTCAATTCCTAAGGTGACAATGGGGAAATATGTTGAAAAAGAAGGCCGATTACAACTGCCTCTAAGTATAGAAGTAAACCACCGATTAGTGGATGGCTATCATCTGGGGTTATTCTATGAAACACTTGCACGAAAAATAGAAGAGCTATAAAAAAAGAAGCTAACTTTTGTTAGCTTCTTTTTCGCTGTTTAAAAAGGGATAGATGGCTCCAATTAAGGCATTATTATTAAAGCTAGTAGGACTTTTGAAAGAAACTGATAAAAAGTTGGGTGGAAGAAGTTCATCGACTTTTTTACTTAAAATTGGAAGAATATAATCATTTTGTTTTGACACGCCACCCCCAATAAGAATAGTGTGGGGATCTAATAATAAAATTATAGAAGAAACACCTTTTGCTATTTCACTAATCCATTCATCAATAAGTGTAACAAATCTATTTTGACCAGATCGAGCATATTCGAAAGCTTCAGGAACGGATATATTGAAATCCTTAACTAATTTTTTCTCTAAAGTGATCGTTGAGGCACGTTGTTCCCAGTAAGTATCAGTTTTACTATCATAATTTAGATAACCAATAGAATTTTCATAATTGTGAGCACCAATATATAGGGAGTCATGGTTTAAAAAAGCACCACCAATACCAGTTCCAAGTGTTAAACAAAAAGTTTTTGGTGGGAGTTGTTGCTGCCAAACTTCACCTAATAAAGCAGCTTGGACATCATTAATAACAGAGACCGGAAGGCCAGTAACTTCTTCTAAAGTTTCTTTTATTTTCGTACCTGTATAATTAGGAATTAAAGGGTTAGCATATTTGATTTCGCCTTGTACTGTGTCAACAATACCAGCTGTACTAATCCCAATAGCTTTTATAGGATAGTGTTTCATTAAATCTAAGCTAACCTGTTTCAAGGTTGTCAAAATATGTTCATCATAATTTTTATGTGTGGGCACACTATGATACTCATAAAGTTTAGTATCATTAGAGAGTAACGCATATTTAATTGTAGTGCCACCTACATCAAAAGCCAAATATAAAGGTTTTGAATCCATAAAGTACACTCCTTTTTAACTGATTTTAATTAAAGCATAGCACTTCATCTTGGTATAATCAATCGCTTTATGAAAATAAGTTTCATTATTTTTTGTATTGTGTAATTTATTTCTTTATGATAAGATTACGTTGTAATCGTATTCATTTATGAAAGAAGTTTAAAGATAGGTAGGAAAGTATATGTTAGATAAGAGTAAAGAAATAACTAAAGGATTAATCGTATCGTGTCAGGCACTTGAAACAGAACCATTACATAGCTCTCATATAATGGGAAGAATGGCTATAGCAGCAGTAAGTTCAGGTGCTGTGGGGATAAGATCTAATTCACCAAAAGATATTTTAGAAATAAAAAAACAAGTAAAGGTTCCAGTTATTGGTATTTGGAAGCAAGTCTATGGAGACTCTCCTGTTTTTATTACACCTACTATCAAAGAGATGCGTGCAGTAGCTGACACAGGATGCGAAATCATAGCCTGTGATGCAACTCTAAGGGAACGTCCTAATGGTGAGCATTTATCAGATATTATTGAAGTAATACGAAAAGAGTATCCGAATATTTTATTAATGGCGGATTGCTCAACAGTAAAAGAAGCAGAACATGCTTGTAAACTAGGGTTTGATTTTATAGGGACAACATTGCATGGGTATACGGAAGAAACAGAAGGTATGAATATTGCTTCAGATGATTTTTTAGTGTTAAAAGAATTTATAAAAAAATCAACAAAACCTGTTATTGCAGAAGGAAAAATTGACACACCAGATAAAGCAAAACGGACTCTTGATTTAGGCTGTTATGCAGTGGTAGTTGGTGGTGCAATTACAAGACCTCAGGAGATTACGCAGCGCTTCATAGATAAAATTCAAGAATAGCTAACTGAAATAAAGTTAGTTAAAAATATAAGGAGTGTTATATTATGAAAAATTTAGATAAATACAAAGGTATTATTCCAGCATTTTACGCGTGTTATGATGACGAAGGTAATATTAGTCCAGAACGTATTCAAAAACTGGCAACTTATTATTTAGAAAAAGGTGTAAAAGGATTATATGTAGGTGGTAGTTCAGGGGAATGTATCTATCAAACAGTAGAAGAACGTAAACTAGTATTAGAAAACGTGATGGAAGCTGTCGGAGGCAAGATGACAATTATTGCTCATATTGCTGCTCCATCAACTCGTGATAGCGTTGAATTAGCTAAACATGCTGAAAGTTTAGGCGTAGATGCTTTAGCAGCTATTCCACCGATTTACTTTGTGCTTCCTGAAGCATCTATTGAAGCTTACTGGACAAGCATGATTGAAGCAACTTCTTTAGATTTCATTATTTATAACATTCCTCAAACAACAGGCTATGCCTTATCTGTTGATTTATTCAAAAAGATGATGGAAAAAGACCAAGTTATTGGTGTTAAAAATTCATCTATGCCTGTAATGGATATCAATGTTTTTAAACTTAACTCAGAAAAAGAATCTATCATCTTTAATGGTCCAGATGAGCAATTTGTTGGTGGTCGTGTGATGGGTGCTGATGCAGGGATTGGTGGAACATATGGTGTAATGCCAGAGTTATTCTTGGAAGCTGATAAATGCATTAAAGAGAAAAATATGGAAAAAGCATTTGAAATTCAAACAGCAATCAATGAAATTATCTTTAAAATGTTATCATATGGTGGAAACTTATATGATGTAATGAAACTTATTTTAGGTATGAATGGTGTGGAAGTAGGACGCGTACGTGGGCCATTATCACCAGTTGCGAAAGATCGTGAAGCGAGCGTAGTAGAAGCTAAAGAAATGATCGACGCTGCTATCTCAAAATTTTGTTAATTAATGTTTAAACCAAAAAGAAGCTAACGAAAGTTAGTTTCTTTTTTATTTCTAACAACTCTCTATAATTAAGACTAGTTTACGTCTTTTTTTCTTGTTATTATAGATAGGAGATACTATGATAGTAAGATAGTAATTGGACAAATAAAGGAGGAAATGAAATGATAGATACGCTCGGAGATACTGAAATTAACCACCAAGAGAATTATGTTGTAGGTAAAGTCGCAGCGATCTTCTTTCAGAATCCTAGCAACTTTTATAAAGTAATGCTTGTTAAGGTTGTAGATACAAATACAGCATTCGAAGAGAGCGAGATTGTTGTTACAGGTAGTTTTGGTCAAATCCAAGAAGAAGAGAGTTACCGTTTTGTGGGTAAGTTGGTTGACCATGCTAAGTATGGTCAACAATTCCAAGTTGATAATTATCAACAAGAAAAACCAACATCTGGTAGCGGCTTAATTGCTTATTTATCGGGAAGTAAATTTCCAGGTATTGGTAAAAAGACGGCCGAAAATATGGTTGATTTACTAGGTGACAACGTGATTGACATTATTTTAGATGACCCAAAACGCTTAGAAGAAGTGACGTCATTAACAAAGAGTAAGCGAGAGATGATTTTAGAAACACTTCGTTTGAATTATGGAATGGAGCAAATCGTCATTGGTTTAAACCAGTATGGCTTTGGGAGTCAATTGGCGATGGCAATTTATCAAACGTATCAAGAAGAAACATTGACTGTTATCCAAGAAAATCCATATCAGTTGACGGAAGATATTGAAGGAATTGGGTTTAAAAAAGCAGATGCTATTGCTGAACAACTAGGCTATGCTGCAGACTCACCTAAACGAATTAGAGCAGCAATAACTCACGAATTATTGAGCAGTTGTTTAGAAACAGGTGACACGTATGTCGATGCTGAAGTGTTATTGAAAAAGGCGATACGGACATTAGAGATGAGCCGTTCGTTCACCATAGCGCCTGATTTAGTGGCACAAGAGATTATCTCTGCGGTATCTGAAGGTAAGATGCAACAAGAAGGGACACACCTTTATGAGAATACATTATTCTTTTCAGAGTGGGGTGTTGGAACGGCTATACAACGCTTGTTAAGTCGCAAGAAGACAATTAAATATAACGATGATGATGTCACGTCTAATTTGGAGATGATTGAAAAGAACTTTGGGATAAGTTATGGTGATTCTCAAATCCAAGCCATAAAAGAAGCAATTAAATCACCCTTGTTTATTTTAACAGGAGGACCAGGTACAGGTAAGACAACTGTTATTAATGGGATTGTAAACCTGTTTGCAGAATTAAATGGATTATCCTTAGATATTGACGATTATACAAATGATATTTTTCCTATCTTACTAGCTGCACCAACCGGTCGTGCAGCTAAGAGGATGAACGAAACAACGGGGTTACCAGCAAGCACCATTCACCGTCTACTAGGTTTAAATGGGCGCGAAAAAAATGCTAGTCTAAGTGCGAAAGAATTAGAAGGCGGGCTTTTAATTGTTGATGAGATGTCAATGGTTGACACATGGTTGGCAAACACTTTATTAAAAGCTATTCCAACGAATATGCAAGTCATTTTTGTTGGAGATAAAGACCAGTTGCCTTCAGTAGGACCTGGTCAAGTGCTACATGATTTGTTAGCAATTGAAGATATTCCGAGTTGTGAGTTGATAGATATATACCGCCAAGAGAATGAGTCGAGTATTATTCCACTGGCTCATGATATTAAGGATGGTAGGTTGCCAGCTGATTTTGCTCAAAACAAAAGTGATCGCTCTTTCATACGTGCAAGTGCTTATCAGATTGAAGAAGTGATAAGGCAGGTTGTAACGAAAGCACAAGCAAAAGGCTTCACACCAACTGATATCCAAGTACTTGCACCGATGTATCGTGGGGTTGCAGGGATTGATAATATTAATAATATGATGCAAGAAATTTTCAACCCTAATGAAACAGGTCAACGTAAAGAAGTGAAATGGAACGATAAGGTATTCCGAATAGGAGACAAGGTTCTTCACTTGGTTAACAGTCCAGAGTCTAATGTGTTTAATGGTGATATGGGGAAAATTGTAGGGATAACTTTAGCAAAAGAATCGGATGATAAGGTTGATGAATTAACTATCGAGTTTGATAGTAATGAGGTCACGTATAAACGTAATGAGTGGAATAAGATTACGCTATCGTATTGTTGCTCTATTCATAAATCACAAGGTAGTGAATTTAAAATGGTAATTCTACCAATGGTGAAGCAGTATCAGCGTATGTTACAGCGTAACCTCTTTTATACGGGATTAACGCGGAGTAAAGATTTACTTATTCTAATTGGGGAACCAGAAGCTTTTGACAGGTGTGTAAAAAATGAAGGTGACAACCGTCAGACGACATTACAGGAACGCATTATTTCAGCTGGAGATATGTCACTTGCAGTAAGAACCCAACTTGAGGCGTATGAGTCTGGATTACTGGCAGAATCCACAGAAGATATTGATGGAGGCTTAGGTTCATATGATCCAATTCCGAAAGAAAAACTTAAAGAACTAAAAGCTAAAGAATTTAAAACTGAAGATGAAGTGGTAATTCGAGAGAAACAACAAGTAAAAGAAGTCTCATTATTTGATGAGATAGAAGAGGAATGTTCGATTATTTCAGAGCCTGTTAAAGCTGCTGTTGGTGAAAAGCAAATGGATGTTTCAATTCAAGCAGGCAATGTTGATCCTATGATAGGGATGGGAAATGTCACACCATACGATTTCATGTAAAAAAATAACCAGATGCTAAGATAGCATTAGGTTATTTTTTTTATAGCCAGAATAGCCTTTTTTTTGTAGTAAAGCTTATATCAAAGGTGCGATAGCCCATTTCCTCACCGTCAACTTGACCATATTGTGGTGTGTTGCTTATAAGCCTAGCTTCAGTCGTGTTATATTGATGCAAGTATTTAGAAGCGAGATGTTTGCGTCTAAGGAGTTGACCAATTAAACGAGCCAATTTCGGGAAGGCAATTCTTTCAACAATCATAATGGTCATGTCTTCTTTTTTAGGATCAGCGAAAGGTGCTAAAGCAACCCCACCACCAAAGTAGGGGTGGTTGGTTGTCGTACATAAAAAAGTATTGTTGAATGCAGTTGTCTCATCGTCAGTGATAAGCGTTAAAGGAAACCCTTTTTGTTTAAAAATGACACTAGTAGCCGCTGTGAGGTAACTCAGTGACCCTATTTTTAACTTGTTAAGTTGCTTTTTAGCTGTGGAGTGATTAGCAGTTGCCACAATGTTAGCATCAACACCTATGCCAATATTATTTGAGCAGTAGTTTACATCACCTGTGTTATTATCTTTGTAACAAAGTGTGTTATAAAAATCAGGTTCATTAAGTTGTAAAAGGTGTTCAAGAGCCTCAACGGGCTGTCGTTCTAAGTTGACACCTCTAGCAAAGTCGTTGCCAGAACCACAAGGAATATAACCGATAGGAATATCAGTATGTTCACCAAAAGCATTAATCACTTCATGAAGTGTGCCGTCGCCTCCAAGGACAACAAGTAAAGGGAAATGAGTATTAGTGTCATTTAATTTGGAAGACCAGGGAGCTAATACTGAATTAAGAAGTTGCTTAGCAAGTGTGACAGCATGTCCGTGGTACTCTGATATATGAGTGTCATATGAAATATGATGAGTGTTTAGGTAATGTTTAACATGTTCAGCAGCTTTTTTACCAGTACCGCTGCCAGCTTTTTCGTTAATAAGTAAGTGCAAGTGTAAGTCTGTCATAAAAAACTCCCTTCGTAGACGTTTATTATATCAAAAAAACTCGGATTTGTAAGAAGGCCTTTAATAAAAAAATTATTCTTTGAAAGAGACTTGTAACTCTAAATTGATTAGCCTATAATGTAAAGCGGTTGCTTTATTGAGGGAAGTAATCATAGGACAATGACCTCGACGCGGTTCATCAACCATCCCGCGTAATCAAAACTAGGAGGAGGAAAAGTAAATGACAACAACTAATAAAACGAAATTCCTTGTAATAAATGGTGTGATTGCGGCAATGTATGTGGCGCTTTCAGTCCTATCACCTTTTTCTCAAGGAATCATTCAATTCAGAGTATCTGAAAGTTTAAACCATTTAGTCGTTTTTAACAAAAAACTAATGTGGGGTGTTGTAGGGGGCGTCGTCCTTTATAACTTATTATTTTCAGAACTTGTTTGGCTAGATGTTTTGTTTGGTGGCGGTCAAACCTTTATTGCATTAGGTTTAACGGCTTTACTAACGAAATATGTCCCAAACATGCTGATGCGTATGATTTTGAATATCGTATTCTTTACCATTAGTATGGTATTAATTGCCATTATGATTATCATTACTGCAGATGTGCCAATCCCATTTTGGGCAACTTACGGCAGTCTTGCATTAAGTGAATTAATTATTATGACGATTTCAGCACCGATTATGTACGCAATTAATAAATCCTTAAAGTTTGATAAAATGTAAAAAAGCCAACACCCCTTATCAAGGGTGTTGGCTTTTTTAGTATTTTACATTTCTTCAGGTGCTTCTAAACCTAATAGACGTAAGTCTTCTTTTAATACAACTTTAACAGCATGAACTAGAGCAAGACGAGCTTGTTGTTCGCTATCATCATTAACAATTTTTGTGTGAGCATAGTATTTATTGAAAGCTTGAGCTAACTGAATGGCGTGTTTAGCAATAACAGATGGTTCATATTTTTCAGACGCGCGAACCACTGTAGCAGGGAACGCTTGAAGTAATTTAATAACTTCCCAACTTTCAGTATCGCCAAGAGAGTAATCAGCACCTTCTTGAGCTTCAAAGTTAGTTTTACGTAAAATAGAAGCACAACGAGTGTGAGTGTATTGTACGTAAGGACCTGTTTCACCTTCGAAACGGACAACTTCTTCTAGTGAGAAGTCAAAGTTATTTAGACGGTCGTTTTTAAGGTCGTGGAAGATAACAGCGCCAACCCCAACTTGATGAGCGACTTGGTCTTTGTTAGCTAGATCAGGATTTTTAGCTTCGATTTGAGCTTTAGCTAAGCTGATTGCTTCATTAAGAACTTCTTCAAGTAAGACGATTTTACCTTTACGAGTTGATAATTTTTTACCATCTTTTGTGATTAAGCCGAACGGTACATGATGGATATCATTAGCCCAATCAAAACCTAATTCGTTTAAGACTGCTTTTAATTGTTTAAAGTGAATAGATTGTTCATTCCCTACAACGTAGATAGATTGTGCGAAGTCGTAGTTTTCTTTACGGTAGAACGCAGCAGCTAAGTCACGTGTCATGTATAAAGTAGCGCCATCAGACTTGCGGATAAGAGCAGGATTTAAGTCATATTTTTCTAAATCAACAATATCAGCACCTTGACTTGATACTAATAGATTTTTTTCTTGTAAGACATCAATAACAGGTTGCATTTTATCGTTATAGAAAGCTTCACCGTTTAATGAATCAAATGTAATACCTAATAAATCATAAACGTGTTGGAATTCTTTTAATGATTCTTCACGGAACCATGTCCATAAGTTTGTCGCTTCTTCATCGCCATCTTCTAATTTCTTGAACCAAGCACGACCTTCATCTTCTAAACTAGAATCTGTTTCAGCATCTTCATGGAATTTTACATATAAACGTAATAGTTCTTGAATAGGAGCAGCTTTAACAGCTTCTTCCGAACCCCATTTTTTATAAGCAACCATTAATTTACCAAATTGGGTTCCCCAGTCACCTAAGTGATTGATACGGATTGACTCGTAGCCAATTTTATCCATAATTTTAGCTAGTGAATTCCCAATAACTGTTGAACGTAGGTGTCCCATTGACATTGGTTTAGCAATATTTGGTGAAGACATATCGATAGGGACTTTACGTCCTTCGCCGATTGTTGTGTTACCGTAGTTAGCATCTTCTTTTAGGATGGCTTGTAGCGTATCGTTACTTACAAGGCGTTTGTCTAAGAAGAAATTAATGTATGGTCCGACTACTTCAACTTTTTCAAATGCTTCAGTAGGGATGTTTTCTACGATTTCTGCTGCTATAGCTTGGGGTGCTTTACGCATAACTTTAGCTAATGAGAAAACAGGAAAAGCCACATCGCCATGTTGGGCTGTTTTAGGGTTTTCTAATAAATTTAAAATGTCATCTACTGATAGATGTTCGGATAGTGCTTGATTAAGGGCAGTTGCTACAACGTTTCTTTCATTCATAGTATTAATCCTCCAATTAGTTTCTTCTGTAAACAATCTTCTGATAATGAAAAGCAGAATAAATGGACAGTCTACGAGATATATGTGGCTAATTATATCAAAAAAACAAGCGAAATACTATCAAAATTAAAGAATAGTCAGTGCATAAAAATTAATAAAAGTAAATATTTACACATGAATTATACATAATATAAAAAAAACTTGGTATACTAGATGAAAAGAACAAGAGCTAGGAGGAGACTATGAAAAAGAGCAGCCGCCAAGGAATTATCAAAAAAATTATTCAAGAACAAGATATTGAGACGCAAGAAGACTTATTATTAGCCCTCGTAAATGAAGGTATGCAAGCGACACAAGCTACTATCTCTAGAGATATTCGTGAGCTAGGTATTGTCAAAGGTAGAAATGCGGAAGGTCGTACGAAATATGTGATGAATACGCAAGTGGTTAATGACGGTGAAGAACGCTTAAAAGAAGTGGTTGAAGAATCAGTTAAATCAATTAGTCAAGTGCAATTTATGGTAGTCGTGCAAACTTATTTAGGAGCAGCAAATATTATTGGAGCTATTATAGATGATTTAGGGCTAGAAAATGTCGCAGGCACGTTGGCAGGCGCCAATACATTATCGATTATTACAACAAGTAATGAAGCGGCCGCAGAATTGGAAAAACAATTACAAAATTATTTAAAATAAAGAAAGGATACGATAATAAAAAATTATCGTATCCTTTCTTTATTTTATTTTTGCCATATAGCGATAGATACTTGGTTCGGACATTTCCAAACGTTTGGCAACTTCTGCTACGCCACCTTTTAGTAAGAAAACACCTTTATCACTCAAATCAGCTATGATATCTTCTTTGTCAGTAATGCTAAGCTCTCTTGTCATAGAAGGATAGTGGTCCAGTGTACTATCGATTAGTGATGCCATCAGCTCATCAATATTTTGTCCTAATTTTTCAGGTTCGTCAGCAATAATTTCTGAAACAGTAGGTGTATTATCAATTGGAAATGATGTTAAGCCAATCAATTTAGTAAGTTGATCCCGCATGTCAACTAAGTCAGATACTAAAACATTGATGCATAGCATACCGATAAGTTGATGCGTATCATCTTTTATAAAGTAACTTGACGAACGACACAGTTTTCCATCAGTGGTATGAGAACGATAGTTTGCTACATAGTCACTTGTTAAGTATTTTTGTTCTTTAATTTGTTTGAGAGCCATATCAGTTAATGGGCCACCTATTTTACGGTTGCTAAGATTACCGGATAAGGCGATGATTGAACTTTCTGGAGAGCTAACATCGTGAAGTAATATTTCACTATTTTCGCCTAGTATTTCATGGATAAAAGGGACTAAAACTTTGTAATAATTAAAAATTTGATTGTATTTCAATTTTTTTCACTCCTATATGGACATGTTCTATCGTCATTATAGCAAACAATTCTTAAAAAAATAACCTTGACAATTTTTTTGTAAGCCTTTACAATGATAATAAATTATTATTAATAATAAAAAGTTATTAAAAGGAGACGTTAAAAGTGAAAGAAAACATGAAAAAGTGGTTAACGTTAATGATTCTAATTTTAGCAGGAGGAACAATTTTTAAACTGTCATCATTAAAAGATGCTTTTTATATTCCAATGCAAGAATATTTTCATTTAACACATACCCAAATAGGTATGGCTTTATCTGTATATGCAATTGTTCAAACAATAGGTTATGTTTTTTCAATTTATTTATCGGATAGATTTTCAAGAAAGATCATGTTGCCGCTCGGTTTGATCGGAGTAGGTGTTATAGGACTATATCTATCAACATTCCCTGGTTATATAGGTATACTTGCTGCTTGGGGAGGTATGGCAGTTTTTGCAGAGGTTATTTTTTGGCCAGTATTAATAAAAACGGTTCGGTTGTTAGGTAATTCGGATGAGCAAGGCCGTATGTTTGGATTTTTAGAAGCAGGGCGTGGTGTTATTGATACGATTATCGCTTTCTCTGGTTTAGCTCTTTTTGTCAAATTGGGAAGTGATGCAGTAGGATTTAGAGCAGCCATTTTATTCTTCTCAGCTACAACGATTATCGTAGGTATTATTGTTTACTTCTTTATCGACCCAGAGTCTTCAGATGAAGTAGTTGATGATGGTGACGATAAAAAAGCAGTAGCACTCGCAGGAGCAAAACGAGCAGTTAAAATTCCAGAACTATGGATTGCCTCATTAATTATTTTCTGTGTATATACAGTATATGCTGGTTTAACTTACTTTATTCCATTTTTAAAAGATGTATACAAGATGCCTGTTGCTTTGGTTGGGGCATATGGGATTATCAATCAATACGGATTAAAAATGATTGGTGGCCCAGTTGGAGGAATTATGTCAGATAAGGTATTTAAATCACCAACAAAATATTTAAAATATACCTTTTTACTAGCTGCAGCCATGATAGGGGGATTCACTTTATTACCACATAATTCAATGAATATTTATCTAGGTATGACATGCACATTGTTATTCGGGAGTGTTATTTTCAGTCAGCGTGCGATTTTCTTTGCACCATTGGATGAAATTGATATTCCAAAAGAAATTAGTGGAGCAGCGGTGTCAATTGCTTGTCTTGTAGGATATGCACCATCGATGTTCGCTTTTACGTTATATGGAACAATTATTGATAAGTTCCCTGGTTTAACAGGCTATCGATATGTCTTCATGGTAATGGCAGGTTTTGCGATGGCAGGTTTTGTAGTATGTACTTATTTACTTAAAAAAATTGAAGCTAAGAAAAGAGGTTAATTGAAATGAAATTAGGATTAGAGACAGAGAGCTATCATGTTCATTTCCAACACCATCGTATGGATATCTTTGACTTTATCAATAAAGCTGTAGAATTTGGATTAGATGGTGTTCAAATCAATATTATTGAAGACTTGAATTTAGATCCTGATTGGGGATGTCTTGGTTCAAATGAGCCAGAGCATTTAAGGAAAGTAAGAGAACGTTTAGATGAGCATGAACTTTACTGCGAAATCGATATGAAAGGTGTAGACGTTGAACGATTAAAGTCTGTTATTTCAGTAGCCGAAGTATTAGGAGCTGACGTTATCAGAACGTATATTAATAAAGGAAATTTTGATCCCTCTAAGATGGAGTTAGCAATTAATAATATTAAAGAAATTGAACCACTATTAGAGGAAAAGGGTATTTCTTTAGCAATTGAAAACCATGAAGAAGAAGTGTCAACTGAAATTATCATGTTGATTGAAAAAATTAATAGTCCTTATGTAGGGTGTTTATGCGATATTGGCAATGGGATGATGGCCTGGGAAGATCCGAAAATAACTGTAAATAATCTAGCAGCATATACTAAGACTGTGCATTTTAAAGATCACATTGTTATTAAGGATGGTGACAAGTTACGTGTTAGTGGTTGTCCAATTGGAGAGGGAAATATAGATACTGATTATTGTTTTAAAACTCTTGTAGAAAAAACGGACATCAAGAGAATCAATATTGAGATGTGCCATCCATATGTGTCTGATTTTAAACGTGCATTAGGTGAAGGTGGTGTTGAATGGTTGGGTGAAGGTGCCTTTAAAATTGAAGAACCTTATATTGATCCTAATTATATTTTACCAATGGAAACCTATCACCCGAGCGATGAGAATTTAGAGTTTATTTTAGAGTTACAGGAAAATGATTTAGTTAAGTCTGTGGCTTATGTTAAAAAGTTGAGGGAAAAATATTGTCAGTAATAGTGAAAACTATTTACATATAAATAAAAAGGGAGTTTTAACAGATGAAAAAAGAAATTAAAACACAACACGCACCAAAAGCAATAGGACCGTATTCTCAAGGAATGGCCACTGAGCAACTGCTATTTATTTCAGGTCAATTACCTTTAAACCCAGAAACTGGCGAAATGGGTGAAGATGTTGTTACGCAAACCAAACAAAGCTTGAGTAATTTAAAGGCTATTTTAGAACAAGATGGTTTAATGATGTCAGATGTTGTTAAAACGACAATATTTGTAAAAGATATAGAGGAATTTGCTGCTGTAAATGAAGTGTATGGAGAGTTTTTCTCTGAACCATATCCAGCAAGAAGTACAATTGAAGTAGCTCGATTACCTAAGGATGCTAAAGTTGAAATTGAAGCTATAGTAACACGAAATTAAAAAAATGCTCTTCTCAAACATGAGAAGGGCATTTTTTTGCGTGTTAAACCCATAAAGAAGGTAAGGCTTGAACTGTAATAGCTTCTTGAGTTAGAGGATGTACTAAACTCAATTCATAAGCGTGTAGCATCAAGCGTGCGGCTCTATCGGGTTGTGGATGATAAAGTGGGTCACCCATGATAGGATGTCCCATGCTCGCTAAATGGACGCGTATTTGGTGAGTACGTCCAGTTTCTAAGACGCAGTAGACGTAAGAACAGTTCTCTCCAATATGGTCACATGTCACATGAGTGATAGCTTCTTGACCTGCTACATCAGAGACCATACGCTTACGACTATCATGTCTGTCTTTAGTGATACGTTT
Source organism: Vagococcus proximus (assembly GCF_029143285.1). Classification (GTDB taxonomy): domain Bacteria; phylum Bacillota; class Bacilli; order Lactobacillales; family Vagococcaceae; genus Vagococcus_D; species Vagococcus_D proximus. Next base: position 116,201 of record NZ_JAPDSH010000002.1, read on the forward strand.
GTTGATGGTCATTTCTTTTTGTGTAATGGCTCGACTAGCTACAGCTTGGTACGTACGTTTGATAGACTTAGCTTCAAGCATACGACTTAAGATTGGAAGGATAAAGGGGTTTTTAGCAAATAAAATCGCCCCACTTGTATCTCTATCTAGACGATGAACGACATAAGGAATCGTGTCAGTTTGTGCTAGATAAGCTGACACATGGTTTAGTAATGTCCCTTCCTCGCCAGGATCATTTGGATGAGTTTTCATGCCAACAGGTTTGTTAACAATAAGAAGGTGTTCATCTTCAAATAGAGGGGTGATTAGTTCGGCATCACCATGTTCGATTGAGGGGATTGGATAGTTACCGTCATCAAACGTTAAGGTAATCTTGTCGCCTTCAGTAGCTGTTTCGTGAAATTTTACAGTTTGGTCGTTTACAGCAACATTTTGTCCCGTACGCAAGAAGTGACGTACTTTCTTTGGCACAAGCCATTGTTTTTCTAAAAGGGTACTAACTTCTGTTTCTTTAAAACCACTAGGTAGTGTTATTTCAATTTTCATATAAGTCTCCATTATCTATTAAAAGTCATAAATTTTACATAATTCTTAATTATTGTATCATATAAATGAAATAACTTCATGATATGATAAACCTTATAATCAATAAACATCAGACTTTGGACTTAGGGTGTTTTAATGGTTCTATGATAGAATAACAATAGGATGTACGATTTAGAATCCGACTAATAGAGGTGATGACATGGACTTTCAAAAAATAAAATCAATAGTGGTATCAAAAATAAAAACATTTTGGACGTGGTTAAAACCACATTTGCAGACATTCCATCAATTTAGGAAGCGAGTATGGAAGAAGTATCAAATTAATAAAATTTTAATTTTAATTGTGTTACTTATTTCATTAGGGACAAGTATTTACATGTTCTATTTGGCTAAAAGTGCGAATGTTGAGACGTTAAAAGCGAGTCTTGCACAAGTTACAACATTTTATGATAAGGATGATGAAGAGGCAGGAAATGGCTATGGCCAAAAAGGAACATTTGTTGATTTAAAAGAAATTTCTCCGAATATTACAAATGCCTTACTTTCAACCGAAGATAAACGTTTCTATGAGCATAAAGGATTTGATATACGCGGGATTGCTCGGGCTGCAGTTGGTATTGTAACAAGTGGCCGTGTAACAGGTGGTGGGAGTACGATTACCCAGCAGCTTGCAAAAAATGCATATCTGACATTAGATCAAACTCTAAATCGTAAAGCAAAAGAGCTATTCTTGGCGATTGAGATTGAGAAAAATTACTCTAAAGATGAAATATTAGAGATGTATTTAAACCATGCCTATTTTGCTAATAATGTGTGGGGCGTGGAAGATGCTTCTCATAAGTACTTTGGTAAAAGTGCAAAAGAAGTAACAATAGATGAAGCAGCAGTAATTGTGGGTATGTTAAAAGGGCCGTCGCTATATAATCCTATCGACAACCACGAGAATGCTGTAAACCGAAGAGATACTGTTTTAGAATTGATGGTGGCTAATGGTAAGCTAGAACGAGAAACAGCAGATAAGTTAGAAGCAGATGAACTCTATATAACGGATGACTATTCGGATACTAAAAAAGGTTATCAATACATGGATTACTTTGATGCAGTAGTCAATGAGGCAAGTAAAAAATATAAAATTAAAGACGATGAATTATTAACAAAAGGGTACAAGATTTACACAACTTTAGATCAACAATCTCAAATTGACATGGATGCAACCTTCAAGCGTGATGAGTTGTTCCCACCAGATGCGAGTGATGGTGAAAAAGTACAAGGCGCTTCGATTGCTATCAACCCAAAAACAGGAGGGGTTGAAGCTGTAATCGGTGGACGTGGTGAACGAACAAGTCGTGGGTTGAACCGTGCGACTCAATCATCATTATCACCAGGCTCAACGATGAAACCACTAGCAGTTTACACAACAGCTTTAGAAAATGGTTATAAACCAACAGACATGTTGCAAGATAAAAAATTGGATTTTTATGATGTGGAAAACTATGATCGCATATTCAGAGATGAAGTAACTATGTATCAAGCCGTTATTCAAAGTTTAAATGCACCTGCAGTTTGGCTATTTGACAAGGTAGGTATGGATAACGGAATGAATAAAGTAGAAAAATTTGGTATAGATTTAGATAAAAAAGACCGTTATCCTGGTCTAGTTTTAGGTGGTATGACTAAAGGGACAACGCCTATGAAGATGGCGAGTGCCTACACGGTATTTGCTAATAATGGGAAACGTAAAGATCCGCATTTCATTCGTAAGATTGTGGATGCAACAGGTGCAGTAATCGTTGATAATGAAGAAGCAAAATCAAAACAAGTAACCACACCAGAGGTTGCTAAAAAAATGACAAGTATGTTGATGGGCGTTTTTGATGAAGGAACAGGAGCACCGGCTAAGCCAGATGGTTACGTGATGGCTGGGAAAACTGGAACAACTGAAAGTGTCAATGTAGATGAACAATCAAAAGATCAATGGATTATCGGTTACACACCAGATGTTGTGATTGCAACTTGGATTGGATTTGATAAAAGTAGTGACATTCATTACCTAGAAGGTTCAAGTACTCAGGGGATTTCTCCAATATTTAAAGACCAAGCGAGTCGAATCTTATCGCATTCGCCAGGCACAACATTTGATGTTGAGAATGAAAATGAAGGTTCGCTTAATGTAAAAGAAGCAAAAGAGCAAGCATCGAAGATAGGTTCCGAAGTGAAAGAGGGGCTATCTAAATTTGGTTCTAAAGTCAAAGAAGGTGCTGACTATTGGGGAGATCAAATAGGTAATGGTATGAGGAGTGTTAAGGATTCCTTGGGTGCGTTATGGGGTAAGGTGAATCAATAAGTATTTGAAGTAGAAAATTAGTAAAAAACAAGGTAGAATGTTATACTGTATAGGACTTTAAAAAGAGAGAGGGAGTTAGTTATGACTGTTAATATTTATGATAGTGCGAACCAAATTGAAAAAGAAATCCGTGAATTACCAGAATTTTTAGCTTTAAAAGAAGCATTTGAAGGCGTTAAAGCTGACGAAGCAACATTCAAATTATTTAAAGAATTCCAAACATTACAAATGGAACTACAACAAAAACAAATGCAAGGTCAAGAATTTTCTGAAGATGATGCTAAATTAGCTCAAGAATTAGCTGAAAAAGTTCAAGAGTCTGACTTAATTAACGAATTAATGACAAAAGAACAAGCATTCAGCATGATTATCAATGATTTAAATCGTGTAATTATGAAGCCTATTCAAGAATTATACGCTGAAGTATAATATTTCATCGAAGGCTCCCTGTAAAAGGTGGAGTCCTTCGTTTTTTTTTGTTAAAATAAGAACATACATTTGGTAGTTGGGAAGGAGGCGATAGCGTGAAAATCTTACATATCGCAGATTTACATATGGATCAGGCATTTGAAGGGCTTGGGAAATTACCTGGGGAGATGAGAAAGAAATTAGCACTAGAAAATCAAGATGTATGGATGAATCTAGTTGATTTAGCAATAGGTAGGAAAGTTGATATGGTTGTAATTGCGGGGGATACTTTTCATCAACCAAACGTGCCAGTCAATACGCAACATCATTTCATAAAAGGGTTATCTAAACTTGAGAACATGACTATTCCTGTTGTCCTAACATTTGGTAATCATGATTACTATATTTCTGAAAAGTATTGGTTTGAGTTTCCGTCTAATGTTTACGTAATGACAAGTGAGGAAGTTGATACGGTTCAATTTAGACTTAAGACAGGTGAAATGGTTTCAGTAAGTGGGTTCTCTTATGAGTCTAAGTGGTTGCAAGAATCAAAAAGTAAAGAATTTCCTGTAAGATGTTCGGATAGTGATTATCATATTGGAGTGTATCATGGTCAACTTCAAACAGGTAAAGTGGAAATGGATCGATATGCACCATTTAATATATCTGAATTAAAGCAATTGGGTTATGATTATTGGGCAATGGGACATATACACCAACCGCAAATTTTAAGTGAGGAGCCATTGATGGTTTATCCTGGGTCACCGGTAGGACATACTAAAAAAGAGCGATCAAGTAAGGGCGCTGTGTTAGTTGATCTTGGTAGTAAAGATGTGAAGATAGAGTGGTTGCCAGTTGCAACAACGAGTTGGCAATCCTGTAAGATTAGTTTGAATTCGGTAGACACGTTAAGTGAATGCTTAGTTGAAACAGAAGAGCAATTTAAAAAAATTGACTGGGAAGGTAAAAAATTAACATTAGCGATGCTTGAATGGTACGACATACCTGAAAAGTTACGTTATGAAATTTCAGAAGAATTAGAGCAACAGGAAGTACTAATGTATTTACAAGAACGACTGTATCATGCTACAACTGGGAAAGTTTGGTTGGCAAGTCTTAATCAAGAACCGTTAGAAAAAACAGAACATTTACCTTTAGGGTTATCAGATCAACTCATCCAAGAAGAGATACTAGCAGTAGACTCTACTGATGGATTCTATAATGCGGTATCAGATTTATTCAGACAACCGGAGTTAAGACAACTCATTGAACAAGATGACAACTTTAAAGAGGCCGTGTATTACGAAACCTACCAACACTTATTAAATGATTTAGGCGGAAGAGGTGCTACTATATATGAAAATTAGACGTTTAGAAATAGTAGCATTTGGAAAATGGCGTAATAAAACGGTTAATTTTTCACCTGATATGATGGTGGTATATGGTGATAATGAAGCCGGAAAATCAACACTTTATCACTTTATAAGAACCATGTTATTTGGTTTCTCTGCACGAGATAAGAAAAGTCAACTTTATAAACCGAAGGATACAGAACAATTTGGTGGCAGGTTGTGGCTAACAATACCAGGTTATGGAGATGTTAAGATTGAACGTTTTGAATCCGTTCGAAAAGGTAAGGCAACAGTTTATTTTGAAGAAGGTATCGAAGGTGACGAACAAGCACTTAAAGAATTACTATCACCCTTAACCATGTCGCTATTTGATGAGATTTATAGCCTAGATCCGGATCAACTCTTTGACTATAAAGGACTTTCCGAAGACGCTCTTCAACGGTCATTACTATCACTGGGGGCAACAGGGAGTCACCGATTAATGCAGCTGACAGATGAATACAACCGAGAACGCCAAAAACTATATAAAGTTAAGGGTCGTGTACCCGAGCTAAATCAACTGTTAGAAAAATACCGTGAATTAAATAGACGGATTACAGAAAAGGAAGCCAACGAGAAAAACTATCAAACCTTATGTGAAAAGGAAGAGCAACTGATAAAGGTACTGAATGACAACCGAAAAACTGTAGCAGAATTACAGTCTCGTAAACAAGTGGTTGAAGATCAAATTAAATCTTATTCATTGTATGTCGAGATGCAGGAGCTTTTAGAACATAGAGACTCCAACAATCTGTTTTCTGATATATCTCAAAAAGAGGATTATCAAGAGTTATTAGTGAAATATGATTATATTAAAGAAGAAAAAGAGAGCTATCATGCTAAGCAATTAGCCATTTTAAATGAAAGTACGGCTTCACCGGCGGTAAAACATTACCTAGCTCACCAAGAAGAACTGGAGAAAGCTAGTTTGGGATTTTCTGAAATGGAACAAACTCTATTGAAAGAGTCATGGTTAAGTGATACTGTAACAGAACTGATGAGTGAAGTGGATAGTATTGATAAAAAACTAGAGTATTCAAATGTTTTTGAAAAAAATAGTGTCAGTAAAAGAGAGTTAATGGAAGTGTCACATGAGGAGATTGAGAATTTAGCAAGACAAGAAAATGAAGTAAATATGACGATGTCTGAGCTAAATAATAAAGTAGAAGAAGAAAAATCTCGTGAGGCTTACTATATGTCACACTTAGAAAGAGAACAGGGTCAGTTGATAAAGTGGGGACTAGTTCCTTTGATAGCTTTACTGATTGGTTTAGTAATGATAGTAAGTTCGCAAGCAACTTTTGGTTTAGTTTTAGTTGTATTAGGGGGAATACTTATGGGAACAGTAGGTTATCGTCTCTTTACAACGAAACAATTATTAAGGCTTTCAAAAGAACGCCAGTCCAATGAAACAACCTCTCAACATTTGGTGACAGAACTTAATCAAGTAAGTCATGAACAGAGTCGTATTTTACTTGAAAAACAACGGTTAGCTCAAGAGCTAGGATTTAATAGTAATCAACCGGTTGAAAAGTGGTTAGGATACTTGCCGTTGCTTAATCAGAAAAAAAGACTACTTCAAAAAATTGAAACACAGCAGTTTGAATTAGAACGACTTAACAATCAATTCAAGGCCTATCAAGATAATTTGTACTGCATGGACGAGTGGTTACCACCGTTAACGCTCTCTAAAAAGAAATGGCTAAGTGAGTTACAACGTTTTTATACAGAGGTTGGGGCTAAGGCACGCCAGCAATTAAAGGTGGGCGATGAGCCAGAGCGAATAGGGACACTAGCTGAATTGACTAGACGTGAAGAGGAAATAAGCCAAAAATTGCTAGTACTTTCAAATGGTCAACTCGAAACGATAGAAGATGTTAAAGCATGGTTAGTTACAGCAACGCAAAAAGAACAGGAAGATGCACGATTAAACCAACTCCAACACCAGTTGTCAGGGGTTTTCTCAGAGCACTTAATTTATTCGGAGCAAGACTTAAGAGAAGAAGAAGAGAAGTTGACGCATCAACTCCATGAATTGCAAGATAACCAACCTGTTTTAGCCGATCAATTACAAGCTTATAGATTTGACATAAAGCAACATGAATTAGATGGTAGTTTAGCTGTACTCTATCAAGAACAATCAGAATTAGAGTGTGAGTTGACTAGATTGAGTGAAAAATGGTCAACTTATAAACTTGGAGAAACAGTTGTCACGAAGTTATTAGAACGTCTGACATCAGAACGTCTTAGTCACTTACTCCTTTTTACCTCTGAAATTCTAGCAGAATTAACTGAAAATAACTATGTAGAGTGTCGTTTATTGGAAGGACGTTTAGTTATTTGTAATCACGAGGGAGTATGTTATCATTTAGATGAATTATCAACAGGAACACGTGACCAGTTGATACTATCAGTAAGATTAGCTTTCATACTTTCTTATCAACAAGAAATTAAAGCACCATTAATCATTGATGATGCCTGGTTGCACTACGACCAGCAACGAAAAATACAATTGTTTAATGTCTTACAAAAAATGAGCCAAGACAACCAAGTGATTTGTTTAAGTTCTGACCAAGAACTGATGACATACGCAGAAGTAAATGAGCTTAAAATGGATTATTTATAAAGGAGAAGAGAGATGAAAAAATTAAGAGAGCTTGCCCTAGATGAAACATTTGAAATTTTTGTATATGTTAAACAAGCGGACGTTCGAGTTGCAAAAAATGGTAAGAAGTTTATTGCATTTACGTTCCAAGATACGTCAGGGTCGATTGACGGGAAGTTTTGGGGAGCATCAGAAGAAGAGATTAGTCGATTCGTTGCAGGCAGCGTTGTAGCATTATCAGGTAAACGAGAAGTTTATCAAGGAAATGCCCAAATCAAAATTTTACAATTACGATTAGCTGTAGAAGGTGAGCCAAATGATCCAGCATTATATATGGAGAAATCACCAGTCAAGCAAGAAGAGATGGTTGAAGAAATTACAGAAACTATTTTTGAAATTACAAATGCGACTTGGAACCGTATTGTACGTCATTTGTTGGCAGAATATCAAGCAGAATTTTATGAGTTTCCAGCAGCTAAACGTAATCATCATGCTTTTGCTGGTGGGTTAGCATACCACACGGTAAGTATGTTACGTATTGCGAAATCATTGTGTAAAGAGTATCCAGAGCTAAATGAGTCGCTATTATATTCGGGTGTTATTTTGCATGATTTAGGAAAAGTGATTGAGTTGTCAGGACCGGTTTCGACAGAATATACACTAGCTGGTAATTTAATTGGTCATATTGTACTAGTTGACGAAGAAATTAGTAAAGCCTGTGTTCAATTAAAAATTGATGAACGTTCAGAAGATGTTATTTTATTAAAACATATGATTTTATCACATCATGGCTTATTAGAATACGGATCACCAGTAAGACCACGTATTATTGAAGCGGAAGTCTTACATCAGATTGACAATATGGATGCGTCGATTCAAATGATGCTAGGTTCTGTTAAACAAGTAGGACCAGGTGAGTTTACAGAACGAATCTTTGGTATGGACAACCGTAGTTTCTACCGCCCAAACGTATAAAAAAGAGTTAACCTTTTAAAAGGTTAACTCTTTTTTTATAATGTGTATGATGCAGCGTTAAAAGCTTCGCCGACTGTCATTGTTTCAGGTAATTCTAGAATACCTTTAGCTTCAGGTGCGTTTGGTACGTGTAATTCTTTAGCAGAACAAATCATACCAAGACTTTCAACACCACGTAAAGCACCAGGCCAGATCATCATACCATCAGGCATCATAGCACCAGGTTTTGCAACCACGACTGTTAAACCTTGTTTGATATTTGAAGCACCACATACGATTTGTAAAATTTCTCCATTGTCAACTTCTGTTTGTGTAACAGATAGGTGATCTGAATCTGGATGAGCTTCACATTCTTTAACATAACCAACAACAATCTTAGGACGACCATCATCTTCTAATGTTTCAGAGAAACCAGCTTCTTTTAAAGCTGAATTCAAAGTAGTGATGTCTTCAGTTGACGGGTAAACTTGACCGTTACCCGTCAGGTTTGGTAGTAATGAACTTAAATTGAAGAAGTTCCAACCAACCGTCTCATTTGTTTCTTCTACGAAAACACGTGTAATGTTTCCTTTTGATTCTGAAGCGACAGGGTTACCTGCAGCATTTGCAACAGTGACTAAAAGTGTGTCACCAACATGTTCTTTGTTATAACTAAAAATCATGATAATCTCCTTTAAACCGTGATTAAGCTTATTTTTCTGGACGTACAACTAAAACGTCACATGGGGCATGACGAATGATATAGTCACTGACACTTCCCATCATTAATTTTTCAACTGCACTGAGGCCAGATTGCCCAACCATTATTAAATCAGTTTTATGTGCTGTTGGCAAGTCTTCCGCCATTAAGGTCTTAGGTGAACCAAATGCTAAAATAGTTTCGACTTCATCGATTCCTTTAGAATGAGCGTATTCTTTATATTCTTCTAAGACTTCTTTAGAGCGGTCTGTTTCTTGTTGAATTAAATCCGGGTTGACGAGTGAATATCCCATATTGCCATATAATCTGTTTTCGATAATATGAGCAACAAAAATTTTCGCTTTGTTTCTTTCAGCTACTGCAATAGCTTTATCAAAAGCCTCACGAGCTTGGTCACTACCATCTATTCCGACTAAAATACGTTGATATTCTTGTGTTTCTAACATGTGACTCACCTTCCTTAAGGGTTTATTTTATTGCATCATTTAAGAATGTGATAACTTGTTCTTTTGTTTTACGTTCTTTGTTTACAAGACGTGCCACTTCTTTGCCTTTGCTTGTGACAACAAAACTTGGGATGCCAAATATTGCCCATTCACCGCATAAATTGATAAATTCATCGCGATCAACTTGGATAAATTTATAATCAGGATACATTTCAGCAATTTCTGGCATAACTGGTTTGATAAAGACACAGTCGCCACACCATTCTGCTGTGAAGAAAAAGACGCAATTGTCATTCTCGACATAGTTTGCTAATTCTTCATATGACGTTGGGATAATCAAAATAAAAGCCTACTTTCCGTAAATAATTTCGTTTACTTTGTCAGCATCTAATGTATTCATAATTGTAAGAACCATTTCTTTAGCTGATTCGTAATCTTCGATATTAAACATTGTTTGGTGAGTGTGGATATAACGTCCAGCAACACCGATAACAGCACTAGGAACACCATCGTTAGCTAAGTGAGCCGCACCAGCATCAGTACCACCTTTAGATACAAAGTATTGGTGCTTAATGTTGTTACCCTCAGCAACGTCTAAGATAAAGTTACGCATACGACCTAACGTAATCATACCTGGGTCGAAAATACGAACTAAGAAGCCTTCACCTAAGTGACCGTAAGTATCTTTTTTACCATTCAAATCATTAGCAGGTGAGCAATCAACTGCGAAGAATAAATCTGGTTTAAATTTATTTGTAGAAGGTTTAGCTCCACGTAGACCAACTTCTTCTTGAACGTTTGCTCCAGCGATTAATGTGAAGGGTAGTTCAACATCTTTAAGCGCTTCTAATACTTCGATAACTAAGCTACAGCCGTAACGGTTATCCCAAGCTTTACTGATGATATTTTTGCCATTGGCAGTTTTAATTGTTGTCGATTCGGGAACAATGCTATCGCCAGGACGTACGCCATAGCTTTCAGCTTCTTCTTTAGAATCAAAGCCAGCGTCAAATAAAATATCAGCTGCTTCTACTTTAGATTGGCCATCAGTACCTCGTAATAAATGTGGTGGAACTGATGAAGAAATAACAGGATAGTTACCTTTACGTGTTTTTAAAGTATAACGTTGTGCTGAAACAACGTATGGATTCCATCCGCCTAAAGGAACAACGCGGAACATACCGTTATCTTGGATTTGTGCTAACATGAAACCCACTTCATCCATGTGAGCTGCTAACATAACGCGTGGTGCATTTTCAGCTTTACTTTTTTTAATTCCGAATACGCCACCTAAACCATCGTATTCAATTTTGTCGACAAAAGGAGTCATTTCCTTAGTCATTACCTCACGAACATCGTCTTCGAAACCGCTTGTGCCTTGAATTTCAGTCATTTTCTTAATTAATTGAAAAGTTTTTTCTTCCATAAATTTCTCTGCAAGTTGCAGAGCCCACCTCGCTTTCGTATATTACCTACATTATAACGCATGAATTCGCTTTTTTATATGGTTGTTTTGAAAAAAGCTATGATACAATAGAGACAAAGAAGGAGTGAATGCCCATGAAGGAAATATTGAAACATTACAGTCCAAAATGTGAGCAAGAGAAAGAAGCTCTGAAAAGGATTGATCTATTAGAAAATAACTTTAATAATCTTTTGTACCGAGAAAATGATTATGCTCACTATACAAGTTCAGCTTTTATTATAAATAAAGATCGAACAAAAGTTTTATTTATCAACCATAAACTATATGATGCTTGGGGTTGGGTAGGTGGTCATATGGATGGAGAAGATGATTTTAGAGCCGTCGCTTTAAAAGAGGCTCAAGAAGAAACGGGCTTAAAAAATCTTGAATTTTTATCAGAAGAAGTTGCAAGTGTGGATATACTGCCGGTTGTAGGGCATTTGAAAAATAATAAATGGGTATCGCCTCATGTTCACTTGTCCCTATCATTTGTATTAATTGCAGATGAAAATGAAAAATTAGTTGAAAATGAGGAAGAGACTAATGGTGTTCAATGGTTTGAGATAATCGAGTTAGATAAAGTAGTAAAAGAAGAGCATATGCTACCAATTTATAATAAACTAAAAGAGTTTAGCGAAGATCAAAAATAAAATTATCGAAAGAGGGGATATAATGAAAAAAGAGTGGGAGAAATTAGGACTAACAGCAGGTGTGAGTTTAGCTTGTGGAATGGTATTAGGTGGTGGTCTAGCTTTAATGATAAATAAAGCTAAAACTAAGAGTGCAAGTGATGTATTAGAGGCTATCAAATTATCATTCTCAGAAGAGGGTTCAATTGAAGGGGCTTGGATTCAAATGAAAAAAGAAGAGCTGAGACGTTACGCTATTAAAACTAAAGTATATACAGGTGGTATCACTCGTCGAGAAGATGAGGTGCTTGTTCAATATGAGTTTATTGCGGACGCCTATACAGGAACAGTGATTGATATCTATAGATTAAATTAAAAAAGCTCGCCTAGGCGAGCTTTTTATTTATCTTCTTTTGCTGGAAAGTAGGCTTCAACACGATTGATTCTGAATCCTTTAGTTGAGAATTTTTCTTCATATTCTGTTTTAATATTACCTTCGAAGTTTGAGTTATGTAAATCTAGCCAAACTTGGTTGATAATCATCCCATATTGTGAAAAGCTCGCTAGAGAGTATTCAAACAACCCTTGATTATCAGTTTTGAAGTGAATTTCGCCATTAGGAACTAAAATAGTTTCATAGGTTGCTAAAAATGTTTTATAAGTTAAACGACGTTTAGCATGACGCGTCTTAGGCCAAGGGTCAGAAAAGTTTAGGTACACTAAATCAACTTCTGCCTCATTGAAATATTCTGTTAAATCACGCCCATCGACTCTTAAAAGTTGTAAATTAGGTAATTCTTCTTCGATTAGTTTTTCAAGAGCAGTGACGATAACGCTTGTTTCAATTTCAATTCCAACATAGTTAATCTCTGGATTAGCTTTAGCCATTTGATAAATGAATTGCCCTTTACCTGTTCCAACTTCGATATGAAGAGGTTGTTTTTTTTCAAAGCGTTCTTGCCAACGTCCTTTCCAAATTTCAGGTTCATTTACAACGTATTGTGGGTATTCAGCAAGTTTGTCTTTAGCCCACGGTTTATTTTTAACGCGCATAAATCATTCTCCTTATTTTTTCAAATTAAAACTCTCTGACCATCTCGCATCAGAGAGTTTTTTTAATAAATATATATTTCTTTGAGCAAAGCTATTTCGTGATTCATTAATTTGAAATTTTCATTTAAATAAGCTTGCTTAATTCTCAAGAGAAAATTGATACCACAGTACCAATAAATACGGTCCATGTCATCTTTGTTAGGTTCAATCCCATAAACTAACAACCAGTGATGCCAATTGTGGTGCGCAACATAGCGACCTAAAATAGTTCCTAAATCACTAGCAGGATCAGCTAACATACTTGAATCCCAGTCGACTAGATAAAGACGACCTTCTTCTGAAAGAAGCCAATTGTGATGAAGGGGATCACCATGACATGCTCTAGGCTCAACTGGTTCAGGTAAGTAGTTTTCTAAATAGCGGAAAACACTTTCGAGATATTGGTTGGTCCGAAGTGCTGTTGGTAAGTCATCCACATAGGCGCTTAGGAAGTCGAGAGCAGTCTGTTCTTCGCCTCCAACTTTTTTTAGCATACTTTTTAATGAGTCTGATTGATGTAAATGTTTCATGATGGTAATCACTTCACGGCTATTACCAACAATATCAGGAGAGAGTAAGCTTCCCTCTAACCACTCTTGAGCTGTAAGGATATCTCCATTACCAGTTCGTTTGGTCCAAATTAATTTAGGGGCAATGCCTTCCCTTGATAGTGCGGCTAGGAAAGGGGATGAATTACGTTTTATAAATACTTTTTCATCGCCAGAAACACCTAAATAAGTTTGTCCCGTTTCTCCTTTAATTGGTTGGAGAGTCCATTTTTTATCAAATTGAAAATCTGTAATCATTTCGTCTCCACCTTATCTTTGGAATACACTTGTACCCTTCATTTTAAAACGTGAAACTGATGTAGTCAATAGATAGTGACTAAAGGGTAAAAGAATGACTTAGAATCTCGTCATTTTTTGTAGTCGTTTTGGTAAATAAATAAAATGAAAGACTAGTACTTCAACAATTAGAGCCAAAATAATGAATCCTACTAATTTTTTATCTGGATAAAAAATTATGAGAGTTATTCCAATGATAACAGTTACAATACTCAGAATCTTTGTAACAAGGTTTTTAAAATTTTTATTTTTCATCTGTGGCGTAAGAGGATAAAGCTGTGTCATTGTCATGTAATTAAATTGGTTAAATAACGGTATAAGTTGGAAACCAATTAGAAATAGTGACAATAATGAAATACCTAATACGAGAGGCCACTCTTTTAATGAGGCAACAATTAAAACTGCGACAACCGTGAGTCTGAAAACAAGACCACTGTATTCTGAACCTCGAATAAAACTACGCGCATACAAATAACGATACGTATTAGCATGTGTTCTAGAAATTCGATTTAAAATAGGGTCAAAAGCTCGACGGCGTTTAACTTTACCTGTCATTCCCGGCACGTCTGTAAATAGATTGATAAATTGATAGATAGTCTTCATTCGTTGCTGTTCAAGCTCGACTAAACGTTGCCAATGAAGCGAGATGTTTTGCAATTTCTTCTTTTCAACGAGCTGATCGTAAGTTGTAAGAAGTAGGGCAAGGACAAGTCCGACAAGTGGCGATACATAAAGTGTCAGTGTTAATGTTGAGAGACTTACGACGCCCCATGTTATTAAACCAATTTTCAGTTGAGCTGTATCAATTTGAAAAGCATGTTGTAACAAACGCATCATATGGCTTGTTTTAAGCAACCAAAGAATAAGACAGTATAGAACAAAATCAATTAGGGTTGAACGATTGATGGCTATTAATAAAGGCATTAAAACACCCGTCGTAAGTAACAGGCAAGTAAAGGGTAGCACCAAAGAATGTTTAAATGCTTGTTTTAAGTAGTCATGAAGTTGCATTTCTTTAGGCAATAAAAATAATTGGTCAGCTTCTTTTATAAGTGTTGCCAATTTTCCAGTGAGTAAGACTAAAAACCATATTAAAATAACAAATGGCTTACCAATAAAAAAATCGGGACTGAGTGTTTTAACGAAGTCAGCGTAGTAAAAGCCAAAGCCACCAATTAAAAAGGTAGAAACTAATACAATGTGATCATTAAATACATATTTTAAATAGCGCATTAATTTAGTTTGATGTTTGGTTAAACGGTCACGATAAAACTCTCTCATTATTTCGCTCCTTCTTCTTGTGTTAGAGCAAGATAGATATCATCTAAAGAAGAATTTGGAAGATTAAATTCAGCACGCAATTCTTCAATCGTTCCTTGCGCACGAACTTTTCCTTCATGTAAAACAACAAAACGATCACAGTATCTTTCAGCAGTTGCCAGTATATGTGTAGACATTAAAATCGCTGCGCCTTGTTTTTTCATATCAGCCATTAATTCTAATAGGGCGTGAATGGCAAGTGGATCCAATCCTAAAAACGGTTCATCAATAATATAAAGGCTAGGCTCAATTAAAAAGGCACAAAGAACCATTACTTTCTGCTTCATCCCTTTTGAAAAATGAGCGGGAAACCAGTCTAATCGAGTATCGAGTCTAAATGTTTGAAGTAGACCCTCTGCTCGTTTCATAGCGATATCAACGGGAATATCGTAAGCCATTGCTGTAATTTCAATATGCTCTCTTAACGTTAACTCGTCATATAAGACAGGGGTTTCTGGAATGTAACCCAATTTTTTACGATAAGTCTCAGGGTGTGTTTGTATGGTTTCATTATCGATCGATATGCGCCCTTTTGTAGGTGTTAGTAAACCAATTATCGACTTGATAGTGGTACTTTTACCTGCACCATTTAGGCCGATTAAGCCAACCATTTCACCATTTTTAACATCAAATGAGACATCTTTTAGAACAGGTATATGGCCGTAACCACCTGTGATTTTTTCTAGTTGTAAACTCATGTTTAGTCCTCCGATAATTTATTAGATTTATTATAACATAAGGATATTTTAGTAGGGGAACAACCTTTGACAATCGGGAGTTTTTTAGCGTATGATATGGACAAAAGTGGTAAAGGAGATTTGAAATGGAAAACTGTATTTTTTGTAAGATTATAGAGGGAGATATTCCAAGTTATAAAGTATATGAAGATGAGCATGTTTACGCCTTTTTAGATATTACCCAAGTGACAAAAGGTCATACGTTAGTTGTCCCTAAAAAACATTTAAAAGATTTATTTGATTATGATGACAAGGACGCATCACAAGTGTTTTCTCGTTTACCTAAAATAGCAAAGGCTTTAGAAAAAGCCTTTCCAGAGATGGAAGGATTAAACATGGTCAATAATAATAAAGAATTAGCTTACCAAACAGTCTTCCACTCGCATATTCATTTAATTCCAAGATATTCTAAAGAGGATCAATTCAGTTTGTCGTTTGGTAGTGTTAAAAATACAAGAACTCCTGAAGAAATGGCAAATATTGCAGAAGCGATTGCCGAGCAGGTGAGCTCGCATGATTAAAAAGTTTGCAAAAGGGCTTTTAGTGGGATCAATTGTTGGTGGTGGTTTAGGCTTATTATTTGCTCCTAAAAAGGGAAAAGAGACACGTCAAGGTGTGATTGATAGCGTAGATGACGCAACAACTACGACAACAGACTTAACCAAAAGTATTCAGCGTTTTAATGAGTCCCTAGTCACATTAAAAAAAACTGCGGCAGAGGTTATCCCTGTATTTACAGAGGACATGGCCGATACAGTTGATGAATTCAAATTCCAAGCAGAGCCTAGAATGAAAGAAATAACAAAACAAGTTGAAAAAATTCAAAATACTATAGATAAAAAAACTAATGTGTAAATAAGAATTTTTTTAGATTTTTTCTTGAAATTACAAATAAGAAACAATAGATAGGTTTGTTTCTTCAGGCTAGTATGGTATAGTTATTTAGGAATTATTTCAAATAATTAATATAAAAAATGAATGGAAGTGTAACTTAATGAAAAGTAAAAAAATAGCGTTAGCGTTAGTTGGTATGTGTGCGGCTTTCACATTAGCAGCTTGCTCAGGTGGAAAAGAATTAGTCACTATGAAAGGTGACAAAATTACGTTAGAAGAATTTTTTGACGAAATTAAAACAGATCAACAAGTACAAGGTAAACTACAAAATGCAATTGTCTTTAAACTTGCTGAAAATGCATATGGTGACAAAGTAAACAAAAAAGAAGTTCAAGATATGTTCAATGAACAAAAAGAGAACTTAGGAGATACATTCCTACAACAGTTACAAGCATCTGGTTTTACTGAAGCAACATACAAAGAAGCGATTGCTCAAAACTTAGCATTCAAAAAAATGCAAGAGGCACATGTTAAATTAACAGATAAAGACTTAAAAGAAACATGGAAAACGTTCCACCCAGAAGTTGAAGTTCAACTGTTTGGAACAAGTGATGAAGAAAAAGCCAAAGAAGCCTTAAAAGATATTAAAGGTGGAAAAGACTTTGGTAAACTTGCTCGTGAAAAATCAGAAGATATTTCAAGCAAAGACAAAGGTGTTGTAAAATTTGATTCAAGCAGCATGGCTGTACCAAATGAAATCAAAGAAGATATCTACAAATTGAAAAATGGTGAAATATCAGAAGTATTAACTGCTCAACAAATGGGACAACAAGGTCCTGTTACAACATATTACGTTGTTAAGATGGTTAAAAACAAAGATAAAGGTAACGATATGAAGCCTTTCGAAAAAGAATTAAAACAAATTGCTACAGATGCTAAATTAGCAGATGCAACATTTGTTCAAAAAGTTATTGGCGAAGAAATGAAAAAAGCAAATGTTAAAATGAAAGATAAGAGTTTAGATGGTATCATTGCAAGCTTTATCACTGAACCAGAAAAACCAGCTAAAACAGATAAAAAAGCTGATGACAAAAAGTCAGACAAAAAAGATGACAAAAAATCAGATAAAAAAGATGAGAAAAAAGACGATAAGAAATAATTAATGGGGACAAGCTGAAACTTAGTTTCGGCTTGTTTTTTTAAGAATGAATGATATTATTTGAGGTTTTAACAAATATCTTGTAAAATGAATATGAATACTAGAGGAAAGAGGTGGAGATGAATGTCTTTTACAGATGAAACAGTCCAATTCAATGTGGATGAATTCGCAAAACAAACCGTAGGTGAAACTCTTAAAACGGTCTATCAAGCATTAGAGGAAAAAGGGTATAACCCAATTAATCAAATTGTCGGGTACTTATTATCAGGTGATCCAGCGTACATTCCACGTTATCAGGATGCACGTAATTTAATTCGTCGCCATGAACGTGATGAGATTATGGAAGAATTAGTTCGTAATTACTTAACTAATAGTGGGTTAGACGTTAAATAATGAGAGCAATGGGACTAGATGTTGGTTCAAAAACGGTTGGAGTTGCGATTAGTGACCCACTAGGATGGACAGCACAAGGAATTGAAATTATCAGAATTAATGAAGCTGAAGGCAACTTTGGTTATGAGCGTGTTCAAGAATTAGCAAAAGAATATCAAGTGAAACACTTGGTAGTGGGTTTGCCTAAAAATATGAATAACTCTATTGGCCCTAGAGCAGAAGCCTCAATGGCGTATGGTAAAGCAATTGAAGAATTGTGCCAATTACCGGTCACTTATCAAGATGAGCGTTTGACTACTGTGGAAGCAGAGCGTATGCTAGTAGAGCAAGGTAATGTTTCAAGAGGAAAACGTAAAAAAGTGATTGATAAAGTAGCAGCAGTAATGATTTTACAAAATTATTTAGATAAACAGGCTAATTAAAATTTTAATTATATGAAAAGAGGCTATTAACATGACAGAAGAACACACACATGATCATGAACATGATTTTATTACATTAGTAGATGACGAAGGAAATGAAGCATTATTTGAAATCTTACTTACAATTGACGGCGAAGATGAATTTGCTAATAAACAATATGTATTATTATTCCCAGCTGGTGTGGAAGAAGATGACGAGCAAGTAGATGTTGAGTTATTAGCTTACCAATACATCGAAGGTGAAGATGGTACTGAAGGCGAACTTAAAAATATCGAAACAGATGCAGAGTGGGATATGATTGAAGAAGTATTCAACGCATTTGCTGAAGAAGAAGAACAAGCTTAAGTTTGTTTAACTAAGACCTCAAGTCTAAGGGCTTGAGGTCTTTTTCTATGCATAATTGAAAGGTGAGCTTATGTTATAATAATAGACAAGAAAATCCTTACTTGAGTTAAAAAATAAGGGGAATAGGAGTGACATAGCATGAAATTTTTACACACAGCAGATTGGCATATTGGTAAAAAAATAAATGGTTTTGATTTACTTGAAGAACAGTCTCATGCTTTCCAAAAGATAGTGGAGATTGCAAAAGAAGAAGCGGTTGACGGGATTATTATTGCAGGTGATTTATACGATAGCGCTATTCCATCAGTAGCAGCAGTAAAGGCGTTTGATGAGATGCTCATGACACTCAATATAGAGGAAGAATTTCCGATTTATGCAATTAGTGGGAACCATGACGGGGCCAATCGTTTGAATTTTGGGAACAGTTGGTTAGCAAAAAATGAGTTATATTTACATACTAAGTTATCTGAAGCCTTTACCCCGATTGAAACAGACGATACTCAGATTTTCTTGTTACCATTTTTTGATCCAATTGATGCTCGCATTTATTATGGAGATAAAGATGGTGAGGATCTACGCTCTATTAATGAAGCCATGGCCCGTATTATTGAAGATATGGAAAAGTTATTTAATCCGTCAAAGAAACAGATACTAGTCACTCATTTTCATGTAATTGGTCAAAAGAATCAAGAGTATGAATTGACAAGTGAAACAACTTCTACAGTAGGTGGTTTGCGCGCTGTGAGTG
Source organism: Vagococcus proximus (assembly GCF_029143285.1). GTDB lineage: Bacteria > Bacillota > Bacilli > Lactobacillales > Vagococcaceae > Vagococcus_D > Vagococcus_D proximus. The sequence continues at coordinate 135,606 of NZ_JAPDSH010000002.1, forward strand.
GGCAATTATTTGAGAATTTTGATTACGTAGCGTTAGGTCATCTTCATTTATGGCAAGCTAGTCCCGATGAAAGAATTCGATACAGCGGTTCGCCTATAAAGTTTAATACAAAAGAAGCTAAAAATAAAAAAGGGGTTTATATTGTTGATCTAGATGACAAGGAAGAAACAACTCGCTTTATCGAGATTCCACCTCATAAGGATTTAATCGTCCTTAAAGGAGCGTATGAAGAATTGATTTCACCGGAATTTTATAACAATCAGCCTGAAAAAGGGACAGCATTCTTTAGCATTAAGTTGACAAATAGACCAACAGAAAAAAACGTTAGGCAAGTATTAAATGGAATATATGGTGATATTTTAGAGCTACAGTATCATTTAGAAGCCATAGAAGGCAATTGGTCGGTTGACGCACTAAAAGAGCGTACCGTGATGAATGAAACGGACTTAATTGAAAGTTTTTATAAAGAAACAATGACGGAAGAAGGATTGACGAAACGTCAAGCGAAGTGGGTTGAACAAACCTTTACTGAAATTAGAAAAGGAGAAGACGCATAATGAGACCGTTAAAGTTAGAAATGAATTATTTTGGACCACACCGCAATGCGGTGATAGACTTTACAGCCTTTACCAAAGGTGACAGCTCACTTTTTTTAATCAGTGGAGACACAGGTGCAGGTAAGACCACTATTTTTGATGGCATGACCTATGCTTTATTTGGTACGGGAACAAGTAGTCGTGAACCAGAAACCATGAGAAGTGATTTCGCAACAGGGAAAGAAGAAACAAGTGTGAGATTTACATTTGAACATAATGGTAAAGTGTATCGAGTAGAGCGTAAACCTAAACAATGGTTGGAGACACGTAAAAAAAATAGTGATAAATTGGTTGAAAGTAAAGCAACTGTAAATTTTAGTGAGTTAGAAGATATAGCAGGTGCTGAGATTGGAGAAGGCTATAGCAAGATAACCGAAGCGAATCGTGTGATTAATGAGTTACTAGGATTGACGCCAGAACAATTCAGACAAATTATCTTACTTCCACAGAATGATTTCAGGAAATTTTTATCAGCAAAAAGTGATAGTAAAGAAGAAATTTTAAGAAACTTATTCGGGACAGAATTATTTGCTACATTTACCAAGCAGTTGAAAGAACGTCAAAATGAGTCTAAAAAAGAACGTGAAACAGTTGAAAAGCAATTGACAGGAATTTTAGATAACATTGTATGGGGAGAAGAGTATGCTGACAAGTTAGAAAGTTGTCGCACTCAGCTAGAACAAATTTCACTGTTAGAAGAAAAAATAAAAGAAGTAGAAGAACAGTTAGAACATTCTCTTAAACACTTTAAAGAGGTAAAGAAACAACAAACTCATTTATCTGAACGTTATCAACAAGCAGAAGTAATAAAAGCGCAAGAAGAGGAACTACGTCAATTAAGAGAAAAATTAGAGCATCTGAATTCTGAGAAACATAGTATTGAATTAGAACGTAAAAAGCTAGAGCAACTTACTTTTGCACAAGGGTTGCAGGAGGTTGTCCAACGGTTAGAAGAAAATAGCAATAGCCTTGAAAAGATAGAAAAAGTGCTATCTGAAAAACGAGTTATTGAAACAGAGTTGAAAGTTAAAGTTGATGGACTTGCCACCGAGGAAAAAGAATTAGACTCACAATTAGCAAGTAAAACTAAATGGGAAGATGAACTAGAGGACTTGAAGTCGAATCAGAAACCTGCTGCCTTGCAGAAAGTTGAATTGACACGAGACGTGACACATACGGAACAAAAGTTAACACAAGTTATAACTTCTATAGAGCTGAAACAAGAAAAATTAACAACATATCAACGTGAAGAAGAAGAGTTGAAGGTAAAACAATTGCAGTTGAAGGACTGTCAGATTGACCTTGTTAGAGTGAGAGAACAAGAATTGAAGTGGCAAGATGTCAATCGATTGTTAGACACTCTAAAACAGGTGACCGCTGATATTACGCAACTAGAAGCTAAATTAAGTGAACTCAAAGTAGCTAAAGAGCAAGCTGAAAAAAATAAGATAGAAGCAAATCAAGTATTAAAAGAAAGCCAAGTCAAGCGCCAAGAGTTGATGATTGCGCAGCTTCGTCATGAATTACATGATGGAGAAGCCTGTCTTGTATGTGGTGCAACTGAGCATCCTTATTTAGCAAAAGAGACTACCGAGTTGTCAGACTCAGACTTAAAGCAAGCCTTCTTAGAACTTGAAAAAGCGCAAGAAGAATCAGGTAAACGAAGCACTGAATTGGCACTATTGGAAACAAAAGAAGTAGATTTGAAAAATCAGTTGCAAGAGCTAGTTGCAACACAAACAAAAGAGACTGACAAATTAAACCAGGACTATGGCCAATTTAAGGTAGAGTGGGAAAGTCAGTTTACAGAGGCGGAGTTACCTGAGACAATCTGTTCTGAAAAGGTAAAAGCGACATTTGAAATGGTAAGACATCAACTTGAAAAAGATAAGAATGAATTGGAAAATATTATTCAACGACTGGAAGAATTAGCTCAGCATCTTTCGCAATTAGCGACAGAAATTTCAACGTTGACAGGTGAGAAAAATGGGATTGTTGATAAGAAAGAAGAATTGTCAACTAAGTTAAATCAGCTAACAGAAAAGTATCCGTCATTAATGAGCCTAGAATTGATTGAGGTACGTGAAAAGGAGCTTATTCAACTAATTGAACAATATACTCAATCAGTTGACGAGTTACAAATAAGAAAACAAGCTATTCTGACAAAACAAGCAAGTATTTCAGGTGAACTTTCGTCACTAGAAGTACAATATAAAGACTGCAAGCTTACGATTGAAGGTGATGACGAGACGTTAGACGCGAAACTTAAAGAGTCAAAAGAAGAATTTAGTCGTGACGTGTTATTGGAACTTATTCAAGCTATTAAGTTAGGAGAGTTGTCATCACGTTCTGCACGTATTACAAAATATCAAACAGATGTTGAGGCAACGTTAACTCGAATCGAGTTACTAGAGAAAAACAGCCTTAGCCGTGAGGCAATAAATCTAGATCAGTTGACCGAACAAAAAAATGAAGTTGATAATCAGGTTGAATCCCTACTTAAAGAAGTTTCAAATTTAGAAACAACTGTGTCAACACTTAAAGGGAGTCAAGAGAAGTTGAACAATTTAATGACTCATTATGCGTCTAAATCTGATGAGTATCAGGAACTAGATGAATTAGTATTGGCAGTCACAGGTAAAAATAAATTAAATCTGACATTAGAACGTTATGTCCTACAATCGTTTCTAATGGAAGTCCTACATTATGCTAATGACCACTATATTGGTCAGTTAACAAATGGTCGTTATCAGTTCCAATTAAAGCGTGAAAAATCAAGTTTTACTAACCGTACAGGGTTAGAGATAGATGTCTTTGACCAAGATACTAATGAAGCTCGCTCAACAGATACCTTATCAGGTGGAGAGAGTTTTATTGCGGCATTATCCATTGCATTATCATTAGCAGAAGTTGTCCAAGCAAAATCTGGTGGTGTTAAAATTGATGCGTTATTTATTGATGAGGGATTTGGTTCACTAGACCAAGAAACGTTAGAAAAATCTATGATAGCATTAGAAGAAATTGGTGATACTGGACGAATGGTCGGTGTCATTTCACACGTTACAGAAATGAAAACACGTATACCACAGCAATTGCTTATTCAAAAAGAGGGGAACGGGTGTAGTCGAGTAATAACTAAAATTAATTAAAAGCAATCCTAATGAAAACTGACTATTTTCATTAGGATTTTTTTATTAATTGTAATTAGTGTTATTTAATAATTATTACAAGCATATCATTCGCTATAATTAAAGTTACTCGTTATACTTAACCCTTAAATTATAATAATTATAATCTAGGAGGCAAAACATGTTAGAAGAAAAAGGTAAGACGTTGACTACTGCCCAAGGTGCACCTGTAGGAGATAATCAAAATTCGTTATCGGCTGGCAACCTAGGCCCTGTTTTAATACAAGATGTTCATTTGTTAGAGAAATTAGCTCATTTTAATCGTGAGCGTGTCCCTGAACGAGTGGTGCATGCTAAAGGATTTGGAGCACATGGTTATTTCAAAGTAACGAATGATGTGTCACGTTATACAAAAGCTGATTTTTTATCTGAAGTAGGGAAAGAAACACCAATGTTCGCTCGTTTTTCTACTGTAGCAGGAGAAGCGGGATCAGCTGATACATTAAGAGACCCCCGTGGGTTTGCTTTAAAATTCTATACAGATGAAGGTAATTTTGACATGGTCGGAAATAACACGCCAGTTTTCTTCATTCGAGATGCTATAAAATTTCCTGATTTCATTCATACGCAAAAACGTGATCCAAAAACACATCGCAAAAATGCAGATGCAGTCTGGGATTTTTGGTCACTTTCTCCTGAGTCACTTCACCAAGTTACGGTGTTAATGAGTGATCGAGGTATTCCTGCAACTTTCCGCAATATGCATGGTTACGGAAGCCATACTTATATGTGGGTCAATGAGAACAATGAACAATTTTGGATTAAGTATCATTTTAGAACAAATCAAGGCATTAAAAATTTGAGTGCTGAGCTTGCTGAGCAACTAGCAGGTGAAAATCCTGATTGCCATGGACAAGATCTATACAATGCTATTGAAGCAGGAGATTTTCCATCATGGACATTATCAGTTCAAGTTATTCCTTTTGAAGAGGGACTAAATTATAAGACAAATATTTTCGATGTGACACGTACGGTTTCACAAAAAGATTACCCGCTGATTGAGGTTGGCCAAATGGTTCTAAACCGCAATCCAGAAAATTACTTTGCAGAAGTTGAGCAAGCAACATTTTCACCAGGAAACTTTGTGCCAGGCATCCAGGCATCACCTGATAAATTATTGCAAGGGCGCTTGTTTGGTTACGGAGACGCTCACCGTCACCGTGTAGGAACGAATAGCGCTATATTACCAATCAATAGTCCTAAATCAGGAGCAAATACTTACCAACGTGATGGCGCAATGCGTTCAGATTCTAACGGTGGATCAAGTGTCTATTACGAGCCAAATAGTTTTAATGGTCCGAAAGAAGAACCAGCTGCTAAACAAGTAGGACATGAGATTACGGGGCAGATTGGTAATTATTCATATGATGATGATTTTTATAGTCAACCAGGTGATTTATATCGCCTACTACCAGTTGACGAACAACAGAACCTAGTTGACAATATTGTAGCCAATATGTCTGGTGTGACTCAAGAAGCGATTAAAATTCGTCAATTGAAACATTTTTATAAAGCTGATCCAAGTTATGGCGAACGAATTGCTAAAGGCTTAGGAATCGATATAGAAAAAATAAAAGAATAATAATAAAAAGACAGGACTTGAAAAAGTGCTGTCTTTTCTTGTTTAAAATGATAATTAAGTGCTTTTTTTATGGAAGTTGTTTAAAATGGAGATAAGCGAAAAGTGACGCTAAATTGACCGAAAGGAATGATTTTATGACAGACAAGTACGTGCCCGAAATAACAACAGCATTACGCCAAGATATTGTAAAAGTTCCTAAAGTAATTAAAGATGCAAGCGGCATTCTTATTTTTGGTAAGAAAATAAGATCAATTATTTTTACAACAGATATTGCGATTATTCGTAACACTGATGCAGATGCAGTGATTGCAGTTTATCCGTTTACACCACATCCCGCTATTACTAAAAGTATTATTGAATCGGCTGATATACCTGTTTTTTCTGGAGTAGGTGGAGGATTAACCCAAGGGGAACGTTCTGCTTATATGAGTATGTTCGCCGAGTCTCAAGGTTCGATTGGTGTAGTCTTAAATGCCCCAACACCTGTTGAGACAGTCGAGATGGTAACGAATGTAGTTGATATCCCAGTCGTCAGTACAGTGACGTCTATTCATACACAAATCGATGATAAACTTTTAGCCGGTATTAAGATGATTAATATAAGTGCAGGGAAAGATACAGCGGATACAGTTCGTTATTTTAGAAAAAAATATCCAGGCTTACCAATTATTGCAACAGGTGGCCCAACTGAAGAAAGTATTAAAGAAACCATCGAAGCAGGAGCCAATGCGATTACCTTTACACCGCCATCTAATGGGGATTTGTTTAGTCGTAAAATGGAAAAATACCGTGAAGAAGAGCAGAAAAAGTAGAAAAGACCTATACCACTTGAGTTCGTGAAATGAATGAGGTATAATTAAAAACGTTAAATAATTAAATATAACTCTTTAGAGAGATAGAGGAGCAACATTCACAAGTATTGTAGTCGAGGAGTAACGAGTCTGTTAACACTACAAAAAAAGGACTGTTGCCGAAGAAAAGACCTGTCGTTGAGGTTTTTATCTGGGCATACATTGAATAAGTGTGTGACTGTCACAATTGTGTGGGGCGCTATCAGATAAAAGTGTGAATTATAATTATAAGCCACTCTTTATGTCCGATAGTATCGACATAAGGAGTGGTTTATTTTATTTGATAATAACGAAGAATGTAGGAGAAGTTATGTCACAAGAAAACAATGAAATGAAAAGAAGTTTAGAAACACGTCACCTGTCCATGATTGCCATTGGTGGATCAATTGGTACAGGATTATTCTTAGCAAGTGGATCAGCGATTTCACAAGCAGGTCCTGGAGGAGCATTAGTAGCCTATGCCTTGATGGGCGCCATGGTATTCTTCTTAATGACCTCACTTGGTGAGATGGCAACCTATATGCCAGTGTCGGGTTCATTTAGTACGTATGCCACAAAATTTGTGGATCCAGCCTTTGGATTTGCTTTAGGTTGGAACTATTGGTTTAACTGGGCTATTACGTTAGCTGTAGAGATTAATACAGCAGCCATTATTATGGAATACTGGTTACCAGATGTTCCAAGTTGGATGTTTAGTGTCTTTTTCTTAGCTATTATTTTTACAATCAATGCAACATCAGGTAAGTCATTTGGAGAATCAGAATATTGGTTATCTATGATAAAAGTGATTACCGTTTTAGTCTTTATTGTAGTGGGGCTATTAACTATTTTTGGAATAATGGGTGGACAAGGACCGGTTGGATTTGAAAACTTTACAACAGGTGAAGCACCGTTTGTAGGTGGAATCCCAGCTTTACTAGGTGTGTTCGTTGTTGCTGGATTTTCTTTCCAAGGAACAGAATTAATCGGGATTACTGCAGGGGAGTCTGCTAACCCAGAAGAATCAATTCCAAAAGCCATTAAACAAGTATTCTGGCGTATTATTTTATTCTATATTGTTTCAATCTTTATTATTGCGATGTTGATTCCTTATACATCACCAAACTTATTGGGTGGCGATGTTAGTGATGTGTCAACAAGTCCATTTACGCTTGTGTTTGAACGTGCAGGACTTGCTACAGCAGCCAGTGTTTTAAATGCTGTTATTCTTACAGCTGTTTTATCAGCGGGTAACTCAGGGTTATATGCCTCATCAAGAATGTTGCATTCTATGGCTCACAGTGGTCAAGCCCCTAAAGTATTCGGTAAAGTAAATAAACGCGGTGTACCAATCAATGCTGTTATCCTTACAACATTAGTAGGAGCCTTAGCATTCTTAAGTTCAATCTTTGGAGATGGGTTTTATAATTTACTGTTAGCTGCGTCAGGTTTAACAGGATTTATCGCATGGTTAGGTATAGCGATTAGTCACTTTAGATTTAGACGTGCTTTCAAAGCGCAAAATCATGATCTTTCAGAATTAAAATATAAAGCAAGATGGTTCCCATTCGGGCCAATTTTAGCTGTTATCTTATGTGTTTTAGTTATTGTTGGGCAAGATGTTCAAGCCTTTAAAGATTTTGATTTAAAAGCAATCTTAGTAACCTATATGAGTATTCCATTAGTTTTAGTTTTATATGTTTATTACAAAGTAAAACATAAAACGAAATTAATTCCATTAGAAGAGATTAAATTAAAATAAAAAAACACGCTACTAACTGATTTAGTTAGTGGCGTGTTTTTTTAGTACTTATTTTTAACCAATAAAGATAAAGAATGAAAAGTCCCACACTAATAATAAAGCAAGCGACGCCCGTAATAAAACCATACGGTAGGAATACGAGTTCAATCTCATGCTTTCCAGGTTTTAAGTCAAGTGTAATAAAGGCTTTATCTAAAGGTTTTATATCTGTCTTTTTACCATCGACATAGGCTTTCCATCCTTTGTCATATGGGATTGTTGTAAATAGAACTTCGCGACCTTCAGGAACATTGACACTAGCTTTAGCTTTTCGACCTTTAACCTGGAATGGTACTTGGCTAGGCTTCATTTTATTGAAAGCTTCGGCATATTCTTCATTATTTAAGAAGATTACTTTTGGTGTGAAGACATCTAAATTAGCTGTTCCAAAGAAGCTGACAGTAAATTCGATTGTTTTCGCTTCATCATAGAATCCTAAATCATAATATTGTCCAGTTGCACTCATACGGGTTTTCTGTTTATGAGTCCCCACTGTAATCTCAGCTGTTCCAGATTTTAAGTCAGCAAAATTTGTAGGTTGCAAACTAAGATAAGCTTGTTTATTAGCTGGTACGGTCAATTTGTAAGTAATTTCTTTTGCTTTATTAAATTCTAATTCCTTAAAGCTTGTTATATTATCTTTTTCTTCTATTTTAGTATTAGTAGTTGAGACAACTTCAGGAAAGCTGTGAGTGAACAAATTAAGCTTATTCCCTGATAGAGTACTTAGTAATGAGGCTTGATTGTCTAAAAAGGCATTCTCTTTTGGTTTGTATTTGTAAAGAGAGCGAGGAGCCATCATACCTAGTGAGTTAGCATAGTCATTTTGGTACATTTTTAAAGTGTTATTTTTATCGAATTCTTTAAAACCAAATTTCAACGTTTTACTCTTGCTGATATTATAACGAATTCCTAATAAGGAATCCATAATCAATGTATTATTGTCATATCGAATATTTTGGTTAGTGCCGCGAGAACGATAGCCTAAGCTGTTTAAAAATGAATTAGTATTTCTATTTCGAATGGATGTAAAGGTACTGACACCACTATAACCGTAGTTAATGCCATCATTTGCAGTGACAGGTTCCATAGATTCCATACGGTAAAATGAATCTTCTTCTACTTTTTTAGTTTGTTGAACTAGTGACTCAATATCTGAATATGGACCGCTGTAAAGTACTCTTGAAGCGTAGTTCCAATCCTTACGGATACCTTGAATCATCCAGCTGGTATTTGTAACAACTTCACCGAGCATAACAAGAGCAAGAATAGTCATTATAAAATGCTGACGTCGTATATTTGAGTGTTTTCGTGAGCTCTTAAAGTAAAAATAGAACGTGACAAGATAAACACTTAAAAAAATGAGAGTTGCGACTAATTGAGAAATCGTAATGTATGTATAATTAGTTGTTCCTTTGGTAAAGTAGAAAACCAACATAAACGCTATTAAACCAATAATGATACGATTATAGAGATGGCTATCCGCTTTTGTTAAAAGTTCCAATCCATATCCAGCTAAGACAATCACCATAAAGGAGAAGGTAAATGCAAAGCGGAATAAAAACATATTGGGTGCGTGTAGGCCATGCCAAAATAAATTTAGTGGATTATAGTAAAAGCTAATAATAATAAAAATCATAATCGAGCCGTAAGCTAGTTTATTACGACGTGGTACTTTCTTTGTAAAGAAATAGAAGAGACATAGAACAAGTGGAACGAGTCCAATATAGATAAAAGGAATAGATCCATACTTTGTACCATCATAAGAACCTACCATATTTTTTGCGATTAAATCCCAAAATGCAGTAGCTTCCGTTTTAACCCAAGCAATTTTATTTAACTTTTCACCATTTGATCTAATATCAAGAACAGTTGGTAAAATCATAATCATCGAAGCAATACCAGCTAAGAAAGAAGTTATTAGATAGCGAGGGATACTTTTCTTGTATGTTTTCCAGTCTGTAGAGGCCTTCGCCCAGAAATATAGAAATGATAAAAGACCAACCATGAAGCCAAAGTAGAAATTGGAAACAAATAATAAGAAATAGGAAACAAAGAGTAGAGTAGGATTTTTACCCTCCATAATTTTGTGAATTCCTAAAAAGATAAGTGGTAAGTAGATAAAGGCATCTAACCACATGATTAATTCTGATTGAGCAGTAATGAATGACATTAAAGCATAGCAATTTGAAAAAGCAACCTTTAAAATTGGGCTGAAACGGTAAGTGTGTTTAGCAAAATACCAAAAAGAAAGACCCGCTAATCCTATTTTAAGTAAGGTCAAAAAGTAAAGGGCATCAGGTATGGCCTCATTTTTAAAAAAGAAAACGAGGGGGGTGAAAATCCCGCTAAGGTAGTATGAAATCAACGCGTAGTAATTTAGGCCGAGCGATGAGTTCCATGTATAAAAAATACTCTGTTTTCCATGTAACACATTATTGAAACTGGCATGGAAATTTGAAAATTGAGCGAATGCATCACTAGCAAGCAAACTTCGATCACTGCCCCAATAGATCCCTTGAGTGGCGTAAACACCTGCCATCACCGCAATTGGAATTAAAAAAGCAGCTAATGGATAAAGTATCATTTTATTTTTATAAAATAGTTTTTTTGTTTTTATTTCAGTCATATATTTTATCTCCTAGTGTTATTAAAAAACTTCCCTTATTACAAATATAAGTATAGCTAATTTTATCATGATTAGAAGTAAATACAAGGGTTCTTCTATAGAGATAGCGTTTTAATTTCAAAGATATTTCAATTTATATTTTAGTGTTATTTTTTGATAGAAAAATAAAAATCTAATTCTTTTTTTGACAGAAAGATATAAAAAAAGATTAAAACACTGTATTATCAAGGTTAATTTATTGTATTTTATATAAAAATATGTCCGGTAAGGTATTTGAAAAAAAAACTTTAAAAATCGTGATTGACTTTTAGTTTTAAAGGAATATAATGAGCTACATCAGTAATTTAATAATGTAAAAAAACATAGGGGAGTAGCTGACATATCAATGATTAGGCGTTGTTTCAAAAGAACGAAATTGATGTGTTTTTAGATCAACAGTTAGTACGTGTAGGCGTGCTGGTCTAAGATGAAATAGCGAGACTTGTGTATTGGGTGAATGCTCAATATGCAAGTCCATTTTTATGGCAGTAATTTGGTCCTCAGGAGGAAAATAATGAAAAAAGAAAAACAAAACCATCAATTAGACAAGTTTAAAATTGGTGGTGCCTTGGTGGCAATGGGGGTTGTGTACGGGGATATTGGAACAAGTCCGCTGTATGTAATGAAGGCCATAATCGAAGGCAATGGTGGTTTAGCTAAAGTGTCAGAGGATTTTATTATTGGAGCGGTTTCGTTGATTGTTTGGACGCTTACCCTACTGACCACTGTTAAGTATGTAATGATAGCACTCAAAGCCGATAACCACGGTGAAGGTGGGATTTTTTCATTATATACACTGGTTAGAAAATGTAGTCGTTATCTGATTATTCCCGCGATGATAGGTGGGGCCGCACTACTTGCAGATGGTGTGTTAACACCTGCTGTCACAATTACGACAGCTATTGAGGGTCTGAGAGGTATACCGTCATTTTATAACGTTTTTGGAAATAACCAAAATGTTATTATAGTTATTACGATTGCTATTATTTGTGTGTTATTTATGATTCAACGCTTTGGAACGGAAAAAGTAGGAAAAGCATTTGGCCCGGTTATGTTAGGGTGGTTCACATTTATCGGGGGAGTTGGTATTTATAACTTCTTAGGTAATATGACCGTGTTAAGAGCTCTTAACCCATACTATGCGATTGAGTTGCTATTTAGCCCGGAAAATAAAGCCGGTTTGTTTATCTTAGGAAGTGTTTTCTTAGCAACAACAGGGGCTGAAGCTCTTTATTCAGATATGGGGCATGTCGGTCGTAAAAATATCTTAGGCAGCTGGCCATATATCAAAATTTGCTTGTTATGTAATTACTTTGGACAAGCAGCTTGGATTTTATCTATTAAAGACAGTACATATTATCAAAGTGTGGATATGTTAAATCCATTCTTCCGTATGATGCCTGCTAGCTTATCAGTTTTTGGTGTTATCTTTGCTACCTTAGCAGCGGTTATTGCCTCACAAGCCTTGATTTCAGGGTCATACACATTAGTATCAGAAGCTGTTAAATTAAAATTATTACCACGTTTTAGAATTATTTACCCATCTAACCATAAAGGGCAGCTATACATCCCTGTTGTGAATACCATTTTATTCGTAACGTGTATTATGATTGTTTTATTATTTAAAACATCAGCCAAAATGGAAGCGGCATATGGATTAGCGATTACGGTTACAATGTTAATGACAACAGTTCTACTGTTATTCTATTTATTACAACGCAACAAAATACCAAAAATTATGTCATTTGCTATTTTCTTGTTCTTTGGAGCAATTGAAACAATCTTCTTTATTTCAAGTGCGACTAAGTTTTTCCACGGTGGATTCGTAGCAGTATTTATTGCTCTTGCAATTTTACTAGTTATGGTCATCTGGGAAAAAGGATCGATGATTCAAGAGCGTCACAACGAACGTGTTTCGCTTTGTGACTATACACAACAATTAAGTGATTTAAGTCATGATGAAAGTATTCAACTTTATCAAACAAACGTTGTTTTCTTAACGAACAACTTAAAAGGTCATAAAATTGGTCGTGAGATTCTTTATTCAATTTTAGATAAAAAACCGAAGAGAGCAAAAGTGTATTGGTTTGTAAATGTATTTGTTACTGATGAACCATTTACGAAAGAATATCACGTAGATATGATGGGGACAGATCATATCGTAAATATTCAATTACGTTTAGGTTTCCGTGTGAATCAAGATGTGAATCTATACTTAAGACGAATTGTTCATGATTTGATGGAACAAGGAAAATTACCAAAACAGCCTCAAAAATATACAATCTACCCAGGTCGTGAAGTAGGAGATTTCTGTTTTGTTCTTATTAAAGAAGAATTATCTCGTAAATCTGATTTAACTAATTTTGAACGCATGATTATGCAAGCAAAATTGGGAATTAAATCAATCACAACATCACCTGCACGTTGGTTTGGGTTACAGTTTAGCGACGTTATTAACGAAAGCGTGCCGTTAAATATCCCAAGTTATAATCAACATTTACAGTGTGACCAATTGAATCAAGTGCAAGTTGATGATTTTTCATCTGAAGATGATGAAGATGAGGATGAATTAACTGAAGTATAAAAAAAGAACTTCCTATAATAAGGAAGTTCTTTTTTTATTATGCTTCTTCACCAGGTTCTGAAGCGATGATTTGTAGATCGCCTTCAATACGCCAGTTTTTAATCGTGTAAGGTAAAATAAAGTGAGTTCCTTTAGAAATCTCGTAACTTTCTTCTTCTTTAGTAGCGTCGTCAATAATAACGATGTTACCAGCACCTTCAATAACACTAACAATTGTGTAAAGAGAATTTTGTTTAAAATCAAGCATGCCTGACACTTTCCATTCGTAAACGTTGAAGAATGGTGTTTTAACGTATTCTGTAATGCTAGAATCTCCGAAAGATGTTTCTTTAATAGAAAGAGTTGGGTCAACGTGAGGAATAGTTGTCACATCAACAGATTGTTGGATGTGTAATTCTCTTGGTTTACCATCATCGCCTTTGCGGTCATAATCGTATACGCGGTAAGTTGTGTCACTACTTTGTTGTGTTTCTAAAATCATGATGCCAGCTCCAATAGCATGAATAGTACCACTTGGAACATGGAAGAAGTCGCCAGCTTTTACTTTAACTCGGCGTAATAAATCATCCCAACGGCCTTCTTTAATCATCGCTTCTAATTCTTCTTTAGATTTAGCGTGGTGACCATAGATAATTTCAGCACCTTCATCGGCAGCAATAACATACCAACACTCAGTTTTTCCTAGTTCACCTTCGTGTTTCATGCCATAAGCATCGTCTGGGTGAACTTGTACAGATAAATCATCTGCAGCATCTAAAATTTTAGTAAGAAGTGGGAAGACATCACCTTTAGCATTACCAAATAGCTCACGGTGTTCTGCCCAAAGTGTATCTAAACGTTGACCTTTATAAGGGCCATTTTCAACTGTACAGGTACCATTTGGATGTGCACTTACTGCCCAACATTCGCCTGTTTTGTCACTTGGTAAATCGTAACCGAAAACGGTGTTTAATTTTTCACCACCCCAGATTTTTTCTTGTAGTACAGGTGTTAAAAATAATGGTTGTTCCATGAATAAAGTCCTCCTTAGTAATAATATCTTAATTATTATATCAGATTTTTGTTAGTGTGGCTTTCTCGTTTAAATATTCCTCTAATATGTGATCTCTTTTCTCTATATAGTCCACTCTATTGTCAATAGGATGAACCCGATTTGATAAAAAGATAAAGGCGCTTTTTTCTTTTGGATCAATAAGTAAAAAAGTACCAGTATAACCTGTATGGAAAAGTAGAGGTCGTTTTGTATCGACAGTCGTTTTTAAATCCCAACCTAATGAACGGTTTAGTGTCCCACTAGGAGTCCAGTCTTGTAATAAGTTTTGGATGGTTTCTTTTTGGAAATAGTGACTGCCATCTGGTAATTGCCCATAGTTAAGCACCATCTGACAGAAAGTAATACAGTCATCTAATGTAGAGAATAATCCTGCACTACCGCAATTCTCACCTAAGACAAAAGCTTTAGGGTCATGGACAGTGCCGCGAATAACACCTCGTTTAGGATGATTTTCTGTAGCGGCGATAGAATCGGACAGGTCAGGTTTAAAAGTACTTTGATTAAGTTGAAGCGGACGTAAAACTTCCTCCTCTATAACGTGTTGTACAGGTTTGTTATATAATTTTTCAATTAAAAAGCCAAGTAAGAGCGTTCCGGTATCTGTGTAGGCTACTTTTGCTCCGATATGAGGTCCTGAGTTTAAAAGTAAAAGCGCTGCTCGTAACTCTTCTTTGTTCAGAGTGTCACGATCTTTTATGAAAGGATTGATATCAGATGTGTGCGTTAGCAAGTGTCGACTAGTTACTTTTTTATCTTGAAAATCAGGCAAATAAAAAGCGAGTGGTAAATCAATATCAAGTTGTCCGTCCTCAATTAATTTTAAAATAACACTGTTTGTGCCGATTACTTTAGTAAGTGAGGCAACATCAAAGAGTGTTGTGTCAAACATTGCATCAGGGTTAGGTAAAAGTGAGGCGTGACCATAAGAGTGTGTCTCAATTGTGTTACCTTCAACAAAGGCGAAGTTAGCACCTGAAAATACACCAGATTTTAATTGAGAAAGAATGGTTTGTGTTGTATTAGGATACATAAGTTAGCTCCTTTCAGATATAGGTTTCTTGATTAAGTATAGCAAATAAATCAGTATAAAAGCGTGATTTTATAGTGAAATGTGACACAACCTTTCTTTAGAAATCCGACTAAAAAATTGTTATGAAAAAATTCGTCAGATTGTATATTGCCGTCCTAAATTTCCTGTGATAGTATTAGGAAAAACAGGTGATAACCCTAGCGATTATATCAAAGGACCCTCGTGCATATGAGGGCCCTTTTTCTAAATATTTTTAAGTTAAAAATATAGGTAAAAGTAATGAAATAGGCCGCTATAGGTATCAGATTGGAGGAAAAATATGAAAAATAAAGAAACACAAAAAATGATGTTGATTGTTATTGGTAATCTCTTCTTAGTATTCGTAGGGATTGGGTTAGTTATACCAGTAATGCCAACATTTAAAAGCGAGATGCATTTAAGTGGGCAAACAATGGGTTATTTAACCGCAGCCTATGCGATGTCACAATTAATTTGTTCACCAGTAGCAGGACGTTTATCAGATTTATTTGGTCGTAAACGGATGATTGTTATAGGTATGATTATCTTTTCATTATCAGAATTTTTATTTGGTATGGGGACAACTGTACCAGCACTGTATGTTTCAAGGGTTTTAGGTGGTCTTAGTGCGGCGTTAATCTTCCCTTCAGTCATGGCTTTTGTGGCAGATATTACGACATTAGAAGAACGACCAAAAGCAATGGGCTGGGTATCAGGAGCAATTAGTGGAGGTTTTATTATTGGACCTGGAATCGGTGGATTCTTAGGTGATATCTCTATGCGTTTACCGTTTTATGTAGCCGGTATTTTAGGTTTAGTAGGATTCTTATTTGCGTTAGTTATGCTTAAAGAACCAAAACGTATTGAAACAGTGACAGAAGACGGTCCAAAGGCAAGTTTAAAAGAAGTTATTTTAACGCCAGCGTTAACATTCCCATTCTTTATTATTTTGATTAATGCGTTTGGGTTAGCGGCATTTGAGTCTATTTATAGTATCTATGTAGATATCAATTACGGTTTTTCAGTAAGAGATATTGCGGTTGTTATCACTGTTAGTGGTGTTCTTGCTTTAATTGTTCAAATTGTCTTCTTTGATGCAATTGTTCGTAAAATTGGTGAGATTGGTTTAATTCGTTTATGTTTAGCTGTCAGTGCTGTTTTCGTACTAGCGATTGTCTTTGCTAAAGGCTATTGGGGTGTCTTGATTAGTACATTCGTCATCTTTTTAGCGTTTGATTTAATTAGACCTGCTATTACAACATTTTTATCTAAACATGCGGGTGAAAATCAAGGATCAGTTAGTGGAATTAACTCCGCACTGACAAGTGTTGGGAATATTGTAGGGCCTATTTTATCTGGGACATTATTAGATGTTAACTCGCATTATCCGTACTATGTTGTGGTTGTTATCTTGACAATTACCTTCATGTTAACAATGATTTGGAACACTAAGACTAAAGTAAAAATGAGTTAATTTAAAACACGTTTAGGCGTGTTTTTTTATTTCTAAAAAATTAATTAGATTTACAAACAGATAATTTCCTATTTGGCGAAAAAAGTGGTTTAATTAGAGATGAGAATAATTACAATTAGCATGGAATGTGCGAAGGTAATAAAAAACGGAGGAATAAAAAACATGACTAAAAAGAAAATTGTTGTCTTGGGAGCAGGCTATGCAGGCCTTAGAACGGTAAAAGGCTTACAAAAGAAAGGTCTAGACGCTGATATCACATTAATTAACAAAAATTCATATCACTATGAAGCCACTCAATTACATGAAGTTGCAGCCGGTACTGAGCCAGCTAAAAAAATTAGCTTTGAAATCAAAGATGTTATTGATGAATCAAAAGTTAATTTTATTCAAGACGAAGTTGTTACGATTAACCATGACGCTCAAGAAGTATCATTAAAAGAAGGCGAAAAAGTAAGCTATGATTACTTAGTTGTTGCCTTAGGTTTCGAATCAGAATCATTTGGTATCCCAGGTGTTGATGAATTCGGATGGCCATTAGTTGATATTAAAACAGCTGAAGCAGCTAAAGCACAATTAGATAAAAACCTACAAAATTATAAAGTATCAAAAGATCCTAAAGATTTAAGTATTGTAGTTTGTGGTGCTGGTTTCACAAGTATCGAATACTTAGGTGAAATTTCAAACCGTTTACCAAAATTAGCGGATAAATTTGATTTCCCAATGGATAAAGTGAAAGTAACATGTATTGAAGCAATGCCAAAATTATTACCAATGTTCTCAGAAAAATTAGCATCATACGGTATCGACGTATTAGAAAAACGTGGGGTTGAATTTATCGTAGGAACACCAATTAAAGAAATCAAAGAATCATCAGTTGTTTACGAACAAGATGGTGAATTAAAAGAAATCGAAGCAAGTACAATTATCTGGACTACAGGTGTACGTGGCAGCAGTGTTGTCGGAGCATCAGGCTTTGAAGAACGTCGTGGTCGCGTAATGGTAGAACCTGACTTAACTGTTAAAGGCCAACCAAACGTCTTCATGATTGGTGACGTTAGTGCGGTTATGGATGAAGCATCAGGTCGTCCTTACCCAACTACAGCTCAAATCGCCTTAGTTCAAGCGGACTTTGTCGTTGAAGCGATGGCTAACAAATTTGCCGGAACAGAACCAAAAGGATTTGAATTCAAATCAGCAGGTACTGTTGCGTCATTAGGTAACAATGATGGTATCGGTCATACAATGAACAAAGATTTCAAAGGCTACATCGCCTCTGTTATGAAAAAAGGAATTGTAGACAAATCATTATTACAAACAGGAACACCTTCAGTATTACTTAAAAAAGGTCGTTTTGATTTCTACCACTAAGAATTTAACTATTAAAACCTTGAATCTCTTTGGATTCAAGGTTTTTTATTTTAGTCTGGAAGACTCTGATAGTATCAATCAACCTCCTAAATAGTGTATAATAAATAGACATAGTTAGAAGTGGAGGCGTTAAGATGGTCTGTTATCCAAATGTTCAAGTTGCAACATTAATTAATCGAGATAATCGTTTCATAGCAAGGTGTTTGCTGGAGTCTGGAGAAGAAGTTCGGGTTCATGTAAAGAATACAGGACGTTGTAAAGAATTGTTAATTCCAGGTGTTACTGTCTCTCTTAGCTATCAAGCATCGCCGACACGAAAGACTGATTATGACTTAGTAGCTGTTGAGAAAAAAGGCAATTGGATTAACATCGACAGTCAAGTTCCCAATCAACTTGCAGCAGAAGGAATTCAATCTGGTGAGATTGTTCTGCCATTTTTAAAAGGAAATATCACTGAAGTCAGACGTGAAGTAACATACGGAGCATCGAGGTTTGATATTTGTGTAACAACTGACCAAGATGAGAAAGTCTTTGTTGAAGTCAAAGGGATGACCTTAGAACACAATAAAAAAGCTGCTTTTCCAGATGCACCAAGTGAAAGAGCTCTAAAGCATGTGACTGAATTAAGTACAGCAAGAGCGGAAGGCTACCTAACTGCGGTGTTATTTATTATTCAGTTAGAAGAGGTTGAGTTGGCAACGATTCACGAAGAGCGTCAACCAAAATTACAACAGGCGATTGAAGAAGGGTCTAAAAAAGGTCTTGAAGTTTTAGCCTATAATTGCAAAGTTACGCCAGAAACAATCGTACTAAAAGAAAGTATACCAGTGGATTTAGCACATGATTTTGTTGAAGCACTGGCTTAAATAGGGGAGAGAATAGATATGTTGAATTTAGGAATTATTGGTACAAACTGGATTACAAAACAATTTATTGAAGCGGCAGAAGCATCAAAAGAGTACCGCTTAGCATTGGTTTACTCTAGAAAATTAGAAACAGCTCAGTCATTTGCAGCTGATTTTTCGTGTGAGGGTGTAACCGATAGTTTAGAAGATTTTTATAAGGCGGAGGCTATTGACGTGGTTTATATTGCGTCGCCAAATAGCTTGCACTTTGAACAAGCCAAAGCAAGTTTAGAAGCGGGGAAACACGTTATTGTTGAAAAACCAGCTGTATCAACGTTAGCTGAGTGGCAACACCTATTAGCTATTGCGAGTGAAAATGACCGTTTTATTTTTGAAGCAGCCCGTAATATTCATGAAGACAGCTTTAAAAAAGTATCAGAGTTATTAAGTGCCTGTGAAGATGATGTGATTGGGGCGAATATTAGCTTTATGAAATATTCATCACGTTATGACGCTGTTCTTGCAGGTGAAGAGCCGAATATCTTTTCACTTGATTTTTCAGGAGGAGCTTTAATGGATTTAGGTGTGTATGTACTGTATGCATCAGTGGCGTGGTTTGGTAAGCCTGAATCTGTTCATTACTTTGCTAGAAAAATTAGAACAGGTGTTGATGGTATTGGCACAATGGTTTTACGTTATGAAAACTTTGATGTAAATATGATGACAGGGAAGATTGGCAATAGTTTCTTACCAACAGAAATCTACACACCAACTCAAACCATTAGTTTAAATGCGATTAACAGCATAGATGACATTTCTGTTATTGATCAAAAAGGTAACGTGGAAAAAGTTTCATGTACAAGTTTAGACAATCCGATGATTGAAGAAGCCGTAGACTTTGCAACTGTTATTAATAACCCAACATCAGAAGAGTCAAAAGAAAATTACAGCAAGTGGTGTGAAGTGGCGCTGACTGTACATGACATCATGGAAACGTTACGTAAACAAGAAGGCATTTACTTTAAAGCCGATAAAAAATAAAATCAATTAGTTTAGAAACTGATAAAGAATATGAGGGAAAAAGAGTGACGACATTAGTAGAGAAATTACCAGAAGTGTGGCAAGCGCAGTGGGGGAAATTAGGATTTACATCAGCTTCACCCATTCAAGAAAAAGCATATGAGCCGTTGTTAGCAGGAGAAAACTTAGTAGGGGTATCTCCGACAGGTTCAGGAAAAACATTAGCGTATTTATTACCGTTACTACAAACGATTGAAAAGGGAGCAGGCAATCAATTATTGATTTTACTGCCTTCTCAAGAACTAGCGGTTCAAGTAGCGAGTGTGACGAAAGAATGGGCTGATTTACTAGGCTTAAACTCACAAGCACTTGTAGGTGGCGCCAACGTGAAACGCCAAATTGAAAAACTAAAAACGAAACCAGAAATCCTAGTAGGGACACCCGGTCGTGTGATTGAGTTGATCAAAGGTAAAAAAGTGAAAGCACATTTACTAAAAACACTTGTCTTAGATGAAGTGGATCAATTAATTGAAACAAGTGAGTTAAATGCCTCAGCAACTATCTTGAAATCATTAGACCGTGACGCGCAGTTAGTCTGTGTCTCTGCAACGGCTGTAGCGATTGAAGAGAAGTTAGGTGAGTTAAATAAACGCGAGATGACAATACTAGACGTAACGGATGAAGATCAATCAGCTGGAACGGTTGAACATGGCTATATTGTGACGCCGCCAAGAAAACGTGTGGAAGTCTTACGTAAATTGTCACATATCAAAGGATTTAAGGCCATTGTCTTCTTTAACGAAGTGCAAGAGATGGGCTTTGTGTCAGAAAAATTAGAGTTTTTAGGTGTAGCAAATGCGACGTTAGCATCAGACCAAAATAAAATGGAACGTCGTTTAGCGTTATCTGCTTTTGCGGATAATAAATTAAACTTACTATTAACGACAGATATCGCTGCTCGTGGGTTAGATTTCGATGCTTTACCGTATGTTATTCATTATGACGTACCGTATACATTGGAAAGCTACGTTCACCGCTCAGGTCGTACAGGTCGTATGGGGCATGATGGACATATCTTATCACTTGTTGATGATTACTCTATTCGTGACCTTAAGAAAATAGCGAAGCAAAAAGAATGGCCATTATCAGAAAAAACAGTTCACAGTAGCCAAATCGTGACACAAGAAAAACGTGTCGTAATGGATGGCGAAACGGTGGGGGCTGATGGTGAAACAGGAACATCAGAGAAACCAGCTAGAAAGCCTAAAGGCGATGGCGAAGTGAAACGTTATAAAAAAATTAAAACACCTGCTGAAAAGAAATCAGCTAAGAAAAAAACTAAATCTAAAAATAAAAAGAATGATAAGAACAAAGGGGCTCGTAAAAAGTCCGAGAAATAATGAACTAAAGGGTGGGACAGATGTCGAATAGAAAAGAACAGATTATGACGATATTGGAGGAAAATCCAACAGGCTTAACAGCTGCCTCAGTGGCAGATTTAATGGCACTAGATCGAACAAATGTCAGTAGGTATTTAAATGAATTGTCAAAAGAAGGACGAGTAGCAAGATCAACTGGACGTCCTGTGGTATTTTCTATTTCGACAGCTGAGGAGATAGAGCAAGAGTCTTTTGAAGTTAGCTTTGACACATTGGTAGGGGCTGAGGAATCATTAAAGGTCGTTATCCAACAAGCGAAAGCCGCGATTCTTTACCCACCTAGAGGACTACATACGACTATATTTGGCCAAACAGGAACAGGGAAATCACTTTTTGCAGAATGCATGTATCGATTTGCAATTAGCTCTGAAACACTTCCTAAAACAGCACCGTTTATTTCGTTTAACTGTGCTGACTATGCTCAAAATCCGCAACTTCTTTTTGCGCATATATTTGGTGTGAAGAAA
Source organism: Vagococcus proximus (assembly GCF_029143285.1). Taxonomy (GTDB): domain Bacteria; phylum Bacillota; class Bacilli; order Lactobacillales; family Vagococcaceae; genus Vagococcus_D; species Vagococcus_D proximus. Next base: position 157,570 of record NZ_JAPDSH010000002.1, read on the forward strand.
GGAGCCTACACTGGTGCGACAGAGGACCGTGAAGGGTTAATGTCTAAAGCAAATGGTGGAATTTTGTTCTTAGATGAGATACACCGCTTACCACCAGAAGGGCAAGAGATGCTTTTTACCTTTATTGATAAAGGTGTCTACCGACCTCTTGGTGAGAGTAGTAAGAGTCATGAAGCCAGTGTTCAGATTATTGGGGCAACGACAGAATCTTCAAGTACCTTTTTAAGTACCTTTAATCGACGTATTCCGATGTCGATTACGTTACCTTCCTTAACAGAGCGTACGATTGATGAACGTTATGAAATTGTAACGCGCTTTATTAAAGAAGAAGCGAACCGATTGAATCGTCGTATTATTGTCGAGCGTGATGCGATTTTAGCTTATATGCTCTATTATGCAGAAGGAAATATCGGACAGGTGAAGCGCGACTTGAAACTTGTCTGTGCAAAAGCCTTTCTATATAGCCGTACCAATCAGAAAGACTATCTTCAAATTAATCAGCAAGAACTGCCATTACATGTTCAAAAAGGCCTTCTTAAAGTCAAAGAAGCACCTGAGAAAGTAGAGCGATTTGTAGATAAAAATAACCGTTATTTAACTTTTGATCCTGGTATGAAAGAAGTGGTTTGGTCACTTGATCCAGCGAGAGATATGACAGTATATAACGAGATTGAAGAGCGTGTATCCAGTATGACATCGGTTGATTTGGAAAATACCGATTTGGCAGAACTGATTGAAACAGATGTCGATAAGTATTTTGAAACCTATGTGGATGAATTGACGAGAAGCGATGTTCATAGGGAATTGATTTCTGATAAAATGTGGGATTTAACTAACAAAGTGTATGATTTGGCAGAAGAGCGATTGGATAGAAGTTACAATCAAAAAGCTCGTTTTACATTTGCACTTCATCTTCAAGGGACGTTGGAACGGATTGAAAAAAATAGAAGTATTGTTCATCCTAACCTTAATGAAATTAGAATCAATTATAAAAAAGAATTTCAAGTTGCACTAGATATATCCTCTTTAATAGAAGAAGAATATGAGATTGAAATACCATTTGACGAAATAGGATTTATCACAATGTTCTTATCGCTTGATATTAGTGAGACTGTAGAAAAAGCTGAAAGTAAAGTGTCAGTAGTTGTTTTGATGCATGGAAAATCCACCGCAAGCAGTATGTTAGAAGCTGTTCAAGAGTTACTTGGAACCGATACAGGTAAAGCCTTTAATATGCCACTTACAATGGAAGTGCAAGAGATGTATGATGCACTCAAAACATATGTCTTAGAAAATCGTGAAGAGATGGAAAGTGGGATGCTGCTTTTAACAGATATGGGATCACTAAATACCTTTGGGGATATGATTTATGAAGAGACCGGTGTTAGAACGAAAGCTATTTCAATGGTCAGTACAATGATTGTTCTTGAAGCGGTAAGAACAGCAAGTATCGGTAGAAGTTTAAAGGATATCTATCAAAATATTCAACTATCATTAGAGAGTATTGTTAGGAATCAATTTAAACCCAAGCGTAAACTAGATAAAGCTGTTATCGTTACTTGTTTCACAGGTGAAGGTGTGTCTAAGAAACTTTACGAACGTGTGCTTCCAGTAGTTAATACAGATGTGATAGAAATTATTCAATTGCAATTTTTAGAAAAAGAGTCGTTTAAAAAGCATATCGATGAATTAATCGAGCAGTATGAGATATTAGCGATTGTAGGAACGGTAGAGATAGATTATCAAAATATCCCGTTCTTTTCAGCGTTTGATATCTTTAGTAATGAAAAATTAAACGTGTTTAAGCGAATCGTAGCGGATGAAGTACCAATGGAACAAATGGTATCCTCATTGGAAGGGACGATTAAAAGTGTTCCATCGGTATCGGTATTATTAATGATGCTGCAAAAAATCGTTCATCAAATGCAGACAGATTTACAAATTGTCGTTGAACCGGGTGTTGATGCGGGTGTGCTGATTCATTTGGCGTTTTTAGTAGAGGCGCTTAATAATGGACAAGCTGCGAGACAGTTTAAAGAGCTTGATGAATTTAAAGCAAGTCATCGTATGGAGATGAAGACAGTTCGTTCTAATCTAATGCCTCTAGAAAAGCAATATAATGTTGAATTACCAGAGAGTGAAGTGGCTTATTTAACACAAATGATGATTGAGAATAAAATTGATCAAAATTTTGTAGATACACACTAATCGTAGTGTGTAAGGATATAATCTTTAGTGTAAACGTTATATTGTATGTTCAAAAAGCGTGTTATATCAACAAAAACCGTGCCAATAAAAGTTGGCACGGTTTTTGCTTTATATATAAGTGTAAAATACAAATAAGGGAGACGATAGATATGTCAAAAAAAACAATTATGTTAGTATGTTCAGCAGGTATGAGTACTAGTTTATTAGTAACAAAAATGGAAGCGGCAGCAGAAGCTCAAGGAATTGAATCAGATATCTTCGCAGTATCAGCATCAGATGCAGATTCACACTTAGCGAATAAAGATGTTAACGTTTTATTATTAGGCCCTCAAGTTCGTTTTATGCAAAAACAATTCGAAGAAAAATTAGCACCAATGAATATCCCTTCAGCGGTAATCGATATGAAAGATTACGGTATGATGAACGGTGAAAATGTATTAAAACAAGCGTTAACTTTAATCGGTGAATAAGGACTAAGGAGATAAATTAATTTATGAGTATGAAAAGAGGAAAACAAATGGATGAAGCAAACTTAGAATCAATCATGGGACTTATCGTCAATGCAGGTAATGCAAAAAGCGATGCAATGGAAGCGATTCAAGCAGCAAAAGAAGGAAACTTCGATGAAGCAGCTGAAAAAATTAAAAGTGCAGAAGCGTCATTAGTAGAAGCGCATCATGCTCAAACAGGACTTTTAACTAAAGAAGCACAAGGCGATCATATGACAGTGACATTATTAACTGTTCATAGCCAAGATCATTTAATGACAGCTATTGCATTTACAGATATAGCTAAGGAGTTAATTGATTTACACAAAAAAATTGATGAAAAATAATTTTTAGGGGGAAGATGAGATGGACAAATTTATTGCCTTTATGGATGCAAAATTCATCCCAGTAGCTTCAAAAATTGGAGCACAACGTCACTTGGTAGCAATCAGAGATTCATTCGTAGTTACGATGCCTTTAATGATTTTAGGGGCTTTCGCAGTATTAATTAACAACTTACCGATTCCTGCAGTTCAAAACTTTATGAACTCAATTTTCTCAAAACAAGTTGAAGATGGTGTTTACATCTGGACTAAGTTTGGTGGAAATGTATGGAATGGTACATTTGCAATACTATCAGTGTTGATTGCTTTCTTAGTAGCTTATAACTTAGCTAACTCATATGGCAAAAATGGGATATCAGCTGGTACGACATCATTAGGAGCATTCTTTGCTTTTGGTGGGGCTACAGGTATGTCTTCAAATGGATTATTTATTGCACTTATCGTTGGATTAATCTCAGCTGAATTATTCTGTAAATTAGCAGGAAATGATAAATTAGTTATCAAAATGCCTGATGGTGTTCCACCAGCAGTAGCAAACTCATTTGCAGCTCTAATGCCAGCAATGATTACTATTTCTTTATTCGGTTTAATTAATACATTCTTCATGGCATTCGGTATTATGGACGTAGTAGCATCATTCTATGCAGCGGTACAAGAACCATTCATGAAATTATCTAGCTCTTATCCATCAGCTTTATTATTAGCATTCTTAACACCGTTCTTATGGTTCTTCGGTTTACACGGTGCCAATATGTTAGAGCCTTTAATGCAATCTATCAATGCGCCTTCTATTGAAGCGAATATCAAAGCGTTAGAAGCAGGAAAAGAATTACCATATATCGTTAACAAACCATTCTTTGATGCATTCGTAAACTTAGGTGGTACAGGTGCTACTTTAGGTTTAGTTATCGCGATTTTCTTAGTTGGTAAAAAACATAAACAATTCTCAGTTGTAGGTAAATTAGGAGCTGCTCCAAGTTTATTCAACATCAATGAACCTCTAACATTTGGTTTACCGATCGTATTGAATCCAATCTTATTCATTCCGTACATCATAACACCAATGGTATTAGTAACAGTAGCGTACTTTGCAACATCAATGGGTATGGTCCCAGCAGCTACAGGAATGCCACCATGGGTAACACCACCAGTAATTGGCGGTATCTTAGCAACAAATAGCCTATCAGGTGGAGTATTATCAGCAGTAAACTTAGTTATTTCAGTAATTATCTATGTTCCATTTATCAAAATGGCGACAATTCAAGAAATGAAAAAAGAAGCAGTTTAATACTAATTAGTAAAAGAAGCCAAATTTATTTGGCTTCTTTTTTTAGTCAAATTCCTAGACAATCAAAATGATAAGTGAGAAAATAAGTATGTTAATGTTTCTGTAGCTCAGTAGGATAGAGCAATCGCCTCCTAAGCGATAGGCCGCTGGTTCGATTCCAGTCAGAAACGTAAAGGGGAGACTAATGGTGACCTGCTTCAAAGGAACTGGAAGAGACTCTTAGGAACAAGCCCAAAGAGAGTATCTGAAGTTACAAAGAAGCAACCATTAGAACCCGTAAAAAGGTGAGACTAAAATCGTTATGCTCAAAAAAACTGGAAGCCAGCCCTATGCAGAAAAGCAAAAAGGACTGGCTGAAGTTTTAAAGAGCAGATTTTAGAACCCGAGAAAAAGGTGAGACTAATGGTGACCTGCTTCAAAGGAACTGGAAGAGACTCTTGGGAACAAGCCCAAAGAGAGCATCTGAAGTTACAAAGAAGCAACCATTAGAACCCGTAAAAAGGTGAGACTAAAATCGTTATGCTCAAAAAAACTGGAAGCCAGCCCTATGCAGAAAAGCAAAAAGGACTGGCTGAAGTTTTAAAGAGCAGATTTTAGAACCCGTAAAAAGGTGAGACTAATGCTGGTTTACATATAAAAAAGAAGCGCCTCTTTTGAGGCGCTTCTTTTTTATACCTATTATTAAGCCCAGTCACCATTTCTAAATAATGGAACTCGAGAACCGTCGGCACGGATGCCGTCGATGTTCATTTTATCTGAGCCAATCATAAAGTCAACGTGGGTTGTGCTACGATTAAGGCCAGCTTCAAGTAACTCATCATTTGTCATTTCAGTTCCACCTTGTAAGTTGAAGGCATAAGCTGAACCTAATGCAACATGGTTTGAAGCATTCTCATCAAATAAAGTATTGTAGAATGTAATACCTGATTGTGAAATAGGAGAAGGATCTGGAACAAGAGCGACTTCACCTAGACGTTTAGAACCTTCGTCAGTGGCCACTAATTTTTTAAGGACATCTTCACCTTGTTCAGCAGAGCAATCAACAACCGCGCCATCTTTAAATGTGAATGACATGCCTGTAATGGTCGTACCAGCATAGCTTAAAGGTTTTGTACTAACGACTGTTCCATCAACACGGTTGCGGTCAGGAGCAGTGAAGACTTCTTCAGTTGGCATATTAGCCATGAATTTTTCACCGCGTACGTTGTAGCTTCCAGCACCTTCCCAGCTGTGGTTTTTAGGTAATCCGATAACTAGGTCAGTGCCTGGTGCTGTATAGTGTAATGAATCAAATTGTTCAGCATTTAATTCAGCTGCTTTTTTATTCAATAGAGCATCATGTTCTTCCCATGCTTTGATTGGGTCTTCTTGGTCAATGCGAGTCGCTTTGAAGATAGCATTCCAAAGAGCTTCTACTTGCTCGTCGTTTGTTGTTAAGTCAGGGAACACTTTAGCAGCCCAGTCGCGACCAGCTGCCGCAACAACAGTCCAACTGATTTTATTCGCTTGAGAAGCTTGGCGTAAAGCACCCATAGCTTTTCCTGACGCGGCTTGGTAAGTTGCAACACGTTCTGGATCAGTACCAGCTAAGGCATCTGGATTTTGAGAAACAACACTAATACGGCTAGCACCAGCGGCAACCCAGGCATCCATTTCTGCAACTTTATAATCTGGAATGTCTGTTAATAATGATTCATCAGCGTGTAAGAAGAATTCTTTCTGAATAACATCGTCACGCCATTGAACCATGACGTTTTTAGCACCATTAGCATAAGCTTCTTTGGTAATTAAACGAGCAAGGTCAACTTGTTCGACATCAATTAATAAAACAACAGAGTGGCTCTTTTGAACGTTTACACCTGTTTTTACAATCAGTTTTGCGTAAGCTTCTAATTTTTCTTGAAATGTATTTTTAGTCATAACTATTCCTCCTGAATATCAATTAGTTAAAGAATATAATACCATATATAATTTGAAATCACTAATTAAATACTCTTTGTATTTTAATGTTCTAAAATAGTCCGAAAAAAAGTAAAAAGTCTGTTATATCAAGGTTTTAAGACGAACAATTGAATGATACAATAACAGAAATAAGAGAAGTGTTGGGGTTAGGAATTATCAAAAGAGAGGAAAAGAAAATGCCTAGAAAAAAAATGGTGACACGATCAGATATTATTGAGGCCGGATTCATGCAACTGATAACCAAGGGACCGAAAGGGTTTTCTTCGCGTAAGATAGCCGACAAATTAAATTGTTCGACTCAACCTATTTATTTAGAATTTAAAAATATGGACGAGCTTCATGCTGCTGTTTTAGGACACTTTGAAAAGATAATCAAACGTATTGATGAAATAGCTGTTGATCATACTGATCCTTTGATAGCTGCTAATCTTAAATTTTTAAATTTTGCTAAAGATGAAGGCAAAATATTTCAAGCGTTATTTTTAAGAGAAGATAAAATTGGAGAAGATTTAAAACGTTTTTGTCGAAAAATAGTATTGTCACACATTGATGACTCTCAAAAATATAGAGAGATAAGCGGTGAGGTGAAAGAAACTTTATTTTCAAGTACGTTGTTACTTACTATGGGTGTCGCTACGATGAGACTTAATGGTTCGATTAACCTCGAAAATGCCAAAGTGGTTTCTCTTTTAGAAGCGATGGTAGAAAATCGGTTATCAGAGTCTGGTGAGAAAGTTCTACTATAAATAAAAAAAACGCCATTAGGCGTTTTTTTTATTTATTAATTTAATTTAGCAGCAATCTCTTTAGCGAACGCTTCTAGATTAACGATGTCATCTTCTTCGGCAGCAAGGTCAACTTTGACTGCAGTTGCTCCTTTAGTTGCACCTGTCTTTTCGAATGCTGCTTCAAAATCATCAACAGACTGACAGAATAGCTCGTAGAAGGTATCCCCTGAACCAACGACACCATAAACCTTACCTTTTAGATCAACTTCTTGTAATTCTTCGTAAAAATCGACGATTTCATCTGGTAACTCGCCGTCTCCGTATGTATAAGTTGCAATAATACAAATATCAGCATCTGAAAAATCAGAAGCATCTACTTGTGAACACTCTTCTTGTTCCACTTCGATATCTAGATTTTCTAACGCTTCAGCAACGATATCAGCGATTTCTTCTGTATTACCCGTTAAACTTGCGTAAACTATTTTAGCTAATGCCATACTATTCATCCTTTCGCTATAAAGCTTTAAATACTACTTAAAATTATAACAGAAAACAAGATTATTGAAACAAAAAAATAGTAACCACAGTTATTTGGCTAGTGTCGGACATTGTGCTAAAATATAGAGTGCAAAGTTACGATTCATTATAAGATAACGTAACGATTGAGAAGGGATGAGAAAATATGATTACATTAAAATCAGCAAGAGAAATAGAAGCAATGGATAAATCAGGAGAACTTTTAGCAGATGTTCACCGTCAATTAAGAACCTTTATTAAACCAGGTATTACAAGCTGGGATATTGAAAAATTTGTTCACAAGTATATTGTGGATCACGGCGGAATTCCTGCACAAATCGGGTTTGAAGGATATGAGTATGCAACATGTTGCAGTATTAATGATGAAATCTGTCATGGTTTCCCTCGTAAAGAAAAACTAAAAGACGGCGATTTAATCAAAGTAGATATGTGTATCGACCTTAACGGCGCGATGTCAGATTCATGTTGGACATATGTTGTAGGTGAGTCTAATCCAGAACTTGATAAATTAATGGAAGTGACTAAAAAAGCATTATATCTAGGGATTGAACAAGCACAAGTTGGTAACCGTATTGGCGATATCGGACATGCTATCCAAACCTATGTAGAATCTGAAAACTTAAGTGTTGTTCGTGATTTTATTGGTCACGGCATTGGACCAACTATTCACGAAGCACCAATGGTTCCTCACTACGGTGAAGCGGGTAAAGGATTACGCCTTAAAGAAGGTATGGTTATCACGATTGAACCAATGGTAAACACTGGAACTTGGAAAATGAAAATGGATGACAATGGTTGGACTGCTCGTACATTAGATGGCGGGTTAAGCTGTCAATACGAGCATACGTTAGCGATTACTAAAGAAGGTCCTCAAATTTTAACCTCTCAAGGAGACCAATAATAGACGTCAAAACGTTATTAAAGGAGCCTTATGAAGTCAGTTGAAAGAATACTCAATAATCAAACGTATCGAAAATTAATAGGAACTATACAAGAGCGTTTTAAAGGGGCGGAGGTTGGTCTTTCAGCTGCTGCGATTGCGTATTACCTATTGTTATCTTTATTTCCACTAACGATAGCAATTGGTAATATTTTACCCTTTTTAAATCTCGATCCTGAAATGGTTCTCCCTTATATATCAGCGATGGTTCCTGAAAGTATCTTTACGATGTTAGAAGGGACGATTCGTTCGCTATTAAGTGTATCAAATGGTGGTGTCCTTTCTGTATCAGCGATAGCAACATTGTGGGCAAGTAGTCGAAGTATTAATGCACTCCAAATTACTCTTAATAAAGTATATGGAGTAGAACGTCGTGCCAACATGATTTTAACGCGGTTATTTTCATTTGGAGCGATTTTCTTATTCTTACTTTCTGTTATTGTTGTCGCGTTATTATTTAGTTTTGGACAACGAATATTAGATTATATTTTACCCATTTTAAATTTACCTATATCAATAGTGGATATTTTTCAAACATTAAAATGGCCGGTTACTTTGTTGGTCTTGTTTGTAACGATGTGTGTTATTTATGCTTTTTTACCAAATGCTAAAGTGAGGCTACGTTCAATCTTACCAGGAGCTATCTTTGCTTCGGTCGGTTGGATGATCCTGACCCAATTCTTTGGGTTGTATACGCATTACTTTTCAAAAGGGTTTACGAGTTATGGGTTGATTGGTGGGTTCGTTGTCTTTATGCTGTGGCTTGATTTTGCTGCGACAGTTATTATCTTAGGTGGGCTAATCAATGCTGTCTTTGAAGAATTTATCAGTGGGTCGATTGAAACACGCAATAGTAGTCTAAATGTTCCATTAAGAAAAATAGCACGTCAAGGTAAAAAATACACTATAAAAAATAAGCATTCCGAGTAATTTAAAATTACTTAGAATGCTTATTTTTTTTCTTACGTTTTTCTAACCGTTCAATACGATAAGCTCGATTTCCGATAAACTTCAACGCATCCATCAGAGGTTGACGTTCCGTACCGGTCAAGCCGATTAACTCAACGAAAAGTTCAAGACCAAATAACAGTGCGATGGTCATAATGATGTTGGCCCACATGTCACTAAAGCTATAAAGTATAGCAATGAATGAGAAGATAAATGCTAGAGCGTAAATCATTAAGACCGCTCCTCGGTGTGTGAAACCTATCGATAGTAAACGGTGATGCAGATGCATTTTATCTGCTGATGAAATGGGCTGTTTATTAAGAAGGCGACGGATGATTGCGAAAAGAGTATCTGTAATTGGCACACCTAGAATAATGAGTGGTGTGATTAATGAAATAACAGTTGTATTCTTTAATCCTTGTAATGAGAGGATGGCTATCATGAAGCCTAAAAACAGTGCGCCGGTATCACCGAGATAGATTTTCGCTGGATAAAAGTTGAATGGTAAAAATCCTACCGTGCAAGCTACCAATATAAAAATCATGATAGGGACTTGGATAATAACACCATAACTTGCTACCGAAATATACCCGACAATTCCCATGGACATCAATGCGATAATCGATACACCAGAGGCGAGACCGTCTAAACCATCAATGAGATTAATCGCATTCGTTAAGGCAATAATCCAAATCAAGGTTAAAGGTAAACTTAGAAATCCCAAATTGATATCAAAGAAGGAAAAAAGACTTACGGTATTCATGCGAATATCAGCAATATAATACGCGGATAGTGCGCCTAATGTAATGCCTAATAACTTTTGTTTAGGTGACAATTCAAAAATATCATCCAAAATACCTGTTATAACGACAATCCCACTTGATAAAATGATTTTTAAAGCATAATCTTTTGGGATAACATCAGGAAAGATGAAAAGTGTCGTAATAATAAAGGTAATATAAATGGTTAAGCCACCAGCTGATGGCATTGGTTTTTTATTTAATCGACGAGCGTTTGGATAATCAACAGCTTTAATAAAAAGTGAAAAACGTCGACCGATTGGAGTTATTAGGTAAGCAATGGCAGCAACAAGAAGTAGCCGTAGTACCAAACTTACAATAAAATTCATAATTATAAACCTACTTTCAGTATTCTTGTCTATTATACAGTACAACGGAATAACTGCCAACTTAAATAATATATTATGGAAAGTTTAAGACATATTAGCCGACTAGGTTTGTCATAAAAGATATGGTATAATAATTTGGATATTAATTAAGAAGGATGACACAAATGACTGATAAAAACAAAATCAAAGAGTCAAGTGAAACGAAAAAAGTTAATACGAAACAATCGGATGAAACGATAAAAAAAGAAACAAAAAAAGAAGAAGTAGAGAAGATAAAACCTGAGAGTTCAGAAGATCTACGCACGATATTATTGGAAGATGATTTAGTAGATGGTGCTATTTTCGATGAAATGCGTGAGAAATTAGAAGCGGCGACAGTCGAGGATGATCCGGAAGCTGATGATCCAGATGCTGTATTAGAAGAGGCTATTAAAGATTATCAACTCAAAAGTGTAAAACGTAAAGAAATTACGAAGGCGACGACTTTAGAGAAAAGAAAAAAAAGAAATCGCATCTTAATTATTGGGTTACTGTTGTTATTATTGGGGATAGTTGCCTATAGTGCTAACATTTTTACTACGGTGAATAGCTTTCTTAATGATTCGTATAAACCGTTGAACAGAAAAACAACGATCAATGATAATATTGACCCATTGAATGATCCGATTTCTATTTTAGTGCTCGGAATAGACAATAATGATGAGCGAAATTTAGAAGCAACTCGAACGGATGCTATGCTACTTGTAACAGTTAGCCCTAAAAATGGTAAAATCAGTCAGGTAAGTATCCCTCGTGATACCTATACTCAGATAAATTCTGAAAAGTATACCGGTAAAGGAAAAATTAATGCAGCGTATGCCTACGGTGATATTGAAGCGACCGTAGATGCAGTAGAAAACCTAATGAATGTCCCAATTAATCATTATGTGACGATTGATTTCCAAGCATTTGAGCAGATTATTGATGCGTTTGATGGAGTGGAAGTAGATGTACCGTATGATTACACAGAGCAAAATGCTAAAGGGAAGTTTAAAGTGAAGCTGAAAAAAGGACGTCATGTTCTAAACGGGGAAGAAGCACTAGCCTTTGCCAGAACTCGTAAAGCCGATGATGATGTTAAGCGAGGCAGTCGTCAACAAGAAGTCATGCAAGCTTTATTAAAAAAAGCAATGGGATTAGGTTCAATCACCAAATTTCAAGATGTGATTAAGGCGCTAAGAGGTCATTTTTGGACGGATATGAATATGCCGACGATGTTAGCGGTAGCCCAGTCCGGTCTAACCAATAGTTATGATTTTGATTCTTATATTTTCTCATGGATGAGTTTCACTTATTATGGCGAGAGTATGGTAGGACTTCATGAAGATAGTTTAGATTATATCAGTCATCGTATGCGTTATAACCTAGGGTTAGATGCAGCGGATGAAAGAGATGTAGAGGGCTTTAAGTTGGAATCAAATGGAGTTGTCTCACCGGACACATTCCCTGAAGATGGCATGGCCATAATAGATGATTAATGTGAAGTATCAGGGATAATTGTTTCTTAATTATCCCTATTATTATTTTATAAGCATCAAAAGATATTTTAAGAACATCTGAAAATAATGGTGTTCTAAAACAATTAGAGTAAGGTGGCGTTTAGTTTGACTCAAGAAAATAGACAAGTTAAAGTTCGGATGGAAATGATCACAAAAGAATATGACTTATATAAGAAAAAATCAGATAAAGTGAAAGCTCTTTTTAAATTTTCACAAAAAGATATTCCACATTTTTGGGCACTTAAAGGAGTGGACTTAGAAGTTTATTCAGGTGAAACGGTTGGTTTGATTGGGATCAACGGGTCAGGGAAATCAACCTTATCCAATATTTTAGCTGGCATTATTCCACAAACAAGCGGTGTTCTTGAAATTAAAGGTGAGACCTCAATTATTGCGATAGGCGCTGGTCTTAAAGGACAATTAACAGGATTAGAAAATATTCGCTTGAAATGTTTGATGACAGGCCTAACGAATGAGCAAATTGATGTTATTTTAGATGATATTATCGCGTTTGCTGATCTGGGTGCATTTATTGACCAACCTGTAAAAAACTATTCGAGTGGGATGAAGTCTCGTTTAGGGTTTGCGATTGCGGTGCATAATAACCCAGATATTTTAATCATTGATGAAGCCTTATCAGTAGGTGATGATACGTTTTATCAAAAATGTGTCGAGCGTATTGAACAATTTAAATCAGAAGGTAAGACAATCTTCTTCGTTAGTCATTCGTTAGCTCAAATCGAAAAACTCTGTACACGTGTGTTGTGGATGCATTACGGTGAGGTGAAAATGTTTGGTGAAACAGCTGAAGTTGTTAAAGAATATAAAGATTTTACTGCTTGGTTTAGGAAACAGTCACCAAAAGAGAAAAAAGCCTATCAAGATAATTATAAGAGTCAACAGACAGCCTTCAATGAAGAGAAGTTAGCTGAACTTGCTAAAGAAAAAAATAAAGATCCAGAAGTTTTAAAAGGGCCTCCGATTGGTAAGATGACACGTTTTACAAAAGTGATGTTAGGCGTGGCAGTATTAGCACTCATTTTTTTAGGCGCGATAAATATTAATGGACGTGCCCTAACGACAGTGATCAAACAGCCGACGGTCTTATTTGAGAAACCGATGCCGCTGAAACGTCTTGACCCTAAAACTGGTAAGCCTATTGTGCAAAAGAAAAAGACAAAACAATCACCAGTTAAAGGTAAGGGCTATGAGGGTTAAAGGTCAATTTAATCAATGGGCTAAAGTAGCCTATATGACTCTGGTTAAATTAAAGTCAAAACGAGCAAGACGACAAGGCATATGTCATGGCGTGGCGTACCTGCTTAGTTTTCCAGGGAATGACCGTGGTCTAATTAAACGACTGACTCAAGAAAAAGATTTAGGTATGGTGACGGTTTATTATACCAAGGCGTGTGAGACAGAGGTGGAAATTTACCGAGATATGGGTCTTACGTGCTATAGCCTAGATGAGACCACCTCTTTTTTTAAAGAATGTGTTGCTAGGATCACTAACTCCCGTTATGTCATCTGTGACAATTACTTTGCGTTTATGGGAGCGTTAGAGCTTTCAGATGAGACGACTGTTTTTCAAATATGGCATGCAAATGGTGCGATTAAAACATTTGGATGGCAAGATAGAGCGACCGCTACGCGTTCAAAAGCAGATCATAAACGGTTTCAAGCGGTCTATGATGCTTGCGATTATTATGTTGTGGGCTCTGATAAGATGGGAACCATTTTCCAAGAAAGCTATCAGATTTCTGAAACAAAGTTGCTTAAGATAGGTTGTCCTCGAACAGATTATTATTTTGAAAAGGGATATAAAGTTCAAGCGAAAGAAAAATTTCAGCTGGCTTTTCCTGAGTTCAAAGAGGAACAGATAGTATTGTATGTCCCGACTTACCGACCGTATGAGACTAGTGTGATAGAGGCAATGTTTAACCAGCTAAGCTTGCCTGAAGGGATGGTTGGGTTTGCACACTTGCATCCTCATATGACAGAGTACCGAGCTGATGGACCGCTTAAGTTTGATTTAAAAGGTCTTACATTAGAAGAATTGTTATATAATGTAGACATTCTAATTACCGATTATTCGTCTGTTCCGTTTGACTATAGCGTAATTAAGCCAGAAGGACAGCTTATCTTTTACTGTCCAGACTTAAAAACCTATAAGAAACAAGTTGGGCTTCAACCAGATTTTGTGCAAGGGGCGAGTTCAACTATTGTACAAACTATAGAGGATTTAGAGAAAAAAATAAAAGCGCATGAGGGGCTGTTAGCCGCTGATTATGGCGTAAGCTGGCAAGAGTATAATGATGGCCAAGCCAGTGAGCGTTTAATTGAATTTATGAAAACGAAATGAAGGGATGACTAACATGGAAAAGGAAGTCATACTAGGTTTACCTGTTGCTGTTGCGACCTTAGATGAGATTATCGCTGAATTACCAGAACATTTGCAGCAAGGGGATAAAACACTTTATTTAAGTATTAATCCTCAAATTGCTTTACATGCGAATAAGCATCCAGAAATCGTTGACTTAGCTAACAAGGCGACTTACGGCATTGCAGATGGCATAGGAATTGTCAAAGCTTCGAAACAACAAGGTGGCAAGATAAAAGAGCGGGTAACAGGCATTGATTTGATGTATCGCTTGTTGGCTTTTGCTAACGAGAGAAAAGAATCTATCTTTTTATACGGTTCAAAGCCAGAGGTTCTAAACGATACTGTTAAAGCGATTAGGAGAGAGTATCCTGACGTTAAAATCGCGGGTTACATTGATGGCTATACCGCTTTGTCGGGTGAACAAGTTGCAGCAGAGATAAATAAAGTGAAGCCGACATTTGTTTTTGTCGCGCTAGGATTTCCAAGACAAGAGCAGTGGTTAGCGGAGTACTATGAGAGTTGTGATGCGAAGGTCTTTCAAGATGTGGGAGGCAGTTTTGATGTGATAAGTGGTCATGTGAAGCGAGCACCTGATTTCTTTATAAAGTACCGTTTAGAATGGTTATACCGCTCGTTAAGTAGCCCAAAACGATTGTATAGAATAGCGGAATTACCACTTTTTATGTTCCAAGCTAAAAAATGGCATAAAGCGAACGTAAAACTGAAATGATGAAGACAAAATAGGCGAGTGAAGTCTTAAAGGAGTTTGACATTATGAATGATGTAAAATTAGTTTTAAAAGAACAACTAGAAAATGTCGGAATTATCCGTCGAATCTCTAAATATGAAGAAAAAGCAACGTATCAAAGTCACTACCTAGGCTTAGTGTGGCAGTTTTTAAATCCAGCGATTCAGATTGGAATTTATTATTTAGTATTTGGTTTGGGTGTTAACCAAGGGAAGCGAGTAGATGGTGTGCCGTTTATCATTTGGATGATTATCGGAATGATTGCCTGGTTTTTTATTAGCAGTTCTATCTTAGGCTGTTCTAACAGTATTTATCGTCAGGTTGGACTGGTGTCTAAGATGAAGTTTCCGGTAAGTATTCTCCCATCGGTTAATATTACGAGTAATTTTGTAAGTTACCGTGCAATGATGGTACTTCTATTAATCTCAATGTTGGCTGCTGGTGTGACACCTACGATTTATTGGTTACAGTATTTTTATTACTTTATCTGTATGATCGCTTTCCTTTTTTCATTCGGCATATTAAATGCGACGATAAGTGTGTTGGTCCGTGATTATCACATCATGTTACAATCAATCTTACGTTTACTTTTTTACTTATCAGGCCCGATTTGGAATATCGAAACAGCGGCCCAATTTGCAGGTAAAGATTTATTAATCCGTATCTTACAACTTAATCCCATCTACTATATTATTAACGGCTTTAGAGATTCATTTTTATCTAAAGGATGGTTCTGGGAAAAAGGAACGCAAACTTTATTTTTCTGGTTAATTGTGGGGGTACTATTGACGTTAGGCTCGCATTTACATATGAAGTTTAGAGCTCGTTTTGTGGATTTTATTTAACTTTAAAAAATAATACTGTTAAAGGTATTATTTTTTTTATTTATGAAAAAAGGGCACTTTATTAAAATAAATTAAAAGAATGATTTAAAGTTAAAAAAAGAGCTCATTAATATGGTAAAATGTAAAGTATCGTGGCTTATTCTGTATTAGAGAGGTAGAGGGTAAGTACTCAATCAAATAAGAAGAGGGATTAGACATTATGAAAAAAGTAATTACGTATGGAACGTTTGATTTGTTACATAAAGGTCATGTGAACATTTTAAAACGTGCGAGAGAATTGGGAGACCACTTGACTGTTGTTGTCTCATCGGATGAGTTTAATGCGTTAAAGGGGAAAAAGGCCTATACATCTTATGAAGACCGCAAGTATATCTTAGAAGCCATCAAATATGTAGACGTTGTCTTACCTGAATTTACGTGGGAGCAAAAAGTGGATGATGTTAAAGATAACAATATTGATGTCTTTGTTATGGGGGATGATTGGGAAGGTAAATTTGATTTCCTCCAAGAACACTGTGAGGTTGTTTACTTACCAAGGACAGAAGGTGTCTCAACAACGAAGATAAAAGAAGATTTAAAAGATCAATTGTTAAAAAAATAATAGATTAGTAATAGAGTGATCCTTGGAGGAGACGTTAAATGGAAACATATCTTATTACAGGAGGAGCAGGTTTTATTGGCTCAAATTTGACAAACTACCTGGTAAAGGAACATAAAGTTGTAGTTATTGATGATCTATCGATGGGGCAACAAGAAAACTTGAAACCTTCAGCAAACTTAACTTTTATAAAAGGTGATGTGACGGACAGGAAGTTAATGAAAGAGATAATTACAACTAATGAGTTTGATTATATTTTTCATTTGGCGGCCATAGCGAGTGTAGCGGACTCAGTTGAACGTCCGGTAGAAACACATCAAGTTAATTTTGAAAGTGTTTTAATGCTTCTTGAATTAGCTAAAGAGCATCAAAAGAATATGAAGAGACTTGTTTTTTCATCATCAGCAGCAGTTTATGGTGATGAACCGACTTTACCTAAAACAGAAGAATCGGTCATTAGACCGTTGACACCTTATGCTATTGATAAATTTGCTGCAGAACGTTTTGTACTAACATATAGTAAGCTTTATAATGTTCCAACTAGTGCAGTGAGATTTTTCAATGTATTTGGTCCTAATCAAAATCCTAAATCGCCATATTCAGGTGTCATTTCTATATTGGTAGATCAATTCAAAAGACGACTTAGAGATGAAGAAACACTTTTTAGTGTGTACGGAGATGGTAAACAATCAAGAGATTTTATTTATGTGGATGATGTGGTTCAAGCGTTATTGTTAGTTTCTAAAAGTATGATCTCACTGGGAGAGGTTTATAATGTTGGTACAGGAAACGAAACCGATTTAAATGAACTTATCATGATGATATCAGAAATTTTAGAAGTAGAGTTACTAGTAAGCTATGAAAAAGCTAGAGTAGGTGATATTCCTAAATCCTTAGCTGATATCACAAAGCTTAAGTCAATTAATTTTAAATCCAACTATAGTGTAAAAGAGGGTTTAGAAAACTATTTAAAGAATATATAAAAAAGTATTTATAATATGGAGGTTCCAATGGAAGAGACGTTTAGTTTAGAAGAAATTTTTAGTTTGATTAAAAAGAAAATGGCATTAATTTTGTCAATGATGTTAGTGGGAATTGGTATAGCGTCATTAATAACTTTTTTTATAATAACGCCCAAATATAGTTCGTCAGCTCAGTTGTTAGCTAAAATGGCGCAAAATGAAAATAATACAGTCAACGTTGGCGATGTGAATGCTAACTTAATGTTAATTAATACCTATAAAGATGTTATCAAATCAAACGTTGTGATTGATGAGTCGTATGAAAAGTTAGTAAAAGAAGTAGGTTTTAAAGGCGATGAATCAGAATTAAGAGATATGTTAAGCGTGGAACAGTCACAAAACTCTCAAATGTTTACTGTGAAGGCGACATCGAAAAATCCGGAAGAAGCTCAAGCTATAGCAAATAGTATTTCTAAAGTTTTTCAAAAGAAAGCAAAAGATTTGATTGATGTGGACAAAGTGTCAATCATTGCGAAGGCTCCTTTGAATGAAAAACCTGTATCACCTAATAATAAATTAAATATTCTAATAGGTGCAGTTTTAGGATTGTTTGTTGGTTTAAGTGTAGCTGTTCTAAGTCAAATTATGGATAAAACAATCAAAGAAGATAAATTTATTACGGATCAATTAGGTTTTAGAATTTTAGGGACAGTTCCCGAAATGACAGCTAAAGAGTTGAATGCTAAGGCAGATATGACAGTAATAGAAAAAGCAAATGATTTAACAACACGTTCACGTAGGAAAGGGTAGATAAAAATGGCAAAGAAACCTAATTTAAGTAATGTAACAAAAGCAGTGAGCTTAATATCACTGGCAGATAAAAGTTCACCAGTTTCAGAGCAATACCGTACAATCAGAACCAATATTCAATTTGCAATGGTGGATAGTGATTTAAAATCATTTGTTGTCACATCTTCTGGTCCCGGAGAGGGTAAATCAACTACTTCGGCAAATCTAGCGGTGGTATTTGCTAATTCGGGTTTGAAAACCTTAATTGTGGATGCTGATTTAAGAAAGCCGACAGTGGCAAAAACGTTTAGCTTAAATAACTCATTAGGATTTAGTAATTTATTGAGTGAAAGAACATTAACTGTAACAGAAGCAACCCAATCTACTGGTGTACCAGGATTATCTGTACTAACAAGTGGTCCTAAACCACCTAACCCATCGGAATTGTTAGGTTCAAGACGTATGGAAGAGTTAATTAAAGAGATGGAAGAAGAGTTCGATTTAGTTATTTTTGATATGCCACCTGTTGTAGCAGTAACTGATGCACAAATTATGTCCTCTAAAGTGGATGGGACAATTTTGGTTGTTAGAGAACAAATTTCAAACAAATCAGCTTTATTAAAAGCTAAGAGCTTGTTAGAAATGGTTAATGCAAATGTATTGGGTGTCGTATATAACGGGTCTACTCGTTCGAAAGATCAAGGCTATTACTACTACGGTGCATAGTTTATTAGATAAGGAGTAGTGCGATGATTGATTTACATTGTCATATATTACCAGGTATTGATGACGGGGCACAGACGTTAGAGGATTCCTTAGCGATGGCGGAAGTTGCCGTTGCTAATGGGATTACTCATATTTTGTGTACACCTCATCATAATAATGGTCGATTTGAAAATCCTAAATATGAAGTGATGGAGCATGTTTCAAAATTACAAGAGGAATTGGATGAACGAAATATTCCTTTGACATTGTTTGAGGGGCAAGAAGTTCGCTTGACAGGGGAGACAATCCCTGACCTATTAGGAGATAGATTATTAACGGTTGATAGTGAAGATAAATACTTGTTAATTGAGTTCCCTAGTAGTGATGTGCCCTCTTTTTCAGAACAAGTGGTCTTTGAATTGGTAAGTAAAGGTGTTACACCAATCATTGTTCATCCTGAGCGGAATGCGGTCTTTTTAGAAGAACCTAATAGACTTATTCCATTTTTAGAGATGGGCTGTTTAGCTCAGTTAACAGCGCCTAGTTATATTGGAGTATTTGGTAAGAAAATCCAAAAAATGGCTAAACTGATGATTAAACATAATATGGTGCATATGATTTCGACCGATGCTCATAATGTTAATAAGAGAACATTTTGTTTGAAAGAAGCCTACAAACGTTTAGGAAAAGAGTTTGGTAAGGAAAAAGTTGAAGAGTTTCAACAAATAGCAAAAGATTTAATTAATGGGGAGCAAGTTGAAGTGTCGCAATATAGTGAAGTGGAACAAAAGAGAGGCTTATTTTCTTAAACCACGCTAAATATTGAAAGAAGGTTGTTTTTGTTGAGTAGAAAAATCAAAGTTTTTACGCTAGTTACTATTGATTCGCTATTAATTATGATAGCGAATTTTTTCGCATATCTATATATGGGACCGTTCGTGAGAATAACACAGGAAATGATGGTTAATGCCTTGATCCTTCAATTGTGTCTGTATTTAATTTTTGGATTCTTTTTTAAAGTCTTTGTAAGAATTAATAGATACACAAATTTAAAAGAAATGATTGCTATTTTTTTGACAATTATTTTATCGTATTTAATAGAAAGTATTTACTTCTTTATGAACCATGATAGATATAGCCAGCGTTATATTTTATTAACTTCGTTAATAGCATTGCTATTAATTATTATCAGTAGAATAACATGGCGTCTAATTGTTGAATATGATGTTAAACGTCGAAACGTCGATCCAAAATCACATCGTATCCTTCTTGTTGGGGCAGGAGCAGGGGCTTCAATGTTATTGAATACTTTAAAGAACTCTACAAAATCGCAAGGTGAAATTGTAGGTGTTGTAGATGATGATCGTAATAAACAAGGAACGGTATTTTGTGGTCAAAAAGTATTAGGAACAATTCAAGATTTACCACATCTTATTGAAGAAAAACAGGCAGATATGATTACAGTTGCCATCCCTTCATTACCTGCTAAACAGTATGAGGAAATTTTAGATTTAGTAAAAGATAAGAAGGTTAAAATAAATACGGTGCCTTCTTTAGAAGAAATAGTTCACGGGGACGTCAGCGTGAGTAAGCTAAGAGAAGTAGATGTAGTTGATTTGCTAGGAAGAGAAGAAGTTCAATTAGATATGGATACTTTAGCTGCGCAACTGACAAATAAAGTTATTTTAGTCACAGGAGCAGGCGGCTCTATTGGTTCTGAAATATGTCGTCAGTTAATGCGTTTTACACCTAAAAAATTATTACTCGTAGGTCATGGTGAAAATTCAATTTATTTAATTGAGAAAGAGTTAAGAAATAAGTTTAGTAATAAAAATACTGAAATTATACCGATTATTGCAGATGTACAAGATAGAAAGAGAATGTTTGAATTGATGGAAAAATACCATCCAGCTATTGTTTATCATGCAGCAGCACATAAACATGTGCCTATGATGGAGTATAATCCAACAGAAGCGATTAAAAATAATATATATGGAACAAAGAATGTTGCAGAAGCAGCTAAGGATGCCGATGTTAAATCATTCGTAATGGTATCAACCGATAAAGCAAATAATCCGCCTAATGTTATGGGAGCTACTAAACGTGTAGCGGAAATGATTGTCACTGGATTAAACGAAGAAGGTAAAACAAAATTTTCAGCGACTCGCTTTGGGAATGTTTTAGGAAGTCGTGGGAGCGTTGTACCTTTATTTAAAGAGCAAATCGCAGCGGGAGGTCCTGTAACGGTTACCGATATGCGCATGACCCGTTACTTTATGACGATACCAGAAGCTAGTCGTTTAGTTATTCAGTCAGGAGTATTGGCAAAAGGTGGAGAAGTCTTTATTTTAGATATGGGTGAGCCTGTTAAAATTAGTGATTTGGCTAAGAAGATTATTAAATTAAGTGGTTTTTCTGAGGATGAGATACCTGTTGTTGAAACAGGTATTAGACCAGGAGAAAAGTTATACGAAGAATTATTAGTAGATAAAGAAAAATCACCAGAACAAATTTATGACAAAATATTTGTTGGGAACGTTTCGGCGTATCAACTAGGTGATGTGATGGATTTTGTAGAAAACTTATCCAAAGATGAAGAGGAACTTTCCAAAGAAATTGTAGCGTATGCAAATCAATCAAGTAAAGAATAGAGGGATTTTTAAATGAAGAATATACCATTTTCACCACCAGATATAACAGAAGAAGAGATAGCGGAAGTTGTGGATACACTTAAAAGTGGTTGGATAACAACAGGCCCTAAAACAAAGCTTTTTGAAAAAAGAGTTGCGGAGTACTGTGGAACAAATAAAGCAGTCGCTTTAAATTCAGCTACTGCATGTATGGAGATGACACTGAGAGTCTTGGGAGTAGGGCCCGGTGATGAAGTGATAACAACAGCTTATACTTATACTGCTACAGCGAGTGCAATATATCATGTAGGTGCACAAATTGTAATGGTGGATTCAGGAGAAAATTCATATGAAATAGATTATGATGAGATTGCTAATAAGATAACTGATAGAACTAAGGTCATTATTCCGGTAGATATCGCAGGTGTTATGTGTAATTATAATAAAGTTTTTGAAGTAGTCGAAAGTAAAAAAAACCTCTTTAAACCAGCAAATAATATCCAAGAAAAAATGGGAAGAATTACAGTTATGGCAGATGGAGCACACTCTTTTGGAGCTAGTCAATTTGGCAAAATGAGTGGAGCAGTTGCGGATTTTACTGCATTTTCATTTCACGCTGTAAAGAATTTGACTACAGGAGAAGGGGGGGCCGTAACATGGCAACCTATTGAGGGGATTAGTGATGAAGATATTTATAAAAATTATATGTTACTATCCCTTCACGGACAATCGAAAGATGCACTTGAAAAAACTAAGTTAGGTTCTTGGGAATACGATATTTTGTCACCAAATTTCAAATGTAATATGACAGATATTATGGCTTCAATTGGCTTAATTCAACTTAATAGATACGATAAAATGTTGAGTCGAAGAAAAGAAATTATTGAAATGTATTATGATGGGTTTAAGGATACCAATATTTCGTGTATTCAACATTTTACAGAGGGTAATAAGTCTAGTGGCCATCTTTTCCTAACCAGAATAGATGGGATAGCAGAGGAAGAAAGAAATAGTATAATTCAAAAGTTAGCAGAAAAAGGTATTTCTAGTAATGTTCATTATAAACCACTACCATTATTAACAGCCTATAAAGATTTAGGATTTGATATCCAAGATTATCCAAATGCTCATGAACAGTATAAGAATGGAATTTCTTTACCGTTACATACATTATTGACTGATAAAGAGGTTAGATACATTATTGAAAAGTATAAGAAAATTATAGATGGAGAATCAGAATAGATGTATAGCAAATTTTTTAAAAGATGGATAGATATCGTATTATGTCTATTGGTATGTCCGATAGTCTTGTTAGTTATCATTGTTTTTGCACCATTTATCTATTTTGAAGATAAGGGTTCAATTTTTTATAAAGCTAAGCGACGTGGACAGTATGGTACGGTATTCAATATGCTGAAATTACGAACAATGAAGGTAAATGCTCCTGATATTAGGAATGAAGACAATTCAACATTTAATTCTGAGAATGATCCAAGAGTGACTAAAGTGGGAAGGGTTTTAAGAAAAACGAGTTTAGATGAATTCCCTCAATTTTTAAATGTCATCAAAGGTGATATGAGTTTAATAGGACCAAGACCAGTTATGACTGATAAACCATTATCAGAATATGATCAAGTTCGAATAGATCGTTTAAAAGTTAAGCCGGGTATTACAGGCTTGTCACAGGCGTACTATAGAAATTCAATTTCTCAAGAAGAGAAAATGAAAATTGATGCAGAATATGCAAATACTGTAACCTTTGTTTTAGATATCAAGATAATATTTAAGACGCTTAAAACTGTATTATTAAAAGAAAATATATACATCGAGTAAGGAAGGATCTCATGAAAAAACTACTAATTTTAGGGGGATCAGAACTTCAGGTTCCTATGATACGAAAAGCAAAAACATTAGGGTACTGTGTAGCAGTTGTAGATTTCAATAACGAAGCAGCAGGACGTAGATTTAGTGATTATTTCTATAATATTAGTACAAATGATATACAGGGGGTTATTGAGGTCGTTAAAGAATTTCAACCCAATGGTATCACAACTATTGCTACAGACATGCCAGTTAGAACAATCGCAGGTGTTAATGATTATTTAGGAACTCAAGAAGGTTTAGACAGTGCAACTGCAATAAGATGTACTGATAAATTAAAGATGATAGAATCTTTATCATCTAATAATGTGAGTGTTCCTTGGTTTTATTTAGTAGATAGAACAAAAAAAATCGAGGAAGATTTAGAATTTCCTTGTATTGTTAAGCCAGTAGATAGCTCAGGAAGCCGAGGAGTATCTACTGTTAATAATATACAGGAACTATCGTCAGCAATTGAATATGCACTTGAATTTTCTAAAGAAGAAGAAGTATTGGTTGAAGAATTATTAATTGGTCAAGAAATTAGTGTAGAGGTTCTTGTTCATAAAGGAAAGGTTAATATTCTAGCTTATACAGAAAAAACAACAACAGGATCTCCTTATTTTGTTGAACTAATGCATATACAGCCGGCAAATTTATCGAGTCTTGTTAAGAATAAAGTAGATAAACTTGTTAAAGATTCTTTATTTGTGTTAGGAGTTAACCATGGTCCAGCGCATGTAGAAATGATGTTAACAGAAAAAGGTCCTAAAATAATTGAAGTAGGTGCGAGACTGGGTGGGGATTTCATAACAACCCACTTAGTAGAATTATCAACAGGGATTGATATTGTAGGTGCTACGATAAAACAAGCTTGTGGTGATGATTTTTCATTAGAGAGTACAATGACAAAAGCAAGCATAGTCAAGTTTTTTCATTCAGAAACATATGGTAAGATAAAAAATATAATTGTACCATCTGAAGCGTTACAAATTGAAGGTATAAAAGATATCTGTTTATTTAAAAATAAGGGAGACTATCTTGGACCTATAAATAACAGTACAAGTCGTTTAGGCGCAGTTATTGGTCAAGCTGACAATCGCAAAGAAGCACTAGCTATTTGTGATGAAGCTATAAAACAAATCAAGGTTTTGACCTTGTAATTTCAGGAGTGATAATATGAAGGATTTAATTATAATCGGTGCAGGTGGGCTAGGTCGTAAAGTATTTGTTTGCTTAAAAAGATTAAATCAAGGGAATTTAAGATGGAATATCAAGGGTTTTATTGATGATGATTTAAATAGTCTTGATAATGTCAGATGTGATTTAAAAATAATTGGCAGTATTAAAGATTATCAACCGAAACCTAATGATGTATTTGTTCTAGCAATGTCTAATCCCGATGCAAAAGAAAAGATGGCAGATATGTTTCTTGAAAGAGGAGCAGTATTTGAAACAATCGTTTCACCTGATGTACTTTTAGGGGATTATGTTGAAATTGGTTTAGGAAGTATTGTAATGACACCATACAACATTGAAAGTGGGGCTAAAATCGGGAAATTTGTGACGATTTTGGGATCAACTTTGGCATTAGATGGTCAAATAGGTGATTATTCTACAACTACAGGCTTCGCTAATTTAACAAATGCTAATATTGGGAAAAAGGTTTTTGTAGGGAGTCATGCGGTTATTTTAGAAGGGTTGAATATTGGCGATGAATCGTCAGTAGGTGTTGGTAGTATTGTTATGAAAGATGTTAATCCAGGTACAAAAGTTTTTGGTAATCCAGCAAGAGAATATAAATAAAGGACGTGCAAAATGGAAAATAAAATAAAATTAAATGAAATATTTAAAAGAACATTCAATATTAAGGATGAGGAATTAGATTTTTTATTTAACAAAGAAAATGTTACTAATTGGGATTCATTAGGTCATATTACCTTAGTTTCTGAAATTGAAAATGACTTTGAAGTTATGATGGAGACAGAAGATATTCTAGCTTTAAATAGTTTTGATGACGCAATTAAAATTTTAGAAAAAAACGAAATATCATTTTAAATTACTCGCTCTAGGAGGAAAAAGGTATGACATTGGACGGTAAAGTGTGTCTAGTTACAGGTGCAAGTAAGGGGATTGGTAGAGCTATAACAGAACTTTTTGCTGAGCAAGGTGCTATTGTTTATGCGGTGGCTAGAAATATTGATGACTTAAATAAATGGGTTGTAAATAAAGCGTTTCAGTCTAAGGTAATACCAATCTCATTTGACTTGAAAAATATAAGTCAAATAAAACAAATATTTCTAAGAATGCGAAAAGAGCAGGGAAAGATTGACGTGGTAGTTAATAATGCAGGAATTGAATATAACGAGAGAATTGGAATGATTTCTCAAAAAAATTTACAAGATATGTTCGAATTGAATGTGTTTAGTACAATTGAAATAATTCAATTAGCTTCTCGTATTATGGCCCCTAAAAAATGCGGAAGTATCATTAATATTTCTTCAGTTGTTGGGATCAAAGGTAATTCTGGTCAGTTGAGTTATTCAGCTACAAAAGGAGCGATAAACTCAGTAACACTTTCAGCAGCTAAGGAGTTAGCTTCTAATAATATTCGAGTAAATGCTGTAGCTCCAGGATTGACTGAAACTACAATGTTAGATGATGCTAAATCAGAGGAGTTGGAAAAGAGAATTAATAATATAAAATTGGGAAGGTTAGCTAAAGTTGATGATATTGCAAACGCTGTTCTATTTTTAGCCAGCGATGCCTCGGAGTATATTTCTGGTCAAATACTTTCAGTAGATGGATGTTCAATTTTTTAATATTACTTTATAGATAGGATGTGAAAATTGTGTTTTTAAATATTGATCAAAAAAAACCAGAAAAAATTGCTTTATTAGATGATACGAATAAATCGATTACATATGGTGAGTTAGTAAAGTTTTGTAATGATTTATCAGAAAAGCAATTACAAAGAGGTTTAGTTTTATGTCTATGTGATAATTCAGTAGATAGTGCTGTAGGTTATATTTCACTTATAGAAAATAAATTGGTCCCCATCATGCTATCAGTTAACACAGATCCAAAACTTATTGAATCATTTATTAAGAATTATGAACCAATGTACATTTTCTCACCAAAATCTAACGAATATATTAGTGAAGATAGTACAAAAATATTATCATATGGTGAGTTTGGTTTGGTTTCAAGGTCTAACAATATTGATGATTTAAACGAAAATTTATCCATTTTATTACCTACATCTGGGAGTACAGGCTCACCTAAATTAGTACGCTATAAGTATGGTAATTTAGAAAGTAATGCAGAAAATGTTGCTAAGGGACTAAAGTGGACAGATTCTGAAATAGGTTTTATGGACTTACCTATGAATTATACAATGTCGCTAAATGTTATTAATGTACATTTATGGTTAGGTGCGAGAGTGGTTTTAACCAAACACAATATTTTAAGTAGAGAATATTGGTCTCAGTTGGATGGAAAAGATATCACTAATATTACAGGAGTCCCTTTCAGTTATGAACTCCTTGAAAAATTAGGGTTATATAGAAAAAATCTCCCTAAATTAAATTATTTGTGTCAAGGTGGTGGGAAATTACCAAACGATAGATTCAAATCTTTAACTAAGTATGCAAAAGAAACAAATAAATATTTTATACCTACATTTGGAACAACAGAGACTTCTGCACGAATGAGTTTTTTACCATCTAATTTTGTAGATGAGAAAATTGGAAGCATAGGTAAACCTTTTCCGTATGGTAAAATGTATTTGATTGATGAGGACAATAATGAAATTACTAATTCAGACGTAAGAGGCGAATTGGTCTATGAGGGCCCGAATGTAACGATGGGATATGCTATGAATAAAAGTGATTTATTATTGGATGACGAATGGTGTGGTAAATATATCACTGGTGACTATGCGAGTATAGATGAAGATGGGTTCTTTTATATTCAAGGAAGAAAATCAAGATTTTTAAAATTACTTGGACACAGAGTAAGTTTAGATCAAACAGAATTGTTGATTAAAGATGAGTTTAAAATAGAGTGCGCATGTACAGGTACAGATGAGTGTATGGTCATATACATTACTGATTCAGAAAAAACTGAAAGTGTCCATGAATTCGTTTCTAAAAAAATGGATTTATACATGGGATTATTTAAAGTAAAAGTTATTTCTGAGATACCAAGAAACGAAGCTGGTAAAACAATGTACAAATTATTGAAATAAGTAGGGATCGAATGAAAAATTTAATAATCTTAACAAATAGTTTTCCATATGATAAAAGCGAGCCGTATATGGAAACAGAGACAGAATATTATCAAGGTTTTGACAGAAAAATAATTTATTCTTTATCAGTAAGAGACAGTAAAAACAAACGTATAATAGAGGACGGTTTTGAGACAATTCCAATAAAATTTGATAAGACAAGAATAATGTATTTACTAATGTTTATTTTTGTGTTGTTTGATTCAAATTTTTATAAAGAATTAAGGATATTGCGTCAGCAAAAAAAAACATCAGTAAAAAGAATTTTGAGGATAAGTATATTTTTATCTAGGGCGAAATATGAAGGTTATAAAATTAAAAGAGACTTAAAAAAAAGAAAGATTTCAAAGAATGATTTTGGGATAATTTATTCCTACAGGTTTGAATATCAGGCATATATAGCTGTTAATTTATTAAAATCATATCCTAATTACAAAGTTGTATGTCGTGCTCATGGTTATGATTTATACCATTATCGGAATAGTGATAAATATATTCCGTTTAGAGAATATGTATTAGATAAAATAACTAGTTTGAGTACTATATCTAAAGATGGTAGTGAGTATATTTCTAAAAGGTATCCGAAATATAAAGATAAAATTAAACTATCTTATTTAGGAACTAAAGACTATGGCTGCAGAGAGGTAGACAAAAAAAGTGATATTCTAAAAATAGTATCTTGTTCAAATCTATTACCGGTTAAAAGGATTGATAGAATCATTGAGGTTTTTAAATTATTACCGAAACAGTATTCTATAGTTTGGGAACATTATGGAGACGGCTATCTGAAAAAAGATTTAGATAATACAGCTTTAAATGAGCTAGGGAAAAATATTAAGTATGAATTTAAAGGACATATTTCAAATAAAGACTTGATGAAAGTATATATGACTGAAGAATATCATTTATTTATAAACCTAAGCGATTCCGAAGGTCTACCAGTTTCAATAATGGAGGTACTTTCTGTAGGAATACCTGTGATTGCTACAAATGTGGGTGGAACTAGTGAAATTGTTATTGATGGTAAAAATGGTAAACTAGTTGAACCAAATGAATTAACTGATATTAAGAATCAAATAGAACTATTTTATAATATGTCTAATGAAGGATACGTTGAGTATAGAAAGCAGGCCAGACTTTATTGGGAATCTAACTTTTCAGCAGAGAAAAATTATAAAAAGTTTAATGAAGAATTGTTAGGTATGTTAGAAGAGTAGGATGTGAGAATAGGTGTTAGATGAAAAAAAATTTGATATGTCAAATTCTTTAGTCTTAGGAATGATTTGTCTTATAACTTTTGGATATTTGGGCGTACTTAGAGAGAAACAAATATGGATAAGTGTGGTGTGTCTAGCCATATTATTAGTTTTAATTATGTTAAAAAAAATAAATATAAAAAAACCATATGGGACGATTATGACTATTTATATTTTTTTATTAGTTAGTGTGGTTATATACACTAGATTTCAAGGTTTAAGTTATATTATATATTTTACAATAATGTGTATTATTATACTTTTAGATAATAATTATATATTTTACAATAAGTTGATTAATATTTTTTCTAAAATCACAACTTTATTTATGATTGTTACAATTATAAATTACTTCAACAAAGATTTAATCATAAATAGTTTAGGTTTTTTACTTAGTAATGAGCAAGTAGATACAATTAGATTTGGGCAGATATGGAATGGCTCTTCAGGTCTTGCTGGAGAACTTAGTTTCAATGCTTTTTGTCTGTCGATTGGCTTTTCAATATATTTTAGCAGATTATTAAGTAATAAAAAAAATGTTTTATTGTCAATTTGGTACTCTATAGTTCTAATTTTATTCTTTATTAGTATATCTATGACTAGTAAGAGAAGTATGTTGATAGTAATACCTTTAGTATCTGTAATAATGATTTTGATATACGTGTATAATCAAAGAAATAATATTTTAAAATTTTTTACTACAATGATAATTATTGTATCGCCAATTTTTTACAAAATTTTTGTACTAGATAAATTAACTCAACTATTACAATCAGGGAAGGGAAACTCTGCTTTGAGTAATCGTGAATTATATTGGAATATAGCACTTGATATGATAAAAGAAAAACCGATTTTGGGTCATGGCATTAACTCTTATGATATTAGGTTTAATATGTTACGAGGACACAGTGGTTTTGCAGGAGCACATAATTCTTTTCTTCAAATTTTTTCTGAATTGGGACTTGTTGGTTTTTTGTTATTTGTTACATTTATTTTAAACAATTTGTATATGACCTTTAAATCACTTAATTATAGTATTAAGGAAGAGATGTTAGAGAATCAATTATTATTATTAATATCTTTATTTATACAGTTAATTTGTATTTCTGTTGGGGTATCTGAGAGTATTTTTTATCAGCCTCAAGAAATGTATATGTATGGTGTAGCTTGTAGTATTGGCTATAAAATATTCTTGGATATAAATAAAAGAAATAGAAAGAAGGTACCTGTACTATGCGAATCTTAGTGGTTAATTATTTAGACATAAATAAATTACCTCCAGTTCAAAGTTTGGTGCAAACTTTATTAAGTATGGGAATTAAAGTGACTTTGATATCTTTTGGTGATATTAAAAATGAAAAACTTAGAGATGATAAAAATTTAAAGTTTATAAAATTAACTGATACAAGTAATAATAAGTTTGGAAAAGCTATTCATTTTTTTTCTAGAAAAAAAGATTTAAAAAAAATAGTAACAGAACAAATGACAATGAATGATATACTATGGACAACTACTGATTTAACAGTGAGAGAATTAGGTGATCTTGTATATAGATATAAGCATGTCATGCATCTTATGGAATTGATAAAAGATATTCCAAAATATCCATATCAGAATTTTTTTGGGAGTAATTTAAAAAAATATGCACAAAAAGCTTACAAAGTTGTCGTACCTGAATATAATAGAGCACATATTCAAAAAGTATGGTGGGAACTGGAAGAATGTCCATCTATATTTCCAAATAAACCGTACTCAGTTAATATTGAAAATATCCCCTCAGAAGTTAATAAAGTTATTCGAACGATGCTAGAAGAAAAAAGAAAAATAATTTTATATCAAGGTGTTTTTAGAAAAGAAAGAAATTTAGAAGATTTTGCTAAAGCAATAACAGATTTGAATGATGAATACGTTTTTTATATAATGGGAAGTGAAAGCCTAGAAAGTACAGAATTATTAAAAAAATATCCAGAAGTCAAACATATACCATTTATAGCACCACCCTATCATTTATGTATTACAAGGCAGGCTTATATAGGTGTATTAACATATATACCTATGTTTAGCAAGGAACACCATATTTCAGAGCTAAATGGGGTATACTGTGCACCAAATAAATTATACGAATACTCTTATTTTGGAATTCCAATGATTGGAAATGATGTTCCAGGCTTAATGTACCCTTTTGAAAAGTTTAATATGGGAAGAGTAACTAAATTAAATAGTGTAGATATAAGAAAAACTTTGATGGTCATCGAAAAAAATTATGATGAATTGAGTCTAGGGTGTAAAGAATTCTATGAAGATGTAAGTTTAAGTGATGCCATAAATGAAATCCTTAGTTAAGAAGGAATTATATATATGAAAATCTTATTAAAAAAAATTTTGAAAAATAATACTATAAAAAATGGTATGTGGTTGTATGTCTTACAGATGTTTAATACTGTTATACCATTTTTGACATTGCCATATATAACGAGAATTTTAGGTGCAGATCAATATGGAGTTTTTTCAGCTGCCTTGAACTTGATTGGGTATTTTCAAGTAATTGTAGAATATGGTTTCAATTTATTAGGATCTAGAAAAGTTGCATTATTAAATAAAAAAGAAGAAATGAGTGAACTTTATACAAAAATTTTCTTAGCCAGATTAATTTTAAGCGCGATTAGTTTAAGTTTACTTGTCATTGTAGTGTTGTTAACGGGAGTATCACAATTACAATTTTATTGTATGTTAATTTTATTCTTTATGGTTATAGGAACTGGGATTCAACAAGTTTGGTTATTTCAGGGATTAGAAAGTATGAAATTTATAACAGTTTTAACTGTTATAATTAGAACAATTTTTACAATATTAATATTTATACTGATTAAGAATAGTTCACAAGTATTGATGTATTCTTTCTTATATTCAATTTCATTTTTTTTATTAGGATTAATTAGTATGTTTATAGCGAATAATAATCTAAATATAAAATTTGTTAAAATTAAGGCAAGTTCTGTTTATGATATCTTAAAAGAAGGTTGGATATTATTTACAACATCTGCTATGACAAAAATTTTTACGGGAATAGGAATTACTATTTTACAGTATACGAGTACTAATGCAATTGTAGGATCTTACACTGCAATTCAAAAAATACCTCAGATGCTAGTAATGTTATTTTTCCCATTGAGTCAAGCAATATATCCGTATTTAAGTAAGATATTTCAGAATTCTTTTGAAGAAGGACTATTTAAATTAAAAAGAATAACTAAAAGTGTAATGTTATTATTTATATGCATGGGTCTCGTATTAATTTTATTCAGAAGGCCAATAGTTTTATTATTGTATGGCTCTGAGTATATTAAGTATGTTAATATATTAATTCCATTAGTATTATGGTTGCTATTTAGCATATTTAATAATTTTTTAGGTACTCAATTTTTAGTTGCTACAGGAAATGTAAGAAGATACAGTAACGCTTTTAAAATAGGTATAGTTGCAATGGTTTCATCTAACTTGATATTAGGATACTTCTTTGATATTTATGGCATAGCTTTTGCTGCAATGTTAGGTGAATTCATTTTGACGATATCTTTATGGAAGCAAGTAAATGAAGTAATAATGTTGAAAGGAGATTTTCATGAAAAAAATTAAAATAATGACAGTTTTTGGTACAAGACCGGAAGCGATAAAAATGGCACCATTAGTTTTAGAAATCGAAAAACAAAGTGATAAGTTTGAGTCAGTGGTAGTTGTAACTGCTCAACACAGACAAATGTTAGATCAAGTTTTAGATATCTTTAAAATTAAACCTGATTATGATTTAGATATAATGAAACCTAATCAAACGTTAGCTGAAATCACTAGTAATGTGCTGACTAAATTAGATGAGGTTATAAAAGAAGTTGCTCCTGATATTATTTTGGTTCATGGAGATACAACTACCGCTTATGCAGGTGCAATGGCTGGTTTTTATAACCAAGTGCCTATTGGTCACGTTGAAGCGGGACTAAGAACTTGGGACAAATACTCTCCGTTTCCAGAAGAGGTTAACCGTCAGATGATTGATGTTGTAACAGATTTATATTTTGCCCCAACTGAAGAAACTAAAATGAATCTCCTTAAAGAAAATTACAAAGAAAATAATATATTTGTAACGGGGAATACAGTTATTGACGCATTATCGGAAACAGTACAAGAAAATTATGAAAATGAAATTCTAGATGCTGTATCAAAAGATAGAAAACTGATTCTTATGACAATGCATCGTCGTGAAAATTTAGGTAAGCCAATGGAAAATGTATTCAAAGCGGTTCGTGAGATTCTGGATGAAAAAGAAGATTTAGAGTTAATTTATCCAGTACATTTGAATCCAAAAGTTCAAGAGGCTGCAACTAAATATTTAGGCGAACATGATAGAATTCATTTAATAGAACCGTTAGATGTTATTGATTTCCATAATTTTGCTTCAAGAAGTCATCTGATACTGACAGATTCTGGTGGTATACAGGAAGAAGCCCCTTCTCTTGGTGTACCAGTGTTAGTTTTACGAGATACTACAGAGAGACCAGAGGGTGTCGCTGCAGGTACTCTTAAACTTGTTGGAACAGAATATAAAGATGTAAAAAAAGAAGTTAATGATTTATTATTAGATGAAAAATTGTATACTACTATGTGCAAAGCGGAAAATCCTTATGGCGATGGCAATGCAAGTAAATATATTTTAAAAGCAATTCACAATTATTTCATTAAATAGAAAAACTCTCCCCAAGGGAGAGTTTTTTAATAACTATTAAGTATTTTTTACATTTCAAGTTATTTATTGTATTTGATAGATTTTAATGCCAAAATAGAAACAGTTGATAAGCTACCAAAGTATCGCTAAAAAAATTCAAAAGGTGTTGACTATTATGTTGAAGAAATTACTCAAAGTGTTATTAAGTATCATCCTTATCCTAATGTTGGGTATTGTAGGATACAGTGCGAAAGTTTATTTTGATGTAAAAAATACAGCTAAAGATATGCATGAAACAATTGATAGACCAAAATCAGAAAAACGTAATAAAGCCGTTAATATTGATGGAGGAGAAGCTTTCTCAGTCTTATTATTAGGTCTTGATACAGGTGATTTAGGACGTGATGAGCAAGGTCGTTCAGATTCTATGATGATTGCAACAGTGAGTCCTAAAACAAATAAAACAACGATTACAAGTTTGCCACGTGATACACGTGCAGAAATCGTAGGACATGGTACAACGGATAAAATTAACCATGCTTATGCGTTTGGTGGTGTACCAATGGCTATGGATACAGTAGAAAACCTATTAGATATTCCCGTTGACCACTATGTGTCAATCAACATGAAAGGTCTAAAAGAATTAGTCGATGCAGTTGGCGGTATCGATGTCAATAATACATTAGACTTCAGTCAAGATGGCACACACTTCCCAGTTGGAAATGTACACTTAACTGGTGAAACTGCTTTATCATTCTCTCGTATGCGTTACGAAGATCCAAATGGTGATTATGGTCGTCAAGGACGTCAGCGTCAAATCATTGAAGGTGTTATTAAAAAGGCACTAAGTATTAAATCAGTGACGAACTATAAAAATATTTTAGATGCATTAGCTGATAATATGAAAACAGATTTAAATTGGGATGACATGATGGATATCCAATCTAAATATAAATCTGCATTTGGTGTAATTGAAGAAGGTAATCTTCAAGGAGATGGTCAAATGATTGATGGTGTATCTTACCAAATCGTTTCTGACGGAGAATTAGACCGTGTTCAAACAATGTTAAAAGAACAATTAGCTGAATAAACTATCAAATAAAAAGCTGGCATTCCGCCAGCTTTTTCTGTTATTTTATAACCAAAAGCCCCTACCTTTAATAACACAAGGTGGGGGCTTTTAGTCTCTATAAAATCCATCATCAAGGAAAATTTTCCTTGACTGTTCGTATCATATCGTCATACAATGACGGCAGATAGAGATAAATTAAATAAATCGGCACTCTACAGATTGGTTGGCGCCCTTCCGCAGAGCCTTGAACAAATAAAGACACTATTTGACCAAGTTGCCATAGCTAATACTATCATTAATAGTCAGGTTTGTAAACGCTGTAAAGGTTGCTATATTAACTTTTCACCGTAGTTAAACTTGTTTTTAGATAGGCTTATTAAACTATGTCAGAGGGGTTGGACAGTCGTCCAACTCCTCTTTTTTGTTTGCTCTAGACAGACAAAAAGCAAGCCGATTTTTATCTTTACTGCATATTGTCGGCTGTTTCTGATCGTCAACTGACTGTTTCTTTCGTTTAGATTAAGGTGAGAGAACCAAAAAATATCCGGAATTTTAAAGTTTACACTCACATTAATGAAACCGCTATCACTTTATTTTGTTCGATAGTTTAACAAAAAAAGGTAATAGCGAATAGTGAATGAATAATCATGTATCGCAAAGACGATACGATTATGTTTAGGAGGAACTTGATGTGAGAATTTTATTTGGAATAGTTATGTTGCTGCTCGTTTTAGGAGCGATGACGTTGTTTGCCTTTAAAGCACCACGAGGTAAGAAGTCGTTGGGTGCATTATCTGGTGCAGCCTGTGCTACGTTTTTAGGAGAAGCTTTTTTACACTATGCTATTGGTGGTGTGTTTCATTTAGATTATGTCGGTCATATTGGTGAAGTAATGGGTGGACTTGGCGGTTTAGCTGCAGGGACGCTTGTTCCTTTAGCATTTGGTGTTAGCCCAGTATTTGCCGTAATTATGGGCGTATCGTTATTAGAGTTCAAATTGCTTCCAGCCTTTATAGCCGCTTACTTATTATCGTTTATTATTTTACAAATTGAAAAAAGAGTGACAGAAGGTATTGATTTGATTGTTGTTATTTTAATTGTCCCAGTTGCAGCTTACACCGTTGCTTTTATGATTCAACCAGTCGTGCTTGGGGTATTAAATATCATCGGTGGTGTGGTGACAACCGCAGTCGATGGGAACCCGTATGTGATGGGGGCCGTATTAGGAATAATCATCCCAATTGTCGGTATGACTCCACTAAGTTCAATGGTCCTAACAGCCTTGATTGGTTTGACAGGTATACCGATGGGCGTAGGAGCTATGGGGTGTTTTGGTAACTCAATCTTAAACGGTATGTTATTTAAGAAAATGAGATTTGGTGATGATACAACTGCATTTGCCGTGGCAATCGAACCCTTAACCCAAA
Organism: Vagococcus proximus; assembly: GCF_029143285.1. Taxonomy (GTDB): domain Bacteria; phylum Bacillota; class Bacilli; order Lactobacillales; family Vagococcaceae; genus Vagococcus_D; species Vagococcus_D proximus. Next base: position 193,960 of record NZ_JAPDSH010000002.1, read on the forward strand.
TTGATATTATCAGTTCAAATCCAGTTCCCATCTATCTGACCAATGCAGTCGCCGGTGCGATTAATGGAATGATCGTCACCTATTTTGGCTTACAAATTCCCGTAACAGGAATGGCAACACCTTGGGCAGGTTTACTCGTAACCTTAGGTAATAATCCATTACTCCCAACCCTAACCGCCGTAGCATTGATTACAGTCAATAGTTTGATATTTGGTTACCTGGGTTACATGGTCTTTAAAAATCATAAAATCGTCACCGTAGATGAAATTAGGAATACAAATGCCGCGTAGTAATAAAAAAAGAGGAGGAAGATAATATGACAACAACGGATAACAAACCAGAAAAAAAGCCGCTTAATTTTAAAAGTTGTTTCGACATTATTGGGCCTGTGATGATTGGTCCATCAAGTTCCCATACAGCAGGAGCTATCTCAATCGGGATAGCTGCTAACAAATTATTTCAAACAACACCTAAAAAAGTCAGTGTAAATTATTATGAATCATTTGCTGAGACACACAAAGGGCACGGAACAGATTATGCGATTATCAGTGGAATTTTAGGATTTGCGACAGATGATTTACGTGTCCCTAACGCGTTGGAGATTGCAGCCGAACAAGGTATGGAAATCGAATTTATCGAAATGCCAGGAGACAGCCCTGTTCAACATGCGAATACAGCTTGTGTCAACTTACAGGATGGTGATCATGAAATAAATGTAACTGGAATCTCTGTAGGAGGTGGCACGATTGAAATCAAATATATTGAAGTCGACCGATTCGCTTTTGAGCCGCAAGGAACGTTACCCATTCTGATTGCAATTACTGAAGACGAATCAATCAAATATAACTTACAAGGAAAATTATATGATAACAATGTTGAGGTCAATGTGTTTAATGAGTACGAGTGTGATAGCACGTATTTATATCAATTTGACCTTAACTCTCAACCGCCAAAAAAATTAAAAGAACAGTTACTAAACATTGATAAAGCAACTCAAATTATCTTACTTTAACCATTAAAAGGAGGACAACTACCCATGTATTTATTAATTGAAGAATTTATAGTCGAAGCAGAGGAGACTGGAAAATCCTTATCCGATTTAATGATTGAGCAAGAGATGAAACAAAATCAACTGACTTTTGAAGAAGTTTGGGAAGTTATGGAATATAATTTAGCGACGATGGAAGAAGCCGTTAAACGATCCAGTGAAGGGGAGGGTGTTTTCTCCCCAACTGGGTTAACAGGTGGCGATGCTGTGAAAATGAAAAACTACCGTGCTAAGAAACGCACACTTTCAGGTGACGATATGCTAAAAGGGGTGCAAAGTGCCCTAGGAACAAATGAAGTCAATGCGTCTATGGGCGTGATTTGTGCCACACCAACTGCAGGGGCAAGCGGCACACTACCTGGCGTGTTATTCACGATTAACGACTCCCTAGAATTAACGCGTGAACAGATGGTGCGTTTCTTATTTACCTCTGGTTTATTTGGAATAGTGGTGGCTAATAATGCAATGATAGCTGGTGCAATGGGTGGTTGTCAGGCAGAAGTCGGAAGTGCCTCTGCTATGTCTGCCGCTGCCGCAGTAGAAGCTGCAGGTGGAACACCACGTCAATCGGCAACAGCATTTGGTATGGCATTAGGAAATTTACTTGGACTTGTTTGTGATCCTGTGGCAGGTCTAGTAGAAATCCCTTGCGTGAAACGTAATGCCATCGGAGCAGGGAATGCCCTAATCGCAGCCGATATGGCTTTAGCAGGAATTGATAATAAAATCCCTGCCGATGAAGTAGTTGAAGCTATGCGTGAAATAGGGTCAAACTTACCTAGAGAATTGAGAGAAACTGGCATAGGTGGTCTTGCAGGAACACCAGAAGGTAAGAAGATGATGAAAGAGATTTTTGGTGGAGAACTAAAGAGCAAAGATTAGGTATATAAATAGGACATTAGTAGTTTTTATTTTGGATAATAAACAAGCCTGACTCATCCAAACGGATTAGTCAGGCTTGTTCTGATTGTTATTTTTGTAAAGGGGATTACGAAAAAAAAGTATTTATAAACCACTATATAATCTTTACTACCATGGAAATTGATTAATAATGATTACTAATAATTGGATCAAAAGTAGAATATCATCATATGATGTTTGAACAGAGGAGATAAAAATTAAGTGTGAATGTAAGTTGTTAGCGTGTCACTAATTTAAAATTTAATTAACTTTATAAAATAACGTCTTTAAAGAATATTAAATGAACTTAAATGGAAATAAAAAATTTATTTTGACGTTCTTTGGAATTAAATGAATTTATTTTGAATATTTAGGAAAAATTCGCCTTTATTTAGGTGATATATAGACTTTTTTGGAAATTAACGATATATTGTAAGCGTTATCATAACGTTTTTTAGTTGTTTTTAGCTTAATTAAAATTGAGAAAAGGATGGGGATAAGTAATGAAAGTAGTCAAAAAAAGTTTGTTGGTTGGAATGACAGTTACTGCATTATTAGGTTTGACAGCTTGTGGTGGAAGTAAGAGTAAAGAGTCTAAAGATGGTGGTGTAAAAATCAGATTATTAACTAGAATGGCGGGTACATCTCCACAAGTTAAAATATATAAAGATGTTATTGAGCAATTTGAAAAAGATTATCCCGATGCTGAAGTGATTGATGAGTCACAAGGCGATGAAGGCTCATACAATAATAAACTTAAAACAAGTCGTGCTTCAGGCGATCTTCCTAATATTTTTAGAGTTCAAGGGGTCGCTAATTTAGGAGAATACATCGACAATAATCTTGTTATGAATATGGATGAAACATTAAAGGCTGACAAGGAATGGGCAGATGGTTTTACGGAAGGTGCATTAAATTATTATCAAGTCCCTGGCTATGATGGTACATATGCTATTCCTATGGAGTCAGGTTTGATTGGAATGTATTATAATGAAAAACTATTTAAAGAAGCGGGTATAAGTGAGTTTCCTGAAACATGGAGTCAATTTACAGATGCAATCAAAAAGTTAAATGCTAAAGGGATTGTGCCGATGTCTATGGGTGCAAAAGCTGCGTATAAGGCAGGTCATTTACACAACTCAATTTTCTATCACTGGTTAGGTACAGAAGCAGCCAAGGATTTAGGAACTGGTAAGTTAAAATGGACAGATCCAGACGTGGTTAAAACGATAGAGTATGTTAAAGAGTTAGCTGATTTAAAAGCTTGGGATAAAAATGCAGCAGGCATAGATGATAATGTCGCACTAACTTCATTCTTGGACGGTGAAACAGCGATGATTTTAACAGGTCCATGGGATGGTGACGGCTTTATGGATAAAGAAAAAACAGAGTATACAGACAGTATAAAGTTGGCTAAATTCCCATATTTTGAAGAAAAACCAGAATTTAAAAATAATGATATGCAAGTTGTCAGTCCTTATATGGTAAATGGAAAACTAGAAGGAAAAGATAAAGACTATACGATAGAATTATTAAAACGTCTAACAAGTAAAGACGTTGCAAAACGCTATGCTGAAGAAGCAAATTTTATTGTTCCAAGAACGGATATGGAGATTGATAAAGATAAAGTATCACCATTATTCTTACGCAACTTAGAGTTATCTGGAACATCAGATCATTTAGCTGTTGATGTTTTTGATTATGACAAGGTTCAATCTATGCAAGATAGAACACGTAATTCACTAGTAGGTGTTTTAACAGGAAATTCTCCAGAACAAGCGGCCAAAGAAATACAAGCAGAACGAGATAAAAACGCTAAATAAAAGTAATGCATAAGAGGTGTGAAAGCACCTCTTTCAAAATTTATAAAGTAAGAGGTGGAAATTTTGGTAGTAAAGTCCTTTAAAGAAAAAGCGAAAGTGTTAGTCATGCTCGTGCCGACAATGTTACTCTATACCTTATTTTTAGTTATTCCGATTATACTGGCGGTATATTTTTCAGTCCATCAGTGGAATGGAATTCCAGGATCACCATTAACATATGTGGGTTTTAAGAATTTTGTAGATGCTTTTAAAGATGATTTATTTAGAGTATCTGTGGTCAATCTTTTTAAATTAGTTTTTTTCAGTGTACTATTTCATACACCTATTGCCTTAATTTTAGCAGTGGCCTTACAAGCTAAACTTAAAGGCTCACGTTTTTTTAAAGTTATCTTTTTTGTACCAACGATATTTCCTTTAACAGCAATAGGGCTACTTTGGTATTTTATTTTCATGCCAAATGGCGCAATCAATAGTATTCTTGAGATGATAGGCTTAGGAACTTTAGCTCAAGGGTGGTTAATTAATCCATCTACAGCTATACCTGTTATTATTTTCGTTAATATCTGGGCAGGTGTCGGATACTATATGATTATTTTACTTGCAGGCTTGAAAACGATACCTGAAGAAATATACGATGCGGCAAAAATTGATGGTGCATCAGAAGTGAAGCAGTTTTTTAATATTACGGTACCTATGTTAAAACCAATTATCAGTATGTGTGTACTGTTAGATATTATTGGTACAATTAAGTCTTTCGATTTGGTGTTTGTAATGACGGGTGGTGGGCCGAATGATTTGACCAATTTACCAACAACGTTGATGTACAATCAAGCATTCAAATATGATAATTATGGAATGGGTAGTGCATTAGGAATTATTATCTTAGTTATGGTATTAGTTCTTACAATTCTAAGTGATTTTATTATGAATAGGAAAAAGAAAGGAGCGGTCGATTAATATGAAAAAGAAAGTCTTTCTATATATATTTGTTATAGCAATGGCAATCACATTTATTGGACCAATGTTATTTACAATAATTTCATCATTTAAAGACAATAAAGAAATCTTTAGTGCACCTTTCTCACTACCAGAAACATTTAGATTTGAAAATTATAAGATTGCTTGGGAAGATGCCAAGATGAGTCGTTATATGTTAAACAGTATCTTTATTGCCGTATCATCTGTTATCACAGTTGTTATTGTGTCATCTATGAGTGCATTTGTCCTATCGCGCTTTAATTTTAAGGTCAATAAATATATTTCTCTATTTATATTAATGGGAATGATGGTGCCAATGCATACAATCTTAGTTCCTGTTTCGTACATTATTGCGGCATTTGATTTGAAGAATAACTTAATAGCACTCGTATTACTTTATGTAGCATTTAGTATTCCATTTAGTACAATTGTACTGACAAGATTTATGCAAGGGATTTCCAAGTCTGTTGAAGAAGCAGCGGTAATGGATGGGGCTTCTTTCTTTAAAATATATTGGAAAATCATCTTACCAATGTCGATCCCGTCTATATCAACTGTAGCGATATTTAATTTTTTAGGAGCTTGGAACGATGTGCTGTTTCCACTGTTATTTATTAATGATGATAAATTGAAAACAGTATCTTTAGGATTGTTAAATTTCCAAGGAGAGCGAGGAGCTGAGTATGGTCCTATGATGGCTGCCATCGGGATAACGTTATTAATTCCTTTGGTTATCTATTTATTCTTCCAGGAAAAAGTAGAAGAGGGAATTGCGGCAGGTGGTGTGAAAGAATAAGGGATAAGTTATTTATATATCTACAGTAGATATATAGTGTTATTAAATAGAGTAGCACCTTGACTATTCGCATTTAAAAGGCATACAATGACATCAAATGGGGAGCTTTTATAACTCTCGATTTGATGGCTTTTCTTATAATCAATTGTCCTATTGCTATGTGTTAAAATAGGAGGAAATGTATGAAAAAATATTATTTTTTAGTCGCTGTTTGTGCCACTACATTATTAACAGTAGCTCCGATGACGAGTCATGCTAGTGAAGATGTGAGTCCGTCAGCTGAGTTGCCAATCAATCCCGAAATTGTCGGTCAAATGGAAGATGAACTTAATAATGCGCTTAATGATGTCCAAAATGGTCTTCAACCAGATATAATTGCTGAAAAGGAAGAAGAACTTAACAATGCCCTTAATGATGTCGAAAATGGTATTCAACCCCAAATGACTATACCTGAAGAAATGCCTCAACCGTCAGTAGAACTACCATTTGATCCTGAGGTTATTGGTCAAATGGAAGATGAACTTAATAATGCTCTTAATGATGTCGAAAATGGCATTCAACCTCAACTTAACGTTATTGGTGAGCCCGCAACACCAGAGTTGCCTAGTGTGCCAGGTGTTGCCGATCCAATGCCGATGCCATTAGACCCAGAAACGAATATGCCGATGTTACCCTCTGATCCAGATGGTTCAGGTGTTGCCGATCCGATGCCAATGCCATTAGATCCAGAAACAAATATGCCGATGTTACCGTCAGCAGACCAACCACTTGTTGAGTTAGAGGACGCTAATTCTCTTACGAATCAATTAGCTTTAGGAGACAGTCAAACAAACACGCCATTTGTTAATTTGGCTACGAGCTTAAAAAATAATGACCTTAAAACTGAAAAGGCTCCAGATGAAACAGTTAAGGGAGAAAAAACATTTCCTCAGACTGGCGAACGAAGTAGTGTAGCAGTTGTGGCATCAGGCCTAGTGATGACACTTGCAACTTTAGTCGCATTTGTGCTTAGAAAATTTAAATAGTAGTAAAGACAAGAAGTCCCATCTTCTTGTCTTTTTTTATCGTTCTTTTTAAAAATGGTCTATACTTATCGTTTTGTGTGGTTGAGATAAAACTCTTTATTTAAAAAGGTTTTGTGTTATCATTATGAAGTAGAGTTTGTTTAAAATAAAAATTGGTATAGGTTGGTGGAGACGTGGAAGATGTTAAGTTTTTATCCTTATTAGCAAAAGAATTTCCAAACAAACAAAGTGTGGTAACAGAGATCATTAATTTGAAAGCGATTTTATCACTTCCGAAAGGAACGGAGCATTTTGTCAGTGACTTGCACGGGGAGTATGATGCCTTTCAACATGTATTGCGTAATGGGTCAGGTAAGATTAAAAATAAGATAAGTGAAACTTTAGGAGAGGAATTGACTGCGGAAGAGCAACGTACCTTGGCAAGCTTGATTTATTACCCTAAAGAAAAATTAGCGTTAAAAAAAGCAGAGTGGCAGTCCGAAGATGAAGCGAGGCAGTGGTATGAGACAGAGTTAAAGTCACTAGTTACTTTATGTCAGGATATCTCATCTAAATATAGCCGTTCAAAAGTGAGGAAGGCTATTCCGAAAGAGTTTAGCTATATTATTGAAGAGCTGTTGTTTACACCAAGTAAGCATAAAACACAGTCGGGTTATTATCAAAGTATTATAAAAAATGTGATTGAATTAGAGATGGCGGATGCGTTTATTCGGGAGCTGTGTTTCTTAATTCAGCATCTCACGGTTGATCATCTGCATGTGGTAGGGGATATTTATGATAGAGGTCCCTATCCAGATAAGATTATTGATCATCTTCAAAGGCAAAGCTCGGTAGACGTGCAGTGGGGAAACCATGATATCTTATGGATGGGAGCCGCTTGGGGATCGGCAGTCTGTATTGCTAATGTGATTCGGATAGCTTCTCGCTATAATAATTTAGCAGTGCTTGAAGAAGGCTATGGGATTTCACTTCGCAATATGGTCAACTTTGCGGAGAAAACCTATCACAGCGCTAATCAGCAGTTTCTTCCTCGGTTAGCCAAAGAAGACCAAGATGTTTCCGAGTATGAAAAGCAGCAGATGGGGAAAATTCAACAAGCGATTGCGATTATTCAGTTTAAATTAGAAGGGGAAATTATTAAACGTCGTCCTGAGTTTGAGATGGAAAATCGTCTGGTATTAGAGAGAATCAACTATGATGACTTGACGATAGAGTTGGAAGGGCAGCGCTATTTCTTAGACCAAGCGAGTTTTCCAACGATTGATCCCAAAGAGCCGTATCAGCTGACTGATGAGGAGCAAGAGCTAGTTGATGCATTAGTTAGAGTATTTACTGGCAGCGAGAAACTCCAAGCTCATATCGATTATCTGATGCAGGTTGGGAGTATGTCACTGATTTATAATGGCAATTTACTATATCACGGGTGTGTTCCCATGACAGAAGAGGGGGCCTTTCAATCCTTTGATATCGAAGGTCGATCGTATTCAGGGAAAGGGTTGTTTGACCGTTTTGAAAAAGTGTTACGACAAGCGCACACAGATAAGAACGTGCCGTCACGGTATCTGGATTATGTTTGGTATTTATGGACAGGCAAGTATTCGCCTTTATTTGGTAAGACGAAGATGACAACATTTGAAAGGTACTATATCTTAGAAAAAGAAACCCATGAAGAGTATAAAAATAGTTATTACCGACTACGTGAGACGGAAGAAGGGTGCCATGCCATTCTCAAAGAGTTTGGACTAGAACCTGGTAAAGCTCACATAATCAATGGCCACACACCTGTTAAAGAGAAAAAAGGTGAGAATCCTATCAAGGGAAATAGCGCCATGATTGTGATAGATGGGGGCTATTCAAAACCGTATCAATCGGCTACGGGGATTGCAGGTTATACGTTGATTTATAATTCTTACGGGATGGAGTTAGCGGTTCACGAGCCGTTTTGCGGAGCTGAGTTGAGTGTGAAAAGTGAACGAGATTTAGTATCCACGAGACGTTTAGTCTTTAAAGAGGACAAACGCCAATATGTCGCAGAAACGGATATCGGCGTTAGTCTTCAAAAACAGGTTGAGGATCTTTTATTATTAAAGCAGTATTATGAAAAGAAACAGTTGATTGAGCGTTATTAACTGACAGAGATGTGGCAAAATCAGATGAGTTAATTTGGTTTTGCCACATCTTTTTGCAAAAAATACGTTTAAGTCTTGCAATCGGAGTTGATAAACTGATAAGGTAGAAAAATTATAGTAAGAGGAGAGATACAAATGGCAGAAAAAACAATTGTTGCTATTACGTCTTGTCCAGTAGGGATTGCTCATACATATATGGCAGCCGAAACATTGGAGAAGAAAGGGAAAGAACTTGGCGTTAACGTTAAAGTTGAAACCCACGGATCAATCGGTGTTGAAAATAAGTTATCAGCTACCGAAATTGCAAATGCTGAAGGTGTTATTATCGCAGCTGATACAGCGGTCGATATGTCACGTTTTGCTGGCAAACAAGTTGTAAAAGTTGGCGTACAAGATGGGATTCATAAAGCAACTGAACTTATTAATCAAATTTTAAATGGCGAAGGCCAAATCCAATCTGGTACAGTCGGCCAAGCATCTGTTGATGGCGAAGCTAAAAAAGCAAGTGTTGGTCAAGTGATGTATAAGAGTTTAATGAATGGTGTATCTTACATGGTACCTTTCGTTGTAACAGGTGGGCTATTAATCGCCATTGCGTTATCACTAGGTGGTGTGGCAGGTCCTAACGGTATTGCGATTCCAGAGGGTAGCATTTGGGCAACGATTAACTCAATCGGTGGAGTAGCAATGGGTATGATGGTACCTGTTCTTTCAGCGTTTATTGCTCAAAGTATTGCAGACCGTCCTGGTTTAGTTCCAGGTTTCGTTGGTGGTTTAATCGCAACTAACGGAGCACTTTACAACAGTGAAGCAGGAGCAGGATTCTTAGGTGGGATTTTAGCCGGTTTCCTTGCCGGTTTTGTGGCATTAGGAATTAAGAAATTAAAAGTTCCTAAAGTGATTCAATCAATCATGCCAATTATCATTATCCCAGTTATCTCAACATTAGTTGTTGGGTTTGCATTTATCTATGTTATTGGTAAACCAGTCGCATTATTATTCACAAGTTTATCTGATTTCTTAGCAGGTATGCAAGGTGGAAGTCAAATTGTCTTAGCCTTAATCTTAGGTGCGATGATTGCCGTTGATATGGGTGGCCCATTCAACAAAGTAGCGTTCTTATTCGGATCAGGTATGATCGAAAAAGGAAACTTCAGTATCATGGGACCCATTGCGGTTGCTATCTGTGTGCCACCTTTAGCTTTAGGTGTGGCAACATTTGTTCTTAAAAATAAATTTAGTCAACCAGAAAAAGAAGCGGGTAAAGCTTCATTCGCGATGGGATTATTCGGGATTACAGAGGGTGCGATTCCTTTCGCATCAACAGATCCATTACGTGTTATTCCAAGTATCGTAGCCGGTTCAATGGCTGGTAGTGTGATGGCAATGTTATTCGGCGTGACTGACCACGTGGCTCATGGTGGCCCAATCGTAGCTGTTTTAGGTGCGGTTGATAATGTTTTGATGTTCTTCGTATCAGTAGCAGTAGGGATTGCAGTAACAGTATTCTGTTTATCATTCTTAAAGAAACCAGTTAATGCAGCACCAGTAGCAGCAACAGAAACAGCTGCGCCTGCACCTGTTAAAGAAGCAGTAGCAACTCCAGAAGTAAAAGATGATGTAGAATTTGAAAAATTAACAGACATCGTAACAGATGACGCGTTAATTTTAGATGTTAAAGGCGATACAAAATTAGATGTAATGGATGAGTTAATTGCTAAATTTGCAGACTTAGGTAAAATTACATCAGCAGAAGAATTTAAAAAAGCAATCTTAAAACGTGAATCTGAAAGTACAACAGGAATTGGCATGTCAGTAGCAATCCCTCATGGTAAATCAGATGCTGTTATCGAACCAAGTGTTGTCTTTGGTCGTGCACCAAAAGGAATCGACTGGGAAAGTTTAGACGGCGAGCCTGCTAAATTAGTCTTCATGATCGCAGTTCCTGCTGGTAATAAGACAGACGCTCATTTAAAAATCTTACAAATGTTATCACGTAAATTAATGGATGACGATTTCCGTCAAGCGTTATTAGAAGCTGATACAAACGTTGATGTTATGGCGTTATTAGATACAGTTCGTTAAACAACAGTTAGAATTTAAGGCACTGCCTATGTTATAATTTTATAGCAAAGGGAGTGTCTTTTCTTTTGATAAGAAATAGGGAGGGAAATCAGAAATGAATGTGAGACAAAAACAGTTACTCGAGCATCTACTCGATACTGGTGATAAACCAGTGACATTAAAAAGTTTAGCCGCTTTTGTAGGGTGTTCTGAACGCACCGTTCGCAATGACTTCAATCAATTGACAGCCTATTTTGAAAAAGAAAACTACGAGGCACGCCTAGTGAAGAAACCAGGTGTAGGGATTCACCTTGATGTTGGACTTTATGAAAAACAAAAATTACAGAGTATCTTGCTAAAAAATAAAATTCCGATGCAACACAGTCGAGAAATGCAACAACGCTATATTTTAGTAGCATTGTTAATGGCACAAGAACCATTATCTCTAGATGAGCTAGCAGATCGATTCTTTGTGAATCGGGCAGTAATCAGGGAAGATTTAGAGCATGTGAAAGAGCAAGTCACAGGCTTCCAGTTAGAGTTAGTTAGTAAACCTGGTCAAGGGACGTTTGTAGTTGCTTCAGAACGTGTCAGACGTGAGATATTGGCCAAGCTTATGCGAGAGATTAATGCGGAGGAACAACACGGTAAAAAGTTGTCTGAATTCTTTTCACCTCAGTCAATCGCTATTGTAAATGAGGCGTTACAAGTCCTTGTAAATGAAACCGATATCGCCATAAAAGATAATCCGATGAATAGTATTGCCATCCATATTTTATTTATGATTGAAAGGATTAAGACAAATGAATCCTTAACGTTATCAGATGGCGAATGGAATTTAATTAAGTATTCTAAGGCACTAAACTATAGTGAGCAAATTACCGATTATTTGCATCAAAAATTAAGCATTCATTTTCCTAAAGATGAGATAGGGTATTTAGCTTTACGTATTTCAAGTTTTAATATTCATCATAGTGGGGATGAAGACAGTTATTATCAAGAAATTACAAAGGCAGTAGAGAAGATTATTGCTGTTTTAATTGCTGAAATCCATCATCTTTTAGGGATTGATTTATCTGAAGACCATATCTTATTAGATAATTTGAAACAGCATCTAGAGTCAACTTTCACTCGTATTAACAGTGGGTTCCATATTGCGAATCCATTAAAGGATGAGATTAGACGAACGTATACACAATTATTTTTAATCGTTCAAACGATTGTGGATGAGTTTTTTAAAGCGACAGATATCACGGTCCCTGAAGAAGAAGTAGCCTATCTAACGGTTCACTTGCAAGGGGCTTTAGAACGCCAAAAGAAAGCAACGGAAATGACGTATCACACGGTTATCGTGTGTGAGTATGGCATGGGTGTTTCAGCCTTTTTAGAAGCTAAAATCAATAGACATTTTCCAAATATAGTAGTTGAAAAGTTAGTATCAGTCCAAGAATTTTCAGTTTATTCAGGGTTGGATCAACTGGATTTTGCCATTACAACAGTTCCCTGTCAGGCTGATCAACTGCCGACACTAGAGGTCTCACCCTTACTATCAGAGGCGGATTTAGCTGTACTTCATTCTTTTTTACTTGAGTTTAAACCAAACAGAGGACATAAAGAATTTGATATCACACGCTTTAGTCAGCCCTTTTTAGTAGAGACTCAAATGGAAGCCACAGAAAAAGAAACGGTCATCTCTGAGATGGTGACGAAGTTAGTAGACCAAAACTATGTATCGGAGGGATACTTAGAAACCGTTCTGACAAGGGAGTCTAACTCAAGTACGAGAATAGGGAGTTTAATCGCCTTACCTCACGGTGACCCCCAGAAAGTCTTAACGTCTAGTATCAGTCTAGCAACCCTCGAAACACCTCTTTCTTGGGGAAATGGCGACGTACAATTAGTAGCTCTTCTTGCTTTGAAGAAAGATGACATGGGTCAAAAGGAATTAAAAAATTTCTTTAGTATTCTCCATTATATTAATGAATCACCTGAATTGCTTCACCAAATTATTGAAGAAAAAGATAAGTTGAAATTATTGAGTTATTTTAAGTATTATAGCTAAAAAAAAGAGCCCCTACAGAATGTAGGGGCTTTTTTTAATAATAAACTTGTTCGTCGCCAGTGGCTTGATAATTGTCATCAGTGTACTGGTCGTTAGGAAGATCGTTGATTTGTTGATTAGGATCAACAGTGGTGCTTTGTTCTTGATCTGGAGTTGTAATTTTTTCGAAAAGTTCTGTAATAAGGTCTTTATTCATGTGATCATCTTTGTAAGAATTTCCCATAAACACGATTCCAGATGAACCGTCATTTGTTAGTAAGACAGTTGGTTCAAATCCCATAAAAATACCATGGGCAAGGAAATGACCCTCACGATTGTAGACGCCACTAGCATAAGTGTAATTGAAGTACATTAAATCATGAGTCATCAGAGATTCTAAGTTGTTTTTACGAAGAATATGACCGTCAATAAGACCTTGGAAATAAGTAAGTAAGTCAGAAGGTGTTGTGTAGATATTACCCGTACCAATCTCAGAAGCATACTTCGTTTCACTGATTGTATACGGAACGCTATATGGATCCTCTAAAGAACTTTTGTACGATTTGGTTTTGTTTTCTTTTTTTAGTAGTTTATCGTAAAAGTCTGTATTTTTTAAACGAAGTGGCGTAATAATTTCCTCAGTCACAAAGTCTTTATAACTTTTGCCACTAATTTTTCTAATAATACCAGCTAAAATATTATAGTTAACCGTTGAATACTCCCATCCATTATATAGTGGTTGATAGTACACGTTTGGTAGTATCTCATTTAGTACGTCTTCTTCATTTATTGCGCTTTTATCATAGTCTGCTAAGAAAAGTCCGCTTGTCATATCTAATAAATTTCGAATCGTGATATAGTCGCTATTTGGAATTTCTGGATAGAATTGTGATAAAGGTGTATAAAGGGTTAATTTATTATCTTCTACTAAACGCATAGTAGCAGCAGCAGTAAATGATTTTTGTATAGAAGCTAGCATGTATTCTGAGTTATCTGTCAGTTTTTTATCAGCTTCTTTATCACTATATCCTATAGAGCTGTTCACAATTAATTTGTCATTTTTTATAGCAATAACAGAACCACTATAATTTTCCTCTCTTAGTGCGTTTAAGATTTCTTTTTTCAACTCAGGATATTCTGATTTTTTTAGTTTTGAAAAATCAAGACGTGGTTTCATATTCTTTTCATAAATTTTCAAGGCAGAGTCTCGATCCTGCTTCTCTTTGTTAGTTTTCGTAGCTAGAGCTTCTTGGCGTTGTTTATCGAGAGTCTTATTAGTAAGTTGGGCAGCATATAGGGCTAGTGAAATAACTAATACAAATAATGTCCCTAATAACGCCCATTTGTTGAACAGTATAGCTTTAAACGAACTCTTTTTTCGTCGCGAGTTGTTACGGTAACGTCTAGTCATAGTGCCTCCTTAAGATAAATAGTTTCTCTATTAGAATAACACATTTGACTGTAAGGAAAAATACTTTTCACTATTTTTTACAAAAAAAGACACTTTATTATAAAATAAAGTGTCAGTGGTTTATTGTGTTGTGAGATTAAAAAATATCTGTACGGATTGTTTCGCTATAATAGGCGCTGCTTGCCTGTTGGAATTTTTGAATGCCATTTTTTTCAAATAATTGAAGGGCAATAAGTTGTATCATAAAAGTTTGGACTTCTTCTTCTGAAAGAGTATCCTTAGCGAGAGAGGGTATTAACGTTGTTGTTTTCCCTTCGCCATTTAAAAATAGTAAGTGTAATTTTTTCATAGTGTGTTCTCCTTTCTTTTACATAGCGTAATAACGTGTTCGTGTTACTAAGACAGTTGAATCATAAGTGCTAACTTTAGGTGTAATTGTTTCTAAAAGTTTGCCTAATTGATCAAGTTGTTCGGGAGTAGCTGTCAATCGTAAGTCAGTCAACATTTCTCTTTGTTGTTTCAGTTCACCTGCAACGTTAAAGTAAATTTCTGCTTTGACAGATTCTAATGTATCCATGAGTGGTTCCTCCTTTTTGTTATGGCGTGTAAGCTCGCGATGCTTATACTCTAGTAACGATTTTTGAGATTAAAAGGGGTCAGTTGTTTCGTTAATTTTTAAAAAAACTTTTTTTATATGTTGTCGCTGACGGTAAAGAGTACTTTTTGATAAAGCAAAACGTTTTTGATAATCCCGTCCGGTTGTCTGATGAGTTAAGCGCCAAAGTAGCAAGCGTTGTTCAGCTGGTGGTAGGTGTGTTAAGAGTGTTGAGAATAATTCTTGGTTTTCTAAGCGTTCAAGTGGAGAGTCCTCGGGTGTTTCAGTTGTATCATAAGTCAGTTGTTCTGCAGTTAAGAGTGGGTGTCGCCCAGCTCTCAACCGTTCTTTTTTTAAGTCATCTAAAAGGTGCCAATAAATATTTTGAAAAAGGTACCCTCTATTTTTAGGCTGTTCCAGAGAAAAATTAGCAGGAAGTTGCTGAAGACATAGGATAAAGCGTAATCGAGCAAGTTGGAGATAGTCGTCGTAATCCGAATCTGTAGGTCTAAGGTGACACCGCCTAACAATAGAGTGAAAGAAACAATCGTATTTTATTAACAGTGCCGAATAGTCATGAGTAGTCATAGAAGTATATCCTTTCCTAATAAGTAATAGTTGGCCAACACCAGAAGTATAGTAGGTGTGACGTTATTAAGCGGAAGGGAAATTAACCAAATGAGCCCAAAACTATCACTATGAAAGTAAAGGGGAAGAAATTAATAAATTAAGGGGAGTCTTGGCTATGAGACGTTTTTATTTGAAAGAGCGTAATAAGAGGCATGAAAGGTTGCGGACAATTGATCTTGAGAACCTTAAGGAGAGTATACCGAGTTGTCAAATGAGAGAGGATTATGTTATTTCTTCAGATACACTATTATTGCTAGATCTGTCACAAATCGGATATAAGCATATAGACAAGACCTTAATAGTGGAAAGAGGAGACGTACCTTTCCTTATAAAAACAGAGATGACACATGTGTTGGAGCGAAATTATACCAGCACATTTTACAGTCAACGAGAAAAAGAGCAAGTATTGACTCGCTTTTTAGGCAAACGTTATCGTTATCCACATTTTTCAACGGAAGGAATTTTTATGCCGTTTAATAAAGAGGATGGAAAGGTATCAGCCTGGTTTAACTTGTTGCATGTTAAGAATTTAAAAGGCGTTACGAGTAGTGATGGTCTTTTTACTGGTTGTCAGATTGAATTTTTAACGGGATTAGTGATACAAGTTCCAAAAAGTAGGCGAGCAGTTAAACGAACGATGACCTTAGATATTAAATATAGCTATTTGTATTATTATTTTATTTATTGGAGTGTAGGATTCCGAATTGAGGACAATGAAATCGTTAAAGGATTAAATAAGGTTGTAAAGAACTTAGAGCTGGAGGTTCCGATTGTTTATGATAGTGCGCTATTTAAGCAGATGGGCTTTTATTTTTCCTTTTTAAAAATTGCTCATTCCCTTATAGAAAATGACAATTGGACAGTTGAAGAGTTAGAATCTTTTTTGAAGCTCTAAAAAAGCGAGACCTTTTTATAGGTCTCGCTTTTGGTTTATTTTAAAGTTAATTTTACAACCACTTCAGCACGAGCAGTTTGTGGGAACATATCAACAGACTGTAAGTAATCAACATGATAAGCATGACTTAACTGAACTAAGTCACGAGCTAGAGTTGAGGGGTTACATGACACGTAAACTAACGTCTCAGTCGGGTAATCAATTAAGGCCTTAATTAAGTTGTCATCTAAACCAGTACGTGGCGGATCGACAACAATTCCATTTGGTTTAAAGCCATCTGCCAACCATTTAGGCAGTAATTCTTCAGCAGTCCCGACTTCGTAATGACTGTTGGTAATGCCTAATCGTTTAGCATTGCGGTTAGCATCGTCAATCGCTGCAGGAATCGTATCCATCCCGCGGACTTCTTTAACGTGTTTA
Organism: Vagococcus proximus; assembly: GCF_029143285.1. Classification (GTDB taxonomy): domain Bacteria; phylum Bacillota; class Bacilli; order Lactobacillales; family Vagococcaceae; genus Vagococcus_D; species Vagococcus_D proximus. The sequence goes on from NZ_JAPDSH010000002.1 coordinate 210,715, forward strand.
GCTAAGCTTAGTCCGATTGTTCCCACGCCACAGTAGGCATCGACAATCGTATCTGTTTCTTTAGCATTGAGTGCCTTACGTGCTTCTTCATATAATACAGCAGTTTGCTCTGGGTTTAATTGGAAAAATGCACGAGGTGATAAGTCAAAGACTAAATCTTCTAGATGCTCTTCAATACTTTCTTTACCCCAAAGGTGAACTGTTTCATCACCCATTACAAGAGATGTTTTCTTGCTTTGAATATTTTGCATGATAGAGACAACTTCAGGTAATTCTTCTTGAATGTCTGAAATCAAGGCTTGCTTTTTAGGTAGTTTAGGGCTATTGGTCACAAAGACAACTTGTACTTCACCAGTAGCAATCCCAACACGAACCATAACGGTTTTAATAATACCGCTATTTTTTGCTTCATTATAAATAGGGAGTTCATGTTTTTCGATAAGTGCCACGACAGTATTTAAGACTTTCATTGTAGCAGGTTGTTGGACTAAACAGTCGTCAATATCCACAAGGTAATGGCTGTCTGGTTGGTAAAGACCGGAAATCACTTCGTCATGTTGGTTGAGACGGACTTGGAATTGTAACTTGTTGCGGTAATGCCAAGGGGTCTCCATGCCGATAGTTTCTTTTAATTTATACTGCTGGTAGCCAGCTGGTTTGAATTTTGCAAGGGCCTGTTTTACAACATCTTTTTTGAAAGTCAGTTGAGATGAGTAGGCTAAATGTTGGAGCTGACAACCGCCACATTCTTCATATAAATGACAATCTGGTGTGACGCGGTCTTTGGCGCGTACGTTTAATTTCATTAAGCGTGCTTCAACGAAACGAGGGGCAACTGTTGTTATTTTAGCTGTGACCGTTTCGTTAGGTAGGGCACCAGGGACGAAAACGATTGTTTTTTTATAGTAGCCAATCCCTTCACCATTTATTCCCAGGCGTTTGATAGGTAGTGTTATTGTTTGATCTTTTATTAGGTTATGTTTGATTTCCATAATGACTCCTTTAGTCTCCATTAACTGAATAGTTTTCAGTTTTGCTTGTTAAGTGTAGCATAAACCTAGGCGAAATCCTAGGTGTCACGGGTATCTGATTAGGCGAAGCGTTAACGAAAATGTTGGAATTATGGTATAGTTATGAAGGAAAAAGTAATCAGAAAAGAGGAACAGAAATGGAAGTAGTAGAAAGTATTGCAAAAGAAAAAGTGAATTATTATAAAGTGACACTGACTTCAGGACGCCATTTTTTTGTTTCAGAAGATATATTAGTTCGGTATCGTCTGCTAAAAGGCACAGAGTTATCTGATGAAGATATTCAAACAGTCAAAAAGCAAACTCAATTGGACTATGGGTATCAGCAAGCTCTTAACTATTTGAGTTATCAATTGCGTTCTAAAAAGGAGATACGTGATTACTTGAAAAAACAAGAGATTGACAGTACGAGTTCGGATGAGATTATTAAACGACTAGAAGGATTAAACTTAGTTGATGATTTAGTGTATGCTGAGAGTTATGTCAGAACACAAATGAGGTTATCAGACAAAGGGCCCCGTGTGCTACGAGATAAATTAAAACAGCGTGGTATTCCAGAGATGACCATCGAACAAGCCATGGCACTTTACGCTTTTGACGGTCAGTTAGAAGTAGCGGTAGCTGTTGCAGAAAAGGCAGCTCGGAAATATAAGGCTCACAGTTTTAGTGAGAAAAACCAAAAAATTCGTCAGTATTTAATGACAAAAGGATTTTCAGGAGATTGTATTACAGAAGCACTAGCAGCATTAGAATTAGAAAAAGATGAAGAAGTTGAGGCAGATATATTAGTCATACAAGGTGATAAATTATGGCGTAAAAATCAACGCTTTGATGCTAAAAAACGCAAGCAAAAAGTGACCCAATCCTTGTATCAAAAAGGCTTTAGTTTTGATGTGATTAATGAGTATATTGCCCAGAAAGAGATGGAAGATGAAGAAGAGTAAAGTAGACCCCCTTTTCCCTGATGTTACAGCATTATGGGGCGAGAAAAAAATAATCGCTTTTCAAACGGAGTTTTTAGAGTGGTATGAGAGAACACGTCGTGATTTACCTTGGCGTGAAAATAGTGATCCTTACCGTGTATGGGTATCTGAAATTATGTTACAACAAACTCAAGTGGTAACAGTAATCCCTTATTTTTACCGCTTTATGGAGTGGTTCCCGACGATTGCCGACCTTGCTGAAGCTGAGGAAGACAAATTACTCAAAGCATGGGAAGGGTTAGGGTATTACTCGCGTGTCCGTAATATGCAAAAAGCAGCACAACAACTGGTAGAAGCTCACAACGGTAAAATGCCACATACTATAGAAGAAATAAGTGAACTTAAAGGGATTGGCCCGTATACAGCAGGCGCGATAAGTAGTATTGCCTTTGGCTTACCAGAGCCGGCGATTGATGGAAATGTGATGCGTGTTTTTAGTCGATTATTTGAATTAGAGTCAGATATTGCCAAGCCAAGCTCTCGTAAAGTATTTGATCATGTGGTGAGGCAAGTAATGCCGCATCATGACCCTAGTAGTTTTAATCAAGCGATTATGGATTTAGGGGCGACAGTGTGTACACCTAAGGCTCCAAATTGTGAAAGTTGTCCGTTAGCAGGGTATTGTCAAAGTTATGAGAAAGGGACGATGCTTAACTTCCCTGTAAAAAGTAAAAAGGTCAAAAGTAAGCCTGTTTATTATGTGGCTCACGTTATTAAAAATAACAGTGGGGAGTATGTGTTAGAACAACGTTCTGAGACGGGATTGTTAGCTAATCTATGGACATTCCCTTTAATCGAAGTGACCAAAGAAGCGTATGATAAGTTGAACGTAGAGGATACTAAAGAGTTTGCTCAACTTGAATTGATAGCCGAAGACAGACCTTCTTATATCAGTGTTTTAAAAGAACAAGAAAGATGTCCGACTGCGTGGCAAACAAAGCCAGTAGGGGAAGTGACGCACATCTTTAGTCATCTGAAGTGGCATATTTCTATAGGTTATGGGCAAGTTGAAAGTGCTGATTATAGCTTAACTGATAGACAAAAATGGGTGCCAGCTGACCAGTTTTCAGAGTATGCATTCCCGAAACCACAACAAAAAATGGTAGAGGTTCTAAGTGGGACTGGCTATTTGTAGTAGGGGTGTAAAAGCAATATGTTTGAGTATTTTCTAGAACTTTATGGATAAAAATAACTATCTTTAGGAAAATCTGTGCTATAATGTTAACGATGCCGGTGTCCAAGACACCCTTGAAAGAAATGGCGATTCATTTCATAGAAAGTAGGGTTCTTATGCGTGTTCCTAAAGAAGGGGAATTTATAACCATTCAGAGCTACAAGCATGATGGCAATTTGCACAGAACCTGGCGAGATACCATGGTCTTAAAAACGAGTGAACACTCGGTAATTGGGGTCAATGATCATACCTTAGTAACAGAATCTGATGGACGAAGATGGGTGACTAGAGAACCCGCTATTGTTTATTTTCACACGAAATATTGGTTTAATATTATCGCGATGATTAGAGAAAAAGGTGTATCATACTATTGTAATTTAGCGTCACCTTATCTGTTAGATGAGGAAGCTCTTAAATACATTGACTATGATCTCGATATTAAAGTGTTCCCAGATGGGGAAAAAAGACTGTTAGATGTAGATGAGTATGAAGATCATCGACGTCAAATGGATTATCCACCTGAAATTGACTTCATTTTAAAAGAAAATGTTAAAATTTTAGTTGAGTGGATAAACGAAGGCAAAGGTCCTTTTTCACCAGAGTATGTTGAGTTATGGTACGAACGTTACAAGCAATTGTCGCGCAAGCAGTAGCCTGATCAACCAAACAAAAAACTTTCCAAATTGTTGGGAAGTTTTTTTGTTTGGGACTGATAAAAATAACGTTAAATGAAACGCGTCTTATAAGACCTCAAACTACTAGTCACTTTGTCTAATGTTTGAAGGTCTTTTTAGTTTATGCAAGTGGATGCAACCTTTTGTTATGATTGTCACTCTAATAGATGTAAGGCCAGAAGGAAGGAGGTTAGTATTCTTGATTAAGAAACTGTTATTAGTTAGACAAGCAAAGCGAGGAAATCATGAGGCTTTTATTAAGTTAATACAAGACTATGAAGGTGTTTTATATAATACGGCCTATCGTTTTTTGAGGAATGAAGAAGATGTTGCTGATGTGTTACAGGAAACGATTATGATAGCCTTTGAGAAAATTAAACAAGTTAAAGATGATCGCTATTTCAATACATGGCTCTGTAAAATACTTATTAATCAATGTCAAAAGGTAGTGAGGAACCGTCAATTTTTTTATGAGTTAGACAATGTCACGATTGAGGTGAACGAAAAGGAGTCGAATAAATTATTCTTAGATGATTTACTTATTAATTTAGACGAGCCACATAGTATTGTGTTAATGCTTTATTATTATCAAGGCTTTTCTATAAAAGAAATTAGTAAGATATTGGATGAACCGATAGGCACGATAAAATCAAGACTTTCTAGAGGACGCCAACAGTTAAAGGATAAAAAATTAAAGGAGGAATTAAGACATGACTAAAAAACATATCAAAAACAACAAGCAAGTTTCTTCCCAAGCCAGAAAATCATTTGATAAAAGCTATCAAATGATTCGTGAACAAGAGAGCCATAAGACTCCCTCTCCTAATAAGTGGCTTCCGTCACGTGGTCTTAAGATGAGTATGATTGTGATTCTGAGTTTTATTGTAGTAGGTACACCCATCGGACTAGCAGTAGGCAAGTACTTGGGGTTTGATAAGTTTGAATCGCTAACGTTGAAGAAGGAAGGGTTTATAATGCCTCAACATGCAGTAGCTCAAGACCAAGGGGTTAAACTAGAGTTAGCAGATTTTTATGCAGATAATAACGAGATGGGAATTCATTTGAAAGCGACACTTCCTAATGATACACCGTTGTTGAAAGCAGGGTTGGAGACACCGAAAATAAGCCTTACTGTAAAGGATAAAAAGGGGCAGGATATTTCAGAGTATCTATCAGGTAAGAAATTGTCATATTTAGATAGAGAGTCGAAAGTATTAGATTTCTTTTATATCTTGGATAATAGTAACAAAAAAGAGAATCTCGTAGAAAAGTTATCTGAAGCGAAGTTAGAGGTTTATCGCATTGGTGGGATATACGAGGGTCAAAAGACAACTCTCAAAGTGGGGCTTAATCAATTAAAAGGAGAGTCCGTTGAGGGTAAGTGGCTATTACCACTAGATACAACTAAGCTTAAACAATTTGAGTCTTTGGAATATACCCCTAGTGAAAAGCAAACCTTACCTATCCATCAGTTTTTAATTACACCAACAAAAATTATGATTTCATTTGATACTAAGGATTGGGAAACAAGTGGTATTACATTTAATAATAATGAAGCAGGTGGCAGTAATCCTGTATTAACAGGCTATAGAGGGGATACTAAAAAGGTCATTCCTTTTGAAACGTCTACTAGTCTAGCTTATGAAGCTGATACGTCTTATCCTCAACTTCTTTTTGATTTTGGAGGGTATGATACTTATGATCGATTTGTTTTAGATTTAGATGGGCATGAGCCGATTGAGTTTATTAAGAAGTAGGAATTTATAGTAAAATAGCCTCTGCTAAAATTTAATTTTGCAGAGGCTATTTTTATTGTAATTTTCTATCTACTATAATTCTTATGTTTAGTTGTTTGGAGTATTATAAAATAACATTTTAAAGTATAATTAGAAGTATATAACCTTATAAAGTAAGTAGGAGGAAAAATAAAGTGATGAATAGATTTAAAAACTCAAAATTATTATTTTGGTCAGTTGAGTTACTTGTTATCGCAACGCTTATTATGGTATCGTCGCAAATTAATTTTATGTTTAAACCCATTGCGACGTTCTTTTCAACATTATTTGCCCCAATTCTAATCGGTGGTTTTTTGTATTACATGTTGAATCCATTAGTTGAGATACTGAGAAACAAAGCAAAGTTAAAGAAAAATACAGCAGTAGCACTTGTTATGCTATTACTGGTCGGGATTATTGCCTTATTAATTGGGACAGTCATTCCAAACTTAGCGAAACAAGTAGCGCAGCTAGCGAATAATTTACCTGATTTTGTGAAGAGTATGGAAACATGGGCAAAAGGGGCTCTTGAGCACCCGTTCTTTAAAACGTTTGATTATCAAGAGTACGTTGATAAGTTGGACTTATCATTTGGTGATATTATTAAAAATGTAGTGAATGGGTTATCAAATAGTGTGGGATCAATCGTCTCATCTATTGCGAGTACAACGATGTTGATTGTGACAGTACCATTTATTTTGTTTTACATGTTAAAAGATGGTGATCGTTTTGTTCCTTCTATAGAACGCTATTTACCAGCCAGTCATAAAGATGAAATTATTAAATTACTTCATAAAATGAGTAATACAATTTCATCTTATATTAGTGGTCAAGCATTGGAATGTTTATTCGTAGGAGTTTCAACTTTTATCGGGTATCAATTAATCGGTGTCCAGTATGCCTTCTTATTTGGGTGTATTGCTGGTGCGACAAATATGATTCCGTATTTAGGACCTTATATCGGACTAGCGCCAGCTGTTATGGTGACCGTATTTGATTCACCCATGAAGGCTATTTTTGCCTGTATCGTTGTATTGATTGTTCAACAAATTGATGGCAATATTATTTACCCACTTGTTATCGGTAAGAGTTTGAATATTCATCCACTTACTATTATTTTAATTTTATTAGTAGCAGGTAATTTAGCAGGTCTATTAGGTATGATTTTAGGGGTACCATTTTATGCTGTGTGTAAGACCGTCTTTATCCATATTTTTGATATTGTTCAGCTTAATAAAAAGAATAAAATACAAGCAAGCCTTGATATTACGCTAAGTGACAGGGAGTAATATTGTCAAAAGACCGTAATTATGATACGATTTTATCGTATTAACTATAAAACTGGATGCCATAAAAGGTATCTATAAGGAGAGAATAGCGTATGAATGCTGACCCAGAGAGTCAGTCGTTAATAGGGCAGATAGTAATTTTAGTCGTATTAACATTGTTAAATGCCTTTTTTGCAGCCGCAGAAATTGCAGTAGTATCACTTAATAAAAATCGTGTAGAACAAAAAGCAGAACAAGGGGATCGAAAAGCGAAAAAATTGTTTACGTTATTAGGCAATTCAAGTCACTTTTTATCAACTATTCAAGTTGGGATTACCTTGGTTAATATTTTAGCCGGAGCATCTCTAGCAGATTCTTTTGCCAAACGTTTAGCCCCTCTTTTTGGAGACGCAACGTGGGCAATGCAGTTATCGAAAGTAATTATCCTAGTGTTATTAACTTATATTTCGATAGTGTTTGGGGAGTTATATCCAAAACGAATTGCATTAAACAAATCAGAAGAAGTAGCACGTTTTGCGATTGGACCTATTCAAGCGATAGGAGTTATTGCTAAACCGTTTGTGTGGTTATTATCTGCTTCAACTGACTTATTAAGTCGTCTAACACCGATGAAATTTGATGATACGGACAACAAAATGACCCGTGATGAGATGCGTTATATGCTTGAAAAAGAAGGCGTACTTGAATCAGAAGAATTAGAGATGGTTCAGGGTGTATTTTCACTAGACACGACAGTTGCTCGTGAAGTGATGGTACCGAGAACAGACTCATTTATGATTGATTTAAATGATCCGATGGATGAAAATTTAGAGTTAATTTTAAATAACAGTTTTTCAAGAATACCAGTATATGATGATGACAAAGACCGGGTAATCGGTGTCTTACATCTGAAACGCTTATTAAAAGAAGCCCATCAAAAAGGCTTTGACAATATAGATTTACTTTCAATTTTACAGGAGCCGTTATTCGTTCCAGAAACGATTTTTACTGATGACTTGTTGTATGAATTAAAACGCACGCAAAACGCTATGGCAATCTTACTTGATGAGTATGGTGGTATGGTTGGAATTGTGACGTTAGAAGATTTATTAGAAGAAATCGTAGGTGAAATCGAAGACGAATCAGATGAAGTTGAAAAATTATACTCGCAAATTGAAGAGAATGTTTACTACGTTCAAGGTAGAATGTTAATTAGCGAATTTAATGAAGAGTTTAATAAAAACTTAGAGATGAAAGATGTCGATACGATGGCAGGCTACTTGATTACTGCTTTAGGCACGATACCTGATGAAGATCAGAAGCTAAGTTATGAAGTTGAAAATACAACATTGATTTCTGAAGAGATGGAAGGCTCTCGTTTACTTCTATTAAAAGTTATTTTTAATGAAGTAGAAGAAGAGGCAGACGAAGAAGAAAAATCATTCTTCGGCTCATTAAAAGAGAAGAAATCCTCAGACGAAGACGAATAAAAAGCAGGGCGCAATTCAGCGTCCTGCTTTTTATTTTGTCCATAATACGTTATGGTATCCGTATTTTTCGAGTGCGTGTTGGGAAAGTTCAACCCCTAAACCATTCCCTTTAGGAATAGGAAGTTTTCCATTTGTTATAACGTGAGGAGTAGTGATAATATCCTCAAAAAAATAACGGTCAGAGGCTGATAAGTCACCAGGGAAGGTAAAATAATCTTGAGCGGCAAAGGCTAAATTTAAAGCACGACCAACACCAGATTCATACATGCCACCTAACCAAACCATGAGGTCATGACTTTTACAAAAGTTTAGTATATCAAGAGCAGGGGTAATACCGCCTACACGAGGGATTTTCAAATTGACACTTTGACAGCTGCCTAACGTGTAAGCCGTCTCTAAATCTTCGATAGAACGAATCGTTTCATCTAGACAAATAGGGGTAGTCATACGAGCTTGTAGCCTAGCATGCCCTACATAATCACGGTCTGAAAAAGGTTGTTCAATCATTGAAAGACCAAGGTTATCCAGTCGAATTAAGTCTTCACTCTGATTTAGACAATAGGCAGAATTGGCGTCAGCCATCAAAAGTAAATCTGGAAAAGCTTGGCGAATAGCAGTTAAAGGTTCGCTGTCATAACCAGGCCTAATTTTAAGCTTAATACGTGTGTAACCTTGTTCATGATAATAGTTGACTGTTTCAACTAATTTAGTAAAGTCAGGTTCGATACCTAGACTTACGCCAACTTCCAGCTGTTCTTTTTTGACGTTAAATAACGTTTTAAAGGAGCAGTTTTGTTGTTTGGCATAGAGATCCCAGATTGCTGTTTCGAGAGCAGATTTTGCCATATAGTTTCCTTTAATCGAAGCGAAAATCTGACTGACTTCTTTAGGATGCGTTATGTTGTGAGAAATAAGTAAAGGAATAAGGAACTGGTTAATAGTAGTTTGAGCACCTGATAATGTCTCTTCGATATAGTCTGGCGTTTCTAGTGCTGTCAGTTCTCCGTACCCTTGATTGCCCTGGTCATCAGTGATAACTAGGATATCGCAAGCTTTTTCAGTAAGCTCACCATAGCTTGTTTTAAAAGGACTTTTTAAAGGTAAACGAAGAGAGTAGCAGTCAATTTTAGTAAGATTCATCCTGTCCCTCCTTCAAAAAATCGGTGACGGCTTTATAAAATAATGCCGACTGTTCGACATGTGGACAGTGTCCGGCTTTGTCGATTAGTATATAGGTCATATTAGGAGTAAGCTGAGCCATCTCCTTGCCAATTCCTTTGAACTTTTCATCAAGACTTCCCACAGCATAGAGAGTAGGGATGTCCAGTGAAGGTAAGTTTGACCAATTGCTAGGTTGATTCCCAGTACCAGCCCCGCGCAAACTTTGAGCAAGGCCCTTAGGATGTTGAGAAAGACGTTGCTCTCTAATAGTCTGTTGGATAGATGGTGCAAGAGAGCGTTGTGAGTCAAATAAAGGAAGTGATTCCCAGTAGTTGACGAAAGCAACTATCCCTTCAGTTTCGATTTTATTAGCCAACTGGTTGTCCTTTTTTTGGCGTGATTCTCGTTCTTCAGTTGTTTTTAGTCCTGGGGAGCTGTTTTCTAATAGCAGACGATTAACACGCTCAGGATAATGAAGAGCAAACGATAAGGCAAGGCGTCCCCCCATTGAGTAGCCCAAAAGGTCAACCGCATCTATGTTCAAATGAGTAAGTAACGCTGCTATGTCTTGGCAACTTTCCTCAAAAGTATAACGAGTCACAGGTAAATCATAGTCGGTTAACCCATGTCCTAGTAAATCTATAACAAGGCTATTATGGCTTGTTATATAGTGAGTGGCTTCGGCAAAGGTTGCACCAGTTCCTGTAAAACCATGGAGACAAAGGAGCGTCGGTTTAGTCTTATCATAGGGAGTCAGCCACTGATAATGGTAGTGACAGCCTCGGATATTAACAGTCATTTTGACATGCTCCTAAGTGTTGTTTCAAGTCCTCTAAAAATGTTTCGTATAATACCACGGGTTCAGGTTGGTTACCGCCGATTTCAATTAATTTAAAAGTAGGGTGTGACATACTTTTTGTCACTTCTTCTTGGAACTCATTTAAGTTAGTCGGTTTAACATATTCTGCACCATATAGAGTGGCCACTGTTTCAAAATCAAGATTAAGAGGTGTTCCGAATAAGGGTTCGAAATCAGTTGGCTTAAGTTGACGTTGTGATAAGAAAGAGAAAATCCCACCACCATTGTTATTTAATAAGATAATAGTTAACGGTAAATTATAGGCTTTAGCCATCTGCAACCCATTCATATCATGAAATAAGGTTAAGTCACCCACTAGTAAAAAGTTAGCTTTTTCAGGGTGAGCTGCCGTAACACCTAGAGCTGTTGAGATAATCCCATCAATCCCATTCACCCCGCGATTGCCATAAGTTTGATAGCCTTGAGTGTTCTTTAAAGCAAAGCGATCAGCAAAACGAATGGCGTTACTATTCGCTAAGAAAAGGGTCGTATTGTTTTTAAGAGTATTGAATAGAGTAAAACTTGCTGCTGTTTCTGAAAGCTCAGTTAGCAGTGGCGTTGTTTTGATTAACTTTTCAGTGACAGTTTGATAGTATAACCAAGCATCTAGCCACTCGTTAGAAACAGCAGTAGGTTTTTGTTCTACAATAGTTTGTGCTAACCATCTAGCTGAGATGGGCAAGACCAGTTGACTGTTATGTAAGGTATCATGCCACTGCCCATTTTCATCAATAAGAATGGTGTCGTAGTTTTCTTTTGAAACTCTCTTTAACCAAATGCCGACATTTTTTGATAATGGAAGCTTGCCAATGCGTAAGACAACTTCGGGTTGTAACGTTTCATCTGCATAAGGTAAGAAACTATCAGCCTGACGCATCAAGTGTACAGTCTCACCGCCAGTAGAGGTCAAGTTAGTCAATGGATCACCGATAATGGGCCAGTTTAGAGCGTTAGCAAGTTCCAAATAAAGTTGAGCATCTTGTGTAGAGTGTTGCTCACCAAGAACGATAACGCCTTTTTTATTTGTCAGCTTCGTTAGTACTGTAGATAGAGCGGTACTGTTTAAAGTAGAGTGGTGCTCTAGCATGGTTGTCGTATGAGTGAACTCGAAATCAGATTCTAAATCAGGCAGTAACGGTTCTCTAACTGGGATATTGATATGAACGGGTCCCGCTGGTTTCTGAGTCGCCAAGTGACCATTTTTCATAGCATGAAAGTAGCTGTATTGACGCATTTCAGGCGTATCTTCAGGTAAGGCCAATTCGGTAAAGTGTTTAACGTGACTTCGGTACAGCTCTTGCTGATTCATAGTTTGCGGAGCACCAACATCTCTTAGTTCAGCTGGACGGTCAGTCGTTAAAACTACAAGTGGAATATGGCTAGCTTCGGCTTCGCAAATGGCTGGATAGTAATTTGCCGCAGCACTTCCAGAGGTACAGACTAAGGCAACAGGTCGTGAGTGTGCTTGGGATAGCCCAAGAGCAAAGAAACCGGCAGAACGCTCGTCAACATCAATATAGGTTGTCATCTCCTTATCACGGTGGATAAGTAGGGCGAGTGGGGTTGAACGAGACCCTGGACTGATGACAACTTCTTTAATACCAGATGTTTTCAGACCTTGAATAAAGGCTTTTAAATAGTGAGTCATAATACGTTGTTGTGTGATCATTTTGTTAACACTCCTCTTAACATAGGTTGAAATTTTACAGCTGTTTCTTCAAATTCAGATTGAGCATTAGAAGCTGAGATAATCCCACAACCTGCATATAGCAAGCCTTGATTATCATGAAAGACGCCAGAACGGATTGCAACGGCAAATTCACCGATATCTTGTGTGAGGTTTAACCAACCGATTGGTGCACCATACAACCCTCGGCCGATAAATTCGTTGTCAGTAATCCATTCCATAGCAAGTTTTTTAGGCTCACCACCAAGAGCTGGGGTAGGATGTAACTGGTAAATCGCATCGATAAACGACAGATTTTCTTTTCGTTTAGCTGTTATCGGTAAGTACAGGTGCTGTATGTCGCGATTTTTTAGTAAGCTAACGGTGTCGTTTGTCAAAAATTCAGTGGTCAGAGGGCTTAATTCTTTATAAAGACGATCGACAACCAATTGATGTTCGAGCCTATTTTTCGGGTCATTAAGTAGTGCATTACCAAGGGAAAGGTCGTCATCTTCTGTCTTACCACGTGGTGTAGAGCCGGCTACTGCTACTGTTTGAAAGGTAGTCTCATCTGCTGAAAGTAATCGTTCAGGTGTAGCGCCAAGGAAAGTCGTCCCGTCTTTTTCGAGATAAAAAAGATAAGTATTTGGTTGTTGCTTGGCTAAATTTTCCAAAATGAGATGAGTAGGGTAGTCGCTTTCAGCTGACAGTGAGAGATGTCTCGCTAATACGATTTTATCTAAAGGATTATCTGATTTTAAGTGGTCAATTGTTTTATCCACAAGTTTTAGCCACTCTGTAGGTTTAACATCTTCTTGTTTTATAGTAGTAGGAAGTGAGTCCGTTTTAAATTTTAGGGTTGTTAGGTCTAAAAGCATCCCTTGTGCGGCAGCCCAAGCCTTGTTTAACTCCTCCTCATTAGTCGCTTGAAAGTTAAAGGTAACGTCAGTTCCTCTTTTCGAAGTGTGAATAAGGAATTTTGGTAAGAATAAATAGCCATCTGCTAAATCGCCCCAAAGAGGTTCTTCTGTATGAATTTGGCTGAAAGGTAACCCACCGCAAAGAATAGGACCATCCATTTTATTGGTGTATAGTTTTTCTTTTAATTGAGCAAGATGTATTGTTAAGGAGTTAGGTGTTGTCTCATTCCCAGTAAAGGCAATGAGTGTGTCAAACGCAACTATCGTATGGTCTTGAGTAGGCGTTTGAAAGTAGAAGCGCGTATCTAACTCAAGGTTTTGAGAATGATGTAAAAAGGTCCACGGTGTTAAAGATGAGTGGATAGGTTGGCTCCAACTAAAGAGTGTTTTGCCTTGATTTAAGGCGATTAGTAGTGTATCAGGTAATGTCATCATAGGTGTAATCCCTCATTATCTAGATTTTGAATTCGGTTAATACCGACTCAAGTTTCGTCATTAAGTATACCATTCACACGCGGAAAATGACGGGTGTGAGGTTTGATTAATCAAAAAAACAGAAACAAGGCATGGTGAATGCTCACATACCTTGTTTCTGTTTATTTTTCATCTACAAATTTTTTAATAGCACCTAGGAAATCGTCCCCATATTTTTCCAGTTTAGCTTCACCAATACCAGGAATGGCTAAGAAGTCGTCCTCGGTTTGTGGTAAGCGACTTGTCATTTCACGAAGGGATGCGTCGGTAAAGACCACATAAGCAGGCACGCGCTGCTCGTCGGCATGACGGCGGCGTAATACTTGTAGCTCTGCAAATAGTGTAGGATTTTCCACATCGTCTTTAACTTGCGTTGATTTTGCTTTAGGTAAGTCTCGTTCTTTGACTAGATTCATTTTCAGTGAGGCTTCTGGCTGTAGTAAATCATAGGCCCTAAAACCTAATTTTAAGACAGGGTATTTATCGCCATCTTGTTCCAGATAGCCCTCAGCTAACATGAACTCAATCATTTGTCGGATTTGATTCTCTGATGTATCTTTCATTAGACCATATGTAGATAAATGATCTAGTTTTAAATCAATAATTCGTTTTTGTTTGCTGCCACGAAGGACATCAATGACCACTTTAACACCAAAGTTCTCACGGAGTCGTTTAACACAAGAGATAATTTTTTGTGCAGGTATCGTCACATCTATTTTTTCAAAATTATTTAAACAGTTGCTACAATTGCCACAGTAATGAGGGCTCTTTTCACCGAAATAATTTAAAATATAATTGCGCAAACAGTCTTGTGTGAAACAGTAGAAGCTCATTCTTTTTAAACGTTCTTGTTCATGTTTTTTAAAGACTTCTCGTTCTTCTTCCGATAATTTATCATTTTCAGCATTGTTATCAATGAAATACTGATTGGTTACAACATCACGACCGCTATAGAGCAAGATGCACTGTGAATCAGAGCCGTCACGACCTGCACGACCTGCCTCTTGGTAATAGCTCTCCATATTTTTCGGCATGTTGTAATGGATAACGTAAGTGACATTTGATTTATCAATTCCCATACCAAAGGCATTCGTCGCCACCATGATTTTTTTTTCATCGTTAACGAATAGGTCTTGATTACGTTTACGTTCATCAGAAGATAACCCAGCATGATACCGTGTGGCTTCAAAGTCTAACTCATTTAAACGGTCACAAACGTCTTCTACATTTTTTCGAGACTGGCAATAAATAACACCGCTCTCGGTATGATGTTTATCCACAAAGACGCGGACGTATTCAAATTTATCTTTAGGTTTAGTTACAGTGAAGCTGAGATTTTTACGGTCAAAGCCTGTTGTGACTTCGTAAGGTGACTGTAATTGTAAAAGCTGGCTAATATCATGCTTCACGACTTCAGTTGCAGTCGCTGTAAAAGCCCCAACTATTGGGCGCTTAGGGAGTTGTTGGATATATTCATGGATTTGTAGATAACCTGGTCTAAAATCTTGTCCCCATTGTGAGACACAGTGCGCTTCATCCACACTAATAAAATCAACATCGACTGAGCGAGAGAAGTTTAAAAAACGATCAGTTGTTAATTGTTCTGGTGCGACATACATGATTTTATATTGACCAAGACGAGCATTTTCTAAGACTTGGTATTGCTGTGTTGACGTTAGTGAACTATTTAAATAAGCAGCAGGAATACCAACTTGAGTAAGAGCGGCTACTTGGTCTTTCATAAGAGAAATAAGAGGGGAGATAACAAGGGTAATCCCATCAAATAACAAGGCTGGGATTTGGTAACAGATTGATTTTCCCGCACCTGTTGGCATAATGGCTAAGACGTCTTGTTTAGCGAGTAAGGCATCGATAATTCCTTCTTGTCCCTCACGGTAGGAATCATAACCGAAGTAATGTTTAAGTAGGGTATATTTATTTTCTGACATGCCGCAAAAACCTCATTTCTATACTAAATTCAATTCTTTTATTATAGCATAGATTGGCACATTGATTGAGTGGTCTGATTGAAAGGATCTGGGGATAACAAATTAAAAAAAACATGAATTAGAGAAAAATAGAGTGAATTGTGTATAACTAATTATTTTTTTTGAAAAAGAGGACGATTTTTGGGAAAAGTTATGTACAAAGTAAGGTGTTTATACAGATATGGGTATAAGTTGTGTGTAAAAGAATGATTTTGTTAGTAAGTTTAAAAGCTATCCACAATAAAAAGGCACTATCAGTTAAAAGAGCTAACTGTTAGTGCCTTTCTCCAATTTCTCGGAATAGTGCGAACTTTCTCACACCTTATACACGGGTTCGGAAACTCTGATGTATAGAAACTTCAACCCACCATATAATCGAAAGTGCCGATTTTATGGTGGGTCTCCAGTTTTTTACATCAGGTCGAGTTTCCTCACACCTTTATTTTATTGCGTTTTGTTCGATGACTTCTTTCATCCAGAAGCTTGATTTTTTCGGGTAGCGTTTGAAGTTGTCGTCAATGTCTACTCTGTAGAAGCCGTAGCGGTTTTTGTATGAGTTTAGCCATGACCAGCAGTCTACGAATGTCCATAGGTGGTATCCGAAGCAGTTGCTGCCTTCTTCGATTGATTTGTGTAGGAATTCTAAGTGGTCGTTGATAAATTCAATACGGTAGTCATCTTGGATGATGCCATTTTCGTCTTGGAATTTTTCTTCGCCTTCTACACCCATACCGTTTTCAGAGATGAACCATGGTAGGTTGCCGTAATCATTTTTCATACGCATTGAGATATCATAGATACCTTCTGGGTAGATTTCCCATCCGCGGTGAGGGTTGATACGTTTCTCTGGCCAGTCATATCCCATGAAGAATGAACCTGGAGTAATGACATCCATATTTGGATTTTCGCGGTGTTGAACACGTAATGGTTGGTAGTAGTTAACCCCTAAGAAGTCGACTTTATTTGCTTCTAATGTTTCTAAATCGTCTTCTTCGATAACTGGTAATAAGTCGTGTTTACGGTAAAGTTCGATTAATTCTTCTGGGAATTTACCTAATACGATAGGGTCAAGCAAGCTTCTGATTAGTAATAAGTCTGCCATGTGACGTGCGTGTTGGTCTTTTTCATCATCACTTTTCGCATAGACGGGTGATAAGTTTAAGATACATGAGATTTCGCCATCGTTGTTTTTATTTTTGCGGTAAGCTTCAACAGCTTTAGCGTGAGCCATAACAGTGTGGAAACCAACTTGAATGGCACGTTTGTAATCACGAACAGCAGGGTAGTGAGCATCACCTAAGTAACCACATTCGATATGAACCATAGGCTCGTTGAATGTTGCCCATTTTTTGATGATGTCTCCAAATAAAGTGAAAGCGGTATCAGCGTAGAATGCAAAAGCATCCACAGATTCACGAGCTTCCCAGCCGCCTTTTTCCATTAACCACATCGGCATATCGAAGTGGAATAGATTCATGATAGGTTCGACACCTTTATCTTTTAATGTTTGGAAGTAGTCACGGTAGTATGCGACAGCTTCTTCATTAACTGTTTTACCATCAGGTAATAAACGAGCCCATGAAATTGATGTACGATATGAATTCATAGACATATCTTGCATTAATTGTGCGTCTTCCTTGTATTGGTTATAAACATTTGAAGTGTGTTTTGGTCCTACGTTATTGTGGAAACGTTCAGGTTCAGTTTCAAACCAGTAGTCCCAAGTTGTTGCGCTCTTGCCGTGTTCTAATGCCGCTCCTTCTGTTTGTGGGGCAGATGCTGCTGCACCCCAGAAGAAATTCTCTGGAAATTTTCTCATAGCTAAAAGACTCCTTAAAATGTATTTTTGATTTTAAAATAAGTAACTGATCTAGGTCTAGACCAGTTACTTATAGTATATACTATTTTCATTAAATAGGGTGATAAATAACAAGATTAAATGGAATTATTTTGACCAACGCGTTGTGTGGATTTCTGCAGCTGTTAAAGTGTCAGTAAATTCTTTATCTGATTCGTCTTCGATTAATGTACTACGGATACCTGTGTAGCCAGGAACTTTAATATCAAGGGCACAGTCATCTGTATTTGATAAGTTGTAACCGCGTAAGATAATCGCCATTTCATGTTCTTTACGTTTGCATGTTGTTAATAAGTAACCATCAGATTCGATTGAAACAAGTTGGTTAGTTAACGGTAATGTTCCATTGTGACGACTTGTTTGCATTGTAGAGAATGGAATTTGGAAATCTTGTGCTGCTTTGAATGTTTGGTTGTAATCATTCTCACCGTGGAAGCTTACTGCGTATTCGACACGTTGTTCGCCTAAGCATTGTGCTTCTGGTGTTGCGAAGTAACCCCAGTCACCTAATTCGCCAGTTGCTCTGAAAATTGTTAGAGCGATTGTTGTATCTTTTTCAACCAATTCGTATTCATTGATACCGTAGTTGGCTACAGTTACACCTGCTTTTTCATCACGTACGTTTACGAATGAATGTTGATGTTGTGGGTTTGTAGGGTTTTTCCATGTGTCAGCAACAGCATTTGGACGTTCAACCACTTCG
This sequence comes from Vagococcus proximus, assembly GCF_029143285.1. GTDB lineage: Bacteria > Bacillota > Bacilli > Lactobacillales > Vagococcaceae > Vagococcus_D > Vagococcus_D proximus. Next base: position 228,736 of record NZ_JAPDSH010000002.1, read on the forward strand.
TAGATACTTTCAGCAAAGTGATGGTCTGTTTCAATACCAGTAGGGAATAACACACGTAGACGGTGATTCTTCATTTGATTGTTAAAACTTGTTTCAAATTTTAATTGTGAACTATTTTGGTCTAAGCGAATGATTGTTGTTAATTCTAATGGTGCTAGTTCAGTACTACGGCCAGCTTTACGTTGTGTAAAGTCAGTTACAGAGTACATTTCTTCATTAAGTACCTCTTCATCAGCACTTACAGGAATCATCATTGTTTGTTTTAAGGCAATTTTAGCTTGAAGTGGGCTGTCAGTTACAACAGAAACTTCAGCTGGGAAGTCATGAGCATAGATAGGTTGGTCACCTTCTGGAGATTTGAAGATGTACTCGTTAGCAATATCACCCATATTTTCAATAGTTAAGAAATTATCATGTGTGATGCCAGTTTTCTTATCTGTAATGGTTAAGCGACCATCCGTTTTAACGACAACTTTTAAGAAGTCATTTTCTAATGTTTGACCGTTATCTGAGATTAAGCTTGTTGTTTTGTTAGTTGCAGCTTTTTCTACTAACGCAAGACCTTGCCAAGACATTTCAGCCATTTCAGTCATCATCACGCGTACTTTTACATAGCGAGCCATGAATGGGATACGGAAACCATCTTTAGGCAAGTCATAGCCAAAAAGAACTTCTGTTGATACAACTTCTGCTGCAACTTCTTCACCATTTTCATTGATGATAGTGAATTCAGGAACAGTTTCTTCTTGTAATTTATAATATTGACGACGTGGGTGTCCTTCTGAGAATGGGGCACGTGACCATTCGATTTCAGTTTCAAAGACATCTGATTTTTTATTCCCACTTGTATTGAAGACAACGAATGGTTTGCTTCCTTCTGGGAAGTTAGTTGTGTCGATTGCATGTGTTAAGCTTTCTAGGGCTTCGCTTGCAACAAAACGGCCAACTTCTAATGATTTAGCAAAACGAGTCATCATTTCAGCATGAACTTCATCCACACTACAGCCACAAATACTATCATGTGGGTGGTTTTGTAATAATAGTTTCCAAGCGTAACGTAATTCATCATGAGGGTAAACACCAGTTATTTCTGCTGCCATAGTAGCAAGAGGTTCTGAAATGTTTTCTAACTGACGTTGTACTTCTGTATTTTTTTGTTTTAAGTAGATGCGAGATGAAGAGGTATTAGCTAATGTATACCAACCATCTGTTTCTTGACTTGTTAATTCGCCTTCAACAGTGCTTAGGTTTTCAGGAGCATCTTCTTTTACTGCGTCTAAATATTTATCAAAACTACTGTGAACAAATTCGTAGTCAGGGTATAATTCGTTAGCTAATTTAATCGCGTCAGTCACATCTTTTTGTAGAGGTTGGTGGTCACAGCCATTCATCATAAGTAGGTGACCAGTTGATGCGAAAGCTTCAGCGTCCGCTAATTTTTTATCCCAGAATTCAATAGCGGCTTCACGTTCAGCAGGAATTTCATTTCCGTTACTGTACCAGTTAGCAAAAAGAACACCAAAGATTTTAGAACCGTCTGGACCTTCCCACCACATTTCAGAGAATTGAGAAGCATACTTATCATCATTGATAACCGCATTATCAAAGCCAGTTGGTTTAACACCACGTCCGAATGTTGCAACGTCGATGCCACCTTCTAACATCATTTGAGGCGTTTGACCCATGTTCCCGAAAGTATCAGGGAAGTAACCTAACATAACTGGATCGCCCCATTTTTTACTTTCTTCAAGACCGATTAACATATTACGTGTATTTGATTCAGAACTGATTAAGAAATCATCTTGTAAAATGTAGAAGGGTCCAATTTTTAATTTTCCAGCTTCAATCGCTTTGCGAACTTCGGCTTCTTTTTCAGGACGAACTTCTAAGTAGTCATCTAATGCGATAGTTTGGCCATCTAAATGGAAACTATCGAAGTCGGGGTTTGTTTTAAACGTTTCTAATAAATCGTCAACTAATTGTACTAAACGCATATGGTGTTGCTCATATGGCATGTACCATTCGCGATCCCAGTGGCTATGTGAAATAATATAAACTTTTTTCTTTGTCATAATAATCCTCTTTCTTTTAAAAAGGGAGCTAACCGAAACGATTAGCTCCTCTTATGATTTAGTTTTGAAGCTAGTGACAGATAAAATTGTCAAATATAACAGTTATTTCTAACGCTCAACACGGATGTCATAGTAATCCATGACTAATTCACAGAACATCATGTTAGCCCATGAGAACCATTCACGAGTGAATTTGCTTGGATCATCAACATGAACACCTTCATGCATTAAACCAGTTCCGGCTGTTGTTGAGGCTAACATATCTAAGATACGTTTTTTCTCTGATTTATCTGAAGTAGACATTCCTTCTACAGAAACAGCGATAGGCCAGATGTAATCTTCTGGAGTATGAGAGCTTCCCACACCTTTAGCGAATTTACCTTCATAGTAGTAAGGATTTTCTTTACTTAATAGTGTTTTACGAGTGGCTAAGTAAACTGGATCATCTTCAGCACAGTATCCTAAGTATGGTGCTGCCATTAAGCTTGGCACGTTTGAATCGTCTTGGATAGAGTAGTTGCCAAGTCCATCTACTTCGTAAGCGAAGATAGTGTCACCAGCAGCATTTTTAACTTGTGCAAATTCTTTAATACCAGCATCGATTTCTTTTTTTAATTTAGCAGCGCGAGTGACTACTTCAGGTTGAGGTAAGATATCAGTGTAGATTTCTTCTAAGTAATCTAACACAACAACTGCAAACATATTTGAAGGAACTAAGTAACCATAGATACAGCGGTCATCACTTGGACGGAATCCTGACCAAGTCATACCTGTTTTGGCAACGGGTGTTCCGCGGCCATCGTGAGTAAGTGTATCTTCTTCACGCCATGTATCACGTTCAAATGTGTAAGGTGATTGCGTATGATCTTGTTCTGTTTCCCACACTTCTAATATTTTTTGAACGCCTGTTTCAAAATCTTCATTGAAGTGCTCAGTGCGTCCTGTTGATTTATATAATAGGTAAGCTAATTGAATAGGGTAGCAAAGTGAATCAATTTCATATTTACGTTCCCAAATCCAAGGGTTCATTTCTGTGTGGTCAGTTTGGTGACCTGCATTGTTCGCTTCTTCATTGAAAGCATTTGCATAAGGATCCATGTTAATATAGAAGAATTGACGTTTAACAAGGCCAGCAATCATGTCTGCTAAATCGCTATCATTTTTAGCGATAGGTAAGTAAGGTCTTACCTGAGCAGTTGAATCTCGTAACCACATAGCAGGGATATCACCTGTTAATAAGAATGTTGTGTTATCTTCTAAACGTTTAACCGTAGTAAGTAATGTGTTAGCAAAGCAGTTTGAGAAAATCTCGCCCCATGCTGGGTTATCTTGTTGCGTCTTTTTGTTAATCTCATCCATAAAGTTTTGGACAGAAGTTGGTACTGTTTCATAAGCCATAATAATAGCCTCCTTTTAAATGGTATATCAATATTTACAATTACGATTATATGGTATATCATTTGGTTTGTCTAGTAGAAATTATAGGAACCTATAAAATGAGAGTTTATAACTATAATATGTTAGTTTTTAAAATAAGATGTAAGACCTTTCATTGTTTATTTAGAAAGGTTTGTTTGAAAGTGATAGAGTAGATAAACGAAATGTGATAAGATATAGTGGAAAGAAATGGGGAGTCAAGATGAAAAAGAAACCATTATACCAAGTTATTTTAAATGATATAAAAAAAGATATATTAGATGGTCTTTACCAAGTAAACGATCAGATTCCAACAGAGTTAGAGTTATCTGAAAAATATGATGTTAGTAGAATAACATCAAAACGCGCTTTGGCAGAGCTCGAAAATGAAGGGTATATTTATCGTTTGAGAGGTAAAGGAAGCTTTGTTAAAGAAGTGGTTAAACAAAACGGTTCGCCTAAAAAACAAGATATTCTATTTATTATGCCCTTCCCTAAAGATATAGGTTTTGGGAACTATACGCAGGGGATCTTTCAAGGAATAGAAGAAACCAGTTACCGTTTAGTTGTACAGTCACATGAAAATATTAATGTTGACACGTTACCACAGATTATTGAGCATTATGCGGGTGTGATTTTTTATCCAATAAATAAAGGATCAGATTTGGAGCTGTTATATAGTTTGTATTTAAATCATGTCCCAACGGTTATTTTAGATAAAGAGTATGAGGGAATTGATTTTACAACGATTGTTTCTGATAATAAACAAGGTGGATATGAAGCGACGAAGTACCTGCTTGAGTCAGGTCTGGAAAAAATAGGTTTTGTTAGTAGCCAACCTATTATGGATATTTCAACGGTTAGAGAACGTTATTTAGGGTATTTAAAAGCATTGCATGATGCTGGAAATAAAGATAAAACGTTATACCAAGGGAAATCAGGCCAGACAACGGAACAGTTTATTGATAAGATTGTAGCTAGTGTTAAGAAAAAAGAAATCGAAGGACTTGTTGTTGAAAATGATATTATCGCTATTTCATTGATTAATAGCTTAAAGCAAGCCGGTATTTCTATTCCGGAAGAAATTTCAATTGTTGGGTTTGATAATATTCAGGCTAGTGAGCTTATTGAACCAAAATTAACAACTGTCGCACAGAATTTTAATCAAATGGGCTATCTTGCTTGTCAAAAATTAATCGAACAAATAGAAAAACCTTATCCACAATCGGATACGATAGTGGTTGCTGTTGATTTTATTGAACGTGGTACAACTAAAAAAGGAAGAAACGAGTAATCGTTTCTTCCTTTTTTAGTTGTGTAATTTTTCTAAATGAGAAAAATCAACACCTTGTAAATTATCTAAATCGTCTCCATAAGATAAACCGATTCCTCTGGTTTGATCATAACCAATTCCGCTATAAAAGATATAATAGTTCCCGTTTTCTTTTATAAATGAGCTACGATAAAGTCCTTTTCCATCCCAGGCTGTTTTTATTCCAGAGGGATGAAGAATAGCTTTGAGCGGCTCCCAATCTTTACCATTAACTGAAGTGCTGTGATACAGACTCATGGTGTGTCGGTCTTTTAACGTGTTGTCACTTTTTTTTCTGAATCCGACTACCATCATTTCGTATTTGCCATCAATTTTTTGAACATCTAAATGCCAATGTCTCATCTCATCAGGACGCTTAACATCATATGGGATAGATAATTTTTTTACATGTTTCCATTTTTTTCCATCTAGACTGTCTCTATAAACGATATTAAAACCACGTGTCACGTACCACACCTTGTAACCAGATTCATCTTTAACGAAGGCAGGTGAAATCCAATCGTTAGGTTTCCTATTTTCTTTGTAGATGATTTCTTTATTCGACCAATCTTGTCCATCAGAGGTAGTTTGTCTATAAATAGTCACTTTATTTCGAACATCATCAACATAACGCCAAAAAATTTCAAGACGTTGTTTTTCTTTATTGAAGATGAGATGAGTATCCGAATCATATTGTAGGGGACGATTATGTTCGTCATTTTTACTCGAATGTGGTTCATCCAAAGGATTAAGACCACTTTTGGGTTCAACCCATTGTGTTAAATCATTGCTGGCTAAAATATGCGGATTTTCTTTAGTGGCATCACCTTTTGGATAGGCTGTTACGGCCATCCAATAGCTGTATCCATGCCATTTTTTTTCAAAGGAAACGACCGAAGGATGAGTGGCCTCTATTGTGTCATATGCCATAGGTAAAAATAACCGTTCTTTTGCGTTAGCTTGAGTTGTAACTATTTTACCATCAAATTGTATGGCTAATTCCTTACCTGGTATATTTCGTTTATTTTTTAAGTAAATAGAACAAGGATAACTGAAAAGTAAAGAACCAATGATAGTGAGAGTTATCATAAGTGTATAAAATGTTTTTGCCTTGTAATCTTTCTTATTAATGTAAGCATAGAAGCAACTGGTCAAGGCAAAAATAACCAGTGAAACTCCTAAAATGCCAAGAACAACTAATCTTATTCTCAAGGGAACATCTCCTTTAGTATAGTCCATCTCCAAATTCGTTATATACTACCATGAAATGAGAAAAAAATCTATATAGCAAGTACAAATAATATGATATATCAAATGTTTACAAACGGGATAATATGATATATCATATAGTAAAATAAAGTTAAAAGGAGCGCTTACATTGTTAATTGAAAGAGACTTATTAAAGATAGATACGAGGCAAGGGACAAATAATCAACATTCATATTCTAACGGAAATTGTTTACCGTATACAGCAGTTCCTTTTGGAATGAACCATTTTGTAATGCAGACGGCTGACCAAAGAGGCAGTTGGTATTTTAATCCTCATGATCGTGTATTCCAAGGATTCCGATTAACGCATCAGCCTAGCCCATGGATGGGTGATTTTTCTCATATGGTATTTAACCCAATTAGTGGAGAACTTCCTAATCAAACTACTTTTTTTGCTCAAAGTAGCTACCGTCCAGAAGAAGCAGTTTTTGCTCCTCATTATAATAAGGTGAGACAAGAGCGTTATCAGATCACGTCAGAGTTAGTTCCAACTTTGTATGGTGCGAAAATTAAAAGTAGCTATCGCTATACTGACAATAAAGGTATGATTGTAACCTCTCCCGGTCGTTATAAGTTGACGATTGATTTAGAAAAGAATGAGCTTTCAGGTTATATTATTAATTTTTCGGGTGCAGAAGATCCAGACTTTAAGATGTACCTAAGTGTAACTTTTAATCGTAAACTAAGTTCAACTAAATCAGGCTTCTTTATTGAGGATAAGTTATCTGTAGTAACAGAGAATGAAGGCGATGACTTACAGTTGATGCTACGTTTTGAAGAAGGGGAAACAGTCGAAACCACTTTAGCAACAAGTTTTATTTCTGTGGAGCAGGCGAGGTTGAATCGTGAACGCATGATGATGTCTGATTTTGAAGAAACAAAAGCGAACGCTGCTGCTAAATGGTTAGATTATTTAAACCGTATTGAAGTAGAAGATAAAGACGAAACGAAAGTTCATACGTTTTATAATATTCTGTATCGTTCATTTTTATTCCCTCAAACTTTTTACGAGTTAGATAAATCAGGTAATGAGATTCATTATGATACGTTGAGTCAGACTATTAAACCTGGTAAGTTGTTCTCAAACAATGGTTTTTGGGATACGTACAAAACGGTCTATCCATTATATTCATTAATTGCCCAAGATGAGTACGAAGATATGCTAGAAGGTTTCCTAAATTCGTATCACAATAATGGCTTCTTACCAAAATGGTTATCACCAGATGAACGTGGGTTGATGCCAGGAACACTCGTTGACGCTGTGATTGCAGATGCTGCTGTTAAAGGTATCGGAGAAAAAAATATGCCTGAATTTTTAGAGGCGATGATAAAAGCGGCACAAGTTCAAAGTGACAATCCAAATTATGGACGTCGTGGGACAAATCAATACAACGAATTAGGTTATGTATCAAGCGAGTTCGGTGAGAGTGTCAATCATACACAAGATTATGCCTATAGTGATTTCTGTATTGCACAAGTTGCCAAAACACTTGGTAAAGAAGGATTAGTAGAAGAGTATCTAGAACGGTCACATAACTACCGTAATATTTTTGATAAAGAAGTTGGCTTTATGAGAGCGAAAAATCCTGATGGGACTTTTGTCGAAGAGTTTCACCCCTTCAATTGGGGTAAGCATTATACGGAAGGGTCTGCTTGGCAAAATAGTTTTGCTGTCTTCCATGATTTTGCAGACTTAATTGAGCTTCACGGTGGAAAAGAGGTATTCACTGAAAAGTTAATTGAGTTGTGCAATACTTATCCAGAGTTTAACGTGACGGGATATGGCTTTGAAATTCATGAGATGAGTGAGATGGCGGCTGTTAATTTTGGTCAAGTGGCGATGTCTAATCAACCAAGTTTCCATATTCCATACTTGTTTAACTATGTGAATCAACCGATGTATACCCAGTTGTTGGTGAAAAATATTAAGGATAATTTATTCAATGCTGGTTTTGATGGTTTCCCAGGTGATGAGGATAATGGCAGCATGGCGACGTGGTATGTCTTTTCTTGCTTAGGTTTTTATCCAGTGTGCCCAGGATCTGGAGAGTATACAATTGGAAATCCAAGTTTTGATAAAGTAACCTTGCATTTATCTAATGGTAAGGCCTTAGAGATACAGACAACTCATCATTATGATACCCATCATTTTGTTGGGAAAGTGGAACAAGGTGGTAAAGTGGTTAATCCGTTAGCCATTACCCACGATGCCTTGATGACAGGTGAAAAAGTATCGTTTGACATGACGTTAGTGCCACCTTTACCAAAATCAACTTATACAAACTTGCCATTTTCTGTGACAAAATAATAATCTAAAAGCTGATTCTTAGAATCAGCTTTTTCATTTAAAAGATATGGTTTGTACTATTTTATGTGTAATTTATATATAGAGAAATTACAAGTGAAACGTTTACAATTAAGGTGTTGTCAATTTGGTTACTTTTTAGTGCATAGTGACAGAATTCCTTTTTTTAGTAGCATTTACTAAAAAAACTAGGTAAAATCAAGTTAATAAATTAAGAAAGTAGGCATAGAAACTATGACAGATCTAGCTAAAAAATTCGCAGATTATCAAGAAATTTATACCAAAGGAAAGTATGTAACATTTAAATCAGAAAAAGTAAAAGTTATGTTCCATGGAAAATTTTTCCGTTTTGAAGGTGTCAAAGATGTTATCACTGAGGAACAAGAAAATATTTTAGTAGAATGGGTTGCAAGCGATTACTTAGAAGAAGTTGATTTTAAATTTTATCATGAGTTTGATCGTAACCTAACACCAGATAGCTTCACACTAGATGTGACAGAAGACAAAGTGATTACTGTAAAAACTAAAAATTTACGCGGATTCAGATATGCAATGGAAGCGTTTAATTTGTTGTTTGAGAAGATTGAAACAGGAGTAGCATGTCCGATTATTTCATTGTCACATCACGTATCATTTAATATGCGTGGCGTCATTGAAGGTTTTTACGGTATTCCTTGGACTCATCAAGACCGTGTCGAACTGTTAAGTTATTTAGGTCAAAATCGTTTAAATACGTATATGTATGCGCCTAAAGATGATGAATACCAACGTAAATTATGGCGTGAGTTATATCCAGAAGAGAATTTAGTTAAGTTTACTGAATTAGTTGAAAAAGCGGAAAAAGAAATGATTGATTTTTACTATATGATTAGTCCTGGTAATGACATTGATTATACAAAACCAGAAGAAGTAAAAGTGCTGACGGATAAATTACAGCAAATGATTAATTTAGGGATCCGTAATTTTGGCTTATTACTGGATGATATTGATTACATCTTAAAAGGAAATGCGAAGAAAAAATTCTCATCATCTGCAAGTGCCCATGCTTTCTTAATTGCAGAAGTCGATCGTTTCTTAGCTTCTGAATTAGCAGACTATGATCTGGTTGCGTGTCCGACAGAATATGACAACCATCATGATTCGTTATACTTGGAAATTTTAAATCGTGAGTTACCAAAGCATATTCCATTATTCTGGACAGGTCCTTCAACATTAGCGACACAAATCAGTACGAAAGATATTGAAATTATGTCAGCAAGCTATGAGCGTCCAATTGTTATTTGGGATAACATTCCTGTTAATGATTATCAAAAAGATTATGAGTTATTATTCCTTAGTCCATATGAAAATCGCTCACCAAAATTAACTAACAAAGAATTTGATGTTGTTGGGATTGTGTCTAATCCAATGGCACAGTGGGAAATGTCTAAATTTACAGTTCAAAACATGAGTAAATATCTATGGAATACGTCTGCCTATAAAGTTTCACAAAGTTGGACTGAAACGTTAACGGAGTACGCAGGTAGTGATTATTACGAAGCGTTAGAAGTCTTTACATCATTTAATCCAAATAAATACACACGTGAGGTTTACACGTTAGAACAATTAACTAAAATTGAAGCAAAAGATGAAGCTTATATTACTGCAGAGCTAGCTAAATTAGCAGCGGCGAGTGAAAAATTAGCAACATTGCCAAATGAAGCATTCCAAAAAAATGTAGGCCCTTGGTTGGAGCGTGTTAAAAAAGACGTAGCGTATTGGGAAGTAGTGAAGTCTGGTGATGTGACTAAAGTGAAAGAGATGAAAGAAGAGTTATCACAATACCCACATCGTATTGGTTCAGACTTAGTGGCAAAATATGTTGAAGAAACAGGTTTATTAAAATAATATCCTAGGAGTGTTATCTATGACTTGGCAATTAGCAAGTGGTTCGGACTTGCCTCAACCAACATTTGAGATAATTCGATCACATTTAGAAAAAAATCATATATTAAATAAACTGACGGTTGCGCTGGAACTTAAAAGGCAATCGCTAACAATCACATATGATAATAAAAAACAGATGGCGGTCATTCAAGCTCCGACACTTGTTCAATTGTGTCGTGGGTTAGCACGTTTATGTGAGATGCAAGATAAGCAAGAAACCTTTGTGACAGAAAATGCTCATTTTGAAGAGTTGAATTTTATGTTAGAAGCGTCTCGAAATGCTGTTATGACGCTAGCTGTGACTAAAGAATATATCACGATTCTTTCTTTGATGGGATATACTGGCTTATATCTTTATATAGAAGATACATATGAGTTGCCGAATAACCCTTATTTTGGTTATCTGCGTGGTCGTTACAGTAAAGAGGAATTGCAGGAAATTGTTTCTTATGCTTCCATGTTTGGTATTGAAGTCGTTCCGTGTATTCAAACGCTTGCACATTTGACACAAATGATGAAGTGGGAGAGTTATGGTGCTGTTAGGGAAGATAATGATACGTTACTAATTGATGAGCCTCAAACCTACGACCTTATTAATGACATGTTAGTCTTTGTAAAAGAAGTATTTCCATCAGGTAAAGTTCATATTGGGATGGATGAAGCATATGGTGTAGGAGTTGGGCAATATCTTTCTAAACATGAGTATAAGGAACGTTACCAATTAATTCGAGATCATTTAAATAAAGTAGTAGGGATGTGTAATGATTTAGGCTTAGAAACACTGGTGTGGAGTGATTTTATTTATCATACCTTGGATACTAAGCGCATTCCAGGCTACTACCCTGTAAATGTTTCGATAGCACCAGAGAGAGCGGCTGCAATACCTAAGAATATAACATATGTCTACTGGGATTATGGAGAGTTTGTTAGTGAGAACTACGCTAAGCGTATTGAAAACCATAGCAAATTCGCTGATGATATTATGTTTGCTGGAGGTATTCATATATACGGTGCGATGACACCCAATCATGGTAAGTCGCTTAAAACATTGAATCCAGCTTTGATGACGTGTAAAGCACAAGGTGTAAAAAAAGTACTTGCGACAACATGGGGAGACAATGGTCAAGAAGTATCTCATTGGAATGCCTTGCCAATCATGCAGTGGTACGCTGAGCATTGTTATAATACGGGTGTCTCAGAAGACGTGGTTTCGGCTCGTTTTGATTACTCTGTTGCGCCAAATTACTATGGAAAAATGATGGCCATACGTTATTTAGATGAGATTCCAGGGATTGAAGAATTGAATCATTATATGGCTAATCCATCAAAATTCTTACTATGGCAAGACCCGTTAGTTGGTTTGTTTGAAAAGCATGTCAGTGACTATCTGAAGGACCATGATTTGGTAGGGCATTATAAAAAAATGATAGACCAATTATCTTTAGCTCAGTCTGATGGTTCTTTGTTAGCTTTAAATCAAGCATTCTATCAACAATTAGCTCATGTGTTGAGTCTAAAAGCAACACTAGGGTTAGACCTCATAGAAGCCTACCAAACGAATACTGAAGCATTAGAAACAATCAAGACGGAACGACTACCTGATTTAATAGATCAAGTAACTAAATTACGAGACTTACATAGTACTATTTGGTACGGAACATACAAACCATTTGGTTGGGAAGTCCTTGAAAATAGGTATGGCGGGTTGTTAAGTAGATTGGAAACCACTATTAAACGCCTAAATAGCTATTTAAATAACGAGCTAAGTTCTCTTCCTGAATTAGATGAAGAACGCTTAGACTTTACTTCAGTTCCAAATCCTATGACCTTGAATGTTAGTGATTACCGAAGAATAGCATTTACAGGATATAATTAAAAAAACGTGATTGTCGAAAAAGACAATCACGTTTTTTTGTTTGTAATAAGGGGAAATATGTAATTGTTTTCATCCTTGATAGTAAAGGAAGTAACTGCTTACCTATAATCTGTATACAAAAAACAATATTTTTTCACTTATATAAAATGTAAAGGCTTTATATAATGAAGATGTTAAGAAGAGGAGGGGAATTATGAAGAAAGCAATGAAGAATAAGGCCTTACTACTTATGGCCCTACCAGGAACGTTATGGTTAATTATATTCTTCTACATCCCTATTTTTGGGAACGTAGTAGCATTCAAAAATTTTAAAATTTCAGATGGAGGATTCATCAGAAGTTTGATTGATAGTCCATGGGTAGGATTTGAAAACTTTAAATTCTTATTTAAGTCATCAAATGCGTACCTCATTACACGAAATACAATTATGTATAATCTAACATTTATTATTTTAAATCTAATTGTAGCGGTAATATTTGCTGTTATTTTAAGTCAATTAAGATCTAAACGTTCGATTAAAGTGATTCAAACATCAATGTTATTACCATATTTCTTATCATGGGTAATTATTAATTACTTCGTTTATGCATTTTTAAGTCCTGAAAAAGGATTATTTAACGCAATTATTTCAGCAGGTGGCGGAGAAGCGATAAGTTGGTATAACGAACCTAAATATTGGCCATTCATTCTGATCTTTATGGGTGTATGGAAAGGGATAGGATACAACAGTATTATTTACTTTGCTTCTATTATGGGCATTGATCCAACATACTACGAAGCAGCAGAAGTTGATGGTGCAAGTAAATGGCAACAAATTGTTCACGTAACAATTCCACAATTAATTCCGTTAATGACTGTTTTAACAATTTTAGCAGTCGGAAATATCTTTAAAGCTGATTTTGGTTTATTCTACCAAATTCCAAGAAACTCAGGAACATTATATGAAGTAACAGACGTTCTTGATACATACATCTTCAAAGGCTTAACAACAACAGGAGATATCGGTATGGCATCTGCAGCTGGTTTATATCAATCAGTAGTCGGTTGTATTATGGTTGTTGTGACTAACTTAGTCGTTAGAAAATATGATGAGAATTCAGCACTATTCTAGAAGGAGAGAACTATGAGTAAGAAGAAAAAAATCGATTCAGTTAATGTTAAAGGGTTCAGTAAACCAGCTAACATTATTTTTACTATCTTAATGGCACTCGTTGCTTTAACTTGTGTCTTTCCTTTCATCTTTGTTATCATCATTTCTTTTACAAGTGAGCAATCAATTACAATGAATGGTTACCGCTTAATTCCAAGTGAGTGGAGTTTAGATGGTTATCGTTACTTGATTGAAATGAAAGGTCAAATTTTACAAGCATTATTTATCAGTGTGTTTGTAACGGTAGTGGGTACGATTGTAAATGTAGTCTTTACATCAACTTATGCGTACGCTATTTCAAGAAATTCATTTCCATACAGACGCTTTTTCACAATGTTAGCACTTGCTTCAATGTTATTTAGTGCTGGTATGGTTCCAAGTTATATCGTTATGACAAACATGTTAGGTTTAAAAGATTCAATCTGGGCTTTAATTTTACCAATGGCTTTATCACCATTTAACATCATCGTAATGCGTACGTTTTATCGTCGTTCTGTTCCGGATGCTATTATCGAAGCAGCTAAGATTGATGGTGCTAGTGAATTAAGAACATTCTTACAAATTGTATTACCTTTATCAGTACCAGGTATTGCAACAATTAGTTTGTTTGCAGCTCTAGCATATTGGAATGACTGGTTTAATGCATTACTTTATATTCAAAGTGATAACTTAGTACCATTGCAATACTTGCTAATGAAAATTCAAGGTAGTATTGATTTCATGATGCAAAATACAGCATTAGGTGCTCAAGTTACTGGTGGCGTTAATATTCCAAAAGAAGCAACACGTATGGCAATGGTTGTTATTTCAACAGTGCCAATCGCTGCAACTTATCCATTCTTCCAAAAATATTTTGTTGGTGGATTAACAATCGGTGGCGTAAAAGAATAAGGTTATTACCTGATATCTGATTCGAAAAGAATCAGATATCAGATTTATAATAAAAATACTATGGAGGTCTTGAACTATGAAATTAGGTTTTAAAAAGCTTTTATTATCAGGTGCTGTTTTAGGGTTAGCTGCGGTAACATTAGCAGGTTGTGGTAGTTTGACAGGTGATAGTAAGAAGGCAAGTAATGATAAAAGTAAAGATGGTAGTGACACATTATTAATGTATCGTGTTGGAGATAAACCAACAAACTACGATGAAATTATGGAAGTTGTTAACAAACGCATGAAAGAAGAAATTGGCGTTGAGTTAAATATGCAATTTATCGGTTGGGGCGATTATGAAAAGAAAATGTCAGTTATCACATCTTCTGGCGAAAATTATGATATCGCTTTCGCGAACAACTATGTTAATACAGCGCAAAAAGGAGCTTATAAAGATATCACTGAGTTAGCTCCAAAATATGCGAAAGAAACATATGAAAACTTAGATCCAACTTATATTGAAGGTAATAAAGTGAATGGTAAACTATATTCTATTCCAGTAAATGCTAACGTATTTGCACAACGTGTTATTACTTTTGATAAAGAATTAGTAGACAAATATAAAATGGATATCACGAAAGTGAAAACATTAGATGATTTGGCACCATTATTAAAAACAATTAAAGAAAATGAACAAAATGTCGTACCTTTTGCAGCGGGTAAAGATATCCGTATGGGTAATTTCGATTATGTTTATGATGTAAATGTTCCATTAGGTATTGATTTAGATGGCGACGAAAAAACAATTGTAAACCCTTATGAAACATCAGATAGAATGAAGAATGAGTTAAAAGCGATGCATAACTTATACTCACAAAAATTCATTCCTCAAGATGCGGCGACAAGTGATGAAATTTACCGTTTAGATGATAAAACTTGGTTCGCTCGTGTTGAAACACAAGGACCATTCGATTATGGCGATACAATCTTAACGCGTGCTGCTGGCCGTGAATTAGTATCTGTACCACTTACAGATCCATTAAAAGATAATGGTCAAATGTTTGTTGCTAACTGGGTTATTTCAAACACATCTAAAAATGCTGAAAAAGCATTAGAGGCTATTAACTTAATCAATACAGATAAAGATATCTTAACTACTATGGTATTTGGACTTGAAGGCGAAGCGTGGGAAAAAGTTGGCGATGATAAAATGAAAATTTTAGATGGCTACGATGCAAGTAAAAAAGTTATCGGTGGAGCTTGGATGTCAGGGGATAACAAAACATTATACACTGATGAAGCAATCACTGATGATATGATCAAAGAACGTGATGAAAAAATTGCTGCAGCGAAAACTTCTCCTTTATTAGGGTTCAACTTTAATGGAGATAGCGTGAAAACAGAAGTCACTAATATTACTAACGTTACTGCACAATACCGTTCAGGTTTAAGTACAGGAACATTAGATCCTGAAAAAGCTATTCCAGAGTTTAACGCAAAACTTAAAGAAGCTGGTTTAGAAAAAGTACAACAAGAAATGCAAAAACAATTTGATGAATTTAACAGCAAGAAAAAATAGTTATTAATTTATCAACTACAAAATAGAAGTAAAGGTAAATTTCGACTGCGAAGTTTACCTTTACTTTTTAATTTTTTAAGCACAGTTTTAAAACAAGAAAGAATCATGTATCATTAAGGAAGAATGGAGTGGATAGGTATGATAGAAACAGGTGTAACAGAAGGGATTAATAAATTTTATTTTATATTAAAATTAACCCTATATTTTTGGGCATTAAGTATCAGTAGGGGTGTTATATTTGGAGTAGGTCCAGCTTTCTTAACGATCATGGCACTTTTTGGTGAGTACGGCTGGGATCATAGTAAGGTAACATGGAAAAACTTATACCCTGAATTTAAAAAGGAATTTAAATTTGGAAATCAGTTGTTTTATAGCTTTTTCTTGATAGGTTTATTTTTATTTTTAAGCTTATGGACGTCTGTTCAATTAAAAGGAATGTTATTTTTAATGACAGATTTTATTCTTATTTTTCTTTTATTAGTCGTTATAATAGCGGGAGGATTTGCTTTTTCTCTATATAGTCATTATGACATTAGTCTAAAAAATTTAATAAAGTTATCAGTAATCTTATTCTTTAGAGAATTTAAAGCGGCACTATCATTAGTTGTATTCTTAGTAATCATGACGGTTATCAATTTAAAAATGCCGGCTTTTATATTCTTTATATCAGCAGGAGTGCTTGCCTTATTTTTATACCGTTTGGGTAAAAAAGTAAGTGAAGGTCTCGTGGTAGATTAACGAAGAGGTGATCTAATGAAATTGAAAGACAACTTAATGTATCGCCTACTGAAAATTTTTTCATTAACATTAATCGTCATTATCACGCTATTTTCTTTGATAGCAGCTTATGTTGTAAATAGAGATAACCATAAACAAGCTGTAATGTTAGGCGAAAACGCATTAAATAGACTGGAAAATTATGTGACTGAGAATCAAAATAAGATAAAAAAATTGAGTACTGATTTACAAACAGTTGAGACAGAAAATCAAGGGATTACACATTATTTTTCGATGAATGCTACAGAGTACTTGGAGTATACTTTATCGCATAATTATAATTTAGGGTACTTGCCACAAGTTGTTCAAGATGCTTATTTATCTGATGAAACAATCGAATCATTGGCTATTGATTATAATTTATCTCAAGATAAATTTTACTCGTCTAAAGAGTTGAAGAACGGAAAAAAAGTTATAAGCTATCCGGAGAGCAAAGGTGTAAAGTTTAGTTCTGTTTTAAGAAACCAATCAACTAATGAGTTGTATGGGAATGTTCATATTACAGTGGACACAACTAACTTAACGAATAATTTGAAGCAATTGGAAAATCAATTTAATAATGAGTCGTTTATCATTTATAATAGTTCTAATATTAGCTATACTAATACTAGTGATTCAGCGTTATATAATCGCATGAAAAATTATATTGCTACTGGTCAGAAAATGGCTGATTCAGACTTAACATCGGATTATTATGTGTATCAAAAGACATTTGATTCGTATCAAGTACTATCTTTAGTGTCGAGAAAACAAGTATTAAGACACTCATTATCTGTACTATTAGAATTACTTTTATTTAGTGCGATTGTTGACAGTGTGCTTTTACTTTTATTATTTAGATTGTTTAATGGCTATCTTTATCAAGTAGAAGATATTTTAGCCTCGATAAAGAATGTCTCAAATGGTGAACGAACAAAACGTATTTGTTTGGTAGATAAAAAAGCTGAGTTACGTGATATCTCAGAAAGTATAAATGAAATGTTAGAAAGCATGGATTCATTTATTAGAGAAAATTATGAATTAGAATTAAGGCAAAAGGAAGCAAACTTTCAAGCCTTACAGGCACAAATTAACCCCCATTTCATGTATAATACATTAGAATATATTCGAATGTACGCTGTAAGTGAAGGAATGGATGAGTTAGGTGAAGTGGTTTTCTCTTTCGCTTCAATTCTGAGAAATAATATAACGCAATCTAAAATTATTACGTTAGAAAATGAAATGAAATTCTTAGAACAGTATGTGTACTTATATCAGATGCGTTATCCAAAAAGTGTCGCTTATTCTTTCAAGTTACAAGAAGAGGTTAAACTAGTTGAAATTCCAAAATTCTGTTTACAACCACTTGTAGAAAATTACTTTGCGCACGGAATTGATTTTACTCGTACGAATAATGTTATAAGTGTAACTGCAACTAAAAAGGATGATAGGTTGAAAATAGAAATTAGGGATAATGGAAATGGTATTTCTGATAAAAAATTGGAACAAATTAATCGCTATTTATCAGAGGGACATCCTTATGAAAATCAATCAATAGGAATTCAGAATGTTAATGAACGAATGAAAATTATTTTTGGTGATAGGTACAGTATGGTCTTTACACATACAGATGGTGGCGGTACAACTATTCAAATAAAATTAAAACTTGAGGAGTGAGACTGATGAATAATGTGTTACTAGTAGATGATGAATATATGATTTTATCAGGGTTAGAACGCTTAATTCCTTGGGATGATTTAAATTTGAAATTAGTTGGGACTGCTTCTAATGGGCAAGAAGCCTATGACTTTGTTAAAGATAATGAGGTGGACATTATCGTCTCAGATATAACGATGCCCCTGATGTCAGGTATTGAATTTAGCAGAAAGTTGAAGTCGGAGGGTCATAGTGTAAAGACAATTTTCTTATCAGGTTATCAAGAATTTGAATTTGTAAAAGAAGGAATGGCGTTAGGTGCAGTTGATTATTTGGTAAAACCTGTAGACTCTAAAGAATTAGTGGCAACACTAACAAAAGCAATTGAGTTGATAGAAGAAGAGAAAGAACAGTCAACATATAAAGAAATGCAACTTGCCCAACAATTTAAATCATTAATTTTAGGGGATGGCAATGCAGAAGAGTACATCAAAGCCAATAATCTAGAAAGTATAAGTGACTTTAATGTGTTTATAGGAACATCGACATCAGAAGCATTTTTTGATTATTTAGATAAACAGGCTAATATTTCCTACATTGAAGACCCAGGACAAGACAAGATGATTATAGGGTTGATCACGGGTATGGGAAAAGAAGAGTTAAGTCTTTTTTATAATCGTTTAGCTGATATGTTTCCTAAAGATGTTTTTATTTTTGCTGGGACATGGCAAGGCTCATATACTGAAATAAATGCAAGCTACTGTGTCGCTGTGAAATTACAGGAAAGTTATTATTTTTATAATTTAGTACAAGAGGGATGTATATGGTTAGAGTTAAATAACCACCTTGAAGAACTATACTATGATAATTCAGAAGACTTGCCCTTAATTTCAAAGAGTGATACAAGTAAGAGGTTACATGATAAGATTGAGGATATGATTTTGTATATTGAAAGAAATCCAATTCCACCCAATCATGTGAGGTATATTACGTTATTATTACTTTCAGATGCTCTAACATTTTATAACCTTAGTCCTGTAGAATCTTATCAGAAGCAGATTGAGCGCGTAAAAGACATTAAGAATATCTCTGAAGTAAGGGAAGTCTTTGAGGAATTAGAATCTAACATTTCAGAAGTTATATCTGAGCGATCGTATAGCGAACTTACTAAGAAAGCTATTGAGATAGTCAATAAAGATTATCAAAAAGATCTTCTTCTAAAAGAAATTGCAGAGGAATTATTTGTTAATTCTATGTATTTGGGGCAATTGATAAAAAAAGAAACGGGTCAAACATTTTCGCAATATTTAAATAGTTACCGTATGAAAAAGGCAGAGACCTTACTTTTGAAATCAACTAAAACAGTGAATGAAATAGCAACGGACATAGGGTATTCAAGTACGGGTTATTTCCATCGAAATTTCAAAGAAACCTATAATATGACACCTAGGGAATTTAGAGAAAAATTCCAAGCTCTAGGTTAAAAATAAGGACACTATATCTTTATTCTGAGTGGCTATCATGCTATACTTATGAAATAAATGAAGACCATAGTGTCTTTTTTTTTGAGAATGAGTAGTTGACTAACAATAAGTTCCTGATGGTGAAAGGAACACTAAATAAAGAGAATAGCACTTAATTAAGTGTTTAAAATAAGAGGAGCAAACTAATGAGTTTAAATTTAAAAGAAGCGGTAGATAGTCGTCGTACTTTTGCGATTATTTCCCATCCCGATGCGGGTAAAACAACAATTACAGAACAATTACTTTTATTCGGTGGCGCGATTCGTCAAGCCGGTACGGTAAAAGGTAAAAAAACAGGTAACTTTGCTAAATCAGATTGGATGGAAATTGAAAAACAACGTGGTATCTCTGTAACAAGTTCAGTGATGCAATTTGATTACGATGGCAAACGCGTAAACATCTTGGATACACCAGGACATGAGGATTTCTCGGAAGATACTTACCGTACGCTTATGGCCGTTGATGCTGCTGTCATGGTAGTAGATAGTGCTAAAGGTATCGAGGCACAAACAAAGAAATTATTCCAAGTCTGTCGCATGCGCGGTATTCCAATTTTTACATTTATGAATAAACTAGATCGTGATGGTCGTGAGCCGTTGGATCTACTAGCTGAATTAGAAGAAGTTCTTGAGATTGAATCTTATCCGATGAACTGGCCTATTGGTATGGGTAAAGGTTTAGAAGGGTTATACGATGTGTATCACAAACGTGTTGAATTGCACCGTCCTGAGAAATATGATGGCGAACGTTTCATTGAATTAAATGAAGATGGCGATATCCCAGCAGATCATCCTTTACATAAAGACAGTGTTTATACTCAAGCTATGGAAGATGTTGAATTGTTAACAGAAGCAGGAAATGAATTTTCTGAAGAACGTATTGCAGAAGGTAAATTAACACCGGTATTCTTTGGTTCAGCCTTAACTAATTTTGGTGTTCAAACATTCTTAGAGACATTTTTACAGTTTGCGCCAAAACCATCAGCCCATAAAACATTGGCGGAAGAGACCGTTAGTCCTTATGAAAAAGAGTTCTCAGGCTTTGTTTTTAAAATTCAAGCGAACATGAACCCAGCTCACCGAGATCGTATTGCGTTTATTCGAGTGTGTTCAGGTGAATTTGAACGTGGTATGGATGTATTCTTAGAACGTACTGGTAAAAAATTCAAACTAACAAATTCAACACAATTCATGGCAGATAGTCGCGAAACGGTTGAAAGTGCTGTAGCAGGAGATATTATTGGTCTTTACGATACGGGTAACTATCAGATTGGTGATACGTTATATTCTGGTAAAATGAAAGTCGCTTATGAAGAGTTACCACAATTTACACCAGAGTTGTTTATGAAAGTAACGGCTAAAAATGTTATGAAACAAAAGTCATTCCATAAAGGAATGGATCAATTGGTTCAAGAGGGAGCTATTCAACTTTATAAAACGATTCTAACGGAAGATTACATCATTGGCGCTGTTGGTCAACTTCAATTTGAAGTCTTCCAACACCGTATGTTAAATGAATACAATACTGAAGTTATTTTAACGCCAATGGGGAACAAGACAGCACGTTGGATTAATGAAGAAGATTTGGATGAACGCATGAGTTCAAGTCGTAATATCTTGGTTAAAGACCGTTATAACCAACCGCTATTCTTATTTGAAAATCAGTTTGCAATGCGTTGGTTTGCTGATAAATATCCAGATGTTGAATTAAAAGCTCTATTATAATAAAAAAAAGACCTTCCAAGAGGAAGGTCTTTTTATAAATTTTTAATGGAATCAATCTAAAATAAAGTAACCACTAGTTATGAGACTACAGCAGAATCTGGTGCAACAGGGATAGACATTTCTACAATCCCATGTAGTTTAATCATATTTAAATTTTGTCGGTCATTTTCATCTTTGACTAGTCGACGTAAAACGGTATCTATTTCTGATTGGTTGATATTACGTGTTCGGTTGGTAATAAGGATTTCCTTATGTCGTGGTGCTTCTGTGTAAATTACTGAAGTTTTTCCAATACTGTAGACCTTGATAAAGTTGGCATCTGTGTTTGCAAGTTGTTGGCTAACTAAATCAGGGTAGCTGTTTGTTACGTCAATCAATTTCATCATGCTCACCTCACGAAAGTATTTGCTAATCACTTGTAAGTTGTGATTAAAAATTCTTGTTATTTTATAATTAAAGTATAACGCTTTATCAAAGAAACTTCAAAGAATATACTTGATTTAGACAATTAAAATTCACAATTTTTAAAAGGGACATTTTACTCAGTAAAAAAACTATAGTGTGGTAGTATGATAGTATAGTAAAAAGATAGAGAATGGAGGGTATAACTTGGATTATCAAGCGGAATTAGACCGATTAGTTTCTGGAGAAATAAAAGAGTTGGTCATTGATCGGGATCATTTTTTACTATGCAGGACAGCATGGTTAGCACATCCGAAGCGTAAAGAAATAGTAGGAGAAGCGTGTTTAGGAGGGAGTGTTATTTATAGATATATACCTAATCCTACAGATGAAAAATAAAGTTTCATTTAACATATAAGTCTTTGAATATAAAACTGTTGTAAGAATCATAAAAAAATGGTAATCTTTATTGGAGAAAGAGTACCCTAACTATAATTTGTCTATGGTCAAATAACGGTTATGGAAACTCTGATTCATTAAAAAACACTCAAGGGAGAATGATAATTATGGAAACAAAAAACTTTAACATTATTGCTGATACTGGGATCCACGCTCGTCCTGCAACTTTATTAGTTCAAACAGCTAGCAAATTTAACTCTGATATTAACTTAGAGTACAAAGGTAAATCAGTTAACCTTAAATCTATCATGGGCGTTATGTCTTTAGGTGTTGGCCAAGGTGCTGACGTAACTATCACTACTGAAGGTGCTGACGAAGCAGAAGCTATGACAGCGATTGCTGATACAATGACTAAAGAAGGTTTGTCTGCATAATGTCAGAATTATTAAAAGGGATTGCAGCAAGTGATGGCGTAGCGGTTGCCAAAGCTTATATGCTTGTACAACCTGATTTAACATTCGCAAAAAAAACCGTTGAAGATTCAGAAGGGGAAGTAGCTCGTCTTGCTGATGCGCTAGCTAAATCTACTGAAGAGCTTCAAGCTATTCGTAATAAAGCAGCAGAAACATTAGGTGAAGAAGAAGCGCAAGTTTTTGACGCACATTTAATGGTTCTATCTGATCCAGAGATGATTGGTAGTATCGAATCAAGTATTCGAGATAATAAAGTCAATGCTGAATCAGGCTTAAAAGAAGTAACAGATATGTTTATCGGTATGTTCGAAGCTATGGAAGATAACCCTTACATGCAAGAACGTGCTGCTGACATTAAAGATGTAACTAAACGTGTATTAAGTCATTTATTAGGTGTTAAATTACCTAACCCATCAATGATTGATGAAGAAGTTGTTGTTGTGGCTCATGACTTAACACCAAGTGACACGGCTCAATTAGACCGTCGTTATGTTAAAGCGTTTGTTACTGATATTGGGGGACGTACGTCTCACTCTGCTATTATGGCTCGTTCTCTTGAAATTCCAGCTATCGTTGGAACAATGGAGATTACTTCAAAAGTTGAAGATGGTACTATGTTAGCTGTTAATGGTATTGACGGTGAAACATTCATCAACCCAACGGATGAAGAAAAAGCTGCAGTAGCTAAAAAAGGTGATGAATTTGCCGCTCTTAAAGCTGAATGGGATAAGTTGAAAGACGCTCAAACAGTCACAGCAGATGGCAAACACATCGAATTAGCTGCTAATATTGGAACTCCTAAAGATTTAGATGGTGTTAACGGAAATGGCGCTGAAGCTGTTGGTTTATACCGTACTGAATTCTTATATATGGATTCTCCAGACTTCCCTACGGAAGATGCTCAATACGAAGCTTATAAAGCTGTTTTAGAGGGTATGAATGGAAAACCTGTTGTTGTTCGTACAATGGACATCGGTGGGGATAAAGAATTACCTTACTTAACGTTACCGCATGAAATGAATCCATTCCTTGGATACCGTGCGATTCGTATCTGTTTAGCTGAAGATGCTATGTTCCGTACACAGTTACGTGCGTTATTACGTGCGTCTGTTCATGGTCAATTACGCATCATGTTCCCTATGATTGCAACACTTCCTGAATTCAGAAGTGCTAAAGCAATGTTAGAAGAAGAAAAAGCTAAATTAGTATCAGAAGGCGTTGCTGTTGCTGAAGATATTCAAGTAGGTATCATGATCGAGATTCCAGCTGCTGCTGTAATCGCGGACAAATTCGCTAAAGAAGTTGACTTCTTCAGTGTTGGTACGAACGATTTAATTCAATACACAATGGCTGCTGACCGTATGAACGAACGCGTTTCATACTTATACCAACCTTATAACCCAGCGATTTTACGTTTACTTAAAAACGTTATCGATGCAGCTCATGCTGAAGGTAAATGGGCAGGTATGTGTGGCGAGATGGCCGGCGACCAAACTGCAGTTCCACTGTTAGTTGGTTTAGGGTTAGATGAGTTCTCAATGAGCGCAACAAGTGTTCTGAAAACTCGTAGCTTAATGAAACGTTTAGACTCAGCTAAAATGGCTGAATTAGCAGATAAAGCAATCAATGAATGTGATACTGCTGACGAAGTTGTAGCTTTAGTTGAAGCATACACAAAATAATACTTTTTAACACATCTAAGACTTCTTAGGTGTGTTTTTTTATTTTCTAAAAATTGAACATAAAACTTGGGGATTAAGTGTTAAAAAGGGTATAATCAAGGTAACAATAAAAGAAAGTTGGAGGGATAGAAATGAAAAAAATAGGGTTTATAGGTACGGGTGTTATGGGTGCGTCAATTGTTAAACATTTACTGAATGCAAACTATACAGTGACTGTGTATAATCGTACAAAAAGTAAAACTGATGAGTTGGTAGAGTTAGGTGCGACATGGGCAGAAACACCTAAAGAAGTCACAGAAAACAGTGAGCTTATTTTTTCAATGGTAGGCTATCCTTCAGATGTTGAAGAAATTTATTTTGGTGAAACAGGTATCTTCAAGTCAAATGTTAAGGGGAAAGTAATTGTAGACATGACAACAAGTACGCCTGCTCTTGCTAAAAAAATAGCAGATTATGCAGCAAAAGAAAACGCTGTTGCATTAGACGCACCTGTTTCAGGCGGCGATTTAGGTGCAAAAAATGGAACATTGACCATCATGGTGGGTGGAGATGCTAAAACTTACAATGAAATTGAACCTGTTCTTTCAGTTTTTGGCGCTAAGGTTAACTTACAAGGCGAAGCTGGTGCGGGCCAACATACAAAAATGGCTAATCAAATTATGATTGCAGGAACAATGACAGGGATGACTGAGTTACTGGTGTATGCTAAAGAGGCTGGATTAGATCTTGAAAAAGTATTAGATACGGTTGGTGGAGGTAGTGCAGCAAATTGGTCGCTTGCTAATTATGCGCCGCGCATCCTAAGAGAAGACTATTCAGCGGGTTTCTTTGTTAAGCATTTTGTAAAAGATTTAAAAATAGCTCTTGATGAAGCGGAAAAGATGGAAATTTCCTTACCTGCAACAGAGAAAGCTAAAGAATTGTATGAGAAATTAATGGCTGAAGGTCATGAAAATGATGGTACACAAGCCTTAATAAAGCTATGGTGGGATAAATAAAACCTGATTGTAAGGTATTGGACTTTATTGTAAAAAAAGTTAAAAAAAAATAACTTAAAATTCACATTTTTTCGGTGCATGTTATCAGATAGTCTGATACAATATAACAGGAAGTGATATTGAAGGAGGCTTGCCCTATGAAAAACTCACAATTAGTGGCTATTATTAAAAGATTAGAAGCTATGACTGAAGCAACAGACAATGAAATTCAAGTACGCCGTTTTGAGCGTGAAGGCAACGAACGTTGTACCGTAACTTTTGATTCATCTGCTGAGATGTTCGAGCTTACTGAAACAGATACTCGTCAGGTTTATCAATTTGATGATATTGATTTAGTAGGTATGGAAATATACGAATTATTACAAGCTTAAAGTGAACAACTGTCTAAAGTTGGACAGTTAATAATTTGTCGAAGGATCTGGAGTAAAACTTCAGGTCTTTTTTTTGAAATTTATATAAGCGAGGGAAAAATATGACAAAGAAAAGATGGGTAGCTATAGGTATTGCAGTGGCACTTTTGGTAGTGAGAGGATTTTCATTTGGTTCGACAAATGATTCGGTTACAGATGTATTATCTGAAGATGGTGTGACAGAAGTTGTTGTGACGGAGCGTTCACTTGATGAAAAGATTGCGCTGCTTAAAGTAGATGGCACAATAGGACCTTCAGAAGAAGGCGGACTTTTTGGAAGTGAAGGCTATAATCATGATATCTTCATGTCAACTCTAAAGAAAATAGAAGAAGATGAGACCGTTAAAGGAATTCTATTAGAGGTGAATTCTCCAGGAGGCGGCGTTTATGAAAGTGCTGAGATTTCTCGCGCGTTAACTCATTTACAGAAAGATAGAAAACTTCCGATTTATGTTTCAATGAAGAATATGGCAGCCAGTGGTGGTTATTATATTTCGGCTAAAGCTGATAAAATATTTGCTACAGAAGAAACAATGACAGGGTCAATTGGTGTTATTATGTCTGGGTTAAATATGTCAGGTCTTCTTGATAAGTTAGGTGTTAAAGATGAATCAGTTAAAAGTGGGGATCTGAAAGATATAGGATCATCTACACGTAAATGGACTGAAAAAGATCGAGAAGTATTACAAGAAATGGTAGATACATCATACAATCGTTTTGTTAATTTGATTTCCGAAGGCCGTAGTATGCCTGTAGAAGATGTTAAAAAAATTGCTGATGGTCGTATTTACGATGGAACTCAAGCTTTAGAAAATGGCTTAGTAGATGAAATTGGTTTTCCTGATCAAGCGTTAGAAGGATTACGTAAAGATAAAAAATTAAAAGAGGCTTCAGTGGTTGAATATGAGGCGTCAAGTAAGTTATTGTCTGGCTATTTAGGGAAAAGCTGGTTAGGTGCAAGTGCTAAAAAAATGTTTAAGAACCAAAAAGTAGATATGGATTCAATTGTTAAAAATAGCAGTACAACAGAAGCACCTCGCTTGATGTACCAGTATGGGGGTGAATAGGATGTCAGATAATAATGAGGACTATAAGGAAGAACAACAGTCAAATGGTTTGCCAGATTTTCCATCAGAACAAGATTTAGAAACATGGAAAAAAAAGCAAGAAACTCAAAAAGAAAATGAAGATAAAGAAGATACTTTGCTGAAAGAAACGAAAGAAGTTTCTTTCATGAGTGAGCAAGAACAGGCGAAATCTAAACTTAACAAAGACGCGACTGATTTTTTTATTCATAATAAAGAGGATAATAAGAGTAAAGAGGAATTATCTGAATTAAGAGATGAAAATAGTAGGCAATGGGATCACCTTACTCGTTTAGAAGAAGACCGGGAGCCAGTCCATCACTATCATGATTTTCCGATTTATTTTTATGCAGGTTTTTGGATGAGAGTTTGGGCATTTGTCGTGGATACTATGTGTATTGGAAGTTTAACAGGTCTTATTTTAGGTATGCTTTCAATGATGGTAACACTAAATACCGCGTTAAGTGCTTTCTTATCTGTTGTTATTTATCTCCTATATTTTGTATTACTTACGAAATATACGAATGGACAAACGATTGGAAAGATGATTTTTGGGTTGAAAGTAGTAAGTTTTACAGAGGAAGACTTAAGTTGGGCAACGGTATTAGTTAGAGAGGGTGCTTGTCGTTTTATTTTGCAAATAGGGCCATTAATGTTAGGCTATATAGTAGCTGCATTCACCCCTAAGAAACAACATATCGGTGATTTGTTCAGTGATACTAGTGTTGTAACGATAAATACATTAAAGGCTTACAATGGCCAAATTAAATAGAATGTTTGGAAGGATGAACAATTATGGGAGACAGGATAGAATTCCCGAAAAATTTTGAAGGTTACATGAAAATGGCGCAAGACGCTGAGGCTACAGGGGAAAATGAAGAGGCCCTTACGTTGTATGAAGAGGCTTATGATTTACAGCCTGATTTTTTAGCCAATACTAAAATTGTAAAACTATTGATGGCTGAAGGGAAATTCCAAGAGGCTTTAGGTGTATGTGAAGAGATGTTACAAGGCTACTTCGAAGAGGAAGAGTTATTTATGACCTATATCCAATTGTTACTTGGAAATCAAGAATTCATTAAAAGTCGTAAAATGATCAAGAAAAATCGTTCTCGTATAAAAAATGAAGAAGAGCTACTAAGGTTAGTGGATACAAGTGAAGAACAATATGCTATGTTCAATCCTGAAAAGATAAAAGCTTATAAGGCAGAAGGACGAGAGATAAAAGTCCAACCGTTTTACCAGCAAATGGGTACATTAAAGTTATTGGAGAAGCTGCCTAAAAATGATTATATTGATGTCGTTAAAGAGTTATTGGTTAATGACGAGCTTCCGTTATTGCTCAGACAATCTCTTTTAGAATCGGTTGTTGCAATTTGTATATCAGAAGAATACGAGATTATTAACATTTATGGAGAACGTTGTGTAGTGGCTATTAGTGAGATACCATCACCAGGTGAGCAACGTACTTATTTAGAAGCTAAGGAAGTTCTTGAGAAGAAACTCGAAGAATATGAAGATGTCTTCCAGACCCAAATGTTAGAAGAGTTGAGAGTAAATTTTAGTGTGATGTATCCTTTTGCAGATACATGGTTAACTGACGTTTCCCTTTGGGTTAAACAGTTACTTTCTAATTATTTAGAAGTAGAATTTACTGAAGAAGAGCAAAACAGCGAGGCCTTTGATAAAAATAAAGAGTTGCTTGAGTTGATTCAAAAAGAATTAGTAAAAATCATGCAATAACCCCTTGTTTTTAGGGAGTATTTGTTGTAATATTGTTTACTTTTACCCCACAATAGTGTACTATTGTGGGGTATGCAATTGATAGAATTGTGAATAAGAAAAAATTTCTGGAGGGTAATATAATATGACTGCCAAGTTTGAAAAGAAAGGCACCAACGATGGTGTATTAACATTTGAAATCGAAAAAGAATTAGTAGCACAAGAATTAACTAACACATTTAATAAAGTTAAGAAAAACATCTCAGCGCCAGGTTTCCGTAAAGGTAAAATCTCTCGCCAAATGTTTAACAAAATGTATGGTGAAGCATCATTATACGAAGATACATTAAATGCTTTATTACCAGCAGCTTACGAAAAAGCTATCGCTGAAGCAGGTGTTGAACCAGTTGTTCAACCACAAATTAACATCGAAAAAATGGAAGCTGACTCTAACTGGGTTATCTCAGCTGTTGTAACTATGAAACCTGAAGTTAAATTAGGTGAGTACAAAAACTTAACAGTTGAAAAACAAAATACTGAAGTAACTGACGCTGAAGTTGACGAAGCTATTGCTACTAAACAAGCTGGTTTAGCTGAATTAGTTTTAAAAGAAACTGCAGCAGCTAATGGCGATACTGTTGTTATCGACTACAAAGGTATGAAAGACGGCGTTGCATTTGACGGCGGATCTGCTGAAAACTACTCATTAGAGTTAGGTTCATCATCATTCATCCCAGGTTTCGAAGAACAATTAGTTGGCGCTAAAGCTGGCGAATCAGTAGAAGTTAAAGTAACTTTCCCTGAAGAATATCATTCAGCTGATTTAGCTGGAGCAGAAGCTATCTTTGAAGTTACTGTTCATGAAGTTAAATCAAAAGAATTACCAAAATTAGATGACGAATTTGCTAAAGATGTTGATGATTCTGTTGAAACATTAGCTGACTTAAAAGCTAAAATCCGTACTGATTTAGAAGTAAGTAAATTAAATGCTGCTAAAGAAGCTGTTCAAGAATTAGCTATTCAACAAGCTGTTGACAATGCTGAAATCGTTGACCTACCAGGTGAAATGGTTCACGCTGAAGTACACCGCGCTATGGAAGAATTCTTAAACAACATGCAACGTCAAGGAATCCAACCAGAAATGTACTACCAATTAACTGGTACTACTGAAGCTGACTTACATAAACAATTTGAAGGTGAAGCTGAAGTTCGTGTTAAAACTAACTTAGTTATCGAAGCAATCGCTGCTGCTGAAAAATTTGAAGCTAACGACGAAGATCTTGCTAAAGAAATTTCAACATTAGCTGAAACTTATGCAATGGAAGAAGATGCTGTTCGTAAAGTTTTATCAGACGACATGTTAAAACATGATATCGTATTGAAAAAAGCTTTAGACGTAATCACTGATACTGCTAAAGAAGCTTAATAATCAAAACTAGTAAGAGCGAAGGTATCCCCTTTGCTCTTTTTTATCTTAAATAGCATAAAACTAAAAGTATTTTTAGTTTTATGTTAAAATTAATCAAATGGAAATAGCGCTAAAATAATGCTATTTTCTGATAGGTAGGAGGGTAACAATGTACGATAATACAGACGAAGCAGGAACTGTTAGATGTTCATTTTGTGGTAAAAATCAAGATGAAGTGAAAAAAGTTGTAGCAGGCCCTGGCATTTATATTTGTAATGAATGTATTGACTTGTGTAAAGAAATCATTGATGAAGAGTTTCGTGAAGAGTCTATTCCAGAAGAATTAGATGTGCTTAAACCTAATGAAATTGTGAATGCATTAAATGATTATGTAGTTGGTCAAGATAGAGCTAAAAAAACATTATCAGTTGCGGTATACAATCACTATAAGCGTGTAAGTAATGAAGAAGTATCCGAAGATGGTGTAGAGCTTCAAAAGAGTAACATCTGTTTGATTGGACCGACTGGTTCAGGTAAAACATTCCTAGCTCAAACATTAGCGCGTACTTTAAATGTACCGTTTGCGATTGCTGATGCAACGAGCCTGACAGAAGCAGGATATGTTGGAGAAGATGTTGAAAATATCTTACTTAAACTATTACAATCAGCTGACTTTAATGTTGAACGTGCTCAAAAAGGTATCATTTATATCGATGAAATTGATAAGATTGCTCGTAAGGGTGAGAATGTTTCGATTACTCGAGATGTATCTGGTGAAGGAGTGCAACAGGCTTTACTTAAGATACTTGAAGGAACAGTTGCTAGCGTACCACCTCAAGGAGGACGTAAGCACCCTCAACAAGAGCTGATTCAAATTGATACGACTAATATTCTATTCATTGTAGGCGGCGCGTTTGATGGCATTGAAACAATCGTTAAAGAACGTTTAGGTGAAAAAGTGATTGGTTTTGGAACAAGTAATACTAAGCTTGATGAAGAAGAAAGTATTATGCAAGCTATTATTCCAGAAGACTTATTGAAATTTGGGCTTATTCCAGAATTTATTGGTCGTTTACCTGTCATGACAGCTTTAGAGAAATTAACAGTTGCAGACTTAGTACGTATCTTAACGGAGCCTAAAAATGCTCTAGTTAAACAATATAAAAAATTATTGTCATTAGATGAGACTGAGTTAGAATTCAAACCTGAAGCATTAGAATTAATTGCGAAACAAGCAATTGAACGTAATACAGGAGCTCGTGGTTTACGCTCGATTATTGAGCATATTATGCTTGATATTATGTATGAAATTCCGATGCGTGATGATATTGAAAAAGTCATTATTACAGAACATACGGTTGAAACAGGAGAAAATCCTGAATTGATCTTAAAAGATAAAAAATAAACAGAGAGCGTGCTCTCTGTTTTTTTTTATTTATCACATCAGTAGTGTGAGCGTTATAAGTATGCTAAAATAGATAAAGATTTAGAAAAGGAACCTGTTCAAGAGAAGTTTTGTAAAGAATGGGTCACAAGGAGTGTCAAAATGAAAGTA
Organism: Vagococcus proximus; assembly: GCF_029143285.1. Classification (GTDB taxonomy): domain Bacteria; phylum Bacillota; class Bacilli; order Lactobacillales; family Vagococcaceae; genus Vagococcus_D; species Vagococcus_D proximus. The sequence continues at coordinate 260,307 of NZ_JAPDSH010000002.1, forward strand.
CATAATGCAGATATCGTAATCAGTGCGGTTGCACCAAAACAATACCCGGAAGTAGATATCCCGGAAATCGCTTTAGCGGGCCGTTCGAATGTTGGGAAATCTTCTTTTATTAATACGTTGATTAACAGAAAAAATTTAGCGAGAACATCTAGTAAGCCCGGAAAAACACAGACATTGAACTTCTATATTATTGAAGATAAGTTTCATTTTGTGGATGTTCCAGGATATGGTTATGCTAAAGTCTCAAAAACCGAACGTGCTAAATGGGGTGCAATGATCGAAACATACCTTACGCAAAGAGATCAACTCCAAGCAGTAATTTGTTTAGTGGACATCCGTCATAAGCCTAGTGTTGAGGATGTGCAAATGTATCAGTTTTTAAAATTCTATGATATCCCAGCTATTGTTGTTGCAACGAAAGCAGATAAAGTACCAAAAGGTAAGTGGAATAAGCATGAGTCTATTGTCAAAAAAGCGTTAGATTTTGATAATAACGATGACTTTATTTTGTTCTCATCTGAGACAAAAAAAGGTAAGGAAGAAGCTTGGGAAGTTATTGAAAAGTATTTAGACTTAGATTAATTTTATAAGATAAGGATGAGTCAGTTATGGAATTTAATGAGTATCAAGGGTTAGCTAATCAATCGTTAGCGGGTGATGAGCAGGTTTTAACTAAGTGTGCATTAGGTCTAGCTAGTGAAACAGGAGAAGTTTTAGAACTAATTCAGAAATATACATTTGACCATTATGATTTAACTAAAGAGGCTTTGATAAAAGAGATGGGAGATGTTCTATGGTACCTTTCTCAAATCTCTGAGTGGGCGGGTATTCCGTTTGAAGAGGTTGCAAAGCAAAATATAACGATGTTAAGAGAAAGATATCCCGAGCGATTTGAAAAAAAGAGAGATTAGTATAGGAGTTTGAAAGTAAATGCAAAATAGAATGATGAATATGCCTGTTGTCAAACAAGAGGTTATTGATTTTATGCGTAATGGTCAAAAACAGCTGACTGGTCCAGTAGGAGATCTTCAAAAAGTAGCTAATGAAAATGGTGTACCCGTTATCCCTCATGAGACAGTTGTGTTTATGCAGTTTTTATTAGGGCAATTAAAACCTAAAAATATTTTAGAAATTGGGACGGCTATTGGCTTTTCAGCAAGTCTAATGAATGAATTTGTTGGAGATGATGGACACGTAACGACAATTGACCGTTTCGATGTGATGATTGAAAAGGCAAAAGCTAATTTTGAAAAACAAGGAATTACAGATAAAGTAACGTTACTTGAAGGTCAAGCTGCAGATATTTTACCAACTTTAGAAGGGCCGTATGACTTCATTTTTATGGATAGTGCCAAATCAAAATATATCGAATTTTTACCAGATTGTTTACGTGTTTTAAAAACAGGCGGTGTTATTATGATTGATGATGTTCTTCAAGGGGGGACAATCTTCCAACCTATTGAAGAAATTCATAGAAGTCAACGTGCGATACATCGTAAATTAAATGAGTTGTTTGACAGGGTAATGGCATCACCGGACTTAACTGCAAGTCTAGTACCATTAGGCGATGGTGTCTTATTAATTACGAAAAATAACGAAAAGGTTTCCTTATAATAGGAAACCTTTTTTTTGTAAATGTGAGTGTTTAATGATTATATGAATAAGTTGTGAAACTTACTTGAAACAACAGTGAGTTGTATTGAGAAGTACTAGATATTGTTATATTATGAACAAGTAATATAACAAGCTAAAAGGAGTTGTCTTTATGAAAAAAATTCTTATTGTAGGTACAACGGTAGTATTGGGATTAGCTGCATTTGGCGCGATGAGTTCGGCTAGTAGTTTTGATTCGGAAAATTCAAATATGACTAGTATGAGTGACCATCACCAAGATAGAAATCGTAATGGAATGACAGGAGATGAGTTTCTTCTTAATAAAGAGAAGAGATCATCTGGAGGTAAAAGAATGATGGATAGTAATAATCATAATGATAATCACATGAAAAATAATAGAAGAGGCTATTGCCATAGATAAGACGTTTCATTACGTCTTATCTTTTTTTATTGATTATGATTACAAAAAAAGAGTAAGTAATCTTAAGATTACTTACTCTTTTAAACGTTATGTCACAGGAGGGATTCGAACCCCCGACCGTCCGCTTAGAAGGCGGATGCTCTATCCGGCTGAGCTACTATGACGTTTTTTACCGAACAAACTTATTATATAAGTATATGGTGTATAAGTCAATAGCTTGAATGAAAAAAGTTGCTTTTATCCACTAGTTAGAGTTAGTATGTTTTTTATTCTAAAAAATTAGGGTTAATAGGCAAATTTTAGATAAATAGTAGTCTAGACAAATAAAAAAATTCAAGCTATACTGATTTTATTATAAAAACAAATTATTATACGAACGTTAAATGAAAACGACATATATATATATAAATTGAAAGAAGGAATATAAACTAATGACTAAAATAGACCCTCGTGTACTGAAGACTAAAAGAAAATTAAAGTCAGCATTTTTTACGCTGATAGCAAATGGAAAGCTTAATAGTATTAACGTAAAAGATTTAACTGAGACAGCTCAAGTAACAAGAGGAACTTTTTATCTTCACTTTAAAGATAAAGAAACATTTGTTAAAGCTATGATGACAGAATTAGTTAATGAATTCTTCGAACGTTCAATTATTGAACGAGAGTTACCAGACGGTAGTATTCAACCCCGTTTATTTTTAACTAATGTATTCGAGTATGTGGATGAGCGACCTGATTTCTTTACAGTATTACTCAAGGAAGATGATGCGGCTGAATATCAAAGAATGTTAAGTGATAAATTACATAGCTATATAGAAGTCTACAATGAAAAGACTAATCAAAAAACAGAGCATAATATTCCGAAGCAGTTACTAATGAATTTTATGATTTATGGTGTATTAGGATACATCGATCAATGGTTGAGAGATGGAAAAATATATGCGACACATTACATGGCTGATAATTTACAAAAATTATTAGATTCAGCTGTTATTAGAGAAGCAGATTTAACGGGTTTCTTTGTCACGACTGAAGTGTAAACTTTACTACTATAAAATAAGTATAGGGTTTAGGTCTGAAATGTCTTGACTTATATTTTTATATTTGATAAAATGTTAATGTTGTAATTGTGGGCACCACAACTACAACCGCACAAAGTGAGTAATTAAGAATCTTGATCGATCGCTTACGATGGCGAGTCTAAGTTAAAAAATAAGGAGGTGCTTAACAGCATGTACGCAATTGTTAAAACAGGTGGTAAGCAAGTAAAAGTAGAAGTAGGTCAAGCAATTTACGTTGAGAAATTAGACGTAGAAGCAGGACAAAAAGTTGTCTTTGATGAAGTTATCTTAGTTGGCGGAGAAACAACAAAAGTTGGAACTCCTACAGTTAAAGGTGCTACAGTAGAAGGAACTGTTGAAAAACAAGGTAAACAAAAGAAAGTTGTTACTTTCAAATACAAACCTAAAAAACACACTCACCGTAAACAAGGTCACCGTCAACCGTATACTAAAGTTGTCATTGACTCAATCAACGCGTAAGGTTAGCTAACGAAAGAGGGATTAAGGATGATTGAAGCGACATTTAAGCGACAAGCAACAGGTCAGATTGTTTCATTTGAACTTTCAGGTCATGCTAATAGCGGTCCTTATGGTAGTGATATTGTATGTGCGGGTGTTTCGGCATTAGCATTTAATACGATCAATAGTATTGACGCTTTAGCTGGATTTACTCCTATTGTAGAGGTAGATGCAGTGGATGAAGGGTATTTATACTTAGAAACGTATGATGATATTACTGACGAACAATCAGCTAAATCGCAACTTTTATTAGAAAGTCTTGTGTTGGGTTTACAAGGGTTACAAGAAGAATATTCAGACTTTATTAGTCTTAAAACTATTAACAATTAATAGGAGGTGCAACACTATGTTGAAAATGAATTTACAATTCTTCGCGACAAAAAAAGGTGGTGGTTCTACTGCCAATGGTCGTGATTCACAATCAAAACGTCTAGGCGCTAAACGTGCTGACGGCCAAACTGTTACAGGTGGTTCAATTTTATACCGTCAACGCGGAACTAGAATTTACCCAGGTGTAAACGTTGGTAAAGGTGGCGACGATACTTTATTTGCTAAATGTGATGGCGTGGTACGTTTCGAACGTAAAGGCCGTGACAAAAAACAAGTTTCAGTATACCCAGTTGCTCAATAATAACTAGTTAAACCGTTTCTCTTTTGAAGAGAAGCGGTTTTTTTGTATGTTCTAGGTGGTTTAGTTTTAAAAATGTTATTGTTTTGCTATAATGCTAGTAATACTACAAAAAGAAAGAGGGCTACTTTTATGATGAATCGTATTGAAAAGTTAAGAGTTAAGATGCAAGAGGCGGAATTAGAGTCATTTTTAATAACAAGTCCATATAATTTAAGATATTTAACAGGATTTACAGGGACAACAGGTCTAGCAGTTATCACGAAGAAAGAGGCTTATTTTGTAAGTGACTTTAGATACGCTGAGCAAGTTGCAAAGCAATGTCCTGACTACACATTTATTCAAAATATGGGTCCGATTTTTGATGAAGTAGCTAAAATTATTAAATCAGATGGTTTGATTAATATGGCGTTTGAAGAAGAACACATGTCGTTTGCGACGTATACAACATTAGCTGAAATGCTTGAAACAGGATTAGTTCCTGTAGCAGGTATGATTGAAGAACTGAGAGAAGTTAAAGAAGAATCAGAAATGAAAATCATTCGTAAAGCGTGCGAGATTGCTGATAGTGCCTTTAAACATATTTTAGATTACATTAAACCAGGTATGACAGAGATTCAAGTGGCAAATGAATTAGACTTTTATATGCGTTCTTTAGGAGCGACAAGTGTATCATTTGAAACGATTGTAGCAAGTGGGGTGCGTTCAGCTATGCCTCATGGCGTTGCTAGTGATAAAGTTATAGAACAAGGTGACATGATTACGATTGATTTTGGCTGTTACTATGAAGGGTATGTGTCTGATATGACCCGTACGATTGCGTTAGGTGATCCAGGTGAAGAGCTTAAAGAAATCCACCAACGTGTCTTAGATGCGCAGTTAAAGGTTACTGAGGCTGCTAAACCAGGTATGTCAGGCGTTGAGCTTGATGCTGTTGCTCGAGATTATTTTGAGACACTTGGTTGTGCAGAAGCGTTTGGTCATTCTACAGGGCATGGTATTGGTTTAGAAATTCACGAAGGTCCAAATGTATCTCGCATGGCAGAGAAAAAGTTTGTACCTGGTAATGTGATAACTAATGAACCGGGCTTGTACTACCCAGGTGTCGGTGGGGTTAGAATTGAAGATGATATGTTAGTTACTGAAAAGGGAGTAGAAATTTTGACTCACTCACCTAGAGGTCTAATTATTATTTAAGTCTAAACCAACTATTTTACTGATATTCCTAATGACAACACGCCTAGTTTAATGATAAACTAGGGGAGAGTATTTAATTAGGAGGCAGTGTATGATTTCAGTAAATGATTTTAAAACAGGTTTAACAATTGAAGTAGACGGCGGTATTTGGCGTGTAATGGATTTCCAACATGTAAAACCAGGTAAAGGAGCAGCGTTTGTTCGCTCAAAATTAAAAAATTTACGCACTGGTGCGATGCAAGAAAAAACATTCCGTGGTGGCGAAAAAGTTGCCAAAGCTCAAATTGATAACCGTAAAATGCAGTATTTATATGAAAGTGGTGGCAACCATGTCTTTATGGATACTGAAAACTACGAGCAAATCGAATTGCCAGAAGAACAAATTAAAGATGAATTAAAATATTTATTAGAAAATAGCATGTGTAATATTATCATGTATGGTAGTGAAACGATTGGTGTCGATTTACCAAATACAGTGACTTTAGCAGTTAAAGAAACAGAACCTGGGATTAAAGGTGATACTTCTTCAGGTGGTTCTAAACCAGCTATTATGGAGACAGGTTTAGTTGTCCAAGTCCCATTCTTTGTTAATGCAGAGGATAAATTAATTATTAACACGGTAGAGGGATCTTACGTATCACGTGCTTAATCAAAAAGGAGGAGTTCTCATGTCTGAAGAAACATTTGTAATAAATAATGACACTGAAATGATTGGTGGCGATATTGTTATTGCGCCAGAAGTTATCGAGGTAATTATTGGTATTGCGGCCTCAAAAGTTGAAGGTGTTTACGGAATGCGCGGTAACTTAGCATCTAACGTTACTGAACTTTTTGGTAGAGCGTCACATGGTAAAGGTGTCTTCTTAAAAAATGATGAAGATGGTTTGAAAGTAGAATTATATTGTTACTTAAATTATGGTGTTACTGTCCCTAAAGTAGCGCTAGCAATGCAAGAGGCGGTTAAACAACAAGTCTTATACATGACAGATATTGACCTTTCAGAAGTTAATATTCATGTTGTTGGGGTTGTACCTGAGAAATTAGAAGGCCCAAATTTTGACGAATTATTTGATTCAGAAGAGGATGAGTAGAGTGGAATTTACAAGACATGAAATAAGAGAAAAAGCATTACAAGCGTTGTACCCTTTTGATTTTTCTAACGAAACAACAAAAGAAGACGCAATCGCTTATGCTTTAGAGTACAATAACGCTGAGCTAGTTAGTGAAGAAGGCGATATGTTTATTCCGACTTACTTAGACCAACTTGTTGAAGGTGTTTGCTCTCATAAAGAAGAGTTAGATACTTTAATTCAAGATAATTTAAAGAAATGGACATTAGCACGTATTGCTAAACCAGATTTGATCATCATGCGCATTGCTATCTTTGAAATGAAATATAGTCAAGATATTCCAGCGAAAGTAGCGCTAAATGAAGCACTGGAATTAACTAAAAAATATAGTGATGACGACTCACGTAAATTTGTCAATGGTGTCTTATCAAATATTATTAAGAAAGAAGATTTAGAGGGATAACCTCTAAGTTTTCTTTTTTTTATTCTTTATAGGTAGTTTGTCCTAGCTTTATCGAATGGGTTGTTTATGATAAAATGATAGGAAAGACTAATTTGAAAAGAGGGCTAAAATGGGAATGATAATGAATGGTCGCGAACTTGCGGATGAACTGCAATTAGAGATGATTGAAGAAGTAAAAAAAATGCCAGTCAAACCTGGTTTAGTCGTAATGATAGTAGGAGAAAATCCAGCTAGTCAAACATATGTGAAAAACAAAGAACGAGCTGCTGAAAAGATAGGGATTAACTCTAAAATTGAACGTTTGCCAGAATCAATTACTGAAAAAGAACTATTAGAATTGATCAAAAAGTATAATGAGGATAGAGTTTACCATGGTATTCTTGTTCAATTGCCGTTGCCGGCTCATATTGACGAGGAAAAAGTACTTTTAGCGATCGATGCAAAGAAAGATGTAGACGGTTTTCATCCTCTTAATATAGGTAAAATGATGTCGGGTGATGCAGAGTTGATTCCATGCACACCGTACGGGATTATGATGTTATTGAAAAAATATAATGTTTCGTTAGTAGGGAAACACGCTGTTGTTGTTGGTCGTAGTAATATTGTAGGGAAACCAATGGCACACTTATTATTACAAGAGGATGCGACAGTAACCATTACTCACTCTAAAACTAAGGATTTAAAAGCTATTACACAACAAGCAGATGTGTTAGTTGTAGCGATTGGTAGAGGACATTTCATCAATAGTAGTCATGTTAAAGAAGGTGCTGTTGTAATAGATGTTGGGATGAATAGAAGCCCCGAAGGTAAATTGATTGGGGATGTTGATTTCGACGATATGCTTGAAAAAGTGTCGCTAATCACCCCTGTTCCTAAAGGGGTAGGGCCTATGACGATTACGATGTTAATGCGTCAAACAATAGATAATGCAAAAAAATAAAGAGTAAGTGAAGGGGTCATCTTGTGGCGGAAAAGTATTTATCAGTTACAGCGTTAACTAAATATATTAAACGAAAATTTGAAGTTGATCCACATTTAGGTCGCGTCTATTTGACGGGTGAAATTTCAAATTTTAGACCTCGTCCTAATGCTCATCAATACTTTAGTTTGAAAGATGACAAGGCTAAGATCGGTGCTGTGATGTTTAAAGGTGCTTATCAAAAATTGAAGTTTCAACCTAAAGAAGGAATGAAGGTTTTGGTAGTTGGCCGAGTGTCTGTTTATGAAGCGAGTGGTAATTATCAAATTACGATTGAGCATATGGAGCCAGATGGCGTGGGTGCTTTGTATCAAGCACTTGCAGAATTACGTGAGAAATTAGAGCGGGAGGGATTATTTTCATTACCTAAAAAAGAGCTTCCGCGTTATCCAAAGCGTGTCGCAGTGGTAACCAGTCCTAGTGGCGCAGTTATACGTGATATTATGACAACGGTTAAGCGCCGTTACCCCATTGCGCAGCTAGTATTATTTCCAACATTAGTTCAAGGGGATAAGGCAGCTCAAAACATCTGTGATAACTTAGATAGAATAGAAGAAATGGGTAATTTTGATACGGTTATTGTAGCTCGTGGTGGAGGCTCTATTGAAGATTTGTGGCCATTCAACGAAGAGAATGTAGCGCGTAAGATTGTTTCGATGAATTTGCCTGTTATTTCTTCAGTGGGTCATGAAACAGATACGACTATTGCTGACCTAGTAGCGGATGTTCGGGCAGCAACTCCGACAGCTGCTGCTGAATTAGCAGTACCTGTTTTATCGGATGAGTTACTTAAAATAAAAGAAAAAGAAAACAGACTGGTTAAAAGTTATGTGTATCAACTGGAGAGGCAAAAGCAACGCTTTGCTCGCACTCAAGAATCATTTGTATTCAAGCAACCAGAACGTTTATATGAAGGTTTCAGTGTTAAGTTAGATATGCTCGTTAGACGATTTCAGCAGGAAGGATTAGCCATTGTATCTGGTAAGAAAGAGCATATGATAGAGGTTATAAATAAACTTTATCTACAAAATCCAAGTCGCAAAGTCGAGCAATCCTCACAGCAACTGACTCATAATCGTGCCCAGTTAGAACAGGTCATAAAGGCTTATATGAAACAAAAAGAGATCGATTTAGGTAGGCAAATTCAATCGTTGGATATTTTAAGTCCTCTCAAAACAATGAGCAGAGGATATACCTATGTGACAACCCCGGATAAATTGTTAACATCGGTTTCTGATTTGGAACAAGATGATGTGGTGACGCTGCATTTTAGTGATGGTGAAGCCGACGTATCGGTAAATGAGATAAGAAATAAGACGGATGAAAGTGAGGAGAAATAATGGCTAAAAAAGAAGAAATGACATTTGAAGAGTCTATGATGGCATTAGAGTCGATTGTAAGAGAATTAGAACAAGGTGATGTTCCATTGGAGCAGGCTTTAGATCATTTCCAAAAGGGGATTGAGTTAAGTAAAGTTTGTCAAGAGACACTAACAAATGCAGAAACGACTTTAACTAAAATTATGACAGAAACGAATGAAGAAGTCGTATTTGATGAGAGTGGTAATTAGATGACTAAAGAGAGCTTTTCGAAAGAGTACTTACCTTATGTGATGTCAGAAATAACAAATGTTTTAGAAAAGAATGCATCCGAACGAACTCTATTTGAAAGTATGTCTTACTCGTTAGAAGCAGGTGGTAAGCGTCTACGTCCTTTATTACTATTAGCGACGATTGATTTCTTTGGCTCAACACTTTCAAAAGGTCACTTTCAAATTGCAGGTGCCTTAGAAATGATTCACACATATTCTTTAATTCACGATGATTTACCAGCGATGGATAATGATGAACTAAGACGAGGGAAGCCTACTAACCATATTGTATACGGTGAGGCTCTTGCTATTTTAGCGGGAGACGGTTTGCTTACAGAAGCGTTGCATCTAGTGGCTATTAGTGACTTATCTAGCACGCAAAAAGTATGGTTAATGACAGAATTGACAAAAGCATCTGGATCAAAAGGTATGATTGGTGGACAAGTTGGTGATATAGAAGGCGAGAAAACAATACTGACTTTAGAAGAACTTCAAGCTGTTCATGAGAAAAAAACGGGTGCTCTAATTCATTTTGCTGTAGAAGCAGGCTGTTATTTAACTAACCAACCTGAAGCTATTATGGCAGAGATGATGACGTATGCGGATAATTTTGGTGTTGCGTTTCAAATTAAGGATGATTTACTTGATGTATTGGGTGATGAGGCCGAAATAGGGAAGCATACCGGTATGGATGAAGCGTTAAACAAAAGCACCTATACTTCTCTTTTAGGTGTTAGAGGAGCGCAAGAAGCGCTATCGGAGCATTATAATAAAGCTATATGCGCTTTGAATACTGTAAAACATCAGTTAGGAAAAACTGAAGAAATAACGATTTTAGAAGAATTAATTCAGACCCTTATGGGGTAGAGAGTGGTAGAAAAATTATGAAAAAAGAGCGTGTAGATGTATTGGCTTTTAATCAAGGATTGTGTGAAACAAGAGAAAAAGCGAAACGTGCCGTTATGGCTGGTTTGATTTATGATATAAATAATGAGCGTATGGATAAGCCAGGTGAAAAAATAGACGCAGAGATGGAGCTTCACTTAAAGGGTGAAGGGTTGAAGTATGTCTCACGAGGTGGATTGAAATTAGAAAAAGCTTTGGATGTATTTAAGATTGATATAAAAGGCAAACAGTTGCTTGATATTGGCTCATCTACGGGAGGTTTTACTGATGTAGCACTTCAAAATGGTGCTGTGATGAGTTATGCCTTAGATGTCGGATACAATCAATTAGCTTGGAAATTACGTCAAGACGAACGTGTTGTCGTTATGGAACGTACTAACTTCAGATATTCTAAACCAGAAGATTTCGAAAAAGGTTTACCGGATATTGCGAGTATTGACGTATCATTCATTTCACTAAAACTTATTTTACCTGTATTGAAATCGATATTAAAAGCAAATGGTGAAGTTGTTGCGCTAATTAAACCTCAATTCGAAGCTGGGAAAGCTTTAGTTGGGAAAAATGGAGTGATTAGAGAAGCGAGTACGCATCGTTTGGTATTGGAGAAAATGTTAACGTTTATGAATGAAGAAGGCTACAACATTGTGGGCTTGGATTATTCACCGATTAAGGGTGGAGAAGGTAATATTGAGTTTTTAGCTTATCTAAAATGGCCCGGCTTAGGTAAAGAAAAAGTTGAAGAACTTGATATTGAGAAGATGGCAGCAGATATCGTTGAAAAAGCACATACTGAATTGAAGGTAAAAGCTGAAGGTTAGATGTAGGGGAGGCTAATATGAAGAAAATAGAACGCCAACGACTTTTGAGACAGTTGATTAAGGAACGCCGCATTCAAAAACAAGAAGAATTTGTGGAATTACTTAATGAACAAGGAGTAGAGGTAACCCAAGCGACGGTGTCTCGAGATATTAAAGAGATGAATCTGATTAAGGTAAGCCAAGCGGACGGCAGTTTTTTTTATAGTTTACGAGAAGATACAGGAGAACCTGATCGTCAGCGTTTGAATAAAATGCTTAAGCAATCCGTAATATCTGTAGCTCTAATGGATAAGTATATTTCGCTTAAAATAGTACCAGGAAGTGCTGTTGCGCTAGGTATTGTCTTAGAAAGCATTTATGAAAAAGCTCTTTTTACATTGATAACAACAGATGATAAAGTGTTAATGATTTTTTTTGAAGAAGAAAAAGCTGCTGAGGTTTCTTCGATGATAACGCAGTGGCTATACGGATAAGAGGTGTTTAGGATGTTGCAAGAACTGGCGATTGAAAATTTTGCGATTATTTCAGAATTAAATGTATCATTTAATGAAGGGATGACGGTTTTGACTGGTGAAACAGGCGCAGGTAAATCTATTATAATTGATGCGGTAGGCTTGTTAGTTGGTGGTAGAGGTTCTGCTGATTATATCAGACAGGGTGCAGCTAAGTGTTTGTTAGAAGGGCAATTTTTTGTTAAACGTAACGAAAAATTAGATGGATTATTAGATGAGTTGGCGATTGAAGCATCTGATAATACTTTGATTTTATCGCGTGAAATTACTCAAAGTGGTAAAAATACCTGTCGAGTTAACGGGAGATTAGTTAATACATCTAAGCTTAGAGAAATTGGAAGCTATCTAGTGGATATACATGGTCAAAACGAGCATCAAGAGCTCATGCAAGCAGATACTCACTTAGGGCTTTTGGACCATTATGGAGCTGATTCTCTAGGTGATGTGAAAGCAGCGTATCAAACTGTTTTTGAGGGGTATCAAGATGTGCGTAAAAAGCTTAAAAATAAGCAAACGACTGAAAAAGAATTTGCGCAACGTATGGATATGTTGGAATTTCAGTCTCAAGAAATAGAAGCTGCAGAATTAATAGTAGGGGAAGAAGAGTCATTACTTGCTGAACGTTCTAGGTTAGTAAATTTTCATAAAGTAGTTAGCGCATTAAAAAATACTTACGAGACATTAGCAGGTGGTGAAGCGAGTAGTCTTGATGCTATAGGTTATGCTATGAATGAAATGCTAGAAATTGAGAGTTTAGACGATGATTATTTGGAAATTTCAGAAACTGTAAAAAACAGTTATTATCAAATTCAAGAAGCGGCTAATAGTGCTTTACGATTGGTTGATAACTTAGAGGTGGATGAAAGCCGAATAGATGTTGTGGAGCAACGTTTAGACTTGATTAGACAGTTGAAGCGTAAATACGGAGAGTCAGAAGAGTTGATTCTGAATTACCTTGAAGAGATTACTAAAGAAATTCGTGAGTCTCTTGCGTTTGAATCTAAAAATGAACAATTAGAGGCGGAGTTGAAACAGTATGAAATAGAATTGGCTGACTTGTCAGAGCAGCTAACTACTCTAAGGAAACAAGCGGCTCTTGATCTAGAGAAAGCCATTTTAGTTGAATTAGGTGGTTTGTACATGGATAAGACTGTTTTTGAAGTTCGTTTTAAAGAAATGTCAGGTACTTACACATCATCAGGAAAAGATGATGTTGAATTTTATATCACAACCAATCCAGGAGAACCCTTGAAACCCTTAGTTAAAGTTGTATCTGGTGGTGAGTTATCACGGGTTATGCTTGCTCTTAAAACGATTTTCTCTAAATCTCAAGAATTAACAAGTATAGTATTTGACGAGGTGGACACGGGGGTTAGTGGTAGAGTAGCTCAAGGAATTGCTAATAAAATTCATCAGATTTCTAGTCAATCCCAGGTATTGTGTATTACTCATTTACCACAAGTTGCGGCAGTGGCGGATACACAGTATTTTATTGAGAAAGTTGTAAATGATGAGCGGACAACAACATCACTTAGAGAGCTGTCTAATGAAGAGCGTGTGATGGAAATCGCAAGAATGCTTGCAGGTGATGAAATAACTGATCTAACTAAAGAACATGCAAGAGAACTACTAATGTTGGCTTCAAAATAAAAAACATTCCCTAGGGAATGTTTTTTATTTTTTATAGAACAGACATTACAGCGCCTAATACTGCTGAACCAACCATTGCGACTAGCATGATCCAGATTACAACTTTAGTGATTTTAGCAAAAGTACTTGTTTTTTTCTTTTCCAAAAAAATTACACCTCGTTTACCAATTAAATATGACGTTTAAAAAACGCTCTCGCAAGTAGTTTACACCTTTTCAAGAGCAGAGTGCAAGCGTATTAGAAAAATTTCTTTTTCTTTAATATCCAAATTGTAGCGATACTGCTGATAACTATAAGGAACATAAGAATCCAGAATGCGTTAGTATCATTTGAAAATGGTAAGCGGACGTTCATGCCGTAGATTCCACCTACTAAGGTTGGGATAGTTAAGATGATGGTAATTACAGTTAATAGTTTCATTACGATATTCATGTTATTACCAACAATTGCAGAGAACATACTCCCTAGTTGACCTAGTAGCTCCGCTTGAATTTTACCAGAAGCTAAGGCTTGTTTTGTTTCAATGATAATATCGTAAAGAGCAACTGAACCTTCTTTTGTTGTCATAATAATCTTTGACTCATAAGTACGTTGTAAAACAGATAAATTTTGCTCAAGAGCTGAATCAAAGTAAACTAGACTTTTTTGCATATCCATCAATTCGAATAATTGCTTGTTTTCTGTAGCAAGGTGTAGTTCACTTTCTAAGCGATCCGTTTCATATTTGATACCTTTAATATGGTGATTAAATAAATCGGAAAAAGACCAAGCGAGTTGTATCGCTATTTTTTCTGTAGTAGGTAATGGAGAGTTAAAAGCACGGCCTTTTTCAAGTTCATGTCTGAAATTAAAATCACCTTTACAACTAGTGATAAGTAGATGTGGTGTTAGTATGATACTGAATGGTAAGGCTTCAAATTGTACAAATCCACTGGGGCTTGTAATTTCTTTTGGGTACTGTAGTAAGAGTAAAATGGGTTTGATTAATTCATTTTGCACAGGCGCCTCATAACGTGAAATTTCTTGATTATCAAGTACGGCAGAAAGATAGTCTTGTGGAAATTCGTAGTCTCTTGAAAGTGAGGCGATTTCTTCTGGTGTTGGATTTTGGACATGTATCCAGTGCAGAGGTGTTGTTCCATTTGCTTCCAAAATTTTATTGTCTGATGTTACATAAAGCGATTCTATCATGTATTATTATCCTTTCTGATACAATATCTTACCTAATATACTACACAAATACTGTTATTCAAGCAAATTAAAGCTTAAAGTATATCTGGAATTTGCTATAGTAAGCATTCGAATTTTGTAGTACAATAACAAGCGTGAAGTCGGAGTGCTGTGTGCGCAAAGCGAATAGTTTTTTCGCATTATTAATGATGAAAAAGAGAAAGGAATTTTTTGCATGAATGGAATGCCTTTTATGGTTATATTTTGGTACATATTTCCAGTAGTATTGTTATTTGCAAGTAATTTTGTAGTTCAAACGTTATCGTTAACGAGGCGGTTTAACATTAAATCACCAGATATCGCAACGCCATTCTTGTTAATGGGTATCCAAGCGTTATCGTTAGATACTTATCAAAAGTCTGCTGTACCATATGTTGTTATATTGATGTTATTAGTAGGAATTAGTGTCGCGTTGGGGCATGCTTATTATTATGGTGATATTCAATATAAACGTTTCTTTAAGATTTTCTGGAGAATTGTTTTTCTCTTAACATTTGTTTTGTATTTCTTACTAATTTTATTAAATATCTTTAGTTATTTATAAGAGAAAAAACTCCTATTCCTTGTTTAAGGAATAGGAGTTTTTTTTAATCTGAATGATAAGTCTTCCGTGGTAGAGAAAAGTGTGTTTTTTTTGAGGAATTGTGGTAGAAAGTGGGGGAATGTGGTAGACTATTAATATTAAGTGGGTAAGTGGGGTAATCTATCATGTTTATGGGTGAATTCAAACATAATATAGATCCAAAAGGTCGACTGATCATGCCTTCGAAATTTCGTGAAGAACTTGGCGAAAAATTCGTTGTAACGCGTGGTATGGACGGCTGCTTATTTGGCTATCCCCAAGACGAATGGGTTCAATTCCAAGAAAAAATTCAACAAATGCCCATTGGTAGAAAAGAAGCCAGAACCTTTACGCGTTTCTTTTATTCAGCAGCTACAGAATGTGAGCTTGATAAACAAGGGCGTATTAACTTACCACAAACATTGAGAGCACATGGTGATTTAGAAAAAGAGTGCGTTATTATTGGTGTTGCGAATCGTATAGAGATTTGGGCACAAGAGAAGTGGGAAGAATTTTCTAGTGAAGCTGAAGAAAATTTTGATGAAATAGCTGAAACAATGATAGATTTCGGTTTTTAAAAGATAGAAAGGAGGGATAAAGATGATGAAAGAATTTAATCACACAACTGTTTTATTAAATGAAACAGTAGATATGTTAGATATCAAAGAAGATGGAATTTACATTGACTGTACGCTAGGTGGTGCAGGACATAGTAGTTATTTATTGTCGCAATTATCAGAAGAAGGTCATCTTTATGCCTTCGATCAAGATCAAATTGCAATTGATAATGCTAAAGTTAAATTAGCTGAGTATGTGGAAAAAGGAATGGTTACTTTTGTAAAGTCCAATTTCAGATACCTTGAACAAGAGATGTCTTCGCTAGGAGTTAGTGAGGTGGATGGGATTTTATATGATCTCGGAGTATCATCCCCACAATTAGATGAAGCTGAACGTGGCTTTAGTTATCATCAAGATGCCCCTCTAGATATGAGAATGGATCAGGATAGTCCGTTAACGGCACGAGATTTGATTAATGAGTATGATTATCACGAATTAGTAAAAATCTTCTATCGTTATGGAGAAGAAAAATTTTCTAAACAAATTGCACGAGAAATTGAACGCGTTAGACAAATTAAACCGATTGAGACAACTGGTGAATTAGTAGAAATTATTAAAGATGTCATACCAGCGCCAGCTAGACGTAAAGGTGGGCATCCTGCCAAGCGAGTTTTCCAAGCAGTGAGAATAGCTGTTAATGATGAACTTGCGGTTGTTGAAGAGTCTTTGGAACAAGCAATAAGAATTCTAGGAAAAGATGGGCGTATTAGTGTTATTACTTTTCATTCTTTAGAAGACCGTATTGTGAAAACAATATTCAAAGAATATAGTCAACCAAAAGATACACCGCCTGGTTTACCTGTTATCCCAGACGAGTTCCAACCTATATTAAAATTAGTAAATAGAAAACCGGTACTACCTTCTGATGAAGAGTTAGAAGCGAATAATAGAGCGAGAAGTGCAAAATTAAGAGTGGCGGAAAAAAATAGAGTATGAAAGGGAGGGGAAATCGAAATGGCAGAATTAAAAGAGTTTAGTCATCTGGAAATGGAACGTGTTCTAGATGAAGCTGTGGAAGAAAGTAACCTAACTTCACCTGTTGTCACGAAATCTAAAGCAACGTTGAAAAATATTTCACGTATAGAAAAATTAGCGGTGTCATTATTATTGGTGGCCGTTTTGGGATTGGCTGTTGTTACAGTTAAACTTACGACAACTATTTCTCAAGCGGAGGAAGATATTTCTGTGATGCAGCTAGATATTAATGACAAGACAGAAAAAATTACTAAGCTAGAGCAGAAAAAAAATGAAATGTCACGTACAGATAAAATTAAAGCTGCTGCTGAAAAAGCAGGATTAGTGATTAATGATGAAAATATAAGGAATGTTGACTAATGAATTTAAAAAAATGGCGAGCTTTTATCGATAGCAAGTGGTTAGAACCTAGAGCTAATCGGCGTAAGTTTGGCTCATTATTATTTTTCTTAACTATTATTGTATTTTCTGTATTTATAGTACGTTTTATGTATATTGTAGGTGCTGGTAAAGTAGGGAAGACTTCTTTAGAAACTAAAACTCAAGAATTGTACCAAGGCAGTAGCGTCGTTCAGGCAAAACGAGGCACCATTTATGATAGAAATGGTGACGCGATTGCAGAAGACGCTACTTCTTATTCTTTATACGCCGTTATGGATAAAAAGTACTTAGGTCTAGAAAATCCTAAGACTGGTAAACGAGAGAAGTTATATGTAGAAGAGAAAAATAAAGCTGATATTGCAAAGATTCTAGCTAAATATACAAAATTAGAAGAAAAAGAGATACTTAAACGATTAGTACCTAAAAAAAATAAACAAGGTAATTTAATCAAGCAAGTTGAATTTGGTTATGATGGTAAAAAAATAACACTTGAAACAAAGGAAAAAATCGAGAAAGAACTTGAAAAAAAAGAGATTAAAGGGATTTACTTTGAAAAACATCCAGCTCGAATGTATCCAAAAGGGGTATTTTCTCCTTATATCGTTGGCTATGCGTCTTTAGCGGATGAAGATAATGATGCTAAAGGGCTAGTAGGTAAGATGGGAATTGAGAGATCTTATGATAAGATTCTCGCTGGCACCAATGGTAAAATAAGATATCAAAAAGATAGATACCAACAGCCCCTTCCTGGAACAACGGTTGTGGAAAAGGAGACGGAAGATGGTAAAGACATTTATACGACATTGGACGCTCAACTTCAATCACGTTTAGAAGATTTAATGACACAATCTTATGAAGAGTATGGATCAGAAGACATAACTGCTATTCTAGCAGATGCTAAAACAGGTAGTATTGTAGCAGCTTCTCAGAGACCCGCTTTTAATCCAGAAGGATTAGTTGGGTTAGATAAAGGGGAAGATTCTCCTTGGCTTAATTTATTAATTGAACAACCCTATGAACCAGGATCAACAATGAAAGTTTTTACGGTTGCTGCGGCAATTGAAACGGGTGTATTTAAAGAAAATGATACATTTAGAACTGGATCAATTCAGGTGGAAGATAAGAAAATTAATGATCATATTCCTGAAGGTGTGGGAACTATTACGTATAGGCAAGCATTAGCTTGGTCAAGTAACGTTGGTATGGTTCACTTACAGCAAATGATGGACATGAGATGGGTTGATTATATTAAAAAATTTGGATTTGGTGAATCGACTGAATCAGGTTTATATGGTGAGTTGCCTGGAACGGTTAATGATAAAAACGTAGTAGATATAGCCATGTCAGCTTATGGTCAAGCGATTGCGGTAACACCTTTTCAAATGATTCAGGCTTACACAGCGATATCGAACGATGGTAAGATGATGAAACCAAATTACATTAGTAAGATTGTGGATCAAAAAGGAAATGAAACAATCAAAAAACCTGAAATGATATCAAAACCAATCAAAGCTTCAACTGCTAAAAAAGTAAGAGAGATGATGGTTGATGTGACTGAAGATGAAGTCTATGGAACAGGTAAGAAGTTCTATAAAATTGATGGTTATCATGTAGCTGCTAAAACCGGAACCGCTCAGATATTTGAGAATGGTGGTTTGGTACAAGATCAGTATCTCTATTCAGTTGTGCAGATGGCACCAGCTGATGATCCAAAATATATTATGTATGTCACAATGAGAAAACCACCATTAGGTGTAGTAGCTGAAGAACTGATTTCGAAAATTTCTAATCCGTTATTAAAACGTGCTTTGGATTTCGATGAGGGCGAGGCAGCAAATAAAGCAAAAGAAGCTTCTAAAGAAGAAGCTGCTAAAAAAGAACAAACAGGAGAATAATTATTATGGAATGGACACAAGTATTTTTACCAATTGCACTAAGTTTTGCAGTAACAGTTTCGATTATGCCGTTATTCATTGGATATTTTCAAATGAAAAAACA
This sequence comes from Vagococcus proximus, assembly GCF_029143285.1. Lineage (GTDB taxonomy): Bacteria > Bacillota > Bacilli > Lactobacillales > Vagococcaceae > Vagococcus_D > Vagococcus_D proximus. The sequence goes on from NZ_JAPDSH010000002.1 coordinate 279,500, forward strand.
CGGTCAATCGATTCGTGAAGAAGGGCCAACGTGGCATAATCAAAAAGCAGGAACACCAACAATGGGTGGTTTAGTTTTCTTAATCGCTATTGTTATAACATCATTAATTTTTGCTATTTGGAAGGGTGCGTTTACTGCATCGTTCGTTATCTTACTTTTCATTTTGATTTTATATGGAGCATTAGGTTTCTTAGATGATTTCATCAAAGTCTTTAAGAAAAGAAATATGGGATTAAATTCAAAACAAAAATTAGTAGGTCAAATTGTGGGTGGACTAGTATTTTATAGCGTATACCGTTATCAAGGTTTTTCAAATACATTAACAATACCAGGTATTGGCAGTCTTAACTTAGGGATTGCGTTTGGTTTGTTTGTATTAGTATGGCTGGTTGGTTTTTCAAATGCAGTTAACCTAACAGATGGTCTTGATGGACTTGTTTCTGGTTTAGGGATGATTTCTTTTGGGACTTATGCGATTATCGCTTGGAATCAAAATCAACTAGATATTCTAATTGTATGTTTAACTACAATGGGCGGTTTACTAGGGTTCTTTTTATATAATAAAAAACCAGCAAAAATATTCATGGGTGATGTGGGATCGCTAGCTTTAGGTGGTATGTTAGCAGCGATTTCAATTCTACTTCATCAAGAATGGACATTGTTATTAGTAGGTCTAGTTTATGTTTTAGAAACATTGAGCGTAATGATGCAAGTAACATCATTTAAACTGACGGGAAAACGTATTTTTAAAATGAGTCCGATACATCATCATTTTGAAATGTCTGGTTGGTCAGAATGGAAAATAGATATTGTTTTTTGGATAATAGGATTAGTAATGTCAGCCATTACTTTAATGATTTTATATTAAGGAGATATCAATAGGATGAAAAAAGTAAATAAGTATGAAAACCAAAAAGTATTAGTATTAGGTCTTGCAAGAAGTGGGATGAGTGCGGCTTCTCTATTGCATGACTTAGGTGCTTTAGTAACAGTGAATGATGGGAAAAGCTTTGATGACAATCCTGAAGCCCAAGAACTATTAGCTAAAGGTATTCGTGTTATTGCTGGAAGTCATCCTGTTGAATTGTTAGATGAGGATTTTACCCTGGTTGTTAAAAACCCGGGTATTCCTTATTCTAATCCCATTCTCGAAAAAGCAATTGAAAAAGATATACCGATTATTACAGAGGTTGAATTAGCTTATCAGATTTCTGAAGCGAAAATTGTAGGTATTACAGGAACAAATGGTAAAACTACGACAACGACAATGATTGGAGAAATTTTAAACGCAGGTTTACCAAAAGGTGAGGCGCGTTTAGCAGGTAATATTGGGATGCCAGCAAGTGGCGTTGCGCAAGAAGTTAATGCTGATGATGTCATGGTCACTGAGTTATCTAGTTTCCAATTGATGGGCATTCAAGAATTTAAACCTGCAATAGGAATTATTGTTAATTTATACGAAGCACATCTGGATTATCATGGGAGTCGTGAGGGCTACGTGAAAGCAAAATGGGAACTTCAAAAGAATATGACGGCATCTGATGTGTTAATTTTGAATGGGAATCAAGAGGAATTGGTTAAGTTAAGTCAGGAGACCAGCGCTAAAGTGATGTTCTTCTCGACTGAAAAGGAATTGGATGAAGGAGCTTACTGTCTCGACGGACGCATGTACTACAAAGGTGAATATATTATGGATTCTTCTGAAATTGGAGTACCAGGTGGGCACAATATTGAGAATGCTTTAGCATCAATTTGTGTAGCTAAACTACTTGATGTAGAAAATAAAGCGATTAAAGAGGCAATTTCTGCTTTCGGTGGTGTTGAACATCGTACAGAATATGTGGGCGAAATTGACGGACGAAAATATTATAATGATTCAAAAGCAACGAACATGCTGGCGACTGAAAAAGCATTAAGTGGTTTTGATAATAGTAAAGTTATTTTGTTAGCAGGTGGATTAGATAGAGGAAATTCATTTGATGAATTCATTCCGACTATAACAGGCCTAAAAGGAATTGTGCTGTTTGGAGAAAGTAAAAATAAAATTGAAAAAGCGGCTGTAGAAGCAGGTATTAACGCAATTAAAGTAGTTGATACTCTAGAAGAGGCTGTTTGCGAAGCTGAGAAGATGAGTTCACAAGGCGATTCGGTCTTATTATCACCTGCTTGTGCAAGTTGGGATCAATATAAGAATTTTGAAATCAGAGGGACTGTTTTCAAAGATGAAGTAAAAAAAATACAAGATAGAAGTGAGAGATAATGAAGATATTAGTATCAGGCGGAGGTACTGGGGGGCATATTTACCCAGCTCTGTCTTTAGTCAAACAAATTAGAGAAGAACATCCGGATGCAGAGTTTATGTATGTTGGAACAGATCGAGGATTGGAAAGTAAGATTGTTCCGAAAGAAGGCATTCCTTTTAGTACAATTCAAATTCAAGGTTTTAAACGTTCATTAAGTTTAGATAATTTCAAAACAGTTTATTTATTTTTAAAGAGCATTAAAGATTCAAAAAAAATAATTAAAGAGTTCAAACCAGATGTTGTAATGGGAACAGGCGGTTATGTATCTGCTGCAGTAGTATATGCAGCGCATAAGTTAAAAATTCCTACTATCGTTCATGAGCAAAACAGTGTACCAGGAGTAACCAATAAATTTTTATCAAAATATGTTGATAAAGTTGCGATTTGTTTTCCAGATGCTGCGGAATTTTTCCCAAAAAATAAAGTGGTTTTAACAGGGAATCCTCGTGGTCAAGAAGTTGTCCGAGTGACAACTACCGATAACTTAACACAATTTGGTTTAGATAATGATAAAAAAACAGCACTTATTTTTGGTGGAAGTCAAGGTGCTTGGACACTGAATCAGGCGATGACAGATATCTTGTCAGAGTTAAGTCAAAAAGAGTATCAAGTACTTTTTGCCACAGGTGAACGTTATTTTGAAACAATTGATAGTAAATTAAAAGAAGAGGGAATAACTTCTGATAATTTAGTAGTTGTACCCTATATTTCTAACATGGAAACAGTATTGAAAAATGTTGATTTAGTTGTAAGTAGAGCAGGAGCTACTACTTTATCAGAGTTAACAGCGTTAGGCTTAGCTTCTATTTTGATTCCAAGCCCTAATGTAACCAACGACCACCAAACTAAAAATGCGATGAGCTTGGTAAAAGTGGGAGCGTCGCGCTTGCTTAAAGATACAGATTTATCAGGTGCTAATTTATTAAAAGAGTTAGATGATATCTTACTTGATGATACTGTACTTAAGGAGATGGGCGATAAGGCAAAAGGACAAGGTATTCCAGATGCAACAGATCGTTTGGTAACGTTAGTCGATGAATTAATTAAATAGTATGAAGGAGGCTAGTCTGTGGATAAGGATGAATCAAATAATAAACTACCTTCTGAAGTTGAAGAAGAATTAACACCGTGGCAAATAGAAAATCAAAAATATTTAGAGTCATTGAAGGAAAAAAGTGAGGATGAATCTGAACAAGATGAGGCCTCAAATGAAGAGCAACCTTCCCTAGATTTGGAAAATGATGACGAAGAAAAAAATCGTCTAAATAAGAAATCTAAGCTAAAATTAGTTCTCAATAGAAAAAGTAAAAAAGTAAAAATAAAAGAACAAGAAGAGATAGAAGAACCAGGTGAAAATGAGAGTGGGGTCAAAGAATTACCAAAGTCAGTCTCATTTGCAGACCGCTTACCTAAAATGAAGGAAACTAGACAGAAGCGCTTAAAACGTCGTCTTGTTGCGATTGTAGGTGTTTTTGGTGTTGGTGCACTCAGCTTGATGTATTATATCTCACCATTAAGTAAGGTGAGTAAAGTCTATGTAACAGGAACTAGACTAGCGTCTAAAGATAAAGTTGTTTCATCTTTGAATCTGTCTAACTCTGATTTTATTTGGGAAGTTTATGGCGACAATAAAATAGAGAGTAAGATAAAAGAGAATAATCCTAGAATAAAAAATGTTGAGAAATCATTAAAAGGTATTAATAGTATTAAATTAGAAGTTGAAGAATTTGAAGAAGTAGCTTATTTGAAAGAAGGGAAAGAACTGTATCCTATTCTTGAAAATGGCACGATAATTAAAGATAAAGATCAAGGACTGCAAAAATCATTTCCAATTTTAATTGGATTTAAAGAAGGAAATGCACTTGTAGAATTTATTAAAAATTATCAAAAAGTACCGATGGACGTTAAAGAAAAAATTGTTGATATAACATCAGCACCGACTAAAGATAATGAGTATTTATTGATGATTAACATGAATGATAAAAATAAAGTAGTTGCTTCTTCGCAAGATTTTCATAAAAAAATAAAGTATTATAACGGCGTCGCTAAAGAAATAACAGAACCTAGCTTGATTGATATGGAAGCGGGTATATTCTCACGAAGCTTCGATTCAATAGCTAAAGAAGAAGCTGAAAAAGAAGCGGTATCTGGTGAGCAATCTGTTGAAGGCATACAATCACCAGTAGAACGAGAACCAGTGTTTGATGAGAATGGCAATGTTATTCCTCAAGAAGATCTTTCGAAAACTGAAAAAATACCAGTTGAGGGAGAAACAGGGGAAGAGCAACCTAAAAAAGATGAAGCAGTTGCAAATCAGTCTATTGAAAAGATGGTTTATGAAGATTGGTTAAATGATTTGAAAGAAAATGGTACTGGTGAACTATTAGAAGAAGATGATTCTGAAAATTCAATAGCTGAATACAATGAAGGTGCGGCTTTAGATGAGTAAAAAAAGTCGTGAATTAGTAAATCAACTATAAAATATCAACCTATAATAATAAATTAAGTAATATCATAGAATCTTCTTTTGAAATGCGAGGTTTTTATGGTAAAATTGTAGGAAGATGGGTTAAAATCTCAGTGAATAATAGATAAATAATAAAAATGACTTGTATAAGAAAAGAAGTTAATAGGAGGGACGACCTATCATGGCAAAAACAGGTATTTATGTTGGTCTTGATATAGGTACTACATCAGTTAAGGTTGTAGTTGCTGAATACATAGAAGGACAAATTAATATAATTGGTGTAGGTAACGCAAAATCAGAAGGTTTAAGCAGAGGAATAGTTACTGATATTGATAATGCAGCAGCATCAATTACTCGTGCTATTTCACAAGCTGAAGAAAAATCAGGAATTAAGATTAGAAATGTAAATGTAGGTTTACCAGCTAATTTATTACAAGTAGAATCATGCGAAGGTATGATTGCAGTTAATACGGAAGCAAAAGAAATCACAGATGAAGATGTGAGAAAAGTATCAGCAGCAGCAATTGTACGTTCAACTCCGCCAGAAAGACAAATTGTGGCTATCGTACCTAAGGAATTCAAAGTAGATGGTTTTGAAGGGATTAAAGATCCTCGTGGCATGATAGGTGTACGTTTAGACATGAATGGTGTTGTTTATACGGGACCTAAGACAATTGTTCATAACATTCGTAAGTGTGTTGAAAAAGCAGGGCTACAAATTGCAGAACTTGTCATTACACCACTTGCTTTGACAGAGTCAATTTTATCAGATGGTGAAAAAGACTTTGGAACAATTGTAATTGACATGGGCGGTGGTCAGACGACAACAGCTGTTATTTATGATCACGATTTGAAATTTGCACATGTCGAACAAGAAGGTGGCGAATTTATTTCTAAAGATATTTCAGTTGTTTTGAATACATCACTTAATAATGCAGAAGCGTTAAAAATTAATTATGGTGATGCTTATCCAGAACGTACATCTGAGCAAGAAGAATTCCCAGTAGATGTTATTGGCAAAAGTGAAGCTGTTAAAGTAGACGAACGTTACTTATCAGAAATCATTGAAGCGAGAATGGAACAAATTTTTAGCAAATCTAAAGATATGCTAGAACAAATTGAAGCGTTAAACTTACCAGGTGGTATTGTTTTAACTGGAGGTAACGCAGGAATTCCTGGTGTTGTAGAATTGGCTACAGATGTTTTTGACCGTCAAGTAAGATTATATGTGCCAAATCACATGGGCTTAAGAAATCCAATATTCTCAAATGCGATAAGCATTGTTGAATACGGTTCTAGACTAAGTGAAATTCACCGTTTAGCTAATTCAGCAATCATGGGTGAAAGACGACCAGTAATGGCAACACCTGATGTTAGACCGGCTATTCAAAAATCACAACCGACTCAACAGTCACAGCAAGTTCAACAATCAGCACCGGTTCAAGAGTATAGTGAATACAATCAAACAGATGAAGAGTTTTTAGGTAATACTGAAACTAAAGGCGACAATGTAAAAGAGAAGTTAAAAGGTTTCCTTTCAAATATTTTTGACTAAGAATTAGGAGGATTTTAAATATGGAATTTTCAATAGATAGCACTATGGATAGTGGTGCAGTAATTAAAGTAATAGGTGTCGGCGGTGGCGGTGGTAACGCTGTTAATCGTATGATCGAAGAAAATGTTAAAGGTGTAGAGTTCATCGTTGCTAATACAGATGTTCAAGCACTTAAAGATAGTAAAGCAGAAACAGTTATTCAATTAGGGCCTAAGTATACAAGAGGTTTAGGTGCGGGATCACAGCCTGAAATTGGTAAAAAAGCTGCTGAAGAAAGTGAAACAATGTTACAAGATGCCCTAAGCGGAGCAGATATGATTTTCATTACTGCAGGTATGGGTGGAGGTACTGGTACTGGAGCTGCTCCAGAGGTTGCTCGTATCGCTAAAGAATTAGGTGCTTTAACAGTAGGTGTTGTGACACGTCCATTTAGCTTTGAAGGACCAAAACGTGGCCGTTACGCTGCAGAGGGTATTTCAGATTTAAAAGAAAATGTTGACACACTACTAATCATTTCAAACAACCGTTTATTAGAAGTAGTAGATAAAAAGACTCCTATTTTAGAAGCTTTCAGAGAAGCTGATAATGTATTAAGACAAGGGGTTCAAGGGATTTCAGATCTAATTACAGCACCGGGTTATGTAAACTTAGACTTTGCTGATGTAAAAACGGTTATGGAAAACCAAGGAACTGCCCTTATGGGAATTGGTTCTGCAACAGGTGAAGATCGTGTTATTCAAGCGACTAAACAAGCTATTTCTTCACCATTATTAGAAACATCAATTGCTGGTGCTGAACAAGTCTTATTAAATATCACTGGTGGATTAGATATGACGTTATTTGAAGCGCAAGATGCATCTGATATTGTAACGCATGCTGCTGATGGTGATGTAAATATTATCTTAGGTACGTCTATCAATGAAGATCTTAAAGATGAGATTGTTGTAACAGTTATTGCTACAGGAATTGACCCAACAAGAAGAGAATCTAAAAGTTCTCGTACTCAAACACGTCAAACAACACCATTAACACAAACAACAAGTAGCTCATCAGTTACTGAACCATTATCAAGACAAAATGTTTCCATCGATCCAGTAGTTCCAGATGCTCATGAGGAAGAAAAAAGTGCATTTGGTGATTGGGATATCAGACGTGAACCAAATCACAGAGGGCGTGTAGAAGAACCTCAAAGTGAAAAAATAGAGAAAAAAGAATTTGATAGTTTTTCTAAAGCGTCAGAACAAGATGACGAAGAATTAAATACCCCAGCATTTTTCCGTAGAAAAAGATAGGAGTTGACTGAATTGAGTAGGCTTGAGAAAAATGTCCTTAGTGTTCAGGAGACTATAGATCAAGCGTGCCAATCAGTTGGTCGTAATGCCAAAGACGTGGTAATGCTTGCAGTTACTAAATCTGTTAGTTCTGAAGTTGCGGCACCTTTATTAGAGCTAGGTATTACTAAATTTGCTGAAAATAGGGTAGATAGTTTATTAGAGAAACAACTTTATTTTCAAGAGAATAAGATTGAATGGCATTTAATTGGAACGCTACAACGTAGAAAAGTTAAGAAAGTGATCAATTCAATTGATTACTTTCATGCTTTGGATAGTTTGAAATTAGCAGAAGAAATTCAAAAACACGCAACGCAAACAATTAAGTGTTTTGTTCAAGTGAACGTGTCAAATGAAGAGTCGAAACATGGATTAATCATAGAAGATACAATTAATTTCATCAAAAGTATTGAAAAGTATGATAAAATTAAAATTGTTGGTTTAATGACAATGGCTCCTAAAGATGCTACAGAAGTTGAAATTAATTACTATTTTAACGAATTAGCTTTAAAATGTAACGAAATCAGAGAATTGGATTTAGACCATGCTCCGTGTACCGAATTAAGTATGGGTATGAGCAATGATTATGAGCTTGCAGTAAAATCAGGTTCAACTTATGTTAGAATAGGAACAGCTTTTTTCAAAGACTATATATAAAGTAGAGGGAAATATAAATGACATTTGTGACAGTAGCGAAGGAGAAATTTCAGAAAATGACGGATTTCTTTGGTCTTGCTGAAGATCAAGAAATGCAAACAAATCCGCAATTTAACCACCGCCAAATTCCAGAAAATAGACAGCAACAAACAACAAATATTGTAGCTGAAAATACACGTATTCCAGTTCCAAATGCCGAAGCTCCAGTTAGAGAAGAAGCGATTAGAGAAACAAGAATGTCACGTATTAGTCAAGCTGCAAAGGGTAAACAAAAGAACACTAGACCAGTAAAACCAACACCAGTTTATCAAGATGACGTTTTAAGAGAAAATGTAAGAATACCTCAAGAAGGTGTTCAAGTGCAACAACCTCAAGAAACGCCAGTTCAACCAAATCGTTCTGCTAGAGTTGACGAAACATACGAAAATGTTCGTGTTGATTCGGTAAAAGCAGATAGACCAGCTATGGCTAAAAAAACTCAATCAGAGGCATCGGGTGAGAATATCGTGAAAAAAGTATCTATTTTAGAACCAAGAACATATACAGAATCAAAAACTATTGCTCAATGTATTTTCAGAAATGAAATTGCGATTGTAAACTTTCATTTAGTTGATGAGAGTCAAGCTAGAAGGATTGTTGACTTTCTTACAGGTGCAGTATTTGCTTTAGATGGTGACATTCAACGTTTGGGTGGCGAAATATTTATTTGTACACCGCCAAATACGGAAATTGATAGTGCAACAGCTAAGAGCTTACTAGAAACACAATTTAAAGAGTATTAGAAGGAAGTGGTTGCATGATTATCAATTTGATTAGTTTTATTCGTCTCGTTTCTGAATTATATTCAGGAGCACTTGTTATTTATGCCCTATTATCGTGGTTCCCAGGTGCGTATGACTCGTCATTAGGACGATTTTTATCAAAAATATGTGATCCATACTTGCGTATTTTTGATCGTCTTAATTTGAACTTCGGAGGCATAAGTTTTTCTATCATGGTTGCCCTGTTGGCATTAAATTTCGGGACAGAGTTTGTCGTAAGATTAATTGTGAAACTATACTATATTTTTTAAGGTGTTATAATTAAACCATGAAAGGGTGTGACTCTATGAATGTTAATGTTTATCAGCATTTTCGTAAAGACGAACATCCTTTTGTTGATATGGTCGGTGACTGGATTGAACAGGTCGATAGTCAGTATACGCCATACTTAACTGATTTTTTAGATCCAAGACAGGCATTCATTCTTGAAACTCTTGTTAAAGCAAGAGGCGAATTAGAATTGATGTTTTATGGAGGGTATGAAGTAGCAGAGAGAAGACGTGTTTTGATTTATCCCAATTATTATGAAGCAACAAATGATGATTTTGATATTGAACTTTATGAAATAAGCTATCCAACAAAATTTGGTAGTTTATCACATGGTAAAATATTGGGAACATTAATTAGTACTGGATTGAAACGTGAATTTTTTGGAGATATTATCTCTGATGGATCGAGATGGCAACTTTTTATAAAAAAAGAAATGGCTCATTATGTGACATCACAATTAGATAAAATCGGGAAACTACCAGTCAAACTTAAAGAATGTGACTACACACAGATGATTGAACCTAAAGATAGTTGGGAAATAGAAATGATGACAGTGACATCTATGAGATTAGATACAGTCATTGCTTCAGCATTCAATATTTCCAGACAACGTTCTAAACTTTTAATTGAAAGTGGGAAAGTAAAAATCAATTGGACAGAAGTAAGTAAAATTGATTTTCTTTTAGAGCATTTGGATATAGTATCTATCAGAGGATTTGGAAGAATTCAAATCCGAGAAATAGAAGGTAAAACTAAAAAAGAACGTATAAGATTACAAGTAGGAATGTTAAGAAAATAAAATATGAGGTGAAGTAATATGGCATTAAGTCCAATCGATATTAAAAATAAAACTTTTTCAAACAAAATGCGTGGTTATAATCAAGACGAAGTAGATGATTTCTTAGATCAAATTATTGAAGATTTTGAAGCAACGTTAAGAGAAAAGAAAGAAACTGAAAAAGCATTAAAACATGCTAACGAGAAATTAACTTATTTCAACGAATTAAAAGATGCATTAAACCAATCAATTATTGTTGCACAAGATACTGCTGATAAATTAAAAGATTCAGCAGAAAAAGAATCAGAATTAACTTTAAATACAGCTAATTCAACATCAGCTGAAATTTTACGTCGTTCAAATGAAGAAGCTGAAACGACAGTTTCTGAAGCTAAACGTAAAGCAAATGAAATTATTACAAATGCCCAAACAAGAGCAACTGTTTTAGCTAAAGAAACAGATGAATTAAAAACAAAAACTAAAGAATTCCACCGTAAATTGTCTCTAATGTTAGAGTCTCAGTTAGAGATTGTTAATGCTAAAGATTGGGATAGTTTATTATTACCATTCTCAGCTTACATTGGTGAGGACCACCAAGAAGTAAAAAAAGTTTTAGATAATGAAGCTAAAAAAACTGAGAATAAAGCACCAGAAACAGCTGCTGAAGCAGTTCTAACTGAAGAAAAAGTTGAAGTTAAAGATAATGCAACTAAAGAAGTTGAAGTGAAAGCTGACAAAGTTGTAGAAACTGTTAAAGAAGAAACAAAAACAGACTCTATAAAAGAAGAAGAAAAAAAAGAAGTTAAAGGTTCTAAAGCAATGCAAGAAGCTATGAACTTAAATCGAAAAAACCGTAAAAAGGTTTAATGTAAAACAGAAAAGCTAATAGGTATTCTTAAAGCGAGTTGCAGATAGTGAAAGTGCAATAGACCCTACCTCTTAGAAAGATCCTTTACTAGATTTAATCATGAACTAGAGTAGTGATTAACGTGTTATTCTCGTTACGAATAACTTGAGGGAAAGATTAGTATTAATCTTTCTAAATCTGGGTGGTAACACGAGCACTTCGTCCCTTTATGGGGCGGAGTGTTTTTTTTATAGATAAAATTTGAGAGGGAGTTGGAAAAAAATGAAATTAAAAGAAACATTACAACTGGGTAAAACAGACTTTCCGATGCGTGGTAATTTACCAGTAAGAGAAGAAGCGTGGCAAGCTGAGTGGGAAGAAAATCAAATGTATCAACAACGCCAAAAATTAAATGAGGGTAAACCAACTTTCGTATTACATGATGGACCTCCTTATGCAAATGGTAACATTCACTTAGGTCATGCTTTAAATAAAATTAGTAAAGATATTATCATCCGTTCAAAATCAATGTCAGGTTTCCGTGCACCGTACGTTCCTGGTTGGGATACACATGGTCTTCCAATTGAACAAGCGTTAACTAAAAAAGGTATCAAACGTAAAGAAATGTCACGTGCTGACTACTTAACGTTATGTGAAGAATACGCTATGGAACAAGTTAATACACAACGTAATGACTTCAAACGTTTAGGTGTTACTGGTGAGTGGGATAAACCTTACATCACGTTACAACCTGAATATGTAGCAGAACAAATTCGTGTATTCGGAAAAATGGCTGAAAAAGGCTATATCTATAAAGGTCAAAAACCAGTTTACTGGTCACCATCAAGTGAATCATCATTAGCTGAAGCTGAGATTGAATACCAAGATGTTAAATCTGCTTCTATCTATGTTGCTTTCCCAGTTAAAGATGGTAAAGGCTTAATCGATACTGACACATCATTTGTAATCTGGACAACAACTCCTTGGACGTTACCTGCTAACTTAGGTATCTCAGTAAATGGTGAGTATGTGTATAACGTTGTGGAAGCTGACGGACGTAAATTTGTTGTGGCTAAAGAATTGTTAGAAACTGTGACAGAACAAATTGGTTGGGAAACAGTGACTGTCTTATCTGAAATTAAAGGTAGCGACATGGATATGATGACAGCACAACATCCATTCTACGACCGTGAGTCATTAGTAATGGTTGGGGATCATGTTACACTTGATGCTGGTACTGGTTTAGTTCATACGGCACCAGGTCATGGTGATGACGATTACCAAATTGGTAAAAAATATGGGTTAGAAATCTTATCACCAGTCGATGCTCGTGGGTGTTATACAGATGAAGCGCCTGGCTTCGAAGGAATTTTCTACGATAAAGCTAATCCAATGGTCACTGAGTTATTAACAGAAAAAAATGCTTTATTAAAATTAGAATTCTTTACACATAGTTATCCACATGACTGGAGAACTAAAAAGCCAGTTATCTTTAGAGCAACACCACAATGGTTTGCCTCAATTGATAAATTTAGAGCAGAGATTTTAAGTGAAGTAGAAAAAGTTGACTGGGTATTACCTTGGGGTAAAACTCGTCTTTATAACATGGTTCGTGACCGTGGCGATTGGGTTATTTCTCGTCAACGTGCGTGGGGTGTGCCACTTCCAATTTTCTATGCTGAAAATGAAGAAGCGATCTTAACTCCTGAAACTGTAGAACATGTTGCACAAATCTTTGCTAAAGAGGGTATTAATAGCTGGTATGAACGTGATATCAAGGATTTATTACCAGAAGGATTTACACATCCGGGTAGCCCAAATGGTATCTTTACAAAAGAAAATGACATCATGGATGTATGGTTTGATTCAGGATCATCTCATGAGGCTGTTTTACGCCAACGTGAGGACTTAACATTCCCTGCTGATTTATACTTAGAAGGATCTGACCAATATCGTGGTTGGTTTAATTCAAGTATTACAACAAGTGTGGCTATTAATGGTGTGGCTCCTTATAAACAAGTCTTATCACAAGGCTTTATCATGGACCAAAATGGTCGTAAACAAAGTAAATCATTAGGTAACACAATTGAACCTAATAAAGTTATCAAACAAATGGGTGCGGATATTATCCGTCTATGGGTAGCCAGTGTCGATGCTGAGTCTGATGTACGTGTTGATATGGATAACTTAAATCAAGTTTCTGAAGTGTACCGTAAAATCAGAAATACAATGCGTTTCTTATTAGCGAACACAAATGATTTTGAACCGAAATCTCATGCGGTATCATACGATGAGTTACGTTCTGTGGATAAATACTTGATGGTTCGTTTAAATGAGTTAGTTAAAACGATTAGAGAAGAAGGGTATGAAAACTATTCATTCCCAACTGTGTATAAAGCAATCGTTAATTTCTGTACAAATGAATTATCAGCTTTCTACTTAGACTTTGCTAAGGATGTTGTGTATATTGAAGCAGAGGATAACTATGAGCGTCGTTGTATGCAAACTGTATTCTACGAAACATTAGTGACATTAACTAAATTAATGACACCAATCTTAGTTCATACATCTGAAGAAATTTGGAGCCATTTGAAAGAGGAAGAGAGCTATGTTCAGTTAGCAGAAATGCCTGAGTACCAAGAATTCCCTAATCAAGATGTTTTAATGAGTAACTGGGCTGAGTTTATGACATTACGTGACAATGCACTTAAAGCGTTAGAAGAAGCGCGTAATGCTAAATTAATCGGTAAGTCATTTGAAGCGAAATTAACAATTTTCCCAAGTGAACCGACTGCAATGTTAATTAAAGCAATCGATTCTAACTTAGAGCAATTATTGATTGTCTCTCAATTAGAAGTGGCTGATGTGAACGCAGAAGTTCCTGCTGAAGCAGTTAAATTTGATGGTATGTCTATCTTAGTTGAAAAAGCTGCTGGTGAAACATGTGCGCGTTGTCGTGCCGTTAAAGAAGATGTTGGTTCACATGAGAAATTAGAAACATTATGTGACCGTTGTGCGACAATTGTGGAAGAAAGCTTTCCAGAAGCTGTTGAAGTTGGATTTGAATAAGCGATAAAAAAAACTTGGAAGAATTTCTTCCAAGTTTTTTTTATTTTATAATTTACCTTGTTTTCGGTACCACTCATCTGGTGTCCAGACCCAGTTGAAACCATCTTGCTCAAGTAAATCAAAAGCGGCTTTGGGTCCCATTGTTCCACTAGCGTAGTTAGGGAAGTCCGGTGTTTCATTGTCCCAAGTCTTTCTTATAACATCCACAATACGCCACGATTGGGCTACTTCATCCCAATGTGAGAAGTTAGTCCCATCCCCTTTAAGACAGTCTAAGATAAGCTTCTCGTAAGCCTCAGGACTATTATCTAAAGCTTCAGCTGAATGACGATAGTCTAATTTTATTGGATCGATGTTAAAGCCATCGCCAATTTCTTTACCGTTCATTGTTAGTGAAAAGCCTTCTGTTGGCTGGATATAAATAGTTAAAACATTTGGAGGCATTGTTTCTGCTTCGCAGGCTGTTTCATTTTCAGAGCGGAAGACATTAATCGGTGTGGGTTTGAATACAATATTAATACGTGTTCCTTTTTCTGTTAATTGTTTACCTGAACGAACGTAGAAAGGCACACCACGCCATCTAAAGTTATCCACCATTAATTTACCAGCAACAAATGTTTCAGTTTCAGATTCTGGATTAACGTTGATTTCTTCACGGTAAGGAATGAACGTTTTACCATCTAATTCTCCAGCACCGTATTGGCCGCGAACAAAGTTTTCTTTTACTTCGTCTTCTGAATAAATACGAATTGAATTGAGTGCTTTTACTTTTTCTTCACGAATATTTTTTTCAGTGAAAATAGCGGGTGGCTCCATTGCTAAAAGTGAGACCACTTGCATAGTATGATTTTGGATCATATCTTTTAAAGCACCACTTGTATCGTAATAGCCACCACGTTCTTCAACACCGAGTGATTCGGCTAACGTAATTTGAATATTATCAATGTACTTATTATTCCAAAGTGATTCGAAAATATTGTTTCCAAAACGGATGGCAGAAATATTTTGAATCATTTCTTTACCTAGATAATGATCGATACGGAAGATTTGTTCTTCTTCAAATGCTTCACGAATTTCGTTATTTAAATTATTGGCTGATTCAAAGTCAGTTCCAAAAGGTTTTTCAATAATTAAATGATTGAAGCCTTTTTCAGTGACAATATTTTCTGATTTTAAATGACTTGTAATAGTCCCAAAGAAGTTTGGTGCCATAGCTAGATAGAAGATACGGTTTTGTTTTAGGTCATAACGTGTATCTAAGTTATCTGCTAATTTTTTTAGATTTGTATAGTGTTCGGTATCCGTCACATTGTGTGATTGATAGTAGAAATGGCTAGTGAATTGAACAAGCTCGTCTTCTGTAGGTTTGAATGAAGCAATACTTTGAGAAACGATGTCACGATAATACTCGTCACTCCATTCACGACGGGCAGTCCCTATAACTGCAAAGTGTTCTTTTAGATACCCTTTACGGTAAAGTCTAAAAAGTGAGGGATATAATTTACGCTGTGCTAAATCTCCTGTGCCACCAAAAATAGTAAATAAGGCAATTTGTTCGTTCGACATACCTAACTCCTAACTGATAATAAATTTTCGAATAGCTAACTAAGTAAGTTAATTCTATCCACAATAACTTCATTCTAGCGTTTTAAGTTTCTTAACGCAAGGTAAAGGAACTGATTTTTTGTAAAAAAAAGAACCTTTCTCAGATTTACAGAAAGGTTGATATTTAGGTGTTTTCTACCTATATTTAGCAAGGACTTACAAAAATATTATTTGCCGCTTTATAGCTGATATGGATTTTTTTATCTGCTTGTGTAATCAAAGTTAAAGGGCCTTCGTATGCACCAATTGTTTTAATCATTACGATATCATGTATATTGAGACCAGCGCTTGCTAAGTAATCAAGTAATTCAGTTTCATCAATGACGCGTTCAATCCTAACCTGGGTGTTAACGTCAAAATCATTGAGTGATTTTAATTTTTGTTCTTGAATGACTTGATTTTCTCCAGGTATTATCCCACCATGAGGACAGACTTTGGGATGGTCTAAAAAAGTTTCTAATCGTGTAGCGAGTTCTGATGAAGTAACATGTTCTAAGACCTCTGCTTCAACGTGAACTTCATTCCATGAATAGCCTAGGTGTTCAACTAAAAAAACTTCCCATAAGCGGTGTTTTCTAACAAGTGAACTGGCGTGTTTTAAGCCTTCATCTGTCAATTGGACACCTTGGTAAGGGGAATGTTTTACAAAGCCATTTTTTTCTAATTTTGAAATCATTTCACTAACGGAAGCCGCGGAAACATTAAGTCCAGCAACGATGGATTTATTATTAATCTTTTTTTCATAGCCACCTAATTCAAAAATGAGTTTTAGGTAGTCTTCTTTATTTGGAGTCATTATATTCGGCCTCGCTTTCACTTACTATTCTATCAGAAATATGTAAGCTATCGCAATGTAAATGGCAACAAATTAACTGTATGAAAACGAATTAATTTACCTGTACTTTAAGAGATCTCACTTGTCAGTCCATCTTGTTTGTTCTAAAATAGTAAATAAACAAAAGATTAGGGTGGTTTGATGGCAAGTAAGTTTACAGAAGAACATGAGATTAAGTTTTATGAATGTGATGTTTTAGGGCGGTTAACGTTGCCGATGATTTTAAACGTTGTAATAAAGACATCAGAGTCACAAAGTGATGCCTTAGATCGAGGAACAGATTATGTAACGAAGTTAGGTCTTGGTTGGGTCATTACTCAACATGAAATAAAAATTAATCGTTTACCAGTCGTAAGTGAGACGGTTAAAGTGACAACACAAGCCACAAGCTATAATAAGTATTTTTGTTATCGTGATTTTTGGATTCATGATGCGGATGGTAATGAATGCTTGACTGTAAGTTCTACCTTTGTATTGATGGACTTAGAAACTCGAAAAATGACAAGTGTTCCAGAGGCATTAATTCAACCGTATGAATGTGAAAAAATCAAAAAAATTAAACGAGGGACACCTATAGAATCACCAGATGCTGATAGAATTATCCGTCCGTATCGTGTTCGCTTTTCAGATATTGACAGTAACCGTCATGTTAACAATGCTAGATATTTAGACTGGATGGTTGACGGTTTAGACTATGACTTTTTAGTTAACCATGAACCAACTGCTGTTAATATTAAGTTTGATAAAGAAGTGGCTTACGGCGATGAAATCAATTGTGAGACTACTTTAATAAATAACGATGAATTAAATTCAAACCATTCAGTAACATTGGACGGAAATTCATGTTCTGCATGTAATATTTCATGGAAATAAATATAAAAAGACACTTTTTTTAAAGTGTCTTTTTTCTTTGATTAGAAAATAATGAGCATATTATTTGTGAAATACACCCGTTTAACATTATAATCTTTTTATAGACAAGTTTTTTTGAAGGGAATGTTTGTATGATTGAGTACAAGAATGTATCAAAAGTATTTAAAGGAGGTAAGGTGGCGGTTGATAATGTATCGCTGTCTTTTAATAAGGGCGAGTTTGTTTGTTTTATTGGAACAAGTGGAAGTGGTAAGACAACAACAATGAGAATGCTGAATCGGATGATCGAACCATCATCTGGTCAAATTTTAATAGATGGTGTGGATATTCAAAGTAAAGATGCAGTTGAATTAAGACGTGAAATCGGCTACGTGATTCAGAATATCGGTCTAATGCCGCATATGACGATTAGAGAAAATATTGTGTTGGTCCCTAAATTACTTAAATGGCCAGAAGAAGAACGTAATCGTATCGCAAATAAATTGATTGATTTAGTGGAGCTACCACGTGAGATGCTAGACCGTTATCCTAATCAATTATCAGGTGGGCAACAGCAACGTATTGGGGTTGTGAGAGCCTTAGCAGCAGATCAAGATCTGATTTTAATGGATGAACCGTTTGGAGCACTTGATCCGATTACACGTGAGTCATTGCAAGATTTGGTAAAAGAGTTACAAGTGAAGATGGGGAAAACATTTGTCTTTGTTACCCATGATATGGATGAGGCTCTTAAACTGGCGAATCGTATTTTAATTATGGACGAAGGTAAGGTTGTTCAATTTGATACACCAGAGAATATTTTAGAAAATCCAGCTAATGAGTTTGTGGAAAACTTATTAGGTGAAGAACGTTTGATGCAAGCACGTCAAGATGAAACGACAGTTGAACAAGTGATGCTTAAATCAGCTATCTCAATTACACCAGAGAAATCTATATCACAAGGTATAGGTTTGATGAGAGAAAAACGTGTTGATACGTTGTTAGTTGTTGATGGTAGTGGTGTCTTAAAAGGCTATGTTGATGTTGAGGATATAAATAAGAACCGTAAGACTGCTACAAGTATGGGCGATATTCTAAATAAAGAAGTGTTCTTTGTTAGAAAGGATACGTTACTTCGAGATACAATGCAGCGCATCTTAAAACGTGGGTTGAAATACGTGCCGGTAGTCGACGATGACAATCGTTTAGTTGGGATCGTGACACGTTCATCACTTGTTGATATCGTCTACGATGCAGTTTGGGGTATTGAAGAGCCAACTCCGATTGTGAAGGAGGAAGCCTAATGAATAAGTTCATATTAGAACATGGCCAAGAGTTGGTCGTTAAAACAGGGGAACATCTTTTTATCTCAGCATTGGCTTTGATTTTAGGGATTGTTGTAGCAGTACCATTAGGCATTGCTTTAACTCGTACGCCTAAAATTTCAGGTTTTGTCATTGGATTGGCAAGTCTACTGCAAACTATTCCGTCATTAGCACTTTTAGCTTTAATGGTGCCACTGCTTGGTGTAGGTAAATTACCAGCTGTTATTGCATTGTTCATTTACAGTTTATTACCAATCTTAAGAAATACGTTCATTGGGATGGATAATGTGGACCCGGATTTAAAAGATGCGGCTAAAGGCATGGGTATGACAAATATGCAGTCGATTTTATCGGTTGAATTGCCAGCAGCACTGCCAACAATTATGTCAGGTGTTAAGTTGTCGGCTGTTTATGTTATTGCATGGGCAACGTTAGCTTCATACATTGGTGGTGGTGGTTTAGGTGACTTTATCTTTAGTGGCCTTAATAACTATTTACCAGAATTAATTATTGGTGGAACAATTCCAGTGACACTATTAGCTTTATTAGTTGATTTTCTTTTCAGTAAGTTGGAAGACAAATTGACGCCTGTAACAGAAAGGGGCGAATAGGATGAGAGGATTAAAAAAGATAAAAGCGATGGCCTTAGTCATGAGTTCACTTTTACTTTTGAGTGCCTGTTCGTTGCCGGGTTTACCAAGTAATAAGAGCAGCAATACAGTATCTATAGGAAGTATGTCGACATCAGAGTCTCAACTTTTAGCTGGTATGGTAAAATCGATGATTGAGCACGACACAGATATCAACGTTAATGTGGTTAATAATTTAGGGACATCTACAGTGATGCATCAAGCGATGATCAATGATGACGTGGATATTTCTGCCTCAAGATATACTGGAACAGATTTAGCAGGAGTCTTGAAAGAAGAACCTGAAAAAGACCCAGCAAAAGCACTGGGGATTGTTCAAAAAGAATTTAAGAAACAATTTAACCAAAAATGGTATGACTCTTATGGTTTCGCTAATAGTTATGCGTTTATGGTAAGTAAAGAAACGGCTGAGAAATATAATTTAAAAACGATAAGTGACTTGAAAGCTGCCGCAGATAACTTAACAGCTGGTGTGGATACGTCATGGTTGGACCGAAAAGGTGATGGCTATAAAGGGTTTACCCAAACTTATGGCTTTGATTTCGGGAAAGTTTTTCCGATGCAAATTGGATTAGTTTATGATGCTGTTAATGCAGGTAAGATGGATGTTGTTCTTGGTTATTCGACTGATGGTCGTATTGCCAGCTATGATTTAGTGGTTTTAGAGGATGACTTACAGTTTTTCCCACCTTATGATGCGTCGATTGTGGCTGATGAGAAATTATTTGAGCGTTATCCAGAATTGGATACTGTTCTGAGTAAATTAGTTGGAAAAGTAGATACTAAAACAATGCAAGAGTTGAACTATGAAGTTGATAATAACTTATTAGAACCAGAAGTTGTGGCAGAACGATTTTTACAAGAGCACCAGTATTTTGAAGAAAAAGGGGGAAACTAGCCAATGGAAAATATGTCAGTCTTTCAACAGTTTATTTATTATTTTCAAGAAAATGGTAGTTATGTTTTAAGTCAGTTTACCCGTCACTTTTTGATTTCAGTATACGGTGTACTGTTTGCTGCGATTGTAGGGATTCCAGTAGGGATTATGATTTCTCGTAAGAAGAAAATGGCAAAATGGGTATTAGGTGCTGCTAATGTTATCCAAACGATTCCATCACTTGCGATGTTATCGATCTTGATGTTAGGTCTAGGTTTAGGGGTAAATACGGTTATTGTAACAGTCTTCCTTTATTCATTACTTCCTATTATCGCAAATACTTATACAGGAATGTCGCAAGTTGACCCAACCATCTTAGATGTAGGGAAAGGGATGGGGATGACTCGTGCGGAATTATTATTTCAAGTTGAATTACCACTATCGCTTTCAGTTATGATGGCTGGTATCCGTAATGCGCTTGTTGTAGCCATCGGGGTTACAGCAATCGGCTCATTTGTTGGAGCAGGTGGTTTAGGAGATATCATCACACGAGGGACAAATGCAACCAATGGAACAGCTCTTATCTTAGTAGGGGCTTTGCCAACAGCTTTAATGGCGATTATGGTGGACTGGTTATTAGGTCTACTCGAACGAAAATTAGATCCAGCACGTAAATTAAAAGGCAATAAATAAAAAGAGACGACCTCGGTCGTTTCTTTTTTTATTAAAATTATTTAAAACAGTTGCAATTTTTTTTCAGTAAGTGTAATTTTATTATGAAAGATTAAAAATAGATTAGAGTAGGTCTGACTAGAAGAAAGTAGGAGCGCAAGATGAGAGAGTTTTTAAAATCAAGCAAACTAGATAATGTAAGTTATGACGTGAGAGGTCCGGTTCTAGATGAAGCGGATAGAATGATTGAAGAAGGTATTAATATTTTAAAATTAAATACCGGTAACCCAGCCACGTTTGGTTTCGATGCTCCCAATGAAATTGTCAGAGATTTAATTATGAACGTTAGAGAATCTGAGGGCTATTCAGATTCAAGAGGTATTTTTTCAGCCCGTAAAGCAATTGAACAGTATTGCCAATTAAAAGGTTTCCCAAATGTGGGAATTAATGATATTTATACAGGAAATGGCGTAAGTGAGTTAATCACAATGAGTATGCAAGGGCTACTTGATAATGGTGATGAAGTCCTAATCCCAATGCCTGATTATCCACTTTGGACAGCTTCGGTATCACTTGCTGGCGGGACTCCTATTCATTATGTATGTGATGAACAAGCAGAATGGAATCCTGATTTAGCAGATATTCGTAAAAAAGTAACACCACGTACAAAAGCAATTGTTATTATTAACCCTAATAATCCGACAGGTGCTTTGTATCCACGTGAGATTTTAGAAGGTATTGCACAAATTGCACGCGAGTTTAATCTGATTATTTATGCAGATGAGATTTATGATCGCCTTGTTATGGATGGTTTAGAGCACATTCCAATGGCGACGATTGCGCCAGATTTATTCGTGGTATCCTTTAACGGCTTGTCTAAGTCACATCGTGTGGCAGGTTTCCGTTGTGGTTGGATGGTATTGAGTGGAGAGAAGCGTCATGTTCAAGGGTATATTGAAGGCTTAAATATGTTAGCATCAATGCGATTATGCTCCAATGTATTGTCACAACAAATTATTCAAACAGCATTAGGTGGGCACCAAAGTAGTGATGAGTTACTTCTTCCTGGTGGTCGTATCTACGAGCAACGTGAGTTTATTACAAATGCTTTAAATGATATTCCAGGCATTACAGCGGTGAAACCTAAAGCAGCCTTCTATATTTTCCCTAAAATCGATGTGAAAAAATTCAATATTAAGAATGATGAACAATTTGTTTTAGACTTCTTACATGAACATAAGATTTTAATGGTTCATGGGGGAGGATTTAACTGGAACCAACCAGATCATTTCCGTGTGGTTTATCTTCCTAAGGTGGACGAATTAGAAAAAATGACAACGTCAATGGCTGAATTTTTGAGTACATATAAACAAAGGTAGACAATAGTCTGCCTTTTTTCCTTAAGGTATACACCAATCTTGACAATTTAGTCAAATGAGCGTAATTTATAGACATGAGAACGTTATCTTAAGAAAGAAGGATTAACAATGACACAGTATATAAAAGCAGACAAATTCTTTTTAAAAAGTGGTCAAGTAGGCCCAGGATTTTTAGAAATTAATGATGGTAAATTTGGTTCTTTTACAAAAGAAGTCCCAACAAATGCAGATGTAATCGATCACTCAGGTAAATGGATTGCACCAGGTTTAGTAGACACACACATTCATGGCTACATGAATCATGATGTGATGGACAATGATGCAGAAGGTATTAAAGTCATGTCAGAAGCGTTACTATCATGTGGGGTAACGTCATTCTTACCAACAACTTTAACATCATCACGTGAGTTATTAACAAAAGTAGCTCGCACGATTGGTGACGTTCATGAAGACGTTGAAGGGGCTAAAATTCAAGGGATTTATTTTGAAGGTCCTTTCTTTACTGAAAAATACAAAGGGGCTCAAAATCCAGGCTATTTCTCAGATCCAAGTCTAGAAATCTTCAATGAATGGCAAGATGCTTCAGGCGGGATTATTAAGAAAATCGCTTTGGCTCCAGAACGTGAAGGCGTATCAGAATTCGTTAAAGAAGTGACAAGTCAAGGTGTAGTTGTCGCTTTAGGTCATAGTGATGCGACTTTAGAAGAGGCGCAAAAAGCTGTCGAAGCAGGCGCTAGTGTCTTTGTTCATGCGTTTAACGGAATGCGCGGCTTACACCATAGAGAACCAGGGATGGTAGGGGCTACTATGACGCTACATGATGTGTATGCGGAGTTGATTTGTGATGGGCACCACGTTCACCATAAAGCAATGGATGTTTTAGTTAAAACAAAAGGTCATGACCATATTGCTTTAATTACAGACTGTATGATGGCTGGCGGAATGCCGGATGGTGAATATATGTTAGGTGAATTCCCAGTAGTTGTAGCTGAAGGTACAGCTCGTATGAAAGAAGGAAACCTAGCAGGTAGTATCTTAAAACTTAAAGAAGCTCTTAAAAATGTAGTGGATTGGGGAATGGCAACACCAGAACAAGCTGTGATGATGGCCAGTCTTATTCCTGCAGTGAGCTGTAATATTGATGATAAATGCGGAATGATTGCCGCTGGCAGAGATGCTGATTTTATCGTGTTAACACCTGAATTAGAATTAGAAGCGACATACCTTGATGGAGCGTGTCGTTACGAAGCATAAAAAAAAGAAGCCTATAGAGGCTTCTTTTTTTAGTCGTTTTTAATATCTGGTAAGATATCTGATGCTAAGAATCCTTGTTCGAACGCTACAAAGAACTCGATAGCAGATAAGTCGTAAACTTCTACGTCATCAGCTATTAATCCTTTTTCCATAACATAAATTTCAGTATCACTAGCTAAAATAAAGTCGCCATCGATAGTCATCGCAACGACATGAATATCATCAGTGAAAAAGTCAGGATCAATAGTTAAGTCACTGTCCATAGCTTGTAGAGATGATAAAAAACGACGATTAATAACAGTTTGATCGAAAATGAAAAAATCCTCATCTGTTGTTTTATGTTCAAGTTGTATAAAATTAATAAAAGTATGAACAGTTGAATCGGGTATAAAATCTGCGAGTTGTTTAAAAGTTAATGTCATATGAAATCTCCTATTTGGTATTTAAAATTTTGATGTTGAAGTTGATGAGTTTTCCGTTACCAATACTTTGAGCTTCCATTAGAATTTCAGTTGGAATAGGTTCTTGTTTGTCGTAAACAGGGATAACACGGTAGCGCACGGTATCTCCTTTACCAACTGCCCAACGAATCATATTTTCATAATCAGTCATAAGAGGGCTGTTAACAGGTTCTTGATACATAGTAACTAAGTTTTTCATATCATCACCACTCCCACCAAATTGACGACCAATTAAATGGCCTCTAGAGTGACCATAAGGTTCTAGACCGGATTTAAATCCAGGCGGGCGAACTTTAGGATTTGCTTTTGTACCAGTGTTAATCATCTCTTTATTGATAACAGCTTCTGCTTCAGTAGCACGGCCTTGTTTGTCTAATGGTTCATAGTTAACCCAGCCTTTTTTTACAAAGTTTAATTCGTCTTTTGTAAATGTTGCTTTACCGAGTTCGATGATACCAGGATTGTCCCCCATAACAGTGCCATCATTTGAATGATCAAATGGAGGTTGCTCTTTATTGTAATCGTGACGAACCCAATCATTATTTTTAGTATTAGATTTTTGTTGGGGTGAATTATTTTTTTTATAGGTATCATTTTTACGATACGATTGTTTCTGTGACGAGTTATTAGATTGACGTTGCTCTTGCTTAGGTTTGAATGTGTCTTGAATAAAGTCAGTCGAACTAATTCCGGCAGCACCTAAAGCAAGAGCTAAGGCTGTTGCAAATGTTTTTGAACGTGTGACTTTTTTATAGTCAAATTTTCTAGGTTGTTGTTTATTATTCTTATTAGGACGATTATGTTGCTTGTTATTATTTGAATTATTTTGATGTGTCATAGTTTCCCTCATTTCTGTTTACTTATTATACGTGAGTTTGTAAAAGAACTCAAAGAAAAAATGAAAGAGTATTTGAACAAAAAACTTCTTTTTTTTAGTTATATGGTAAAATATAGAGGACAGAATAGACTGTGTTAAGGAGTGAAGTAGATGAGTTACGTACAATTAAAGGAGGTTTCTAAGTATTACGAAATGGGAGAAACTACCATTATAGCGAATGATGCAATTACTTTTTCGATAGAAAAAGGTGAATTCGTGGTAATCTTAGGCCCAAGTGGTGCTGGAAAATCAACAACTTTAAATATTTTAGGTGGTATGGACAGCTGTGATGATGGCGAAATAATTGTAGATGGTACAGATATAGCATCATTTTCGGATAAAGAATTAACAACTTACCGTCGTTTGGATGTTGGATTTGTTTTCCAATTCTATAATTTAGTGCCAAATCTAACAGCGAAAGAGAATGTGGAATTAGCGTCACAAATTTCACCCAAAGCGTTAGATGTGGATCTAGTATTAGAGCAAGTTGGGCTGACAAATCGTAAAGATAACTTTCCAGCACAATTGTCTGGAGGAGAGCAACAGCGTGTGGCTATTGCTAGAGCTTTAGCTAAAAATCCAAAGTTACTACTTTGTGATGAACCAACAGGAGCTTTAGATTATGAAACAGGTAAACAAATTTTAAAATTATTACAAGATAGTTGTCGTGATACGGGAACTACCGTGGTTGTAATTACACATAACTCTGCGATTGCGCCGATGGCCGATCGTGTTATCAGGATTAACGATGCACAAGTTCGTTCAGTTGAACTGAATGCAACACCTCAACGTGTAGAAGATATTGAGTGGTAGGAGTGAGATGATGAAGAAAAGAGCATTATATAAATCTATTTTTCGTGAGATAAGATCATCTAAAGCACGTTTTTTCTCTATTTTAGGTATTATTCTACTAGGGGTTTGTTTTTATGCAGGGATTAAAGCAACAGGCCCTAATATGCTTAAAACAGCTGACAAGTATTACGCTGATCAACAGTTGATGGACCAGCATATCGTATCTACTTTAGGGTTAGATAAAGCCGATGAAGAGCTAATAAAAAAAAGACCTGAAGTTAAAGACTATTCACTTGAGTATACGAAAGATTTAAGTGTCGCTTCGGTCAATCGTGTTATCAAATTCCAGTCATTAATGGATGGAAAAAATAAAGGTTTAAACAGGTATCGGATTATGTCTGGTCGTCTACCAGAGAAAGATGGAGAAGTTGCTCTAGATGATCTTGCACGCCTTTTAGGGGACTATCAATTAGGCGATAAAGTCGTTTTAAATGATGATGAGGGAACAGCAGACTCAATTAAATTTAAAGAGTTGACAGTTGTTGGATTTGTCAATTCACCGCTATATGTTGAGAATTCTTCTAGAGGGAACACAACAGTGGGGAAGGGGGCAGTCGATTATTTCGCAGTCCTACCTAAAACGAGTTTTAGCTTAGAAAATTATACGGATTTATTCGTAAGATACCGTACTACGGATAAAGAAAAAGCGTATAGTGATGACTATGATAAAGAATTTAAGTCAGCGCAAAAAGGAATAAAAAAAGAATTTGCTAAACGACCAGCAGAACGTTTGAAAGAAGTTAAATCAAAAATTGAAAAGCCGTTACTTGATAATCGAAAGAAAGTCGATAAGGGAAAAAAAGACTTATCAGATGCGAAAGCAAAAGTTGCAGAAGGTGAAACAGCTTTGAAACAATTAAAAGCAAGTGGTTTACCTAATACAGCGGTACAAATGGTGAGTCTGGAAAAAAACCTTGCTAAAAATAAAGAAGTTATTGCTCGTGAAGAGCATAAGATTATCAAAGCAGAAAAAAGTTTAGATGAAAATCAAAAGAAATTAGACGAGATGAAAGAACCGGATTATTTCTTTTGGACTCGTGATGAAAATCCTGGCTATACAGAGTATCAAGAGAATGCAAAGCGTATTTCCTCAATTGCCACTATTTTTCCAGTGTTCTTTTTCCTAATTGCGGCCCTAGTCAGTCTAACGACAATGACACGTATGGTGGATGAAAAGCGTGGTGAGATTGGGACACTGAAAGCATTAGGTTATCGTAATCATGAAATTGCATTAAAGTATATTGTCTACGCGACACTTGCAAGTTTAATTGGAAGTGGTCTTGGACTAGTTATAGGATTTAATGTCTTTCCTAAAGTGATAATCGATGCGTATGGAGCGCTTTATAATTTACCGCAAGCAGAAGTTACTTATTATTTAGGATATTCTATACAGTCAGTTTGTGTGGCATTAGTTTGTACGTTAGTATCAGCCTTGCTTGTTTTGCGCTATGATTTATTTAGCTCACCGGCAAGTTTAATGAGACCTAAAGCACCTAAAGCAGGACAACGTATTTTACTGGAACGTTTGTCATTTATCTGGCGTCGTTTTAATTTTAATCAAAAGGTGACAGCTCGAAATTTATTTAGATATAAACAGCGCATGTTTATGACGATTTTTGGTATTGCAGGGTGTATGGCTTTGATTATTACAGGTTTTGGGTTAAGAGATTCTATTTCTGATATTGTGTCTTTACAGTTTAATAAATTGTGGCACTATCAAGGCATTGTCTCGTATGCTGAGAACCCTTCAAAAAAAGCGGCAGAAGAACTTGAAAAAACACTAGCGGATTTACCTGAAATCAGTGATCGCTTGGTCGTTAGTCAGCAATCGTTTGAAGCTAAAAAAGAAGGAATAGCGACTCAAAAAGTAACCTTAGATGTGCCTAAAGAATTAAATAAGATACCTGACTTTATGTTATTTAATGACCGACTTTCAGGTGAAACTTATGCCTTAGGAAATAAAGGGGTTATAGTCAATGAAAAATTAGCTAAGATGTTAGGCCTAAAAGCTGGCGATACATTGGAATTATCGGATAGCAAAAACAAACGCTATCCTCTGAAAATACAAGCAGTAGTAGAGAACTATGCGATGCATTTTGTCTACATTAGTCCGGAGTATTATACAGAAGTTTTTGGGAAGAAAGCTGTCTATAATTCTGAATTGTTATTATTTAAAGAAAAACTGACACAAAAAATGGAAGATAAAGTCTCTGAGACCCTGATGGAAAATGAAAAAGTAGTGAATGTCAGCTTCTTAAGTCAAACAAGTAGTGCGATGGATGATACGATTTCTAGTTTAAATGTAGTGGTGTGGGTGTTGATTATTTCAGCAGCACTCTTAGCATTTATTGTGTTGTATAATTTAACTAATATTAATATTTCAGAACGTATTAGGGAACTGTCAACGATTAAAGTTTTAGGTTTTTATAATAAAGAGGTTACGATGTATGTGTACCGTGAAAATAATATTTTAACGATTCTCGGCATAGCAGTAGGGTGTCTAGTCGGCAAGCTGCTTCATGGGTTTGTACTCAACACAGCAGAGGTCGATATGGTTATGTTTTCGCCAACAATCCATGTAATTAGTTATGTGTATTCAGCCTTGTTAACGTTGTTATTTTCAACGTTAGTGATGTGGGCGATGCACAGAAAATTGAAACATGTTGATATGATAGAAGCACTTAAATCGACAGAATAAAAAGAAACTCCCTAATCATTTAGGGAGTTTCTTTTTGAATGCTTCATTTTCTTTTCTCAGTTCAACAAGTTGCTTAGCTTGTTCGTCCAATTGCTTCTGCAAGTTTTCTTCTTTTGATGCTGAAATCTCTAGCGGTTCTGGAGGCTTCACAAAACGGTTAACGAGCAGAGCGATACATGTGCCTATTAAGGTATCGACAACACGATCAATAGCATAGCCTATCGTTTGATATTCAGGAATCGTCATGACGATAATTAAAAAAGTAGCAGACGCTCCAATAATGGCTTTATTTAAATTGATAGCATCAGCTGATGTAATAAGAATAGTGAGTAAGACAGGTATTGCGAGTAATTCAACTAAAAAATTATAGTTGAAATAAGCATATAAATAAAAATAAAAAACACCAAGCAATCCGCCCATCAGATTGCCTAAGATACGAGAAGAACCAAAGCTGATGGACTTGGTTACATCTTCACGCATAGAAAAGACAGCTGCTAAAGAGGCGATCATTGGTGTTGGACGGTCTAACAAGTGAAAGAGTAAGATACAAATCAACACTGCCAAAGACGTTTTAAGTGTTCGGTAGCCAAGGCGTACAGAACTAATTGTCATCAGAACTCACCTTACTTTTTTTTGCATTTTTTTCAAATGTTGTAATGAGGTCAGTTGTATATTTGATATTAGCTTGTCCTTCATCCGTAACAAGATAGATGGCACCGTAGTTACGTTCTAAAAGAGCTAGTTTAGAATCTAATTTTTCAGGTAAGTCTGAATAAAATTCTTCTTCCTTATTAAACGTTGTGTCACAATAATTTTTTAATGATTTGTAATTATTGTCGATAATATCAAGACTGTCTGAGATTAATTTTAATTCATCGTTATTAACATCTGCTGCATTTTGTTTAATAATTTTTTCTAACCCTTTTTTCAATGTAATGATAGACTTCTGTTGATCTGTTATTTTATCTTCTAATGTTAAGCGGTATTGGTAGTTTTCAAAGACAAGACCTTCTTGATCAGGAAAAAGTCCTTTTTCAGGTTTGTCCTTCAAGTCAGACTCAAGAGCATCATTGATACGTGTAATTCGGCTACCCATTTCTTTAAAATAATCACCTTGCGTTTTCAAAGCGACTTTTAACTCAGCAACATTATTTTTCGCTTGGTCAAGTTCTTCTGTGATACCACAGCTTGTTAAAATAAAAAGACAACTCATTAAAAGAGCCATTACTATTTTTTTCATCATTCTATTTTACCTCCTAAAATACGTAACTCTATCATAACATAAAAAAATTAGTGGTTAAAATGACAAACAAAAAATTCGGAAAAAAAATAAAATTCATGTTATCCTATCTAAAGAACTGGGGGAATTGAAATGAGAATTTCTATTGGAATGAGAACAATAAAAACAGCGGTAGGATCTGCCATTGCTATTATGTTAGCTCAATTCTTTAATCTTGCAAGTCCAACAGCCGCGGGTATTATCACTTTACTAAGTGTAACAAATACAAAGCGGTCATCATTTGAAACAGGGTTATTTCGAATTGCGTCCTTAGCGTTAGCATGTACCATCAGTTTTTTATGTTTTACATTAATAGGCTACAATGCTATCGCCTTTGGTTTTTATCTTTTATTTTTTATTCCACTAGCAGTTAAAGGCAAGATGTCAGACGGTATACCCGTTAGCTCGGTCCTAGTCACTCACTTTTTAATTGCCAAAGAAATGACAATAGGGTTGTTACTAAATGCTTTCTTACTATTATTTATTGGTGTAGGGATTGCTTGGCTGGCTAATTTATTTATGCCTGATGTAACGAAGGAATTAAAAGAAAGTCAAAGTATTATCGACGATAAAATCAGACAGCTTTTGGTAGGAATGAGCTTTTATTTAAGTGATAAGGATACTGTTGTGGATTGTGATAACTTATTGGATAAGTTAAAAGTAGCTTTGAAACAATCAGAAACTAAAGCAAGGTTGCATGACGAGAATCAGTTATTCTCTGAAGACTCTTATTACTTGGATTATTTTACGATGAGACGCTTGCAAGTCAATATACTATCTAAAATGAATCAAGTAATTAAAGAGATTGAAGTGGAAGATAGTCGCGTAGTTGTAACAGGTGTGGAGCAGTTATTATTGAAAACAGCGAGTTACTTTTCTGAGGAAAATGACGCGAAAGACTTATCAAAGGAGTTAACTGCTGTTCTTGTGGCGTATAGAGAAGCTGATTTACCTCGAACGAGAGATGAATTTGAGCATCGTGCTAAATTATATCAATTATTAAATGAGTTTGAACGGTTCTTAGAATTGAAAACAACCTTCTCTGAAAAACATCCACCACGTCGGCTATAAAAAGAAACAGCCCTATTTAGGGGCTGTTTCTTTTGGTTTAGTTGCGTGAAGCCCACTGAGTAGACATTGTATCTAATAGTGTCATAACATCTTGGGTTAGTTCAAGGGATGTATTTGATTTCTTCCCTTCAATATAATCAATCATGTCTGCAACTTCATAGACTAATGCGTCTTGAGTGTTCCCAACTGTAATTGAATCGCTAGAACCATCTAGATAAGTAAGTGTTGCAGTATCTGCACGAGGATAGTCCGTCACTGTTATATAGGCTTTTTCTAACGCGATAATACATTGTTTGGGCATTTTTGCTTGGAATGTAAGGGCAACGGTTGCCATTTCATTTTGTTTATTTTTAAAAATAGTAACAGATTGTTCATCGACGCCAGTTTCGAATGGAGACATTAAAGAATGAACGTCATTGGGTTGTTCTGATAAAAAGTAACGAACAAATGAAACAGCGTAAGTTCCAATGTCAAGTAACGCACCACCAGCTAAGTCTGGATTGAAGAATCTATTCGTTGCATCTGCTTCTTTATAGCTACCAAAAGAAGCCTGTATCATTTTTAATTGTCCAAACTCATTATTAGCCATACGTTTTTTTAAATTCTCGAAAAGAGGCATGTGAAAAATAGTCATAGCTTCTGCTAAAACTAAGTTTTTCTTTTTAGCTAACGAGACAGCTTTTTCAAGCTCCAAACCGTTTAAAGTAATGGCTTTTTCACACAGGACATGTTTACCGTGGTTAAGAGCGCTCAATATAGAGTCAATATGGTGATTATGAGGTGTTGCAATATATATAATATCAATAGAGTCATCATTGAACAGCTCATCATATGAACCATAAGCTTTTTCAATATCATGTTGGTTTGCAAAATGTTGTGCTTTTTCAAGTGAACGAGAAGCCGCAGCTTTAAGTGTTGCATTTGGATGTGAAAAGCTTTCTGTGAATTGTTCGGCCATTGCTCCTAGCCCTAGGATTGCCCAATTATAATGTGTCATATTATACCTCCTTATGTGTATAGAGAAATTATAACAGAGATTATGATACAGAGATGCTACAAAAAGATTAAAATTCTGTGTAAAGGATGCAATTTTAATTCATTAGATGTAAAATGTAGATTGAGGTGAGGAATATGCATCAAGCAATGGTAGATATTATGACTGATCGTATTTTAAATCAATTTTCATCAGAAGCATTTTTTTGTGAGCATGTTTTAAAGATTGAACAAACAGAGTGGAACGCGTGGAAATTTCACCAAACACCGCTAAAGACTGAAGATATGCAAAAGTTAATGAGTTTATTTTCAGATTATGAGTGGATGTTGATTCAAAAACTAATGAGACAGACATGTCTGTTTCCAGAGAAAAGGCATTATGTTGTGTCGGAGTATAAACGAGTTAAAACATTAATTGCTAAAAAGTGGTTACAAGAAGGTAACGCTCGTATTGAATTAATCAATCGAACGGATCAAAGTCAATCGGAAGGTCCACAAGGTTATAAGGAAATATTTATTTTGAAAGTCTTTCTCCAGTATGAAGTTTGGGGATATGATGATTGTTTAGAATTTTGTTTACCCGCGACCGTTCAAGATCAAATAAAGGATTCTTCAAAAGGACTTTTAGAATGGGTAAATGAAAATTTAGAAGAAGAGTATATGTAGAAAATGCAAGTCAGAAGTGAGGATATGTAGTGAAGACATTTATAAAAAGAAATAAAAAAAACATTTTGGGCATTGCCTCAATCTTAATGGTTATCTTTATGGTAATAACATTCATAAAAACACCTAGTCCGTCAAATGTATATGAAGATGAGCCGGTTGAAGACAAATCGACAGGTTTGAAAGCAGATAATGAAGCTAGTAAGCCTAAATCGTCGAAAGAGCAATCGAAAGATAAAGCAAAAGATACGCAATCTAAGAAAGACGTACCTAAAGACCTCCCAAATGTGAAAACGTCGGATTGGCAATTGGATTTAGTAAATGCAGAGCATCCGATAAGAGAAGAATGTAAAACGTTAACAGTGATGCCGAATGGTTTCGAGATTGACAAGCGAATTGCTCAGGATTATTATGCACTTGAAAATGAAGCAAGAAAAGCAGGGCATCAGATGGTAGTAGTATCAAGTTTTAGATCAGTTGCTCAACAAGAGAAAGTAAAGCAAGATGATATTGCAAAATACATGGCACAAGGTTTTTCAGCAAAAGAATCCAAACAAAAATCGGATGAATATGTAACAGTGCCTGGAACAAGCGAACACCATACTGGTTTAGCCTTGGATGTTATCGATGCACCTTGGTCAGATGGTGGAAACGGTCTTGAAGAAGCATTCTATAATACACCAGGTGGAAAATGGCTAGATGAAAATGTTGAGAAATTTGGTTTTGTTATTCGTTACCCTAAGCATAAAGAAGATATAACTCATATCAATTATGAACCATGGCATATCCGTTATGTAGGTAAAGAAAACGCTAAGTATATGAATGATAAGGATTTAACATTAGAAGAATATGTGGAAGTTTTAAAAGAAGCTAAGAAGTAAGGTGATCATTAGATGGCAAAGTTAAATAAGCGTCGTTCAAAACCTTTAAATCAGCGTCTTTCTTTTTGGATTATGATAACATTAGTGATGGGAGTAGCGTTTTTTGGAGCATTAGCTCTAATCGCTACTCCTTTTAGAAATTTTCAAGAACCTGTTGATCATACGAAGGAAGAATTTATTGAACGGTTAGCTCCCTATGCTCAGACCATTCAACAACGTGAAGGTGTGCTGCCTTCGATTATTTTAGGACAAGCTATTTTAGAATCAGACTGGGGACAAAGTGGTTTAAGTCAATCTTATAATAATCTATTTGGTGTTAAGGCGGGACCGGGAGAGCCATCAGTTGATTTGGCGACTAAAGAATTTGTAGATGGTAAATGGTTTGATATCAATGCCCCCTTTAAAGTGTATCAAGATTGGGAAGCCTCCATGGATGACCATGCTAAATTATTTAAAAATGGTGTAACGTGGAATACTGAGATTTACAAAGGGGTATTAGCTGCTAAAAATTATAAAGAAGCGGCTCACCAACTTCAGTTAGCGGGTTATGCTACTGATCCAGATTATCAAAATAAAATTATAAATGTTATTGAAGCGTACGAGTTATATCAATATGATTAAGATGAAAAGACTATGGAAAGCCTAGTCTTTTTATTTTTCTGAAAACTTACTTGAAAAAGGAGTAACAATAGTGGATAATATATAAAAAGCCTAGCCGATATAAGTAATAATTGGGGCTAAAATATAGGGGGATGTCGTTGACATGCAAATTTTAAGAGACCGTATTATGAAAGATGGAACAGTAATTGGAGATGGTGTATTAAAAGTAGATAACTTTTTAACACACCAAGTAGATCCTGTCTTAATGCAACAAATTGGTGATCATTTTGCTGAAATTTTTAAAGATGAAAAGATTACTAAAGTCGTTACAATTGAAGCTTCAGGAATCGCTCCAGCTGTATTTACTGGATTATCAATGGGAGTACCCGCTATTTTTGCTCGTAAGTCAAAAAGTTTAACAATGAATGAAGAATTATTAACAGCTGAAGTTTATTCATTTACAAAACAAGTAACAAGTCATATTTCAATTTCACAAAAATTCTTATCTAAGGATGATCGTGTTTTAATTATTGATGATTTCTTAGCCAATGGCCAAGCTGCTTTAGGATTAAGTGAACTTTGTCATCAAGCAGGAGCAACAGTTGTAGGTATTGGCATTATGATCGAAAAATCATTCCAAGACGGTCGCCAGTTATTAATTGATGAAGGGTACCGTGTAGAGTCACTAGCACGAGTTGCTTCGTTAGAAAATAACGAAGTTAAATTTGTAGAAGAATAGAAAGATTAGATGGTAGACATTCATTTTAATTAATGGGTGTCTTTTTTTGCTTATTAAGGATGAAAAAAACGTTTAAAGCTTTGACACTGGTGGATTCCCTTGTTAAACTAAATAGAGTAACTTTATATAAATTTAATTATTTATCACGAGATATAAAAGAAAGAAGGGGAAAAAATGTCAGATTTATTTATACCTGGTCAAACAGTGGGCATTATAGGTGGAGGATATCAAGCACGCCTGCTAGGATTAGCGGCGAAAACAATGGGATATCACGTTGGCATATTAGCAGCTGAAAATGATTGTTTGGCATCTGACATTGCGGATTGGCAAGTAGTTGCCGATGTAAATGATGAGATGGGTTTGTTTACCTTGGCAGAAAAAAGTGATGTTATAACAACGACTACTCCAATAGTAACCCCAGCTCTCTTAGAAGGACTAGATGAATATGTTTCTATTCCAGAGTCAATCGAGCTCTTTAAATTTTCACAAGATCGATTATTGAAAAGACTTTTTTTAGAAGAAGCAAATATAAATATACCGCCATATAATGTCATTACTAAGATGACGGATTTAGAGGCGACAGTAGACTCTATTGGATTTCCTTGTGTTCTAAAAACAGTTAGTCCACTGGAGAATGAAGAAGATGAGCTCGTTTTAAATAAAATGGCTGATATGCGTTATGCTATGGAAATGGTTTCGAAACAGACTTGTATTTTAGAGGCAACGATTCCATTTGAAAAAGAAATTATTGTATCTATTGCAGGTAACGGTAACGGAGAATATACGATTTTCCCACTAGTGGATGTCAGTTTAAATTCAGATAATAGAACATTTAGAAGTATTGTTCCAGCAGGAATAGCTGGAGAAATTAAAACAGAGATTAAACGAGTTGTTCAATTAATTGCAGAAACGTTAAGTTTACAAGGGCTACTGACAGTTGAATTATTAGTAACAGAGCATGGTTTGATTTATGTTCACGATTTACAGCACGGTCCCCACCATGGTGGCAATTATACTTTAGAGGGAACGAATTTATCTCAATATGAAGCACATTTACGTGGACTATTTGGTTGGAAATTACCGGAAATTGAGTTAATTAAGTCTGCTGTGTCACAAGAAATTGTAGGAGATAAGATGGTGGATACGATTAGTTGCATTCCATTTTATAACAATTGGTATCACCATTACTATGGTCGCAGCAGTTTTAACCCCGATGAAATTGTCGGGCATGTTACGGTATTAACAGATAGCGTATCAACGACGCTTGAAGAAATAAATAAAACACAAATTTGGGATAAACCGTTTCAAATTAAAGGAGAAAACTAAATGATTGATCGTTATACACGCCCGGAAATGGGAAAAATTTGGACAGATGAAAACCGCTATGATGCTTGGTTAGAAGTTGAAATTTTGGCAAGTGAAGCATGGGCTGAAATGGGAGAAATTCCAAAAGAAGATGTTGAAAAAATTCGTCAAAATGCTAGCTTTTCAGTTCCTCGTATTTTAGAAATTGAACAAGAAACACGTCATGATGTTGTGGCATTTACACGTACAGTTTCAGAATCATTAGGTAATGAAAGTAAATGGATTCATTATGGCCTAACAAGTACAGATGTTGTAGATACAGCATATGGATACTTATTAAAACAGGCTAATGATATTTTAAGAGCTGACTTACAACGTTTTACTGATATTATTGGTGAAAAAGCGAAAGAGCATAAATATACAGTTATGATGGGACGTACACACGGTGTACATGCTGAGCCGACAACATTAGGACTGAAATTGGCGTTATGGTATTCAGAAATGACACGTAATATTGAGCGTTTTGAACATGCTGCAAAAGGTGTTGAAGCTGGTAAAATTAGTGGAGCTGTTGGGACATTTGCCAATACGCCACCAACTGTTGAAGCTTATGTTTGTGATAAATTAGGGCTACGTGCTCAAGATATTTCAACACAAGTATTACCGCGTGATTTACATGCTGAATATGTTTCTGCTATGGCACTTATTGCAACAAGTATTGAAAAATTTGCTACAGAGATTCGTGGTTTACAAAAATCAGAAACACGCGAAGTGGAAGAGTTCTTTGCTAAAGGACAAAAAGGGTCGTCAGCAATGCCACATAAACGTAATCCTATAGGTTCTGAAAATATGACAGGTCTTGCTCGTGTTATTCGTGGACATGTGATTACAGCAATGGATAATATGGTGCTATGGCATGAACGTGATATCTCACACTCATCTGCAGAGCGTATTATTATTCCAGATACAACGATTTTATTAAATTACATGTTAAATCGTTTTGGTAACTTAGTTAAAAACTTAACGGTTTTCCCTGAAAATATGAAACGTAATATGGATGCGACATATGGTTTAATCTATAGCCAACGTGTCCTTCTTAAATTGATTGATAAAGGAATGACTCGTGAAGAAGCCTATGATTTAGTTCAACCTAAAACAGCTTATGCATGGGATAACCAAACACAATTCCGACCGTTACTTGAAGCAGACGAAAAAATTACATCAGTATTAGAGTCGAGTGAATTAGATGAAGCCTTTGATTATAATTGGCACATGAAACACGTCGATACATTATTCGATCGAGTTGGGCTTGGCAAATAAATCTATTTTTAAAACACCTTTTTCTTATGAATGAGGTGTTTTTTTAAGAATGATTTGGAAGGATGATTCAGTTTGAAAACAAATAAAACAGCACGTTCAGTTCAAGAGAAAATTAGACATCAAATTGAACTTGGCATTTTAAAACCGGGCAGTCGTATTATTGAAACAGATATTGCGGAAGAGTTTAAAGTGAGTCGGTCACCAGTAAGAGCAGCATGTGATTTATTAGTAGAAGAAGGTATCTTAACTAAAATTCCTTATCGTGGTTTAATTGTAAACTTACCAAAAATAACAGAAAAAGAGTTTGTTGATAGGCTCGATGTGTTTGAATTGTTAGTGATTCAATATTTCTTTTATTTAGAAAAGCAGTTAATTAACTTACCAGTTAGTGAGATAGAGGAGCAGTTTGAAGCATTGAAAAAGGTCAAGCAATCAGGCGATGTAACGGATATTATAAGACGAGAATTGCTGTTTTTTCAAGTTTTAGTATCGAGTCATAAAAATGTCTATTATCAAAAATTATTAACGACACTTTTAGATGAATTATTAAATTCAGATCCATTATTCTATAGACAGGATAGCGATCGTCTCTCTTTGGTTTATTTTAATTATTTTACGGATATTTGGGAAAGTCTTAAGATAAAGGACTATCCAAAAGCAAGGCGTGATGTTCGCTTATTTATCAATGATGCTAAATTAAATGTTTTAGACCAACAAGAAATTATGGCAAAGTATCGTAATTAAGGGGAAATAAGATTATAATAGAAGTATATTAAAGGAGGGATTTAGGCTATGAATTATTTAAATTTAGGTGGCAATTCAGACTTAAAAGTATCACAAGTGGCATTAGGTTGTATGAGAATGACAAGTTTAAATGAAAAAGAAGCAACCTCATTACTAGAAACAACTGTATCAGAAGGAATTAACTTTTTTGATCACGCAGATATATACGGCGGTGGAGAATGTGAAACTCTTTTTGGAAAGGCTTTAAAAGAAAGTTCAATCAATCGTGATTCGATTTTTAT
Source organism: Vagococcus proximus (assembly GCF_029143285.1). Lineage (GTDB taxonomy): Bacteria > Bacillota > Bacilli > Lactobacillales > Vagococcaceae > Vagococcus_D > Vagococcus_D proximus. Next base: position 317,811 of record NZ_JAPDSH010000002.1, read on the forward strand.
TCAATCAAAATGTGGCATTAGACAAGGCTCATTTGATTTTTCAAAAGAACACATTATTAACTCTGTTGATGGTAGCTTATCAAGATTAGGTGTGGACTATTTAGATGTTTTAGCGCTACATAGACCGGATACATTGGTTGAGCCAGAAGAAGTAGCTGCTGCATTTGATTACTTAGAGCAAAGTGGAAAAGTTCGTCATTTTGGAGTAAGTAACCAAAAACCAATGCAGATTGAATTATTAAAAAAATCAGTGAAACAACCTTTATTAGTCAACCAATTACAGTTTGGTGTGAAAGCATCAGGCTTAGTAGATCAAGGATTTAATGTTAATATGAAAAACGAAGCTAGCTTTGAACACGATGGTAGTGTTCTAGACTACTCTCGTTTACATGATATGACGATTCAAGCATGGTCACCTTATCAGTATGGCTTCTTCGAAGGTGTGTTCTTAGGAAATGAAAAATTCCCAGAATTAAATGCTACAATTGATAAAATTGCTGCAAAATATGGGGTAACAAATACGGGAATCGCTACAGCTTGGATTTCAAGACATCCAGCTAATATGCAAACTATTTTAGGGACAATGAAAGAAAGTCGTGTAAAAGAAGTAGCTTTGGCATCAGATACCGTTCTAACTAGAGAAGAGTGGTATGAGATTTATCGTGCTGCTGGAAATGTTTTACCATAACCGCTTGACCTGAGACGGGTTTCATATTCTATAGTTAACCTATCAATGGGTAGGAGAGTGTTCACTATGGAAGGAACGGTCTTTATAGGGAGTTTGACTAGTGGTTTTAATTCTTATAAGACAACTTGTGCTTATCAGCCGAGTCGTCTTATTTTTTTTAATGCAAATAGAGAGGTAGTCGTTTCAGAAATAAAGCAAGTTGCTGTGACAACAGAAATTATTCAATTTGATTATCAAGGAGAAAAATATTGTTTAACAGCTTATCAAAACGATTTGTTTGAACCACTCAGAAATTATTTATTAGAGGTACTAAATTAATGGTTATTTTAGATGGGGTGAAGAGATGGCGACTATAAGAGATGTTGCAAAGTTATCTGGCTATTCAGTTTCAACGGTTTCAAGAGTGTTAAACAATCATCCTTATGTGTCAGAAGAAAAAAGACAGAGAATAAAAAATGCGATGAGGGAACTTCATTATATTCCCAACAATCAAGCACGTATGTTAAGTTCGGGGCAATCTTTTAATGTAGGTTTAATGGTTCCTAATACAACGAACCCATGTTTTACGCAGATAATAAGTGGCTGTTTATCTGAAGCTGGTAAAGCAGGCTATCGTGTGACTATTTTGCAAACAGATTTTGATAAAGAAAAAGAGCGAAATTATTTACAGCAATTATTATCGAAAGAGTATGACGGCTTAATTATTAGTTCTCATGCTGTTCCTTTAAGTGAAATCGAGACTATTTCAAAACAAGCACCGATTATTTGTTGTGAAAATCCTCAAGATTTAGCTATTTCAGCAGTTTATAGTGAGCGACATCAAGCTTATACTACACTGTTTGAGACGTTAAAGAGTGAAGGGCACGAGTTAGTTGGGTTAGTTCTGAGTCGGACAGAAAAAGAAAGTCCAAGTATGGGAGCGATTGTTCAGGCTTATCGTAGGACGTATGGTGATATTAAAAATGCCTGTGTTTACAGAGAAGCGATGACATACGAAGATGGTTTGTCTGCTGGGGCATATTTTTTAGGAAAAGAGAATCTACCAACTGTTATTATTTGCAATGATGATGAGGTAGCAGCAGGTGTACTTAATGTTTTAGCACCTAATAATACTGTCTTAATAATAGGGCAAGGAAATAGTTTAGTAAGTAAAATAATGACATTACCGACAATTAATCATCATTATTATAAAATTGGTCAAGAAACGTTTAAAAAGCTTTTTAGCGAAACTTTAGACAAAATTGAGTTAAAAAGTGAATTGATTTGGCGATAAATCAGTCTAATGATACTTGGTCCTTTTTTTATCTATCAAAATTATGTTATGATAGATTTATTTTATAAATACTATAGGTATCTAGCATGTGAAAGCATTGAGTTGGTAACCTCTTGGAGGATGAAAGTATGAGTATATTAACAATTGAAGAGTTGAACTATGAACTTCCTGACAAAGTGTTATATCAAGATAGTTCGTTGACGTTAAATGCCGGTGAACATATTGGGTTAACTGGTAAAAATGGAGCAGGAAAAAGTACCTTAATAAAAATATTAATAGATGAAGTCTTACCAGATTCAGGTAAGATAACATGGCAAAATAATATAAAAATCGGTTACTTAGAGCAGTATTTGAAAATAGAAGAAGAACAATCTATACGAGAGTTTTTGAAGTCAGCTTTTTCAGATTTGTACAAACTAGAGCAAGAAATACAGGAACATTATGACCAGTATGCGATTGATTTTTCTGATGAAAGTCTTGCAAAAGCTGGTGAAAAACAAGCTGTTTTAGAGCAAAAAGGGTTTTATGAAATTGAACAACAAATTGAAAGAATGGCGTTTGGTTTGGGGATTACAGCAATCGGATTAGATAAGAAGTTAGTTGAATTAAGTGGTGGACAACGTTCGAAAGTTTTTCTAGCCAAACTATTATTAGAAGAGCCGGATGTCTTACTTTTAGATGAGCCTACCAATTATTTAGATGACAGCCATGTTCAGTGGTTGAGTGAGTTTTTATCAGAGTTTGAAGGAGCCTATTTGGTCATTTCACATGATGCTCATTTCTTAGATAGTATTACGACATATATTGCAGATATTGAGTTTGGTAAAATTAAAAAATATCCAGGTAATCTTAATAAAGCACTCAAACTGAAAGAGATAGCGAACGAAAATTATTTAAAAGAGTTTCATGCTCAACAAGAAAAGATTAATAAGTTAGAAAGTTATATTAGAAAGAATAAAGCAGGGTCTCGTTCGACAATTGCAAAAAGTCGGGAAAAACAATTGAATAAAATTGATCGAATTGTCGCACCTGAAAAAATTGTAACCTCTACGTTTAATTTTCCTTACAAACCAACTTTAGTTAATTATATTGTTGAAACAACTGATTTAGGTATTGGGTATAAAGAAGAATTATTGCCTCGTCTTAATATCATTATTCAACGCGGTGAAAAAGTGGCAATAAATGGATTTAATGGGATTGGGAAATCAACCTTGCTTAAAACAATAATGGGAGAGATACCAGCGTTAAATGGTGTAGCAAAGTTAGCTGATGGGACAGATGTTAGTTATTTTTCTCAAGAGTTGATTTGGGAAAGTGATCGTATGAGTCCGTTTGATGTGGTCAGACAAGCTTATCCCGATTTAGTTGATAAGGAAGTTCGACAATTTTTAGCACGAGCGGGTATTCAAGATGACAACGTCAAGAAATCACTTAAGTATTTAAGTGGTGGGGAGCAAACGAAGGTTAAGTTGAGTTTAATGACAGTGGATTCTAGCAATGTATTAATATTAGACGAACCAACCAATCACTTAGATAAAGAAACTAAACGCGCTTTAAGAAAAGCCATATCAACGTATGAAGGAACAGTGTTACTTGTTTCTCATGAAAAAGAATTTTATACGCCATTTATTGACAGAGTGATTAATATAGAAGACTTGTCATAATGCATAAAAAAAACCACTATCTTTTTAGATAGTGGTTTTGCTTTTTAAACTAAAGATTCAAAATTAGAAAATGAGACAATTAATCGGTTATTCAGTTCTTCGCTACGTTCTGCATCAATTGCTTCAGTTTGACTGACAATAACAAGTGCTGAAGATTCGTAAAGCTTTTCGACTGCTCCTTGGAACTGTTTTTTCAGGATAGGACTTGTACATACATACGTTGAGCCTACTTCAATAGCATCTGCTTTCATTTCAAATCACCTACACTTTTTATCTTCATTGATTTAATAGTATCATAGTACGATATTTTGATGTGTTTAGCAACCATTATTTTAATTAAATAACATTAAATGGACGTATTCAATCTAAAAAAATAGTAATACATCAAATTGTTATACCTTTAAACACGAACATTATGTCATTGTTTTATATAAAAAGATAAGAAATTGTTGGATTTATTCTAGAGTTGACGTATATTATAGAGGTGGTCAGATGTTAATTACAAAAACTGACTAAAAATGTGTCTTTAAAAGGGGAAATAAAAATGGAAATTTTTGATTATGAAGATATTCAGTTAGTACCTAGAAAATGTATTGTTACCAGTAGAAAAGAGTGTGATACAACAATTAAGTTTGGCTCACATACATTCAAAATGCCTATAGTACCTGCGAATATGCAAACTATCATAGATGAGCCCTTAGCAGAATGGTTAGCGGAAAATGGTTATTTTTATGTAATGCACCGTTTTGAACCAGGAAAAAGAATAGCTTTTATTGAAAAGATGGCTCAAAAGGATTTAATTTCATCAATTAGTGTAGGCGTAAAAACAGAAGAATATGATTTTATAGAAGAACTAGCATCAAAAGAGTTGAAGCCAGATTACATCACAATTGATATCGCACATGGTCATTCAGATAGCGTCATTAAAATGGTTAAACACATCAAAGAGAAATTACCAGAAACATTTGTTATTGCTGGTAATGTTGGAACACCGGAAGCAGTAGTTGATTTAGAAAAAGCTGGTGCTGATGCGACTAAAGTAGGTATTGGACCAGGTAAGGTATGTATTACAAAAATTAAAACAGGATTTGGTACAGGTGGTTGGCAACTAGCTGCATTAAATAATTGTAGTAAAGTTGCTACTAAACCGCTTATTGCTGATGGTGGTATTAGAACAAATGGAGATATCGCTAAATCACTACGTTTTGGTGCGGATATGATAATGATAGGCTCTCTATTTGCGGGGCATAAAGAATCTCCTGGTGATTTGATTGAAGTAGATGGTCAGTTAATGAAAGAATACTTTGGTAGTGCATCAGAGTATCAAAAAGGTGAGCATCAAAATGTTGAGGGCAAGAGAATGTTAATGCCTTACAAAGGGAATTTGGAAGATACACTTATTGAAATGGAACAAGATTTACAATCTTCTATTTCATACGCAGGTGGGACATCGATTCAAGCAATCAAAGAAGTAGATTATGTTGTTTTGAAAAATTCTATCTATAATGGTGATCGTTAAATTTTAATAAATAGTAAAAAGATAATTATGTTAGCATAGTTATCTTTTTTTTGTTCGAAAAAAATAACGTAAAAAAGCTGATATTTTATATCTTTTTATAGTATTATAGAGGGTAGAGATTAAATCGTGAGAAATTGACGAGGAAGGAGATATACTGTGTTTTGTGAAGATTGTGAAGAAGAACTAAAGGAAACCGATAAGGTCTGTCAGGTATGTGGCAAAAAAGTGAAGCAACCTATCGATAAAAAGAAGTATTTAATGGCTCTAGCTTTACTTACTTTAGTTGGTGGGACTGCGACAGCTGGAGTTGTAGCATATAAAAATAATCAAAAAAATTCTGGAAGTGTTTCAACAACAGAAACTAGCGAAAGCAAAGGTGGCATCATGCTAGAAGATGTAGAAGAAACAGAAGAAACTTCTAAAGATAAATCTAAAGACAAGGATAAATCTAAAGACAAGGATAAATCTAAAGACAAGGATAAATCTAAAGACAAGGATAAATCTAAAGACAAGGATAAATCTAAAGACAAAGATAAATCTAAAGACAAAGATAAATCCAAAGACAAGGATAAATCTAAAGACGAGAAAAAATCTAAAGATGAAGATAAGTCTAAAGGCGTGGAAAAATCCAAAGACGAAGGCAAGTCGAAAGATCAAGATAAATCTAATGATGAGGATAAATCCAACAATAAGGATGAGTCCAGAGGTGACGGGAAGTTAAATACTAAGGATAAAGCTGTTGGTATAGCACCAAAATCACCAAACCAAAGCACTATAAATTTATTAGATGATGGAACAGAAGATATTGTTAATCCAGAAGTGAGATCAGCTCTAGATACGCAATTAAAAAACGTTTATGGTACTAATTCTTATTATTTCCAAGATATAAGTGTTCAACAAGCTTTTGAAACAAATGATCAAAAACAGTTGGCTGCAGGAATGATTAATTTATATATTATGCAAATGCTATTTGATAAGGTAGAAGAAGGTAAGCTTGAATTATCGGGCAGTTATAAACTAACTTCTAAAGATAAAACAAGTGGCACTGGTGTATTGAAAGACATGTCAGATGGTACTACTTTAACGAATGAAAAATTAGTTGAGTATATGTTGGTTGATAGTGACAATACGGCAACAAATGTTTTAATCAATCGTTTAGGTGGGCTTGGTGAAATAGAGAAGTTTATTCAATCCAAAGGCTATTCAAATACTCATATAAATCGTAAAATGGCTGATATGGGAGCAATAAGTCAAGGGAAAGAAAATTATACTTCTGTAAAAGATACAGGAAATTTACTTTCTAAGTTGTATAAACATGATTTGGTTTCTAAAGATATGGATGATAAGATGCTTGCCGTTCTTTCTAAAAATAAAGATAAAGCTAAATTAAGAAAAGAGTTACCAAAAGATGCCATCGTGTATAGTAATTCAGGTCAATTTAGTAATTATGGTGTTATCAATGATGCGATGATTGTAAAAACAAAAGATAAAACATTTGTTTTAGTTGTGTTAATGCAAAATGGTGATCAATACACTCAAATCTCAACTATGAATACAATAGGTTCTAAAGTTTATAACTTAATGACTAGTAAATAAAAAACACTGAGAAGAGCTAACTTCTCAGTGTTTTTTATTATAACGATGTTTTCTTATAGAAAGATTGGGTTAATTTTTTTAATGAAGGGTATATAAGAGTTACGATAATGACGGTTGAAACGGTATTAACCAATGTAGCAGGTAATGATCCAATTGCGCTAACTAATGCTGTTTTAGAATTTGATGTCATAATAAAAGACATGGTCCAATTTTTTAAAAATGTCATAATAATTTTAGCTATTCCAGCACCTGTTGCTGTCAAAATAATAGTTAGGATGCTTTCCTTTTTAGTTTTCAGAGTATTAAAAATAAGAATAGCAACCCCCCCTACGATAAAACTTTCAATAAAGAAGTAAGGAGCTTCAAGTGGAAAACCATTTAAAAGATCGAAAATAGCGAAGCCCATTCCACCAGCAAGAGCCCCTTTCTTATATCCTAGTAATAATACTGAAAGTAAAAGAACACTATTACCTAAATGAATAAAGGGCGCTCCAAAGGCACTTGGAACAGGTATTCGAATCATAGTACCAATAATAGTAAGTGTAGCGAAAAGTGCAATAAGCACGATATCATTTGTTGCGATTGTTTTTTTAGTTTGAGAGGTCATTTATTAGTTTTTCTCCTTTTTGAGTCTCAGTTCAGCTTGGTTATAGGCACCATGCCACACATGTCCAAGGAATGGATTGATTTCTAGGCCGTTTTTAATAGCAGCCGCAACGAATTTTTTTGCTAACAGAACGGAGTCTTTGACAGATAAACCATTACCTAATCCGGCAGTGATGGCAGCTGCAAAAGTACAACCTGCACCGTGATTATAATCTGTTTCAAATTTTTCATTCTCTAATAATAAAAACGCGTCACCATCATAAAACAAATCGATTGCTTTATCTGTGTTTAGACGTTTACCGCCTTTTATAACGACATTTTTAGGGCCAAGTTCAAGTATGCGGCTAGCCGCTTGTTTCATATCATCAATAGTCGCTAATTCACCTAGGCCTGATAGGATACCTGCTTCAATCAAATTAGGTGTGGTAATAGTTGCAACAGGAAGTAGCAGTTCTTTCATAAGTGCAACATTCTCTGGTTGTAATAATTCTGACGTCCCTTTGCAAGCCATAACAGGATCGACAACGATATTTTTTTGATTGTACATGTCAATGTATTTTCTAGCAAGGCGAATAGTATCAAGTTCACCAAGCATTCCTGTTTTTAGTGCTTGAAGGGGTGCGCCTGCATAGACAGTTTTTAGTTGTTTATCGACTAAATCAGTAGATAAAGATGTTACTGTATGTGACCAATTCTCGTCGGCATCCATAGTGACAAAACTAGTGATTGTTGAAAAACCAAAAGTTCCGTATTCTTGAAACGTTTTTAAATCGGCTTGTATGCCAGCGCCGCCACTTGAGTCGGATCCAGCTATCGTTAAAATTTTGGGTATCATAATAAGTTAACCTCCATTTAGTTTGTTGTCATAATAATAAGTGATATACTCTTTTATAGAAACATCCAATTGGGTTATCTATAGGTCATCCACTTTAAAGGGAGGTTTATAAAATGTGGCAATTAAAAAAAGAAAAAAGTAAACCGGTCTATCAACAAATTGTTGAACTTATTTTAGACTATATTGATCAAGGTCATCTATTACCTGGTGAAAAGATACCATCTGAAAGAAAATTAGCCGAACTATTAAATGTTAATCGAACAACGATAGTTCATGCATTGGATGAACTGGTGTCAATGGGAGTGATTGTCAGAAAGAGAGGCAGTGGAACCAGTGTAAACGATGGGAAATGGGGTGTATACCGTGGGAGTACGATTGATTGGCGTCAATACCTGTCGCAAGGAAGTACACTAAAAAATCATGAGTATAATCAAAAAGTTCAATTGTTATTATCTAATGAAAAAGAGTTAAGGCTACTGGATGTTTATTCAGGGGATTTACCTTTAGGATTAGTTCCGGAACTAGATCTGCCTACTATTTCTTGGAAGGAATTTTTAAATGAAGAGAAAAGACAAGATAACTATGGTTATTTTCCTTTACGAAAAGTAATAGTTAAGCGATTAAACCAGATAAATAAGTTAAAACTTAATGTGGATAATTTAATGCTAACACCTGGTGCTCAACAAGCATTATTACTTTTGGTTCAAGTGTTATTAAACAATGGAGATGCGATAGCTATTGAAGAGCCCTCATCATTTTATCAGCTGCCAATGTTTCAGGCTGCAGGAATTCGAGTATATGGAATCCCGGTTGATAAAGAAGGGATGAGAGTTGATTTACTAGAAGAAAAAATTTTAAAAAATCGAATAAAAATGGTTTTGGTCAATCCTAATTATCAAAATCCCACAGGAACAACAATGGGGTTGAAACGCAGAAAGGCACTGATAGACCTATGTCGAAAATATCAGCTTCCAATAGTTGAGGATGATGTTTTTGGAGAATTATACTTTGATGAAGAGTCACGGCCACCATTATTAAAAAAAATGGACCCGGAAAATGTTATTTATATAGGGTCATTCTCTAAAATTCTTGGTGCAACTACAAAAATAGGATGGGTAAGCGGACCTGTAAAAGTAATTGAAAAGTTAGCAAAAATTAGATCAGAATTAGATTTAAATATGAGTATATTTCCTCAAGTTTTGGCATATAATGCTTTAGAGAATAAAACGTATGAATCTCAGATGTCACATTTACGAATTGTATTATTTGAAAAGATGACCGATTTGGTTGCCAGATTAGATGAAAAGTTAAAGGATGAGGTTACTTATTATATTCCTGAAGGAGGCTGTTATTTATGGTTAACCTTTAAGAATGTGAGAATAACAATCACTGACTATGATTTTCTTTTAACAAAAGGAGTATTGGTGACACCAGGATTTGTTTTAGGGTCAGGACCTCAAAGTATGCGTATTAATTTTTCGAGGCTAACACCTGAACAGTCTGTTATTTTGGTAGATGCTTTGGTAGAGATGATAGGAAAGAGATAACAGATACTCTGGATATTGTTTGACAGAAATGAAAGTAAAGGCTACACTGTATGTGAATCAAGAACAAAGATACAATCTGTTAGGTGAGGCTCCTATATTGGAAATACGCTGCTGCTCAAAAATGTCGAGAGACGCCAATGAGTCAACTGGAATTGTCGAACAAGGCTCTTCCTAATGTAGCTGACGAACTTTCGTCTAAGCCATATAGTGCTAAAACTCGACGATGAGATTTGGTATTTGCTTGTAGGCTTATTTAAGTTTATTTATGCATGCACTTCTCATTAGTTGAGGAGTGCATTTTTGTATTCAAAACTAAGATTGAAACGTGTTCTTAAATTAAGATAAAAGAAAGGGTGAGGAGTTTGGATAGTTGTAGACAGTTAGAAAAAGCGGAACCAGGAAGTAGTCGACAGCAAAGAAGGACGATTATTGGTTGCTTTGATGATAGAGACATCAAGCTCCCTGCTCTAAAATAATAAATTTTTTATTTTTTTAGCCTGTGGTTTGAGAGTATCAAAGTGTTGATGGCAGTTTTTCTTTGCTACTTATGAAAGCGAGGAAATTGACATGAAAAACAAAAAAAGAAACTTTAATCAATTAAATAGACAGGAAGTAAAAGATTCAGAATTAAAACAATTGGCAGCTCTATCGGAACGCGAGTTGATGATGACCTTAAGAACATCACCAAATGGCCTATCGAAAGAAGATGCTGAAGACCGCCTAGAAGAATATGGACCTAATGAAATTGCTAGTGAGAGTCCGATACCAGCGTGGCGTTTATTCTTAAAGGCTTTTCAAGATCCTTTTGTTTATGTATTGGCTTTATTATTAGTTGTATCAGCAGCAACTAAAGACTATGAAGCAGCTATTATTATGGGGATTATGATTTTATGTAGTGCTTTAATTCAATTTGTTCAAAGCTATCGCTCGCAAAAGGCAAGCTTTGAATTAAAAGAAATGATTGAAAATACTTGTGCGATTACAAGAGATGGTGTGACAACAGAAATCCCAATGGATGAAGTTGTACCTGGCGATATTTTAACACTTTCAACAGGTGACATGATTCCTGCAGATGCAGTATTAATTTGGTCAAATGATTTATTCGTCAATCAAAGTTCTTTAACAGGTGAATCGATGCCAGTTGAAAAGTTTGTTGAAGCGGGTGTGGATGAAAAGCAATTGAAAGACCCAAGTTTGACAGCATTAGATATGGAAGATTTAGTTTTCATGGGAACGGACGTCTTGAGTGGTCAAGGTAGAGCGATTATTTTAAGAACGGGCGCTAGTACATTCTTTGGTGATATTGCTAAAACAGCAACAGGGCAGCGTGGCGATACAGCCTTTGACGTAGGGATGAATAAAGTAAGTAAATTGCTACTTAGAATGGTAGTGGTGTTATTCCCCGTTGTATTATTACTTAATGGCTTTACAAAAGGGGATTGGAGTCAAGCTTTCTTCTTCGCTATTGCTGTGGCTGTGGGATTAACACCAGAGATGTTACCGATGATTGTCACAAGCAATTTGGCTAAAGGGGCATTAAGTCTTTCTAAAAAGAAAGTTATTGTGAAAGAATTAGCCGCTATTCAAAACTTAGGAAGCATGGATGTGTTGTGTACCGATAAAACAGGAACGATTACAGAAGACGAAGTCGTTCTAGTAGAACACGTCAACCCATTAGGTAAAGAAAATGATGAGGTATTGAACCTTGCTTATTTAAATTCTAATTATCAAACAGGCTGGAAAAACCTAATTGATCATGCTGTCATTAATTATTACAGCAAAGCTGTTGCCGAAAATGATCGACCTAGTGTAGAGAAAATAGATGAGATTCCTTTTGATTTTACACGTAGACGTTTAACGGTGGCAGTTGAAACCGAAGGCCACCAACTAATGGTAACAAAAGGCGCTGTTGAAGAGATGATGACAATCTGTTCGCAAGTCGAAATAGATGGTGAAATCCGTGACCTAACACCTGAACTACACGAGCAAATGATGAGAGTTAACAATAGTATGAATGAGAGAGGTATGCGTGTCATTGGTGTAGCCTACCGTAAAGATGTGTATACTGAAGCGAACTACTCAGTTGCAGATGAGCAAGAGATGATACTTGTTGGTTTTATTGGGTTCTTAGATCCGGCAAAAGTTTCAGCAATTCCTGCGATTTCTTCCTTACAAGAACATGGTGTAACGGTTAAAGTACTGACAGGTGATAATGAAATTGTAGCAAGAAAAGTGTGTCAAGATGTGGGAATTCCGGTGACGGATGTATTAGTCGGTAATCAAATTGAAGAGATGTCGGATGATGAACTTATTAATATAGTAGAAAGTGTTAACTTATTTGCTAAATTATCTCCTATGCAAAAATCACGAATTATTAATTTACTTCAGAAAAAAGGACATACTGTTGGCTTTATGGGAGACGGTATTAATGATGCACCAGCATTAAGAAAAGCAGATGTAGGGATTTCTGTTGACACAGCAGCGGATATCACAAAGGATGCTAGTTCAATTATTTTATTAGAGAAAAGTTTAACCGTACTTGAGGATGGGATTATAGAAGGACGTAAAGTATTTTGTAATATGATGAAGTATATCAAAGTAACAATCAGTTCAAACTTTGGTAATGTCTTCTCTGTATTAGTAGCCAGTGCTTTCTTGCCGTTCTTACCGATGTTGTCTCTGCAATTGCTGGTACAGAACTTAGTTTACGATATTGCACAACTAACAACACCTTGGGACAATGTAGATGAAGAAGATATTGAAAAACCTGTAAAATGGGGAACAAACGGTTTACTGAAATTCACATTGTGCATTGGGCCTGTAAGTAGTATTTTTGATATCTTGACATTTGCCTTAATGTGGACTGTATTTGGTGCAAATACAGTAGCTGAACAAGGGTTATTCCAAGCAGGGTGGTTCTTAGTAGGTTTAACAACTCAAACGTTAGTGGTTCATATTGTTAGAACTAAAAAGATTCCGTTTATCCAAAGCCGTTCAAGTTTTTCGCTTGGATTGGCTAGTATAGCTGCAATCTTAATAGGGATTGGAATTATAGTGACGCCTTTGCGTGATTCATTCCATTTTAGTGCGTTACCATCTAACTATTGGGGATGGTGGCTTGCAATAAATATCATGTATATGATAACAGTACAAGCTGCTAAGCAACTTTATATAAAAGTAAATGGCGAATGGCTCTAAAAAAACAAAAAAGTTTTTTAAAAAATCTAAAAAGATTTATTTCACTAAGTAACTTAAAAGGGAACAGATAAAAAAAATAAAACGTAGAGACTATGGTTTTATCCAATAGTCCCTACGTTTATTTTTTTGTGAACAAAGATTAAATAAGAGGATAAGATAACAATAAGGAATGCATAAAACTTGATGATGTAGGGATTTGTGAGATATAATTATAACATAAAGAAAACGTTTCCGATGGAGTGAGTTTAATAGCTTAGGTTATTTATAACAGATTAACTAGATTAAAAGAGGTTTCGTAAGATAGTGAACACCCTCACTAACTATAACAGTGTGTGTAACTGTTATAGTTCTGTTGCTACTTTTTGATAAGCTTAATCACTTGCAATGGTTGAAACCACGTGGTAAATTAGACTCGTAAGCACAGAGGAAACTGATACAGATTTTAACTCTGTTTAAAAAAACACACTAATTAATGTAAAAGAGAGGATTGTGTCACAATGGCGAAAGAAAAAAACAACCCGCTTGATTTTGAAAAGTTCCTAGCAGATATTAGCGCTGACTTTCCAACATACCAAGTTTTAGATGAGGATGGAAATGTAACAAATCCGGATTTAATGCCTGAATTATCAGATGAAGAATTAGTTGAATTAATGAGTAATATGGTTTGGTCACGTGTATTAGACCAACGTTCAACTGCTTTAAACCGTCAAGGACGTTTAGGTTTCTACGCTCCAACTGCTGGACAAGAAGCTTCTCAATTAGGTAGTCAATTTGCAATGGATAAAGAAGATTACTTATTACCAGGGTACCGTGATGTACCTCAATTAATTAAACAAGGTTTACCACTAACAGAAGCGTTCTTATGGTCACGTGGACATGTTGCTGGTAACTACTACCCAGATACATTAAAAGCATTACCACCACAAATCATTATCGGTGCTCAATACGTTCAAGCAGCAGGTGTTGCTTTAGGACTTAAAATGCGTAAAAAAGATAACGTTGTTGTAACATACACTGGTGACGGTGGATCTTCACAAGGGGACTTCTACGAAGGTATTAACTTCGCTGGAGCTTACAAAGGAAACGCAATTTTCTTCATCCAAAATAACGGATTCGCGATTTCTACTCCACGTGAAAAACAAACAGCAGCAACTACATTAGCTCAAAAAGCTGTAGCAGCAGGAATCCCAGGGATTCAAGTAGACGGTATGGATGCATTAGCCGTATACGCTGTAACTAAAAAAGCTAGAGAATGGTCAATTGCAGGAAATGGTCCTGTCTTAATCGAAACATTAACTTACCGTTATGGTCCACATACATTATCAGGTGATGACCCAACTCGTTACCGTTCAAAAGAAGAAGATACTATTTGGGAAAAACGTGATCCATTAAAACGTCTACGTATCTACTTAACAAACAAAGGCCTTTGGTCAGAAGAAAAAGAAGAAGCTGTTATCGAAGCTACTAAAGAAGAAATCAAAGTTGCTATTAAAGAAGCTGACGCTGTTCCAAAACAAAAAGTATCAGACTTCCTTAAAAACATGTTTGAAGTTTCTCCTCAAAGCATTAAAGAACAAATCGAAATCTATGAAGCAAAGGAGTCTAAATAATCATGGCACAAAAAACAATGATCCAAGCGATTACAGATGCGCTTGCTGTTGAATTAGAAAAAGATCCTAATGTCCTAATCTTTGGTGAAGACGTAGGTAATAACGGTGGGGTATTCCGTGCGACTGAAGGCTTACAAGCTAAGTTTGGTGAAGACCGCGTGATGGATGCACCTCTTGCAGAATCAGGTATCGGTGGTATGGCTTTCGGTTTAGCATTAGAAGGTTATCGTCCAGTTCCTGAAATCCAATTCTTCGGATTTATCTTTGAAGTTATGGATGAAGTAGTAGCACAAATGGCACGTACTCGTTACCGTATGGGTGGCACTCGTCACATGCCTATCACAATCCGCGCACCATTTGGTGGAGGAGTTCATACTCCAGAATTACATGCTGATAACTTAGAAGGGCTTATTGCTCAATCTCCTGGTATCCGTGTTGTTATTCCATCAAACCCATATGATGCTAAAGGATTATTAATTTCAGCTATTCGTGATAACGATCCAGTTGTCTTCTTAGAGCACATGAAATTATACCGTTCATTCCGTGAGGAAGTTCCAGATGGTGAATACACTGTTCCTTTAGATAAAGCAGCTGTTACTAAAGAAGGTAAAGATGTTTCTATTATTACTTACGGTGCAATGGTTCGCGAATCTATTAAAGCAGCAGAAAAATTAGAAGCAGCAGGTATCTCAGTAGAAATTATTGACTTACGTACAGTTGCTCCATTAGATATTGAAACAATTATCGCTTCAGTTGAAAAAACTGGCCGCGTAGTAGTTGTTCAAGAAGCTCAAAAACAAGCTGGTGTAGCAGCACAAGTTATTTCTGAAATTTCAGAACGCGCTGTTCTTTCATTAGAAGCACCAATCGGACGTGTATCTGCTCCAGATACTGTTTTCCCATTCGGTCAAGCTGAAAATGCTTGGTTACCAAATGCGGCTGATATCGAAGCTAAAGTTAAAGAAGTTTACGAATTCTAAGAATAGATAATTAAAATAGAAGTTTAGGGAGTGAGCTTATTAGAGCTGCTCCCTAAGCTATAACAATAACTGAAATTGAAGGGAAGAGTGCGATCATGGCATTTAAATTTAAATTACCAGATATCGGTGAAGGTATTGCAGAAGGCGAAATCGTAAAATGGTTTGTAGCAGTAGGCGATACAATTAACGAAGATGATACATTATTAGAAGTACAAAACGATAAATCAGTGGAGGAAATTCCATCTCCAGTAACGGGTAAAGTTTTAAACATCGTTGTTTCTGAAGGAACTGTAGCAAACGTTGGTGACGTTTTAATCGAAATCGACGCTCCAGGACATGAAGATAATGACGCACCAGCTGAAGCTACAGCGGCAGCACCTGCACCAGCAGCGGCTCCAGCAGCACCAGCAGGCGGCGTATTCCAATTCAAATTACCAGATATCGGTGAAGGTATTGCAGAAGGCGAAATCGTAAAATGGTTTGTAGCAGCAGGCGATACAATCAACGAAGATGATACATTATTAGAAGTACAAAATGATAAATCTGTTGAAGAAATTCCATCTCCAGTAACAGGTAAAGTTGTGAACGTTGTTGTTCCAGAAGGAACAGTAGCAAACGTTGGTGATGTATTAATCGAAATCGATGCTCCAGGACACAACGATGCACCTGCATCAGCTCCAGCGGCAGCAGCATCTACAACTTCTTCATCAGCTCCAGCAGCGGCAGCGGTAGTTCCAGTAGCAGCTGACCCATCAAAACGCGTTTTAGCAATGCCTTCAGTACGTCAATATGCACGTGAAAAAGGAATTGATATTTCAACTGTACCTGCAACAGGTAAAGGTGGACGTGTTCTTAAATCAGATATTGATGCAGTTGCAGCAGGCGGCGCTCCAGTAGCGGCAACAGCTCCAGCAGCAACAGCAACTACAGAAGCACCAGCAGCTCCTAAAGCAGCAGCTACACCAGTTGCAGCACCAATTGCTCCAGCAGCAAGCGGCGAAGCTCAAACTCGTGAAAAACTTACACCAATGCGTAAAGCAATTTCTAAAGCAATGGTTAACAGTAAACATACAGCGCCACACGTTACATTATTTGATGACGTTGAAGTTTCTAAAATGTGGGATCACCGTAAGAAATTTAAAGATACAGCAGCTAAGCAAGATGTTAAATTAACATTCTTACCTTACGTTGTTAAAGCGTTAGTTGCGACAATGCGCGACTTCCCAATCTTAAATGCTTCAATCGATGATACAACAGAAGAAATTGTTTACAAAAACTACTATAACATCGGTATTGCTACAGATACTCCAAACGGATTATTTGTACCAAACATTAAAAATGCTGATTCAAAAGGTATGTTTGCAATCGCAAGCGAAATTACTTCTAATGCTCAAAAAGCAATGTCAGGTAAATTAGCTGCAGGCGAAATGCGCGATGGTACTGTTACAATCAGTAACATTGGTTCAGCTCGTGGTGGCTGGTTCACTCCAGTTATCAACTACCCTGAAGTAGCTATTTTAGGTGTAGGTACTATCGATCAACAACCAATCGTAAACGAAGATGGCGAATTAGCTGTTGGACGCGTTATGAAATTATCATTAAGCTTCGACCACCGTATTGTTGATGGCGCGACAGCTCAAAATGCTATGAACAACATTAAACGTTTATTAGCAGATCCAGAATTATTATTAATGGAAGGGTAAGGTGACTCACACATGGTAGTAGGAGATTTCGCTTTAGAATTAGATACAGTAGTAATCGGAGCTGGCCCTGGTGGGTATGTAGCAGCAATCCGTGCAGCACAAATGGGACAAAAAGTAGCAATTATTGAACGTGAATACATCGGCGGCGTTTGTTTAAACGTCGGATGTATCCCTTCAAAAGCCCTAATCAGTGCTGGTCATAAATACCAAGAAGCTCTAGATTCAGAAATCTTTGGTGTTACAACTAAAGGTGTAGAATTAGACTTCACTAAAACTCAAGATTGGAAAGATAACGGCGTTGTTAAGAAATTAACTTCAGGTGTTGAATTCCTTCTTAAGAAAAATAAAGTTGAAGTAATCAGAGGGGAAGCTTTCTTCGTTGACGAGCACACTTTACGTGTTATCAATGACGAATCAGCTCAAACTTATGAATTCAACAATGCGATTGTGGCAACGGGTAGTCGTCCAATCGAAATCCCAGGATTTAAATTTGCAGGTCGCGTTTTAGATTCTACAGGCGGATTAAACTTAAAAGAACTTCCTAAGAAAATGGTTATCGTTGGGGGAGGAGTTATCGGTGCTGAATTAGGTGGCGCTTATGCTAACCTAGGTACTGAAGTAACTATCCTTGAAGGTTCTCCACAAATTTTACCAACATTTGAAAAAGATATGGTTAAATTAGTTGAATCATCATTCGATAAAAAAGGTATTAAAGTTGTCACTAAAGCAATGGCTAAAGAAGCAGTTGACAATGGTGATAGCGTGACAGTTAAATACGAAGTTGATGGAAAAGCTGAAGAAGTAACTGCTGATTACGTAATGGTAACTGTTGGACGTCGTCCAAATACGGATGAATTAGGTTTAGAAGTAGCAGGTGTTGAAATGACTGAACGTGGTTTAGTTAAAGTAGATAACCAAGGACGTACAAACGTATCTTCAATCTTCGCGATTGGTGATATCACTCCTGGAGCTGCTCTTGCTCATAAAGCAAGCTACGAAGCTAAAATCGCTGCTGAAGCTATCTCAGGTAAAGCAGTTGCAATTGATTACACAGCTATGCCTGCTGTAGCCTTTACAGATCCTGAATTAGCTACTGTTGGTTTAACTGAAAAAGAAGCTAAAGAACAAGGCTTAGATGTTAAAGCATCTAAATTCTCATTAGGTGGAAATGGCCGTGCTATTTCTCTTGACCAAATGGAAGGTTTCGTTCGTTTAGTAACAACTAAAGAAGATAATGTAATCGTTGGGGCACAAGTTGCCGGCGTATCTGCAAGTGACGTTATTGCTGAACTAGGTTTAGCAATTGAAGCTGGTATGAATGCTGAAGACATCGCTTTAACAATTCATTCTCATCCATCATTAGCTGAAGCTGTTATGGATACTGCTGAATTAGCATTAGGTATGCCAATTCACATGTAATATAAATAAAAACTTGTCAGATTAAATTCTGACAAGTTTTTTATTATAGTAATAAAAAAAAGAACAGGACTTTTTAGTCTTGTTCTATTTTTTTTCTTCAATTTCTATTAAAGTGACTTCTTCATTTTTATTAACAGTATAGTTCACATCATATGAAAGATTGTAATCGTTGGATTCAAAAACTTGTGAATTTGTTGAGCTATCTTTTATATCCTTTAATTCAGCATCAGGTGGAAGTTGTTCTTCGATTGCTGATAAGAAGAATATTTTATTTAGCTTTTTATTAAGAGGAAGCTCTTCGAAATTTAATTCAATTTTTTGAATAATATTATCAGAATCTACAGTGTAGTTAATCAATCCAGTATCTGTTTTTTCTGAGAAAATAACCGTATCTTCTTTTTCTAAATTTTCTTTATCGAGAACACCTAGAACGGTGTTATTTGGATATTTAGATGTTACTTTTTTCTTCTTTTTACCACTTTTTTCAATTTTTTGTGAACCGTCTGGTTTACTCTTTCTCGGTGGATCAGGTGTACATGCAGAAAGTGAAAGTAAAATGATGACTAGAAATGATGGAAATAGTATTTTTTTCATGGGAACTCCTTTACAGTAGGTTATTACTCTTTTCGTAAAAAATGTTTATAAACTACTTTAATGATAACATATTTGTTCAAAAAAAAGATTATTCTTTTTTTTTAATCAAAATAGATAAAAATTAAATTTGTTTGTTTATAAGGTCTATAGTATTCTACTTAGAGTGATTATTTTAAGTATGTTTGCTTAAGAATTTAGGGGGTGAATCATGTTATTCTATGTATTAACGGGATTAATCGTGATTCTATTAGTTTTAATAGTTATAATGAGTGCGATATTTTGCTATTCGTATATTCAATCTAAGCAGAAAGAATGGTCTGATAAAAATAAGGCGGAATTATAATTTATAGAAAAGTATTTAAAAAAGTTAAATTTTTTTAAAATATAGAGTATAATAAACGTATTGAATTAAAATTTTATATTTTAAAGTAATATTTAAAATGAAAGATTACCTAGGAGGCTATACAATGAACATTACAAGAAATCCTGAGTTAGTTGAATCATTTCATTATGATTTAAACAATCCAGAGAATGAGTTAGAAACAAATATTGCAGTTGAAATCGTACCGATTGATATGAGTGAACAAGAAGATTTTCCGCAGGACACTAGTTGCGTACTAGGCCTACGCGTTGTTTATCAAATCGTTTATGAGGCTTTTGTTTTAACAGGAGCGGTTCGTCAACCTGTTATCGTGAATGACCGTATCATTACAGAGCCGTCAGAATTAACGCAAGAAGAGGTTAGCGAATTGATGCAACCTTTATTCTCTATTATTAAACGCATGACATACGAAGTGACTGAGATTGCTTTAGACCAACCAGGTGTAGAGTTAAACTTCTCATCAACTGCAGAACCGATGACAGAAGAAACAGAAGCATAAAAGACAGCCTTTAAGGCTGTTTTTTGTTTATTATTAGTAGAGAAAGCTGCTTTCAGTTATAATGGTAAAGCAGTCTATTTTATGACTAAAAATGAAATAGTAAAAGAAGGGTTTGTGACGCTAATGGCTACAGAGTTAAATCGAGATATTTTAATATTAATAGAAAAAGAATTAAAGACGTATTCAATGAAGCAAATTAAAACAGTTCTAAATTTATTAGAAGATGGGAATACAGTCCCATTTATTGCACGCTACCGTAAAGAAATGACAGGGAGTTTGGACGAGGTTCAAATTAGAGAAATTTCGGAACGTTATACTTACAGTTTGAATTTGGAAAAACGTAAAGGTGAAGTTTTACGTATTATAGAAGAACAGGGACAACTGACCCCTGAGTTAAGTGCTAAAATAAAAAAAGCAATAAAAATGCAACAAGTGGAAGATTTATACCGTCCTTATAAACAAAAACGTCGTACAAAAGCAACGATTGCTAAAGAAAAAGGATTAGAGCCGTTTGCAAAATGGTTAAAGTCTTTCCCAATACCGGCCGACGTGAGTGCCGAAGCTAAAAAGTATTTATCAACAGAACATGAATTAGAAACAGTAGAGGAAGTTTTGTCTGGTGCCCATGAAATTTTAGCTGAAGCAATTGGTGATGAACCGACTTACCGTACATATTTACGTGACTATCTAGCGAAAAATGCTCTACTAACAAGTACAGTTAAAGATGAAGAAAAAGATGAAAAAGGCGTTTATGAAATGTACTATGATTATACAGAATCAGTCAGTAAAATCGTCGCACACCGTATTTTGGCGACAAACCGTGGAGAAAAAGAAGGGATTCTTAAAGTAAATCTAGATGTGGACGAACAGCCTATTTTGAATTATTTAGAAAGCCAACTTATTGGTAAAAATAGTGACTCACCAACAGCTGAATACGTTAGATTAGCTTATCAAGATGCCTATAAACGCTTTATTGGTCCAGCTATTACGAGAGAAATTCGTAACGACTTAACTGAAAAAGCGGATGAACAAGCCATTTCTATTTTTGGTGAGAATTTACATAACTTATTATTACAATCACCACTTAAGGGTAAAGTTGTGTTAGGATTTGACCCAGCTTATCGTACAGGTTGTAAGATGGCAGTTGTGGATGAAACAGGTAAAGTGTTGGCTATTCAAGTTATTTATCCCCATAAACCAGCCAATGCAGATAAACGACAAGCTGCAGGGCCAGCTTTCGTAGAGTTAGTTGAAAAGTATCAAGTTGAAATGGTAGCAATCGGAAATGGGACGGCTAGTCGTGAGTCTGAGTTATTTGTGGCAGAGCAGTTGAAGACGATTAAACGTGATGTTTATTATGTGATTGTCAATGAAGCTGGAGCTTCTGTGTATTCAGCTAGTGATATTGCACGTCAAGAGTTTCCTGATTTACAAGTAGAGGAAAGAAGTGCGATTAGTATTGCGAGACGTCTGCAAGATCCTTTAGCAGAACTAGTGAAGATTGACCCACAAGCTGTAGGTGTTGGTCAGTATCAACATGATGTATCTCAAAAAATGTTAACAGAACAATTAGACTTTGTTGTAGAAACTGCAGTAAATAAAGTTGGGGTTACGGTAAATACAGCTAGTCCTAGATTACTTCAAAATATTTCAGGTTTAAATAAAACAACCGCTCAAAATATTGTAACGTACCGTGAGGAAAATGGCGCCTTTACGTCTCGTACTCAACTTAAAAAAGTACCGCGTTTAGGACCGAAAGCTTATGAACAAGCCATTGGTTTCTTACGTATTCCTCAAGCTAAAAATATTCTTGATAACACAGGTATCCATCCGGAAAGTTATCCAGTAGCTAAAGAAGTATTAGCTAAAGCAGGCATTACAAATAAAGAATTAGGAACATCAGAAGCAAAAGAACGTTTAGAGCAACTTAAAACAACACAAATTGCTGAAGAACTATCAGTTGGTTTAGAAACATTAACAGATATCATTGCAGGCTTAAGTCAACCTGGACGCGATCTACGTGACGAAATGGCAGCCCCGTTACTTAGAAAAGATGTATTAAGTATGGAAGATTTAAAACCAGGTATGGAATTAGATGGTACAGTTCGTAATGTTGTGGACTTCGGCGCATTTGTCGATATCGGTGTTAAGCAGGATGGTATGGTACATATTTCTAAACTAAGTCGCAAATTTGTGAAGCACCCTACTGATGTTGTGGCTGTTGGGGATATCGTGACAGTATGGGTAGAAGATGTTGATCTTAAAAAAGGACGTGTAGCTCTAAGCATGTTAGGACCAGTAGGGGAAAATGCTTAATCCAAAACTGATTGATGAAAAGCGATTTGAAAAAGAAGTGGAGCCATTACTTCAATTGACTGATAAAGAGACCTTATCTAACCATAAACTACAAGAGTTGGTTGAATTAGTTTCTGTTTGTTTTTTCGCTCGGTCCTTTAAGCACAAGGCCACATTCAATTCTCGATTACGTACGACAGGTGGCCGTTACCATCTATCCAACCATCATTTAGATTTCAATCCCAAAGTGTATGGGAAATTGGGAATTGAAGAATTTATTAAAGTGATAAAACACGAGCTTTGTCACTATCATTTGCATTTATTAGGGATGGGCTTTAGACATAAAGATGCTGATTTTAAAAATTGGTTAGCATGGACTGGTGGGAGTCGATTTGTTCCTAATATGGAAGATGGTGAGAGAACGTATAATTATACCTATGAATGCATAACTTGCTATCAGATTTTTAAGAGACAAAGGCGTATTTCTGTAAAAAGATATCGTTGTCCCTGTGGTGGAACGTTACATCTAAAGGAGCCAAGTCTATAAGACGGGCTCCTTTTTTTGATGTATAGTAACTGTTCTTTAATTGAAATATAAAAGTCAAGTGAGTGCGTATTGCTTTTATATAAAAGAATTTGAATATCCTTGCGTTTTCAGCTATAATTAATAGAGTTAGTATCATGAATTAAATTTTGGAGGTTATCTTTTATGGCTCAAAAAGTATTTTCTGAAAAGAAAATGGCAAACGTAGTGACACAGTCAAATGAATGGTTTGCTGAATACAAAACAAGTACACAGTTTAAGAATTTAACGGCTTCAGAACAAAAAAACAGTGAAGCGATTATTTTAACATTCTCTGAATGGATGTATAGAGAAGAATTACGCAGTGGGAAAGAATGGACAGGGGCATCAGTAGAAAATGTTCTGGTAACAGTCTTACCTAAAGAAATGTCTAATTATTCTGAAGTAGCAGGAGAGTTAGTAGCTGTTTTATCTTCATATTTTGATTTCTTAACAACAGTGGGTAATATTAAGAACGGGGAAACATTAACTCGTAAATTAGAGAAATTACCGACAAGTGTGTCTAATGAAGTGAAAACTGAAGAAGCACCTAAACAAGAGGTTAAAAAAGAAGAGCCTGTTAAAACAACAACATCTGCTAAGAAAGCTAAGTCTTCATCAAGTGACTATTCAACTGATGAAATTCAACGCTTTAATCGTTTTGTAATGGGTGAGTCTATTACAAAAATCAATACCAACAAAGCTGTGCCACAAACAAATAATGTTTCAGTTGGGCGTAATGATTTATGTCCGTGTGGTAGTGGTAAGAAATACAAAAAATGTCACGGTAAATAAAAAAACTACTAGGAAATTTCCTAGTAGTTTTTTTATTTATTTAAACCTGTTCAATCATAAATTCTGTTAATTCATCTTTTGTCAAATTAGCATTTAATGCCACTAATAATTTGATACGAGCTTTTTGACTGTTTAAACCATTACAGAATAAGACGCCTTTTCGTTCTAATTGTATGCCACCGCCGTCGTAGCTGTAAACCCCTTCAGCTATACCGTTAAAGCAACGTGAGACAAGAACAACAGGGATATCGTTTGCAATCATATTATCAATAGCAGGAAGTGTTTGTGGAGGTAAGTTTCCAGCTCCAAGTGCTTCAATAACTAGGCCGTCAATTTCACTTTCAGATAAAATATCTAAAATAGAGCCTTCCATTCCAGCATAGGCTTTGACAATAGGGATACGCGCGTCAACTGTTGTGACATCTAAAGTGTGACTTGTAATGAGTTGTTGGTAAAAGCTCACGTTATGCTTATTAATCAAACCAACTGGCCCAAATGTAGGGGTTCTGAAGGTCGCGACATTAGTTGTATGAGTTTTTGTAACGTAACGAGCAGTATGAATTTCGTCATTCATTACAACGAGTGTTCCTTTGTTAAGAGCAGCATCGCTTGCTGCTACACGAATAGCACTTAGGAAATTATATAAGCCATCAGATCCGATTTCGTTACTTGAGCGCATTGCTCCTGTGATAACGATTGGTATTTTATCACCTATTGTGATGTCTAAAAAGTACGCTGTTTCTTCTAAAGTATCTGTACCATGTGTGATAACAACACCGTCGATACCTTCTGAAAGAGCGCTTAAAATACGTTCTTTTAAGGCAAGCATATGTTTAGGTGTAATGTGAGGTGATGGTATATAAAAGAAATCCTCAACAATCAGTTCAGTTTCAAAGCCGACGGTTTGAGATACTTTTAGTAGAGGATTAGTTGATTCAGTTGAGACTTCGCCTGTTTGGCTATCTTCAGCCATCGCAATTGTCCCACCAGTGTGTAAGACTAATATTTTTTTCATTTCAACCCAACTTTCTATATATAGTTTCTTAATAATTATAACAAAAATAATTAAAACTATCTTGTTTTTGAAAAATAAAATACATTGGGTTACACTAAATAGATAAGGGGGGAGAAACAATGATAAGAGTTGGCTTAACGAGCTGGGGAGAACACCCCATTTTACTTAATAAAGAGAATATAACATTAGCGGAATATGCCTCTGTTTTACCTATAGTCGAGTTAGATACTCCTTTTTATGGTATCCCCTCAATTAAAACCGTAAATAATTGGATTGAGGCAACACCTTCCGACTTCAAGTTTATAATAAAAGCCCATCAATGTATGACGACTCATAGACCATGGCAAGATTTTTTTGAATCTGAAAAAGCCTTATACGAAAAATATATAGCGACATTCATGCCATTACTGACATCCGGGAAGTTGGGAAGTATTTTACTGCAATTTCCAGCTACGTTTGCCTGTACGGAAAGTTCTGTTATTTATTTACGACGCTTACGAAAGATATTGAAAGGCTGGCCATTATCTGTAGAATTTAGACATCCAAGCTGGTATGATGAACAAAATTATAACCAGATGTGTCAGTTTATGAGAGATGAGGTATATAGTTTATTGACTATTGATGAACCCCAAGTTCAGAATAGGTCAGTACCATTTGATACAGTTCGAACAGTATCTGATTATCACATTTTTAGATTTCATGGTAGAAATCCTAACGCATGGGTTGCTAAAGGTGAGGACTGGCGCAAGAAGAGGACGTTATATCGTTATAATGACGAAGAATTAACAGATTTGGCAACTCATGTGAAAGCAACATCTGAAAGTGTTGAAGATGTTTATGTTATTTTTAACAATAATTCTGGAGGGGATGCTGGGGCAAGTGCTCTAACATTCACATCAAAATTAAATTTAGTCTACGATAATCTGAATCCTAAACAATTAGATTTGTTTAGTGAATAAAAATAACAGTAATAAGGTACAAAATTGAAGTCTTAATAGAATAGATTCCTACAAAAAAATGTATTTTGTTAGTGATAGAAATAAGTTATTGTGATATAATTCAGAGTAGATGCAAAAAATTAGATGACATAACGTTACGATAAAAAAATAAATGAATGAAATGATTATTCTTAGTGTCGCAATACTTGTAAACTAAAGATGATGTTCAAAAAAAATGGAGGAAATTTAATGAAATCAAATACTATCCTGTGGATATTCTTGGCTATTATTTTGATTGCAGCAATCATGTATTTAGTTGCTTTCTTAATAAGACGAAAAAATGAAGAACGCTTAGATGATTTAGAAAAGCGTAAGAGTGACTTATTCGATTTACCTGTCGTCGATGAAGTTGAAGAAATCAAAAAAATGCATTTGATCGGCCAAAGTCAAAATACATTCCGTGAATGGAATCAAAAGTGGACGGATATTTCAACAACTTCCTTCGCTGCATTAGAAACGAGAATTTTTGAAGCAGAAAATTTAAATGAAACATTACGCTTTATGCAAGTGAAACAAGCCGTTAATGATGCGTTTGAAACAATGGATGAGATGGAGAAAGAAGTTGAAGAAGTTCGTGCAGGATTAAAAGAACTTAGAGAAACAGAAGAAAGAAACTCAGTTGAAGTTCAAGAAGCTCTAGATAAGTATGAAGTTATTAAAAAAGTATCTAAAGAAGAACCTGAAAAATTTGGTCCAACATTATCAGAAATCAACAAACAAATTGATGAAATTGAAGCTGAATTCAAAGAATTTGTTAATTTAAATTCGTCAGGGGATCCTGTTGAAGCTGGAGATGTTTTAAAGCAAGCTGAAAATCATACGTATGAATTAGAAGCAACGATGGAAAGTATTCCTCCACTTGTTGAAGAACTTGAAGAAGAGTTTCCTAGTCAATTAGAAGAACTGCAAGAAGCTTATCAAAAATTATTAGATCAAAATTACAAATTTGTTTCAGATGATTTTGAAAAAGAATTTGAAAAAGTTAAAACAAAAATTGACTTAAATGTTAAAACATTAGGACGTTTTGAACTTTCAGATGCTAGAGAAGAAAATGAAAAAATTGCATCACGTATTGATGGTCTGTACAGTCAATTAGAAAAAGAAATTGAAGCCAAGCAATTTGTACACGAAAAGTTACCAGTTGTTGAAGCTTATATCCAACATGTTCTAGAAAATAATCATAAACTAGTCATTGAATTAGATCATGTTTCTCAAAGTTATGAATTAAATAAAAATGAATTAGGGATTACTAGAGGGTCTCAAACTCAATTAGAAGACCTGCAAAAATCATTTGAATCATTAAAAGAAAATGTTGAAGCTGAAGAAGTTATCTACAGTCAAGTTCAAGCTCGCTTAGAGAATGATATTGAGATGTTAGATGAAATTGAAAATCAACAAATTGAAATTACAGAAGCGTGTGATGCATTACGTGAGGGTGAAAAAGTTGCTCAAACTAAGATTGATGAGTTTGAATTTGATTTAAGAACCTTAAAACGTTACGTTGATAAACAACGTTTACCAGGTATTCCACAAAATTATTTTGATTTCTTTTATGTGGCAACTGATCGTATTGAAGAATTAAGTCATGAGTTAAATAAAATTAGAATCGATATGGATCGCATCAATCAACTTGTTGATTTTTGTGAACAAGATTTAGAGGTTTTACATAATAAGACTGAAGAACTAATTGATAGCGCCGCTTTAACAGAAGAAATGTTACAGTATGCAAATCGTTACCGTATGAGTCATGAAGAAATTGCAATTGCGGGCGAGAAGAGCTACCGTCTATTCGTTCAAGATTACAATTATCATGATGCGTTAGATGAAATTGGTGTTGCTTTAGAAAAAGTGGAGCCAGGTGCTTTCAAACGAATCGAAGCAGCTTATTTCAAAACTAAAAATCAAGACATTACATTTTAAAAACCAGAAGCTTATGCTTCTGGTTTTTTTATGTGTTCTGGGTATGTAACGTTGATATTAGTTGGGATAAAGACTATAATTAATAATGATTTGTAACAAGAGACGGTTAAGTTCTAGTGACTTAGTCATGACTAATATAAAGAGGTGTTAATGATGATATATTTTGATAATAGTGCGACAACTGCAATTAATCCTAGCGTTTTAGATGCCTACATGAAGACATCTCAACGTATTATGGGAAATCCTTCAAGTTTACATCATTTAGGAAACCAAGCGAGTCGTTTGCTTTCAGAGTCACGGAAGCAAATTGCTGAAGGCCTAAGTGTAACCCCTGAAGAAATCTTCTTTACAAGTGGTGGGACAGAAGGTGATAACTGGGTCATCAAAGGAACAGCTATTGAGAAACATGGCTTTGGCAAACATATTATTATTTCTGCTGTAGAACACAGTGCGGTTTCAAAAGCTGCAGCACAGTTAGTTGAGTTTGGTTTTGAAATTAGTGTGCTACCGGTGGATAAACGTGGCCGTGCTAAAGTTGAGGAATTAGAAAGTTTAATCCGTAAAGATACTATCTTAGTATCTATAATGGGTGTTAATAATGAGATGGGTGCGATTCAACCTATCAAAGAAATAGGGGAAGTATTAGAATCATATCCAACGATTCATTTCCATGTGGATGCTGTACAGGCGTTAGGTAAAGTTCCAGTTTCTAAATATATAACACCTCGTGTTGATTTTGCGACATTTTCAGCTCACAAATTCCACGGTCCTAAAGGGGTTGGATTTATTTATTGGCGTAAAGGCCGTCGTATTGCACCGTTATTAAATGGTGGTGGGCAAGAAGGTCAAAAACGTAGTGGGACTGAAAATGTAGCGGGAATAGTAGCGATGGCCAGAGCAGTTAGGCTTCAGTTAGAAGATCAAGAGTTAAAAAATAAACGTGAAGCAAATATCAAAGAGTACTTAATGGATTCACTAGGAAAATATGATAAAGTAACGTTATTCTCTGAAGACTCAGATGATTTTGCCCCACATATTATTTGTTTTGGTTTGAAGGATATCAAAGGCGAGGTACTTGTACACGCTTTTGAGAAAAAGGATATTATTATTTCGACAACAAGTGCTTGTTCAAGTAAGAGTAAAGTATCTGGTAGTACGTTACATGCTATGGGTGTGGCAGATGATAAGGCTATTACAGCAGTTCGTGCGAGTTTGAATGCCGAATCAACAATGGTTGAAGCAGAGCAATTTATGGTTGCTTTCAATCAATTACAAGAACAGTTTTCAAAAATTAATAGTTAGTAAGGATGGAACTGAATGAATTATACTGAGATAATGGTTCGCTATGGTGAACTATCAACAAAGGGTAAAAACAAAAAGATTTTTATTCGCATATTAGCACAAAATGTAAAAAAAGCGCTGCGTGCTTATCCAAATGTAAAAGTTCACGGTGAACGTGATCGGATGCATTTACTTTTAAATGGCGAAGATAGCCAAGGTGTTATTGAAGCCTTAAAGCCAATTTTTGGTATTCAAAACTTTTCGCCAGCAATACGTGTTGAAAAAGATTTGGATACAATCTATGAAACAGCAGTTAGAATGGTCAAGGAAAATTACGAAGACGGCATGAGCTTCAAAGTTAATACAAGACGTGCTGATCATGATTTTGTACTAGACACGAATGAGTTGAACCGTGAAGTAGGGTATCATGTCATTCAAGCTATTCCGGATATTGCCGTTAAGATGAAACAGCCCGACATCACGATGCGTGTTGAGATTCGTATGGATGGGGCTTACTTGTCATGTGAGACAATAAGAGGAGCTGGCGGTTTACCTGTAGGTTCTAGTGGGAAAGGAATGTTAATGTTATCTGGAGGAATTGATTCACCAGTAGCAGGATTCTTAGCGATGAAACGTGGAGTAGAAATTGAAGCCGTTCATTTCCATAGTCCACCTTACACAAGTCAACAAGCTTTAGATAAAGCCAAAGATTTAACTGTTAAACTAGTGCCGTATGTAGGGGGTATTCAGTTTATTGAAGTTCCGTTCACTGAAATTCAAGAAGAAATTAAGAAACATGTGGATGAAGGGTATTTAATGACAATCACGCGTCGATTCATGTTACGTATAACTGATGAGATTATGAAGAAACGTAAAGGGCTAGCTATTTTTAATGGTGAATCATTAGGTCAAGTAGCTTCGCAAACGTTACATAGTATGATTGCAATTAATGATGTGACAACAACACCAATTATTAGACCAGTCGTTGCGATGGATAAAAATGAAATTATTGAAATCGCTGAAAAAATCGATACCTTTGATTTAGCAATTCAACCTTTTGAAGATTGTTGCACTATTTTTGCGCCACCTAAACCTAAAACAAAGCCACGTTTAGACCGTGCGCTTGCGTTTGAAGAGAAGATGGATGTTGAAGGTCTTGTTGCTAGAGCAGTTGATGGGATTGTCATTTCTGAGATTCAATCAGGACAGACTTATTTACAGGGTGAAAAAGACGAATTTTCTGATTTATTATAGTATGAAAAAGACTAGAAATAACATTCTAGTCTTTTTTGTTTGGTTAATTCTTCACAAAGTTGTTGTCAATAGGTCTAGACAGTGGTAAACTGAAAGTGTGAATATTTTAACAAGGAGGTGTCAGTATGAGCAAGGTCGAAGAATGTAAGATTCCTAACGCAACAGCCAAGCGTATTCCATTGTATTATCGTTATTTAAAAATGCTTGAGGAGTCAAAAGTAGAGCGTATTAAATCAAAAGAATTTAGCCAACTTATCCAAGTGCCATCTGCCACCATTCGTCGTGATTTTTCTCACTTTGGGGAATTAGGTCGCAGTGGTTATGGCTACGATGTCAGTTATTTAATCCAAGTGTTTAGTCATATTTTAAATACCCAAGTTGAAAAGAAAATCGCCTTAGTAGGTGCTGGTAATCTAGGAAAAGCGCTAGTAAAGAATAATTTCCGACGTAATGATAACCTGACGATTGTGGCTGCCTTTGATAGTGATTCAGAATTAGTGGGGACAAAGATTAATAACATCGTTATTCAAGACATGAAAGATTTAACAAAAATAGTTGAAAAAGAAGGAATTACAACAGCAATTGCAACTGTTCCAAGTCAACATTCCCAGGCAGCGGTTGATCAAATGGTTGAAGCAGGTATTACAGCTATTTTAAATTTTGCACCAGGTCGTGTGAAGGTGCCAGATAATGTTAAAATTCAATACATTGATTTAACGACGGAACTCCAAACCCTTATTTATTTCGATGAGAATTTCACATCAAATAAACAGTTTAATTTCGCTAATCAATAGCGCATGGTTAAAAAATCACAAGCGTCTTCTTGGTAGAGGATGCTTTTTTTTTGTACACTAGAGGTAGAACAAATAGACTATCGGAGGCGGATAACATGGAAGTAACATTAAAAGGTAAACCAACAGAATTAGAAGGTAAACAAGTAGTAGTAGGAGAAAAAGCTCCAGAGTTTAAATTAAACAATTTAGAGGATAAAGAAATTTCATTAAGTTCACTTAAAGGACAACCAGTAGTGTTAAGTATCGTTCCAGATATTAATACATCAGTTTGTCACATTCAAACGAAACGTTTTAATCAAGAAGCCGCAAATTTAGAAGGTGTTCATTTAATGACAATCTCTTCTAATACTAAAGAGCAGCAAGCAAACTGGTGTGCTGCTGAAGGTGTAGGGATGGAAATGTTACACGACCCAGAAAAAGTATTTGGCAAAGCATATGGTCTTTATATTCCAGAGATGAATTTCTTAGCACGTACAATTATCGTAATCGATGCTGAAGGTATTGTAAGATATCAAGAAATCGTTCCTGAAGTAGCGGAAGAGCCTAATTACGAAGCTGCTCTCAATTTTGTTAAATCACTATAAGATTAGAATTGACGAATAGAATATTAACGTGTAAACTGTTGATAAGACCCTGATTAAGAGGAGTAACTTCTGGTGAAGTCATAGAGAGAAAATCCAAGGCTGAAAGATTTTTATTTCTAAAGAAGTGAAGGTAGCTTATAGTCTGAGTAGCTGAACTAATAGTAGGCTATTCCGAGTTGTGACCGTTATTTCACACCAAGATGTAGCAGGATAGTCTGCTATAAATTTAGGTGGTACCGCGTAAATTCGCCCTAAAACACAACTGTGTTTTAGGGCTTTTTTTATTGATAAAATACTGTCACCTGACCGTCACGGTTAATCATTATTATTAAAAAAACTTATATAAAAGAAAGAAGGAATCGATATGACAGAAGAAAAAAATCTGGCAACAAAGTACGAACCGCAAGCTGTTGAAGCGGGCCGTTACAAAAAATGGGTAGAAAAAGGGTTATTTAAACCGAGTGAAGACCCTAAAGCAGAACCTTACTCAATCGTTATTCCACCACCAAACGTAACTGGTAAACTACATTTAGGTCACGCTTGGGACACAACCTTACAAGATATTATTATTCGTCATAAACGTATGCAAGGCTACGATACATTATGGATGCCTGGAATGGACCATGCTGGTATTGCGACACAAGCAAAAGTTGAAGCTAAATTAGCAGAAGACGGCATTTCGCGTTATGACTTAGGTCGTGAAAAATTCTTAGATAAAACATGGGAATGGAAAGAGGAATACGCAGGGCATATCCGTGAGCAATGGGGTAAAGTTGGGATTTCTGTAGACTATGACCGTGAACGTTTTACATTAGATGATGGGTTATCAGATGCGGTAAAAAAAGTATTTGTTAAATTATATGAAAAAGGCTTAATTTACCGTGGTGAGTTTATCATCAACTGGGATCCTAAAGCTAAAACAGCTTTATCAGATATTGAAGTTATTCATAAAGATGTTGAAGGCGCGTTCTATCACATGAGCTATTTAATTGCTGATGGTAGTGGGGATAGCGTTGAAATTGCGACAACTCGTCCTGAAACAATGTTAGGAGATACGGCAGTTGCTGTTCACCCGGATGATGAGCGTTACCAACATTTAATTGGTAAAAATGTTATTTTACCTTTATTAAATAAAGAGATTCCAGTAGTTGCTGATGAGTATGTTGAGATGGACTTTGGTACAGGTGTTGTTAAAATTACACCAGCCCATGACCCTAATGACTTTGAGGTTGGTAATCGTCATGATCTTCCACGTGTTAATGTTATGGATGAAGACGGTTCTATCAATGACCTAGGTGGAAAATACGCTGGAATGGACCGTTTTGAAGCGCGTAAAGCAGTTATTGCTGATTTAGATGCTGAAGGACGTTTGGTTAAAATTGAAAAAATGACACATAGCGTTGGACATTCTGAACGTAGTGGTGTTGTTGTTGAACCGCGTTTATCAACACAATGGTTTGTTAAAATGGAGCCTCTTGCTAAAAAAGCAATGGATAACCAAGGAACAGACGATAAAGTAGAATTTTTCCCACCTCGTTTTGAAAATACGTTTATGTCTTGGATGGAAAACGTTCATGACTGGTGTATCTCTCGCCAATTAT
The DNA here is from genome assembly GCF_029143285.1 of Vagococcus proximus. Taxonomy (GTDB): domain Bacteria; phylum Bacillota; class Bacilli; order Lactobacillales; family Vagococcaceae; genus Vagococcus_D; species Vagococcus_D proximus. The sequence goes on from NZ_JAPDSH010000002.1 coordinate 351,023, forward strand.
GGTGGGGACATCGTATTCCAGCTTGGTATCATAAAGAAACAGGCGAAATGTATGTAGGTGAAGAAGCACCAAAAGACCCAGAAAACTGGAACCAAGATGAAGATGTGCTAGATACATGGTTCAGTTCAGCGTTATTCCCATTCTCAGGTATGGGTTGGCCAGATGAAGAAAATCCAGATTACAAACGTTATTTCCCTAATTCAACATTAGTAACAGGTTATGATATTATTTTCTTCTGGGTAAGTCGTATGATTTTCCAAAGTTTAGAATTTACTGAAAAAGCCCCATTTGAAAATGTATTAATTCATGGGTTAATCCGTGCTGAAGATGGACGTAAAATGAGTAAATCTCTTGGTAACGGAATTGACCCAATGGATGTGATTGATAAATACGGAGCAGATAGCTTACGTTGGTTCTTATCAACAGGCTCTACACCAGGACAAGATATGCGCTTCAGCTATGATAAGATGGATGCTGCTTGGAATTTCATCAACAAAATTTGGAATGCAAGTCGTTTCGTATTAATGAATACTGAAGACTTTACCTATGAAGATATCAACTTAGATGGTCATAAGACTGTTGCGGATCGTTGGATCTTAACTCGTTTAAATGAAACAATTGAACGTGTGAACACACAGTTTGAAAAATATGAATTTGGTGAAGCTGGACGTTACCTATATAACTTCATCTGGGATGATTTCTGTGACTGGTATATCGAAATGAGTAAAGAAGTTCTTTACGGTGAAGATGACGTCCAAAAACAAATGACACGTAGTATCTTAGTTCACACATTAGATAACATTATGCGTCTAATCCACCCAATTATGCCTTTCGTATCAGAAGCGATTTGGGAAAAAATCCCTCATCAAGGTGACTCAATTGTTGTGGCACCATACCCAGTTAAAGACGAAAGTATGATTGATACTAAAGCTGCAGATGGTATGGAAGTACTTAAAGAATTAATCCGTTCAGTTCGTAACATCCGTTCTGAGGTAAATACACCAATGTCTAAGACTATTACATTATTAATTAAAACAACAGACAGTTCAGTAGAAGAATTCTTGAAAGAGAACACAAGCTATATCGAGCGTTTCTGTAACCCAGAAGAATTAGAAATTTCACCAAGTATTGAAGCACCAGAGCTTGCAATGAGTGCTGTGATTACAGGAGCTGAAATTTACTTACCACTTGCTGATTTAATTAATATTGATGAAGAGATTGTTCGTCTTGAAAAAGAATTAGACAAATGGACGAAAGAAGTGAAAATGGTTCAAGGCAAACTTTCTAACGAACGTTTTGTAGCAGGGGCTCCAGAAGCCGTTGTTGCAGCAGAACGTGAAAAAGAAAAAGATTACCTTGAAAAACAAGCAGCTGTTAAAGAACGTATTGCAACGTTAAAAAAATAATAAACTAGGAGGGTTTGAATGACGTATCAAGAAGCATTAGATTGGATTCATGGTCGGTTAGCATTTGGTAGTCGACCAGGGTTACAGCGTGTCGAAGCGTTGCTTGAAAAGTTAGATAACCCTCAACATAAAATCAAGACTGTTCATATAGCCGGTACAAACGGTAAAGGCTCGACTGTCACAGATTTAAGATGTTTATTAGAAGAAGAAAATTTAAAGGTGGGGACCTATACCTCACCTTTTATTACTTATTTTAATGAACGAATTGCGATAAATAATCGACCTATTCCTAATGACGACTTAGTCAGATGGGTTCTATTGTTACAGCCTCTAGTAGTTGAACTGGATGCGATTGAAGAAGTGAGTGGTATCACTGAATTTGAAATAGTGACGGCCTTAATGTTTGGTTATTTTGCAGAACAAAAGGTGGATATAGCGATTGTTGAGGTTGGTTTAGGTGGATTATTAGATTGTACAAATGTCATCACACCACTTGCTGCTGCTATTACCACAATCGGCATGGATCATATGGACATTTTAGGTAATACGATTGAAGAGATTGCTTTTCAAAAAGCAGGTATCATTAAAAACGAAGTACCTGTTATTTTAGGTGAGCTACCAGAATCAGCTGTTACCGTCATAACTGCCGAAGCTGATGCAAAAAAATCCCCAATTTACAAATACGGCGAAGCCTTTAGTAGCAGCAAACATGAGTCTATAGCATTAGTTGGAGAACGGTTTACCTATCAATCAGAGCAGTTAGATTTAGCTGATATTAAAGTGTCTTTAATTGGTAAACATCAAGTGGACAATGCATCAGTTGCGATTAAACTTTATGAGATTTTAGCACCGTTGTTAGGTTATACGGTCAGTGAAAAAACGATTAAATCAGGTTTGTCACAAGCTCATTGGTCTGGTCGTTTGGAAGTGGTCCGAAAAGAACCACTTATTCTATTAGATGGGGCACATAATGAGCCGGCAGTGAGGCGTTTGGTTGAAAGTTTAGCAACGATAGCCAGTGGGAAAAAAATTCATGTGATGTTTGCATCATTATCAACTAAAGCGTGTCAGCCTATGATAGAGTTGTTCCAAAGTTTACCTAATGTTGAATTAACAGTAACGACTTTTGATTATCCGAAGGCACGTAGCATTGAAGAGTACCCAACATCAGTGTTAAGAGATGTTAAAAGTGAGAGTAATTGGCAAGATGGTCTGTTGAACTTAACTGAATCATGTCAAAAGGATGATATGATTGTTGTGACAGGTTCGCTTTATTTTATCTCACAAGTAAGAGCATTTATTTTAGGAGGAAAGTTCTATGAGTAAAAGCTACAAAGGTATTATATTTGATATGGATGGTTTGCTATTTGATACAGAGTCTATTTATTGTGATGTTCATACAGCGTTAGCCCCAGAGTATGGTATTAAAGGCTATGATGAGGCCTATTATATGAAACATGTAGGTAAGTCTGATGAGGAGCTTCATGAGGCGTTCTATACTGACTTTATTGAAGCGGGTAAAGAAGCGATTGATGAGTTTATTGAAGTGACTTACGCAGAAACTGAACGTCGTTTTGAAGCAGGATTAGTTGATTTAAAACCAGGTGCACGTGAGTTACTTGATCAGTTAAAAGAGCAAAATATCCCATGTATTATCGCGTCAAGTAACCTTCGTCGTTTTATCAATATTTTAGTACGTGAAGCGGGTATATCAGATTATTTTATCGATATCGTGTCGTCTGAAGATGTTAAACGTGCGAAGCCAGATCCTGAGATTGTCGAAAAAGCAGTAGCTCGTTTAGGGTTAGACGCATCTGACTGTTTGATGTTAGAGGATTCAATCAATGGTGTACGCGCTGCATATGGTGCAGGTGTAGATGTAGTTGTGGTTCCTGATTTATTACAGCCTAATTCAGAGATGATCGAAAAAGCAGAATCAATTGTAACAAGTTTAGTTGATGTTAAAAAAATGTTAACTAAATAAAATGAAAAGACTTTCTTTCACGTATCTAGTAAGTAGAGTGTGAAAGGAGGTCTTTTTATTGATTATCAAAGAATTATCGAACGAATTGGCAGATTTTCCACAAGATTCATTACCAAGAGAGAGAGCTTTAAATGAAGGCGTAAAATCATTGGCTTCATATGAATTATTAGCTGTCATTTTAAGAACGGGTGGTAAAGGAAAAAACGTTATCGAACTAGCTATTCAAATTATGCAAAATTTTCCAACGTTGTATGATTTAAAAAAAGCGACAGTGGAAGAATTACTCGAAATAAAGGGTATTGGCAAAGCAAAAGCGATAGAAATAAAATGTGTTCTAGAATTAGGTGAGCGGTTAGCTGAATCTAAATTAGAAAAAACAGGAAAGGTGTCATCAAGTGAAGGGATTGGAAAAAAACTAATCCATGAAATGAAAGACTTACATCAAGAAAAGTTAGTTGCACTATATTTAAATACAAATAATGAAATAATAAAACAAGAAACAGTATTTATTGGCAGTTTGAATCAATCAGTAGCTCATCCTAGAGAAATTTATCGATTAGCAGTGAGGTATTCTGCGGCTCATCTTATTCTAGCGCATAATCATCCTTCGGGAAATTTAACACCATCAGATAACGATAAGGTATTCACGAAACGAGTAAAAGAATCAGGTGATATTATTGGGATACCACTGTTAGATCACTTGATTATAGGGAATGATGCTTATTATAGTTTTAGAGAAATGGGAGAGTTTTAATATATATCACATTTCTCTATAATCGTTTTCCTTGCTAAATACTATAATTTGGCGTACTATATAAGTGTAATCTCTAGGAAGTGAACGTGAAAGTATTAACTCTCTCGTGCTTTACTGAGTAGACTACATCATTATATAGTGCATAAATGCACGAGGAGGAATGTAACATGGAAAAAGGGTCAGTTAAATGGTTTAACGCAGAAAAAGGATTCGGTTTTATCGAACGCGAAAATGAAGGTGGAGATGTATTCGTACATTTTTCAGCTATTCAAGATGAGGGTTTCAAAACTTTAGAAGAAGGTCAAGCAGTGACTTTTGATGTTGAAACATCAGATCGTGGACCTCAAGCAACAAACGTTACTAAAGCGTAAGCGACTTATATAAAAAAGCTCCCCAAAGATTAATCTTTGGGGAGCTTTTTAGTGGTAAGAATGACTATTTAATGCTATTCTCTAAATCGGAAAGTAAATCTTCTATGTCTTCTATTCCGCATGATAAACGAATTAGAGTAGGGGTAACACCCATATTTAAACGCTCTTCTTCAGGCATACAAGCGTGTGACATTAGCCAAGGATAAGAGAGAATAGATTCAACTCCCCCTAAGCTGACAGCAACAATTGGCACGCGACAATGTTCAAAAAGGTGAGCGACTTGTTCTTCGGTTTCAAGTTCAAATGATAAAACAGCACCGCCATCACTTGCTTGCTTGATATGGATATCGTGGTCTTTATGTGTTTTTAAACCTGGGTAGTAAACATTTTTTACTTGGGGTTTCGTTATTAAATAGTCTGCGAGTTGTTGGGCATTGGCGATTGATTTTTCCATGCGAAGTCCCATTGTTTTAACACCACGTAACATTAACCAAGCATCTTCAGCACCTAATGTACCACCTAATGCTTTTTGATGCATTTTTAGTTGCGTGTGTAAGTCTTCATTATTTGTGACCACAAGTCCAGCAACCACATCGCTATGACCATTGATAAATTTAGTAGCACTATGAATCACGATGTCTATCCCTAATTCAAGAGGATGTTGTGAGAGTGGTGTCATAAATGTATTGTCTGAAGCAGTTAAGATATCATGTTGTTTCGCAATGTTTGCTACTTCTTTTAAGTCTGTAATCGTAAGAAGCGGATTTGATGGAGATTCTAAATAAAACATTTTAGTATTAGGTTGGATGGCGGCTTCCCATTCTTTAACATTTGATTCATCAACGAATGTGCACTCTACACCAAAACGGACTAAGAAGTCATTAACCGTTTGGAAGGTACCGCCATAAATGTTTTTTCCTAAAACTAAGTGGTCGCCATTTGATAACATGAATAGAACAGAATTGATGGCAGCCATCCCTGATGAGAAGGCTAAACCAAATTTTGCATCTTCAAGAGCTGCGATACATTTTTCAGCAGCATCAACTGTTGGATTGGCAAAACGGCTGTAACTATAGCCCGTGTGATTAAAAACATCTTTCTGGTGGAATGTTGACGTTTGATATTTTGGAATTGAAGAAGCGCCAGTTTCTTGATCAATTACTGGATAACCATGTAAAAGTTTTGTGTTGATTTTCATAATAAAACACCCTCCATTTTTTTATAGTGACTACTTGATATAAAAAATTATCATAGAAATAAATCCCTTTCACCACAAAAATACCATTTTATGAAAACGTTTGTCAATACGTTTTGATAAAAAATTATCAAAGATAGACTAAAAAATCAATGAGAAAATAAGCATTTAAATTTAGGAATAACACATTATAGGAAAATGCTTACATGCTTGTCTTGTCTTGTGTGTAAAGTTTTTATAGGTGATTGACAAGCTTTTTTTTGTATGTTAAATTTTGAGTGTGAAAAAATTATCTAGGTGATAAAAAAATATCTTTTGGATAAAAAATGATTATTACGTACGTAATAATAACACTATACTAGGAGGAAATTAAAATGGGAAAAATTCCAGCAGCAATCGGACCGTATTCAGTATATAGAGAGGCGGGAGACTTAGTCTTCGTATCTGGTCAATTGCCAGTAGATGGTATGACAGGTGAGTTTCCATCAGATAAGTTTGAAGATCAAATCAAACAAGTGATGGAAAATATGGCTCTTATTTTAAATGAAGTAGGTGCTTCATTTGATCAAGTTGTAAAAACAACGTGTTTCTTAAAAGATTTAAATGATTTCGCAGTGTTTAACGAGGTATATGGAAGTTACTTTGGGACTGAATTCCCAGCGCGTTCAGCTTTCCAAGTTGCTAAATTACCAAAAGATGCACTAGTTGAAATCGAATTCATCATTGATAAAAAAGCATAATAATAAATTAAATTATTATTCGGAGGAGAACAACTAATGGAAATCGTTATTATTGGAGGGATTGCAGCAGGGATGAGTACTGCTGCAAAAGCTGCCCGTACAAACAAAGAAGCTACGGTAACAGTTATTGAGAAAGAAAAATATATTTCATTTGGAGCATGTGGTTTACCTTATTATTTAGGGAACCAATTTGAAGACCAAAATGAAATGTTTGCTCGTACGCCAGAACAAATGGAAGCATCAGGTGTTAACTTAATGTTAGAGCATCACGTAACATCTATTGACTTTAAAACAAAAACAATCACAATGACAGATTTAAAATCTGGTGAAGAAAAAACAAAAACATATGACCGTTTAATGATTGCTACAGGAGCGCAACCGATTGTGCCACCGTTAGCAGGAATGGATAGCGACAATGTTTATACGATTACAAAAATTGATCAAGTCAATAAATTAAAAGCTAACTTAGATAAATACAACAAGCTTGTTGTCATTGGTGGAGGCTTTATTGGTGTTGAAGTAGCTGATCAATTAGCTATTCAAGGTAAAGAAATGCGTTTAATTGAAGCCGGATCAGCTATTATGAGTGGACCATTTGACCCTGAGTTTTCTGAGAAGTTAAAAGGGGCTGTTGAAGAAGAAGGTGTTAAAATTCATCTAGATGAATTGGCACAAGAACTTATTACGACAGATGGTAAAGTAACAGCTGTTAAGACTCATAAAGGGGATTATGAAGCAGACGCAGTTATTGTTGCGATCGGTTTCAGACCAAATACAGCATTTGTAAAAGATCAATTAGAGATGTTAGGAAATGGCGCTATTATTATTGATAACTATGGCCGTACATCAGAAAAAGATGTCTTTGCAGCAGGAGACTGTGCGTCAGTACCTCATCGTTTACTAGGAGATTCTTATATTCCTTTAGCAACGACAGCAAATAAATTAGGTCGTATTGTAGGAACGAACATTGCAGTACCTGAAGACCAAATGGAAGAGTATGTTGGGGCTCTAGGAAGTAGTGCTATTAAAGCAGGTGCTTATGAAGCTGCCAGTACTGGATTAACAGAAAAACAAGCGAAGGCTAAAGGCCTAAACTATAAAACAACATGTATCGAAACAAACAATCATTCTAATTATTACACTGTACAAGAAAAAATTATGATTAAACTAGTTTATGATGCTGAGACATTTGTCCTGTATGGTGCGCAACTATTCGGTAAAAATGAAACAGTATTACGTGCAACAGGTTTAACAGCTGCGATTCATGCAGGGTTAACAACGAAAGAATTAGGCTTTGTCGATTTTGCTTATGCACCACCGTTTGCTTCAACTTGGGAAGCAATCAATGTTGCTGCTAATACAGCTAAATAAAAGGAGATGAACTTATGATAGATGCACCGTTTTTTACACAGTTTTTGAAGGTTAGTAATTTTTATACAATTGGAGCGATTGCGCTTTTGATTGTGGCGATTCTGTTTTTAAAAGCATTAAAAGGAAAACGTGTTAACTTCTCGAAACGTATGATCATTGCGTTGGTTGTGGGGTTAGCAATGGGTGTGGTAGTTGATTTAATTGGAAGTAAGAGTGCAGTTTACACGGACTATGCTCAATTAGAAATCTCTACGTGGTACGGTTTAATCGGAACAGGATTTTTGAAATTAGTGCAATTATTAGCTGTTCCAGTCGTATTTTTATCTATTATTAAAGTAGTAATTGATGTAAAAGGAGATCGTTTAAAAACGCTAACAGGTAAGACATTTACTGCTCTTCTTGGAACAACAGCAATTGCTGCAGCTATTGGTATCTTAGTTGTTAAACTATATGGTCTTAACGGAGCTGATTTTGCTGGTGATTTAACGGAAGCTAAAGTTGAATCAATGAGTAATATTGCGTCGCAAAGTTTCCCGGAATTCTTTTTAAATCTAATTCCAAGTAACATTATTAATGTTATGGGAGATAATGGAAGTATCGTATCAGTTGTTATTGTAGCAGCATTATTTGCAAGTGCGATTCGTTTCTTACAAGTGAAGAAACCAGATCAAGTTGCACCGTTTGTAACGCTTTTGGATTCATTAAAAGTAACGGTTAATTCAGTATTAACTAATGTTATTAAATTAATGCCTTATGGTGTAGTTGCTTTAGTAAGTAATACAATCATTTCTAAAGGTATCCAATCAATTATGGGAATGTTAGGTTTTATTGCAGCGCTATATACAGGTGTTATTATTATGATGCTAATTTATGTAGTGATGCTTGTGTTGATGGGTGTTAGCCCAGTAACATTCTACAAAAAAGCATTTACAACATTGTTATTCGCTTTCTCTTCACGTTCAAGTGTGGGAACATTACCATACACGCTTAAAACATTAGAGGATGATATGGGTGTTTCTCAAGAAACCTCAAACTTTGTTGGAACATTAGGAACAGCAGTTGGTATGAACGGTTGTGCTGGTGTATTCCCAGCGATGTTAGGAACATTAATTGCGTCAGCTGCAGGTGCTGAAATGAACTTCTCTTTCTACGTTTTAGTAGTGGTTGTTGTGACAGTGGGTTCTATCGGGATTGCCGGTGTACCAGGAACAGCGACAGTAGCGGCAACAGTAACGTTAAACGGTTTAGGATACGGTCAACATATTTCAAGTATTGGTGCTATCTTCGGGATTGACCCAATTGTTGATATGGGACGTACAATGTTAAACGTTGCAGGTTCAATGGTATCAGCTATTATGGTTGATAAATGGGAAGGTACTTTTGATAAAGAAGCTTTCAATAAACCGGTAGAAGCAAAAGAAGAATAAAAAAAAGTCATGACACTTGGTGTCATGACTTTTTTATTTTGCTTCTACTATTTTTATATAACGGTAGACACTAGGTTCAGAAATATTTAAAATTTCTGCAACGCGTGCGACAGCTCCTTTAATTTGAAAGATACCTTTATCATTTAGGTTACTAATAATTTCTAATTTTAATTCTTTGCTTAGTAAAATCTTTTTATCAAGTAATTCAGGGGATATAACACTATGTACAATCCCTTCGATAGAGTCTTCTAAAACTTCGATTGAATCATGAGAAGTTTGGTTAGTATTTGTTTCAAATACCGTCGCACATGGTGATGTTAGGCCAGCTAAACTTAATATGTCACGAGAGAGTTCTTCGTATTGACTTGTATCTTGGTTAATACAAAGCATTCCTTCGAGATCCCCTTTTTTTCCTTTAATAAAAAAAGTCGATCCTTTTAAATTTTTACCGTTGACGGTTTGTGATTTATAATCAACAACATAGTCTTCGGTTAAGTGTCTCTTTGATTTAATTAACTCGAGTGCAAATCCGGTGATAGGTGAATTGATAGTTCTTCCGCTGATGTGGTTATTTTCAATCGCTGCAATATGGAAATTGTCTGTATCTAAAACATGTAAAATGATTTCGTAGTTACAACCTAAGGTTTTCCCTAAAAAGGTAGTAAGTGAACAATAAAATGCTAAATTTTCTTTATTCATATGCGCGCTCCTAATAAGTTATTATCATGTTAAGAATAGCATAGACTTTCTTTTTTTTCACTTTAAATCAAAAGAAAAAGCTTGATTATAATTAAATAATCAAGCTTTGTTTAAATTAACGAGCACGACTTTTACGCATTGCTTTGCGACGGTTTTCGATAACTTCGTTTTCTTTTTCTTCCATAGGATCGATAACTGTTTTTTTAACGCCATACATAAGGCCTGCGATTGTAGCAACTGTTAAAGTAGTCCCTGCAACAACACCTGATACGAATTTTTTCATATGTGTTCACCTGCACTTTCGGATTAATATACATTTATTATCTAATAAATGGACGAAAAAAGCTAGTAAAAAGAAATAACAGCCAAACTATAACTTTTTACTAGAAAGTGATAGAATAGTAGGGAATTGGAGGGATTGATATGACTAAAATAATAGCTCATCGTGGGAGTAAAGGGACTCATCCGGAAAATACATTAGCAGCTTTTAAAGAGGCGATGCTTGTAGGTGCAGATGGTATTGAGTTAGACGTCCAATGCACAAAAGATAATAAATTAGTGGTTATCCATGATAACACTGTAAATAGAACGACGAATGGTAAAGGTGAAATAACAGATTTTACTCTAAAACAATTGAAAAAATTAGATGCGGGCAGTTGGTTTGATCCGAAATTTAAAGGTGAAAAAATTCCAACGCTAGAAGAAGTGTTAGTGTGTCTGCAAGAAGAGAGATATAACGGTATTTTGAATATTGAGATTAAAACTGATGAAAAAGAGTATCCAGGAATTGAAGAAGCGGTGATGCAACTTATGAAATCACAAGACTGGACGTTTAGTTATTGGTACTCAAGTTTTAATTTTCAATCGTTAGAACGTATTCAAGAATACGATAAAGAAACACCGAAAGCGTATATTATGTCTACTGAAAAAGATAAGATTAGTTTGTCTAATCACGTTGATTACATCGAAGCTATACATCCTAGAATCACGTTTGTAACAGCAAGAGAAGAAACGACATCTTACACAACTAAGAAAGTCCGCCCGTGGACTGTGAATAAAGTAGAGCAAATGATTGGTGCTTTTGAACGAGGATTAGACGGTATCCATACTGATTTTCCTCGTAAGGCGCTTGCAGTTCGAGTAATTTTTGAAGCGTTAAATGAAGAGGGGTAACAGAATGAAAGAAAAAGTATTAGTTATAGTAGGGCCGACGGCTGTTGGGAAAACCGCGCTAGGAGTCTCACTTGCTAAAAAATATAACGGAGAGGTCATAAGTGGGGATTCGCTTCAAGTCTATCGTGGTCTTGATGTTGGAACGGCTAAAGTCACTGAAGAAGAGATGGCTGGTATTCCTCATCATTTGATAGATGTTTGTCAGTTAGGTGATACATTTTCTGCTTCTGATTTTCAAGAACAAGGACGTACTCTCATTAAAGACATCACATCTCGTGGGAAGTTGCCGATTATTGTAGGTGGGACAGGCTTGTACATTCAAGCATTATTATTTGATTTTCAATTAGGTGGCGAAGAAAAAGTTCAAGAAAATAGTGTGCTTCGTGACGAATTACAAGCTTATGCAGACTCAGAAGGGCCAGATAAGCTATGGAAACGCCTTGAGAGTCAAGATAAGGCTGCAGCTGAACAAATACACCCTAATAATATTAAACGTGTTATACGAGCAATAGAGGTCGTTGAGACGACTGGTAAAAGTATTACGGAGCAAAAACAAGTCGATTATAAAGAGTTAGCCAATGCGTTGTATGATGTAAAATTTATAGCGTTAGGGACAGACCGTGAGAAATTATATGAACGCATTAATCGTCGGGTGGATTTAATGGTGCCGAAAGGGATTGAGGCAGAAGCAAAAATGATTTTTGATTTTGGTGAGTGTCAAGCTGCACAAGGAATTGGTTATAAAGAATTCTTTCCTTATTTTGAAGGACGTGCAACAAAAGAAGAAACCATAGAACTTGTAAAACAGCAGTCAAGACGGTATGCTAAACGCCAAATGACGTGGTTTAGAAATAGAACATCAGCGCAGTGGTGGGATATTTTAAGTGAGCCGAATGCTGTTGAAAGATTAGACAGATCAGTAGCAGAGTGGTTATAGGAGGTGTCTTATGGAAGAGAAACGTGAAAAAGTCATCATTGTTGGTGTTGAAACCGCTGATAATTATCGATACTTTAGTGAATCAATGGAAGAATTAAAAAACTTAACAGAGACGGCTCAAGGAGAGGTTGTATTTGAAATTGTTCAAAAACGCCCTAATGTGGATCGTCAAACGGTTATAGGTAAAGGTAAAGTAGAAGAGCTAGTCAGATTTGTAGACGCCTATGAAGCAGACCTTGTTATCTTTAATCAAGAATTGACACCACGTCAAAGTCAATTGATTAGCGATGCCGTTCAAGTGAAAGTTATTGACCGTGTCCAGCTTATATTAGATATATTTGCGATGAGAGCTCAATCGAAAGCGGGGAAATTACAGGTTGAATTAGCGCAACTGAATTATTTGTTGCCTCGATTAGTCGGGCAAGGTGCAGCGTTATCCAGACTAGGTGGTGGGATTGGTACGCGTGGCCCAGGTGAAACTAAATTGGAAACAGACCGTCGTCACATTCGTAATAAAATAACAAATATCAAACGAGAGTTAAAAGAAGTAACAGCTAGTCGAGAACGTAACCGTCAACAACGTAAGGCTTCTCAAATTTTCCAAATAGGATTAGTTGGGTATACAAATGCGGGGAAATCAACGCTACTAAACATGTTAACAAATGCTGAAGCTTATTCGCAAAATCAACTATTTGCGACGCTTGACCCTTTGACTAAGCAATGGCAATTAACAGAAGGCTTTCAAGTGACGTTGACTGATACGGTAGGGTTTATTCAAGACTTGCCAACACAGTTAGTTGAAGCTTTTCAATCGACATTAGAAGAAAGTCGCAATATGGATTTATTACTGCACGTGGTAGATGCCAGCTCACCAGATAGAGATTTACAAGAACAGACTGTATTAGAGTTATTAGGGGATTTAGAAATGAAGAAAATTCCTGTTTTGACTGTTTATAATAAAATGGATAAAGTGATACCTGAAGCATTTGTTCCGACGTTATTTCCAAATGTTCAAGTGTCTGCAAAATATCCGGAAGACCGTACAGAACTAGAAGGAGCAATTCGACGTCAATTGATGGAAATGTTTGTCCCTTATGATTTAGAATTGGCGCCTAGTGAAGGGTATTTATTAAATAAATTAACGACAGATACGCTTGTGATTTCTCAAGACTTCTGTGATGAAACAGAGCAGTATTTAGTTAAAGGGTTTGCCCCTGAAACATCACGTTGGGTTAAAACGGATGAGGAGGAAGAAGAATGGTAAATTGGATGAGCTCTTTTTCAGAAGAGTTACAAGATAAAATAAAAAAAGTCGATGAGTTGATTATGCCAGCTCGTTTAAAAGTACAAGATGTTGCGCTTTATAATCAAGGGAAAGTGTTAGAAGCTTTTCGTAATAATCATGTAGCAGAGAGTCATTTTGCTCTAGGGAGTGGTTACGGCAATGATGATATGGGGCGTGATGCGTTAGAAGCAATCTATGCCGATGTCTTTAAAACGGAAGATGCTATCGTGAGACCACAAATTGTGTCAGGTACACATGCCATTGCGACAGCATTATTTGGAATTTTGCGTCCTGGAGATGATTTGCTTTATATTACAGGAACACCGTATGACACTTTATTAGAAGTTATAGGTGTAAACGGTAATGGAATTGGGTCGTTTAAAGAATATAATATCGGCTATGACGAAGTGGCTCTAAAAGAAGATGGGTCAGTTGATTTCGAAGGAATTAAAGCGAAAATGACTCCTAAAACTAAAATGGTTGCGATTCAACGGTCACGCGGCTATGCTGAACGTCCGTCATTTACCGTGGCTCAGATTGCAGAAATGACAGCTTTCATGAAGGAAAATTATCCAGATGTGGTTATCTTTGCTGATAATTGCTATGGTGAATTTTCTGAAGTGAGTGAACCGACAGAGGTTGGTGTAGATTTGATTGCCGGCTCATTAATTAAAAATCCAGGTGGTGGTATCGCTAAAACTGGCGGTTACATTGCTGGTAAAAAAGAGCTAATTGAAAAATGTGCGTACCGTTTAACAACACCAGGTGTTGGTAAAGAAGGTGGAGCTATGATTCATAGTACTCACGAGATGATGCAAGGCTTTTTCTTGGCGCCACATGTTGTCAGTCAAGCGATCCAAGGGGCGATTTATACGTCTGCCTTGTTAGCTGAGTACGGTGTTAACTCAACCCCTAAATGGGATGATCCTCGTACGGATTTGATTCAAATGGTAGAGTTGGGAAATCAAGAAGCGATGGTTAAATTTTGCCAAGCGATTCAGAAGTTTTCACCAGTAGATGCTTATGTTGCGCCTGTACCGTCATACATGCCAGGTTATGAAGATGATGTCATTATGGCAGCGGGGACATTTGTTCAAGGTGCAAGTTTAGAATTGACGGCAGATGGTCCGATTCGAGCACCGTTTAATCTGTATGTCCAAGGTGGTCTAACCTATGAACATGTTAAAGTTGCAGTAAGTCATGCTGTAAATGACGTTTATTCTAAAAAATAAAAAGATAAAACCCTTGATTAATCAAGGGTTTTTATTTATGATTAAAAAAACAACAACTCATGTTAGAAAACCTAACATGAGTTGTTGACACTCTTTTTTTGAATTGGTATATTAAAAAAGTCGAAACGAGGTAAGCTGAAATGAGCGAAAAAGAACTCAGAAAATCAATGGCTGTTTTTCCGATTGGTACAGTGATGAAACTGACAGATTTAACTGCTAGGCAAATTCGCTATTATGAAACCAAAGACTTAGTCTATCCCGAACGTACGGAAGGTAATCAAAGAATGTACTCGCTGAATGATGTAGATCGATTTTTAGAAATCAAAGATTGGTTACAAGCAGGTTACTCAATGGTTGAAATTCAGGAAATGTATCAGGAAGAACAGACAGAAGAGGTTATTCATTGGGAAAATCACGATTTATCTGATCATGATGTCAGACGATTATTTTACGATGAGTTATTATCTGAGAGTCGCTTAGGTCAAGGAAATCCGTTTCAACGGTAATGCGTATTACCACCCAAAATAAGAGAGGTCGCGAAAAAATGGAAGACAAGTCGAAAAGAGTAACAGAAATCAAAGAGATAGCTAAAAAAGAAAATGTGAGATTTTTACGTTTAATGTTTACAGATGTTATGGGAACAATCAAAAATGTTGAAGTCCCAGTTAGTCAGTTAGACAAAGTGCTTAGCAACAAAATGATGTTTGATGGCTCATCAATTGAAGGATTTGTCCGCATTGAAGAAAGCGATATGTATTTATACCCAGATTTAAACACATGGTTGATCTTCCCGTGGGAAAATGGAGAAGGAAAAGTTGCGCGCTTGATTTGTGATATCTACACACCAGCTGGTGACCCGTTTCCAGGAGATCCTCGAGGGAATTTAAAACGAATTGTAGGGAAAATGAAAGAATTAGGATTTAGTTCATTCAATTTAGGACCTGAACCAGAATTTTTCTTATTCAAGTTAGATGATATGGGAAAACCGACTTTAGAATTAAACGATAGCGGTGGTTATTTTGATTTTTCACCACAAGATTTAGGAGAAGATTGTCGTCGTGATATCGTATTAGAATTAGAGAAATTAGGTTTTGAGATTGAGGCATCGCATCATGAGTGCGCGCCTGGTCAACATGAAATTGATTTCAAATATGCGGATGTTATTGAAGCGTGTGACAATATTCAAACGTTCAAGTTAGTAGTTAAAACGATTGCGCGTCGTCATGGTTTACATGCAACCTTTATGCCGAAACCGTTACACGGTATTGCGGGTTCAGGAATGCACTGTAACATGTCATTATTTAATGAGGATGGAAATGCCTTTTATGATGAGAATGGTGAGCGTGAATTAAGCCAAGATGCGTATTACTTCTTGGGAGGGTTATTAGAGCATGCTAGAGCCTATACCGCCATTTGTAACCCAACAGTTAACTCATATAAACGATTAGTACCAGGGTTTGAAGCTCCAGTTTATGTAGCGTGGAGTGGTCAAAATCGTTCACCATTAGTCCGTGTTCCGGCATCAAGAGGCTTATCGACTCGTTTGGAATTACGTTCGGTTGATCCGGCAGCTAACCCGTACTTAGCGATGGCAGTTTTATTAGAGGCTGGTTTAGACGGTATTCGCAATAAAATCGTACCGCCTGCTGAAGTGAACCGTAATATCTATGTCATGAATGAAGCAGAAAGAGAAGCAGCTCAAATTACAGATTTACCTTCAACATTACACAACGCAATTAAAGCGATGCGTCAAGATGAAGTAGTTAAGAGTGCTTTAGGTGAACATATTCATGCTAACTTTGTTGAAGCCAAACGTTTAGAATGGCATGCGTTCCGTCAACAAGTATCAGATTGGGAAAGAGAACAATATTTAGAATTTTATTAAAATAGAAAAGGAACCTGTTATTTACTTAAAATAACAGGTTCCTTTTTGTTTTATGGTAAGAGTTGAATTGACCACGTTACAGTTGATTCATAATTCCCAGCACTAGGGAAGTGTGTATTTTTATCAACGGCTAATGAAATATTTTTTTCTTCGTAAAGATGTTCTTTTTGTAATTCAGGATCGATTGCTTCAGGTCCTAATACAAGATAACCATCCTCGGTTAAGTTATCTGGAGTAAAGGGTGATAACCAATGCTGGCCGCGAGCCGCTTCTCCTCTGTAGTCAGCAACAAGAGTTTCGTTGCTTTCTTCAATTGTCAGGTTAGATGTTAACCAATATGAGTCGGGTGAACCTGCTTCGTTTGAGCGGGAATCACCAAAGAAGTCCATGCGATCGTTAAAATTACCCATGAAAAGGTGAATGCCCTCAATCGCTGCTCCGTTTTCCGTGTTAACGAAAGGGGTACGTTTGACAGAGACTTTAAAGTCTGGATTCCCAAGTTTACTATTGTCTATTCTGACAATAGCGTCTTTAGGAGGTCCGGGAAATGGTTCTGGATCAACCGGTGGAAATTCAGGTGGATTTTCAAAAGGGTTGATAGAGCTATCACTGTTGTAAAATACTGGTGGTGTTGAGTAAGCTACCGTCGATTGTTTAATCGTAGGATGATAGTATCTGACACCGCCTGTTGATGGTTCAATTTCAGGGAAAGTTGCTTCCATTTCTTTTGGGATCAGTGTTTTAAGTGATCCGTCTTTGACTGTAATTGAAAGTTTTTGGTCTGTCTTATTGCTATCAGCATAAGTATTTGTGCTTGTGGCAAATAAAGAAACTGAGCTTAGACCAATTAATGAGTAAATAAATAAGTTCTTCTTCATAATCTTCTCCTTTTAATTTTTCAATAAATAATATTATTGTTAACTTAATTTTACCAAAGGTGGTATTGTTATTTTTTTTAAAAATTGTATAGATTATAGAATTAAACGCAAAAAAAGTAACCCTTTTCAACTTGTTGTTGATTTTTTTAGTTAATTTTAGTAAACTTTTACTAAAGAGAAAAATTATTAAGAAAGTTGGGATAATATGTTAATTAAAAATGAGTTTAATGACATTTTTGGCGCGAAAGAAAACAGTATGAGTTTTTTATCACCGGGTCGAATTAATTTAATTGGAGAGCATACGGATTACAATGACGGGTATGTCTTTCCTAGTGCCATTTCTAGTGGGACGTATGGGGTAGCTTCTTTGAGAGATGATTCTATTATTCGTCTTTATTCCGCTAACTTTGCGGAGGATGGAATTATCGAGTTAGATTTAACAGATTTAAAACGTCATGAGTTACAATGGCCAAACTATATTATTGGTATGGTGACGTTTTTAAAAGAAGAAGGCCATCGAATTGATAAAGGTTGGGATTTTTATATTAAAGGAACAATCCCAAATGGTGCAGGGTTATCATCATCAGCTTCGTTAGAAATTTTAGTGGCAACAGTGGTGAAGGAGTTATTCGCATTGGATATTTCTGATCTAGACTTAATCCGTTTAGGAAAAAAAGTAGAAAATGAATTTATTGGTGTGAATTCAGGTATTATGGATCAGTTTGGGATTGTAAAAGGACGTAAAAATCAAGCAGTATTATTAAATTGCCAAACGTTAGAGTTTGAACATGTAACAGTAGACTTGAAAGAATATCAAATTGTTATTATGAATACCAATAAAAAACGTCAATTATCTGATTCAGACTATAATAGTCGTCAAAAAGAAAGTGCAGAAGCGTTAGAAATTTTACAACGTGAATGTGGTATCTCAAGTATGTCAGAAGTGACTTTGGAAATGTTGCTAACCTTAGAAGAAGTATTAGGAGAGGTATTGTTTAAACGTGTGCGTCATATTGTGACAGAAAGTGCCCGAACATTATTAAGTTATCAGGCATTAAACAAAGGTGATTTAGATGGGTTTGGTGAATTATTAAATCAATCACATCGTTCATTAAGAGACGATTATGAAGTGTCATGCTTAGAGTTAGATACATTAGTTGAAACAGCATGGAAACAAACAGGAGTGCTAGGTGCCAGAATGATGGGAGCAGGATTTGGTGGCTGCAGTATGGCTATCGTAAGAGAAGAGAATGTGCCTGAATTTATTAAAATCGTAAGAGCTAACTATAAAGAGCGTGTCGGATATGACGCTGATTTTTATATTGAAACAATTGGAGATGGGCCACGAGTTTTGAAATAAATTATAAAAGAGGGAATAAGTCATGCAACTAATCATTGATCAATTTGTATCAGCACTACTAGAGTATGGTGAATTTGAAGAAATTGACCGAGCGTATTTAACAAATAAAGTTTTAGGTATATTAGGACGTGATGAGTATCCAGAGGCGCAAGAAATTAATAAAGAAGTGCCAACTTGGACAGGTGATTTAACAGAATTTTTAGTTCTATTAGATAGGCTAGCAGAGGATGCTGTCTCGCGAGATGTGATACCGGATAGTCAAAATATGAAAGATCGTTTAACAGGGCAACTGGTTGATATCATGACCTTAAGTCCTTCTGCCATAAATAAAAAGTTCTGGTCTATGTATGAAGACTCACCTAGAAAAGCGACAGATTTCTTTTATAAGTGGAGTCAACTCACAAATTATATCAAGACTAGAGAGGTTGCTAAGAGTCCTAATTTTTTATATGAGTCTCCGTATGGGCCGCTTGAGATCACTATAAATTTATCTAAACCAGAGAAAACAACTGCAGAAATCATCGCTGAAAAATCAGCACCTAAAGTGAATTATCCAAACAATTTTTTGTGTGTGGAAAATGAGGGGTATTTAGGACGAGAAAATTATCCAGCCCGTTCGCAACACCGTTTAATTCGTTTTCCGTTAGGGGAACAAGAGTGGGCGCTACAGTACTCACCCTATGCCTATTACAATGAACATTGCATCTTCTTAAATACAAGTATTGTACCAATGAGCGTGTCTAAAGAGTCATTCAAACGTCTAGTTGAGATTGTATCAGTTTTCCCGGATTACTTTGTGGGCTCAAATGCAGATTTACCAATTGTTGGGGGGTCGATTTTGTCTCATGATCATTACCAAGCAGGTCGACATACGTTTGCGATGGAAACAGCTCCTGTACGTGAATCGTTTGAGTTGATCGGATTCCCTAAAGTTGAGGCGGGGATTGTAGATTGGCCGATGTCAGTTATTCGTTTAGTTTCAGAAGATAAAAAACAACTTGTAGAAGCTGCAGATAAAGTGTTTAGATCTTGGAAAGAGTATTCGGATGAAAAGGTTGATATTATCGCCTACACAGGAAATACCCGTCATCATACGGTGACACCGATTGCCCGTAAAATGAATGGCAACTATTGTTTAGATATCGTTTTAAGAGATAATCATACATCTGATGAACATCCTGAAGGGGTCTTTCATCCACACCGCAAGTGGCATCACATAAAGCAAGAGAATATTGGGTTGATTGAAGTGATGGGATTGGCAGTTTTACCTGCGCGTTTGGCTAAAGAGTTAGCAGAGGTAGAGGGTTATTTACTGAATCAATCTCATGACATAGCGCAGTACCACAGAGAATGGGCAGAAGAAATAAAAGAGAAACATCAGGTAACCCTTGAGAATTGTCACGAAATCGTTCAAAATGAAGTAGGAAAAGTCTTTTTAGAGGTATTAAAAGACGCTGGTGTTTATAAAGACACGAATGAGGGGCAAGAGGCGTTTAGGCGTTTTGTGGCTCAATTATAAGGGAGAGTAACACGATGGCAACGATTAAAGACATAGCAGGCCAGGCTGGCGTTTCGGTTGCAACTGTTTCGCGAGTTCTTAATTATGATAGTAGTATTTCTGTAGCAGATGAAACAAGACGTAAGATTTTTGAGGCTGCTGAAAATTTAAACTATACAAAGCATATGAAGAATACTAAAGGGAAAGGGCGCCCTAAAAAAATAGCGTTAGTACATTGGTATTCGGAATCAAAAGAGTTGGAAGATTTGTATTATCTGTCGATTCGTATGGGGGTTGAAAAGTACGTACAAGATAAAAAAATAGAACTAGTACGCGTATTTGAAGGGCAAGAGTTGCCACAAGAGCTAGAGGTGGACGGTATTGTTGCGATTGGGAAGTTTAGCAGTTCTCAACGACAAGAATTAGTTGATGTTAGTCGAAATATCGTATTTGTTGACTCTGATCAGACAAGAGAAGGGTATGATTCGGTGGTTGTTGATTTCGCTCAAGGTGTTCATGATGTTTTAGATTATTTCCTTGAAAAAGGACTTTCTAAAATTGGAATGATATCAGGTCAAGAAGCGGTCAAAGGAGCGACTGATTATTTAACTGATTTACGGACGGAAACCTTTACGTCATACATGACTCAAAAAGGCTTATATCAGCCAGAGTGGGTGTATACCTCTGAGTTTAGTGTCGATGCTGGTTACGATTTAATGACACGATTAATCAATGAAAAAGCGACATTGCCGGAAGCGTTATTTGTTGCGAATGACGCGATTGCCATAGGGTGTCTGCGAGCATTACAAGAAAATAAAGTTGACGTACCAAAGGAAATTAGTCTTGTTGGGTTCAATGATATTAGTTTAGCGAAGTACGTCTATCCGACACTGAGTACAGTTAGAGTGAATACGGAAGCGATGGGAGAAATTGCTGTATCAACACTAATTGAAGTCATAGATAAAGAATATGCAGTCTCTCGAAAAATTACGATTTTAACAGAGTTTATTAAAAGAAATAGCTCATTATAAAATTGGAGGTAGTCTGAAATGACTGATACTATCAAAGCGATAAAAAGTTCGAATACTGATTTAGAATATGTAACCCTCAGAAGAGATGGTAGACAATTGACAACTACCAATTATGGTGCACGTTTGACTAGTTTTTGTGTGCCAGATTGTCATGGAAAGTTGACAGATATTATTTTAGGGTTTGATTATGAAGAAGATTTGTTAAAAGATCAAGCTTGCTTCGGTGCGACAGTAGGACCTGTGGCCGGTAGAATTAAGAATAGTTCATGGAATGACTGTCATTTTTCAGAAGATGAAAATGGCCATACTTTACACAGTGGCGAGATGGGGTGGCAAAATCGTATTTGGGAAAGCTCTGTAATCGAAAAGTTGGATTATATAGGCGTTTCTTATCGATTGGTGGATAAACAGGCAGTCGGTTTTGGTAGTGACTTTGATGCTAGAGTAGACTATTTATTGTATGATGAGGGCCGTTTAGAGATGGTTTATTATGTAACGCCAAGTGCTAAAACAATAGTAAATCCAACCAATCATAGTTACTTTAATTTAAGCGGAAATGGGATTGAAACAATTAGGACTCATTATTTAACTGTTAAAGCGGACAAAATTCTCTTAACGGATGACGAATTGATTCCAACAGGAGAAGTGAAGGATGTAAAAGGAACGGCTTTTGATTTCACCCATTCACGCTTACTGGAAACGAGTCTTGAACAGTTGTATACGGGACTGGATACGACGTTTGTGTTGAACGATGAGACAGATGGTCCGAGTTTAAGTTTATTCCACCCACAAACTGGGATTGAGTTGTCCATTGAAACTGAACGAAAAGCGCTCGTGATTTATTCGTCTGGTGGTATGGCAGAAACAGCGATGATGAATGGTTATCCTATGAAAGAGTATAGAGGGCTAGCGATTGAGCCTCAAGAGCATCCTGATGCGTGTCATCATAACGACTTTCCTTCAATAATCGCTGAAAAAGGCCAAGAAAAAATTTACCGAACAACCTATAGAACAGCTGTCAGAAAATAAATAGAAAAGAGGGAGAGGTATGTCAATTTTAGTAACAGGTGGAGCAGGCTACATAGGCTCGCATTGTGTGGACGTGTTGATTGAAAAAGGGTATGACGTAGTAGTGGTAGATAATTTGCAAACAGGACATGAAGAGTCGCTTCCGGAGACTGTAACTTTCTATCAAGGAGATATTAGAGATAAACGTTTTTTAACACAAGTTTTTGAATTTGAAAAAATTGAAGGTGTTATTCATTTTGCTGCTAATTCTCTAGTAGGAGAATCTGTAGAAGAGCCATTAATGTATTTTGACAATAATGTGTATGGCACTCAAGTTTTAGCCGATGTGATGAGAGAACAAGATGTAAAAGCAATCGTCTTTTCTTCGTCAGCTGCGACATATGGGGAGCCGAAGGAAGTCCCGATTTTAGAGACTGCAGAAACAAATCCAACAAGTCCGTATGGTGAAACAAAATTAATGATGGAAAAAATCTTGAAGTGGTGTGACAACGCTTATGGGACAAAATTTGTTGCGTTACGTTATTTTAATGTAGCGGGTGCGAAATTAGATGGTACGATTGGTGAAGATCACAATCCAGAAAGTCACTTAATTCCAATTATCCTTCAGACAGCCCTAGGACAACGAGACAGTTTGAAAATATTTGGTGATGATTACCCAACACCAGATGGCACATGTATTAGAGATTATGTCCACGTTTTAGATTTGGCTGAAGCGCATGTTTTAGCGATTGATTATTTGTTAAAAGGTGGCGAAAGTAATATTTTTAACTTAGGTAGCAGTGTGGGGTTCTCGGTTCAAGCGATGTTAGAAGAAGCGCGTAAAGTGACAGGGAAAGCGATTGAATCGGAAGTGGTTCCGAGACGTGCAGGAGATCCTAGTACATTAGTGGCATCTAGTGAAAAGGCTAAATGTATATTAGGATGGTCGCCTCGTTATACAGAAGTAGATACGATTTTATCAAGCGCTTGGAAATGGCATAGTTCACATCCAGAGGGATACTAATAAAAAGTGACAGTTGCTGTCACTTTTTTTATATTTTTTTAAAGTCCGGAGTGATATACTGTAAAGGATTACATTTTATTGGAAGAGGTGTCAACATGTCTTGGAAAGAGAATTATCAAGAGTGGATTAAATGTGAAACATTAGAAAAAAGAGTTAGAGATGACCTAGAAAAAAATAAAGAAAATCTAAAAGCTTTAGAGGAAGCTTTTTATGCACCGTTAGAATTTGGTACGGCTGGTATGCGTGGTATTTTAGGTGCGGGGATAAACCGCATGAATATCTATACAGTTCGTCAAGCTACAGAAGGGTTAGCTTTATTTGTCGATAGCTTAGGAGAAGAAGCTAAAAAGCAAGGCGTTGCGATTGCGTTTGATTCTCGCCATCAATCACCAGAATTTGGTTTAGAAGCAGCTCGGGTACTCGCTAACCACGGCATTAAGGCTTATCTGTTTGAAAGTTTGCGTCCAACACCAGAATTATCATTTGCAGTCCGTGATTTGAATTGTGTAGCGGGTATCATGATTACAGCTAGTCATAATCCGGCTGAATATAACGGGTATAAAGTGTATGGAGCGGATGGTGGACAAATGCCTCCAAAAGAAGCGGCGGCTCTTACAACGCTTGTAAGAAGTGTAGAAAAACCTTTAGAAATTGAAGTGGCATCACACTCTGAAGCAACGCCGTCACCGTTTATTACTGTTATTGGTGAAGAGATGGATATGCGATATCTAGAGAAGTTGAAATCCATTACAATGAATCAAACTCTTGTCGAAGAGTTTGGCAAAAATTTAAAATTAGTGTTCACGCCACTTCATGGAACAGGTAAAATGATTGGTGAGCGCGCTTTAAAACAAGCTGGTTTCGAAAAGTTTGTAGTGGAGCCTGAACAAGGTGTGGTTGATCCTGATTTCTCAACAGTAGCATCGCCAAATCCTGAAGAATATGCGGCGTTCGAGTACGCTATTCGTTTAGGGAAAAAAGAAGAAGCTGATTTATTAGTCGCGACAGATCCAGATGCGGATCGTTTGGGTGCAGCTGTTAGATTGCCTGATGGTTCATATCAAATCCTTACAGGTAACCAGATTGGTGCGATTTTAATTCACTATATTTTAACGACTAAAAAAGAACAAGGACAGTTGCCAACAAATGGGGCTGTTGTAAAATCAATTGTTTCTAGTGATTTCTCAGCAGAAATTTGTCGAGATTTTGATGTGGAGATGATGAATGTACTGACTGGTTTTAAATTCATTGCAGAAAAAATTGAAACCTTTGAAAAAACAAACAGTCACGAGTTCTTGTTTGGCTTTGAAGAAAGCTATGGCTATTTAGTTAAATCTTTTGTACGTGACAAGGATGCAATTCAAGCTTTGGTGTTATTGTCAGAAGTGGCAGCTTACTATAAATCACAAAACAAAACGTTATTTGATGGATTGCAAGACTTGTTTAAAACGTATGGCTATTTTGATGAAAAAACAATCTCGGTTACAATGCCTGGCATTGAAGGAACTCAAAAAATAAAAGAGTTAATGGCTAAATCTCGTACGGAACGTTTTGAGTCATTTGGTGGTATGAAAGTTGTATCAACAGAGGACTTTTTAAGTCAAAAACGTATCTCATTTAAAGGTGATGTTTCGGGAATTGATTTGCCGCAAGCTGATGTGTTGAAATACACACTTGAGGATGGCAGTTGGGTTGCGATACGCCCGTCAGGAACAGAGCCTAAGATTAAGTTTTATATTGGCGCAAAGTCTGATAGTTCAGCTGAGGTAGCAGAAAAAATTAATAAAATTGAAGAGACTATCCAAGAATTAATCAAATAATAGATAAGAAAGCTAGACATGTTCTAGCTTTTTCTAGTGCGAAACAAATACTCGACTTTTTTGTGAATTGGTATTACGATGGTAAAAAGAGAGTATTAAAAAGAGGTGGTAAAATGACTAAACTTGAGGCAACAGATGATATGATCATAGAAGCGTCTCAGTTATACAAGGCGTTAAGTGATAATACGCGAATAAAAATTTTAACACTTTTGAGTCAAGGTGAACGAAACGTCAGTGGTATTGTAGAGACGTTGGGACTTGAGCAATCTAATATTTCGCATCAATTAAAATTATTACGACATGCAAATCTTGTTAAAACGAGAAAAGATGGAAAAGTAGTGTATTACTCACTGGATGATCAACATGTATTGGATATTTTGGGTCAAACCTTTAAACACGTCAAGCATTCGCCAAGGTGTAAAAAATAAAAAAGAGTTGGGAAAAATCCCAACTCTTTTTGGTTAACCAAGAAAGCTATGTTCTTCTAAACAAAGTGCTTCTAAGATGATAGATGCTGTTTCTTCAATAGATAGATCAGCTACATTGATAACAACGCAATGTAATTTTTCATACAAATCATTAGCGTACTGTAATTCTTCTTGAATTTTATCAATATTTGAATAAGCAGTATCTGGATCAAGTCCATATGCTCGCATTCTTTCTTGACGTATTTTATTTAAAACTTCTGGATTATTAGTGAGTCCGACAATTTTATCAGGATCAACTTCCCAGAGCTCTTTAGGTAACGTTGCTTGTGGAATAAGGGGTAAGTTTGCTACCTTTAAATTTTTATTTGCTAAGAACAGGCTAAGAGGCGTTTTAGAAGTACGAGAAACACCTAATAAAACGATATCGGCATCTAAGAAACCTTTAGGATCTTTTCCGTCATCGTATTTAACCGCAAACTCCATAGCGGTAATTCTACTAAAATATTCTTGATTTAAAGAATGGACAGCTCCTGCAATGCGGTTGGGTTCAATTTCAGAGCGTGTAGCTAATTCATTTACGATTGGTGATAATAAATCCATTGAGAATAGATTATGTTCTTTACAGTAATCATTAGCTAACTGAATAAAGTCTTTTGAAATCAACGTGTGAATAATAATAGCGTTGTGTTCTTTTGCTAATTCAAGAGATTCTAGTAAGTCTTTTTTTTCAGATACAAAGGTTTTCCGAACGAAAGTGATGTTCAGTTCGTCGTATTGTGAAACAGAGGCTTGGGCAAGTTTTGAAGCAGTTTCCCCAGCAGAGTCTGAAATAATATAAATATAGATGTCTTTAGTAGGCATATTATATAACACTCCTTGCATTTAGGTTTCCATTATTATAGCATAGTTTAAGTAGGAAGGTGATGAGAGAAATGCGGAATCCTAAGATAGAAAATGCTTTGTCGATTATGAAGGACAAAGGGTTTAAGTATACAAAAAAACGTGAAGAAATTTTGGCTTTTTTATTAGAAGCAGATAAATATACAAGTGCAAGAGAAGTTTATGATTTTATGAATAATAAATATAGTGGTATCAGTTATGATACGATTTACCGAAATTTAAAAGATTTTTGTGAATTAGAATTGATCGAAGAAACAGATTTTAATGGGGAAAGAAAATTCAGGTTTCATTGTAGTCATAGTGATTTAGGACATCACCATCATTTTATTTGCACAAAATGTGGAAGTACAAGAGAGATACTAATGTGCCCAATGACTTATTTTAAAGAACAACTAGCAGGCTGTGAGATAACAAGCCATAGATTTGAAATATTTGGGACCTGTGAAAAATGTCTAGCAATTAAATCTTAGATAAGCATTTTTTTGTAAATTATTTTAAAAAAAAGTGGAATAAAAATAAAGAAAGTAGAAAAAGATAGTTGACGGTTAAAAAGAGTTTAGATATAATGATAAAAGGACAGTTTTGATAACGTTTTTTAAACGATTATCGAATTCGGTTACTTTTTAAGCACGGAGGGAGGGAATTTGTATGTCAAAAACAGTTGTTAAGAAAAATGAATCTCTTGATGATGCTCTTCGTCGCTTCAAACGTTCCGTTTCAAAAACTGGTACTTTACAAGAATACCGCAAACGTGAATTCTACGAAAAACCAAGCGTAAAACGTAAGAAGAAATCTGAAGCAGCAAGAAAACGTAAAAAATTCTAGTTTTCTATGAATGGAGCTGAATTAGATGCCACTTTTATCGACATTGAATGAAGACATAAAAACTGCCATGAAAGCTAAAGATAAACCAACTTTAGATGTCCTGCGTTTATTAAAATCTTCTGTTCAAAATGAGCAAATCGCCAAAGGTGAAGACCTAACTTCTGATGACGAAGTGACAGTCTTAGCTAGAGAGATGAAGCAACGTCGAGATTCACTTGTGGAGTTCGAAAGTGCTGGTCGCTTAGATTTGGTCGAGAATGTTAGAGCGGGCATTGCTATCGTTGAAAAATATCTACCTAAGCAATTAGATGAATCTGAGATTCGTCAAATTGTATCTGAAGCTATCGAAGTTACAGGTGCTACTTCTGCGAAGGAGTTTGGTAAAGTAATGGGGGCAGTAATGCCGAAAGTTAAAGGTAAGGCAGATGGCAATTTAGTGAATAGTATTGTCAAAGAGTTATTAAATTAAGTTTGAAAACCAACAGGTTAACCTGTTGGTTTTTTTATTATATAAAATAGAGACAAACACATTAAAAAGGGATTAAAAACAAGTGTTATAGGCGTTAGCGCAAGGTTGTTAAAACTTTTTAAGAAGTTAAAAGTATGGTATATTTAACTTGGAAGATATTAGATAAAAGTGAAGGAGATGTTCTTTTTTTGATCGAAAACTTAAAGGAAACTCGCGAGATCGAACTGAAGAATTCAAATGAAGCTCAACAGTTGATGGGGGCTCAAGATCAGTATCTAAAATTAATTGAAGAAAACCAAGGAGTGGAGCTGCATAGTAGAGGTGACATCTTACACATCAGTGGAGAGTCGGATTCAGTTCAAAAAGCGTATGATGTTGTAAAAAAACTGCAAGCTTTATTAGTTAAAGGGATACCAGTTGGAACAGCAGATGTCGTAACAGCACTTAAAATGGCCAACAAGGGAACACTGGATTATTTTATGGACATGTATGAAACAGAAATTATGAAAGACAAGATGGGGAAACCTATTCGGATAAAAAATTTTGGTCAAAAAGAATATGTTGATACTGTTAAGAAAAAAGATGTAACATTCGGCATAGGTCCTGCCGGCACAGGAAAGACCTTTCTGGCGGTGGTAATGGCTATATCAGCTTTAAAACGTGGAGAAGTTCAGAAAATTGTCTTAACACGACCAGCTGTTGAAGCAGGAGAGAGTTTAGGTTTTTTACCGGGAGATCTTAAAGAAAAAGTAGATCCTTATTTACGACCAGTATACGATGCGCTGTATTCAGTATTTGGAATGGACCATACAAATCGCTTGATGGAAAGAGGCATTATTGAAATAGCGCCATTGGCGTATATGCGCGGCCGAACATTAGAAGATTCGTTTGTTATTTTAGATGAAGCTCAAAATACGACGATAGCTCAAATGAAAATGTTTCTGACACGCTTAGGATTTAACTCCAAAATGATTGTAAACGGCGATATCTCACAAATTGATTTACCAAGAGGTGTGACAAGCGGTTTAATTCATGCGCAAAAGAAATTAAAACCTATTAAAAATATAGGGTTTGTGACGTTCTCATCAAGTGACGTAGTTCGTCATCCAGTAGTTGCTGAAATTATTGAAGCTTACAAAGAAGAAGAAAAGAAGTCGAAGTCAGCAGTAGATAAAGAAAGTGACTAGAAATTATATTATAAGTATTAAGGCTTATAGTAAGGAGTAAAATAATGAAGTTGAATTTTAAAAGAAGACAAAAAGGGTTAGGTAACAAGTATATTGTGGCCTTATTACTGGTCTTTGGGATTGCTTGTTTCTTATTACTTTTTAATAATGTGCGTCAAAAATCCGTATCGATTAAAGAAGGTCAACTTGCGGAAGAAACAATTAGGGCCAATAAAACGATTGAAAATAAAGCAGAAACAGAAGAGAAAAAACGTCTGGCTGCGGAAGCTGTGACACCAGAGTATAATTTTGACAAGGAGCTAGAAGGCAAACAAGTTGTTCTTCTAGAACAATTGTTTGAAATTATTGATAGTGTTAGTTCATCAGCTCAAGCGTCGTATCAAACAGAGCTTGCAAGTGCAAAAGACAAAGATAAAGATAAGGTCCAAAAACCAACAAGTGAAGATAAAATAGTTTTGTTAAAGAAACAATTTGAAACTACCGATCAAGAAGATGTTAGTTTTTACCAAGCCTTTCCAAATGTCTTTTATAAAGGAATGTTCGATCTAACAGACAAAGATCGGGATCGAGTTAAAACAGAAAGTATAAAAATTGTCAAAGAAAAAATGTCTGAGCCTATCCGAAATACCAATTTAGACTCAGTGAGACAAAAAGCAAATGATGAAATTCAATATCTTGATTTACCAAGTGATATGCAACAATTAGTTAAGTACGTTGTTGATAGAGGCATTATCAGTAATGAAGCAGCAAATGATAAAAAAACAGAAGAACTTCAAGAGTTAGCTAAAAATAATGTTAAACCTGTAATGATTTATCAAGGTGAAGTTGTTGTCCGTGAAGGTGTCCAAATTGATTCGCGTGCTATAAATAAATTAGAATTATTAGGCATTACTAATAGGGAGCCTTCAGTGTTTCCTTTGGTTGCCTTAGCAGCAATGATTATTACTCAAATTCTTGCTTTGGCCTATCTTTTATACAATACAATCGGAATGGATATGAAAATCCGTTTTGTGACTTTTTATGTGATTACGATGTTAATTGGTGTAGTTATGATGAAAGCTCTAGAGTTTTTCCAAACTGAAAATATGTCTGCAGTTCCATTGTTATTTCCAGCAGCATTTACACCACTGGTTTTAAATTTATTTATTAGTAGACGAGCGAGTATCTTAGCTGCTCTCTTCCAAGTATGTTTTGCCATGTTTATTTTTTACGACATGTTAGGGACGAGTACATTATTATTGATTACGGTTATTTACATGTTTACTGGTTTGATGGCAACTCTGATTAAACAAGACCGAATAGGTAGACAACTGCGAACAGCAGCATTATGGCTAATCGCCTTCCCTATTTTATTTAGTCTTGTTGTAACAACGTATCAAGGTATGGAGTTATCAGATTCAAAAACACTGACAATGCTTTTATGTGTATTTGTGGGAAGTATCTTTACATTCTTGATGTCGGTTGGACTTCACCCTTATATTGAGTTGTTTTTAAATGATGACAGTATCATCGTTTTAAATGAATTAAGTAATCCAAATCACCCATTATTAAAACGCTTGTTACAAGAAGCACCTGGAACGTACCATCATAGTATGATGGTAGCTAGTCTGAGTGCTAATGCAGTGGCGGATATTGGTGGGCGCTCACTGTTAACTAGAGTGGGGTGTTATTACCATGATATTGGTAAGATTAAACACGCTAACTTTTTCGTAGAAAACTTACCAGATGGGGCAGAAAACCCCCATAATTTCTTATTACCTGAGGATAGTAAAGAAATTATCTTTAGTCATGTGTCTGAAGGGGTTAAGATTTTAGAAA
The DNA here is from genome assembly GCF_029143285.1 of Vagococcus proximus. Lineage (GTDB taxonomy): Bacteria > Bacillota > Bacilli > Lactobacillales > Vagococcaceae > Vagococcus_D > Vagococcus_D proximus. The sequence goes on from NZ_JAPDSH010000002.1 coordinate 381,728, forward strand.
AAGAAGGCATGCCGCAGATGGTTATTGAAATTTGTCAGCAACATCATGGGACAACCTTGATGAGCTATTTCTATTCAAAAGCGAAGGAACGTAACCCAGAAGTAACGGAAGCTGAATTCCGTTATCCTGGACCAAAACCTCAAACAAAAGAGGCGGGGGTTGTTAGTTTAGCCGATACGTGTGAAGCAGCAGTTCGTGCAATGGACCATCCTAGTAATGAAAAAATCAGGAAATTTGTGAATAAATTAATTGAAGGTCGTATTACAGATGGACAGTTAGATGATACAGGTCTGACACTTAAAGAAATTCGAATTATTGAAGAATCATTAATTAACGGATTATGTAGTACGTTCCATTCAAGAATTAAGTATCCTAAGATGAAATCAGAAGCAGAAGAAATGAAAAAAGAACAAGAAGGAAGTAATTAATTATGGAAATCACGTTAATGGATGAAACAGAAAAAGTGTCTGAAGAGCAACAAGCTGAGATTGAACGTATTCTAGTATTTGCCGGAGAGCAACTTGAGTTGGAAGAGGATACTGAAATGTCTGTAACGTTTATGGATAATGCAGCTATTCAAGAAATTAACCGTGACTACCGTCATAAAGATGCACCAACTGATGTCATTAGCTTTGCTTTAGAAGAATTAGGTGAAGATGAAATGCCGGTGATTTTTGAAGATGACGACATGAAGATGCCTCGTAATATTGGCGATATTATGATCTCAATTGAACGTGCGGCAGAACAAGCAGAAGAATACGGTCATAGTTATGAACGTGAACTTGGCTTTTTAGCAGTCCATGGTTTCTTACACCTTAACGGTTACGATCATATGACTGAAGAAGATGAGAAAGAAATGTTTGACTTGCAACGAAAGATTTTGGCTGATTATGGCTTATCAAGATAAGGATCCATTTCAAACTAGTAAAAATAAATCTTTTTTTAGATCGCTGCAACATGCTTTAAGAGGAATTAGAACGGCTTTTAAAGAAGAGCGTAATATGCGCTATCATGTCTTAGCAGGATTTGTTATACTAGTCTTAGCGTTAATCGTTCAACTTAAATTGAATGAGTGGTTGTGGTTACTTCTTGTTATCTTCTTAGTCATAGCAATGGAGATACTAAATACACTTGTTGAAAATACTGTTGATTTAGTAACGGATTATCATTACCATCCGTTAGCTAAAAAAATTAAAGACATGGCGGCAGCCCTTGTCTTACTAACAGCATTCTTTGCACTGCTTGTTGGAGGAATTATTTTTATTCCGAAAGTGTTGCCATTACTAATTTAACTAACCAAACAAACAGTGCCAACATTGTCACTGTTTGTTTTTTAAGAAAGAGGAAACTAAATGAGTTCAAACGAACATAAGTCAGGATTTGTGGCGATTATTGGTCGCCCAAACGTTGGAAAATCAACGTTATTAAACAGAATTGTGAAACAAAAAATTGCAATCATGAGTGATAAAGCTCAAACGACACGTAACAAAATTCAAGGTGTCTACACGACAAATGATGCTCAAATCATCTTCATCGATACGCCAGGTATCCATAAACCGAAACATCGCTTAGGTGATTTCATGGTTGAAACAGCATATAGTGCGTTAAGAGAAGTGGATGCGACGTTATTTATGGTCAGCGCAGAGCAACCTCGTGGACGTGGGGATGATTTTATCATCGAACGTTTAAAGAAGAGTCAAGCACCTGTATACTTACTAATTAATAAAATTGATACAATCCACCCAGATAAATTATTACCAATCATTGAAGATTATAAAGAGCAGATGGATTTTGCTGAAATTATCCCAATCTCAGCAACTGAAGGAAATAATGTGGATAACTTACTTTCTATTTTAGAAGCTAAGATGCCTGAAGGTCCTCAGTACTATCCAGCAGATCAAGTAACGGATCACCCAGAATACTTTATCGCTTCAGAATTAATCCGTGAAAAAGTCTTACTTTTAACTCACGAAGAAGTACCTCATTCAGTTGCTGTTGTAATTGAAGATATGAGTCGTGATGAAAATGATAAAATTCATATTCATGCTACTATCGTTGTTGAACGTTCTAGCCAAAAAGGAATCCTAATTGGTAAAGGCGGAAAAATGATGAAAGATATTGGGATCAAATCTCGTAAAGACATTGAAAACTTATTAGGGAATAAAGTTTATCTTGAACTTTGGGTTAAAGTTAAGAAAAACTGGCGTGATAAGCAAAGTTCATTACAAGATTACGGTTACCGTGATATGGACTATTAAAAAGAGTAGGATTGATTTTATATCAATCCTCTTTTTTGTTTAAAAAAGGAAAGGAGCAACGTGATGACACTAAGAAGCGAAACCAAAGGGATGATATTATTTACAAAGGATCACCGAGAAAAAGACAAATTAGTTAAAATCTTTACTGAAAAACACGGTAAGATTATGTTTTTTGTCAGAGGGGCACGTGGTAGAAATAGTAGCGTTGCTCCAGCTATCCTACCATTTACAGAAGCGACCTATATTGCCGATATTAACAGTGACGGTCTTTCTTTTTTGAAGGATTACAAAGAACTAGAGAATTTTAAATTGATACAACAAGATATTTTTGTCAGTGCCTATGCCACATATATCTTGAACTTAGTAGATGTTGCGATAGAAGACCAAACCTATGATCCAGCCCTATATGGGTTTACCAAACAAGCGCTGATGTATTTAAATAAAGGGTTAGATGCTGAAATCATTACGAATATTTTTGAGTTACAATTGCTCTCTCGTTTTGGATATGATTTTGAATGGAAAGGCTGTAGCATCTGTGGAGAGACACATGGACGTTTTGATTTTTCTTCTCAGTATTCAGGTGTCTTATGTGAGCGTCATTGGGAGATGGACCAAAGGCGTTACCATGCTGATCCAAAGGCGATTCATTTCATGCGTCTGTTCGCTAGTATCACGTTAGATCAAATTGAAAGTATTGCATTAAAAGATGAAACTAAACTAGCCATTAGGCAAACGGTCGATTTGTTATACGATGAATTTACAGGTGTAAGATTAAAAAGCAAAAAATTTATTGATGAAATGAAATCTTGGGAAGGCATGCTAAAACCCTTACCATCAAAAGAAAAAGAAGTTGACAACGACTAGGGTTTAACGCTATTATTAAAAGGAATTAAATAGTTACGTTGAAAGAGAAAAGTAGCGACATCAAGTTTAGTAAAGCGAGGTTGGGAGAGTGAAAGCCAACTTAAACAGATGAGTGAAGAGGCGCTCTGGAGTAACACCAAACGAAGCTGCTGATAGTCATATCAGAAGTAGGGTGGAACCGCGATTAGTCGTCCCTATGTGTATTCTGGAAACAGGTACTCATAGGGGCTTTTTTGTTGTTTTAAAGTAGAAAAACTAAAGGAGAAATTAAGATGAAGAAAAAATTAACCGTTCAAGAAATGATCTTAACGTTACAAAAATTCTGGTCTGAACAAGGCTGTATGTTAATGCAAGCATACGATACTGAAAAAGGAGCAGGGACAATGAGTCCTTATACGTTCCTACGTGCAATCGGACCTGAGCCTTGGAATGCCGCTTATGTTGAACCGTCACGTCGTCCTGATGATGGCCGTTATGGTGAAAACCCAAACCGTTTATTCCAACATCACCAATTCCAAGTGGTTATGAAACCTTCACCAACTAATATCCAAGAATTATACTTACAAAGTTTAGAATTAATCGGAATTAACCCATTAGAGCATGACATCCGTTTTGTTGAAGATAACTGGGAAAACCCATCAATGGGCTGTGCTGGTTTAGGATGGGAAGTATGGTTAGACGGTATGGAAATTACTCAATTCACTTATTTCCAACAAGTGGGTGGATTAGAATGTAGCCCTGTTACAAGTGAAATTACATTCGGTATTGAGCGTTTAGCGTCATACGTTCAAGAAGTGGAAAGTGTTTATGATTTAGAGTGGACACACGGTGTTAAATACGGCGAAATCTTTATTCAACCTGAGTATGAGCATTCAAAATATGCCTTTGAAGTAAGCGATCAAGAAATGCTATTTGATTTATTTGAAAAGTACCAAGCAGAAGCTGAAAAATGTATTGCTGAAGGGTTAGTGCATCCAGCCTATGACTACGTTTTAAAATGTAGCCATGCCTTCAACTTATTAGATGCTCGTGGTGCTGTGTCGGTAACTGAGCGTGCAGGTTTCTTATCACGTATCCGTAAAATGGCGCGTGAATTAGCCAAAACGTTTGTTGCAGAGCGTGAAAAATTAGGCTTCCCATTATTAAATAAAGACACAAACAAGGAGGACAAATAAGATGGCTCAAAATTTCCTATTAGAAATCGGTTTAGAAGAAATGCCCGCTCATGTGGTCTCACCAAGTGTGGTTCAATTAAAAGATAAGACAGCAGCATTTTTAAAAGATAATCGTTTAGACTTTGAGTCTATCGAAACATTCTCAACACCTCGTCGTTTAGGCGTACGTGTTAATGGCTTAGCTGAAAAACAAGCAGATATCGAAGAAGAAGCAAAAGGACCTGCTAAAAAAATCGCATTAGACGATGAAGGCAATTGGTCAAAAGCAGCTCAAGGATTTGTACGTGGACAAGGGATGACACCAGACGATATCTTCTTCAAAGAAATCAAAGGTGTAGAGTACGTTCATATTAATAAATTTATTCCAGGTAAAGAAGCAAAAGACGTTTTAGCTGACATGCCGTCTGTTATTAAAAGCATCAATTTCCCAGTTAGCATGCACTGGGGTAGTTATGATTTCAAATACATTCGTCCAATTCATTGGCTAGTGGCATTGTTTGGAGAAGAAGTAGTCCCATTTGAATTACTAGATATCCAAACAGATCGTACATCACGTGGACACCGTTTCTTAGGTCAAGAAGCGTCAATTACAAGTGCTGATACGTACGAAGAAGACTTACGTACGCAATCGGTAATTGTTAACAGCCAAGAACGCCAAGACTTAATCGTGGCACAGATGGAAGCTTTATCTGTGGAAAATAATTTTAAAGTTATTGTTGACGATGAGTTATTAGAAGAAGTGACGAACCTTGTGGAATATCCAACAGCGTTTGTGGGTAACTTTGATAAAAAATACCTAGAAATTCCTGAAGAAGTCTTAATTACATCAATGAAAGAACATCAACGTTATTTCTACGTAACAGACGAAGCGGGTCAATTAATGCCTCATTTCGTATCAGTTCGTAATGGTAATGATGCTCATATCGAAAATGTTATTAAAGGAAATGAAAAAGTATTACTTGCTCGTCTTGAAGATGCTGAATTCTTCTTCCGTGACGATAAAGAATTAACAATTGCTGAATGTGTTGAAAAACTGAAAAACGTAACATTCCATGAAAAAATTGGGTCAACATATGAAAAAATGCAACGCACAGGGGCAGTCGCTCAAATTTTAGGTCAAAAACTAGGATTATCAGCAGACGATTTAGCATTATTACAACGTGCTTCAGAAATTTATAAATTTGATTTAATGACTAACATGGTCGGTGAATTCCCTGAATTACAAGGGATTATGGGTGAAAAATATGCGTTAATGCAAGGTGAAAACCCAGCAGTTGCAAAAGCAATTAAAGAACATTACATGCCAACATCAAGTGAAGGTGACTTACCAGAATCTGAATTAGGTGCTATCTTAGCTGTTGCGGATAAACTAGATTCAGTGATGAGCTTCTTCAATGCTGATATGGTGCCAAGTGGCTCAAACGACCCTTATGGTTTACGTCGCCAAACATACGGTATTGTCCGTATTGTTGCGGACCGTGAGTGGGATTTACCGCTTATCGAGCTATACCGTGATATTTTAGAAACAATTAATAAAGACTCAGCCAAATACGGGGTAACATTATCTGCAGATGTGGATAGCATTTTAGACTTCATTAAAGCACGTATGAAACAATTCTTATCAACAAAAGAAATTCGTCATGATATTATTGAAGCTGTTATTAACACAGATGAAGCAAACTTAACAACTATGTCAGAAGCGGCTCACGTCTTAAAAGCGAGCCAATCAAATGATGATTTCAAGCCATCTATTGAGGCTCTAACACGTGTCATGAACTTGGCTAAAAAAGGTCATGAGTTACTTGAAAAAGGTATCCATGAAGAGGTAGAACCTAAGTTATTTGAAAATGAAGCTGAGAAGAACTTACATACAGCTGTTGCTGATTTAGAATCAAAAGCAATGGACCGTACATTATCAGAGAATTACGATGCGCTTAAAGCATTACAACCTTTAATCGATGCTTACTTCGATGAAACAATGGTAATGGCAGAAGATGATTCTGTTAAAGCAAATCGTCTACGTCAATTGAATAAAATTGCTAAGATTGCTAAATCAATTGCAAGCTTAGATTTACTTGTTATTAAATAATAAATGAAACTCCGCATCTTAATTGATGCGGAGTTTTTAGTATAAGTAGGCTGTTATTTTAATGAGGGGTATTTGTTTAAAAGCTTATTATTACGCATTCTGTTAGCGGTTTAATAAGAAAAAATTAAATAGTTTTCATTAGGAGCCTATGGTATAGTCGAGGTATAATTAGGCGATAAAAGTGGAGAGGAAAAGGGGCGATGGTATGAATTATTTTAAACGAGCGATAGCGAGTGTTACGAGAAAAAAGGGGAAGTCTTTAATTTTATTTGCAGTTATTTTTATTTTAGGAAATGTAATCGCAGGTGCTATCTCAATTCAGCAAGCGACACAAAATGTTGAAAAAAATATTAAGAAACAATTAGGTGGGACTGCGACAGTAGGGATAAATTCAAAAGAGTTTGAGAAATTTTGGAATGAGCACCCTGATGATGAAAAAGGACCAGGAAATAAAGAATTGACATTGGACAAGATTAAAGAGATTGGGTCACTACCTTATGTTAAATATTATGACTACAATATAACAGGTGGGGCGCAAACTAAAGAGTTAAAGATGTATCAAAAGCATGAAGAGGAAGAGATGCAGAGCCAAGATGGCCTAACTGAATTTTTTTCATATAAAGGTGTCAATTATCCTAAAGTAATGGATATTGAAGAGAAGAAAGTTGAACTAACCGATGGTCGAGTTTTTACAGAAGAGGAAATTGCGAGTGGAAAACCTGTCGCGATTATTTCGAAACAAATGGCTAAGAAAAATAATCTAAAAGTTGGTGATAAGCTTGTAGTAGATTCCTCATCACCAAATTATATGGATTCGGAAGCGATGGATGATGAAAAGAATAAGCCAGAGTTATTCACACAAAAACAAGTGTTTGACATTATTGGGTTATTTTCACCGATTATTAATGATAAAAAAGATAAAAAAAGAAATGATGTAGTAGAGAACATGGTAGAAAACTTATACAATTTAATTTATGCTCCGAATGACGTCATTAAAAAAAATAATAAAGCATTTGAAGAAGGAATGTATAAGAAATTCCCTTCTTATAAAAAAGAGATGGAAGAGATGTTAAAAGGGGAGCAACCTTCGGAACCATTGACACCTTATTTTGTTCTTAAAACACCAGAAGATGCTGAGGCGTTTAAACAAGATGCCACAGCGTTACTACCTGATAAATACAGTAAATTAATCATGTCGACAGACCAATACGATTCTATCGCAGGTCCTGTTAAAAATATGTCGAAGATTGCTAAATACGTGATTTATGTATCAGTAGGTGCAACTCTGCTGATTATTTCATTGGTTGTCTTGTTGTTCTTACGTGACCGTAAGCATGAATTAGGGATTTATATTTCTTTGGGTGAGAAACGTACAAAAGTAATCGGTCAAATCGTGATAGAGGTAGTTATGATTGCATTTGTTGCGATTACATTATCTGTCTTTACAGGAAATGTTTTAGCTAAGAATGTATCTGGCTCACTTATTTCAACTCAAATGAAAGCACAAGAAGATAAGAATAATGATATGGGTATGATGAATGAAGATGATTGGGAATTAGCAGAGTTGACGGGTAATTCAGTTGATGCAACTGATGTTAAAGAATCGTATGAAGTCTCATTATCAGCAAAATATATCGGTGTATTCTATGTGGTGGGGTTACTGACTGTTTTACTTTCAACGGTGATACCTTTGATTTATATTTTACGACTAAATCCTAAGAAAATAATGATGTAAGGGGGGACTTAAGATGGCAATATTAGAAACTAAAAATGTGAGTTATTTTTACCAAGATGGCGATCAACGTCGCTTTATTTTAAAAGATACAACAGTTGGATTTGAAAAGGGTAAATTTTACACGATATTAGGGCAATCAGGCTCTGGTAAAACAACCTTTTTATCATTAATTAGTGCACTTGATGAACCTAAGGAAGGAGAAATTCTTTTCGAGGGGAATGATATCAAACAAATTGGTTATGAGAACTTTAGACGTAATAAAATCGGAATAATTTTCCAAAGTTACAATCTTATTCCCTACTTAACCGCGGTTGAGAATGTGATGGTTCCTATGTCGATTACAGAAAATAAGTTGCCAGAAAACCCAGAAGTAGTAGCCTATAATTTATTAGATTATATTGGAATTGTTTTAACAAAAGCGAATCGACCAGTTAACAAACTTTCTGGTGGAGAGCAACAACGTGTTGCGATTGCAAGGGCACTTGCAACAAATGTGGATGTTATATTAGCAGATGAGCCAACCGGAAATTTAGATGAAGAGATGGAGCTAGAAATTGTTGATATTTTTAAAACTTTAGCACATGAACATAATAAATGTGTCATTGTAGTAACTCATTCTAATGAAATAGCAGCGATGTCAGATGAAACATTGTATCTTAAAAAAGGGATGTTGAGTAAATATGAGTGATTTTTTATCTAATTTTGACCAAAATAATTATGGTAAAACCATAGCTAAAAAAGAAAAAAAAGAACCGCTAAAAAAAGAAGAGTTAGAAGAAGTTGTTGATTCAGAATCAATTCAAGATGAGGAAGCACTAAAAAGAGAAATCGAACGTAAATTAATAGAAGAATTTGAACCTGAAGATAAACCAATAATAGAACCAAGAGAAAAGCGTGTATCTGATAAAGAGAAGGTCAATAAGAGTGGTGGTTCTAGAAAAGTTAAATCAAAAAAAGAGGAACCGGTAATAAGTTCTTCCTCAGGAGAAGAAGTTGAGATTGATCCCACATATAAAAAGAAAAAACAGAAGCAGTTAATTGTAGGGGCAATTATTGGTATAGTATCAGGTGGGATCATCGCTTGGGGCTGGTACAGTTATAGTCATGTAGACGTTCCTAATTTTAAAAATAAGCCAATTTCTGAGGCTAGAACGTGGGGAAGTGATAACAATGTCCCTATAACTGTTGAAACTGAATTTAATGTATCTAAAGAAGCAAATACTATTTTAAAACAAAAGCCACAACCTGCCAGTAAACTTAAGAAAAAAGAACCACTGACTGTGATTGCAAGTAAAGGGCCAGATCCTGATGAAACCCTGCCTTTGCCGGACTTTAGCACACTTTCTAAAAAAGCAGCAGAGGAATGGGTTACTAAAAACAAGGCAGATAATTTGTCGATTTTAGAGGATTACAGTAATAAAGTAAAAGATAAAGAGTTTATCAAATTAGAAATAAAAGATAAGGACGTTACAAATAAAACATATAAACGTTCGGATCAAGCGATTGTAACGTATTCTAAAGGCAAAGAAGTATTTGAAAAAGACATCACAGTCCCTGACTTCAAAGGAAAATCTAAAGAGGTAGTGGAAGAGTGGGTCAAAAAAAATGAGCTGGAAGCAACCTATGAAAAAAGCGACTCAGACAAGATTGACGAAGGCCTAGTCATTTCGCAATCACATGAGAAAAATCAGAAAATAGCGAAACACTCACCATTTAAAGTGGTTATTTCTGAAGGGAAATCAGTAATGATTCCAAACTTCTCTGAGTACACGATGGAATCAGCAACGAGTGTAGAAGGCTTGGAAGTAACTGTGAAACAAATTTTTTCAGGATCAGTTCCATACGGTAATTTGATTTCGCAATCAATAGAAGCGGGAACTAAGCTAAAAACGAAAGAACAACCTAGAGTAACTGTAACGTATTCAAATGGTCGTCCTTATTTAAGATCATACTTCGGTCAACTAGAGGGCGACTTGGAGAAAGCTTTTTATGAGGATTATCAATCAAAAGGTGCGGCAATTTATTATCAAACGTATGAAAAAAATTCAACTGAAGAAAAAGGAACAGTGGTTGAAATGAGTGCTTATAATCAGTATGTCCCAATGGAATATACTGTTAAAATTGGAATAAGCAATGGGAAAAAAGCACCTAAACCCGCAAAGAAAATTGAAAAAGAATAGGCATATGTTGTCAAAAATAAAGTAAAAGAAATGAGAGCTAACGGGAGTATAGTTAGCTTTCATTTTTTTGTAAAAAAAGCGTTTTAATCAGAGACCTAGCAATTGCTATACAAGGGAAGTGTGCTATAATAGAATATGAATATTTATGGACATTTCCAAGGGTCGTGTCGAACGTTTCGTTCGGTACGACCTTTGATACCTGTAACCATAATAAGTGAGGTGAGAACAATGGCACAACGTATTCCTCAAGAGATGCTTGAGGATATTAGAACACAGACTAATATTGTTGAGATAGTTGGACAATATGTACAACTGAAAAAATCAGGTAAAAATTATTTTGGCCTGTGTCCGTTTCATGAAGAACGTTCTCCCTCATTCTCAGTCGTAGAAGATAAACAAATCTTTTATTGTTTTGGTTGTGGTAAGGGTGGGAATGTATTTAAATTTTTACAAGAGCTTGAAGGACTTAGCTTTCCTGAATCAGTGAAGAAAGTTGCTGAAATTGGCAATATCTCGACTGACTTAAGTTTTGTAACACCCGCAGAGGTTGAAGTGACACCCGCTATGCGTCAGCGTCAAGAACTTTTGAAGTTACATGAAACGGCAGCTGATATTTATCACCATGTGTTACTCAATACAGAGGCTGGAGAAGAGGCACTTCATTATCTTAAAGAACGGGGCATGACAGAGGAACTTATCAAAGAGTTTGAGATTGGCTATGCACCCAAAGAGCGGATTCTTTTACAAAAAGTATTTGAGAGGGATAATGTTTCTGATGAATTATTAGCCGAATCAGGTTTAATGACAGAGAGAGATGAAGGGTTCATCGATCGATTTTATCAGAGAATTATGTTTCCAATCCGTGATGATAAAGGGAAGACAGTCGCATTTTCAGGTCGTGTTCTTCCAAGTGAAACGGTGGATACATCAAAGCAACCCAAGTATCTAAACAGTCCAGAAACACCGTTATTTAATAAACGCCAAGTCTTATTCAACTTTGACAAGGCAAAGGCTATAGCTCGTAAAGAGCAGGAGCTTATTTTATTTGAAGGGTTTATGGATGTTATAGCGTCATGGCGTGCAGGTGTAAAACAAGGTGTAGCCTCAATGGGGACAAGCTTAACAAACGAGCAAATCAACATGATAAAACGCCAATCCAAAAATGTTGTCATTGCCTATGACGGTGATTCAGCTGGGATTGAAGCCACGCATCGTGCAATTGACTTATTAAGTGCCCAAACTGATTTGGGTATAAGTATTTTAAGTTTACCGGGCGGTCTAGATCCGGATGATTTTATTAAAGAAAATGGAGAAGACCGTTACCGAGAAATAATGAAAAATGGTCGTGAAAGTCCATTTAGTTTTTACATGAGATACCATCAAAAAGGTAAAAACATGAAAAATGAGCAAGAAAAATTTGCTTATATTGAAACGATGGTTAAAGAACTAGCAAAAATTCCTTCGGTTATCGAAAGAGAAGTCTATATTACTCAATTATCAGAAGAATTCAGTATTTCACCAGAAGCGATTGAATCTGAATTACAAAAGGTAAAACAGGTAGACCGAACACGTCAGAAGCAACAACGACCAGATCGTTCGGTAGTAGAAGACACCATGATGCCCGAACCACCTTATCCAGAAACTTTTGAACCGCCGTATGGCGAGCCTGTTTATCATGGTGAACCTCCTGTTTACCAGAAGTCCAGTATACAGGTAAAAGAGTTTCAAGAAAGACCGCTTAGTGTGGGAGAAAAAGCAGAGCAATTTCTTTTATATCGCATTATGCATGAACGTGGTGTACAAGCCAAAATTTCTCAAATCGAGGAGTTTGCCTTTATTCACGATGAGTATCAAGAGTTGTACCATCATTTTAGCGATTATATGATGATACATAGTGAATTTGAAGAAGCGGCATTTTTAGATTATCTTAAAGAAGATTATCTGAAAAATAAAGTGGTTCAATTATCTTATCAAGAACTATCAGATGAGAGTTCTGAAAGAGAAATAAATGATTATTTACTAGCCATTAGGCGTCAACGACTAGAAGTAATCAAGCAAGAAAAGTTAAAACAACAAAAAGAAGCAAGTCGTCAAGGGAACAAGCAACTCGAACAAGACCTGACGATTGAAATTATAAATCTACAGCGTGACTTAAAAAGTCTACGATAAACTAAAAGGGGGCTTTCTTCTGTGGCAGAGAAAAGTGGAGAAAAAAAAGTAACATATGATAAAGCGGTCTTAGCGCTTATAAAAGAGTATAAACCAAAAGGTGCAGTTGTAATTGATACATTAACTGATGTGATTGCAGTGCCTTATGAACTAGGTTCAGAAGGAATGGATAGCTTAATTCAACGTGTTGAAGATCAAGGTATCAGTGTTGTTGATGCGTCAGGCGAACCAGCTGAACGTGCTTTAATTAAGGAAGAAAAAGTAAGTAAAAAAGATTTAGAAGATTTATCTGCCCCCGCAGGTGTGAAAATCAATGACCCAGTTCGTATGTATCTTAAAGAAATCGGACGCGTGTCACTTTTAACAGCGGAGGAAGAAGTTGAACTTGCACTTCGTATTCAAGAAGGAGATCAAGAAGCAAAACAAAAATTAGCAGAAGCTAACTTACGTTTAGTAGTAAGTATTGCCAAACGTTATGTGGGCCGTGGTATGCAGTTCCTTGATTTAATTCAAGAAGGTAATATGGGGCTTATGAAAGCTGTTGAAAAATTTGACCATACTAAAGGATTCAAATTCTCAACTTATGCGACATGGTGGATTCGTCAAGCGATCACTCGTGCTATTGCTGACCAAGCAAGAACAATCCGTATTCCAGTGCATATGGTTGAAACAATCAATAAATTAATTCGTATTCAACGTCAGTTACTTCAAGATTTAGGTCGTGAGCCTTTACCTGAAGAAATTGGAGCTGAAATGGAGTTACCTACAGAAAAAGTTCGTGAAATCTTAAAAATTGCTCAAGAACCAGTGTCATTAGAAACGCCAATTGGCGAAGAAGATGATTCACACCTTGGGGATTTCATTGAAGACCAAGATGCGACAAGTCCTGCTGAACATGCTGCTTATGAATTATTAAAAGAACAATTAGAGAGCGTACTTGATACGTTAACTGACCGTGAAGAAAACGTGCTACGTTTACGTTTCGGTTTAGATGATGGTCGTACACGTACACTTGAAGAGGTTGGTAAAGTATTTGGTGTAACACGTGAGCGTATTCGTCAGATTGAAGCGAAAGCGTTAAGAAAATTACGCCACCCATCTCGTTCTAAACAATTAAAAGATTTCTTAGAATAAAAGACCGAAACACTTTCTGCCTTAGTGGAAAGTGTTTTTTTATTGGATTAGAATAACAAGCAGAAACTTGTGAAATGTAGTAAAATAGAGAGGTAATATGAAACTAACTCATCCATAAATAGGGTCGAGTAAATGAAAAGAGGCGTTTTGATATGAAGAAAAAATATTTAGTGACAGGTGCATTAATCATGAGTATGGTGGTTCTTGGAGCATGTGGCAATAAAAATGATAAAGACAATACAACGGAGACAAAAACAGAGATGACAGAAGGAACTAAGGAAACAGAAAAAACAAAAGATACGGAAGTAGCAAAACAAGGTGAAGTGGTATTTAAAGGGTCATTAAAACAAAATGCAGTAGTTGATGGTGATAAAGTAAGTCTGTATATTATCGGTGCTGAGGGGATTAAAGATCCAGATGGAATTTCGAAAGGATTAGTTGATGGTGTTATTATCAATACAACCAAAGAGTTAGTCGCAGGTGAATTTAAAGAAGAGGACTTTGCCGAAGGAAAAATGGTTGAAGTAACGATGAAGAGTCCATCAGCCATGACAAGTTCACTACCGCCACAAGTAGCTGGGAATGCTATTGTGTCTGTTAAATTATTAGATGAGAAAGTAACAGAACAAAAAGATAATGTCGTTTTCACTGGAACATTGAAAGGTGAAACAAAAATGGCTGAAGGTCAAATGAGTTGTCATGTTTCTGATCTCCATGCTGAAACAGACCCGGAGGAATTAGTAAATGGTTTTGGAGAAGATGGGGTTATCTTAAACTTGGATGAAAAACAAGTTGAGGATGATTTCAAAGTAGAGAATTTTGTTGAAGGCGATAAAGTAGAGGTAACAGTAAAAGGTGATGCCGTTACAACGCGTTCATTACCACCTCAAATCCCTGGTATGTCAATTGTTAGTATGAAAAAACTTTAAGATTAACGCCCTCTTGTAGGGCGTTAAGTGTTATAATGAAGCGGTAAATAAACAAAAGGTGTTGTGAAAAAATGAATGAAAAAAAGCTATCAGACCGTCTAGCTAAAGTCTGTGAATTTGTACCGAATGGTGCGATTGTAGCGGATATCGGATCAGATCATGCGTACCTACCTGCATGGTTAATACTAAATAATAAAATAACAACTGCTGTAGCAGGAGAAGTTGTAAAAGGCCCATATGAGTCAGCCTGTCATTTGGTTAAAAGTTTAGGATTAGAAGATCAAATTACAGTTCGTTTGGCTAATGGACTTGAAGCAGTTAAACCAGAAGATAACGTCACAGCTGTTACCATTGCTGGTATGGGAGGTTCTTTAATTAGCGAGATTTTAGATCGAGGCTATGAAAAAGATATCTTATCAGGTAAAGAACGTCTCATTTTACAGCCGAATATTGGCGAAAGAACCCTTCGTTTATGGTTACAGGATCATTCTTATGAGATTATTGCTGAAGATATGTTAGAAGAAGATGGTAAATTTTATGAAGTTATCGTGGCTGAAAAAGCAACAGAAGCTCCGACTTATACGGAAAAAGAATTGCAGTTTGGACCATTTTTACTTTCAAACCAAACGCCTGTATTTAAAGCGAAATGGGCAGATGAATTGGAGCAGAAAGAGTATGTCTTAAAACAATTAAAAGCAGCTAAAGGTGACCAGAGTGCTAAGATTGAAAAGATGACACAATTAAAAACATGGATTGAGGAGTTGATCTAATGGGGTTACTATTAAAAGACTTTATCAAACAGTTTGAAAGCTATTGTCCTCAAGAATTAGCAGAGGCAGGAGATCCAGTAGGGTTACATTTTGGTTCGATGGATCAAGAGATTAATAAGGTGATGTTAACGTTAGATGTTCGTCCAGATACAATCAAAGAAGCGATTGAAAACAACGTCGATTTAATCGTGGCGAAACATCCTCCTATCTTTAGACCGGTGAAGCGTTTAGTGCCAGATACTCCTCAAACGAAGATGTATACTGAGATTATTAAACACGACATCGCTGTATATGCAGCACACACGAACCTGGATATCGTAGACAATGGTTTGAACGACTGGTTCTGTGAAGAATTAGGCATAAAAAATACGAGCTATCTTACGCACACTCATAGTATTCCAGAGTGGGAACTAAGCGTGATGGCGACCGACGCTGAAGAATTAAGTTTAGTAGAAGCGGCAATCAGTCAAGACTTCACCTGTTATCCGACAATCGTGGAAGAGATGGAAGGCGAATTAGTAGTTGGAACCTTTAAAGTTCTAGAGTTTGCTAAACAATCTGTTGAAGCGAAATTGAAGGACTTATTTAATAAAGAGCCGATGGACTATGCTTGGGAGCCTATGCCATCAACAACAGCAGACTTTGGAATTGGTCGTATCGGTGAGTTAGCTGAAGAGGTATCACTAGAAGCATTCGTACAGACAGTGAAAAAAACCTTTAATTTAGACGGGTTACGTTTAACGACAGACTCTGTTGATAAAAAGGTAAAACGTGTGGCGGTTTGTGGCGGCAGCGGAGAAAAATTTTACCCGGATGCAGTTACTAAAAAAGCTGACGTTTATTTGACTGGAGATGTGTATTATCACACAGGACATGATATGATAGAGGAAAGATTATCCGTGATTGATCCAGGTCATCATATTGAAGTCTTATGTCAATCTCGCTTGCGAGAGTTATGCGAACAATGGAAAGATGCTTATAATTGGGATCTTGAATTTGTAGAGTCATCTACCGATACAAACCCATTTAAATATTATTAAACTATAAAGGAGATTTTTCTTATGTATGAAAATTTAGTACCTCGTTTTATCCGTTATGTCAAAACTGAAACACGTTCTGACGATACTAGCACTACAGTACCTTCAACTCAAACACAGGTTGATTTTGCTCAAACATTACTAGCTGAATTAAAAGAAATCGGCTTATCAAATGCTAGCTACAACGAAAAAAATGGTTTCGTAACAGCTGAATTACCAAGCAACACATCTAAAGAAGGTGTACGTCGCATTGGTTTTATCGCTCACATGGATACAGCTGATTTTAACGCTGTTGGTGTTAATCCTCAATTTGTTGAAAACTATGACGGTGAATCTGATATCGCATTAGATGCTGATGGTAAATACAAATTAACAACGAAAGATTTTCCTAACCTTAAAAACTATAAAGGTCAAACACTTATCACAACTGATGGGTCAACTCTTTTAGGAGCTGATGACAAATCAGGGATTGCTGAAATCATGACAGCGATGGAAATTTTAATTGCTAACCCAGATATCGAGCACGGTACAATCAAAGTAGCTTTTGGTCCAGATGAAGAAATCGGAACTGGTGCTAACAACTTTGATGCTGAAGGATTTGGCGTAGACTTCGCTTACACAATGGACGGTGGCCCATTAGGCGAATTACAATTTGAGACTTTTAGTGCAGCTTCTGCTGAAATCACGATCCACGGTAAAAACGTTCACCCAGGTACTGCTAAAGATACAATGATTAGCGCAATCAAATTAGCAATGGAATTTGACAGTAAATTACCAGCTAAAGAAGTACCAGAACATACTGAAGGATACGAAGGTTTCTATCACTTAGAACACATCGAAGGAAACGAAGAGAAAACAGAAATGTCATACTTAATTCGTGACCACGATCGTGAAAAATTTGAAGCTCGTAAAGAAGTTATGAAAAATCTAGTTGCTGAAATGAATAGCCGTTTTGATGAAGAACGTTTTGTAATCGAAATTGCAGATTCATATTACAACATGGCAGATATCATTGCTAAAGATATGAGTATCATCGACCTTGCTAAAGAAGCAATGGAAAACTTAGACATCGTTCCTAACACTGCGCCAGTTCGTGGTGGTACTGACGGTTCTAAAATTTCATACATGGGTATCCCAACACCGAACGTATTCGCTGGTGGCGAAAACATGCATGGACGCTTTGAGTTTGTTTCTGTTGAAACAATGCAAAAAGCAACAGACGTTATCGTTGAGATCGTTAAATTAAACGCTAAAAACGCATAATACTGACTAATCAAGAAAACTTCTTCGCAAGGAGGAGTTTTCTTTTATTAAGATAAAGAATAGATGAGGTGTCAAATGTTATCATTTGAAGAAAAAAAAGCGATCTTTGACGAGTTTGAAGAGCTAACATGCCAACCCGTATCAATGAATCGTTTAAACTACCATTACGAAGGTAGTGCTGTTCCAAAAACAACAGTAGTAAAATTTTTGCATCCTAAAAGCGGAAATGCTTTTGTGTATGCTGGTTATTTAGCTCCAGAAAAAACAAAAGATGGCTACGTATCAGTTATCGAACTTAATCGCGAAGAATTAATCGAGTATGTAAGAAATGCGATTGAATTTTTAAACTTAACAGAAGATGGCTATGTAGATGGTTATGAAGAAGAATGGTCAGACGCACATGATGACCGCTTATACCTACGCTACCAAAACTATATGTGGGTTGTAGTTATGCAAAGCGGAGGCATCGAAGCAGTCTTCAAAACAAAAGAACAAGCCGAAGCCTACCTAATGGACGAAGGCTTTAATTAAAGCTGTGAGAGTGGTTGTTTTACCTTGGATCGTTGGAATTTCACACTAAAAATGCTTTTTATTTTTTAGTGTGAAATGAAACGACTGAAAGGTAGACCACACGAGCGCGTAGATAAAGCTGTAAAAAAAATCGATCTGCTCCAAGTAACTGGAGAAATAGGATGAATTTTTTGCGCGTAGGTAAAGCTATAAAAATAAACTAAAAAGCATGACCTGTTAAATTAAGCAGGTCATGCTTTTTAGTTTATAAGTTAATTTATTTTATCAAAGAGAATAGTATAACGAGATACATTATATAATGATACCAACTTTATGAAAAGTGGCTAGTATTTTTATTAGCTAGTTGGAGTTGGAATAGCGTTATGACAGATTCGATAATAAAAAATATTAAGAAGTATGAGCTAGTGAAGTAGAATAAGAATGTTCCTACTAATATAAAACTTCCAATTATATAGTAGTAATTAAGGTAAGAGTAGATAGTAGTTAATGAAGAAAGGGCGAGCACGATAAGAAATATCAAATTTAAGATTAATAAAATAATACCAAGTTCTAAAGGCAGTTGGTCAGTGTAAAAATAATAGAAAGCATTAAAAATGGAAGCCAATAAAAAAATGGCTAAACCAAGAAGCAGTAGTCTAAGTATGTTTTGATAATGCGACATGATAATCACGTTCTTTCTAACGATAGCATCGTTTAATTTTAGAATTGTTATTTTATATTTGGATCAAATATAAATAGGATTTATTTTTTGATGAAAAGTGTTCAAATAAAAATAAAGGTTAAGTCAGTTTATAGAGTATTTTCTAAAATATTATTGCCAAAAAAGTCTTTGGCTTCTTTTTCCATATTGGTTATTTGTATTTGTTTTTCTATAGATAAATTAGTAAATTCAAGATCAATAGAGTCATTTTTTATTTCGAGTGGGTAGGATAAAAATTTTTGACTTTTGTTAGAGAATACTTGAAAAGTTGAGGTTGTCTCTTTTGGAAATTTTCGCCAAATAATAAGTTTGTAGTTGCCGTCTGTAGAGGTGACAGTAAGTTGTCCAGTAAGTGTGCCATATAAAGGGGGATATGCTTCTATATAGTAGTGATTATCTAAATCAATGGTAGAATATGTCTCATGGTTTAGAGGTGTGCCAAATTTAGAAGTGATGTGACTAAAATTATAGTCTAAATAAAAATAGGCAAAATGATAACCTATTGCGATAAAAAGTAAACTTGTACCTATTAATTTGACTAAAGTATACAAAGATAATTTCATAAAAAACCTTTCTTTTACGTAGTATGCTTCTGCTCTTTTCAAAGGAGCGAGACGTGTCTTAATCATAAAGGAGACGGAAGAAAAAGTTAATTTCCATTTGTTTTAATTTTTGTATGAATTGTATATAACTAGGAATTATTTTTCAAAAAAAGTATCAATCATTTTAACTCTTGAGATAAGAGTGTTATTTAATGTATTTGTTACACTATTAACTGCTGAACTAGTGTTATAGTACCCTCATATAATGCGATAAGGAGTGAGATCGATGAGTGACACGTTTAAGCGAGGATTAGTAGTGGGGTGCTTAGTTTTAATTGGGTTAGTAGGTTTGATTTTTATAACGGATAGGGAGAACGATCATTATTTAAAATTCAATCCGCTAGTTAAGTTAGAAATAGGTTATGCTAAATTACCTAAAACAGTGACGTATAATCATGGTAAAGCTTTTAACAAACAAGCGACAACGCCTCAATTTCCTGATCCATATGAAGAGGTAGAAGTGGTTAATCAATTTGGTAAAGTAGAAAAATTAACCTTCAAGGGTGGGCAATCTCCGGATGACATGAATTATGCAAAGGTCAGTCATAAAGGGGATTTTGTTCAAGAGATAGAATTTGTTTCATGGGACGATATACCATCGACTTATCAGTTATATATGACTCGCTAAAAGCTTACGTTATGTGAGCTTTTTTTGTTCATTAATCCTACTCTTATCATTTGCAAATTAGCCTCTGTTTCTTATAAACTAAACCTGGATAAGTTAAAATATTGGACTAAAGGCTGATGTTTACTGACTTATAAACTATTATAATTATAGTCAATAAAGGTCAATTAAACCAAGTGTTATTCTTTGACCTTTCCTGACCTTGTTGATATAATAAGGTATAAAGTTAAGGAGGCAATGCTTATGAATATAGAAAAAATGACAACAACCATGCAAGAAGCCATAGCAGCAGCCCAACAAGTGGCGATGACAAGACGTCATCAAGAGATTGATATCTGTCACTTATGGAAAATCTTTTTACAACCGGATCATTTTGCGTATAAATTCTATGCAGATGCCGGCGTACCGGTAAACGAATTTGTAGCAGCAGTTGACCGTGATTTAGATAGTAAATCAGTAGTAGAAGGCAGCAATGTTCAGTACGGACAAGGCTTAAGCCAAAATTTATTTAATTTATTGCAAGAAGCAGATAAAATCAGAGAGAGCTTTGGAGATGAATATTTAGCAACAGAAGTCATCCTACTCGCTTTGATGGAATTAAAAAATCATCCACTAGCAAAATTCTTAACCGACAGAGGGATTAAGAAACAAGACTTACGTCAAGCAGTGGAAGACTTAAGAGGGGGAGAGCGTGTGACATCACAAAACCAAGAAGAACAATATGAAGCTTTAGAGAAATATGGTACTGATTTAAATAAATTAGTGAAGAGCGGGAAACAAGACCCGATTATCGGACGTGACGATGAAATTCGTGATGTCATTCGTATCTTGTCTCGTAAAACAAAAAATAACCCTGTCTTAATTGGGGAACCAGGTGTTGGTAAAACAGCGATTATCGAAGGGTTAGCTCAACGTATTGTCCGTAAAGACGTCCCTGAAAACTTAAAAGATAAAACAATTTTTTCACTTGATATGGGTGCTTTGATTGCGGGTGCGAAATACCGTGGCGAGTTCGAAGAGCGCTTAAAAGCGGTCTTAAAAGAAGTGAAGAAAAGCGAAGGTCAAATCATCTTATTCATTGATGAAATTCATACGATTGTCGGAGCGGGTAAGACGGAAGGCAGTATGGATGCCGGTAACTTGCTGAAACCAATGTTAGCTCGTGGTGAGTTGCACTGTATTGGTGCGACAACATTAGATGAGTACCGTGAATACATGGAGCAAGATAAAGCTTTAGAACGTCGTTTCCAACGTGTGTTAGTTAAAGAGCCAACAGTCGAAGATACGATTAGTATTTTACGTGGGTTGAAAGAACGTTTTGAAATTCATCATGGTGTTAATATTCACGATAATGCGTTGGTCGCAGCGGCTACATTATCAAACCGTTATATCACGGACCGTTATTTACCAGATAAAGCAATTGACTTAGTCGATGAGGCCTGTGCCACAATTCGTGTAGAGATGAACTCTATGCCAACAGAATTAGACCAAGTGACACGTCGTTTGATGCAATTAGAAATTGAAGAAGCAGCCCTTAAAAAAGAGGATGATGACGCAAGTAAAAAACGTCTAGATATCCTTCAAGAAGAGTTAGCAGAATTACGAGAAGAAGCCAACTTAATGAAAATGCGTTGGGAAACAGAAAAAGCAGAAGTCAACTTACTTAGCGAAAAACGTAGTGAGATTGATAAAGCGCGTCATGAATTAGAAGAGGCAGAAAGTAACTATGACTTAGAACAAGCGGCTGTCTTACGTCATGGTACTATTCCAAAATTAGAGCAAGAATTAAAAGATTTAGAAGCTAAAAATGAAGCAGAATCAGATAACCGTTTAGTACAAGAAGCGGTAACTGATAATGAAATTTCAGTGGTAGTCGGACGTTTAACAGGTATTCCTATGACAAAATTAGTCGAAGGCGAACGCGAAAAAATCTTACGCTTGAATGAAACGTTACATAAACGTGTAATTGGTCAAGACGAAGCAGTAGATGCAGTATCTGATGCGGTTATTCGTTCACGTGCGGGACTTCAAGATCCAAATCGTCCACTAGGGTCGTTCCTATTCTTAGGGCCTACAGGGGTCGGTAAAACAGAATTAGCAAAAGCTTTAGCGGAAGACCTATTCGATTCAGAAGAGCACATGGTCAGAATCGATATGAGTGAGTACATGGAAAAACATTCAGTGTCTCGTTTAGTCGGAGCACCTCCAGGATATGTGGGTTACGAAGAAGGCGGTCAATTAACAGAAGCCGTACGTCGTAGTCCATACACGATCGTCTTATTAGATGAGATTGAAAAAGCGCATCCAGATGTGTTCAACATTCTGTTACAAGTGCTTGATGATGGTCGTTTGACTGACTCTAAAGGTCGTATGGTAGACTTCAAGAATACTGTTTTAATCATGACAAGTAATGTCGGGTCTCAAACGATGTTAGATGGCGTTACACCTGAAGGAACATTGCCGAAAGAAACAACGGATTCTGTGATGTCTCAATTACAAATGCACTTCAAACCAGAATTCTTAAACCGTATTGATGATACGATTTTATTCACACCGTTAACATTAGACAATGTAAAACAAATCATCGACAAGATGACACGTCACCTAAGCGAACGTTTAGAAGACCAAGATATTCAATTAGAATTATCAGAAGAAGCGAAAAGTTGGGTTGCCGAGTCAGCCTATGATCCAATTTACGGGGCTCGTCCACTTAAACGTTTCTTAACTAAAGAAGTGGAAACACCACTTGCTAGAGAAATCGTAGCAGGTAAAGTTGGGCCACAAACAAAAGTCATCGTCACACTTAAAGATGACAGCCTACACTTCGAAACTGAAAGTTTGGAAGGTTAGGAAGGTAATAGAAAAGATAAAGGAAAAGACATGCCAGAGATGGCATGTCTTTTTTTGTTCCTACCAAGTTTCTTCATCCCAATTCCCAGAAACATTATAGCTATCCCCATTAAAATTATTGTTTTCTGCAGTTAGCCAAACATTAATTTGACTGGCTGATTTATAAGCATCCTTGTAATAGGGCCCGGAACCTTGTTTAGCATTTACCGTTTTACTTACGTTAGTATCGTTTTTATTTTCTAACCAAAATTTTGTGATAGTACCTTTTCCTTCACCACTTTTAAGAAGTTTGACCTTCCATTGATTATCCGTGTGAGTTGTTTGTCTGTATTGTCCAGTTGCTTCATGACCATTGCTTTGATAGGAAGGGACACGAAAATTAAATGAGATATTATCATCAGTTGCGAGAGCGTTAATATAGAAACTTGAACTAAGTGTGACGACACTTGCGAGAGCAAAAAATAGAGTTTTCTTTTTCAACATTATTATCACCTCCTTTCAATGACGATTTAACTTATCAACTCACCATCAACCATTTTCATAATGTGGTCTGCTAGGGCAAGGAGTTCTTCTTTATTATGTGTTGCCAAAATGATGGTACAGCCTCGTTCTTTTAAGTCGAGTAATATATCATGTATCAACTGAACGCTATCTTCATCCAAGGCGTTGGTAGGTTCATCGAGTAGTAACAAGGATGGCTTTTCAAAAATAGCTTGAGCTAAACTTAATTTTTGTTTCATTCCTAAGGAGTAGTTCTTAACTTTCGTATGCTCATGACCGCCAAGGCCGACTTGTTTTAAGCTGTCTAAAATATCGTCATCTGTGGCAGTCTTATTGATTTTACTCAGCATTTTCAGGTTTTCGTAGCCTGTCATATTAGGTAAAAGTTCAGTATGTTCGATGATAATTCCTGTGTGAGGTGGAAAGTCGATATCCTTTTGGAGAAGCTTTCCATCTATAGTAACTGTTCCTGTAGTGGGGAAGATTAAACCAGAGATCGCCCGAAGTAACATGGTTTTACCAGAACCATTTTGTCCGTGGAGACCGTAGATTGTTCCATTCTCAAAGTGATAGTTGATTGAGTTAAGGACAGGTCGTTTTTTGATTAGTTTTGAGTAGTTTTCAATGTCAATGATAGGCATCTGAGTTCCTTCTTTCTATATCCAATTTTTAGTTTTAAAGAGGTGTAACATCAATCCAATACTGCAAACCATCACACTACTCATAATTATTAATGACAAGAGTGTCGGATAAGGTAAGGACTGGCTAAAATGATTAAATCTATTTGTAAGTGTCAAGTTCAGTGGAAGTAAGGCATTTAGCCAAGAACCTGGTGCTAGAAAATTTAGGATATCGCTAACAAACACTGAGCAACTAACAGATAAAAGTGTTGCGATGAGTGCTTTAGGACTGTCTAGTAATAATTCTAAAAGAGCTTGTATCACTAAAATAAAGCATAGGAATAAGCAGTTAAGGATGTAAGGCTTAATCAGTGGGACTAAACTAGGTAGAACTGGAACAGTTAATTTAAGATACAGACAAAATGTTAGGACTTTTAAGGTCTCCATAATGATTACAAACTGAATAATTTGCTTCAAAAAAATTGTAAAGATAGGGTAAATACTATGAGAACGAATTAAAATACAAGGAACGATTTCTTTAAGATGACTTTCGATTACCCCCATAGTAAGACAGGCATACGACCCAACATTAAAAAAGTAACATAAAATAAAGATTATTCTGGCGTGATAGTCTGGTCCAGCATAGAGAGTTGAAACAAGCCCAGGTTGAGAAAAATGTTGCGCTATTAAGATGTAAAAAATAGTTAAGATACCCATGACACTATAATTAATCCGATTCATTCAGAAAATCCTTTCTATTAAAAAGTAGGGACGCGATAAGAGCTGTCCCGATAGAGAGTGTGATGAGATTAGCTAATATGAGGCTATACCCTATTAAGTTAACCGCACCAGAGGCTTTTATAAAAGTGTCTAAAATTTCAAATGAACGGATGGGACTAGGAAAAAATAAAAATAAGCCGCCATAAGTCATGAGAGCACTGAATAAAAAGCTAATGCTAAGTGCTTGAGTATGTGTTTTGAAAATGAGACTGATGATTATGAAAACAAGTCCTAGCCACAAATAAAAAAGAAACATAATCACGGCATAGAGCATCATGCTACGGTAAAAATGAGTAGAAGATAAGATGGCATGAGAGAAACGATACCGATTTAAAAGAAGACTACTTCCTATAAATAAACTGGTAAATGCCAAGGAAATCCAAGAATATCTGATGATATGACAGGTGAGAGATTGTTGACGACTTCGGCGAATTAAGAGTTGTACCTTTGGTAAGGGAGGTAACAGGATGAAAAATAATAAAGCATTAATTGTCCCAAGTCTTAACATAGAGTTATAGCCGGAGTAAGGTTCATTAGTATCAAGAATACTAAGTACTGTATTGTGTAAGTCTAGGTTTCTACTACCAAAGAGCCAAGAAAAGATAAAAATAGCCAAACATAGAATATATTTTAATAAATTATAGTTCATGATATCTCCTTTGGTAAATTATGGCAGTGACAGTAACAATGAGTACAAGACTAGTGTAGACGAGTAGCGCGGGTATAATACTATCCAATCCGTATTCGATAAAAGGCTGCATCACATAAGTTAGACTATTGGGTGCTATGATTTGAATAATCCATATTAAGAAGCAAGCAGGATAGACAACTTTGGGATTTGGGAATAAAAATGAAAGACTCAGACATAAAATAGAGAGTAGGGCGGTCAGTACTGAAAATACTAAAATATAAGCGAAATAAATACTGTAGGGATGGTCGATTGAAAAATTAAGCAGAGTGGGATTCGGATTACGATAAAGCTCTAACCCTTGAAAGCCATAGCCTTTGTGGAAGACGAGGGTGACTAGTCCAAAATTAAGAAGTAAGCCGCTAAATGCTACGATAAAAGATAAACTTGTGGTTAAGATATAACGTTTCTTTAGCCAGTCTTTTCGAGATAGCTTGGTTAACTGTATGCTATCAATGCCATTTTTCATATCTGTTAAATAATAATCGCCATTAATAGCAAGTAATAATAAAGGGAGTACCCAGATGTACAGCATTTGTGGCAGATGGCCCGGCGTATTGCCTGCTAAAAAAGAGGTAGCTGCAGGATGAATGTCAAACTGATGGTCAAATGGATGTGTTTGGAAATAATGGTAATAATAAACAGGGTCAGTCAGATATTCTTGAAATTCTTGTGTAAGGCTAAGTAAAAAGTCGAGTAGAGGAATAGCAATCATAAAGCCGATGAAAAAGAGACTGCGTTTATTTTTTGAAATACGATAAAGTTCTGCTTGCATATAATCACCCTTTTTAATTTTTTTAGGAATATAGTCCTATTATATCGGATTATATTCGAAATTGGAACCTTAAATTAAGAGTGGGATTCAGTCTTTTTCATTAAAACCCTCTAAAAATATCACCTATATTTAAAGGGAAATCATAAGAAATCCCCTATCTCTTTTCAAGCTATGCTAAAATGAACCCACAATTACTCAAGTTGGAGGTAGAAAAATGAGTCAGGGTGTATCAGTCTTACCGTTTGACATATCGTTGGTATCGATAGTTAGCGCATCGCCAGAGAAGGATAATCAGTATCGGTTATTTTTTGCAGTAGAAGGGACAGTGTCGTATCAGTTAGAGGGACAACAGGGGCAACTGAAAAAAGACGAGTTGCTTGTGATTAACCCTAATGAAAGTTTCACACTGACATCAGAAGAAGATAATGCGATTTTGTTTATGACCTTTGATCGCAGCTTGATTGAGGGGACTAATCGATATGATCGGTTACCGTTAATTGTAAATGATTTGAGTAAGTTAACGTTGATTAAAGAAAGTCAGCTAGACATTGTGAAGAAGAATTTACTGTTGATTTTATTGGATTGTATCGGTGGAGAGAGCAATGTATTTGATCAACTGCAAAAGTTTTATGAGCTGTTGGCTATCTTGGTAGGAGAGTTTGTCGTCGGGTATCAAGAGGAACAAACCGATGAGCGTTTGCCACAAGTAGAGGACTCACGTATTTCAGAGACGCTTCGTTATATTGAGGGGCATTATCAAGAGAAATTAAGTTTAGAACAGTTAGCTAATTTACAGTATTTAACACCGTTTTATTTTTCAAAACTATTTAAAGATGAAGTCGGGATGAGTTTGTCTGATTATCTGCAAACACGTCGAGGGGCAAAGGCTAAAGAACTGTTAGAGCAACCAGAGTTGACGATTTCTCAAATTGCAGATGAGGCAGGTTTCTCCAATGAAAAAGCCTTTTATAAGTTTTTCCGAGAAACCTATGGCCTGACACCTAAACAGTATCAAAAGCAAGTCAGTTCTGAATCGGTTGAGTTGGAATCCGATGATGTTAGACCAATCGAAACAGAAGAAATCTACCGTTTACTGTCTTATATTTTGGTAAATAAAAATATCCCGTATCGTTTTTATAACAATCAAGGGAGTCTAAATTTATCTGTCAAAGAATCTTTAGATATGTCGTTAAGCTTGCCAGATCGCTTGGTTACTATTGGAAATGTTGAAAATGGGGAGAAAGCGATTGTCCAGAAACAATTGGTACAGTTGCAACAAGAGCAAGGATTTGAGTTTATTCATTTTACAGAATTGCTAACAGAGGATAATTTTAGTTATTCCAATGAGATGGTCTCTAATTTTATTCGCAATAGAAATTGGTTTGATTTTATTAATGAGCAAGGTTTAAAACCGATGGTCCGCCTAACGTTGCCTCAACAGGTGAAAAGTTTTCATGATTTAGAAGACTGGTTTGCCACTTACCGAGAGACGTTGGTTTATTTGAAATCACGGGAGCAAGCCCTGCACATTGAGATGGCGATTGTCGCGTATGATGAGCAGTTTCAACAGTATCAATTAGTTTATGATTGGATGAAAGAAATCAGTGATGATTTTACCGTAGGTTTAAAATTAAATTTAACGACACAAGAAGAGTTGCTTCAGCTAGAGGAACATCTGGTGAAGTATCAACCGATTATTGAGTTTTATAGTGTGATATTAGTTGGTGAGATCGATACGCAAAAAGGCACGCAAGGTAATGATATTATCGAGAAAATTACGTATTTAGCTGATTTTTTAGATGGGTTAAAATTGGAGAGTGTACCCATTTATTTACTAGATTGGAACACGTTAATGGGGTATGGTGATGTGTTGAGTGGGACATTTTACCGTGCAGCCTTGATTTTAGATACAATAGTGGCGCTTGCGGATCGTTTGAGTGGTATCGGCTATTGGTTAAATATTGGGATTGACCGAACAGATGAAGACAAATGTGAAATCAGTTCACTATCGTTGTTTATGTATGATGGACTTCGTCGACCGGTGTATCATGCCTTAACGTTACTTTATCAATTGAGCAATCAAGTCTTAGTAAAAACAGAAACCAGTGTCTTGACCTTTGATAAAAAACGCGAGGCGTATCAGATGGTTATTTGGAATCCAACGTATATGAATCCTTTGTATTCACTAGATTATCACAGTATACAAAAACAAAATCATGAGTTAATGGTCGCCCTAAAAGGTTTGCCACAAGGAACGTACTTCATAAAGAAATACACGTTGAGTAAAGACCAGGGTGGGATTTATAACACGTGGCTATCACTAGGTGGTGTACGAGAGATAGACCGTGCGAGCCAAAATCATCTTGAGACAACGATTTTACCTCAGTTGGAAGTACAAGAAAAAGCAGTGACAAATGAATTAGCATTCCAGTTAGAGATGAGCTTTAATTCGTGTCACCTATTAGAGATTAAAAAAGTTAAATAGAATAATCGTATCTTTTGACTGTCAAAAGATACGATTATTTTTTTGGTGATGTATAAATAACGTATGATAAGGGGAGTTTTTCATATGGAATAAACTTATATATATCTTTCACAAACGTATAATACTAAGTGTGAGAGCGTTATCACACGCTTCAAGACAAATTTCAGGAGGGTTAATATGATTAACACGAAACAAAAAGAGTTATCGAAAGGTGGCAGTATCAAATTAGTCATTGCGCTTATGGCAGGTTATTCAATGGTTTATATGGATAAAAATATGATTTCAACTGCAATTATTCCCATTGCCAAGCAATTAGACTTTGCCCCGTCACAAACAGGGATGATTATGAGTATGTTCTTCTTAGGTTACTCATTAATGCAAATTCCAGGAGGTTGGTTAGCAGACAAGATTGGTGCTAAAAAAGTTCTGATGATTTCATTAGGAATGATTTCATTATTTTCATTCTTATTCGGAACAGTTAGTAGTTTAATGTTATTCTTCTGTATTCGTTTCTTTGCAGGGATTGGACACGGAGGCTATCCACCAAGTTGTTCTAAATCAGTAGCTGAGAATTTCCCACAAGAAAAACGTACGTTGGTTCAATCATGTATCTTATCTACATCAGGTATTGGTGGGATTTTAGCCTTTACATTAGGCGCGAACTTAATCGCAAACAATTGGCGTTATGCTTACTTAGCGTTAGGGTCATTATTCTTATTAGCACTAGTACTAGTGGCGTTATTTGTTCCTAAAACTGAGCCAGTTGCGAAAGAAGCTAAAGTTAAATCATCTGTATCATTTAAAGAAATGATTTTAAACAAAGACGTTATTATTTTATTTATTGCAATGTTATTCTTAAACATTACGTACTACGGTAGTATGTCATGGTTACCAAGTTACTTAACGGAAACATATGACTTAAGTATTCAGTCAGCAGGGTATATTTTAACTGCGAATTCAATCGCACAAGTAATCGGAACAGTGTCAACAGGTTTCTTGTTATCTAAATTCTTCGTTGGACGCGAAAAATTATTTGTGATGGGTGGTTCTGTTATTATTGCAGCCATGATTATGCTTTTAATTAATACAGACTTACTTTGGTTATCATCAATCTTAGTTGTATTTATTGGCATGTTAACTATTTCATGTTTCACAGCTGTATTCACTTGGCCACATAAATTATTTGAAGAAAATTCAATTGGGTTATCGATTGGTATTGTCAATACAGGTGGAACACTTGGTGGGTTCTTAGCCCCAATGATCTTAGGTAAATTAATTGAAAAAGCAGATGGTTCTTATTCATTAGCCTTTACCTTTATTGCAGCAGCGATTGTTGTTGCAGGTCTATTAACATTCTTAGTTTCGAATAAAAAACAAGCATCAGCAAACTAATCGGAGGTTGAAATTATGACAACATTAAAAGCAACATTACAAAAAAAGATTGATGACAAAACACCGAAAATGATTGAGATGAGACGTTACCTTCATCAACATCCAGAATTATCATTTGAAGAAGAAAAGACAAGTCAGTATATTGTTGATTTTTATAAAGGGAAAGACTGTGACGTTAAGACCAATGTAGGAGGATACGGTGTTGTTGTAACCATTGACAGTGGCAAACCAGGTAAAACGATTGCCTTACGTGCCGACTTTGATGCACTACCGATTACTGAAGAGACAGGTTTAGAATTCACCTCTAAAAACCCAGGGTGTATGCATGCTTGTGGGCATGATGCTCATACATCATATATGCTAACATTGGCTGATACTTTGTTAGAAATCAAAGATCAATTAGTTGGGAAAGTCGTTATCTTACACCAACCAGCAGAGGAAACACCACCAGGCGGCGCGATTGCGATGATTAAAGATGGCTGTTTAGAAGGTGTTGATAATGTGTTAGGAGTTCACTTGTGGAGTCCAATTGACACGGGAGATATTCACTACTGCTTAGGTGCCACAATGGCTGGGCGTTCTTCATTTAAAGTGAAGTTTAAAGGAAAAGGCGGACATGGGGCAGTACCTCATGAAGCGAATGATACAATTGTAGCAGCGAGCCAATTTGTTGTGGCAGCTCAAACAATTGTGAGCCGCCGTGTGTCTCCATTTGAAATGGCAACCTTAACAATCGGAAACTTCGATGGACGTGGGTCTTTCAATGTGATTAAAGACAGCGTATTTATTGAAGGAGACGTTCGTAGTATGGACCCGGCAACACGTGAATTAGTTGCGAAGGAGTTCAAATCAATCTTAGATGGTATTGCGGCGATGTTCCGTATTGAATACGAGTTATTCTATGAGCATGATTACCCAGTTTTAATGAGTGACGAAGCGTTGACATCAAGCGTGATTCACAGTATTGAAACAGCAGGCATTGAAAATCTGAATGAGATTTCATTAGCCCAAGCAAATCCTGCCTCAGAAGATTTTGCTTATTACTCAGAAGTTGTACCAAGTTCTTATATTTTCGTAGGAGCAAAACCTGCTTCAGGTGAGTTCTTCCCACATCACCATCCGAAATTTGATATTAATGAAGATGCGATGGGGATTGCAGCAAAAGCGATTGGAACAGCAACACTTGATTATTTACTAGGTTAAAGTAATCGAAATATTTAAAGAAGTGAAAACAAAAGACATGTCATTATTGGCATGTCTTTTGTTTTATAACTGTTATTTGAACGGATGTTTTATTAAAAAGTTCAAATAACTAAAAACTTAATTTTAAAAGTAATATATTTATTCATATTTGTAGTTATTTTTGTTAGCTATGTTAATTTATTTGAGAAATTGGAAAGTGTACTCAGTCAGGTTCGAACATTTTATTCTATTTTATTAAAATCCTCTTTGACTTCTTCGATCGAATTATACCTATAATTAAAAGTTTTTTCATATATTACTCCATACTTCATGTTTCTAAAATTAGATATAAGTCTACCCATTACTAATTCTTCATAATTTTTAATAAGATCAACATATGTTTTTGAACTGATCATTTCAAAGTACTTAAAGTCTTCACTCCAAAAAAGAAGACATACAGCACTCCAAATATCCTTGTAAAAATATGGTGATGAATTGTTTAATTTAGAATCATAAAATCCTGGAGTGCCAACAACCTGTTGGTTATTTTTGTCAGAAATGTTCTCAAAATTTACAGAATATTCAAAATCAATAAAGTGTAGGGTCTCATCATTAATAAGAATGTTCTTATATGAAATATCTCCATGCAATATGTTTTTTTTGTGCATTGTTTTTATTGCATCGAGAACTCTAACAAACCATTTATACGGTTTATTCACTTTGATATATTCGTCTAGAGTTATACCCACTAGATATTCTTCTTCAGAAAAATAGGTAGTATTTACATAAAATTCATTTATAATCTTAGGGACTAAAGAAGTATATGCTAGACTATATATGTTTTCATTTGCATGATATAAGCGATTGACAGAGTCTTCACCATTTATAAGTATATTCGATAAGTGAGTTGCTTCTCTAAGAATTGCGAATCTATTATTTTCTAAATTTAATACTTTATATACTCCACCTTTTGATGTCTTTTTTATAATGTCTATAACCAGATACTTATTAGGTATCGTATGGAGCCGTTCAATATAATAATCTTTTATTGGGACAACGATATTCTCTGGTATCATTCGTACTCTTTTATCAGTAAAACTTTCATCTTTAACAAATTCTCCATATCTATAATAAACAACTGAGCTATTTAAATAGTTATAATCAGAAGGAATTATCGGTGAAGCCCCTTGATTTTTAAAAACCAATTCTAAGTCGTTTAACAACATAATAAACTGACTATTACTTTCAGGATATATCGTAATAAATTTTCCTATTTGTGTGAATCCGTACATAGATGAATTTTGCAGCTCTAATAAAGATAAATTGGAAACAATTTTAAAGTCTACATTAGAATCTGTATATAAATCAAGAAATATTTTAGCTATTTCATAGGCATTAATAATAGACGCACTCAGGTGTATCTTAAATCCTCTTTTTTGTGTAGGTTGTTTTTTTACTCGATATGTCCAATGAGTGTCATCCGTTTTATATAACTCATTTTTTTCTAAAAGTTTTAGAAATTTAAGCCTGTTCTCAATATGACTTTTCATACTATAAAACCACCTCTGTACACTTTTTCTCCATTACTAAGTGCTAAACAATTCAGTGAATGATAATAAATATTTATTATCATACTAACTTCTAAATTTCGACAAAGTAACTCTTCTGCTAACAATGATATACTGTATCGTTCTCTAACAGAAACTTGGTATGAAAGTAAAATGAAATCATAGAGCAATAATGTAGTATGCTCTGATAAACCGTTTTTTGTGTAATTTTCTAAAAAAAGTGTCAATAATTGTTTAACTTTCGGACTCACATTCCTGTTCATTGTTAATTTCATTTAGTGTGCTCCTTTCTGCAAATATGTAGTAGTTGAACTTATCTGTATCTTTAAGTAAATGATTATGAGTAAAAAATATTCTTATAAATAATACAATAAAAGACACTACATTTTGTAGTGTCCTTTATTAGCTTATCCCTAAGCTTGCTCATGACAACCTGAACTGTGGGCTCCTGATAGGGCGCCAACTAACTCTTGTTGTTCGATACCAATAGAATTGAGCGCATTGATATCTTTAGCTAATAAAGCTTGCCTCTCAATACCTTGAATTCCGTAGTTATCTAGAGTTTGTTCAGGATTATCAAAGAAATTACCTACAACTTCCAAATTACCTTGTAGATCTTTAATCAGAACTTTTAATCCATTTGACATCTTTTTCACCTCCTTTCCTCTTGATATCCTCATCATATTATAATACTATAGGGATATCAAGGTTAAATTAAGCGTTTTCAGGAGGTGTTTACATATGTTGGAGGTTAAAGATCTATCGATAAATTATGATGATAATGTGGTACTCAATAATTTTAACTTTTGTTTGAGTCCTGGAGATTTCATTGGAGTTTTAGGATCCAATGGATCTGGGAAATCCACTCTGTTAAATTCTTTAGTAGGTGTATATCCCAATAAAAGTGGTGGTATTATTTATAATCAAAAGTACTTAGACAAGAATCACCCGTTCTCTTCTATAGGTTTTTCTCCACAATCTCAAGTAATGGACTGGTATTTGGATGTTTGGAGTAATGTTGAGTTAGGTTTACGTCTTGCTAATATTGATAAACATAAAATCAAAGAGTATTGCGATTTTGCAATTGATATTGTCTCACTCAATAGTGCTAAAAAAAAAATAGTAGATACTTTGTCTGGTGGACAACAACAAAGAGTTCAAATAGCTAGAGCGATTGCTCATAAGCCTAATATATATATACTAGATGAACCAACTACCGGATTAGATGTTGAGTCCTCTGAAAAACTTCTGGATTTTCTCCTACTTGAATCTCAAAATAATAAAGGTGTAATCATATCAACACATGATATTAGTTTATTGGAATGTTTTTGTACAAAAATATTATTTATTAAAGATAATAAGATAGAATTTTTTGGATGTAAAGAAGAGTTCATGAAAGAGCAGATGATAAGATTTTATATTGAATTTGAATATAAAATAACTGATGCGGAATTCTCTTGGTTGAAAAAAAATATCAATGAATACCAAGTAATTAACCCATTTTCTATAGAAATTTTCACTCCAAATACAACTGATCATACAATTTTTAGTATAATTAATACCTTTCCCAAGGATACCTTTAATATTAAAAATATATCATCAAATGTCATTAACTTGAGAGAAACTTACTTGAATAAAGTAAAGCATTAAGGAGACGTGAAAAATGAAAGCAGAAGATTTAAGATTTGAATCTAAATTAGGTGTAAAGGGCTTTCGGATTGTCGCTCACAATGAAATTGTTGCCTTTTTTCTCAATAAAGGTCTTGTTTTATCCCAAATAATTCAACCGCTATTATATGTATTGTTTATAGGTGTTGGTCTAAATGGAGCTATTTCTAGCGTTTTTTATAATGAAACAGAAGTTTCGTATCTCTTATATTCCTCAATTGGAATCTTTGGTTCTTTAATAATAGGACAGACCACACAAGTCATTTATAGAACGACTATTGATAAAAGGTATGGTTTACTAGCTTTGAAGTTATCAAGTGGTGTTTCTTCTATATTTTATATTTTGGGAATGAGCCTTTATCCAATGCTAGGTTTGCTTATTCAAGAACTAATAATAGCTTTTATACTAATATTTTTTAATACTAGTGGAATTTCTTTAGTCAGCCTAATTTTTACTATTATTTTTTCAATATTCATATTACTTTTTTGGACATCCGTAGCTATTTTACTAACGACATATATTAATGATTACCAAAAAAGAGACATAATTATTAGATTTTTTTTGACTCCACTCGGCTTTACAGCGCCTGTATTTTACATGTTGAAAGACGTTCCTACTGTATTAAAATTTTTCGCTTACTTAAATCCTTTAACTTATCAAATTGATGCTTTAAGAAGTATCGCATTCGGAATTAACGATACTCTCTTAATATTTATAAATATCATCATGATTATTTTTGCTGTATTAATATCTGCTATAAACCTTTCAAAAGTTAAATTAGTTTTTAAGGAAATATAGTTTATGGAAATATTAACTATAAGATTAATTGGAAATGATATTGTAGCTATTTGTATGAATAAATACGATGAAATAAAATTATTTCGAGTTAACAGAAATAATAAATTAGAAATAAAAGCTATTGAAAGTACTATCTATAAAGGAAATCTATATTTCACTTTGGATGAACAAAAAATTCAATTACTTATGAGCGAACTGCATTTTTCTAGAAGTATAATTGATTCTTTTGAATTTATAAGTATACATTCACAACCAATAACTGTATCTATGTTTACTTTTTTTTGTGGTAGCACACCATACATCAAACACACACTTTTTGTAAAAAAAAATAATAATGTATATGTTGCTGATTTTAATGCCAAAATTTTTAATCTATATTCAATAGTGGAAAATATTTTTCATAAATATGTCGGTAAACAAAAAATACCTTGTTTTATTTTGGATAATAATAGTAATCACTGTGTTTTTTACTTACATGGGGGGCCAGAATATCACGTTGATAATTCCTTTAATCCAGTAATTAATCTATTGATAGAAAGCAATATCGATGTTATTTGTATTAATTATGTAGGCAGTACAGGATATTCAAATGAGTACCAAGAACGATTAATTAATAATGGTGGCATTTTAGATGTTGAGTCTGTAGACGATGTAATCACTCATTATGCAAGTAAGTATAGTAGTTTTATAATATATGGCGATAGTTACGGAGCATACATCTCATTATTTTTTTCACAAAAAAAATATTCGAACATTAAAGGTATTGTTGCTACTGGGACATTTTATGATGCTCACTATACTTTACTTTTTTCTAACTCTAGACAAGTAATACAAAAGTATGTGGATATGTCAGCTAACAAAAGACTGAAAAATGATATTATCAATCATTCAAACTGTCAAATTGTATTAATACATGGAGAAAATGATTTAAATTGTCCAATATTTCCATTAGTATATTTAACAGGAAAAAATCCTATGGTAAAATTAATTAAAATGAATAATTATATGCACTACGAAGTTCTCCCTTCAAAGATAGCCTGTAAATCTAATTTGACAGCAAAGACAATATTAGATTGTTTTAGTGACTGAAATAATTTAAAATATTTAATGTCATAGTAAACATAATCCTTATTATTCCTATTAAACCAAGCATTTAAAATAATCATAATCAAGGCGAATGGAAGAGTA
Organism: Vagococcus proximus; assembly: GCF_029143285.1. Lineage (GTDB taxonomy): Bacteria > Bacillota > Bacilli > Lactobacillales > Vagococcaceae > Vagococcus_D > Vagococcus_D proximus. The sequence continues at coordinate 418,285 of NZ_JAPDSH010000002.1, forward strand.
ACCATAAAGCCAACTGTTCCATAGATTTTTGCTAACATAGGATATACTCCTAACCTATTTTCAGACGAATCCAAATTAGTATAAAAGTTAAAAATTTTAAAAAATAATTGGTACGAATACTAATATAAATATATTAAATACTAAAATAATTAAACTAATTCGTATCATGTTCTTTATAATAGTAAAAACCTCGTAATAGGGGAACTGACTCATAAAAAAAGCACTTCTTGTGGAATTCAAGTAAACTGAATTTAACAAGAGGTGCTTTTTAGCATTAAGCCATTAATACGGCTAAGGTTAAAGCGTATATTTCCATGTTTTTCATTAAATCACTGACGTCCATATACTCATTTTTGTTATGAGCGATACCTTTTTGACCAGGGAATGATGGACCAAATGCGATGATATTTGGCATTGAACGGGCGTAAGTTGCACCTGTTGTCGTAACAGGCGTACCGTCTTGACCCGTGCAGTTTTCATAAACCTTTTGCATCGTTTTAAGCATGGGATGATGACGGTCAAAGACTGTTGATTTCATGCGGCGACGTGCGATTAACTCACTATCCAGTACAAGGTGGCTAGTGATTGCCTCAAGCACCTCTTCTTCCGTAACGGAAATAGGGTAGCGGATAGATAACGATAAAATCGCTTGGTTTTCTGTTAGGTTTAACTCATAAGGAGAAAGTTGAAGCGAACCAGAATCTTCATCTGAAAAACCAGCGCCAATACCAGAACCGTCATGTTTATCATGGAAGCCATCAGCTAACCATGACAGATACGTTGCCAGCTCACCAGTAAAGCGAGCCTCATCAGTCGAGTTTTTGGCAAATAAAGTAATGGTATTCAGCCCCATATCAGGCGCGTTACTTGGCGAACGTTTTCCCCGTACTTCAATAATTTCACCAGTTGCTAAAGTCACATCAAGTGTATCAGGAATACTGCTGCGATCAAAGTTACCAACAAAAGATTGGATTTGGTTTAACGAGTCATCTGAAAATGTTGTGACGATATCGATCCCAACCACGCCTCGTTCACCGTAAACGGCAGGATACTTACAGTCAGGTGTATAGCCATAGAGTGGAGCGGGTTCTTTTTCAAGATACATCGGGATATCAGCTGAGCCACTTTCTTCATCACTTCCGAATACAATTCGAACAGTTTTCGTTGTCTTAAAGCCAAGCTCTTTTAAGACAGACAGGGCATACAGATTACTCATGATAGGGCCTTTATTGTCTAAAACACCACGACCGTATAGAACACCGTTGTCTTCAGTTAAATCAAAAGGTTCATAGTCCCAATCTGTCCCTTCAGGAACCACATCTAGATGTCCAAAGACACCGATATAGTCAGAGGAATCTGGGCCCCACTGAGCATAGCCCATTGCATTATTGACCATTTTAGTTTTAAATCCCATTGACTCCGCAATCTCAAGAGCTTTTAAAACGGCTTGTTTCGGTCCGACACCAAAAGGGGCATCCTCGGTAGAGTCTGCTTTGACGCTATTAATCTGCATGACTTCTTTTAAGCCAGCAAAGAAATCCTCTTGTCTAGCATATACTGCTTGTTTAATCAAATCATAGTCTGGTTTCATCTTGTTTTCTCTCCTTAGTGGTTACGTTTAAGTATATTTTTGAAGGTATATTTATCAGGACGGTAATAAGATAAATCGATTAGAATAGGTTCTCCTTGGATGGAACTAGTCGTTGTATCGACAAGTAAGATAGGGGAGCCTTTTTCAATATTTAAAAGAGAGGCGGTTGTATCTGATACGAGTTCGGCACTAATCTCTTGATGAGAATAGCCAATTAAAATGTGATTTTCAATCGTTTCGAAAAGAGAATCTGTTTCAAAATCTACTTTGGAAATATCACCCAGATATTTCTTTCTAATATGTAAGTTTTCAATAACCAGTGGCGTTTCATTGGCATAACGGACACGTTTGATAAAAATAACAGATTCCTTTTCTTCTAACTCTAAGCGTGATGAAATTTCTTCTGAAGGTAAAAAAACTTCTGTCATTTCAATGAGTTTAGTACTGGGAGTCATACCTAGGTTACGAATTGTTTCGGAAAAACCTGCTAATCCGCTTGCACCACTTTGAATCTTACTTTGTTCAACAACAAAAGTGCCATGATTTTTTTGTTTGATAAGAATATTCCGAGTAATAAGATAGTCAAGAGCTTTTCTGATGGTTAGGCGACTGACTTTAAAACTGTCGGCTAATTCGTATTCGGTAGGGAGTTTGTCGCCACCTTTCAATGAACCAGATTGAATGTCAGTTAATAAATCATTGGCTATAGTAATATAAAGCGGAGTTTTTTTAGAAGTCATGATTGCATATCCCTTTCTCTAAGTGAAATTTACGTCACGTTTAATGTATAGCAAACGACAGTTAGGTTCAATCTTTTCTTTAAAAGAAAGCGTTTGTATAAACAAAGTATATACTATTGTGTTTCGTATTACAATGAGGTTTTTGCTTTTAAAATAGACCTAAAGTTAATCATTTTTTAATAATAGTCTAGATTAAGTTGATTAAATAAAAATATAATTAATAAAAGTATATACAATGTGTGGTTTATAGTGTAAGATACAGTTATTAAACGTGGACACTATGCTCTAAAGAGGGATATATAAGAGAAGATGTTAGCACGTATTTTTTTGAAACAACATTGAAAGCGGTGTCAAAAGGTTAGTTGGGTAGTTAGAAAAAAGAAACTACTACAACACTGTAGGAACAAACTGAATGAGATAATAATAGAAAGTGAGTGTCGGACTTATGTGGGGAATTATTGCAACGTGGCGCATGGCGCATGACGGGATTGTCGCAGCGTCAGAACAATTAAAGAAAAATGGCAAAGCAGGAGATGCTGCTGAAACGTGTATCAAGATGGTAGAGGATTACCCTTACTATAAATCAGTAGGGTATGGTGGTTTGCCAAATGAAGAGGGTATCTTAGAGATGGATGCCGCTTATATGGATGGCGATACATTTAAAATTGGTGGGGTTGCAGGGATTGTCGATGTGGCTAATCCAGTTTCAGTCGCTCGCGCTTTAAGTGATCACAAATTTAACAGTTTCCGTGTTGGAAATGGTGCAACGAAATATGCTCAGCTAGAAGGCTTTGAACGTAAAAATATGATGACTGATCGTTCTAAAAAAATGTACGAGTTACGTTTAGAAGAAATGAAAGAAAAAGGGCTAAGTGCTTATGATGGCCACGATACAATCGGAGCCGTTAGTTTAGATCAATCTGGAAGCATGGTAGCTGCAACGTCAAGTTCAGGTTTATTCATGAAAAAGGCAGGGCGTGTAGGGGATTCACCTTTATCAGGTTCAGGGTTCTATGTGGATAGCGAAATCGGTGGTGCTGCAGCGACAGGCTTAGGTGAAGACTTAATGAAAGGCTGTCTAAGTTACGAAATCGTTCGTTTGATGGGCGAAGGCATGCACCCGCAAGAAGCAGCAGATAAAGCAATGTATAGTTTCCACCACAAATTAACCAAACGTTATGGTAAAGCAGGTGCTTTCTCACTGGTTGCTATGAATAATAAAGGAGAATGGGGTGTGGCAACAAACGTTGAATTTACTTTCTCAGTGGCGAATGATCAAGAAGAGCCAGCTATTTATATTGCACAAATGGGTGAGGATGATAAAACGATTATCGAACCGATCACTCAAGAATGGTTAGATGCTTACGAAAAACGCATCAAAACGCCAATCGATCAATTAGGAAAATAATAGAAGCCAATTAAAATGTGAAAAGGAATGATAGGTGTGTCTAAATGTAAACTCGTAATAGATATTGGAGGAAGTAGTGTCAAAGGAGCCATCTTCAAAGAGGAGGCGTTAAGTGACCGTCGTCATTTTAAGTCACCTAAAAGCTGGGATGACATGGCCAGTGAGTTGGATAATATGATTAAGGGGTACATAGCAAAACATGATGTAGAGGCTATTTCTTTTAGTGTGCCAGGTATTGCCAATCAACAAACAGGTGAAATTGATGGGGCAAGTTCTTTGCATTATTTACACGGTTTTCCTTTTGTACAACACTTTAAAGAAGCCTATCAGTTACCTGTCTTTTTTGAAAATGATGCCAATTGTGCCTGTCATGCTGAAGTAGCAGCAGGGGCAGCGAAGGGTGCTAAGAATGTTATTTTTATCATTATTGGAACAGGAATAGGCGGTTCTATCGTCATGAATGGCGAGTTTGTTTCTGGTGCTAATAATTTTGCTGGTGAGTTTGGTATGATGTTAACTGAAAACAATGAGGAGTGGAGTGTCACTGGTTCGGCTGTTCATATGGCGAGAGCTTATTCTAAAGAAGTGGGCGAAGAGACGAGTGGTAAAGAGGTTTTTGACCGAGCAGAGTCAGGTGAGGCTTTGGCCTTGTCTTATGTAGATACACTGTATTTAAACTTAGCAAAAGGGTTATATAATCTTCAATACATTCTAGATCCAGAATACATTGTTATAGGTGGCGGAATTTCTAATAAGCCTAATTTATTAGAAAAATTAGAAGAAAAGTTAGATGTTGTCATGGGTTATGGGCAACGCTGTCCAATTCGTCCGACAATTGTCAGTTCATTTTATAAAAATGATGCCAACTTGATTGGGGCAGGACTTTTAGTAGATAAGAACTAACGGTTTAAAAAATAGATAAAAAACTAATGAAAATGAAGAGGAGAGATGGCAATGAGTAATAACATTAAATGGTTTAAAGAAGCGAAGTATGGCATGATGATTCATTGGGGACTTTATTCATTATTAGCAGGAGAATATAGGGGTGAGTCTGCCAGTGCTTACGCTGAGTGGATTCAATCTAAATTCCAAATCCCAAATAGCGAATACGGGAAATTAGCTGAAAGTTTCAATCCGATGTATTTTGATGCAGATGAAATTGTCAGTTTAGCAAAAGAATGTGGCATGACATACTTAGTAGTCACAACAAAACATCATGATGGATTTGCAATGTATAAATCAGAAGTAAGCGACTATAACGTTTACGATGCAACACCTTTCAAACGTGATGTTTTAATGGAATTATCAGAAGCGTGTAAAAAACACGGTTTAAAATTAGGTATTTATTATTCTCAAGATTTAGATTGGCACGAAGAACACGGTGGAGGGTACTTATCTAACCATATTGAAACAGCAGGTTCAACTTGGGATAACAGTTGGGACTTTACTGGTGAGAAAGATTTTAGTATTTGTTTTGAAAATAAAATCATCCCACAAATTAAAGAAATCATGACGAACTACGGTGAGATTGTAACGGCTTGGTTCGATATGCCGATGACATTAACACCTGAACAAAGTGAAAAAATCTATGACACAGTTAAAGAATTACAACCTGATTGCTTGATTAATTCTCGTTTGGGTAATGGTAAATATGACTATGTTTCTTTAGGAGATAACGAAATCCCAGAAATGCGTGAAGAAGTGTCTGGTGAGGTTGATTATAACGATGTGAATGGTTTTAAACCTTCTCCAAATGGTTTATATGAAACAGCTGGAACGACAAACGATTCATGGGGCTTCACTTACCGTGATCAAAACTGGAAGTCAGCTGATGTTATTTATAAACAAAAACATCATCTAAATAGCATGGGAATTAACTACTTATTAAATGTTGGACCAGATGGTTTGGGAAGAATTCCGATGGACTCTGTGGCCATCTTAAAAGCTGTACGTGAGATGGAAAAATAAAATAAAGAAGACAGTGCTGAGAACGCGTTCTCGGCACTATTTTTTTTTGTGAAATTTCGAATTAAAGTAGTTATTACTAAAACTGCATATCCTTAGGTAATTATTGAAATGCTAAAAAAATGGTGAAATTGTATCATTAATTAACAACAGTTATCTTAAAAGGAGGAGACAAGTGTGAAACGATTTAAAAAGAGTATGTTAGGGCTTTTAATTGCTAATCTAGTGGCACCGTCATTAGTGCTGGCAAGTCCAACAACTGAAAATAGAGATGCTTACAGCAAGGAAACAGAAACGGTAAAGAAAACAGAGACGTATGAAGAAAAGAAGGTCACATTAAAGGCAAAAAAAGAAAAAGACCCATCGAAAGAGCCAGAAAAAGTTGATTATGAGTTACTAATTGATGGATCAGGATCTATGCGTGATACGGGCAGTTTAGATAAGACAAAAGAAGCGATTAATCACTTTATCGATGAGCGAAATTCAAAATATGAACGAGTTGGTATTTCCGTATTTAGAGGTCCTGGTTATGATAGTGGCAAAGGCGAAGTAGTGTATGACGCGATTACGAAGACGTTAACTGACTACTCAAGCGATTTTTCTAAAGTGAAAGAAGCCGTTAATACGATGGAGGCAGGTGGCTTAACGCCATTGTATGATGGTTTAGATTATGTGTTACCTAAAATGAATGAGACGAGTAGAGATGATGCTCGAAAAGTTTTGATTATATTTGCAGATGGTCATCCGAATATAGGGCCAGAACGTGATTATTTTGTTGGCATATCAGGTGAGGAAGAGTACCGAAACGATGCTTCTAACTATCCTTCAACAACTAAATATGCAAGAGAATTATCCGAAAAAATTGAAAAAATGTATGAAGCTGGGGACTATGATTCTCCTGAATTATTCGAATTAGAAGATGAAAAAAATAAACTAGAAACTGATTATCCTATAGGGATGAAACGTCCACTTACAGGCTATAATGAAAAATTAAAAGGGCGATTATATGAGAATCACAAACAAGAATTTTATGATTTGATGTCCCTTATTGAAGGCAAAGCTGATGTTATCAAACAAGCGGGGTACGAAGTATTTACAGTTTATTTGGATAATTCAAGTAAAGATCCTAATAGTAAAGTTGTTAATGATAAAGGGGAAGCGGAAGGATTGTTCCGCCGTATTTCAACAGATGCTGCCCATTATCTACCAGCGGAAAATGTAAGCTTGTTGCCAGAGATGTTTGAAAAAATTAATGACAGCATGACAAAATTTGTATATAACATTAATGATATGATTGAAGATGGTTATACGTTAATGCCTGAAACGATTAAAGAAAATCATGAAGGTGTTAAAGTTAAACATTCAGATAAAGAGATTGAATGGAACGCAACGGCAGTCGATTATGAAGAGTTGACTGTATCGTATCATATTTATCGCGAGATTGATCCGACTGAAAAAATGGGAGAGCTAGTGGTTAACCATGTAACGGAAGACGGAAAAGTCTTGAAGGAACCTGTGAGTTCA
>NZ_JAPDSH010000020.1 GCF_029143285.1 Vagococcus proximus
CTCTGTTCCGTAAGGATTACTTCTAACACCGTCATTTTTACTAACTACTTCCGCTTTGTAGTCTACTTTCTCACGGGCCACTACTGTATAAAAGGCCCTTAAAGCATCACGATCTAAGTATCCTAACACTTTTCCATTTTGTTCTACTTTATACCATATTGACCCTGATGACACTTTAACTTCTTCTTTAGCATACATGTCTTGACCATAATATTTACTTGACATCGCTATATAGTCTGATCCGAACATTCCATATGGCAATGTTCTAAGACCATCATTTTTTGTAATAACTATGCCGCCAAAATCAATTACTTTTTTATTCACGATTGTATTATATTTTTTCAATGCA